>CAWKJQ010000008.1:0-771542 GCA_963849935.1 uncultured Actinomycetota bacterium
AGGTGGTCCGGAAGCCTGCGACAGTAACCATTCCGCTCGTCATTTGCAGTTTGCAGCTTTGAGAAATCAACTTCAAAGTTTGCCGAGTTGTTATCCCAGTGTTCCTCTCCATTGACCGTGTAACTGAAATGCAAAATAACAGGGTTTTAGCCTCTAAGTTGCCAAGATCAGCCTCTTTAAGATGGAATTCTAATTCATCACGACCATTCCTGTGATCTGACGACCCTGAAAGTGATCAGTGCACTTCGCAACAATCTCGGAGTTTGTAACCCAGTGGTCTACGCGGAATCAAAAGCTAGATTTGCAAAGCTAACGTTACCAAGCAGGAAATACTTCGTGCTAGAAGTAATGAACATCTCCTCAACTATCAACGGCCGTCCCAGGCGAGGGAAGTCTTCCAACTGGAAAGTTGCCGAAGGTCAGAGCATATTCAAAACATGATTTTTGGATTAGTGACTCTTCTTCAGAGATATCTGTCTCATTATGGCCGGGTCAATTATACCTTTATGTAATGGCTTCGGCATATGGGTTCCGTGGAAGCGTCTGATATTCTCGAGCGGGATATCAAGGCGGACAGTCTAGAAGGGGTCATCGTGCATGGCGCTCTTATTAGAGGTTGCTTGTTCCGTTCTAGTATAAGAGTAGGTCCATTGGCTCCCCAAATATCTCTGAGAAAGGGAGGGTGTTGGAAGGACCCTTTCATTAATCGATTGTGTCTACCCTTTTGAAGGTTCCTCCCTTGGAAGTTCAATATGCATGGTCATGGCTTCTCCAGATCATTTTTCGGCGATACCGGCTCCAAGCCACGGGCAAGTCACTCAGCCCGGCTCAAACCATCCATCTGCTGATATTGTCCTCGTTAGGACTTTGTCGCATCATCACTGACGCCCGACTCCCCCAGGACAATAATGACACCCGGAATAATCTCACGGTCGCCCACAGGGGGGATGGGGAATTAGACTGAGTAACCTGGACGCCAGACTGGCTGGGTTCCGACTGCCCCCAACCCACTCCTCAGTAGCAACAGGCGGAGTTTAGACCCGACGTAGACAGCAAGTATACTTGTGGGGCTTATTGTCGGGGGTCTTGCCTTGGTTGCAATAAAGGAGGGAATGCTTTGCGGCATAGCTTCTCTCAGCAGCTGCGGTCACCCCTAGCAATACGATTAGCACTCCCCCTCCTTCAACTCTATACCTAACCTTGAAAATACTAATAGTTTCCTAGGTTGCGCCACGTGGAGGCGTGGGGGCGAAGGACGTTACAATGTCTGGAAGTCAGAGACTGTAAGGTGGCCCCATCCAGGCTGAATCCCTCGTCCGACAATGCTACAGACATCTTCTTACATCTCAAAATACCATCCGTATATGAGCTCGACTCTACCCTCCCCTAACTCCCTTTAATATGACAACGCAGATAACTGTGCTCCGGCGCCCGCGGCAGATGTCCGTGAGTAAAATGGACCTCCCAGCTCATGAAGAAGAACGCAAGCGCGAGGTAAGACACCGCGGTCATGAGCGGTCGATAGGCTTTGAGGCTAACAGGGAGTAGTACAATCGTCTGGCACAACGAGAAATTCGTAAGTCACAGCTGCCCGAACTCTTTACCTACTAGGAGACACTCGAATTCGAACGCTATAAAACAGGACGAAGAAGAAAAGAATACATCAAAGTTCTAGAGCAAACTCAGAAAGAACAGAGCTCCAAACTGTCAGAAGAGATTGAACGCCTACAATACGAGATAATAAGCTTAGGGAAGAGAACGAGGTATTAAGGTCGCAGGTATACAGCTCTTCTACCTCCTTATGCCACAATCTCTCACCTACGCCCTACAATATTCGATCTCTCGTGAAGGATGTTCGGCGTCACTTGCTCTCCTCCTCTATATCAGCAACATCAATATCTGACACCAAGCGCCCGTCAGCTTCCCTTGCATCCGATATAATAGAACTCAACATGACCTCTCCAATAATTAACCCAAATCTGGTGTCGTACTTTGAACCGTCAACGCTCTCGAAGCAGCCCTACTCGATGAAACCGGTATCTGGGGTGTACTTCAATAACCTGCAAAATTCGGGAGAACCGTCATCGTATCCGAGCTCTCGATCTGGTACGGCTCCTCGTTGTCCAAAGACATAACACTATCCGCTGCTTCAATCCACTGTTTTCGCATTGCTTTCTAGTACGATGCGAGTCTTTGTGCATACTTCAAGTATCTTCCCTGATGCGACATAGTTCAAGACCTTGTCATCAATTTTGCCAATAATTGTGCCCCACATGAGAACTTGCAGCATGTTGGTTAGCATGTGCGACTTGACTTGCCTTCGGCTCTCTGTTCAAAGTCTTGCAACCATACGACCGTGCATTTTTGGCTAGGAAACATCATAGGATTCTAATGATTTTCGTCCATCAATAAGGTCTCGGATCTCTAGTATCTTGGTGAAAGAATCTTCAGTAATAGCCTGAAGCAAAATATACACAGACGCCCCCAACTTTATATCGTATGCCATAGTAATCCATATCCGGAGTTGTGGCTGTCCTTCAGCGGCTGTACAGTACGATGTAGTTGTCCTGACTAGATACTCCCGACCGTCTCGAATGGAGTCCAGGAGACAATTGCGTTCCATAAGCTATGCATTCAAGCCCGACAGTGAGCTCCACTTGATATCTCGTTTGACGATTCTAGAGTTGACCGGATCATTGCGCGCGACCGTCAACAAAACCCTCCACCCCGGCCTTCAAGTCGTCGCCGCCGCAATGTGGACCAAGAGGATACCCTGGTGATTGCTCGTAACCCTCAGCAAAAAGCCCCCGTCACCGCCGCCATACTGTCGTTGACGTTGCTTATAACCTCGAGATTAGCTGGTTTGTCGCATATCATTTGTTGAATAAGCTCTCAACTATTCTTTATGAGGCCAAGGATACAGAGGTCCTAGCAATCGTGATGGCACAACTCTCCCTTCTCATATGGGAGGCAACTCTTAGTTATTTATTTGACTAGTTAGAAACTCAAATATTAAATCTTCCACTTCTCATCTAAAAGCGTCTGTTTCACTCCAATGTTCTCTGCTATATGTAGTGGATATGTGATCGATAGACGAGGATGCCTCCTGCAACCAATTTCTCAAGCTTAGTCTGTTTAGTGGAGAAGAACTTGGTTTCCCTCATCATCTCTGGGTACA
This sequence comes from uncultured Actinomycetota bacterium, assembly GCA_963849935.1. GTDB lineage: Bacteria > Actinomycetota > Actinomycetes > Mycobacteriales > Mycobacteriaceae > Mycobacterium. The sequence goes on from CAWKJQ010000008.1 coordinate 3,179, forward strand.
AAATCTAAGACTGCAAATGAGAGCTTTGCGAGCCTTATATCACAATTCATCATAACCCAGTGCGCCATCATATCCATTCCTGCACATGCTGCTGCAGCAGTCCAGATAGTCCCATCAATAACAAATTGTTTTTCTTTCGTCCACTTCACTTCAGGGCGTACTTCCTGAGCCCTCTTCACAATTCCGTGGTTTGTAGTGGCCAACTTTCCATCCAAGACTCCAGATGATGCAATAGCGAGACTGCCCGTGCACGTTGTGAACAGTCCCTTGCCGGCCTTAACATGTCTCTGAATAAAGCTTGCAAACGTATCACTAAGCTTGAACGTTAAGGTATCAGGGCCACCCACTAAGAGAAAGTCAAGCTCGGGGCAATTATCGATGACAGTTGTCGGGGTGGCTTTGAAACCAGATGAGAGTTGCACGGGATCCATAGTCTCGCCGATATGATGAAACTGTATATCAAGTGACTTCTCGGTCAAGTCTTGAGCCCCAGGGAAGCCATCACTTGCTAAGTCCCGGACCATATCTTTAGTGCAACAGGATAAAATATCAAGTGGCCCGGCCACATCAAGTGTTTGGAAGGGGATCATCAATATGCCGAATTGGATTGAAGTCATGATTTAGCGATAAAAGCCAAAGGTTCTTGGTTTGGGGTTTTGAGCTGCAGTAAATAAATATCGCCGCCCATGACGCTGGATAACGTGCATGATATCGTCTCACGTACTCACAATTGGCCTTTCTAAAATGGAGAGGGTTTGTACACTCTTTGCTGACGGGGGCAGTAGGCCGCATCAGGTCTGAATTCCGCATCTGTCCGCCAACTCCGAGCGTACTACAGAGAAGGGGTACCTGACGACGTATGTAACAATGGATCATTATAATAAATAATGAGAAATTGTCGACCTGTGTCTGATCTTTTCTACCGAGTTCTCGTCAAACAGATTTTATTATAGGATAATCTACTATCCTGCGATACGTCATGGCCATCACCGAGCTTATCTTTCCTCAAGTCAAGACAGACAAAGCCTCAATTGATGAGATTGAGCGCGAGTGGCCGTCCTTCGAGAAGATGTTAACCAATCCAAATCCAGGATTGCTGAGTGCTTTTCGTGGCTGGGTATCCACTGAGAACGAGCGGGATGTACGAGGCGAGTTCAAAGAGATTCTGATCTTCGGTAAGGACCCTTTAGATCTAACGCGCAGAGAAATATATGTATGGTACTTATGTATTCAGAATGGGCTAGCGAGTTGTCTTTCCATGCCTTCGTCGCCTCTCAGCAATTTGCCAACTTTCAGGCCGCACTCCGCCATCTTATCAATGGCCCTCCAAAATTACAACTGTACGAAACAAATAAAAGTCCCAAGGCCATCGCACAGGCATCCGTGGTCGAGATTATTCGTGTGAATATCGACGAGGACAATGTAATAAAGGCTCAGCAGGTGTGGGAGACAATCTCCCAGACAAGGCGTGGCACGACTTACGGGAAGAGCACGAATCTCGAGCATGGGTTACTGATGGGAATTCTGGGTTGGACAAGCCATGAGGTGATTAATAGTTGTCAGTTACTTTAATGGATCTAGCTAATATAACAGGAACGTTCGACAGTATATCAGTCTCCAGAATTCTGCGAGGCGTTAGCTGGTTTGAGAGCCATTGGGGACGTCACAACCATTATTGTCGATATCAATCCAATGGGCTTGCCGGCACCTGAAAAAGTATCAGATCTGGGTCTCGGTTGCTAGTCCATCATCATGTGGTTGTTAGAAAGCCATCTGATATCCACACTACTTGTGTGAATACCTTCGCTCTAGTCGTTTCAAAACTGCGGGTGCCTAAAGCACTAACGCTAAGGATTTTTAATACGCTTCTAACTTCACAGACTTTATAACAACAAGCCATAGTTTTACGTCAGTTCACATGGCAATCTTGTGACTATTGTTTGCCCAGGTGGCCACAACACTACTCTCCTTTGCATATACTGCCAAATTTCATTAAAGAACGGGCAAGGAAATCCAAAGAGCGGTATATTTTGGGGTGCATAAATTGCTTGGAATTCCAATAGAAATAAAGATAAAGCCACCTACACAAAGCTACCCGACTGGGATTGAATCAGCTATCTCCATTCTCACGCAACCAACATAGCATTTGATTGAAATTACTTAATTGGCATAACACATTGCCTAGCATCCTTCAAGCACCTCTCGATATTCCTCTCCTACGCATGGGATAATCAGGAGCTTTAGCCCGGCATCTAGGTTGCCAACAAATTGTCCATTCTTCCAGTCGCTTACAAAATCCCCATATTGTACAGCTCCCGAGCCAGGGAAATTCTGACCTGCTAGCCAAGATATGCTTGTCACTGCATTCCACAGCTGCATTTCCGGGGTAAAGGAGAGCATACTCAGCATAGGCACAGTAGTACAGTATCCTAATTTTAGCGTCGAATATAATGCATCGATAATAAGGGAGAAAAGAATTGTCCGGCGCACGCTCTAGCACACACCCAATCCTGCCACGTTCCTGCTATAGCTAGAGCATACGAGCGTGCTTGGAGCTCTGCGGTCCACGCTCGTAAAATACCTAGGTGCTGTTCGGCAATAAACCGCTGCCGCACATCGCCATCGAATAGCTGAATAATCTGAAAAAGCATCAGGGCCTGTACTCGGGCGAGCAGGTCCAGAAGGCCACAGGAAGTCGGATCCTTCTGCACAATGGGGACTGCCTTAGCCTCAATAGTACGGGTGAGCCAGGCAGCAGTATGCGGCGTCCGGGAGAGGTAGGTAGAAGAGACAGTGAACGCATCCTGGATAGCCTCAGGGAGGCAGTCATCGTATAGCCGGGCGTGGATGAATGGCGTCTGGCAGGTACGGGCGAATATCGCAGGGAAGCTTTTGACGCCGGCCACCAACTGGCTTATGGACCAGCGATCGAGACAGGTGGCATGGGGACTGAGGAGGGTCTCGGTTAGGAACGTCTCTGGCTCTGAAAAGAGAGACGCCGGACGTTCAACAATTTGGAAGGACTGAATGTCGGGATTGGACTGAGTGTTGATATTGGCCCGGGTGTCCGTATTGGCCTGGGAGCCGGTATTGCTGCTGAAGTTCACTCCATTGGTGTACTTGCACTGGCATCCCCGAATGACACACCGCGAGCATTGCGGGAACTTGCGATCGCACCGCCTTTTCCCGTCAACGCACGCAATGCATGATCTTTGGCGGTCGCGAGAGTATCGACGCATGCCGTAGTTGAACAAAAAAAAAAGTTGGATAAAACTCCGCAGGTCGTCCTACCACGACGGGTCTAAGCCGCGCCTCACCCAGGACGTCGTATTAATCAGGGATGTAATCTAGGAGATATGGCACATTTCCTTCAAGATAGATCTAATCAAGTTGATCCATGAGAGCGAAACCCCTTCAGTCAAGTCAAACCAGGATCAGAGCCTCCGAGTCACAAGCTAAGCGGTTCGATGGGTGTAGTCCCGATTGTCCCGATCACCCGCTTTAACTCCGTTGCTTCATGAGAGAGATGGTGTAACGTCCACCGCCTCTTCGTAGCACGACATACAAATCCTTTTTGCGGAGTTCGCGGGCCTGGACCGAGCCACAAGTTGACGGCGAAGCTTATCGTATTACTGGAGGTAGCTGCAGGGAGAGCCGTCACTCAAGAGTAAGTCTGTAGTCTGCAACTGGCAATCCCAGGGGTTATTAGATAACAAGCTCCGCAATTACGCTTGCTATTTGTCTACATGAGGTCTAAACTCCGCCTCTAAGGCATGGGAGGGAAAGCTTCGGTCGATATTTCATGGCACTACAGAGTACCATGTCAGTACGGTACGTATTAGGCGGTGGCATAGTCCTCGCATCAGATATCGTGCCGACGGGTGAAATGCGGCGATCCAATGACACTTCATCACCTCCACAAGCCCAGAACTTTCAACTGGAAGCGACACACGTAACTGAACCAATAAACAAGAAGCTGCCCAGTGCAGATCGTCGAGCACGAGAAGGACCGGCGCGCTCTTCGACGCGGTTTCCAGCAGCGCAACGACGGCATCGAACAGCGCGTAACGCTCCGTGTCGGGGTCCGAGTGGGTCGGCCGGGAGAGGTCGGGCACGACATCGGCCAGCCGAGGCACGAGCGACAGCAACGCCTCGACGCCTCGCAGCCCTCTGAGCCGGTCGGCACCCATGGATGGCGCTAGCGAACGCAGCGCCTCCGCGAAAGGCTGATAGGGCGCGCCGAGGTCCTCGTCGCAACGGCCATACAGCACAATGGCTCCCAGCTCGTAGGCCCGCTGCGACCATTCGCCGGCCAGACGGGTCTTGCCGACACCGGGTTCGCCGGCGATCAGTACCGTGCGCACACCGCCGGCCAGCGCGGTATGCCATGCCGACCGCAGCCCTTCCAGTTCCCGGTCACGTCCGACGAAGAGCCCCGGGCCGACCAATACGGCGGGGAGGCCGGGACGCTGCAGGGGAGCAGCTTCGAGCGCTTGCGATTCCTGTTGCCCCGCACCAGTTTCCAGGCGCAATTCGAAAACATGCTCGGGGCGCGCGAGATTCTTCAGCTGACGCATCCCCAGGTCGGTGAGCATCACATCGTCGGCCAAGGTGTCTATGACGAGCTCGGCGGTCGCGCCGGAACACAGGATCTGGCCGCCCTCGGCCAGTGACCGCAGCCGAGCGACCCGGTTGACGGCCCGGCCGAAGTAGTCGCCGTCGCGAAGCTCGACCTCGCCGGTATGAAGGGCCATCCGGACACGGATGGGATCGCGTAACTCCCATGGTTCGTGCGTGATCGCGTCCTGTAGCTCCACGGCGGCGGAGGCGGCCGCAGAAGGCCGGTCGAAGACCGAGAACGTCGCGTCGCCCTCGCCGCGTGTTTTGATCAGCCGTCCTCCCCGTGACGTGACGACCTGTTCCACCAGCTCGTCGTGTCGTGCGAGCGCCACCGCCATGGCTGCGGCGTCCGCCTCCCAGGCGGCTGTCGACCCTTCGATATCGGTGAGCAGGAACGTCACGGCGCGCGTCACTGACGGAGACTGTTGCGCCACAGCAACATCCAGCGAGGCATCCTGCGCGACGATCGCGGCCTCGAGTCGGCGAAGTTCCGGCCCAGGATCGACGCCCAGTTCGTCGGCGAGCAGCGTTCGCGCCCGTTGGTAAGCGCCGAGGGCCTCACCTTGCCGCCCGGCGCGGTAGAGGGCGAGCATCAGCTGGCCCCAACGCCTTTCCCGGAGGGGAGACTCGGCCACCGCGGCCTCGAGATCGCCGATGACTTCGGCGGCGCGACCCGTGGCCAGCAGCGCGTCCGCTCGATCCTCCACCATCGCGGCATGGCTCTCGATCCATCGAGTCTTCTCCGATGTTCCGCGCCGGCCGTCGGGCAGTTCGGGGATTCCGCGCCAGAGGGCAAGCGCCTCTTCGAACCGGGCCACTGCTTGGCTGGTGTCGCCCCCGGCAGCGGCATCGCGGCCGAATCGGGCTGCCGTTTTGTAGCGGGAGGCGTCAATCTCGCTCTCGGCCAGAACCCAACCCGCGCCCTGGGTCAAGACAAAGCCGTCGCCCAGGGCGCGGCGTAAGGAGGAGATGTGGGTCTGTAGCGCCTTGACCGCGGTCCGCGGCGGGTCCTCGCCCCAGAGCAGCTCGACCAGGGCGTCGGCCTGGACGACGGAACCGCCGTGTAGCCCGAGCATCGTGAGGATGGCGCGCGCTTTCGCGCCCGGGACAGCGACGGGCGCCCCGCCTTGCCGGACCTGGAGAGGTCCCAAAACCCCCAGCTCCACCGGTGAAAGCGTACTCATGTCAGCTATCTTCGGCGGGACAATTCAATACCTGGTCAAGATTGAGTAAAGCCACGCTGCCTGCGGTTCTCGACCGCCCGCAATCTCTTCTGATCTTGGCGAATGTTGGCCAGCTATTGAGCGGGTACTCGTCGTCCGTGCGCGAGAAAGCTCAGCGCGGTGCTTGAGTCTTACCGTCCAGACATCGCCGTAGACCCGACCCATTACCGTTGTTGCCTATGGACAGCGACCGGAGCGACTCCGCCTTCACCTGGCAGGGCCGGCGCGAACTGGTGAGCCGAATGCACGACCAGCTCGATGAGCTGGTGGCAGCGCGTGACCAAATGGAACAACTGGTACAGGTCATCGTCGAAATCGGCTCCGATCTGGACCTGGACGTGACGCTGCATCGAGTCCTCGAAGCGGCGATGGAGCTGACCGGCGCCCGCTACGCAGCCCTGGGCATACGCGCTTTTGATGGCGCGCTTGTTTCTTTCGTTCATGCGGGAATCGATGCTGATACGGCGCGGCGGCTCGGTGACCTCCCGGTTGGCGATGGACTCCGCGTCGATGATTTGAATACGCATCCCGACACCGCCGAGCTGGCCGGGCAAGAACCGCCGATGCACGCGTTGCTCGGGATCCCGATTACCGTGCGGGCGGCCAACTTCGGCAGCCTCTATTTGGCCGACGACCGTCCGGGACGCGTGTTCTCCGACTCTCAGGAAGGCGCCGTACGAGCGATGGCCACCGCAGCGGCGGCCGCCATCGACAACGCCCGGCTCTTCGAACGGGAGCGTGAATCGGCGAAATGGACGAAGGCCAGCCGCGAGATCACCACCGCGCTGCTGTCCGGCGACCCGCAGACGGGCCCGCTACAGCTCATCGTGAACCGAGCGCTCGAGTTGGCCGGCGCTGAGCAGGCGATCTTGCTGGTTCCCCGGGAGCCCGAACGGCCCGTCGAGCAGGTCGACACCCTGGTCGTGGCCGCGACGGCGGGCCGGTACTCCTCGGCGGTGATTGGTCGACAGGTCCCGATGGACGGCTCGACCACGGGTGGTGTGGCGCGCCGCGGCCAGCCGCTGATCACTGATTCCTTCGAATACCCGATCGAGGGATTCACCGACGTCGGCGAACGCTCAGCCATCGTCATGCCACTCATCGCAGATGGTGCGGTGCTAGGCGTCATCGCGGTCGCACGCGACCCGCACCAGCCCGCGTTCGGGAACGACTACCTCGATCTCGTCAGCGACTTCGCCCGGCACGCGGCCATCGCATTGGCGCTGGCGGCGGGTCGAGAGCACGCGCTCAACCAGGAACTGGCTCAAGCCGACACCGTCGAGGACGCTGTGCACGCTGCGGCGGAGGAACTGCGCCGGCTCTGGCGGGCGCGCCGCGTTCTGGCCGTCACCTTCCCCACGAAAAGCTCGTCCCCGCAAATGGCATTCGGTGCGCCACAGGTCGTGTCAGTGGGCGAGCCGGCACAGTGGGCCGACCTGCCACCGCAGACCCAGCGGGCGCTCAGCTCGTTGCGCGACGGCGACCTCCTCACCTCCAGCGCGGCGCAGGCAGGGACGGCGGGCATCGCACTGCAGCACCCCGACGGCGTGCTCGTCGTCTGGATCGATCTGACCGAGCAGCGCCCATTCACCCTCGAAGACCAGACCCTGCTCACGGTCCTGGCCGGCCGCCTGGGCCAGGGCCTGCAACGGGTACACCAGGTCGACCAGCAGCGCGAAACCGCGCTGGCCCTGCAGCATGCGATTCTCGGACCCGCCGACCTGCCCGCCGGGTTCGCGGTGCGCTATCAGGCCGCGACGAGGCCGCTACAGGTCGGCGGTGACTGGTACGACATCGTCGACCTGGAAGATGGGCGCATTGCCTTGATCGTCGGCGACTGTGTCGGCCATGGCCTGGCCGCCGCCACCGTGATGGGCCAGGTGCGCAGCGCCTGCCGCGCCCTGTTATTCGAAAACCCAAGCCCCGGTGCGGCTCTCGCCGGCATGGACCGCTTCGCCGCGCGGTTGCCCGGCGCGCAGTGCACCACCGCGGTCTGCGCGGTGCTCACTCCCGAAACCGGTGAACTGGTTTACTCCAGCGCCGGTCACCCGCCGCCCATCTTGGTGCACAGCGACGGCAGCACCCAGATGCTCGACGACGGCCACACCATCGCATTGGGGGTGCGCGGTGACTGGCCCCGGCCGGAAGCCCGAGTGACCATCCCGGCGCGTTCGACGCTCGTGCTCTACACCGACGGTCTCGTCGAGCGACGCCGCGTTCCGCTGGATCATGGCATCGCCCTCGTGGCCGCCGCCGCGCAGGACGCGCGCGCTTTGACGCTGGACGATTTGGCCAACCAGGTCATGGCCGATGTCGCGCCGCTTGGCGGGTACCAAGACGACGTTGTCCTGTTGCTCTACCGCCACCCGGCTCCGCTGGAGCTGAACTTCCCCGCCGATGTCAGCCAGCTTGCCCCTGCCCGTACCGCCTTGCGTAACTGGCTGACGAAGGCCCGGTTGGACCCGGATCAGACTCTGAACGTGCTCGTTGCGGCCGGGGAAGCCGTAGCCAACGCCATCGAGCACGGGCACCGCCATAGACCGCAAGGCATAATTCGCCTCGGCGCAATCGCAACTGGTGAGGGGGTCCGGTTGACCATCACCGACACCGGCTCATGGAAGGCTCCGCAACCCGCGTCCCACCCGCACCGAGGCAGGGGAATCCCCCTCATGCGAAGCCTCATGCACGACGTCGACATCCGGCCCGACAGCGACGGCACCACAGTTCACCTATCAACGAGGATCACCTGATGACCACGCCGCTCACACTCGACACCGGGCGCGGCAGCGACGGGAACTTCGTGCTGGTCGTCGCGGGTGAAATCGACTTGAGCAACATCGATGCGTTCAACCAGGCTCTGGCCGGCGCCACCACCACGGCCACCGGCAGCGAGAAGGCGTTGCTCGTCGACATCAGTGGGGTCGAATACCTGGACAGCGCCGCGATCAGCGCTCTCGCGGCCCATGCCGATCGCATCGAGCTCCTCGCGAACCCGATCCTGATGTCGGTCCTGAAAATCAGCGGCCTGAGCGAACTGACCAAGATCGAAGCCGCGTCGACTACCCCGGGGCAGTGACGCGGCGCGGATTCACGCCGCACAAACCCGACTCGGGCGCGCTAGCGTGAACGCCGCCATTTGTACCGTCGGGCCGAAGCTGACCGGCAGAACCAAAATAATTGCGACACAACGTGACTGTGGCGGATGATGGCCGACATCCGCACCGCATGCCAGGATGAGGTAATGGGTGACGACGCGCTGAGCTCGGAACGTGAGTTCAACGAGCAGAACATCGAGGAGTTTCGCCGCAACGGCGGCAAAGTGGGCGGGCAATTCGAAGGGTTTCCGCTGCTGCTGCTGACTTCCACCGGAGCGCGAAGCGGTGCTCAACGCGTCAACCCGGTCGCCTACTTCGATATCGACGACAAGATCTATGTCGTCGGGTCCGCGGCGGGACGGGAAAACAACCCTGCGTGGGTGCACAATATTCGCGCCAACCCCCGCGTGTCGGTGGAGATCGGCTCCCAGGCGCCGAAACCCGCGACCGCACGCGAATTGCCGCGCGACGAAAGGGATTCGGTCTATTCGGTCGTGGTCGAACGTGCTCCCGGGTTCGGGGAATACCAGCAACGCACCGATCGGCTCATCCCGGTCTTCGAATTGATACTCGACTGAAGACGCGCGGGCGGCAACCGCATTCGAGCTCACATCTCGGCACGGTTAGGGCTTGATTGAGCAGGTGGCCCCGGGTCCGGGTACCCCGGGCCTCGCGAATAACAGGAGGCGGGGCGGGGAACTCCGCGCGTCTACCGGTCGTTATAGGTGCTAAGTAACCTGTGACTCCGAGGGGGACAAAGCCGCATGCCACGCACAGACAATGACACCTGGGATTTGGCGACCAGCGTGGGCGCAACCGCGACGATGGTCGCCGCCGCGCGAGCGATCGCGACCAATGCCGACAACCCGCTGATCGAGGACCGATTCGCCGAGCCGCTGGTGCGTGCCGTTAGCGTTGACTTTTTCACCCGCTGGATCTCGGGCGACCTGGTCGTCGCAGACGTCGACGACCACGAATCCGGCTGGAAGCTCGAACACATGCCCGCGGCGATGGCCGCCCGAACCCGGTTCTTCGACTCGTTCTTTCATGCCGCGACGGAGGCCGGGATACGGCAGGCCGTGATCCTTGCATCGGGCCTTGACGCGCGCGCCTACCGGTTGGCGTGGCCGGCCGATATGACCGTGTTCGAGATCGACCAGCCGCAGGTGATTGAATTCAAGGCCACGACATTGGCCAAGCTGGGCGCCGCCCCGCAGGCCGAGCTGCGCACGGTGGCCGTCGATCTCCGCAACGACTGGCCAAAGGCTTTGGCAGAAGCCGGTTTTGATAAGAGTCAGCCCACGGCATGGATCGCGGAGGGACTCTTCGGATATCTGCCGCCGGAGGCACAAGATCGCCTGCTGGACAACATCACCGCACTCAGCGCTGACGGCAGCCGGCTGGCATGCGAAGCTATTCCGGACATGTCCGAGGTAGACACCGAGAAAGCCCAAGAGATGATGAGCAGGGCCACCGCGAAGTGGCGTGAGCATGGCTTCGACCTGGAATTCGGCGAGCTCGGCTACCAGGGCGAGCGCAATGACGTCGCCAACTACCTGGACAACCTGGGATGGCGGTCGAACGGCATTCGGATGAGTGCCCTGTTGGCCGACTCCGGTCTTGACGCGATGCCGCAGACCAACGACTCCGTGTCGATGGCCGACACCACCTACTACAACTCGGTGCTGAGCAAATGACCGCGCCGCAACGACGAGGACTCAACGACGCCGTCACGCGGATGTGGAGTTTCCTCGCACCGGCGTACGATCTGCCCTTCTTGCAAAGATGGGTGTATCGACCTCCGCACAACGAGGTGATAGCCCAGCTGCGCAAGCACGGGGCGCGCAAGATCGCTGATATAGCATGCGGCACAGGAATATTGAGCGATCGTATCCAGCGTGAACTGCAGCCCGACGAGATCTATGGCGTCGACATGTCCGAGGGCATGCTCGGCCAGGCTCGGGTGAGATCGGATCGGGTGCAGTGGATGCGCGGCCCAGCCGAGCAGCTTCCGTTTGACGACGGCGCCCTGGATGCCGTCGTGACGACCTCGGCCTTCCACTTCTTCGACCAGCCGGCGGCGTTACGCGAATTCCACCGGGTGCTGGCTCCGGGCGGACTGGTAGCCGTCTCGGCGCTGAGCACACGGCAGCCGCGGCTGCAGTCATCGGCGGATTCCCGATGGAAGCCACAGCACAACACGTCGGCGCCCGAGATGCGGACGTTGTTCGAGGATGCCGGGTTCGTCATCACGGACCAATACCGAATCCCGCGCCCGGTGTGGACGGCGCTCGTGTCCGATCTGTTGACGGTCGGCACCAAAAGCTAGGGGCAGTGCCGAGGGTGAAAGCCGCTCGGCGCCAATGCATACAAGCGACGACGCCCGCCTCGCCAATCGGCGAAGCGGGCGTCTTGTCAGCTATCGATCACAGCGGGATCCACACTCCGAAGAGCCAGAAGCCCCATTGGTTGAACCCGGGATCCCAGATCGGGGTTTCCTGGTAGCCCCAGTAGTTGATCGGGCCGTAGTCCCAGCGCCCACCGGGCGGGGGAAGCGGTCGATCCCACGCCGGCCGCGGCGGCTCGCCCGCGCCCCACGGTCCCGGTCCGTCGCCCCACGGGGCGCCATGGAAATAGCCGCGCTGGCCGTCTCCATGCCATGGGCCGCCGGGATGAGGATCCGGTCCACCGAATCCGCCGGGAGCACCTGGGTGATCGCCGGGCCGACCAGGCCCGCCGGGACCACCGGGGTGGTCGCCGGGTCCAGCAGGACCACCAAGAGCGCCGGGGTGATCGCCTGGGCCGCCGGGCCCACCGGGACCGCCCGGGCCGCCGGGGTGACCCGGTCCACCAGGACCACCGGGGCCACCGGGGTGATCACCGGGGCCGCCTGGGCCGCCTGGGCCGCCGGGGCCGCCCGGATCGTTGGGGCCAGTGGGTGCGTGGCCGCCACCAGGCGCCGCCCCACCATGATTACCCGGAGGCTGCGGCGCCCCGGGAGCAGCGTTGGCAAACCCGGCGCCCATCCCCAGGGCTGCGGCGCTGAGCGCGCCGGCGATGGTCACCCCTCCGACAAGTTGCTTCAACTTCATGATGCTTCACCTATCCACCAAGGGTTTCTTGCAAGGAAGTTCCTTGAAGCACCCCCCGTTACGACCTCGACGTTAGATAGCCTTCCTATGGGTTGGCTGTGGCCAGCCCATAGGAACCTTTGATCCGACCGGCCGGTTACGCGTCTGCCAGCACCACCCAGCCGAGCGCGGCCACGCGCCGTGCGTGCCTGACGCGCGTAACCACCAGGCATATTGGCGACGGATTGATGCGGACTGCCCGACGCTCGTGCCGGTTTGGGAAGGCTACGTTGGCTAGTCGGCAAGGGTTTACATCTATATGGTTGCGCCCGTGTCGAGTGCGTCACATCCGCACGAGCCGCACGTCGGTTCGGTGTCATCGAGACTGAATTGGCTTCGCGCCGGCGTCCTGGGCGCCAACGACGGAATCGTCTCCACGGCGGGCATCGTCGTGGGCGTCGCGGCGGCGACCGCCGCACGGGCCCCCATATTGACCGCAGGCAGCGCCGGACTGGTTGCCGGGGCGGTGTCGATGGCGCTGGGCGAATATGTCTCCGTCAGCACCCAGCGTGACACCGAGAAGGCGCTGTTGAGCCAGGAGCGTCGCGAACTGCGCGAAGATCCGGCCGCCGAATTGGACGAGCTCGCCGCGCTGTACGAGGCGAAGGGCCTGACGCCGGCGACCGCTCGCACCGTGGCAGAGGAACTCACCGACCACAACCCGCTGCTCGCCCATGCCGAGGTGGAACTCGGCATCAATCCCGATGAGCTGACAAACCCCTGGCAGGCGGCATCGTCGTCGGCGCTTTCGTTCGCGATCGGAGCGCTATTGCCGTTGATCGCAATCCTGGCCCCGCCGACGACATGGAGAATTCCGGTCACCGTCGCGGCCGTGCTGGTGGCGCTGGTGATCACGGGTGCCGTCTCGGCCGGTCTGGGCGGAGCTCCGAAGGGCCGGGCAGTGCTTCGTAACGCCATCGGCGGGAGTCTCGCGCTGGCGACCACCTACGTGATTGGTCATCTGGTGGGCGCCGCAGTCGGCTGACCGCCGGACCGTCGTGGCGCGGTGCCATGAAGCGACTGGAAGTGCAACTGTAATATCCACGGTTGCGGTGCTCAGCTGAGCCCGCGATCCCCATCACATCGAAGGGTCATGCGGTGGCCGAGCCCGATATCGTGCCGGATGAAGCTCAATGGGCAGAATCCGCGCCGTACTTTGTGCGTGACGAAAGATATTTCGTGCCAACCAAAATCGCGCGCGGCGGATGGGGGCCATCGCTGAGCGGCCATGTTGTCGGCGGACTATTGGCCTGGGCGGTCGAGGATGCGGTGGGGGATGCGGAACTGCAGCCGGCGCGGTTGACCGTCGATCTGCCCCGCCCGACGGCGTTGGCGCCGCTCGAGGTGTTTACGCAGGTGCGGCACAACCGGCGTCGATTACAGCTGGTCGAGGCCGTGATCATCCAGGACGGCGCCCCGGTCGCGCAGGCGAGTGCACTGTTTCTGCGCCGCGGCGCGCAACCCGACGGGCACATCTGGTCGCCACCGGTGCAGATGCCGCCGATCCCGCTGGACGAGGCGTACTCGACGCTGTTCATGCGAACCTACGGCTGGGGCGCCGACGTACAGAATCCAGATCCGGACTGGCCTCAGGACGATGGTCCGAAATACACGTGGATACACGAGACGCGCGCGCTGATCGACGACGAACCGCTCACCCCCTTCACTCGCGTGGCTATGGCCGGTGACATCACGGCGTCGATTGCCAACTGGGGCACCAACTCTCTGCAGTTCATCAACGTCGACTACACGCTCACGCTCAGCCGGCTTCCCGAGGGCGCCCACATCGGGCTTGCCTCCCTGACGCATCACAGCCACGACGGGGTGGCCAGTGGTTCGGCGGAACTGGTGGACGCCAAAGGGCCGATCGGCACTGGCGTGTCTGTCGCCATTGCGCACTCGGGGTTTCGTCCACCCACCACCGATGCGTCGGCCGGGTGAGGCCGAAAGGGTTGGCGCGGTGACATTCTGGTCGTTGATCGCCGAGGCGGCCCGACGAGGATCGAATCGACCGCTTCTCGCCGATGAATACGGGCGCAGCATGACCGCGCTTCAGCTGCATGACGCGGCGTGCGCAACCGCTGCTGCGCTGGCCGACCGAGGAGTCCGCGCGGGAACCGTCGTGTCCTGGCAGCTCCCCACCACGCTGGAAACCATGGTGGTGATGGCCGCGCTCGCCCGACTCGGTGCGGTGCAGAACCCGATCATCCCGATACTGCGGGAACGCGAGGTTGCCTTCATCACCGGCCAGCTGGACACCGAATTCTTTGTGGCGCCGCAAGTCTGGCGTGGATTCGATCACGGCGGGCTGGCCAGGGCACTGTCACGGAAAAAAGGCTTCGAGGTCGTCAGCCTCGACCTGGCGACACCCCCGTCCGCAGGGGAGCTGCGGCTGCCCGGCGCCGACGCCGGGGCCCTCCCGGCGCCGCCGGGATCCGCCGACGAGCCTCGCTGGATCTACTACTCATCGGGAACCACCGCGGCCCCCAAGGGGATCCGTCATACCGACACCTCGATCATCGCCGGCTCGGCGGGAGTCGTGGGCATGGTCGGGGCCAACAGCAGCGACGTCGATCCGATCGCCTTCCCGATCGCACATATCGGTGGTGCTGCGATGCTGGCCACCGGGTTGTTGACCGGCATGCGATTGGCCCTGTTCGAGGCGTTCGACCCGGCCACCACGCCGTGGGCCATCGCCGCGCACAATCCGACCTTCCTGGGTACCGCAACGCCGTTCTTCGTCGCCTTCCTGGAAGCCCAACAGGCGCAAGGCGATCGGCCGCTGTTTCCTTCCGTTCGCGGCTGCTTGGCCGGCGGCGCACCGGTCACCGCCGAACTGGGGCGTCAGATCCGCGAAACCTTCGGCCTGGCCGGAATCGCCAATGCCTGGGGCATGACCGAGTTTCCGTGCGCGACCTCACCCTCATTGGCCGCGACGCCCGAGGTGCTCGACCATACCGTCGGGCCGCCGGTGCCCGGGGTCAGGGTCCGTGCGGTCGACAGCGGCGGCATCGAACTGGGGGCCGGAAAGGAAGGGGAGCTGCGGCTCAAAGGACCCCAATGCTTTCTCGGCTACGCCGACCCGGCACTTGACGCCGATGCGTTCGACAGCGAGGGGTGGTTGTGCACAGGAGATCTCGGCCTGATCGACGTCGATGGAAACGTCCGCGTCACCGGCCGTACCAAGGACGCGATCATCCGCAATGCGGAAAACGTCTCGGCCCTCGAAATCGAGAATGCACTGGCCACCCACCCCGCTGTTGCCGATGTCGCAGTGATCGGTATACCCGACCCGCGCACCGGCGAACGCGTGTGTGCCGTCGTCGTGCCCGCGACAACCGACGGCGTGTCGTTGGAATCCCTTGTGCGGCATTGCCAATCACAGGGCCTCAGCAGATACAAGCATCCCGAGCACCTGGTGGTCGTGGATACGCTACCGCGCAATCAATTCGGCAAGGTGATCAAAAAAGAGCTGCGCGAGACGTTCGGGTAACCGTGCCGAAACCGAGCCCACTGGACGGGCCGCACGCGGCCGCCGTAGGTATCGGACGCCTACAGCCCCTTGGGTGCATCGCGGACGGCCTGCACCGCCGCGCCGTCGCCGTCGAAGTCGACCTGCGCTTCGCGCCCCACGCTGAACAGCAACAGCTCCTCGGGCGGCCCGGTCACCGTCACCGCGGGGCCCTGACCTGCGGTGAGCACCGTCTTGCCCTCTGAGGTGCGCAACGCCACCCGGCCCGGCACCTTGGCGAGCGTGAGGCGGGCCATCAGCGGCAGCGTGCGCCGCAGCATCTTGCTCAGGGCGGGTTCCAGCGAGCGCGGCTGCCAGCCCGGCTTCGCGCGCCGCACATCCTCGTGGTGGATGAACATCTCGGCCACATTGGCCACGGGGTCGAGCAGTTTCAGCGGCGAGTAGACCGGGGGCCCGGCGGAGAGCTTGCCAACAAGCTCGTCCCAATCGTTCTGCTCGGTTACCTGGCTCTGCACCTTGGCGGTATGGGAGGCGAAGAACGGAATCACGATGCCGGGTGCGGCGTCGGGGCGATATTCGCGGATCACCAGATGGGCAGCCAGGTCACGCGTCGTCCAGCCCTCACACAACGTGGGAGCATCCGGACCGACGGCGCGCATGGTTTCCACGAGGGCGGCGCGTTCGCGCTGAGCAACAGACATGCGTTCAGGGTAGAGGCGGTCGGCCCTAAAGTGGACGGGTCCACCGAACACCACTGGTCGGCGCTCGGTAAATTCGAGACCGTCAACGTCCTCTGAAAGGAGAAGTAGGAGAAGTCATGAACGCGCGCGTCGAGCAGTTGGAGTTTCAGGCAGAGGCTCGGCAACTGCTAGATCTGATGGTTCATTCGGTCTACTCCAACAAGGACTCGTTCCTGCGGGAGTTGATCTCCAACGCCTCCGATGCTTTGGACAAGCTGCGCCTTGAAGCGTTCCGGAACAAGGACCTCGACGTCGACACCTCCGATCTGCACATCGAGATCGACGTGGACAAGGATGCGCGCACCCTGACCATTCGCGACAACGGCATCGGAATGACCCGCGCCGAAGTGGTGGACCTGATCGGCACGCTGGCCAAGTCCGGCACGGCCGAGCTGCGCAAACAATTGCGCGAGGCCAAGAACGCCGCGGCCTCGGAGGAACTCATCGGTCAGTTCGGTATCGGTTTCTATTCGAGCTTCATGGTGGCCGACAAGGTCGAACTGCTCACCCGAAAGGCCGGCGAGAGCGAAGCCACCAAATGGGAATCGAGCGGCGAGGGCACCTACACCATCGAATCGGTCGAGGGCGCCCCGCAGGGAACGTCGGTCATCCTGCACCTCAAGCCCGAGGACGCCGAGGACGAGCTGCACGACTACACCGCGGAGTTCAAGATCAGGAGCCTGGTCAAGAAGTACTCCGACTTCATCGCCTGGCCCATCCGAATGCAGGTCGAGCGACGCACTCTCGCTACTGAAGAGGGCGGCGAGGAGACGGTCACCATCGAGACCGAGACCCTCAACTCGATGAAGGCGCTGTGGGCCAGGCCCAAAGAAGAGGTCTCCGAGGAGGAGTACAAGGAGTTCTACAAGCACATCGCGCACGCCTGGGACGACCCGCTCGAGGTCATCGCGATGCGGGCCGAGGGCACCTTCGAGTACCAGGCGCTGCTGTTCATCCCGTCGCACGCCCCCTTCGACCTGTTCAACCGGGACGCCCAGACCGGGATCCAGCTGTACGTCAAGCGCGTATTCATCATGGGCGACTGCGACGAGCTCATGCCCGAATATCTGCGCTTCATCAAGGGCGTCGTTGACGCGCAGGACATGTCGCTCAACGTGTCGCGCGAGATCCTGCAACAGGATCGGCAGATCAAGGCCATCCGGCGCCGGTTGACCAAGAAGGTCCTCTCCACGATCAAGGATCTGCAGTCCGAGCGCCCCGAGGACTATCGCACCTTCTGGACGCAATTCGGCAGGGTCCTCAAGGAGGGCCTGCTGAACGACTTCGACAACCAGGAGACGCTGCTGCAGCTCTCCTCGTTCGCCTCGACGCATAGCGACGAGGAAGCCACCACGCTCGCCCAGTACGTGGAGCGCATGAAGGAGGGCCAGACGCAGATCTTCTACGCCACGGGCGAGTCGCGCCAGCAGATCCTGAAGTCGCCGCACCTCGAGGCGTTCAAAGCCAAGGGCTATGAGGTGCTCCTGCTCACCGATCCGGTCGACGAGGTCTGGGTGGGAACGGTGACCGAGTTCGACGGCAAGCCGTTGCAGTCCATCGCCAAGGGCGAGGTCGACCTCAGCGCTGACGATGACGAGAGCGAGGCCGAGCGCGAGGAGCAGCAGAAGGAGTTCGCCGACCTGCTCACCTGGCTGAAGGACACCCTGACCGACCACGTCAAAGAGGTCCGGCTGTCCAACCGCCTGACGGACTCGCCCGCCTGTCTGATCACCGATGCCTTCGGGATCACCCCGGCGCTCGCGCGCATGTACCGGGCGTCCGGGCAGAACATCCCGGTGGGGAAGAGGATTCTCGAACTCAACCCCAACCATCCGCTGGTCACGGGCCTGCGCCAAGCGCACGAGGACCGAAGCGACGACCCTTCGGTCGCGGAGACGGCGGAACTGCTGTATGGCACAGCACTTCTCGCCGAAGGCGGCGCGCTCGACGATCCGGCGAGGTTTGCCGAAATCCTCGCCGATCGGCTGGCCCGCACGGTGTAACTAGGTGTTCATCACCGATTAGGCGGTTTTCGGGATTGAAAACGCGCTGGCAGGGATAATTAGATCCCATGCCGGAGTTTCGCTGCATCGACCCACGTGGCCGGGTCGTCGCGACGAAGAATTTTGCCAACTCGGAGGCCGCGCACGCCTGGTTCGTCGACTCGGTCGGCGGGAACACCGAGCTGGGTTGGCGCATGGAAGTCAATGACGACGGGCAATGGGCATTCTTCGATGACACCGAAGGTTTCACCGCGCCGGTAAGCCGGCGGCCGACGAAACGCTGAGACCCGCCCGGAGAACCGCGCCGTGGCATTGCGGTCGAACGCTCGACGTACGCTCCCACCATGCACGTCGACGCGATGACGATTCCCCAGCCTCTGGGCCAGATCGGTGAGCTTGCCCGGCAGACCCAGTCCGCTGGGTTCTCCGGTCTGTTGTTCACCGAGACCGGCCGCACCGCGTACCTGAATGCCGCCGTGGCGTCGCAGGCGGCGCCGGGTCTCGAGTTGTCGACGGGCGTCGCGGTGGCCTTTCCGCGCAGTCCCTTCGTCACGGCCGCCGCGGCATGGGAACTGCAGGAGGCCACCAAGGGGAAGTTTCGGCTGGGGCTGGGGACGCAGGTGCGCACTCACGTGGTGCGGCGCTACGGCACGGCCTTCGAGCAGCCGGGGCCCCGGCTGCGCGACTACTTGCTGGCCGTGAAGGCGTGCTTCGCGGCGTTTCGCTCCGGGACCCTCGACCACCACGGCGACTTCTACGATCTCGACTTCATCACCCCGCAGTGGAGCCCGGGGCCCATCGACGCTGCCGACCCCAAAGTCGATATCGCAGCGGTCAATCCGTGGATGTTGCGGATGGCGGGCGAAGTGGCCGACGGGGTTCATGTCCATCCGATCGGCGAGCCGGGCTACCTGGCCCGTCACGTCGTGCCGACGGTCGGTGAAGGAGCGGCGAAAGCGGGCCGTTCAGCCTTCGGACATCGCGATCATCGTGCCCGTCATGACGATCGTCGGCGACACCGACGCAGAGCGGGACAAGCAGCGCGAGGTCGTGCGCGCCAGCATGGCCTTCTATGGCAGTACGCCCAACTACGCATTCATTTGGGACGAGGCGGGTTTCGAGGGCACGACCGCCCGGATCCGGGAGAAGCAGAAGGCCGGCGACTTCGCCGGCATGGCGGCCCAGGTCAGCGACGATCACATCGCGGTCTTCGCGACCGAGTCGACCTGGGATGGGCTGGCCGACGCGTTGATCGAGAAATATGCCGGGGCAGCAACACGGTTGGTGATGTACAACTCCGTCGCCGATCAGGAGCGCTTCGAGCGGTACGGCGAGGTGGCTCGCCGAATCCAAGCGGTCAGCGGCTGAGCTGGATGGCCTTGACCACCAGGAGCAACGCCCCGACAACCAGATAGGCGCGCAGCGCGATCATCGCGAGCCGGGTTCCGGGTGACCAGGTGACCGGTTCGAGCAGCGCCAGCGGCGGCATGCGCCAGGTGCTGCGGTCGACGCCGCGGGCCGGGAGTTGTGGCCGGGGCCGCGCGGGTTGCCGGCGGGCCAGCCAGCGCAGCACCGGCGCCGCGGCCACGCCGAGGATGACGAGAGTCAGCGTCAGGTAGGCCGCGACCGCGACGACGTTCGAGGTCGGGAAACAACGTGGTGGCCATCAGGATTCCGGACAACAGCAGCAGAGTGCCGACGATGAGCGCGGCGACCCAGTTGAGCCAGGCGCGATTAACCCAGGGCCCCAACACTTCCCGGTCGTTGCACAACAGCAGCAGAAAGACGCTGGCACTGGGCAGCAACAGGCCGGCGAGGGCCTGAACGGCGGTGGTGATCAACCCCAGTGGGGCGCCCGGGATCAGCACGATGACCGCGGCCAGCACGACCATCGCGGTATAGGACAGGTAGAACTGTTTGGCGTCCGCGAAGCCGCGGTGCAGCGAATGCTTCAGCCCGAACACGTCGCCGAAGGCGTAACTGGTGGCCAGGGTGACCGCGGCGGCCCCGATGATCGACGCGTCCATCAGCACGATCGCGAAGATCCAGCCGAGCGTCTCGCGGTGTTGGCCGAGCAGATGAGCGATGGCTCCGGCGTCGGTGAAGCCGCCAATGGTGTTGGTGGAGCGTGCCGCCCATTCGCCGGTCATCATCAGCGCGGCGGCGCCGACCACCACCACGAAGGCGCCCAGCACGGTGTCCGCGCGTTCATAACCCATGAAGCGGGGTGTGATCCGCTTGTCGACGACGTTGGACTGTTGAAAAAACAACTGCCACGGTGCCACGGTGGTGCCGACGATGGCGATGATCAGCAGCACGGCATCCGAGCTGATTCCCCCGAAATTCCCGGCACGACAAAGGACTTCGCCGCGTGTCCCCATTGCGGATGTGACATGAGCAGCATGGGTATCTGCAGCAGCGTGACGGCGATGAAAATGAACATGGCCCGCTCCCATCGGCGGAAGCTGCCGCTGGCCATGATCACCACCAACGCCACCGCCGAGATCGGCACCACAACGTATTTGGAGACGCCGATGTATTCGGCCGCCAGGCTGATGCCGATGAACTCGGTGACGATCGTCAAGAAGTTGAGCAAGAACAGATCCCCGACCGAGAACCAGCCCCAGCCGCGGCCGAAGCGCTCGTTGATCAGCCGGGCGTGTCCAACCCCGGTAACCGCGCCGAGCCGGACCACCATTTCTTGGTTGACGATGAGCACGGGGATCAGCAGCAGCAACACCCACAGCAGTGAGTAGCCGTAGTTCTGCCCGGCTTGGGCGTAGGTGGCCACCCCACCCGCGTCGTTATCGCCGACCATCACGATGATTCCGGGTCCGACGATGGCGAGCAGCGTCAGCAGCCGCGTCCGCCAGGTGCGGGCATGCTCGGTCTCCCCGACGCTGATCCGCCCGAACGCGCCCTCGATATCGCCCAGATGCGCGCTGTCCAGCACCGCGGTGCGCCTGGCGGCCGCGGCATCGGAGCGCTGAGCCTCCTGCCCGTCGGCCTCGAGTGCTGTTCTCGCCGCCGGAGGTCACTGCGTGCTTCCCCTCGGCGGCGTGTCACGGTCGTCGGCGTCGGTGAGTTCGCGGATGGGGCGCGGTGCGGGCTCCCGGCGGCGCCAGTCTTCGGGGATGGTCGCCTCCAGCACGTCGTCGACGGTCACCACGCCGAGTAGGCGGTCCTGCTCGTCGACGACCGGGATGGAGTAGAGATTGAAATCGGCCATCAGCAGCGCGATGTCGGTCAGGTCCGCGTCGGGATTCACCCGCACCGGATCGGAATCCATCAGGGCCGCAAGGGTTTCGGTGGCGTCGACCTGCAAGAGGGTGATCACCGAAACGACGCCGTCAAGACGTTTCTCCTCATCGAGTACGTGCATCTTGATGAGCGCCTCCGGCTGGATGCTGTGCGACGCGGCGATCAGCGCCAACGCCTCGCCCGCGGTGGTGGCCGCCGAACATGTCACGGAGTCGACATTCATGAGGCCGCCGGCGCTTTCGGGATTGAACCCCATCAATGTGATGACTTTGGTGCGTTGCGGCGCGGGCATCAGCTCGAGCACCCGTCGTCGCCGTGACTGGCGCAGGTCGGCGATCGCATCGGCGGCATCGTCGGCACGCATCCGGCCCAGCAGGGCGGCGACCTCGTTGTCCGGCATGCCGTCGAGCAGCCGGCTGGCCTTTTCCGGGTCCAGCTCTTCGAAGACGTCGGCTTCCAGTTCCGGATCGCTGTGCACCCGATCGAGGATCTCGCCGCCCTCGGCCTTGTCCGCCTCCTCGAGAAGATCGGCGATCTCGGCGGCCTTGAGGTCACCGAATCGGTCCGACAGGCGCCGGACGGCATCGGAGCGGGCGTGGCCGATAAGCGGCTCGAATGCCTTCCAATCACGAGACGCGTGCCCACCCGAGTGCTTGATCAGTCCGAACAATCGCGGCGGACGTCGAGTGTCCAGGCGGGTGACCATCCAGCCCTCGCCCGTCTGTTCCAGCTCGACGTCGTAGGCGCGCACCAACTCGACGGTGGCCACGTCGATCAACCGGTGGCCCAAGACATCGGTGCGCAACAGCACCTCGCCCTCGCGGCGTTCGAACCCACGAAGGTCAACCTTGTTCTTGGTCAACAGGACTCGGTCGGCTGAGTACGCGTCGATGGTTTTGTCACCGATGAAGACCCGGCGTCCGCCGACCCCGGCCACGATTCCGGCCACCAGCGGATACTTCTCGGCTCCCCGTAGCCGCACGATCACGTCCTCCACCCGGCCCACCGTTTCGCCGGAGCGCGCCAGCACGGGTGCGCGCAACAGCTGCGAGAGGTGGATGATTGGCTGCCCGGTGCGCGGCTTGGACGTCTTTTGCGATGTGCCCACGATCCCTCCTGCGGTACGACCGAACCCGCGGACAACCTACCCCGAAACCGATGTATTGCGGCGCATGCGGCTGCAAATCCGAATTATCGGTGGCGCAAGCATCGTCGTGACCGTCTCGGCCGCGAGAGCATACGCGCCCGCCGCCGCGGGCGACTACCACCAATGGGTAAATTGCAGAAGGCTATTGGGATTCTGCGTCGCGGGTGAACTATGTTCGCTGGGTGTCAACAGTCGACTTCACCTCGGTATCGCCGATAGTTCCCGTTCGAGATTTGGATGTCGCCCTCGACCGGTACCGCCGGCTCGGCTTTGATGTCCACGCCTACGAAGGCCCTGAAAAATACGGATTCGCCGACCGTGGGTCAGTGTCCATTCACCTCACCGAATGGGCCGAGCACGACCCCTTGCGCACGGCCGCCAGCGTGTACTTCTACGTCAGCGATGCCGACGCCCTCTATGCGCAGTGGGCGGCATTGCAAAACCTGGGTGGGCGCCTGATCGCCCCGCAGGACACACCGTACGGTTTGCGTGAATTCGCCTACGTCGATGCCGACGGCACCGCGCACCGGGTCGGTTCACGCTTGAGCTGAGCTCAGGCCTTCTCCGTTGTGCGCGAAGGATTTTCGTCGGCGGGCGGGGCATCACTGGCCTGACTGTGGGCCAGCGCCACGGTCGCCGCCCCCATCAGCCCTACCGATAAACCCAAGGCCAGCCAGCCTATGTCGTTGGTGTGCAGCGTCTCACCCAGCACGGTGATGCCGAGCACCGACCCGACGACGGGCTCGGCGACGGTGACCGCGGGGAGCGACGCGGTGAGCGGGCCGGCCCGAAACGCAGACTGCTCCCAGGCGGTCGCCGCGATCGCCAGCACCACCCACACGTATAGCTCCGGTGCGCGCAATAACGCCGGGATACCGTGGCCGAGTTGGTCGACCACGCCTTTGGTCAATACCGAAAAGAGCCCCCACAGTGAGCCCGACATCAGTCCCAGCAGCAGCGCGCCGACCGAACCCGGAAACATTCGCGCGCCGATCACACACAGGACCAACGCCGGAACCATGACCAACGCCTACGACCGTCCAGGTGTGCACCGATCCGCGCGGGGTGCCCTGCTGAGGGTCGCCGACCGTTACCACCACCGCAACCGCGGCGGCTAGCAGGACAGCCCAAATCCCTTGCTGGCGCGTGATTCTGCGATGGTTGACCCTGGCGCTGATGAGCAAGGCGAACAGCAAGGACGTCACCAACAGCGCCTGCACCAGCACCACCGAACCCAGTCCCAGGGCCGCGGCCTGGAACCCGAAGCCGGCGGCGGCCACCAGGGTGCCCGTCCACCACTGCCTGTCACGCAGCAGCCGGCGAAGCAGGGCGAAGGTGCCGACCGGTTTATCGGTGACCTGCTGCGCGGATCGCTGCTGGGCAACGTCTCCGGCGCCCACCATCAGCGCGGCCGCCAGCGCGAGCACTGCGGCGATGGCTGTTCCGCTCACGACTCGGCGCGTCAGCTGTTGCGGCGAATCTTGAGCGCCGTGGTGATCATGGGGATCTGCAGCGGCAACCGGGCCAGGGCGGCGATCCGCATCGGCCATGGCTTGGTCCACCACAACCGGACCATGTTGACATTGCCCGGGAAGACGCCGATGAACAGCGCCACGGCGGCCAGCGCGGCGGATCGCCGGGTGCTTCGCGGCACCAGCAACGCCCCGATCGCGAGTTCGGCCACGCCCGATCCGTAGGTATAGAGTCGCGGGCTGCCCGGCAGCTCGACCGGGATGATGGAGTCGAACGGTTTGGGCGCAACGAAGTGCAGGGTGCCGATGCCGAGCAGCATTCCCGCGACACGGTAGGCGAGTTGCTCGTTGGCGCCGCGGCCGGCGAGGGGTCTGCTTGTCATGGAGTCATTGTGCCCATGGCAGGTTCAGGTCCCAGACCACGGCGCCTTTGCTTTTCAACGGGGTAGGCCTCCTGTTGCTGACCGCGTGTACTAACCGCTTAATTGTTAGCGCGGTCACAGACCGGGCCCCACCGAACTTAGACCAATACTATTGTCTATACAGTATTTGAAACGATTCGCTGCGACTGACCGCCGCCAGACCCTTTGAGGTTGAGAACATGGGTACACCCGTAATTGTCGGAGCCGTTCGGACGGCGATCGGCCGTTCCTTCAAAGGGACGCTCGTCAACACGCCACCGGAAACACTGATCACCGCAGTGCTGCCCGAGGTGGTGCGCAGGTCCGGTGTCGATCCGTCCGCCATCGATGACATCATCTTTGCCGAATCACATTACGGCGGTGGCGATCTCGCACGCTACGCAGCGACCGCGACGGGTCTGGAGCACGTTCCCGGGCAGTCGGTCAACCGGCACTGCGCGGGCAGCCTCACGGCCATCGGCAACGCGGCGGCGCAGATCGGCTCCGGTATGGAGCGCGTGCTCATCGCGGGCGGCGTGCAGTCGCTGTCGATGACGCCGCTGACCAACTGGCGGATCCCGGGCCCCGAGCTGAAGTTCGAGGAGCGCTGGATGCCGCCCACCCACGTGGAGACCCCGGACGCGCCCGCCAAGGACATGTCCATCACCGTGGGCTGGAACACCGCGCAGGCCGTCGGCATCACGCGCGAGGAGATGGACGCGTGGGCCGCGCGCTCGCACGAGCGCGCCATCGCGGCCATGGATGCCGGCAAGTTCGTCGACGAGATCCTGCCGCTGAAGATCACCCAGTTCGACGGCTCGGTCACCGAGTTCGCTGTGGACGAGCACCCGCGCCGTGACACCACCGTCGAGAAGCTGGCCGGCCTCAAGGTACTGCACCCGGAGATCGAGGGCTTTTCGATCACGGCGGGCAACAGCAGCGGCACCAACGACGCCGCGGCCGCGGTCGCGCTGGTCGACAGCGACTACGCGCAGGCCGAGAAACTCAACGTGATGGGCACGGTCCGGGCCTGGACGGCCGCCGGCGTACCGCCCAAGGACTGCGGTCTGGGTGCCGTCAAGGTCATCGGCAAGGTGTTGCAACGGGCCGGCCTGTCGCCCGACGACGTCGCGCTGTGGGAGATCAACGAGGCGTTCGCTTCCGTGCCGATCGCGGCGTGCCGCGAATACGGCATCGACGAGGAGAAGGTGAACTTCTCCGGCAGCGGCTGCAGCCTTGGCCACCCGATCGCGGCCTCCGGTGCCCGCATGGTGACCACGTTGGCCTACGAGCTGGCCCGCCGCGGCGGTGGGATCGGCGTCGCGGCGATGTGCGCCGGCGGCGGCCAGGGTGGCGCCGTCGTCATCGAGGTCTGAGCGGCGATCGCGAGGCCAGCGGCGGGTCGCCGCCATCAGGTCCGGCGGCCGCTGATCAGCGGCTAATTGCAGAACGTGTAGCCGATGAACTGCGTGCCGCGCGTGTCGCCGCTCGAGTAGTTGGCGAAGTGCACGGCCGGCAGGCCGTTGTACTGAGTGTTCATCTTCTGCACGGTCGGTGGCGGAACGCCTTTGGGGAACGCCAGGACCATGTCGGCGTAAATCTCCAAGCCGGACTGGCAGATGGCCTCGCGCCGCGGCGGCTGCGGATTCCATGCGTGCACGACGACCGGTTCGGTCAGCTGAGATCCCGCCGCGCAATTCGGATCGCAGAGCTTGAACAGCGCCGTGCCCGTCCCATCGGCGCCCTGCGGTCCCCACGAACTCCACGACATGTCCTGCAGCGCAACGGCCACACTGGCGCAGCCCAAAACGTTGAGCTTCTTTGGACGCGCGACCGGCGGAACGGACGGGTTGTAGCAGCCGGGAATGGCGAAACTCGCCGGAGCTGCCGGCGACGGCTGGTTGCTGGGCGCCGTTGCGCTCTGATGGTTCCGGGTCAGCTGCACGCCCACCACGGCGAGGACCCCGACCAGCACCGCAGCCGTCACAATCCCGGCCCCGATCAAACGCCCCCGCGAGATGTGCCGCAACCGCCTCGACAAAGGGACGTTGGCGTTGCCGCTCACGCTCACCAGATTACGGTGAAGATCTCTCCACCGGGGTGGTGCCCATTTCCGGGCATGACCGGGTAAAGTTGGCCATCGATACCAAGATATTGAGGATTGCCCGGAGTTGCCGATGAATGACCATGATCTGGCCGCACGGTTGGCCACCGAGGCCGGTCGGCTGTTGCTCGGCGTTCGGACGGAGTTCGCGGATGCGGACGCCCCTGAACGGAAGGCCGCGGGGGACAAGCGATCCCACGACTTTCTGATGGAGGCGCTCACCGCCGAGCGCCCCGATGATGCGGTCCTGTCGGAAGAGGGCGCCGATGACCCGGTGCGATTGCGCTCGGACCGCGTCTGGATCGTCGATCCGCTGGACGGCACGCGGGAATTCTCCGAGCTCGGGCGCGACGACTGGGCCGTGCACGTCGCGCTCTGGGAGGCCGGTGAGCTGGTCGCCGGCGCCGTTGCGTTACCGGCACAGGGCATTACGTTTGCGACTCCCGACGTTGCCTGGCCCCCTGCCGCGCCGGGCAAGCCGCGCATCGTGGTATCGCGCACCCGTCCACCGGCAGTCGCTCTGAACGTCAAGGATGCGCTGGACGGCGTCCTGGTCGAAATGGGCTCCGCCGGAGCCAAAGTCGCCTCGATCGTCCAAGGGCTGTCCGACGTGTATGTGCATGCCGGCGGCCAGTTCGAGTGGGACTCCGCCGCGCCCGTAGCAGTGGCACGAGCCGCCGGCTTGCACACCTCACGCATCGACGGGTCCGCCCTGGCGTACAACCAACCCGATCCGAAGTTGCCGGATCTCGTGGTCTGCCGTCCCGAATTGGCGGAAGCGGTGCTCGCGGTTACCCGCTAAACCACAAGTCAGACAGGCCATTCCCGAGCGGTGATGCCTGGCGTCGTACGGCCGGTTAATACCGGCTGACGTGTCCTCAGAGCCAGGCCTGCTGCCACGAATGGATGCGTTCGGCCAGTTCGGGTCCGCGGTCCTCCTGGATGAAGTGGCTGGCGTTGATGCGGGCGTGTGGCTGGCCCGCGGCGCCGGGGATGTGCTTGATCAGGGCGCGGTCCGCCCGCCCGAGGATAGGATCGCGGGCTCCGAAGATGGCGAGGAACGGCTTTTCCCAGCGGCCGAGGGCATCCCATGCTTTCCTGTTGGCCGGAATCGCGGGATCGGCGGGCGAGGTGGGCACCAACCGAGGGAACGCCCGCGCCCCTGCTTGATACGTCTTGTCAGGGAAGGGCGCGTCGTAGCCGGCCCGCACCTTCGACGGCACCCGGCGAACGGTCCCGGCGCTGACGATGCGGCCTGCGGGCAGCACGGGGGAGTAGCGGGCGAACGCGCGCCAGGCATAAAAGGCGGGCGGGGTGCGTCGTTGCGCCGTGGGCAGGAAACCGTTGGCCACCACCAGGCGTGCGATGCGCTCGGACTGCTCGGCGGCGATGCGAAGCCCGATCAGCGATCCCCAGTCCTGCACGAACAGCGTGACGTCCCTGAGGTTGAGGTGCTCGAACCACGAGATCACCCATTCCACGTGCCGCTGGTAGGTGTAGTCCTCGACCCGGCTGGGCTTGTCCGACCGGCCGAAACCGATCAGATCGGGCGCCAGCACGCGGTTCCCGGCGTCGATCAGGGGCGGGATCATCGTGCGGTAGAGATAACTCCACGTGGGTTCGCCGTGCAGCAGAACGATCGGCGGCCCTTCGATCGTGCCCTCGTCGAGGTAGTGCATGCGCAGCGGGCGGGTGTCGCTTGCGGTTACGTCAAGGTAGTGCCCAACGAACGGGTAGTCCTCCAGGTTTTCGAATCGGGAGTCTGGGGTTCGCAGCACATGCATATTCAGCTCCTCCGGTGAACCGGCACCTCTGCTAGCCTCTCGCGCCGGCGCGAATTCGTCTAGTGGGAGATTCATTGAGCTGCGCCCAAGGGCTAGTTAACTTGCTTGTTCATGGCGATTCGGCGCGCGGTTCTACTCATAGCCGAAATCAGCGGCAAAAACCCCTGTGGCCCGGCCTTATTCGCTATCGAGCGTCGGCCAGAGCCCGGCCCATTCGCGACAGGGCCTCGCTGAGAATCGCTCGTGAGGTGGCGAAGTTCAATCGCACATGTCCGGTTCCGCCGGTTCCGAACACGTGACCGGAACTGAGCGCCACCCGTGCGTGATCGAGGAACCAGCGGGCGGGCCCGGACAAGTCGGCAACCACCGCTAGGCCGTTGGCTGCTTCTTCGTCGAAACCGAGTTCCCGGCAATCCAGCCACGCGAGGTAAGTGCCTTGCGGCCATTGATATTTCACCCCCGGCAGATGCTTAGTGACCAACTCGCCCAGCAACGTCCGGTTTTCGTCCAGGCCTTGCAGGGTCGCGTCGAGCCAGTCGCTGCCGCTGCGAAACGCCTCGGCGTGGGCGATGACGCCGAGATGGCTCGGCCCGTGACTGACCTCCTCCGGCATCCGATTGAGGTCGGCGGCCGCCTCGGGCCCGGCGATGGCCAGCGCCGCCTTCAAGCCGGACAGATTCCAGGCTTTCGACGCCGAGATGAGGGCGAAGGCGTTCTCGGCGCCGGGGACGGTGAGGAAGGGGGTGAACCGCGATCCCGGCAGGATGACGGGCGCGTGGATCTCGTCGGACACCACCCGCACGCCGAATCGTCGGGCGAGCTCGGCGACCACGCGCAGTTCGTCGGCGGTGTGCACCGATCCGGTCGGGTTGTGGGGATTGCACAACAGATACGCGATCTTGGCGTCCGTACCGGCCCCCAGGCGAGCCCGAACGAAGGCGTTCTCCAAGGCGTTCAGGTCGATTCGCCCCTCGGCGAGGGGGGCCTCGATCACCCGGCGGCCGTCGTGTGCGACGAACGCGTAGAACGGCGCGTAAACCGGTGGATTGACGACGACGGCGTCACCGCGATCGGTGAGCAGGCGCAACACCTCGACGACACCGAGCATGACGTCGGGAACCAGCGCGGTGCGGCTCACCTCCAGGTCATGCCACTGCCAATGCCGCGCGGCGAACTGGCTGACCGCTTCGGCCAGCGCGGTACCGCACGGATATCCGGTGTCGCCGTCGTTGATGGCCTTCCGCAGCGCCTCGGCAACCCTCGGGGCCAGGTTGACGTCCATCTCGGCGACCCACAGCGGCAGCACGTCGCCCGGATGCGCGCGCCATTTCATGCTGGTACGGAGCCGCAGCTGCTCCAGCGTCGGCTCCTCGAGCGGATTGACCGTCACCCGCGAAGAGTAACCGGCGTGACCTATCCGGCGGCAAACGCGTTTTGCGGGATCGTCAGCGGAAGATCCACCGAACTGAGCAATCCCGGCTGGGCGGCAACGACATACGGCACGGCGTTGACGACGCGCATCGCGGTCGCGACCATGGCCCCGGCCCCGGAGGTCATCCCGCCGATACCGGCCTTCGCCGGATCCTTCAGCGTTGCCGCCAGGGTGCAGTCGATGTCCGGGTCGCCGGAGATCATGACGCGGTAGGACAGATCGCCAATCCCGGTGGGCCACTCGGGGGCGACGTCGTGCGCGAGCCGGGTCACATGCTCGATAACGATGGCTTCGTGACCGTCGATGACGCCGATCGCCTGCATCCGCAGGGCGCCGCAGGTTCCGGCCTCGACTGTGCCCATCGCGACCTCCAGCGTCCGGTTGGTGACCGCCCGATCGAATCCCTCGCGGACTTCTTGGACTTCGACCCCCAACGCGTCGGCGATCAATCGAATCTGCCCCTGCCATTCGCCGGCGATGGCACCCGGGAAGCTGATCCAGGGTTGGTAGTCGAGCGGGCGGCCGAAACCCAGCGCGTCGCTCATGATGTCGGGAACCCCGTAGTCGTCGTACAGACCGATCTCAAAGGAGTGGATCTTGTCGATCGAGGACGACTGGGTGGACAACACCAGCGGCAGATAGTCGGCGGCGAAGCCCGGCTCGATTCCCGATGCATACAGCGACGCCTGACCCTGCTTGGCCGCCGCGACCAGCTGGTCGCGCCACTCCGCGGGCTCGTAGGCATGCGGGTTGACCAGCCGTGTGGTGCTGGTGGTCACGACGTTGATCCCCGCTTCGAGCAGCTTGACGTAATCGGGGATGGCCAGCGCGTCCCGTTCGGGACCACTGGCCGCATAGATGATGCAGTCGGGTTTGAGTGCGATCAGCGCGTCGGCGTCGTTGGTGGCTTTCAGGCCGATCGGCTCACCGCCGGCCAGTTCGCCCGCGTCCTTGCCGACTTTGTCGTCCGAGTGGACCCACACGCCGACCAGGTCCAGATTGGGGCGTCGTGAGATCGCGCGGATGGCGATCGAGCCGATGCCACCCGTCGCCCACACCACCACGCGATGAGTCGTCATCTTGTTCCTCCTCTGGTGTGCGGGATGAAAGTTGAGGCGGCCGTTGCCCTTACGCGCCAGCTAGCCCAACGTTCGACTCGGAAGCTAACAGCCGTGAGCCTGGACGGTCAAGGGGTTAAGAGAGCAAGTACTATCCTAATGAACAAATCTTAGGTTAATGTGCGGGTGTGAGGGTAGACCGGCGCTTTGCCTGCCTCCGAGCGACACTTCGCGGCGCGCGCTGATGTTCACGCTCAGGTTCGACATGCGCGCCCCGGATGGGGGCGCACCGGCCACCGATCTGTACGCCGCGGCGATCGACATCTGCGAGTGGGCCGAAACGCGAGGCGCCGTGCTGGCGGTGCTCTCCGAGCACCACGGCGCCGACGACGGTCACCTGCCGGTGCCGCTGATGTTGGCGTCGGCCATAGCCGCCAGGACGCGGACGTTGGCGATCCTGCTGGCCGCGGTGCCGCTCCCGATGTGGGATCCTGTCCGGCTCGCCGAGGAAATCAGCGTGCTGGACCTGATCAGCAAGGGTCGGGTCTCCTACGCGTTCGGCGTGGGGCATCGGCGTGAGGAATACGACCACTTCGGCATCGACATGAGCACGCGCGGCCGAGTAGCCGACGAGGTGCTGGACGTCCTCGGGCCGCTGGTGCGCGGTGAGCCCGTCGAATACCGGGGACGCACGGTCCGGGTAACGCCACCGTGCGGATCACCCGACGGGCCGATGGTGCTGATCGCCGGCGGTAGCAGGGCCGCGGCGCGGCGAGCCGGCCGCCGCGGGCTGGGCTTCGTGTCTCAGACCGCCTCGCCCGGCCTGAAGGAGTACTACGAGGAGCAGTGCCGTGCGCACGGGCACGCTCCCGGGATCATCCAGTTTCCCCAACCGGACGCTCCGACAGCGGTTTTCGTGGCCGACGACGTCGACGAGGCGTGGGATGAGCTGGGGCCACACCTGTTGCACGACGCCAAGATGGCGGCTTCTTACCGGCCGCACGACAACTCGGTAGCCAGCATCAGCCGCGCCGACAGCGTGGACGCGCTGCGCCAAGAGGCCGGCCCCTATCGCATCTTCACCGCCGGCGAGGCGATCGACTACGTGCGTGGCGGCCGACTGCTGCCGCTGCATCCGCTCTGCGGCGGCGTCGCGCCGGATGTGGCGTGGCCCTATCTCGAGCGTGCCGCGGCAGCCTTTGCAGGCGACCAGTGAGGAGAGTGCCTGTGCGTGTCGTCGTGTGGTCCGCCGGGGGAGTCGGTTCGAACGCGATCGATGCCATCCGGCGCCGGCCTGACCTGGATCTTGTTGGTGTATGGGTACATTCACCCGATAAGGTCGGCAAGGACGCCGGCGAGCTGGCCGGCGGTGAGCCGCTGGGGCTGTTGCGCCACCGACGATGCTGACGCGCTGATCGCCCTGGCTCCCGACTGCGTGGTGTACGCGGCCAGCGGTCCCGAACGCGACGGGGCGGCGGTGCCCGACTACCTTCGTCTGCTTGCGGCCGGCATCAACGTGGTGTCGACGTCTTCGACGAGCTTGGTGCACCCGCCGTCCTACTTTGCGCCCAACTGGCGCGACGAGCTGGACGCCGCGGCCAAAGCCGGCCATGCGTCGTTCTATGCGTCGGGCGTCTTTCCCGGCTTCGCCTCTGACCAGCTCGCTTTGCTCATGACCACCCAGTCCAAGAGCATCCGCCGGATCACGGCCAGCGAGGTCGCGCTCAACGACCACTACCCGGTCGCCGACGTGATGATGGACGGGATGGGCTTTGGCCGGCCGCTGGATTTCGAGCCGATGCTGAAGACACCCGGGTTCATCGAAATGGCTTGGAAAGCACCGATTCACCTCATCACGGCCGGGCTCGGTGTCGCGGTGGAGGAGATACGCGGTTCGCTCGACCGGGAGCTCACGGACCGGGATATCGAGGTGGCGTTCGGCACCGTCCAGGCTGGCACCTGCGGTGCCGTGCGGACCCGGGCGGCGGGAGTCGTCAACGGCCGCGAGGCCGTCGTGATCGAGCACGTCATCCGGATGGCCCGCGACGTCGCGCCCGATTGGCCGACATCGGACTGCGACGCCACCTATCGGGTCGACATCGAGGGCGATCCCGACATCCACTGCGAGCTCACGCTGGGCGATACCAAAGGTCATGGGGCCGGGCGAGCTGCCATGGCATCCACCGCCATGCGCGTCGTCAATGCGATCCCATATGTCGTCGCGGCGCCCGCGGGCTTGCTCAGCTCACTGGACATCCCGATGACTCTGCCGCTTTACGCCTTCGGCTAAACGTGTAACGTGCACCGCAGACATCAGGCCACCTAGGAGCTCGCCGTGTACACACTGCGCTTCGACATGCGCGATCCCGAATGGGCCGCGCCCCCAGCCGATCTGTACGCCGCGGCACCCCAAATGTCGGCCTGGGCCGAGGAACACGGCGGCCTGGCCGCCGTCCTGTGCGAGCACCACGGGTCCGAAGATGGCTATCTGCCGTCGCCGTTTCTGCTGGCCTCGGCGGTGGCGGCGCGCACCGAGCGGCTGGCGCTGAGCCTGATCCTGATCCTTCCGTTCTACGAAACGGTGCGGCTCGCCGAGGAAATGGCGGTGCTCGACATCATCAGCAACGGGCGGGCGTCGTACATCCTGGCGCTGGGCTACCGTCCCGAGGAGTTCGAGCACTTCGGCGTGCCGATCAAGAAGCGTGGCCGCGTCTGCGACGAGAAACTCGCGCTGCTGCGGCGGCTGCTCGCCGGTGAAACCGTAGTCGAGGACGGTCGGCGGATCGCGGTGACGCCCCGCCCGCTGACTCCCGGAGGCCCGGGATTGATGTGGGGTGGGGGAACGGTCGCAGCGGCCCGCAGGGCCGGCAGGTACGGCCTGGGCATGCTGGGAAACGCCAACGCGCCGGGCATGCAGGAGGCCTACGAAGAGGCGTGCCGGGAGCACGGGCATAAGCCCGGGCCGACAATGTTTCCCGACCGCAACACGCCCTCGGTCGTGTTCGTCGCCGATGACGTCGATCAGGCATGGAAGGAGATCGGCGAGCATCTGCTGCACGACGTGCGCAGCTACGCCGCGTGGAATCCCGGAGACGAGACGACGGCCGGCTTCTCGCATGTGAACACCGTCGACGAGCTGCGTGAGACGGGGACCTCACACGTGATCATCTCTGTGCCCGAGGCGATTTCGCGAGTGAAAGCGGGACAGGTGCTCAACCTGTCACCGCTGTGCGGCGGGCTGCCACCGGACATCGCGTGGCCTTACCTGAAGCGGGTGGGCGAGGTTGTGCTGCCCGAGGCGCTCGGCTGACCGCTACTCCTCGCCGAACCGGTCGACGAGGTGTGAATCGACACCCGCTGCCTTATTTGGGTTGGTTGGGGACGCCGGGGTACAGCTGCTCGGTTGGTCCCGCGGTGACGTAGCCGCCCAGCTTCGTAATGAGGTGCGGCGCGAAGGCCGCGCCGTAGGCCAGGTGACCGACGACGATGACGGCCACGATGGAGAGCACCGCAGATTGGCCGCGGCTCTTCGACCTCTTGTCCGCCCACATATCGATGACGTTTCGTCCTTCGGCATCGGTGCGTCCGAGCAGATACGTGAACAGCATCATCTGGATGCCCATCGCCAGCGAGTCGTAGAGCGGGTACTGGTGCTTGGTCCCCTCGAAGATCGCGAGGCCGGGAATCACGTATCCGTAGTAGAAGTTGCCGAGCTGGGCCCCGGTGAAGGCGTTGAAAAACAGAGCCCAGCAGAAACCGACGACGAGGCCGACCACCAACAGGGTAAATGGCCTGCGCCAGTTGAACTTTGCGCTCAGCCACCGTCCGAGGGCGGCGCCGGTCACGGCAGGAATGATGAAGTAGGAGACGTAGCCGATCGGCACCGCTAACGGCAAACCGCCCCACGTCACGTTCAACGGCCACCAGGACGGCATGCGGGGCAGCGCGGGCGGAAACTGTGCGTACATGGCCCAGTCGTAGGGTGACTCGATCCAGGAGAATGAGATCGCCGAAATGCCGAGAAGCAGCAGTGGGTGGATGCGGCGGCGCCGGTAGCTCAAATAGATCCCCGCGATCAGGAACGCGATGCTCGCGGCGTAGGAGAAGTACTGAGCCCCGGCTATCGCCGGAGTCATTTGGGTGTTCATCGGCGGCCCTCGTCGCGCGGCGCGCGGCGCGCCTCGGGATCGAAGCGGAGCACCAGCCCGAATATCAGGACGATCAGCCCGAACAGCGTGCCCAGCATGATGACAGCGCCCATGATGTGCCCTCCGGTGGCTTGGCCTTTAGGGTAGTGGATACTATCTTATGTAGATAGCGAATACTATCCCCAAGGCGGCCGACCCCGAGGCCGTTCGAAGGAGTGGACAGCGGTGCCCCAGAGGGCGATTAAGCAACCGACGGCGACGGCGGGCGCGCGCCGCCCCCGTGGCGAGCCGCGCCGGCTTCTGCTCGACGCCGCCCGCGAGCTTTTTGCCGGCCAGGACTATCGCAGCACCACGACACGTGAAATCGCCCAGGCCGCCGGCGTCACCGAACATCTCCTGTTCCGCAACTTCGGTTCGAAGGCCGCACTGTTCCGAGAGGCGCTCGTCGTGCCCTTCGTGAGCTTCGTCGACGAATTCGGCCAAACCTGGCAGTCGGTGGTTCCTGAGGAGACGGACGAGCAGGAGCTGACTCGGCTATTCGTCTCGAAGCTCTACGACGTATTCGTCGAACACCAGGGTCTGCTGCTGACCCTGATGACAGCAGAGAGCCTCAGCGACGATGAGAAGGCCGACGCCGGCATCGCCGAGATCCGCCGAGCCGTGACGGTGCTGGGCCAGATCAGCGCTGAAGGCATGCAATTGCGGGGATTGCGGTCCGATCATCCTGACCTGCCGGCCCATTCGACCGTGTCGATGATCGCCGGCATGGCCGCGCTGCGTTCGACCTACTTTGGCAACAACCCGCCGCCGCGGGAGGTGATCGTTGAGGAACTCGTCCAAGCACTCTTGCATGGCTTCTTGCACCGCAACGACTGAGTTAGGGATCCGGCAATGACAGGCACCAGCGCCATCGAGTTGTACTACGACCCATTCGACGTCGAGATCGACGACAACCCATACCCGGTGTGGAAGCGGATGCGCGAAGAAGCGCCGCTGTACTACAACGAGAAATTCAACTTCTACGCGCTGAGCAGATACGACGACGTGGTGCGCGAACTGCCGAATTGGGAGACTTACCGCTCCGGCCGCGGCACCACCGCCGACATCCTGTTCGCGAATATCGAAGTGCCACCGGGCATTCTGTTGTTCGAAGATCCTCCGCTGCACGATCTGCACCGCAAACTGCTGTCCCGTGTCTTCACTCCCCGGCGCATGCTGGCGGTAGAGGATCTGGTGCGCGGGTTCTGTGTCCGCGAGCTCGACCCGTTGGTCGGACAGGGTGGGTTCGATTTCATCGCCGACCTCGGCGCGATGATGCCGATGCGGACCATCGGGTACCTCTTGGGCATTCCCGAGGCCGATCAGGAAAAGATCCGGGACCGCAGCGTCGCCAACATCAAATTGTCCACGGACAGCGACCCTGCCGCAGTTGATGCGAATGTCTTCGCGAACTCGATTGCCCTGTTCGCCGAGTACATCGAATGGCGGGCCGATCATCCCTCCGACGACCTGATGACCGAGTTGCTGCGGGCCGAGATCGATGAGCCCGACGGCACGCGACGTCGCCTGTCGCGCACCGAGGTATTGTCGTACACCGCGATGATCGCCGGTGCCGGCAACGAAACCACCGCTCGCTTAATCGGTTTCATGGGCCAGCTGTTGTCGGATC
Organism: uncultured Actinomycetota bacterium; assembly: GCA_963849935.1. Taxonomy (GTDB): domain Bacteria; phylum Actinomycetota; class Actinomycetes; order Mycobacteriales; family Mycobacteriaceae; genus Mycobacterium. The sequence goes on from CAWKJQ010000008.1 coordinate 39,939, forward strand.
ACCCGGATCAACGCCGTGAACTGGTTGCGGACCCATCGCTGATTCCCGGGGCGATCGAGGAGACCCTGCGGTACGAGCCGCCGTCACCGGTGCAGGCCCGCTACGTCGCGCGCGATGCCGAGCACTACGGTCGGGTGGTTCCCGAAGGGTCGTTCATGCTACTGCTGAACGCGTCGGCCAACCGCGACGAAAGTCACTTCCCGGATGCGGATCGCTACGACATCCACCGCCGCGGAGGGCATCTCAGTTTCGGGCAGGGCCTGCATTTCTGCCTGGGCTCGGCGCTGGCCCGGCTCGAAGCGCGAGTGGCCTTCGAGGAAGTGTTGAAGCGTTGGCCGGACTGGGAAGTCGACTATGTAAACGCCCAACGGGCGCACACCGCGAGCGTGCGTGGGTGGGCACGCCTTCCCGTCGTCACGCAATAGGGCTGCGGCTCTTTCACCCAGCGTGAAATTAATTTCACGCTCGACGCCGAACGTGAAGTTACTTTCACGCTCGGGCGAAGCGAGGTACCGCTAGGTGCCGCTTTGGTCCACCAACACGGCGCCGTCGGGCTGATTTCCCAAGGTCTGCAGCGGAACATCGTCGCCCCGGGCGGTGAGGCGCACGACCTGGGCTAGTTGCCCCGGGGCGTCGCACTGCAGATAATGGTCGGCGCCGGGAATCACCCAGTAGCGGTTGCGGCCCGGCTTGTTCTTCAGGTACGTCTGCCAGACGTGGTTGGGGACCCGCAACGGTGCCACGTTGTCGTGGACGCCCCACACCACCGTCGTGTTGACGTCACTCTTGGAAAGCGCTTCCAGCCAACCGGTTTCGTCGGACGCGCGCTCGTGAAGGTATTGGATGGTGTCGGGCAGGACGCGAACGCCGTCGTTGTGGGCGAAGCATCTGGCCAATGCGGCGATCTCCGGATCGTCCAGCGTGCGTCGCGGCATGAACGTGCTGGCGCCCATGCCGGCCGCCAGCATCTCCGGCATCGTCGCGGCGGCGGTGGCTCGCGCGGTGGCGGGGTCGAGCAGCGCGGTTTGGAATGCGGTGAGGTTGGACAGCGGAAGGTAGATGTTGGCGTTGGTCAGGATCAGGTCGACGGGGACGACCGGCGGATCCTGTGTGCCCAGCATGCCCAGTGCGATCATGCCCACACTGCTGCCGCGGTCGTGGGTGAGGATGCGGTATTCGCTGAGCTGCCACACCTGAGTGATCGCGTGGACAAGCAGGCGTGCATCGTCGTAGAGCGAGTACACGTATGGCTCGGGTGGTTTGTCGGAGAGCCCGTAGCCGGGGAAGTCCAGCAGGTAGATGTCAAACTCCACGCTCAGTTCGCCCGCCAACGCGAAGTAGTCGATGCTGCTGGTCGGAAAGCCGTGCACCAACACCAATGCGGGCGCACCGGAAGTGCCGCACCGGCGAGTGAATACGGTGACCTCTTGGCCGTCGTTGGCGGCAGTCGTCGAGCGCCAACGAAGCTCGGTGCCGCCGTCTTGCCACTGCGCAAAGATGTCCAAGCTGTCAGCATCGCAGAGGTGGCAGCGACAGACAACTACCGGCTTAAGGGCACGTCACGTGAATTCCGAATGTGGCGTCACGCAAACCACTTTGGCCGGGTGTGGTCGCTTGGCCGGTTCCGGTCACCGTGTAGCTCTTGCCATCCTTGGTCGCTTGGACCTGGGTTGGCGACTTGGTTCCCTGGTATGGCAATTGATACTGGCCGTTGTCCAGCTTGAGCGAAATGGCGAAGCCATCGACGGCGGGCGGTTGCTCGTCGGAGATAGCCAGCGACACCGATGCGGAATCGTCGTGCACGCTGATTCGAGTGGTGAGGTCACCCGATTCCGGGGGAGACGCATTCGGCTGCGCCGCAGATCGTGTGCAGTCCACGGCGGCGATCATCGTGTGCTTGTTTCCATCGATCATCACGGTGGTGCTTGCCAGCGCCGGACCGGAGCTCGGGGCGGCAGCCGGGTGATCCCCCTTGCCCGAACAGGCCGGCAGGCTCGCCCCCAATGCCACCACCCCGAGCGCGGCAGCGACGTATCGCAGGCAGCGGCGGTTATCGGAATTGGTCATGGCACCCCCTTTGGTCGGCGTCACGAGGACTATAGGGCTAGTTCGGTTCCCATGCCCGACTAAAACCGGAGTACCGAAAAAACTGGCGCCCTGATTCGATACATGTTTATATAGATGGATGTCGAATCAACTCTCAAGCGAGTGTTGCCCGGCATTGGGGGTCGCCGCGTTGGCCGAACCGCATGCCGCGGAACTGGCCGCGATGTTCAAGGCGCTCAGCGACCCGGTGCGATTGCGACTGTTGAGTCTGGTGGCCAGCCACCCCGGTGGCCAGGCCTGCGTCTGCGAGATTTCCCAGACATTCGACCTTTCGCAGCCGACGATCTCACATCACCTGAAGACGCTACGGTCGGCGGGGCTTTTGGACTGCGAACGACGCGGCACGTGGGTGTACTACTGGGCGGTTCCGGCTGCGTTGCAACAACTTTCGGCAGTGTTGAGCGCCGACGCACCAGTGACCGCGGAATGCGGGTCATGAGCTCGGCTGATACGACGGTGGGTGCCCGGCTCTCGACGTTGGACCGGTTCCTGCCGGGATGGATCGCGATCGCCATGGTCGGGGGTCTGTTGCTGGGCCGAGCCATCCCGGGCCTGGGACGGGCGGTCAGCGCCGTTGCCGTCGACGGCATCTCGCTGCCCATCGCGATCGGCCTGCTGGTGATGATGTACCCAGTGCTGGCCAAAGTGCGCTACGACCAGCTCGACGCCGTCACCGCTGATCGCCGGCTCATGGTGGCCTCGGTGGTGCTGAATTGGCTGATCGGACCCGCCGTGATGTTCGCGCTGGCCTGGCTCTTGCTGCCGGATCTGCCGGAATACCGCACCGGGCTGATCATCGTGGGCTTGGCGCGCTGCATCGCCATGGTCATCATCTGGAACGACCTCGCATGCGGCGACCGCGAAGCCGCCGCGGTTCTGGTCGCGCTGAATTCGATCTTCCAAGTCGTCATGTTCGCCGGCTTGGGCTGGTTCTATCTGTCGGTGCTGCCGGGCTGGCTGGGGCTGAGCACGACCGGCATCGACGTATCCGCCTGGCAGATCGCGAAGTCCGTGCTGATCTTCCTGGGCATCCCGCTGCTGGCCGGATACCTGTCGCGTCGTTTCGGCGAACGTGTCAAAGGCCGCAGCTGGTATGACAGCCGTTTCCTGCCCAGGCTCGGGCCGTGGGCGCTGTACGGGTTGCTGTTCACCATTGTGATCCTCTTCGCGCTACAGGGACACCAGATCACCTCCCAGCCGTGGGATGTGGCGCGGATCGCGCTGCCGCTGCTGACATATTTCACGATCATGTGGGCCGGGGGATATGCGCTCGGGGTCCTGTTGCGATTGGGATACGCCCGCACCACCACACTGGCATTCACTGCCGCGGGCAACAACTTTGAACTCGCGATAGCGGTAGCGATCGCCACATACGGCGCCGCATCGGGCCAGGCCCTGGCCGGTGTGGTCGGACCGCTCATCGAAGTCCCGATCCTGGTCGGGCTGGTCTACGTCTCTCTGGCCCTGCGGCCGCGGCAGTTCGATGAGACTGGCAGTCCCTCGGCCGGCAACGACAGGCCTAGCGTCCTGTTCGTCTGCGTGCACAACGCCGGCCGTTCGCAGATGGCTGCCGCCCTGCTGAGTCATATGGCCGGCGACCGCATCGAAGTTCGCTCCGCTGGAACCGAGCCCGCCGATCAGGTCAACCCAGCCGCGGCGGCTGTGATGGCCGAATGGGGGATTGACATCATCGACGTCCCGAAAGTTCTCACCGCCGATGCTGTGCAGCGCAGTGACGTTGTGATCACCATGGGCTGCGGCGATACCTGCCCGCATTTCCCAGGCGTCTCGTACCGAGATTGGCGCCTGCGCGATCCCGCCGGTCAGCCGATCGAGACCGTACGTGCCGTTCGCGACGACATCGCCGACCATGTCCGTGACCTGATCGAGGAACTGATCGGGACCACCGTGACAAGCGAGATGCCCGCTGCGAAAGGAAGATAACCATGTCGCGTGTTCAACTGGCCCTCAACGTCGACAATCTGGACGAGGCAATCCTGTTCTACACCAAGCTTTTCGGCGTCGAGCCCGCGAAGGTCAAACCCGCCTATGCCAACTTCGTCGTCGCCGATCCGCCGCTGAAATTGGTGTTGCTCGAGAACCCCGGCCACGGCGGTACCCTCAACCACCTCGGCGTCGAGGTCGCCTCCAGCGACACCGTGCACAACGAAAACCAACGGCTCGCCAGGGTCGGGCTGGCGACCGACGAGGAGATCGACACGACCTGCTGTTTCGCCACCCAGGACAAAGTGTGGGTCAGCGGACCGGGCGGTGAACGTTGGGAAATCTACACGGTGAAGGCCGATTCCGAGACGTTCGGGCCCGCCGAGTGCACCTGCTGCGCCTCATAGGCGGCGGTGGCGGCCTACGGCCAGGCATCCCAGTTGATCATGCTGCGCAGCGGCCCGGCGAATATCGGCCGGACTGCCGTTGAACGCCAACGCTCTTCGATGATCGGGGCCAGCGCGCCGATGGTGATCAGCGGATCCTCGTCGAGGTAGACGACGGTGATGTACTGGTGGTCGGTCCGCCAGCCGCGGGGTAGGTGGCTCCACCCGGCGCTGGAACCGAAGGTCCACGCGCCGGCCGTGCCCGGTGTCGCGAGCAGGGCCGGGTAGTGCTCGGCGTGCAACCACTGCAGCCAGTCGTCCGGCCGGGCGTCGGTGGGTTCTTCGACGATCAGCATGATGCCGCGGTGCGGCCGAAACGGCACCACCTCGGGCGAAATGAGCGCATGTGGCGACGATCGCCACTGCAACAGGCGCAGGCCGGCCACTTGCAGCGACGGTCGCACGAGCGGGAAGCGACCGTTGTCGCGAAGCGCGCGACCGAGGGTGACGAAGTCGTCGAAGGTCTGCTCGACCGGGTCGGTGACCAGGTACTGCACCGCGTTGCCGATATCGCCAAGCGGCCCATCGGCGGCCAGGCGGTGGGCGGGGTACTCGCCGTCGGCGATCCAGCGCAACCCGTGCACAATGCCCGGCAACTGGAATTGCTCGGGCATGTGATCCAGCAGGTGCCAACGCAGGTAACCGCCGTCGTCGTCGGCGGGTGCCGGGGCGGTGAGGCTGAATATGCCTGCCTTGACACGCATCACATCTAACCGCTCATCCCTGCATGTACCCCCCGGCATCGACGGGAATGGATTGGCCCGTGATGGTGCGGCTTTCATCGCTGGCGAGAAACAACGCCAGGTTGGCGACGTCGTCGGGCGACGAGATGTCCTGCAGAGGGACGCCTTTGAGTTGCTTCGCGCGAACCGTTTCGGGGTCGACGCCCTGCTCGTCCGCGGTGCGTTGCACCCAGTTGCGCCACAGCTCGGTGTCGATGGCCCCGGGCACAATGCAATTGCACCGGATGCCGTGCGGGCCGACCTCCAGCGCGACGGCCTTGGTGAACGCCCGCAGCGACGCCTTGGCGGTGACGTAGTGGGTTTTGCGGACCATGCCGGAATAACTGACCGTGGAGGAGAAGTTCAGGATGACGCCGCTGCGGCGCTGCAGCATCGATTGGTTGAGAACCTCGCGGGTGCACAGCATGGCGGCGGTGACGTCGATGGCGATGGTGGCGTTCCAGTTGTCCAGCGTCTGTTCCCAGATCCAGCGGTCCTGTCCGGGCGCGGCAGCGTTGTTGCACAAGATGTCGACGTGACCGAATTCGTCGACCGCCCGCCGAACCATGGCCGCGACGTCATTCTCGTCGGTCACATCGGCGCGCATCGCGATGGCGCCGGGACCAGCCGCCCGGGCGGCGGCTTGGACCAGCTCTGCACGCCGTGCGGCCAGCAACACCTGGGCGCCTTCACGGACGAACAGCGAGCCCAGTACCGGTCCTAGGCCGGTGCTGGCGCCGGTGATGATCGCGACCTTGCCGTCGAGCCGGCCGGTCATAACGTGGTGTTCCCAGGCGAAATCATGCCGGGCAGATCATAACAACTTTCGATAGAGGATCGTCCCGCAAACCGGCGACAGCGGCAAATCTCTCGCCAAAACGGTTGCGGCGACGTGTCTTCGGCTGTGCCAACCTTCGACCATTAGGTGTTTCGCAAATCCGCTAGCGCATGTGCTAGCGCTTTCGGTAACTGCCCTATGGTGGGTCGTTGGCGACGAACGGCGACTCCGCGTCGCCGCGTTCTACCGGACGGCCGGGATCCGAGCACCATTCCGACCACGATCCCGGATACAACGCGGCCTTTCGGCCCGTGGCGGCGAGCGCGGCGACGGTGACCGTGGCGGTGACGCCCGAGCCGCAGTAGGCGGCCACCGCGTCGTGGCGATCGATTGCGTGATCGGACAACAGTTGTGCCAGTGAGTCGTTGTCGAGAAAGGTGCCGTCGGCCGCCAGCACCGAGCCGCTGGGAAGATTCCTCGCGCCGGGAATGTGGCCGGCGACGGGATCGAGAGGTTCAACGTCGCCGCGGTAGCGTTCCGGTGCACGCGCATCAAGCAACGTCACAGTGTCTTCGGTGATTCGCTCAGCCGTCAGCGTGGGGCGGCTTCCGGCGTACAAATCATCTTGCGGCACAGTGACATTCCCGGGCGCTGCATCGACCTGACCAGTTTCGAGACTTTGTCCGGCTGATCGCCACGCGGCCAAGCCACCATCCAGAATGCGTACGTTGGTGATTCCGGCCGCGGTCAGCACCCACCACGCTCGTGCGGAACCGGCGCGATTCCAGTCGTCGTACACCACGACCAGCGCGTCCTGCCGGATTCCCCAGCTACGCGCGGCGGTCTCCAGGTTGCTTCCCGACGGCAATGGGTGACGGCCCCGGCCGGCAACCGTGTGATCGCTCAGGTCGTCGTCGAGCGACACGTACACCGCGCCCGGAATGTGCCCGTCCAGGTAGGCCGCGCGTCCGTCGGGATCGTCGAACCGCCACCGCACGTCCAGGATGGTCACCGGATCGCGGGCTTCAATGATGTCCGCCAATTCGGCGGCCGTGATCAAGACCTGATTGCGTGCTCCCACCGAACCCTCCTTGTCGGTCTGCAGCGAGCCTAGCCAGCACCACAAGGAAACTGCCGCCGGGGACGTGGGCGGCATCGGACTTCTGACCGCTAGGCGGTCTGTTCGGAATCGTCGGGCGGGTCGTCGAAGGCCGGTGCGCCCAGTGACGCCAGCATGCCGGTCGCGGCGCGGTGCCAGGTGAAGTCCTCGGCGCGGCGTCGAGCAGAGATGCGCCGCTGCCGTTCGGGACGACTGACGATGGTGCTGACGGCTTTTGCGATCGCGGCCGGATCGTTGTCGGCCGACGCACCGCTGTCCGGGGTGATGATCTCGTTCAGCGCCGACGTGCGCGAGACCACGGCCGGGGTGCCGCACGCCAGCGATTCCAGCGCTGCCAGCCCAAAAGTCTCGTGCGGCCCCGGCGCCAGCGTCACATCGGCGGACGCCAGCAGCTGCGCGACCGCGTTGCGGTCGGAGACGAAGCCGGTGAAGTCGATCGGTAGTCGCGCGGCCTGCCGCTCCAGCCGGGACCGCAATGGACCCTCGCCCACAATCACCAACCGCGCGTCGACACCGGCGTGTAAAAGCTTGCCCAGTGCGTCGATGCTGCGGTCGACACGCTTTTCCACCGACAGCCGCCCGCAGTGGACCAACAGCATCTGTGTTGGCGCCGCCCACTGCTCGCGCACCAAATAGGAGTGGTGGCGAGGATGAAACGTCTGCAGGTCCACCCCAAGCGGAACCGTGACCGTGTTGAGGGCACCGATCCGGTCGAATTCTTCGCGTGCGAAACCGGTGGTGCACACGACGGTGTCGTAGTTCGCGGCGGTGCGCGCGTTGGCCACGTCGGCGAACTTCTGTGCGGCCCTTCGCGGAAGGACCTGTCCGACAAGGCGATCCAAGCGTTCATGGGAGATCATCACCGTCTTGGCGCCGAAGTCGCGGCCCCACTGCCCCAGCGATCGCAGGGTGAGACGATCCGAAACCTCCAACGCATCGGGTCGCAGCGCGGCCAACAGCGCCTTCACCCGGCCCGGCATCACCGCTCGGTAGCCGCCGGTTAAGGGAATCAGGCGGGCAGGCAGGGTGATTCGCACGACGCCGGTGTACAGCTGGGAGCGCTCGGCGCGCTGGCCGGGAACGATCAAGAAGACTTCGTGCCCGGCGGCGCAATATTCCGCGCCCAGCCGGTCGATCGCGGTGCGGAGGCCGCCGGAGCGAGGGCCATAGAAATTGGCGACCTGTGCAACGCGCATAACGTGAGGACACGCGGCGCGCGTGTGCACTCATCAATGCTGAACCGACGCGTGCCTGAACTCTGTGTGAACTTCGCTTCCGTGCGCCGTTATCCGTCCGTCTGCGGCCCGAACCAGCGCTGACAGCGCCAAACCTAGCGCGTGCCCCAATCCCACCGGGGCGTGGTAATCAACGTCTGGCCGCTGATGCGCGTTTCGCCCCAGTCCTTGTACAGCTCGATCTCGATGGATCGGTCCTCGCCGGCGCCTTCTGCATCTGCCACCGGCGTCGTATCGAGAAATTCGAGCAGCGACCGCGAGTGGGTGACCACCAGAACCTGTGTCTTCGTAGCGGTCGTGCGGATCAGCGACGCCAGCGGTGCCACCAGGTCGGGGTGCAGCGATGTCTCCGGTTCGTTGAGCACCATCAGCGAGGGCGGTTGCGGGCTCAACAGTGCGGCGGCCCAGAGCAGGAAACGCAGTGTGCCGTCGGATAACTCGGCTGCGCGCAATGCGCGCAGCATGCCACGCTGCCGCAGTCGAAGGTCGAACAACCCGTCATGGATGGCCACCGAGACTGTGGCGCCGTCGAATGCCTCGGCGACGGCACGATTGAGGTCGTCGAATCCCGACTCGAGGATCGTCTGGATCGCCGCCGCCAGGTCGCTGCCGTCGTCGGCGAGTACGGGAGTGCGGGTGCCCACCTGCGGGTGCCGCGCGGGTGCCCCAGCGTCTACCCGGAAGCCGTCGTAGAATCGCCAGCCGCGCAATCGTTCTCGCACCGCGGCCAGTTCGGGAAGCGCGTGAGGGTGGGCATATTCGGCCAGGACGCTGTGATAGGACGGCAGGGACCGGGACAACTCGTCGAAACCACTGCCGGAGTCGGCGCTGGCCTCGGCGAAGACGCGGGACCGTCGCACCAGCGTTGTGCTGGGCCGGAGCACGGGACCGGCGAACAACACTTCGCGTTTGATCTCCGGATCGCGGGCGAACACCGACTTCCCGGCCGACTGCGGCAGTCCGAGATCCACCAGATAACCGAAATCGTCTGCGGTGAAGCCCATTTCGAGTGATATGGGCCGGGTGCGCACGGTGCCCTCGGTCTTCCCGGAGCGTCGCGCGCCGGCCGGCTGTTCGGGACCGGCCCACAGCACCGATTGCAGCCCACCCTCGCGAGCCAGCGACCCGATCACCTCGCCGCGGCCGCAATCGGCCAGCAGCCGCAGCGCGCGGTACAGCGAGGACTTGCCGGCGCCGTTGGCGCCGGTGATCACCGATAGCCGACCCATGGGCAGGATCACCTCGCGCAGCGAGCGATACCCGCGGATCGCGACGGTGTGCAGCATCGGGCCGACTGTACGGTCGGCCACCGACGGGCCCTATTCGTCCTCGTCGTCGTCGGCGGCAGCGGCGAGGAGTTGTACTTCCTCGAGATCCATCTCGTTCTGCAACTCGCGCAACACGATGTCGTCGATGAGGTTCTGGTTGCGCAGCGAGGTGATCTCGCGGCGCTTGTGTTCGAGCACGCCCAGGCGCACCCGCCGAACCTTTTCGCGGCCCTTGAGTATGCGGCTGTCTGGTGAACCGTTCTCGGTGGCCAGCACCAGCGCCGCCTTTTCCTCGTACTCCTTCTGCAGCCGTCGCCTCAGGTCGTCGCCGATGCCGACTTCATCTGCGACCGTTGGCAGCGCGGCGAGCGCGGCTTGAGACCCGCGACAACGCGCCAGATGCAGTTCCTCGGCGTGGGTCACATCTTCGGGCATGTTCGCCCACCGAACCACGGCGGGCAGCGTGCTGCCTTGGACCAGGACGGTCACCAGGATGACGACGGTCACGATGAAGATCAGCATGCTGCGGTCGGGGAAGGGCGCGCCGCTCAGCGTTGTCATCGGAACCGCCACCGCCGCGGCGAGCGATACGGCCCCACGGAAACCCGCCCAGACGGTGACGAAGCGCTGGCGCCAGTTGACCCGACGTTCGCGTTGCACCTGGCGGCGGTCGATGAGCCGGATCAGCAGCGTGGTGATTTCACCCCAGAAGATGCGGGACACGATGACCACGCCGGTGATCACCAGCGCCACGAACAGGGCGTGGCGAATCCCGCCGTCGACGCCCGCGATACCGCGCAGCGCATTCGGGATCTGGACACCGACGAACACCCACAACGAGCCGTTGAGGAGGAATGTCGCGATGTCCCAAAAGGCGAAGCCCTCCAGCCGGGAACGGGCCCGGATCACCAACGGGCTGGCGTAAGCGAGGACCAGGGCCGACACCATCACCGCGACCACACCGCTGCATTCCATCGACTGAGCCAGCAGGAAGGCCGCGAACGGCGTCACGAGGCTCAACGCCCCCTCCTCCTGGGGTGCGTCGATTCGCTTGCGCAGCATGATCACAGCTCCACCGACGAGCAGCCCCGCGGCGATTCCGCCGAGGTAGGAGACGATGAACCGAACGGTCACCTCGGTCGGGGTGATTCCGGACCCACCGATCGCGACGTTGACGCTGACGGCGAACAGCACCAGGGCGGTGCCGTCGTTGATGAGGCTCTCGGCCTTCAGCACGGTCAGCGATCGTCGCGGCAGCTTCTTCGCCAGACCGGCCACCGCGGCCGCGTCGGTGGGCGACAGCACCGCGCCCAGGACGCCGGCGGCGTGCGGATTCATGCCCAGCGCCCGCGCCGTCCACGACACCGCCACCGCGGTGGCGATGACCAGGACGACGCTGAGGAACACGATGATGCGCGCGTTGGCCCGGATTTCGCGAAAGCTGGTGTTCAGGCCCTCCCAGTAGAGGATCGCGGGAAGAAACAGCAGCAGCACGGTCTCGCCGTGGACCGGGATGTGCGCGAAATGCGGAATCAGGCCCAGCAGAGTGCCCAGAAAGATGAGCAAAACCGGAGGACCCACGCGATAGCGCCGGCCGATGACCGTCCCCACGATGACGGTGGACACCAGCGCAACTATCAGTTCGAGGCCAAACACCAGCCCATCCTGCCGGACGCGACGGTCGGCGGCGTCGTCGCCTATCTTCGGTCAGGATCAGACCTACTAGGCTCCGGTGCGACACCGAAGGGGGATCGGGTGAAGGTCAGGCTGCTGGTAACAGTCGCCGCGCTCATGCTGTCGACAGTCGTGGGGTGCCACTTCGCGTCCAGAAACCCGCCGTCCACCAAAGAGGTCCACGTCCCCATGTCCGATGTGCTGACGCAGAGCGAAATCAAGCAGAACATCACCCTCGCCGTCGGCAACACCCTGGTCTTACAGCTGGGGTCGAACTACACCACCCCATACCGCTGGACGCCCGACACCAAGATCGGTGACGCGTCGATCATCAAGCAACTCACCCACCAGTTCGTCCAGCCGACCTCCGACGCGCTCGGAGCGCCGGGCAACGAAGAGTGGACCTTCAGCGCCCTGAGGCCGGGGACCACCACCATCACTACGAGCTACACCAGCTTCGTAGGTAAAGACAAGGACGCCAAACCGGCGTGCACGTACACGCTGAACGTCACCGTGCAATAAGGCTGCGGGCCGGTCATTCGCCGGGCTACGTCTGTACCGCGCGGCGGGCGTGCGTCCGAAGCCCTAGCTTTACGAGACCTCCGGGGCCGCAACAACGCCGGCCCGCAGGTGCGCCGCGTAGATCTCGACCAGAAATTGCTCGACGGCCACCGCGGTGTGCGAGGCGCGGACCGAACCGAAGATGTCGAAAGCATGTTGGGTGAACGGTAATTCGGCGTAGACGACCGGTTGGGTGCTGATTCGGCGGAGTCGCTCGACGAAGGTGCGGGCTTGCTCGACGTAGGCCAACGAGTCGTTGCGGCCGTGCAGGACGAAGAACGGGGGAGCGTCGGGGTGGACGTGGTTGACCGGTGAGGCGTCCTCGAACGTCTGCAAGTGCGTCGCAGGCTTTTGTTTGATGATCGACTTGATCAGCAGTCCGGGCATCATCGGGTGCAGCGTCTTGTCGAATCGGGTGAAGTCGTAAATGCCGTAGAACGGCACCGCCGCCTGGACCCGCGTGTCGGCGTCTTCGAACCCGGGCTGAAACTGCGGGTCATTCGGCGTCAGTGCGGCCAGCGCCGACAGGTGACCGCCAGCCGAACCGCCGGTGATGACAACGAATTCGGGGTCGCCACCGTATTCGGCGATGTGCTCTTTGACCCAGGCGAGGGCACGCTTGACGTCGACGATGTGGTCGGGCCAGGTGTTGCGCGGGCTGTGCCGGTAGTTGATCGCCACACAGACCCAGCCGAGCTCGGCGAGGTGGCTCATCAACGGATGAGCTTGTCCGCGTTTGTTTCCCGTCGTCCATGCACCGCCGGGGATCTGGAAGAGCACCGGCGCCTTGCCCGCCGGGTCGAGGTCGGGACGTCGCCAGATGTCCAGATGGTTGGCGCTGCCGTATTCGCCGTAGCTGATGTCGGAGTCGTGGGCGTAGTCGCGGTGGATCCGCAACATCCGCAGCAGGCCGGGGGTCTTGGCGGTGCCACCGCCGGCCGGCTGGCGCCATAGGTTTGACGATTCGGTGAGCCGGTCGGCTCCCAGCCCGCTGTCCAACGCCTCGGTCAGGGGCACATTGGCGCGATGGCCCGCGCGGCTGAGGTTCAGCAGGCCGATCGCCGAGAGCCCTGCGACGACCCACGCGGTTATCCGCACCGGCCGGGTGAGACGACGGCCCGTCAGTGCCAGTCCAGCGAGCTGGCTCAGCAGCGTTTGCAGCGGTAATTCGGTGACGGCGAGCCCGAACATCCAGGAGAACAGCGACGGGAATCCCCCGCGCGCCAACGGCCGATAGGCGTTTACGGTGGACGCCGCGGTCAAGGTGGTGACCGTGGCTGACCCTATTTGCCGGATGATGTGGATGATTCGAGCTGTCCGCATTGCCTCACCTTACGAAACTTCCGGATTCGCTAGCGCCGGTGCTAGCGGATTTGGGATGAGCCGTGTTGGTCCGGAGAGAGGCGCAGCGCTTTCAGCCCCACACCCCTCGACAGCCGGGGTGCCGCCTCTCCGCTGGGGATAAGTGACTCGCGAAAGCGCTAGCACCCGTGCTACCAACCCGGCGTGAACCACTACACCTACCGCGTCGCATGGTCGCCATACCACGGCCAATACGTCGGCTCCTGTCTCGAATTGCCGTTCATGCGTCGCGAAGCGCCGACCGCGCAAGAGGCCATCGAGGAGGTTGAGACCGCCGTCGACCGCCACATCGAGATCATGCTGAACACCGGCGAAACGGTGCCGACGCCCATGGCGGACCGCAGATACAGCGGCACGATCGTCGTCAGGACTTCCCCGGAGCTGCACAGCCGACTCGCGGTTGAGGCCGCCGAACAACAGGTCTCGATGAACCAGTGGGTGGTGCAGAAGCTTTCGGGACGGCGACCGAGCGATACGTTCGGGCTCTCCGGGTGGGACTAGCAACGCCCAAAGCTACGAGGCCTCTGCTCTGCTCTCCAGCTCCTTGACCGGGGCGGGGTCGTTCTCGGTCAGTCCGACCTTCGACGCGCCGCCGGGCGAGCCGAGCTCGGTAAAGAAATCGGCGTTGATCTGCAGGTACTGGCTGTGCTCGTCGGGCAGATCGTCTTCGTAATAGATGGACTCGACCGGGCAAACCGGCTCGCAGGCACCGCAGTCCACGCATTCGTCGGGGTGGATGTAGAGCATCCGTGCGCCCTCGTAGATGCAGTCGACGGGGCATTCCTCGATGCACGCCTTGTCTTTGATGTCCACACAGGGTTCGGCGATCACGTAGGCCACGGGTGTTGTCCTTCCTTCCGACTAGCGGGGTCAGCCGGTGCGAGCCGTCCGGCACGGCTCAGAATCCCATCGTTCCGGCTCGGACTTGGCATGAGTAGAGGTTTGGCGTTGTGGTGTCACAAGCTATAGTTGTGACACACGATTTGATTGTGAGCTTCCGCCATGCCACTCAGCCCCCGGTTGCCCGACCTGGCCTCGTTCGAGGCCTTCCTGGCGATCGCCGAGACCGGCAGCCTCGGGCGGGCCGCACGCGAACTCGGGCTGACACAGCAGGCCATATCCCGTCGGCTCGCCAGCATGGAGGCCCAGATCGGCGTCACCCTGGCCGTCCGCACGACGCGCGGCTCGCAACTGACGCCCGCCGGCCTGATCGTCGCGGACTGGGCGACCCGCCTGCTCGAGGTCGCCAACGAGGTCGACGCTGGTCTGGGTTCGCTGCGCAAAGAGGGCCGCGAACGCATCAGGGTGGCGGCCAGCCAGACCATCTCCGAACAACTCATGCCGCACTGGCTGCTGTCGCTGCAGGCCGACGCGACGCGACGCGGTGAGACCGCGCCTCAGGTGATCCTGACCGCCACCAACAGCGACCATGCCATCGCTGCGGTCCGCGACGGCAGCGCCGACCTCGGCTTTGTTGAAAACCCCGGCACGCCAAAGGGTTTAGGCAGCTGTGTGGTGGGAGAGGACGAACTGGTGATCGTGGTTGCGCCCGACCATAAGTGGGCGCGACGCGGACGGGTGGTGACCGCGCGCGAACTCGCGCAGACACCGCTGGTGGCCCGCGAACTCCATTCGGGCATCCGCGATTCGCTGACGGCGGCGTTGCGCAAGGTGCTCGGCGAGGACATGGAGCAGGCCGCGCCCGTGCTGGAACTGACCTCCGCGGCGGCGATGCGCGCCGCCGTGCTCGCCGGGGCGGGCCCGGCGACCATGAGCCGGCTGGCGGTGGCCGACGACCTGGCGGTGGGCCGGCTGCACGCGGTGAACATCCCGAAGCTGGACCTACGCCGTAAGTTTCGGGCGATCTGGATCGGCGGACGCACGCCGCCGGGCGGAGCGATTCGCGACCTGCTCGGCCACATCATCAGCCGCACAGCGGCGTCGAAAGGTCAGGCCGCGGCTTCGTCGGCGAGCGCCTCGTCGTAGCGGTCCAGCACGGTCTCGGCGACCAGCCGGTGCGCCCCCAGCGGGGCTGCTATCGGAATGTCGTTCTCGCGGGCGAAGTTTGATACCCCGTCGGTGATGAGGCCCGGCGCCAAGAACCACGGTGCGATGACGAGCCGGCGCGCGCCGCGGCGGCGTAGCTGTTCGGCGCCGCGGGCAACCGACGCCTCGGGTCGGGTGGCGAATGCCGTTGTGGCTGCGGCCCATTGGGTGCCTGCGGCCAATCGGGCCGCTACCTTGGCGGTGCGCGCATTGGCGGCGAGGTTCGACGAACCGATCGCGACGACCATCACGCCCAGATCGTAGTCGAACGGGGAGACGCCGACCTCGGCAAGGCGTTCGCGCAGCACCGCGATCAATCGCTCGTCTTCGCCGAGCACGTCGGCCTGGCGGATGCCGCGGGCGCCGGCGTCGGCGATCTGCCTGGGGATGTCCAGGCGCGCGTGATAGGCACTGGCCAGCAGCAACGGTGCGACCACCGCGCCGCGGCTGTCCGGCAATCCAGCCAGCACGTCGGCGAAGTTGGGGGTGTTGAGCTCCAGGAACGCCACCCGCACGTCGAGGTCGGGCCGCATAATCGCCAGGCGGTCGGCGACGGCCTCGGCGTTCGCGCCCGATCGTGGGTCGCGGCTGCCGTGCGCGGTGAGTACGAGTGTGTTCATTCGTGGCCTCAGCGCAATTCGTCCTCGTCGGCGCGCAGCGCCCAGGAGGCGAACGTCTCGCCCTCCTGGCGACCGTCCATGTACTTGCGGGTCACCCGGTCGATGTAGTCACCAAGTTCGGCGCTGGTGACCTTGTGCTGCCGCAGTTTTCGGCCGAAGCCGCTCTGCTCGCCCAGGCGGCCGCCGAGGTGAACTTGGAAACCCTCGACCGAGTTGCCGTCGCCGTCGTCGATCCACTGGCCCTTGAACCCGATGTCGGCGACCTGAATCCGGGCACACGAGTTCGGGCATCCGTTGAGGTGCACGCTGATCGGCAAGTTGAGCCTGGAATCCACGTCGGCCAGGCGCTGCTCGAGCTCGGGCACCAAAGTCTGTGCGCGAACGCGGGTTTCGGCGAACGACAGCTTGCAGTACTCGATCCCGGTGCACGCCATCGTGTTTTTGCGCCACGACGACGGCCGCGACGGCAGGCCCAACGCGTCCAGGCCCTCGACCAGTTCGTCGACCTTGTCGTCGGCAACGTCGAGGATGACCAGCTTCTGGAACGGGGTCCACCGCGCCCGATCGGAGCCGGCCTTGTCCATCAGATCGGCCACGGCCGACAGGGTGCGGCCCGTCACGCGCCCGACGATCGGCGCGACGCCGACGGCGTTGAGGCCGTTCTTGATCCGCTGCACCCCGACGTGGTCGATGGTTTGCTTTACCGGCGCGGGCGCCGGTCCATCGATCAGCCGGCGGTTGAAGTATTCCGTCTCCAGCACATCGCGGAACTTCTCCACGCCCCAGTCCTTGACCAAGAACTTCAGCCGGGCCTTGGCGCGCAGCCGCCGGTAGCCGTAGTCGCGGAACAGCTGGGTGACGCCCTCCCAGACGTCGGCGACCTCGTCCAGCGGCACCCACACGCCGAGGCGCTGGGCCAGCATCGGGTTGGTCGACAGGCCGCCACCCACCCACAGGTCCAGGCCGGGGCCGTGTTCGGGGTGGTTGACGCCGACGAACGCGATGTCGTGGGTCTCGTGGGAGACGTCCTGCAGGCCCGAGACCGCGGTCTTGTACTTGCGGGGCAGGTTGGCGTACGCGGGGTTGTTCAGCGAGCGCCGGACGATCTCCTCGATCGCGGGCGACGGGTCGAGGATTTCTTCGAGCGAGTCGCCGGCCAGCGGCGAGCCGTGGATGCCACGGGGGCAATCACCGCAGGCCTCAGTGGTCTGCAGGCCTACCGATTCGAGCCGCCGCCAAATCTCGGGCACATCCTCGATCCGGACCCAGTGCAGCTGGAGATTTTCCCGGTCGCTGATGTCGGCGGTGTCGCGGGCGAATTCGGTGGAAATCTGGCCCAGCGTGCGCATGGTGTGTGCGGTCATCGCCTTGCCGTCGGAGCGGACCCGCATCATGAAGTACTTGGCTTCGATCTTGTCGGTGTTCTCGTCGCCGGTCCAGCTGCCGTCATAGCCCTGCTCGCGCTGCGTGTAGAGGCCCATCCACCGGAACCGCCCGCGCAGGTCGTCCTTGGCGATGCTGTCGAAACCCTGCTTCGAGTAGATGTTGATGATGCGGTCGCGCACGTTGAGCGGCGCGTCGTCGCTTTTGAACTGCTCGGCATGGTTGAGCGGTTCGCGATCGCCCAGCGCCCACTGACCGTCATTGCGGGTCTTGACGGGACGTGCGGTGGTCATGTGGTGCGTCTCCTTCGCGAACAGTTTCGCGGCGGTATGGATCGGTCGGCAGGCGGCGGGCTGGGCCGCGGCATCGACGATGATGTTGTGTGTCGTTGGAGCCCTTGTCACTGCACTGGACCCACGGGTCACGGATTCCATAGTGCGCTCCTGGCGGTGGTGTCAGTAGAGGTCCGACTGTTGTGGCGACACAACCGCTGGTTGTGTGCGCTGCTTCACGCCGGGTTCTTTGGCGGCCAGTAGATCGGGCCGGCGCTTGCCGGATTCGCAGTAGTGTGGCCGCTTATGAGCGCCTCCGACGTCCATGAAGTGATCGTTATTGGTTCGGGTCCTGCTGGGTATACCGCGGCGTTGTATACGGCGCGGGCGCAGTTGGCGCCGGTGGTGTTTGAGGGGACGTCGTTTGGTGGGGCGTTGATGACGACGACCGAGGTGGAGAATTTCCCGGGTTTTCGCGATGGGATCACCGGTCCGGAGTTGATGGATCAGATGCGTGAGCAGGCGTTGCGCTTTGGGGCGGATCTGCGGATGGAAGACGTCGAGTCGGTGTCGGTGCAGGGTCCGGTGAAGTCGGTGACTACCGCTGACGGTGAGACGGTGCGGGCGCGGGCGGTGATTTTGGCGATGGGGGCCGCGGCGCGCTATTTGGGGGTGCCCGGTGAGCAGGAGTTGTTGGGTCGCGGGGTGTCCTCGTGTGCTACCTGTGATGGGTTCTTTTTCAAGGATCAAGACATCGCGGTGATCGGGGGTGGGGACTCGGCGATGGAGGAGGCGACGTTTTTGACCCGGTTTGCCCGCAGCGTCACCCTGGTGCACCGCCGCGATGAGTTTCGGGCGTCGCGGATCATGCTCGAGCGCGCCCGCGCCAACGAGAAGATCACCATCGTGACGAATAAGGCGGTCGAGGCGGTCGAGGGTGAGCAGACAGTGACCGGTCTGCGGATACGCGACAGACAAAGCGGTGAGGTGTCCACGTTGGCGGTGAGCGGGGTGTTCGTGGCGATCGGGCATGACCCGCGCTCCGAGCTGGTGCGCGAGGTGCTGGACACCGATCCCGACGGGTATGTGCTGGTGCGCGGGCGCACCACCAGCACCTCGATCGATGGGGTGTTCGCCTCCGGAGACCTGGTGGATCGCACCTACCGCCAGGCCATCACCGCCGCCGGCAGCGGCTGCTCAGCAGCCATCGACGCCGAACGCTGGCTCGCCGACCTTGAAGAAACCGACGTGGACGCCTCCGTCACCCCGGCGATAGGTCGGGAACCGTTGCCTAGGTGAGGTTTACCTCGCGGCGTGAAGTCACAGGAGCCACTTTGGCCTCTGCGCGAGGTGACATGTCTTTTGCCCGCCTTCGAGCGACAACCCGCCACGCGAGGGCTGAGACGACAAATTACGAGTCGCCCGCGGCGAACGCGACATCGGGATTGAGGATGCCCGCCGGGTCGAAGCTCGCCTTGATACGCCGCATCAGGTCGACCTTGACCGGGTCCTCGAGTTCGACGAAGTACGCAGCCTTGGCCCGGCCCAGGCCGTGCTCGCCGGAGATCGCGCCGCCCAATTCCATTGCCAGCGACAAGATGTCGGTCATCAGCTGCTTCCGGATCGCCGGGTCCGGACAGAAGATGGCCAGGTGAACGTTGCCGTCACCGGCGTGTCCGCAACCCGCCGCGGCGGCGCCGGCCGCCGCCGCCAGACCGCGCGCGCCGGAGAGGAACTTCGGCATGGCTCCGCGCGGCACGACGGTGTCGATCAGGTCGTCGGCGTTGAGCGCCTTGAGCGTCCAGAACGCCTTCTCGCGCGCCTCGATGAGCTTGCGCGCCGACCCGCCCTCGAGCACGTAGGCGTCCACCGCGCCCAGCTCGGCGAGCAGCTCGCCGGTGGTCTCGACGTCCTCGACTAACCGATCCGCGGTCCGATTCTCAAGCGCCACAACCAAATACGCCTGACAGCTGTCGCGGATGGCGTCGGGCACGCCAAGCTCGAGATTCTGGGTATGGACCAGCGCGGCCATCGTCACGCTGTCGATGTACTCCAGGATGTAGGGCGCCAGGCCGCTGGCGAGGATTTTGGGCACCGCCTCCATGACCTGGTCGAAGTCGGCGAACGGCGCGAGCACGGTGGCGCTGTGGTCGAGCCGCGGATGCAGCTTGACGGTCACCTCGGTGGCCAGGGCCAGGGTGCCTTCGGAGCCGACGATGAGCTGCGTCAGGTCGTAGCCGGTGGAGACCTTGGCGATCTTGCCGCCGGTGCGGATCAGCTCGCCCGTGGGCAGCGCGGCCTGCAGTCCGAGCACGTTGTGGCGGGCGATGCCGTACTTGACCGCGCGCATGCCGCCGGCGTTCGTTCCGACGTTGCCGCCGACGCTGGACGACAGCTCGCCCGGGTGAACCATGTACCGCAGCCCGGTGCCGGCGGTCGCGTCGTCGAGCTGGGTCAGCGTCACCCCGGGTTGCACGACGGCGACCTGGTTGGTGACGTCGACCTCCAGTACAGCGTTCATGCGCTCGAACGAGATCAGCAGGCCATCCGCGCGGGGGATCGCCGCGCCCGACAAGCCGGTCCCCGAGCCGCGGGCCGTCACCGGCACGCCGTTTTGCGTTGCGGCCGTGAGCAATTGCGCAACTTCTTCAGCGAGTCGCGGGTTTGGCCAGGTATGCCGGCTTTTGCGGCGGCTTGGTCAGCACCTCGTCGTGCGCGTAGTCGTCGGAAATGGCGTCACCCGTGAGCAGGTTGTGT
The DNA here is from genome assembly GCA_963849935.1 of uncultured Actinomycetota bacterium. Classification (GTDB taxonomy): domain Bacteria; phylum Actinomycetota; class Actinomycetes; order Mycobacteriales; family Mycobacteriaceae; genus Mycobacterium. Next base: position 60,233 of record CAWKJQ010000008.1, read on the forward strand.
TCGCCGACGATCTTTGCGAACTGCGCCGTCATGTCGGTCATCGAAGGCCTCGCATCTCACGTGCCGGACAGTTACTGACTGTATCCGGGGGGCGGCTCGCGATCGAGGTCTGCCTGCGAGCGCAGACGCCGCTAGGGTGGGGGACGGCGCGGTTCGTGCAGGCCGATCCTGTTGGCCAGCCGGCCGACGCACCATAGCGGCCATCAGCGGTGTCTCGGAGTAGCGACACGCGTGAGGCTGCGCACGTTACGTCGACGTCCGAATCGGGAATGCGCGACTTGGACTGTCTTGAGAAAGGACTGCTCACTTGACCTCCTCGTCCCGCGGTTCGCGGCTCGGTGCCCGGTTCGGGCCGTACGAGCTGCGCTCAGTGATCGGCACCGGGGCAACGGGCGAGGTCTACCGCGCGTACGACACCGTTAAGGATCGGATGGTCGCGCTCAAGCTATTACGCGGCGAGACGGCCGCGGACCCTGGCTTCCAGCAACGCCTTTGGCACGAATGCCGGAAGGTGACGCGGTTGCAGGAGCCCCACGTCCTGCCGCTGCACGACTTCGGCGAGATCGACGGGGTGCCCTACCTCGACATGCAGCTGGTCGACGACGGCGGCAGCCTCAAGGACCTGCTGCGCGAACAGGGCGGGCTGGAACCATCCCGCGCGGCGTCGATCACCGCGCAGGTGGCCCGCGCCCTGGACGCCGCGCACGCCGCCGGGCTGGTGCACCTCGACGTCAAACCCGAGAACATCCTGCTGACCCACGACCACTTCACCTACCTTGCCGACTTCGGCATCGCCCAGGCAGCCGGTGACGAGAAAATCTCGCGGACCTACATGGCGCCCGAGCGGTTCACCACCGGACGCGTCGGACCGCAAACCGACGTCTACTCCTTGGCGTGTGTGCTCTACGAATGCCTCACCGGCCAGCCGCCGTTCGAGAGCGAGGACGCGGGGGAGCTGAAGCGCGCGCACATGTTGGCGCCGGCGCCCCGGCCCAGCATCATGCGCCGCGGCGTCGGTCGCGAATACGACGACATCATCACCCGCGGCATGGCCAAACAGGGCGCGGCGCGATTCGCGATCCGCGGGTGAGCTTGCCCGGGCCGCCAGCGACGCGGTGTTCGCGGCCTACGAACCCGCGGCGGTCGGTGCCGGCCGAAGCGGTCCCCTTCAGACGCGCCCGTTGCCGACGGTGTCGCTTGCCGAACTGAGCGAACCCGCTGACAGTAGCCCCGAGCCGCCTGTCGCGTCGGGGCCTTCTTGGCGTTGGCCGGCGGTCGGCCGCACACCGGTCGTCGTGGCCGCGGTGGCGGCGGTCGTGCTGATCGCCGGGCTGGTGTTGTCGGTGAATTTGGTTGGTGGAACTCAGCACAACGGTTCGGCTTCCGCCGCCACCGTCGACTGCTCGGGCGGCCGCACCTCCGGCCCCGACCACCCAGCCGGCGCCGCTAACGCCGACGCTATCGCGTCCGGTGAAAGGCGCCGACGGGCTGGGGTTTGTGGGCGAGACGGCGCGGTGCGACCCGGGCAATCCGCCGGCCGCCGTGGTGCGAACGGCCAAGTCGCTGGCGGTGGTATGCCAAAACCTCAGCGGGAGTTACTACTACCGCGGCGAGCGGATCAGCGACGGCGCCCACATCGAGCTCTCCAATGCCGAGCGGGCCGAGGATGGATTCGACGTCACAAATCCGGTCGACGGCGTCGTCTACGAGGTACGGCCGAACCGGCTGCGGATCATCAGCTACGGCCACGTCGATTCCGCGGAGCCCGTGCTGCAGTACGCCACGGCGACGTAATCACTATGGAGTGCAACGTATTTCGGCTCAGGCGCTCGCCAGTCCGAGCCGACGCATGCCTCATGGGTCACGCGAGTAACGGTTTCCGGCCATGACACGCTTCTCGAACGTGCTAGCGGATGTGCTAGCGCTTTTCGAGGTCGCCTAACAGGCCGAGGGCCCGTTGCGCAGTAATTCCGGTCTCCAACGACTTCGGGCGACGCGGAACCGATAGGGCGTGGCTGACGAGTCCGATTCCCGCGCCGAGGATGGGCCAGATCGGCCAGAAGTAGGTCGCGTCGGTCGTCATGGCGACGGCTGCCCAGACGGTGAGCACGATGACGCACATGGCGAGGTACGCGGCGAGGTGGGCGCGCACTCCGCGGCGAGCCGCGGCGATGCGAGCGGCCCGCCGGCGCGGATCGTGACGCCGGATGCGCTCGAGCGGCAGGTCCGCGAGCAGTTCGCGTAATTCTTGCGATGTGTGCGTCTGGAAAGCCGCTTGCAGCCGCTGGTCGTACTCGTCCACCTGCAGATAGCCCTGGGCGAGCGCCTGGCCGAGTAGGTCGGCCGTTTTCTCCCGGTCACGAGTGCCGGCGAGCGTTGATGTGGTTTCAGGCAGATTCGACATTTTGCCTCCTTGGGCGTCCCGCCGATGTGAATAGCATTAACATAGACCATGATGTTAATGTCGTCAACATGGCAGGCGAGCGGTCGACCCTCAGGCGGCGTGAGAACTACCACCACGGCGATCTCAAACGGGCGCTGACCAGCGCGGCGCTGTCGCTGGTCGCCGAGAAAGGGCCGAAGGGATTCACCCTCACGGAGGCCGCGCGGCGCGCCGGGGTCAGTGCCGCGGCTCCGTACCGGCATTTCGCCGACAAGGCCGAGCTGCTGGCCGCCGTCGCCGAACAGGGATTCCACGCATTGCACGCTGCCTTGGGTGCCGCCGCTGAGCGCGTGTCGGATCCGAAGGAGCGGGTAGTTGAGCTCGGCCGGGCCTATGTGCAATGGGCGATTGCCCATCCCGATCACTATCAGGTGATGTTCGGCGCGGAGTCGCTGAAGGCCGAGCAGCCGAGCATGGCCGTTGCTGGCGAGCAGGCGTTCGGCGACCTGCTCGACGCGATCACCAAGTGCCAGGAGGCGGGGATCGTCGAGGCTCAGGATCCGCGAGAGGTGGCCGCGCCGCTCTGGTCGCTGGTGCACGGCGTCGCGTCGCTTGCCATCGGTGGTCAACTGAGCGCTGTCGGGATTGTGCAAGCTCCCGACGAACTAATCGCGGGCGTTGTGGCTCAAGTACTTTGAGCGATTACCACGGGCGTTCTGTTTCGTGGCTTGCTCCGGGAGTGAAAGTGACCGGGAGCTTGCCCAGGCCGGTCATGCTCGGGTTGCCCAGGTATTGGTGGACGTTGTCGACGTCGACTTGGTAGTCGGGGATGCGGTCGAGGACGGCCTTGACCATCACGCCCGACATCAGCCGGGCCAGGTGTGATCCGATGCAGCGGTGCGGGCCGAGTCCGAACGCAACGTGGCGGTTGGGTGCGCGGTCGAGAACGATCTCGTCGGGCCGGTCGAATTCGTTTTCGTCATGGTTGGCCGACAGCCAGCTGATGACGACGCGGTCGTTCTTCCGGAGGCGTTGGCCCGGCGAGGACGACGTCGTGAGTGACTGTGCGGCTGAGGGTTTGGTTGACCGAGAAGTAGCGCAGGAATTCATCGGTGGCGGTGCGGTAGAGCTCCGGGTGGTCGATGAGCTGCTGTCTGATGTCGGGGTGGGTGCCCAGGTGCAGCAGGGTCAGCGCGGTCTGGGAGGTGGTGGTGTCGACGCCGCCGCCGATGAGGTTCCACAGGATGTTGAGCAGCTGCTCGTCGGTGAGGCGGTGGCCATCGAACTCGAATTGAATGAGGAAGCTGGTCAGGTCTTCTCGGGCGTCGGCGCGTCGGTTGGCCGCGAACTCGAGGACCTCTTCCATCATGGCGGGCACTTTGGCGATCGCGCTGGCGTACTCGTCGCTGTCCTGCGAGACGGCCATGACGGAGTGAAAGAGGTTGGCGTACAGGTGCCAGTTGTCGTAGGGCAGGCCCATCAGCTTCATGGTCAGGATGGCCGGGACGGGGCTGGCGTAGTCGAGCACCAGGTCCATGTGCCCGTCGGCGATGTGCTGGTCGAGAAACCAGTGGGCGGATTGCTCCATGAACGGCTTGAGTTTCTCGACGGCGCCGGGGGAGAAGAACGGCGCCAGCGCGTGCCGTAGCGCTTGGTGGTAGGGGCCGTCGACCTCGCCGATGCCCAGGGCCGGCTGGCCGTCGGGGCGCGGGACGCCCATCTCGCCTTGGTAATCGACGCCGTCTTCGGCGTTGGGCTCGTATTTGTGGGCGAAAGTGCCGCCGTCGCGGGCGGTTTGGCTTACGGCGTCGTAGCTGCTGAGGAACCAGAACCCGCCGTAGTTCTCGTTCCACGCCACGGGACATCGCTGCCGCAGGTCGGCATTGACGGCCAGCTCGTTGAGGTTGAAAGCGTCGGAATGATGGTCGAAGTCAACGATCGCGTCTGCGCTGACGTTCGGACGTGTGGCCATCGAAAAGCCCTCCAACGGAAGGTGATCTGCTTATTCGGCGGTGCGCTTATTATCTTTGCATTATTACGCTTTTGAGCTGCGTGAAGGTAGTGGTGTTCGGGTCGGGCGGCGTCGGGCGCGGAGGCCCGATTTGCTGCGGAAAGGTTGTCATGACGAGCCATCGGACGGTTTTCAATCACGTCGGGTTATGCGTCCGCGATCGCGAGCGGTCACGCCGCTTCTACGAGGGCCTGCTGGGGTTTCAGTTCTGGTGGGAACTCGACCCGCCCGACGGCCCGACCTCCCAGCTGGTGGGGTTGCCCGAGCCGCTCGGCGTGCATGCGACGTATCTGGTGCGGGACGGGTTTGTGCTTGAACTGATGGACTATTCGAAGCGTCAGGTTCACGCCGGCTCGGAGCGGGTGATGGATCAGATCGGGCTGACGCACATCTCGTTCTCGGTGTCGGATCTGCCCGGCGCGTTGGCTCAGGTGGCGGAGTTCGGGGGAGCGGTGGTCGACGCGACCGTGGGTGAGGCGATGGCGATGATCCGGGATCCGGATGGGCAGCTGTTGGAGTTGCTTTCGGATGGGTGGTTATCGGCGTTGCCGGCGCGACCTGACGCAGCTTCGTACTGATTCGTCGGCTTCATGTTCGCATGGTTCGCCGCGCGCTGGCGAAGTACTCATTAATCCGTGGGTCGGGGTTTTCGAGCCCCGCCCGTCCTCCCTTGAGGGCCGGATCGGACGTTATACATGGCGGTGAGTCGCCGTCCAGGACTGTTCGCCTACGCGTACGCGACCGGCGGCTAGTCAATGGGCGAAACGTCTTCGGACGCCACTTGACGTCGCGGAGGTGGTGGAGCGCTGATCCGCTAGGTGGGGCAGAGAACGGCACGCTCTTACACAATTTTCGTGAATTCCATGCGGGCTGTGCTGTTAGCCCGTTACCCTGCCGTCCCGGGTGGGCGCCCATAGTTTCGAGATCGATCTTTTGAGGTGCGGAGATGCGGGTTCAGGTCTTATTTGCTGCTGCGGCTATTTCCGGAGGAGTGTTGGGTTTAGCGCCAGCCATCGTTGCAAACGGGCCAATGACCATTCGCGGTCGGCCGCGGCTACTACCAAAACTCGGACCGGCAGTGCATCCCTAACCCGACCGCTGGTGGAGGTTCCGGCGTCACTGCCGGCACCCCTCCGCCAAGTGTCGTCGGTGGCACTGGCGGCGATCCGGTTCTCGCCGGTGGCATTAGCGGAAATCCACCCGAAGCCGGCCGTGGTCCTGGCGGAATTCCCCCCGGAGCCGGCGGTGCTCCTGGAGGCAACCCGCCAGGAGCGACCGCAATCTGTAGGGATGGCGACTACTCGTTCAGCACGCACCACACGGGCACATGCTCGGGCCACGGCGGAGTAAGGCAGTGGCTTAGCAACTGAGAAATCTGATTAGTCGGCTCAATCGCGACGCGCGTCGGTCCGAGCGGCGTGGTCTCTTCCGGCCACACGCTCGAACGCCAACAACGACGCCTACAAATGACTCGCAGCGAAATCCGCGCCCTGGCCCACCATGCCGTTCGTTGCGTAGAGAGCGTGGGCGATGCCCGGCTGCCCCGGAGGCGCGCCGTTGCAGATGGTGTCGTCGGGAGCGCACAACTGATCGGTCTTGGGCGCGTACAGGGGACCGATCGTGATGGGTGGCGCGCCGGCATCGCGCAAGAACTCGTTTGACGGCGTCCCGAACAGCACCACCGCGGCGACATGGTTGGCCACCTCCGGCGGCAGCGGCTGCGGCACGGAGGAGGCGAACTCTGCGGGGACTTCCTTGGGCACGGCAGCCGACGTGACGAAGCCGGACACCACGGCGCCCTGGGAATAGCCGCCGAGCACCATTCTGGTGTTCGGACAGCTAGCCGCAGTGGATTGCAGATGAGCGCCGGCGTCCCTGATCCCGTCGACGACCGTCGCAGCGAAAGCGATGCCGCCATTGAAATCGCTGCTGGCTGGGTAATTGACCGGATACACACCGACCGACCTGCCGCCGACCCGCGACCCCAGCGCGTCGACGAAAGCCTGCCCGACCCCGCCGACACCGGGCGGCTCGCCGGTACCGCGGGCGAACACCACCTCCACGTCAGGACACGGGGCGGCGGACAGGATGGGGACGGGTGCGCTGACCATGCACGCCCAGGCCGTTGCCACGGCGGTCCCCAGCAAACGAGTGAATCGTAGTGCGCTCATCGCTGGCGGATGCCCGCTGTAGGTCAGCCGAAACGGACGTCGGCGATGTCATTGGTGCCGCCCGCGCGAACCCATCACTTCGTTACCTGCCGAAAGTCGATCACGCCAAGCTTGAATGCCTGCTCAGCAGGCGTGGCCGACGCCAATTCGTGTCACACTGTGCTCATGGCTTCCCATGATCTGCGCACCGACGACTCTCTTCCGGCCGCTGCGTCGGCGCAGGATAGCGAGCAGGTCGCTGACCTGGTCATTCAGGCCACCGCCGACCACAGGATCACGCCGGCGATGCTGGGCCAGATGCTGGTCAGCGCCAGTCGCAGCATCGCCGACGAGGACGATCTGCTGACGCTGCTGCAGCACGTCTGCGAGATCGCGCACGACGCCGTCGACGGTGCCGACAGCACCGGGGTGACTATCGACCTGGGCGGCAGGATCTATACCGCGGTGCACACCGACCAACGCACCCTGCGTGTAGATACCGAGCAATACGACGCCGGCGAGGGACCATGCCTGGACGCCTCCCGGACCCGCACCATCGTCCTTGTCGACTCCGACGACGCCGCCGCGACGTGGCCGAGGTTCGCCGCCGCGGCCCGCGACGAAGGAATTCTCAGCTTCCTGGCCGCCCCACTGTTCACCGAAGACCAAACGCTGGGGTCGCTAAATCTCTATGGACGTTCGCGTTCGGCATTCGACAACTTCGACGCCGAGATTCTCGCCATGCTCACCACGGCAGTGTCCCGCGCGATTGGCGATTTTTCCCGCTTCCGGTCTGCCCGCGAGGTGGCCGAGTCCATCCAGCGTGCGCTGCAAACCCGCGCTCCCATCGAACAGGCCAAAGGCATGCTGATGGCCATTCACCAGATCGACGCCGACCACGCCTTCGACATGCTGCGCCGGAAAAGCCAGGAGATGAACGTCCCGCTGCGCGCGGTCGCCGCCGATCTCGTACAGCAACTCAGCACGACTTCCGCGCCGGAAGCCGATGAGCCACAGGCGGTCTGAGTTCGCGCCGGCCGCCGCGGGTGCAGTACCTGCGCGACGCGGTTTGGGGCCTGACGTAGCAGCTTGATTTCATCGCGATAACCACCCGCGTGTCGGTGCGGAAATTTGCCCAAGTTTGTGTTGAATCTCGGTCCAGGGCCACAACCTGAGCCTCTTCTCGTCACATCTACACGCCGTCGCGGCGGCTTCGGAGCGGGCACCCATGACGAGCACCTCGCGGGCAAAGGTCGCCACCGCCGCACGAACCCTCGGCCGGGTCGTTCTGTTGTCCCTTACCTCCGCAGCATCGCCGGTGATATTGGCCGCGGGGGTGCACGCTAGCCCGGGCGCTCCCGTCCCCGACGCCGACCACGAGTTGGGCATGTATGGCGATCCCGTCGCCGCCGCGCCCTACTGGCGCCAGCAACACGCTTCCGACTGCGGGGAATTGGCGGTGGCCGATGTAGTCGGCGAGATTACGGGACGCGAGCCAACCGAGCAGCAGTTGATCGATTTGGCCGAAAACACGCCGAGCCCAACGGGTCACGGGCCGATCTGGAAGCCAATGGGCAACACCGATATCGCCGACCTCCCAGTACTGCTGTGGCACTACTGGATCGGAGCAGAGAACATTCAGACCGATACTGCCGCCGTGGCGCGCAAGCTAGGGGGAAACCACAAGGTCATCGCCATCCTCAATGCCGAGACAATTTGGAACCGGCCTGGGAAGCGAAACACTGCAAACCACTTCGTGGTTGTCACCGGCATTGACAGCAAGGCCGGCGTGGTGCATCTCAACGACAGCGGCATCAGCACCGGCCGCGACGAGCAGGTTCCCATCGCCATCTTCGAGCAGGCGTGGGCCCCTAACTACAACTCGGCTATCGTGACCAAGTGATAGCCGACAACAGAGCGAAATAGATTGCGATAGAACCCAATCGAAAATTCGCGGTGATCTCGCTGCGATTTGCGTTCGCCGCACCGTCCCTCAAGGAAAGGACTCGGCGATGACGCGAATGCCCTTGGTCAGCACCGACCGGCAACCCGAGCGGATCCAGCAGCCCATCGCACGCCCCGACACCCTCAACGTCCTACGACTGCTCGCTAACGCGCCCAACGTCTTTGACGGATGGGCACAGATGGCCGGCCAGCTCTTCGAAAGCCCAACCTTCACCCCGCGGACGCGCGAAATCATCATCCTGCGGGTGGCCCATCTGCAGGACTCGCCCTATGAACTCGCCCAGCACGTGAAGTTCGGCCGCGCCGCGGGCCTCAACGACCAACAGATCGACGCCCTACAGAACAAAGCGGACCTGGACGCGGTTGGATTCAGCGGCGATGAACGCACCGTCATCGACACCGTTACCGAGCTGTGCGCCACCCGCCGGCTCAGCGACGACACCTTCGCCAGCGCCCACACTTTGCTCGGCGACGAGGCGCTGACCGAACTGCTGATGATCGTCAGCTGCTACTACGGCCTGGCGCTGGTGCTCAACGCCGTCGACCTGGAGATCGACGCAGAATGACCCGCATCCCGTATCGCCGGCCCGAAGACATGACCGCACTCGCGCGCGAATTGACCGCGCGGCGCGGCAATCTCAACGTCTACCGCGCACTGGCCAACGCCGAGAAGGTGTTCACCGGCTGGATGGTGGCCGGCGACGCCGCGCTGACCAGCCCAGTGCTGCCGAGAAGGCTTCGCGAACTGATCGTGCTGCGCACCGCCTATCTGATGGACTGCGGCTACGAACTCGGCCAACACAGAGACGTCGCGCAATCGGTCGGACTCGACAGCGCCACCATCGACGCCATCACCTCCGAGTCCGACTGGCAAACAGGGCAATTCGATCCGACCGAGCTTGCGGTGCTGCGACTGACGACCGAACTGGTGAGCACCCGCCACGTCGCGGGCCCGTTGTTCGACCAGGTGCACACGGCTCTCGGCTCGGAGGCCACCGTCGAGGCGTTGATGGTGATCAGCCGATATGCGGGCCTGGCGCTGATGCTCAACGCGCTTGACGTCGACCTCGATGACACCGCCCGACTTCCGATTCCGCCGACGAGCGAGGGACCCCTCCCGTAACCTGCATGGTGTGGGGGTGCGAAAGCAGCCGTCGACCCGCCTGTCGGCCGAAGACTGGCTGGAGGTGGGTTACACCGTGCTCGCCGAAGAGGGAGTGCGTGCACTCAAGGTCGAACGCCTCTGTCAGCAGGCGGGTGTCACCCGCGGCAGCTTCTACTGGCACTTCGAGGACATCGAACAGTATCGGGCCACGCTGGTCGAGTCGTGGAACAAATTTCTCGAACGCGACCGGGAGGCGCTGTCCGAGCTCGACGCGCTGCCGCCCCGGGAACGGCTGTCGGCCCTGACGGCCAATCTGGTCAGCCCTACGTACTGGATGCTCGAGCGGGCGATGCGCGAGTGGGCTCGCTTGGACCCGGTGGCCGCCGAAAACATCCGCGCCGCCGACCGACTGCTGCTGCGCACCGTGGTGAAGGCTTACCGCGACTACGGTTTCAGCCGCGAGGATGCCCGGCTGCGCGCCGAGCTGACCTTTGCCGCGGGAGTCGGATTGCTGCATCTCACCAGCTCGGCCGAACACGCACAGTCGGTGGCTCAAAGCGAACGATTCCTGGCCCTGATGCTGGGGGAGGAACAGAAGGCCGGCTCAGATCATGGCACTGGGTGAGATCTTCGCACCAATTGCCAACGCCCCGGCCAACTCTCGGCTGGTGTCGTAGTCGAACACGACGTGCCCCGCGGCGATGTCCACATCGCGCTTGGCGCGCTGCATAGGGCTCGACAGGAAGTGGACGCTGGCGCCGGAGGCCTCCATGAGATCGGCGATGATCGAACGACTTTCGTGTACGGTGCGAGCGGCCGCCAGCCGTGCGCCGGCCCGTACCGATCGGCTCACCCGTTGCCCGCTGACCACGATCGTCTCGATATCGTCGGCGGTCTTGGCGACCAATGCCCGCAGTGCGCTCAGCCGCACCCGGGCCTCGCCAAGCCGGATCTGTGCGGCGGGCTGATCTTTTTGCGCCACCCGGCTGTAGGCCAGCACGCGCCCGCTGAGCCGCTCGGCGAAGAGTTCGGTCACCCGTTCCGCGGTCCCGAGCACGGGCATCGAGGCCGTCAGCGCCAGCGCCGGAACCATCGGCCACCGGTACGTCGGCGCCCGGTGCTCCCGCGCGCCCGGTGCCGTCCCGCCGTAGATGTCGGCCACGGCGACCAATCGATGCTCGGGCACCAGAGCGTCGGTGATGACGAGATCGTGCGAGCCGGTGGCGCGCATGCCGGCCGTGTGCCAGGTGTCGACGACCTCGACCTGCTCGGCGGGCACCACGGCCAACGCCGGATCGATCCGGTCCGACCGTTCGACGAGGACGCCGACGATCACCCAATCGGCATTCATTGCGCCCGTTGCCCACGACCACCTACCGCTCAGGCGCACGCCGCCGTCTGCCGGGACGCCACGGCCGGTGGGGGCCAGGGGAGCCGGCGCCAGTACCGGTCCCGACGCGAAAACCTCGTCCTGAACACGCGGATCGAACAGTGACAGTAACCAGTTGTGCAGCGCGTAGAAGCCCAGCGTCCACGCGCTCGATGCGCAACCGTGCGCCATCCGCCGAATCGGTTGCAGCAGTTCGGGAAACGAAGCCTGAAGGCCGCCGAACCGGGCGGGCAGCAGCAACCGGAACAGGTCGGTCTGCCTGAAGTCGTTGATCGTCGCCGCGGGCAGGCGACGCAACCGCTCGGCCTCCTCGGCCCGATCGGCCAGCCGCGCAACGAATTCGTCGGTGATGCCGTGCAGAGGGCGGCTCTCGACCAAGGACATGCCGTGGACCTTAACATACTTTTTAGTATGTAACGGGCTGGGCGCGGAAGCTGTCGGCAACGCGAGTCGAAAACGCCGATTGCTACCATCGCCCGGTGAGTGATCGCCCTGGTGGGCTGCGACTCGTTGCTCGCCGCGACGTCCTGAGAATCGCCGGTGTGATGCCGGCGATGGTCGCCGCCGGCGCGTTGCTGCCCACCCCGCGGGCAAGGGCCGGGGTGTCGGGGATGTCCGTCTTCCTCGACCCGGGCCACAACGCCGTCAACGACGCCTCGATCAACCAGCAGGTCCCCAACGGCCGCGGCGGCACCAAGCCCTGCCAGACCTCGGGCGCCGTCGCCGACGACGGCTATCCCGAGCACGCGTTCACCTGGGCCGTGGTGGGACTGATCAACGATTCGCTGAACCAGATGGGCGTTCGCACCCAGCTGTCGCGGGACAGCGACGGCGGCGTCGGCCCGTGTATCGACCAGCGCGCGGCGGCGGCCAACGCCATGCACCCGGACGCGATCGTGAGCATCCACGCCGACGGCGGGCCGCCGTCAGGCAGTGGATTCCACGTCAACTACTCCAGCCCACCGCTGAGCGACGTCCAATCCGGGCCCACCGTGCGGCTGGCGCATGCGATGCGGGATGCCTTGGTCCAGTCCGGTTTACAGCCCGCCAACTACATCGGCTCGGACGGCCTCTACGGCCGCGACGACCTCGCCGGGCTGAATCTGGCCCAGTACCCCGCGGTCCTGGTCGAGCTCGGCAACATGAAAAACGCCGGTGACTTGGCGCGAATGGAAAGTCCCGACGGTCGGGCGAAATATGCCGCCGCGGTCACCCAGGGCATAGTCGCCTTTCTGAACTCCAAAGCCACGACCGGCTAACCGAGCGGCTTGTCAGCTGCCGAAGCCTCCGTGTGGTGCTCCGACCGGTGTGGCGCCGGGGGCTCCGGTGTCGAGGTGGCTGGAGGCGAAGGCGACGCCTTTGTCGATGATCGAGCCGTCGTCGGCGTAGGTGTCGTGGGCGGCGAAGTTCATTCCGTCGGAGCAGACCGGGTCTTCGGTGGCGCAGACTTTGACGGTTTTGTCTTGGTAGAGCGGGCCGATGACCACGGGTGGTTCGCCCAGGAAGTTCATCGCGCGCACGTTGGGCATGCCGAACAGCACGACCGAGGAGACGTGGTTGGCGACGTCGGGGGCCAGGGGTTTGGGCACGGTGTTGGGGTCGATGCCATCGGGCACGGCGGCTGAGGTGACAAAGCCCATCACGGCGGCGCCCTGGGAGTAGCCGCCGAGCACCATTTTGGTGTTGGGGCAGTCGTGGGCCATCGAGATCACGTGGGCGCTGGCGTCTCTGATGCCGTCTAGGCCGGTGTCCCAGTGTTCGGTGGCGGGGTAGTTGACCGGGTAGACGTCGAAGGATCGTGCACCCACGCGTTGGTGTAGCGCGTTGACGAAGGCCTGACCGGTGGGTCCCACTCCGGGGGCTTCGCCGGTGCCGCGGGCGAACACCACTTGCACGTCGGGACACTGGGCCGAGGCGGCGGGGATAACGGAGGTGGACAGGGCCGAAACGGTCATGCCCGACGCTGCGATAACTGCTGCTGAACCAAGGGAACGAACGATGTGCCGTGCGATCATGGCGCTCAAGATGCCCATGCCAGCCCTCCCAAAACTGTCAATTTGCCAACCATTTCGTGTGGTTTCCCTGCAAACGGGGCTTCGGCGGATAGCGGCGGCGTCGCCGCCATCAGACCGACGCCGCGATTGCGCAGTCGGGTTGCCTACAAAAACACTTTAAGCCGTCGTTTGGAGTTGTCCATTCGGGGTAGGCGGACTCGGCGAGTGCCAATTCCGGCACTCAAAATCCGGGAGGTGACGACATGGCAACGGGTGAAACAGGTTTCGACGACGTGACCTTTGATCTCATTTCGATGCAATACCACTCGCTCAAGGCCGGGCACGATTACGGCCAATATGTACGCGACGCAAAGAACGCCGGCTTGGACGAAGTCGCGTCCTTCTTCAGCGACGTGATGGCTCAGGACTCCGAGCGCGCGAGGCGATGCCACGAGCTCTTGGGCCAGCTGCAGGCAACATCGGCGGCCGGACCCGCCACAAGCTAAGAAAACCGGCGGGCGACGCCGATTTCGACAGGCTTTCGGCCCGATACAAGCCGACGGCTTTATCGCGGCGCGGGGTCGCGTATTCCTTCGCAGCGCGGCCGTTTACGCGGTTAATCACCGCGATGACCAGGTCGGATAGACCACTTGTAGGTCACCGCATTGTTGTCGGGAAGGTCACATACCGGCAAAGCTCTGATGCATTCGGCGTGGCGCCCTATTAGAGTTGTGTGTCTTAGGGAAAGCTTACGATTCGTTAAGTATGCAAACAGGTAGCACGGAGTAAGGCTGTGAACACGGACCGTTTCGACGCGATCATCGTAGGCGCAGGTTTTGGCGGTATCGGCGCCGCCATCCAGCTCAAGCGCCTTGGGTTCGACAACTTCACGATCCTCGACCGCGAGGACGACCTGGGTGGCACCTGGCACGTCAATCACTACCCGGGCATCGCCGTCGACATCCCTTCGACCACGTACTCGTACTGGTTCGAACCCAAGCCGGACTGGTCACGGTTGTTCGCGCCGGGCTCGGAGGTCAAGCAGTACGCCACGGACGTCGCCGACAAATACGACGTGCGCCGTCACATGCGGTTCAACACGACCGTCGAAGGCGCCCAGTGGGATGAGGACGCGCAGATGTGGCGCGTGGGGCTGGCCGGCGGTGAGACGCTGACGACCCGCTTCCTGATCACTGCTACCGGCTTCCTGTCCCAGCCGCGCATGCCGGACATCCCGGGCATCGCGAGTTTCCAGGGGAAGGTGGTCCACACCACGGCGTGGGATCACGACTACCGCTACGAGGGGCGGCGCATCGCGGTCATCGGGACCGGCGCGTCCGCGGTGCAGGTCGTTCCCGAGCTGGCCAAAGGGGCCGCCGACCTGACCGTGTACCAGCGCACCGCGACCCACGTGATTCCCAAATTCGATTTCGGATTTCATCCGGCGGTGCGCCGCCTGTTCGCGCGGGTGCCGGCGGCGCAGCGGGCCCTGCGATGGGTGAGCGACGTCATCCTCGAGATCATCATGGTCGTCATGGCGCTGCATTTTCGGGAGTCAAGGGGGCGCGGGAACATTTCCAGCTCCGACCTGGCCAAGATCAACCGATTTCGGTGGATTCGGGACAAGGAACTGCGCGCCAAATTGACGCCGGACTACGACCTCGGCTGTAAGCGGCCGACCTTTTCCAACAGCTTCTACCGCGCTTTCACCAAGCCGCACGTGCACCTCGAGACGAACACGATCGAGCGGATCGAGGCGGACGGCATCGTCACGACCGACGGCCGTAAGACCGTCATCGACACCCTGGTGCTGGCCACCGGCTTTGATTTGTGGGAGGCCAACTTCCCGGCGATCGAGGTAGTCGGCCGCAAGGGCCGCAACCTGGGTAAGTGGTGGCGCGAGACCAGGTTCCAGGCCTACCAGGGACTCTCCATTCCCCACTTCCCCAACTACCTGAGCCTGGCCAGTCCCTTCGCCTTCTCCGGACTGTCCTTCTTCCACACCATCGAATACCAGATGCGGCACATTGACAGACTGCTCGGTGAGGTCAAGCGCCGTGGTGCGACGACCTTCGAGGTGACCGAGGAGGCGACCGACCGATTCATCGAGCGGATGACCAAACGGCTGGACAGCTCGGTCTTCTATGCCGGCAACTGCGCCACGTCGCGTTCGTACTACTTCAGCCCCAGCGGTGAGGCATCGCTGCTGCGGCCTACGACAACACTCAACTCGGTGCGGGAAGCCCGGGCCTTTCCGTTCAGCGACTACGTGATCGCCTAGCCCTCAGTGGGGCGCGGACTCCTTTGACGGTTGCCCGTTGGTGTTAGTCAGGGCCGGGTCCGGTTTTTCCGACGACATCGACAGAAACCCGCGCACGCAGCGCGCGGCCAGCCACCAATTCGCCGGTCTCTTCATGTCCAGCCCGCCCAGGAGCTGCTTGATCATGGTCAGGGTGTCGAAGTAGATGCGTTCGCAGACAAGGGTTTCCGTGTCGTCGAAGACGAAGTATGCGGTCATGCGGACCCGGAACCGGCTGCCCGTGGGCGGGACCTTGCCCAGGTAACCGCGGTGCGTGCCCATCAGCCAGAACTCGACGACCACCGCGTCGGCGCTGTGGCGCAGCGCGATGATTTCGTGGTCCTGGTCGGGAAATGCGGTACGCGTGTAGGCGTAGTAGTCGCGCACCGCCGCATCGCCGTCGTGCACGAGCATCTGGGGGATCAGCTCATAACGCGGATGCGGGAAGGTCGACAAGACGTCATCCCAGGCCTGGCGGACCTCGTCGTGGAAGTGGTCGAGCACGAGCTTCTGCCGGGCGGCCAGCACCTCAGGGGCGGGAAACGCGGGAATGGTCACGTGGTCAGCGTAAGCCCGGAAGTGTTAGCGCATGCGCTATCGGATTCGAGAGAGCTATATACGTCCCAAGAGAGCCTCCGGGCAGAACATGAGTCTTGCGGAATCCGCTAGCGCATGCGCTAGCGGATTCCAGAAGGCGATATGCCCTCGGGCAGAGGCGAATTCGGCCCGGAACTACCGCGGCGGGGTCCAGGCCACCGGCAGGGTCTTGATGCCGTGGATGAATTGCGACAGCAGCCGCGCGGGTTCCTCCGTCGCGACGATGTCGGGTATCTCGCGGCGCAATTCGTCGAACACCACCCTGATCTCACGACGAGCCAGGTTGGCGCCCAAGCAGAAATGGGCACCGCCACCGCCGAAGCCGAAATGCGGATTGGGGGTGCGTGCCACGTCGAAAACCCAGGGATTCTCGAACTTCGACTCGTCGCGATTGGCCGAGTTGTACCACAGCGTGGCCTTGTCGCCGGCCTTCATCTTGGTGCCACTGAGCTTGAAGTCCCGGGTCAGGGTGCGTCGCATGTACACCACCGGCGAGGCCCATCGCACGATCTCCTCGACGGCGGTGGGAGTCAGGCGGTCGAAGTTGGACCACCACTTCTCCCGCTCGGCGGGATAGCGCGACAACGCCAGCACACCGTGGCTGATCGCATTACGCGTCGTCTCGTTGCCCGCGACCACCAGCAGGATGAAAAACGACGCGATCTCCGTGGAGGACAGGCGTTCCCCGTCGACCTCGGCTTCCACCAGGCTGGTGGTCAGATCGTCGTGGTGATTGGACCGCCGGTCCTCGGCCAGCGCGCTGGCGTAGGCGCCGATGTCCATCGAGACTTGAAGGAACTCCTCGAAATCCGTGGCGAGGTCCGGGTCGCCGAACCCGAGAATCACGTTGGTCCAGTGGAATATTCGTTGATGGTCCTCTTCGGGGATGCCCATCATGTCGCAGATGACCTGCAGCGGCAGGGGACCGGCGAGCTCGCTGACCAGCTCGGCCTCCCCGCCGGGGTGATTGGCGATCAGCGACGCCACCAGCCGGCGGGCCCGCTCGCGGACCGAGGCCTCGATGCGGGCCACCACCTTCGGGGTGAACGCGCGGCTGACGATGGAGCGCAGCCGCTGGTGTCGCGGATCGTCGAGCACGATCATCGAGCCGAAGTATTCGCTGATCTCCGGGGTGTTGTCGTTGATCGTGATGTTGGGACTGGAGCTGAAGATTTCGGGATGGCGGCTCGCGAAGTACACGTCGTCGTGTTTGGTCAGCGCCCAATGCCCACCGCCGGGTTCGAACCCCTCGTACTCGACCGCGGGCCAGAACGAGATCGGCGCCTCGCGGCGCAGGGTGGCGAAGGCCCCGTCGCGGAAGTCGTCGTCCAGTTCCCAGAAGTCCAGCGAGTCGAGATGGATGTCGGCGAGCGGAATGTCGGGCGGTGGCGTCCCGTTCGCCCGCGGCGCCACGCCTTTCCTGGGACCCGTCTTCAGGCTCACTTCGACCTCCTTCGTCGTGAAAAAGGCAAGCGCTGAGTCAGTGTGTGCAGATCGTTCTGGCGGGCGTGCCCACGGTGGCCGTCGCGGCGCTCACCACGTTGCCGTCGAGCAAGATCTTGCAGGAGATGGGCCCCGGCCCCTGCGCACTGATGGTGAATATTTCCCCGCCATACCCGGTGAACTCCGTCGACCAGGGCAGCGGCGCATTCACCTGATGCAGCTGCCCGTCGTCGGTTTGGTAGTAGATGAACTCGGCGACCGCGGGCCCGTTGACCTCGTAGCGGACCTTCGGCATCTGCGGTAGGGCGTGGGCCACGCCGCACGCGTTCGCGAATCCGAAACCGACAGCCAACAGGACCGAGGGCCCGGCGAGATGCTTCCTCATGAATTGCATCGTGTCACCACGAGCGGCGGTAGGGAAGCTTATGGTGAAGCCCGAAGCGGGGGCTGGTGACCGGAAAGGTGGCGTCAAGGGATGGCGGAACACGGCTCAAAACGAGTGGTGGTGTACGGAACCGGCTTCGTCGGCAAGATGGTGATCGCCGAGATCGTCAAGCATCCGCTGTTCGAGTTGGTGGGCGTCGGGGTGAGCAACCCGGACAAGGTCGGCCGCGACGTCGGCGAGATCTGCGGGCTGACCGAACCGATCGGCATCACCGCCACCGACGACGTCGACGCCCTGATCGCCCTGAAACCCGACGCGCTGGTCCACTACGGTCCGACGGCCATGCACGCCAAGGAGAACATCTCGCTGATCACCCGCTTCCTGCGGGCCGGCATCGACGTGTGCTCGACCGCGATGACTCCGTGGGTGTGGCCGACCATGCACCTCAACCCGCCGAACTGGATCCAGCCGATCACCGAGGCGTGCGAGCTGGGGGAGTCGTCGTGCTTCACCACGGGCATCGACCCGGGGTTCGCCAACGACCTGTTCCCGATGACGTTGATGGGGCTGTGTTCCGAAGTGCGCCGGGTCCGGGCTTCCGAACTGTTGGACTACACCAACTACGAAGGCGATTACGAAGTCGAGATGGGCATCGGCCGCGAACCCGAATTCAGCCCGATGCTGGAAAACCGCGACGTCTTGATCTTCGCGTGGGGCGCCACGGTCCCGATGATCGCGCACGCCGCCGGCATCATGCTCGACGAGATCACCACCACCTGGGACAAGTGGGTGACCCCGACGGAGCGCAACTCCGCGCGTGGCGTCATCAAAGCCGGGCACGTGGCCGCTGTCCGGTTCACCATCAACGGTGTGTACCAGGGCGAGACCCGTATTCAGCTCGAACACGTCAACCGCATCGGCCTCGACGCCGCCCCGGACTGGCCGACGGGCAACGACAACGACGTCTATCGCGTGGACATCGAGGGGACCCCAAGCATCTTCCAGGAGACCGCGTTCCGGTTCACCGACGGCTCGGGCCGCGACGCCGCCGCGGCCGGGTGCCTGGCGACCGGCATGCGGGCGCTCAACGCCGTGCCGGCGGTCAACGACTTGCGGCCGGGCTGGGTCACCCCGCTCGACCTTCCGCTCATCGCCGGTGCGGGCACCATCCGGTGACCGGCGCACAGCGGGCGCATAGCCATCGCTGACACGGAATACAGGTTCTGGCGGCACAATAACGCCTAGCCGGATGCGAGTTGCTGCTGCGATACGGGGATTCAGATATGGCCGATGGAGTCGGGACCGCGCTGGGCCTATCGATCGGTGCCACCAATCTGGCGGCCGTGACCTCCGACAGCGCCATCACCCGCAAGCCCGTCCTGACGTTGTATCCGGATCGTCCCGCCGAGATCGGCGTCCCCGCGGAGAATCCGCGGCTGCAGGACCCAGGCGTGGTGATCACCGGCTTCGTCAACCGCGTCGGTGACCCGCGTGGAGTCGTGGCGGTCGACGGCTCGGTGCACCGCAGCGAGGTATTGGTCGCCGACGGGTTGCGGGCGCTCGCCTACGCCGCCACCGGCGGACGCGCCCTGCCCGACAACATCGCGGTCACCTATCCGGCGCACTGGGAGTCGCACGCGGTGGACGCCCTCGGCGCCGCCCTGGGCGAGATTCCCGAATGGTCGCAACGAGCGCGTCCGCTGCTGCTGATCCCCGACGCCGCGGCGACGCTGCTGGCCGTGCGGACCAACCCGGGCATACCGCCGCGCGGGACGGTGGCGGTCTGCGATTTCGGCGGCAGCGGCACCAACATCACGTTGCTGCAGGCCGACGGTGACTACCATGCGTTGGCCCCGACCGTGCGGCACCGCGATTTCTCCGGTGACCTGATGGATCAGGCGCTGCTGAGCGTCGTCATCGCCAACATGCCGACCACCGGGGCATTCCCGTCGGGCAGCGCGGCGATCGGCTCGCTGAGCCGGTTGCGCAGCGCATGCCGGGTCGCCAAGGAACAGCTGTCCTCGGGCACGGCGGCCACGCTGACCGACGGGCTGACCGGGACGCGCGGCGAAATCCGGATCACCCGGCACGAACTCGAGGACGCGATCCGGCCATCGCTGAGCAGCATGATCACGGCGTTGGAGAATACGTTGGCGCGCAATGGAATTCGTGATCTCGTCGCGGTGGTGTCGACGGGCGGCGGGGCGAACCTGCCGGTCGTCACCGCCGCGCTGTCGCGGCACTTTCGCGTACCCGTCGCCACGACGCCACGCCCCCAGCTCGCGGCCGCGGTCGGCGCCGCGCTGCGGCGTGGCGCAGGGTCCCGGTGACGCCGGCGCGACACGCTCGGCGCCCGCCGTGCCCGCCGCCGCGACGGCCCGGGCAACGCTACGGCCGGATGTGCGCTCGGAAGCGACCGCGACCTCGCAGGCGCCGCCGGCCTCGCAAGCGCCGCCGGCCTCCCAGGCGCTCCCGGCTGAGCCGACGCATGCGCAGCTGGCACGGGCGTGGTCGGCCACCGGTGCACAACCCGCCGGTCACCGCCGCCGACACGCCCGGCGATGCGGCGCCGGATCTACCGGCTTCGACGGACGACGCCGCACCCGAGACTCCTCGGCGTAAGGGGTTGGCGGCCCGTTGGCATCTGCTGCCGGCGGTGGCGCTTATCGTCACGATCGCGGCCGTGCTGCTGGTCGGAACCGCCGTGGCGATCGGACTGGGCTCGCAGAACAAGTCGGCGACCACACCGCCGCCCGCCTCGAGCACTCCGGCGGCCCCGCCGCCGGCTCCCCACAGCGCAACCGCCGAGCCGGCCCCGCCGCCAGCGGACGTCCCGGTGCCGTTGACATCGGATAGCACGCCGCCTGCCGAGACGGAGACGCCGATGAGCGCAACGCCCCCGGCGACTCCTCAGGCGGCCCCGCCGCCGGCGCCCGCGCCCCCGGCAGCCCCGCGCGCAGTGGCCATCCCGCCGATTCCGCCCATACCGGGCGTCAACGAGCCAATCCCCGGACTCGACCGGGTCAACCAGATCATTCAGGAGATCGAGGGCAATCTCGGCGTCAGCGCGTTGGGGCCGATACCCGCGCATTGAGCGCAAGTACGGGAATCCGCGCTTCGGCTCAACCCTTTTGGCCCTTTTTGCTCTCTTCGCCCTTGTTCTCTTCCTGGGCGGCCTCTTTGAGCCTCTCGTTGAGGGCCTTGTCCTTTTCGATCTGCTCCTGCAGCGCCTTTTCGTCGCGCTGGCCGTCGCCCTTCTCCTGGGCATCCGAGTCTTCGGACTTCGAGTCCTGGGCATCCGACTCGCGGGCATTAGAGCCCTGGTCATCGCGAACCACCCTCGGGTTCTTCGTGCTTGGGGTTGCCGTCGTCGTCCAGCCAGTCGTTGACCGCGGTACCGGACACGCTTCCGCCGGTGCCGGGCAGCACGATCGTGGGCTTGTCCTTGTAGGCCTCCCTCATCTTGGCGGCCTCTTTTTTGTCGTCCTCGTCCGGCTCCGGCTTCTCGGTCAGCCGCTGCTCATCATCCCCTTGATTGGTCTTGATCAGCGTTCGCGGCTCGACTCGATTCGCCTATCGTCCTCAGTCCCTTGTCGTCCTCGTCCCTCGGTCCTCAGTCCTGTCGCTCGTCTCTCGGTCCTCAGTCCGTTTGTCGTCCTCAGTCCCTTTATCGTCCTGCACGCTCATGCGTCTACCCCCTTGCGGTCGCAGGTTGACGATTGCTAGGGGGTTACCCGCTGCACCGTTGTGCCAAAACTCTCATCGATGCGAGGTGTCGCGCTTGACCAGCACGACCAGCGCCTGCGGGATACGCATCGGCTCGGGTGCGCTTGACAGGCGCTCAGCGAGTCCGGCCTCCAAGTGCTCGACGAATTTCGCTGCGCGCTCGTCTGCGGGCTCCACCGTCGAGTGCGGCCACCAGGGAGGGGAACAGCGCGAAGCGAGCGAAGGCCGCCCACTGCGCACCGAAAGCCTCTGCGTCGTGGTCCAACTGGTAACGAGCCCAGAATCGATCCTCGGCGTTGAACATCTCGAGGTGCTCGATCATCAGGCCTTCGAACCGGCCCTTCGGCGCGAACGGGGCACGAAAATCCTTCTCGCCACGGGGAAATGTTGGAATCGTCATGCGCCGCAGCTCATCTGAGTGCAGCAGGCCTTCGCGCGCCTGATCGCCCAGCGCCTCGACGATGGCATCGAGCAATGGGGCGAAGCCCGCCGTGTCGTCCTCGTCGGCGGCCAGCGTCAACGCCACCAGCCGGCCCTCGGGGGCCAGCTCGCGGCCGCGGAACGCGACGAAGTTATGCCAGTCCAGCGCCGCCTGGTCGGCGAAGGCCGACTGCACGGCCTCGTCCCTGCTGCGCGAGACGTGCACGTGATCGTGCACCTCGCAGGGAGTTCGGCTCAGCCACTGGGTTGCCCACGACGTCCAGCCCAGGTTGACCGTCTTGGACGGCACGATCTGGTCGTAGAACGACCGGCCGACCGCCGAGGTGAACGTCGCGGTGTCGGAGTGCAGGTAGCTTTCCGGGTCGTCGGCTACCGTCTCGAACAGCGCCGCGAAGTCGTTGCGCGGTACATCGGTGTGCGCCACCAGGATTGCGTGATCGTGGCGGGTGCGGCGACGCAACACCGCGATGGCCGCCGACAGCGGCTTCAGCGAATTGTGGCCGTTGGCGGCGCCGTAGTCGGCGATGACGATCGGCTGTGGAGGCTTAGGCAGCGTCACCTGCTCGGCGGCCCGCTCGAACACCGCGATCGCCTGGGCCAAACCGGCGGCCCGCAGCCGCGTCGCCTCGGTGTAGTCAGGCTCGGGCCGCACCACAATGCTCGATTCGGGCATCTGGGGTTCCGGCGCCATAGATCGACGATAATCGTTGCGCTGATTATCAGTTCGCCGTCGGGTAGCTCACGCCGGTAAGCTGCGCCGAAAGCTCCCACAGTCGCCGGCAGTCGTCCTCGTTGCGCGCGCGCTGGGGCACCTTCGCCAAAGCCACCCCGCCGCCGGCGGCCTCGAAGGGGCCGCGGGGCCCGTAGAACGCGCCACCTTCGGCGTGCGGCGCGGCGGCCGCGTACAGCGCCGGCAGAATCCCCTCGTCGATCTCCTGCCACAGGAACGGTGTGAAACGCCAGGACGCCTTGTACAACCGCTCCATCAGCGCGGGCTTCTCGCGGCCGTGCGAAGGTCCGGCGATCTGCAGGTTGGTCTTGGTCAGACCGGGGTGTGCGGCATTGGACACGATGCCCCAGCCGGCCGCGCGGCTGCGCCGGTCCAACTCGAGGGCGAACATCAACACCGCCAGCTTCGATTGGCCGTAGGCCGACATGGCGGCGTAGGACTTCTCGAACTGCGGGTCGTCGAAATGGATCTTGCCGCTTTGGCGAGCCGCGAGGCTGCTCAGCGAGACGACGCGAGAGCCCCGGGCGGCGCGCAGCAGCGGCAGCAGATGCGCGGTCAGCGCGAAGTGTCCGAGATGGTTACTGCCGAACTGCAATTCGAAGCCGTCGGCGGTGGTGTCGCGCTCCGGCGGCGTCATGACCCCGGCGTTGTTGATCAGAATGTCGATCGGGCGGCCCTCGGCGTTGAGTTGTTCGCCGAGCGCGGCGACGGAGGCCAGCGACGACAGGTCGAGCGGTTTGATGGTCAGCTTGGCCCCGGGAACCGTGGTGCGGATTTCCTCGATCGCCGCCTCACCTTTGGCGCGGTTACGGATGGCCATGACGACCTCGGCGCCCGCGGCCGAGAGTCGCCGAGCGAGCCCGAACCCCAGACCGCTGTTTGCACCGGTGACGACCGCCAATTTTCCAGACAGATCGGGCACGGTGGCGACAAGGTTGCTAGCCATGCGTATCACTCCTCACCGGAACAGTCCGGAGTACCTAGTGGCCGCGGGCCACCCATTCTTCGTAGTGCACGATTTCGTCGCCGATGGTGGTGCTGTCGCCGTGGCCGGTATACACGACGGTCTCGCCGGGCAGCTTGCCGAGCCGCCCGGAAATCGACTCCAGGATCGTCGGAAAGTCGGAGTACGAACGCCCAGTCGCGCCGGGCCCGCCGGCGAACAAGGTGTCGCCGCTGAATACGACGCCCAGGTCGTGCACGTACCAACACACCGATCCAGGGGAGTGGCCCGGAGTGTGCAGCGCCTTCAGCTCGGTGCCGGCGATCTTCAACGTCTCCCCATCGGAGATCGAACGGAAATCCTTGTCCGGGTGGGTCATTCGCCATAACACCTCGTCGGCGGGATGCAGCAGCACAGGTGCGTCCAGCGTCTTGCCGAGTTCGGGCGCCACCGTGACGTGGTCGTTGTGGCCGTGCGTGCACACCACCGCCACCACGTGGCGGCCCTCCACCGCCTCGACGATCGGCGCCGCGTCGTGCGCCGCGTCGAAAACCACGACATTCGAGTTGTCGCCGATCAGCCAGATATTGTTGTCGACTTCCCAACTGCCGCCGTCGAGTTCGAAGGTGCCGTGCGTGACGACCCGATCAATGTCCACCATCAGAGCACCACCACCGAACGCAATACCTTGCCGCCATGCATCTTCTCGAACGCCTCTTCGATGCCGTCTAGCCCGATTCGCTCCGAGACAAACTTCTCCAGCGGAAGCCGGCCCTGCAGGTACAGATCGATCAGGGTGGGGAAGTCGCGTTCGGGCAGGCAATCGCCGTACCACGACGACTTCAACGACCCGCCGTGGCTGAAGAAGTCCACCAGCGGCATGTCCAGGCGCATGTCGGGCGTCGGAACGCCAACCAGCACAACGGTTCCGGCGAGATCGCGGGCGTAAAACGCCTGCTTCCACGTTTCGGGCCGGCCCACCGCGTCGATCACCACGTTGGCGCCGAACCCGTCGGTGAGGTCCTGAATTGTCTTGACCACGTCCAGTTCGCGGGCGTTCACGGTGTGCGTGGCGCCGAACTTGCGGGCCAAGTCCAGCTTGGTGTCGTCGGTATCGACGGCGATGATGCGGCGCGCGCCCACCAGCGCCGCACCGGCGATCGCGGCGTCGCCCACACCGCCGCAACCGATTACCGCGACGGTGTCATCGCGGGTGACGGCCCCGGTGTTGATCGCGGCGCCCAGCCCGGCCATCACCCCGCAGCCCAGCAGGCCGGCGACCGCGGGATCGGCCTCCGGATTGACCTTGGTGCACTGGCCGGCGGCCACCAGCGTCTTGTCGGCGAACGCCCCGATGCCCAGCGCGGGCGTGAGCTCGGTGCCGTCGGTCAGCGTCATTTTCTGCGTCGCGTTGAAGGTGTCGAAGCACAGGTGCGGCCTGCCGCGCTTGCAGGCCCGGCACTGCCCGCACACCGCGCGCCAGTTCAAGACGACGAAGTCGCCTGGCGCAACGGCGGTCACGTCCGGGCCGACGGCCTCGACCCGGCCGGCTGCCTCGTGACCGAGCAGGAAGGGGTACTCGTCGTTGATGCCGCCCTCGCGGTAGGTCAGGTCGGTGTGGCACACCCCGCAGGCGATGACGTCGACCAGAGCCTCCCCGGGACCGGGGTCCGGGACGACGATGTCGACCAACTCGACGGGTTCGCCCTTCTTGCGTGAAATCACGCCGCGCACTGTCTGACTCATGGGCTCCAACCTAGGCGTTCGCCGCCATACACCTCGCGGTGGGTTGTACGCCCATTCACCGCTGGCGACCGGCAGACCGGTCATCGGGTGTAGCGTCCCTGGGCGTGACGGCTTTGGAGACCACCGAAGAATTCACCGACAGAATCACCGCGGCCATCGATGGCGCCAGCCTGACGCTGTTGCTCAGCATCGGGCATCAGACCGGTCTGCTGGACACCATGGCCGGGCTGGAACCCGCCACCAGTGAGCAGATCGCCGAGGCGGCCGGGCTCAACGAACGCTACGTCCGAGAGTGGCTGGCCGGCATGACCACCGGACGCGTCGTCGAGTACGACCCCGACACCGCCAGTTACTCGTTGCCCCCGGAGCGCGCCAAGGTGCTGACGCGCGCGGCCGGACCGGACAATCTGGCCCTGGTGACCCTGCTCGTGCCAGTGCTCGCCGAGGTCGAACAAAAGATCATCGGGTGCTTCCGCGCCGGCGGCGGCCTGCCGTACAGCGAGTTTCCCCGCTTCCACGCGTTGATGGCCGAGCAAAGCGGCGTGGTGTATGACACCGCACTGGTCGACGTGGTGCTGCCGTTGGTGGACGGCCTCGTGGAGCGGTTGCGCTCCGGAGCGCAAGTCGCCGATTTCGGCTGCGGCAGCGGGCACGCCATCAACGTGATGGCACAGGCATTTCCGGCCAGCAGGTTCACCGGCATCGACTTTTCCGAGGACGCCATCGCCACCGGCGTTCGGGAGGCGGCCGAGCGGGGCCTGTCCAATGCGTCCTTCGAGAGCCACAATCTCACCGATTTGGACAAGGCGGACGCCTACGACGTCATCACCGTCTTCGATGCCATCCACGATCAGGCTCAGCCGGCCCGGGTACTAGAGAACATTTATCGGGCGTTGCGGCCCGGCGGTGTGCTGCTGATGGCCGACATCAAGGCGTCGAGCCAGCTCGAGGAGAACGTCGGCGTCCCGATGAGCACCTACCTGTACACGACGTCGCTGATGCACTGCATGACGGTGTCGCTGGCGCTCGACGGTGCCGGACTGGGCACCGCCTGGGGCACGCAATTGGCCGTCTCGATGCTGGGCGATGCCGGATTCGCCGACGTGAGCGTCGCCGAGATCGAGTCGGACCCGATCAATAACTACTACATCGCCCGGAAGTGATGGCGGCCCTCGACGCCCTGAACGACTGGCCGGTCGGGGCCGCCGCCGCGGCGGTAATCGGGCCCGGCGGCGTGCTGGCCAGCCACGGCGACACCGGGCGGGTGTTCGAGCTGGCCTCGGTGACCAAGCCGCTGGCCGCCCGGGCCGTGCAGGTCGCGATCGAGGAAGGCGCGGTCGGGCTCGACACCGTGGCCGGCCCGCCCGGCGCCACCATCCGCCACCTGCTGGCCCACACCTCGGGGTTGTCCATGCACAACGACCATGTGCTGGCCGCGCCGGGTACCCGGCGCATCTACTCCAACCAGGGCTTCACCGTGCTGGGTCTGACCGTGGAGCGGGAGACCGGCATCGAGTTCGCGCGTTACCTGACCGAGGCGGTGTGCGAGCCGCTGGGCATGGCGGCGACCCAGTTGGACGGCGGCGCTGTGGCCGCCGGGTTCGGGGCCAGGTCGACCGTCGCCGATCTGGCGGTGTTCGCAGGGGACCTGCTGCGGCCGGTAACCGTGTCGGAAGGCCTGCACGCCGAGGCGACGACGGTGCAATTCCCCGGTCTGGACGGCGTTCTGCCCGGCTACGGGGTGCAGCGGCCCAACGACTGGGGGCTGGGTTTCGAGCTTCGGGACACGAAATCGCCGCACTGGACGGGCGCGCAGAATTCCGCGCGAACGTACGGCCATTTCGGCCAGGCGGGCGGTTTCATCTGGGCGGATCCCGAAAAGGAGCTCGCGCTGGTGGTCCTCACCGACCGGGATTTCGGGGAGTGGGCACTGCGGCCGTGGCCGGCGATTTCCGACGCCGTGATAGCCGATTTCGGCTAGTGGGAAATGCACACTAGCGCAACAGGGGTATCACAAGGCACAATAGACACGCAGGACACACCAAAATCGAAGATTTCAGCACGCTGCCCTGCTTGTCGGGTCCACAGGTCGTTGGGGAAGACGTCCCTCGTGGAACCGAAGGAGCAGGAAATGCGAGCGTCGAATCAATTCGCCGACGTGACGACCGGCGTGGTGTACGTGCACGCGTCGCCCGCGGCGGTTTGCCCGCATGTCGAGTGGGCGTTGTCGTCGACCCTGGGCTCCAAGGCGAATCTGACCTGGACGCCCCAGCCGGCGATGCCCGGACAGCTGCGCGCGGTCACCAACTGGGTCGGGCCTGTGGGCACCGGAGCCAAACTGGCCAACGCTCTGCGGTCGTGGTCCGTGCTGCGGTTCGAGGTCACCGAGGACCCCAGCCCCGGGGTCGACGGCCACCGGTTCAGCCACACCCCACAACTCGGCCTGTGGAGCGGCGCGATGAGCGCCAACGGCGACATCATGGTCGGGGAGATGCGGCTGCGGTCGATGATGGCCCAGGGAGCCGACACCCTGGCCGCCGAATTGGACTCGGTGCTGGGCACCGCCTGGGACGATGCGCTCGAGGCCTATCGCGACGGCGGCGACGCCGGCGAGGTGACCTGGCTCAGCCGGGGCGTCGGTTAGTTCATCGACTGCTCGCCCGTACCGCCTCTCTCGAAGCAATAAGCGACTCTCAAACGTGCTAGCGAATCCGCTAGCGCGTTCGGACACGCGCTAGTGGTCGCCGTCGACCGGGGCCTCCCGCCTGGCAGGCCGCAGAACTCGCAGGGCGCTCGGACCCACCGAGATCTCGGCCGGTAGCGCGCAGGCGAAGTCGCCGTCGGCATAGACATTGATTCCGGGGCATTCGACGTGGATAGATCTTGCCCGCGCCGTGCTCACCTCGTCGAGGTTCACGTGGGTCCCCTTCATCACGGTCGGGAACAGGCGGACCAGCTTGGTGCGAGATGCCTCGTGCACCATGGTGATGTCGAGCAGCCCGTCGGTGCAATCGGCGTCGGGACAGATCTGCATCCCGCCGCCGTAGCTGCGGGTGTTGCCGAAGGCGGCGAGCGTGATGTCGGCGTCGACCTCCTTGGTGCCGTCGAGCACCAAGCGGAACGGCAAGAGGCGCAGTTGGGACAGTTCGGCCAGCATCGCGACGTAATAGCGCAATCGCCCATGCGGCCAGCTCATCCGGTTGGCGCGATCGGTGACCAGCGAGTCGAATCCGGTGGCCGCCACGGTGCCGAACCACTTCTCGATCCCGCTGCTGTCCCGAATCAGGCCCAGGTCAATGGATTCCGTGCAGCCGTCGAGCACGATGTCCGCGGCGGCCTCGGCGTCCTTGGTGGGAATGCCGAACGCGCGGGCGTGGTCGTTGCCGGTGCCGGCCGGAATCACGCCCAACGGAATGTCGGTGCCGGCCATCACCTGCAGGGCATTGGAGACGACGCCGTCGCCGCCGGTCACCATGACCGCATCGGTGCCCTTCTCGATGGCCGCACCGACCAGATGCCGCGCGTCTTGCGCGTCGTCGCCGATGATTTCGACGACCTCGACACCCCGGCGGTGCAGCCGGGCGATCGCGAGCTGGGCCGCGCGTACCGCGGCGCCGTGCCCCGACACCGGGTTGGTCAACGCGATCACTTTGCCGATCTCTCGGCGGCGCAGCTCTCCCGTCACGGAATCAGCTTGCCGGGATTGAGAATTCCGGCCGGATCCAGAGTGGCCTTGACCGCGCGCAACACCTGCACTCCCAGCTCGCCTATCTCGTCGCGCATCCACGGCCGGTGATCGACACCGACCGCATGGTGGTGGGTGATGGTCCCGCCGGTGGCCATGATGGCATCCGACGCGGCCTTTTTGGCGGCTTTCCATTGCTCGATCGGATTGCCCCGTTGCCCGGCGACGACGGTGAAGTACAACGACGCGCCGGTGGGGTAGACGTGCGAGATGTGGCACATCACCAGAGCCGGCGTGCCGGTTGCTGCGAGTGCATCGGTTAGTGCTTGGCTGACAGCGGCTTTCAGGGCGGGGATGTTGGACCAGTCGGTGGCCGTCTCGAGCGTCTCGCACAGCGCGCCCGCCGCGAGCAGCGAATCGCGCAGGTACGGCGCGCCGAATCGGCCGCGCTCCCAGGCTTGCGCGGGTCCCTCGCCCAGCGAGGTTCCGCCCTGGGCCGCCAGCAGTGCGCTGGTTTCGGCGCTCCGGCTCTCCACGTGTTCCCTGGTGCCTTCGAACATGGTGATGCCCAGACACCCGCCGGTGATCTGCGACTCGCCGATCGCCTCGGTGGTGGCGAGGTTCACCCCCGTCTCCGCCTCGTCGGAGAGCCGAATGACGGTGGGGCCGGTGGCATTCTGGGTGACGGCGCGCAGGGCCGCGGCCCCGGTCTCGAAATCGGGGAACGACCACGCCTCGTAGCGGACGGCCTCCGGCGCGCGGTGCACGCGCAGCCGCACCTGGGTGATGACGCCCAGGGTGCCCTCCGAGCCGATCAGCAGCTGGCGCAAGTCGGGGCCGGCGGCCGATTCCGGTGCGCGACCCAGATCCATGGTGCCCACCGGAGTGACCACGCGCAGCCCGCGCACCATGTCGTTGAACCGGCCGTAGCCGGCCGAGTCCTGCCCGGAGGAGCGGGTCGCGGCGAAGCCGCCGATGGTGGCGTACTCAAAGCTCTGCGGGAAATGGCCGAGCGAAAAGCCTTGTGCGCCAAGGAGTCGTTCGGCATCGGGGCCGGTGACCCCGGCCCCGAGAACGGCCTGGCCGGACACCTCGTCCAGCGAGATCAGTTGATCGAACCGGCGTAGATCGAGCGAGACGACGGCGGAGAACTCCGCGCGGTGGGGACTGAGCCCACCGACCACGCTCGTGCCACCGCCGAAGGGAACGACGGCGATGCGATGATCGGAGCAGTAACGCAGGACCGCGGCAACGGCTTCTTCGCCGTCGGGACCGCCCGGCAGCAACACGGCATCGGGCGCGTCCTGCGGGCCGCGTTCGGTGCGGTTCAGCAAGTCGATCGTGGATTTGCCGCCCGCGTGCAGCAACCGATCAGCATCGGCAGTGCGGCAGTACTCGTCACCGACGATGGCGCACAGCGCTTCCCGATCCGTCTGCGACAACGCCGACGGGCGCAATTGCACCTGCTCGGATTGCAGTTCGGCCGCGCGGGACCCCTCGACACCCACGGCCTGCTGCAGCAGTGACCGGATCCCGTCCGAGAGCGGCTTGGCCGCGGCGGGATCGCCCCACGCGTTCCATTTCATCGGCGGCAACAGCCCCTGGGGATCGGTCATGCGTTACAGTATTACATATGTTGTCAATCCGTAACACCGAGTTGGACACCGGCGAGCGCATCCTCGCGGCGGCGGCCAGCTGCGTGGTGGATTTCGGCGTGGACCGGGTGACCCTGGCCGAGATAGCCCGCCGCGCGGGCGTCAGCAGGCCGACCGTGTACCGGCGGTGGCCTGACACGCAGTCGATCGTGGCCGCGCTGTTGACCCAGCACATCACCGAGGTGATGCGCGACGCGCCGTTGCTGGGGGAGGACCGCGAATCGCTTGTGCGACAGATTGTTACGGTGACGGATCTGCTGCGGGCGGACCGATTGGTGATGTCGGTGCTGCACTCGGATCTCGCGTCGACGTACATCACCGAACGCCTGGGGACCAGCCAGCGCATGCTGATCGACGCCCTTGCCGCCCGGCTGCGGGCGGCCCAGCGGCACGGCAGCGTCCGGCTCGGTGACCCCGTCCAGATGGCGACCATGGTGCTGCTGATCGCGCAGTCGACCATCCAGTCGGCGGAGATCGTCAAGCCGATGATCGACGCCGACGCGCTGGCCACCGAACTTGCCTACTCACTGAATGGATATCTGGCGTGATACCTGATCCGACCGCTTTGAACGGCGCGCGCCGCGCCGCCGACCTGACCGCACTCGCCGACGGTGAACCGGTGGACGTCCTGGTGATCGGCGGTGGGATCACCGGCGCCGGGATCGCGTTGGATGCCGCGTCGCGCGGGCTGCGGGTGGCGCTGGCGGAGAAACACGATCTGGCATTCGGCACCAGCCGTTGGAGTTCAAAACTCGTCCACGGCGGGCTGCGTTATCTGGCGACCGGCAACGTGGGCATTGCGCGGCGCAGCGCCATCGAGCGCGGAATCTTGATGACGCGCAACGCTCCTCACCTGATCCATGCGATGCCGCAACTGGTGCCGCTGCTACCGTCGATGAGCTCGGGCAAGCGGGCGCTGGTGCGCGGTGGGTTCCTGGCCGGTGACGCGTTACGGTTTCTCGCCGGTACCCCGGCATCGACACTGCCGCGCTCGCGCCGGATTTCCGCGCAGCGCGTCACGGAGATGGCGCCGACCGTGCGACGTGACGGGTTGGACGGCGGCTTTTTGGCCTACGACGGTCAATTGATCGACGACGCCCGACTCGTCACCGCGGTCGCACGCACCGCGGCGCAGCACGGCGCCCGAATCTTGACCCATGTGTCGGCGTCGCAGGCAACCGGCACCTCGGTGCGGCTGACCGACATGCGCGGTGGGGAGTCGTTCGACATCTCGGCGGGGGCGGTCATCAACGCGGCCGGGGTGTGGGCGGGCGACATCGACGGCGCGTTGCGGTTGCGGCCCAGCCGTGGCACGCATCTGGTCTTCGACGCCAAGACCTTCGGCAATCCCACTGCGGCGCTGACGATTCCGATTCCCGGTGAGCTCAACCGCTTCGTCTTCGCCATGCCCGAACAGCTGGGCCGGGTCTATCTGGGGCTGACCGACGAAGCGGCTCCCGGTCCCATTCCGGATGTTCCCGAGCCGTCGGCCGAGGAGATCACTTTCCTGCTCGACACCGTGAACACCGCGCTGGGGACGGGGCTCACCGCCACCGACGTGATCGGCGCCTACGCCGGGCTGCGGCCGCTGATCGATACCGGTGAA
Source organism: uncultured Actinomycetota bacterium (assembly GCA_963849935.1). Taxonomy (GTDB): domain Bacteria; phylum Actinomycetota; class Actinomycetes; order Mycobacteriales; family Mycobacteriaceae; genus Mycobacterium. The sequence continues at coordinate 92,487 of CAWKJQ010000008.1, forward strand.
GGCAGCACGGCCGACGTCTCGCGCGAACACGCCGTCGTGGAATCGGCGTCCGGGGTGATCAGCGTGATCGGCGGCAAGCTGACCGAATACCGCTACATGGCACAGGATGTGCTGGATCACGCGATCCGGGTGCGACGGCTTCGTGCCGCGAAATGTCAGACCCGCAATCTGCCGCTGATCGGAGCGCCGGCCAACCCCGGTGGGACTGCGGCGCCGGACACCGCGCTGCCGGTGTCGCTGGTGCAGCGCTACGGCGCCGAGGCCCCCAAGGTCGTCGCCGTCGCGGCATGCGACCGGCCGACCGAGCCGGTCGTCGAGGGAATCGACGTCAGCAGAGCTGAATTCGAATACGCGATCACTTATGAGGGCGCGTTGACGGTTTCGGACATCCTCGATCGGCGCACCCGGATCGGGCTGGTGGCGCGCGATCGGGAGCGGGCCGTGGCCGTGGCCGAGGAGTTCCTGGCGGGCGTGGGGTAGGACTGCGCGTGGAGGGCTCCCGCACGATGCCGCCGCGCCCAGATTCAACTATTGATAGTTGCTATCTAATGATAGAGACTGTCATATTGTGAGACGAGACGACATGACTACCCGAGTACCCGTACTCATCGTGGGCGCCGGCGTCGGCGGGCTGGCCATGTCGGCGCTGCTGGCCCAACACGGGGTTGGCTCGCTGCTGGTCGAGAAGCGACGGGAAGTCTTCCTGTACCCGAAGGCCCGCAACCTGAGTTTCCGAAGCCTCGGAAATCCTGCGCGGCCTCGGTCTTCGCGACGAGGTGCGCGCGGTCGCCGAGCATGTCTCGGCCCTGGTGGTCAAGCCCACGCTCAACAGCGCCGTGCAAGAGCCGGCGCTGGACGTCGACGCGATTTTCGCCGGCCTGGACAAGCTCAGCCCCGAGCCGGCGGCGCAGTATTGCCCGCAGAGCCGGCTCGAGCCGATCCTGCTTGACGCGGCGCGGCGCGGCGGCAACGAGGTGCGTTACGGCACGGAGCTTGTCCTCGATCGAGATGGACGAAACCGGTGTCACCGCGGTGGTGCGCGACGCGGAATCGGGGGAGTCGGAGACCGTCCGCGCCGACTATCTCGTCGGCGCCGACGGCGTGCACAGCCCGATCCGTGAATCGCTGGGCATCAGCACGTCCGGGTACGGAGCGCTGCCGATCTATGTCGTCTTCGTCTACTTCCGGGCGCCATGGCGACCAGTTCGTCGCGGGGTTGCACGACGGCGACGGCGTGCAGGTCAAAAACGACGACGTGGACGGGATCTTCCTGGTCGTCAAGGACGATCTCGGCATGTTCATCACCACCTACTTTCCCGGCGAGGGCGAGACGGCCGAGCAGTTCACCCCGCAGCGCTGCCGCGAGGTGCTCACCAAAGCGTTCGGCGAGCCGATCGACATCGACATCATCGAGGTCGCGGCGTGGCGGCCCTACGAGCGGGTGGCCGACCAATTCGATTGCGGGCGAGCGTTTCTCGTCGGCGATTCGGCGCACACCATGCCGCCGTTCAAGGCCGGGGGAGCCAACACCGCCATCCAAAGCGCGCACAACCTGGCCTGGAAGCTCGCCGCCGTCCTGCAGGGTAGCGGCTGCGCCGGAGTTGTTGGCGACCTACCACGCCGAGCGTCACCCGGTGGGCCGATTCGCCGCGCGCCAGTCGCTCACCGGGCCGTCGATGGCGCTGCTGCGGGCGGGCGGCGACGCGCCGCGATTGCCGGCCGACGAAGAGTGCTCGATGTTCGCCCTGCTCATCGGATACCGGTATCGCTCGGCGGCGGTCGTGACGAGTGACGCGGACGGCGGCGGACTGGTGGACGAGTTGCGCGCCCAACCGGGCACTCGGGTGCCACACGTCTGGGTGCGCGCGGGCGTCTCGACACTCGATCTACTGGGGCCCCGATTCACCGTGCTGTCCGGGGACGAGCGATGGTGTGCGGCAGCGGCTTCGGCGTCGCTGGCGGCGCATCGCTTCTACAGCGACGAATGGGCGGCGGTCACCGGCCTGGCACCGGATGGGGCGCTGCTGGTCCGTCCGGACGACTTCGTCGGCTGGCGCGCCGAGGAACTTGCCGCCGACCCGGAAAGGGAGCTGCGGCAAGCGCTTTCGACGATCCTGAGGCGGTAGCAGGGCTCGGCGAGCAGACGTAGAATCGCACGCGGAAGCGTCCGCAAGATGCGATTCTGCGTCTGCTCGCCAGGGGTTAGCCGGCCATGCGCTGACGGGACAAATGGGTGGCGATGCGTTCGGCGAGGCGATCGGGCTCGAGCCTTACGTCGTGGACGACGATCGGAATCATCGTCCACCCGAGCTCCTGGATCGTGCCCCAACCGTCTTTTGTCGCGGAGCATCGCATCGCGCCCTGCGTGCCAGTCGATGCTTTCGTATTCGGCGGCCAGACGTGCCGCTGGCCATGCGAAGTCGACTCGCCACAGCTCGCCGTCGCGGCCGCGGATTGGGTATTGGAGCTCCGGCGGCGGCAGCCCGCGGTCGATCATCACGAGCCGAGCTTCGCTCTCCATGGCGCGATTCCGGCGCGGCCGTCGGCGAAGGGCAGTGAGTTCGCGCACTGCCACGATGCCGCGACGGCCTCGCTGCTCGGACACGGCGATTTCGAGTTCGTTGCGGGCGCACTCGCATTGAATGCAAGGCAGCGTCAAGAGTTGCCAGCGCCCGCGGACGACGCTAGCTGCCTTGCGACCTCGACGGCCGTCCATGCCGGTGCGGTTGCGAGACGTCCCGCCGACCCGCTGTAACCGAGCGCCTGCTGCGTTGATGAACCATCAGACCGACTGTGGGACGCATCCGCACGCCAGGATCGAGCACGTGAATGGCAGTCGGTGTTTTCTGTGTCGAACCCGTACAGCGCTGCAGCTGTGCCCATACACGGCACAGCTTGCTGCCCCATGAACACGTCGAGGGCTGCCAAGCGGCCCAATAGATCTGGTTTCGCTGGGCTGCGTAAATCCCGTACCATACCCGCATGAGGCCACCGTTTTTGACTTGAACATCGAGCTGCTGACGAGTCATGACGGTCGAGTAGTTGCGCCGTCGTCGCGAATCCGCCGGCCATCTCCAGGAGTGCAATCGCATCGGCATGCACCGTCGAAAGCATGCGAAGGTCGCACTGCGAATCAGCTAATCACCGCTGAGGGATGATGCGCGAGCAGACGCAGAATCGCACGCGCGAAGGCTCCGCGCAGTGCGATTCTGCGTCTGCTCGCGGTAGAAACTCGCGCGGTGAAAAATTACAGCGGGATGTTCTTGTGGCGGCCGCGGCGCGCGGGCGCCTCGGCCAGCGCCTCGGTGAGCTTGCTGCGGGTGTGCGACGGGTCGATCTTCTCGTCGACCACGCCGATCTCGATGGCGCTGTCCACGCCACCGGCGATCCGCTCGTGCTCGGCGGCCAGCTCGTCGTGCAGCGCTTCGCGCTCGTGATCCGCGCGCGGCGGCCAGCTTCTTCTTGTGCAGGATGCCGACGGCGGCCTTGGCGCCCATCACCGCCACCTCGGCGTCCGGCCACGCGTACACCTTGGTCGCGTTGAGCGAGCGGGAGTTCATCGCAATGTAGGCCCCGCCGTAGGTCTTTCGGGTGACCAGCGTGACGCGCGGAACCGTGCACTCGCCGAACGCGTGCAACAGCTTGGCGCCGCGGCGCACCACGCCGCCCCACTCCTGGTCGACACCGGGCAGATAACCGGGCACGTCGACGATCACCACCAGCGGAATGCCGAAGGCGTCGCACAGGCGCACGAAACGCGCTGCCTTCTCGGCGCTTTCGGAGTTCAGGCAACCGCCCAGGCGCAGCGGGTTGTTGGCCAGCACGCCGACCGTGCGGCCGGACAGCCGACCCAGCCCGATCACCATCGACGGCGCCCAGTTGGCCTGGAACTCGTCGAACGGCGTCTCGTCGTCGAGGATCGCGGTCACGATCGGGCGCACGTCATAGGCCCGCCGTGCCGACTCGGGCAGCAGCGCGTGGATGTCGGTGTCACCGGCCTCGGCCTTGTTGCGGTCGAAATGGCCTTGCTGGCAGAACAATCCGACCAGCCGGCGACCGCGCTCGTAGGCGTCGAGCTCGTCGTCGGCGACGATGTGGCACACACCGGACTTCTTGTGGTGCGTTTCGGGGCCACCGAGCGAGCACATGTCCACGTCCTCGCCGGTGACGCTGCGCACCACGTCCGGCCCCGTGACGAACACCCGGCTGTCCGGGGCCATCACGATGACGTCGGTCAGGGCCGGCCCGTAGGCGGCGCCGCCCGCCGCGAAGCCGACGACCACCGAGATCTGCGGGACATAGCCGGATGCCCGGATCATCGCCTCGAACACCAGGCCCACCGCGTGCAGTGCCTTCACGCCCTCGGCCAGCCGGGCACCGCCGGAGTGCCAGATGCCCACGATCGGGCTCTGCTCCTCGATGGCGGTGTCGTAGGCGTTGACGATGTGCGTGCAGCCCTCGATGCCCATGGCACCGCCCATCACGGTGCCGTCGGTGCAGAACGCGATGGTGCGCACACCGTTCACGGTCCCCGCGGCGGCCAGCACGCCGGAACGATCACGCTCGTGCAGCAGCTCGACGGTGTCGTCGTCGAAGAAAGTGCTCAAGCGCAACAGCGGGTCGCGAGGGTCGAGCGACTCGCCAACCGTCTCGGGGGCCGTGATAGTCATCGCAGGTCTCCTGATATTCGGTGTTGCTCGGTTCAGTACCGCCCGAAGGCGATGGCCACGTTGTGTCCGCCGAAGCCGAACGAGTTGTTGATGGCGTACTCGTAGTTGCCCGGGCGGGGTTTGCCGGCCACGACGTCCAGGTCGATCTCGGGGTCGAGGTTTTCCAGGTTGAGCGTGGGCGGGACCACCTGGTCGCGCAGGGCGAGCACGGTCAGGATGGATTCCACCGCGCCCACCGCACCCACCGAGTGGCCGAGTGCGGACTTGGGTGCGTACACCGCGGGCTTGTGGCTACCCAGGGCATTGTTGATCGCCTTACCCTCGGCGAGGTCACCGACCGAGGTGCCGGTGGCGTGGGCGTTCACGTGGTCGATGTCGGCGGGAGTCAGGCCTGCGAGTTGAATCGCCCGGCTCATCGCGTGCCCGGCGCGTTCGCCGTTGGGGTCCGGCGCCACCATGTGGAAGCCGTCCGAGGTGATGCTGGCCCCCATGATCCGGGCCAAGATGTTGGCGCCACGCGCCTTTGCGTGTTCCTCGGTCTCGATCACCATCAGCGCGCCGCCCTCGCCGAACACGAAGCCGTCGCGGTCCCTGTCGAACGGGCGGCACGCACCGGCCGGGTCGTCGTTGTTGGTGGACAACACGATGCGCATGTTGGCGAATCCGGCGATCGGCACCGCCTCGATCTTGTCTCCACGCCGCCGCAGATCGCGATGTCGGCCTCGCCGAGCACGATCTGTTGCCAGGCCCGGGCGATGCCCTCAGAACCGGACGCGCATGCCGATATCGGCGTCATCACCCCGGCCTTGGCGTGCCGCTCCAGCCCGACCGCCGCGGCGGCGCCGTTGGGCATGTACTTCTGCACGGTCAGCGGGGACACTGCCCTGAACCCGCGAGTGCGCATTTCGTCGTAGCTGAAGACCAGCTCTTCGGCCGAGCCCAGGCCGGTGCCGATGGACACCATCAATCGGCGGGTGTCGACCTCCGGCGAGCCGGCGTTCTCCCATACCCGCCGGCCCAGAACGGTGGACATCCGCTGCAGGTACCCCGACCGGCGCAGCTCGATGCGAGTCAGCTGGCTGTCGAAATCCTCCAACAGGTGGCCGCCGATGCGCACCGGCAGGTCATACTCCTCGACGAACGGGTCCTCGAGTTTGCGGATGCCACTTTGGCCGTCTTGCAACAACTTCCAGGTGTTCTCGGCATCAGTTGCCAGCGCGGTCGTCATGGCGATGCCAGTGACGACCACGTTTGGGAGCGCTTTCCCGGTAACCAGCTCTGTCATGGGTCTTGCGTACGTTCCTTCCGTACTCAGTAACGCCCGAAGGCGAGTGCCACGTTGTGGCCACCGAACCCGAACGAGTTGTTGATCGCGTAACGGAAATCGCCGTAGCGAGGTTCGCCCGCGACAACATCCAGGTCGATCTCGGGATCGGGTGTTTCGTAGTTCAGTGTCGGCGGTATCACGCCGTCCCGAAGGCTCAATACCGTGAGAACAGATTCCAGCGCTCCGACGGCTCCAATGGAGTGCCCCAGAGCTGATTTCGGTGCGTACACCGCCGCCTCCTGGCAACCGGCGACCCGAATTGCGTTGGCCTCGGCGGTATCACCGATCGGCGTCGCGGTGCCGTGCGCGTTGACGTGGTCGATGTCCTTGGGGGACAAGCCCGCCAACTCGAGCGACCTCGTCATCGCCCGGCCCGCACGAACACCGTCAGCCGCCGGCGCCACCATGTGGAACGCGTCCGACGTGATGCCGGCACCCATCAAACGGGCCAACGGCTTGGCGCCGCGCGCCTTGGCATGCTCCTCGGTCTCGATGAGCATCAGCGCCCCGGCCTCGCCGAACACGAAGCCGTCGCGGTCCTTGTCGAACGGCCGCGATGCGCGCTCGGGCTCATCGTTGCGCGTCGACATCGCCCGCATCATCGAGAACGCCGCGATCGGCAGCGCCTCGATGGGGCCCTCGACCCCACCGCACACCGCGACGTCGGCGTCACCCATGACGATCTGGCGCCAGGCGTGGGCGATTGCCTCGGAACCCGACGAACAGGCCGACACCGGGGTGATCACCCCGGCGCGGGCGCCGAGCTGCAGACCCACCACGGCTGCGGCGCCGTTGGGCATGATCATCTGCACCGCGAGCGGCGACACCTTGCGGGGGCCGCCCTCGTTCATCAGGTCGTAGCTCTCCACGATCCGTTCGGCGCCGCCGAGCCCGGTGCCGACCACGACCGAGAACCGGTCGGGGTCGAGCTCCGGGTTACCGGCGGTCTCCCACAACTGACCGCTGAGCAGCTTGGCCAACCGCTGCACGTAGGACATGCGGCGCAAGTCGAGCCTGCTCATGCGTTCGTCGATGGACTCCTTGAGGTGTCCACCGATCTTGACGGGCAGGTCCCACTTGGTGATGAACTCGTCTTCGAGGACGTGGATGCCGCTTTCGCCGGCCAACAAGCCCTTCCACGTGCTCTCGATGTCCGGCGCGACCGATGTCGTCGCCGTGACGGCGGTTACCACAACGCTGGGGTAACCGCCATTAGCAGTGGAAGGCTTGCTCACTTGGTGTCCGCTTCCAGCCTCGACTTGACGTTGGCGACCGCCTCGGGGTTCTCGGTCTCCAGCTTGGCGCGCAGCGCCTCGGCAGCCTCGGGGTTCTCTTCCTCGAGCTTCTGGATGTAGGAGACGACGTCACCGACGGTGCGCAGACCGGCGAGGTCCTCGTCCGGGATCTTGACGCCGTACTTGTCCTCGGTCTGCACGGCGATCTCGACCATCGACAGCGAGTCGATGTCCAGGTCGTCGACGAACGACTTCTCCGGGGTGACCTCGGAGGGCTCGATACCGGTTACCTCTTCGATGATCTCGGCGATACCGGCGATGATTTCTTCCTGGCTGACAGCCACAGCGTTCTTCCCTTCGTAATGTGTTGCGTGTTAGTCGAATTGACGTGATATGCGGTTGTACTGGTTGTAGCAACTGGTCGAGCTGGCTTTAGAGCTCGGCCAATGCGTCCAGGTCTGCGGGCGACTTGACGGCACGAGCCGTAACCCCCCGAAGTTCTCGTTTGGCGATGCCGGTGAGAGCGCCCGCGGGCGGGAACTCCACGGCCGCAGTGACTTCCAGGTCACGCAGCGTCGCGGTGCACAGGTCCCAGCGCACCGGCTGGGTCAGCTGAGCGACCAGCGCCTCCATCGCCGCGGCCGCCGAGGCGACCGGCTTGCCGTCGCGGTTGGACAGCAGCGTGGCGGTGGGCTCGGCACGTCTGGATGGCGGCCGCCGCGGCGGCGTAACCGTCGAGCGCCGAGGCCATGTACTTGGTGTGGAACGCTCCGGCCACACCGAGGGCGCGCACCCGGGCCCTTTCCGGCGGGTCTTCGGCCAGCTTCTCCAGCGCGATCAGCGAGCCGGCGGCAACGATCTGCCCGGCGGCGTTGCGGTTGGCCGGGAACAGGTCGAGCTGCTCGAGGCGGGCCAGCACCTCGCCCTCGTCGCCACCGAGCACCGCGGACATGCCGGTCGGCTCGACGGCGCAGGCCTTGGCCATCTCGGCGCCGCGGGTGGCGGCCAGCGCGACGGCGTCGTCGGCGGCGATCACGCCGGCGATCGCGTAGGCGGCGATCTCTCCGACGGAGTGGCCGGCCACGACCAACTCCGCGTCCGACAGCAGGCCGCGCTTGGTGAGCTCCTGGTGGGCCAGCAGGGTGGCGGCCACGACGAGCGGCTGAGTCACCGCGGTGTCGGTGATCTCTTCGGTCGATGCGGTGGTGCCCAGGCGCACGAGGTCGAGGCCACTGGCCTTGGACCACAGCGCCAACTGGTCAGCGGCGCCGGCGAGCTCCAGCCATGGCGAGAGCATCCCCTCGGTCTGCGAGCCCTGTCCGGGCGCAAGCAATGCAATCACGTGTTTAAGAGAACACTGTGGAAACGGTTTTGGCGGGTGTAACAGATTATGAACCTCGTCTTAGGTTTTTGTATACACCCTACAAAACCGCTCCTTAAGCTACGGGTTTGATATCGGGCCGCGACCTGTTGCCTGGGTCACTATCCTCCGAATTGCCCCGCCGCAGCCCCTTTGAGCGGCAGCGGAACCGCGGGCATGGCGTTGTTGGGGGCGCTAGACAGGTTGGTCGGGTAGTTGAGCTGGCCCACCGTCGCCGCCACTCGCAGCACATATGCATCCCGCGGTTGCATGGGATCGCGGCCGGTGAAGTCGGTGATCCGCTTGAGTCGGTAGCGCACCGTGTTTGGATGAACGAACAACTTTCTGGCACAAGCCTCAATCGCGCCGCCACAATCTAAGTAAGCGTCAAGGGTCTCGATCAGCGTGGGACCGGCGTCGGCCAACGGGCCCATCACGTCGGTGTGCAGCGCCACGATCGCCGACGCGTCGCCCATCAGGGCGCGTTCGGGCAGCAGTTCGCGGGCCGGCACGGGACGCGGCGCTCCGCGCCAGCCACCGACGGCGTTCATGCCGGATATCGCCTCGCTGGCACTGTGGTAGGCCGCGGTCAGCATGGGCGCGGTGGGTCCGACGACCACCGGGCCGTCCGCGAACGCCACCAGCAGATCGCCCAGGAATTTGTCGGTCGGTGACAATTGGCCGGACACGATCGCGACCAGCCAGGTGCCGTGCACGTCGGTGAGGGCCGCCCGCCCGTGCTGTGCGGCGATGTCGCGGACGTGCTGGCTGGCGCGTTCGCTGTCGTCGGGCCCGGTCGACCCGTCGCGCCCGGGGGCCGGGGTGCCGACCACGACCGTCGCCGGGGCGGTGGTGTCCCAGTTCAGTGCCGCGGCGCGGGACAGCAGCTCGGGCCCGGTGTCGCCGCGGACCACCGCGTCGACCACGCTGGCCTCCATCCGGCTGTCCCAGGTCCCGCGGGCCTCGGCCGCGTTCGCGTAGGCGGTCGCGGCGGTGAACGCCAGATCGCGGCTGTACTTGAGGATGCCCACCGTCAGCGCGGTCAGCTGCTCTTCGGAGCGGGCGAGCAGAGGGACGACTTCCTCGAAGAAGTCCATGGTCACGCGCGCCATGTCGACGCTGTGGCGCAACGCGATCCGGCGGGCGAGATCCTGGGGCACCAGTTCGAAGGCCTGCGCGGTGTGGCTGACGTTGCTGTGCGGGTCTTGCATCCACTCGGCGAAGTTGTTGATGGCGGTCTGCACCACCAGCGCCATGCTGGCCCGCTGCGACGCTTCCAGGTCGCCGAAGAACGGCAACCGATCGCCCATGACCGAGACCGCTTCGGTGGCCAGCCGGCCGGAGTACTGCTTCAATCGCCGCAGCACGGACTCCGGCACGGTGTCCAGCAGCTCCAGCGGCGATCGGGGCTGCTTGGCGAACGGACCGGCGAAGGGGTTGTCATTCACCCCTAAAACCTACGCGTTTTTTCTGGAAGTTTCCGCCAAAGGCGGCGCGTGGCGTTCTTAAGAACGTCGCCAAGCCGTCCCGCGCAGGCGGTCGAGCGTGAAGCCAGCGTCACGCTCGCGCCGAACGTGAGGCTATGTTCACGCTCGGCGCCGGCTGAGTAGAGCAGTGAGACCGACCCTCAGGCCACGCCGGGGTCGGACGTCTGCTCCGGGGCGGCCTGCACGTCGTCGATCTTGTACTGGCGGGCGGCGGCGATCGGCACCGACGGGTCGATCTCACCGTCGCGCGCCAGCGCCTCGAGCACCGCGACCACCTGCGACTCCGCGTCGGTGTTGAAGTAGCGCCGCGCCGCGGGCCGGGTGTCGGAGAAGCCGAACCCGTCGGTGCCCAGGGTGACGTAGGTGCCCGGCACCCAGGGCCGGATCTGCTCGGGCACCGCGCGCATCCAGTCCGAGACGGCGACCACGGGCCCGGTGGCGTTGGAGAGCGCCTGGGTGACGTACGGGACGCCGGCCTGCCGGTCGGGATGGCGCAGTCTCGCCCTGTCGACGGCCACGCCGTCGCGGTTCAACTCGCCCCAGCTGGTCACCGACCACACGTCGGCGGCGACGTCCCACTCCGCGGCCAGCATCTCCGCGGCGTTCAGCGCCGACGGCATCGCCACCCCGGACGCCAGGATCTGCGCCTTGTTGGTCCGCTGTTCGGTGGCGGCGCGGTAGCGGTAGAGGCCGCGCAGCACGCCCTCGGGATCGAAGTTCTCCGGCTCGGGCGGCTGCACGTACGGCTCGTTGTAGACGGTGATGTAGAAGAACACGTTCTCGGGGTTCTCCCCGAACATCCGCGCCAGCCCGCTTTCCACGATGTAGGCGATCTCGTAGGCGAAAGCCGGGTCGTAGGCGACCACCGCCGGGTTGGTGCTGGCCAGCAGCAGCGAGTGGCCGTCGGCGTGCTGCAGGCCTTCACCGGTCAGCGTGGTGCGCCCCGCGGTGGCTCCGAGCAGGAAGCCGCGTGCCATCTGGTCGGCGGCGGCCCACAGGCCGTCGCCGGTGCGCTGGAAACCGAACATCGAATAGAAGATGTAGATCGGGATCATCGGCTCGTTGTGCGTCGCATACGACGTGCCCGCCGCGATGAACGAACCCACCGACCCGGCTTCGTTGATGCCCTCGTGCAGGATGTGCCCGCCTTCGCTTTCCTTGTAGGCCAGCATCAGCTCGGCGTCCACTGCGGTGTACAGCTGGCCGTTGCGGTTGTAGATCTTCAGCGACGGGAACCATGAGTCCATCCCGAAGGTGCGTGCCTCGTCGGGAATGATCGGCACGATGCGCGGGCCAATTTCCTTGTCCCGCAACACTTCCTTGAAGGTCCGCACCGTCGCCATGGTGGTGGCGACCTCCTGGGTTCCAGAGCCCTTCTTCAGCGCGGCATAGGTGTCGCGGCCGGGCAGTCGCAGCGCCTTCGCCTTGGTCCGCCGCTCGGGCAGGAAGCCGCCGAGGGTGCGCCGGCGGTCGACCATGTAGCGGATCTCCTCGGCATCCGAGCCGGGGTGGTAGTAGGGCGGCAGGTAGGGATCCTCTTCCAGCTGGGCGTCGCTGATGGGTATCCGGATCGCGTCGCGGAAGTCTTTAAGATCTTGCAGCGCAAGCTTTTTCATCTGGTGAGTGGCGTTGCGGCCCTGGAAATGCGCACCCAGTGAATAGCCCTTGATGGTCTTGGCCAGGATCACCGTGGGCTGACCCTTGTGGTCGACCGCGGCCCGGTAGGCGGCGTAGACCTTGCGATAATCGTGACCGCCGCGCTTGAGGTTCCAGATCTCGGAATCGCTCATGTTCTCCACGAGCGCCTTGGTGCGCGGATCGCGGCCGAAGAAGTGGTCGCGGACGTAGGCGCCGTCGTTGGCCTTATACGTCTGGTAGTCGCCGTCGGGCGTGGTGTTCATCAGGTTGACCAGCGCGCCGTCGCGGTCAGCGTGTAGCAGGGCGTCCCATTCGCGGCCCCAAACGACCTTGATGACGTTCCAGCCGGCGCCGCGGAAGAACGACTCGAGTTCCTGGATGATCTTGCCGTTGCCGCGCACCGGGCCGTCGAGGCGCTGCAGGTTGCAGTTGACGACGAACGTGAGGTTGTCCAGGCCCTCCAGCGACGCCACGTGCGCCAGGCCGCGGCTCTCCGGTTCGTCCATCTCGCCGTCGCCGAGGAAGCACCACACATGCTGGTCGGAGGTGTCCTTGATGCCGCGGTCGTGCAGGTAGTGGTTGAACCGCGCCTGGTAGATGGCGTTCAGCGGGCCCAGGCCCATCGAGACGGTGGGGAATTCCCAGAAGTCGGGCATCAGGCGCGGGTGCGGGTAGGACGGCAGTCCGCCGGCGGCGTGGCTGTGCTCTTGGCGGAAGCCGTCCATCCGGTCGGCGGTCAGCCGCCCTTCCAGAAAGGCGCGCGCGTATATACCCGGGGACGCGTGGCCCTGGATGAACACCTGGTCCCCGCCGCCGGGGTGCGATTTGCCGCGGAAGAAGTGGTTGAAGCCGACCTCGTACAGCGCCGCCGACGAGGCGTAGGTCGAAATGTGGCCGCCCACACCGACTCCCGGGCGCTGGGCGCGGTGCACCATGATGGCGGCGTTCCACCGGATCCACGCCCGGTAGCGCCGTTCGACGTCCTCGTCGCCGGGGAACCACGGCTCGAGTTCGGTCGGAATGGTGTTGACGTAGTCGGTGGACGTCAGCGACGGGAGGGCGACTCGCTGCTCGCCCGCGCGTTCCAGCAATCGCAGCATCAGATAGCGCGCCCGCGACGGGCCCGAGCGCTCCAGCAGTTCATCGAAGGACTCCAGCCACTCCGACGTCTCTTCGGGATCGATGTCGGGAAGGTAGGAGGCCACCCCCTCGCGGATCACCCGGACGCGGTCGGGTTCGATTGCGCCGGTGGGGTTTGTGGCCAGATCGTGGCGCACGAACTCAGTTGTCAACGCACTACTCCTGTTGTTGGCGGAATGTGTGCCGTAGCGGGTGGGTCGCACCCTTCCCACCATCGTGCCGCACCGGCGTCTCGCGCGGATAGCCGACGTCGCATAGCCGCGGCGCTGACCTGGCGAACTCCAACTCGGCGTGTATGGGGCAGGTGAACAACCCACCCGGTAACGTCAGGCTTGTGCTCATTCGGTGGCGTGCCGTCCCTCAGATGCAGGTGAAGGCCTGGCCCCGGCGCGGGGCCCTGGCCCTCGGGTGTGTCGCCGTGGCGCTGATGGGGATCGTGGGATGCACCTCGGTCACCAACGGCACGGCAACGCCCGACACCAAAATTGCTCCCGCCTACCGGCAGTCGGTGTCGGCGTCGGTGTCCGCGTCGTCGGTGACCTCCAGCGTCCGGGAGTCCCAGCGGCAACAATCGCTGACCACCAAGGCGGTCCGCACCGCCTGCGCCACGCTGATCACCACCAGCAAGAACGCGATCGACAAGACCAACGAATTCGTCCAGGCGTTCAACTCGGGCCGCGGCACCGGCCCGACCGAAGGCCCCGCCATCGACGCCCTCAACGACAGCGCCACCACGGTGGGCAACAGCTTCAGCGACGCGATGTCGCAGCAGATCAAGGACGCATTCAACGCCTACATCGACGCCGCCCGCGCGGTGGCCAACGCGATCGGCACGCACGCGGGGACGTCGGAATTCAACCAGCGGGTCGATCAACTCAACGATACGAAAAAGAACGCATTGAAACTGTGCCTGGCAACGTGATGATGCGGAAGTATGGACCGGGTTCTGGCTGTGCGACGATAATCCCGAATCGCACAGCGTTCGGATGTTGAAGGAGGCTCCACGGTGGTCGCGGCGGATCACGCCCCGAGCTACGCTCGCAAACTGGGCATCCAACCCGACCAAGTTGTCCAGGAGTGGGGCTGGGACGAAGACACCGATGACGAGATCCGCGCCGCGGTCGAGGAAGCCTGCGGCAGTGATCTGCTCGACGAGGACACCGACGAGGTAGTCGACGTCGTGCTGCTGTGGTGGCGAGACGGTGACGGCGACCTGGTGGACACCCTGATGGACGCGATCGGTCCGCTGGCCGAAGACGGCGTGATCTGGGTGCTGACGCCCAAGACCGGCAGGCCGGGGCACGTGCTGCCGGCCGAAATCGCCGAGGCCGCGCCCACCGCCGGTTTGATGCCGACCTCGTCGGTCAACCTGGGCGACTGGAGCGCCAGCCGTTGGTGCAGCCCAAATCCCGGGCCGGGAAGCGTTGATGCTGCCCGTCGGCACAGCCGCCCCGGATTTCACTTTGCGCGACCAGAATCAACAGCGAGTCACGTTGAGCTCCTATCGCGACGCCAAGAACGTGCTGTTGGTGTTCTTCCCGCTGGCGTTCACCGGGATCTGCCAGGGCGAGCTGGATCTGTTGCGTGACCACCTGCCCGATTTCGAGAACGACCAGAGCGCGGTGCTGGCCATCTCCGTGGGCCCGCCGCCCACGCACCGGGTCTGGTCGCTGGACAGCGGCTTCACGTTTCCGGTGTTGTCGGACTTCTGGCCCCACGGCGCGGTCAGCCAGAGCTACGGCGTGTTCAACGAGGACGCCGGCTACTCCAACCGCGGCACGTTCGTCATCGACCGGTCCGGGATCATTCGCTTCGCCGAGATGAAACAGCCCGGCGAAGCCCGCGACCAGCGGCTCTGGACCGATGCCCTGGCGGCGTTGAAGGCCTGACAGGGGCTCGAGATTTTGGGAACTTGGACCTCGGGCGGGTAGCCTGCCCGCAGCAACGGGCGCGTAGCTCAGTGGTAGAGCTCTGGTTTTACACACCAGCGGTCGGCGGTTCGATACCGTCCGCGCCCACCGAAGTTTCTGCAGTATGCAGAAGCCCACGACGATGAAATGCATATGCCAGGGCCGGGGACCTGTCTCGTTCTGAGGTCGGGGCGGGAGCGCCTGCGCAGGGTGCCTGCGGATCGACACGCTTCGAGACAGCGCTCGCGTGGCACGAAGTTGTTCGCACGCAACGTAAATCGAAGGAAGGAAATGCCGACGCGATAGTGCAGCCGGTTGCGGTAGCAGAAAGTGCGGTGCGTGTTGCCCGGATGCCGTGGCGGCTTAGGCTGTGACTGTGGACGTCTGTGTCAGGAATAACGTCAAGATTGTTGGCGCCCACGATGGTCCACTGGTCGTCCTTGCGCATGGCTTCGGCTGTGATCAGCGGCTGTGGCGTCTGGTCGTCGACCGTTTGGAGAGCGACTTCCGGTTGCTGCTCTTCGACCACGTCGGTTCCGGTGAGTCGGATCCGGCTTCCTGGAACGCAGAAAAGTACTCGTCGGTGGCCGGCTACGCCACCGACGTCCTAGACATGGTGCGTGAACTGGACCTGCGCGACGTCGTGTTCGTCGGGCACTCGGTCGCCGCGATGATCGGCGCGCTGGCGGTCATCGCCGAACCCAGCAGGTTCGCGAAGCTGGTCATGCTGACACCGTCTCCGTGCTACATCGACGATGGTGATTATCGCGGCGGGTTTTCGCAGTCCGATATCGACGAACTCCTCGAATCCTTGGAGCTCAATTACCTGGGCTGGTCGCATGCGATGGCACCGGTCATCATGGGGACCCCGGACCGCCCCGAGCTAGAGGACGAGTTGGCCGAGACCTTTTGCCGCAACGATCCCGCGCATCTGCGCGTTTTCGCCCGCGCCACATTCCTGTCCGATAACCGCGCCGACCTCGCGCGGATACCGGTGCCCACGCTGGTGATCGAATGTGCACAAGACGCGGTCGCGCCGCGCGAGGTCGGCGCCTACGTCCAAGACAACATCCCGGACAGTCGACTGGTCACTCTGGACGCAACCGGCCATTGCCCCCAAGTGAGTGCCCCAGACGCCACTGCGTCGGCGATCTCGGCCTTCGTTCGATCGGCGTGACCGACTTGAGCCTGGAGGACTGCTGGGAGAACAGTCCCTGCGGCCATCTCATCGCGCGGCCCGATCGTCGGATCATCCGGGTCAACGCCACCTTGAGCCGATGGCTGGGTTATGACCGAAACGCATTGCAAGGCAGATTGTTCAGCGACTTATTCACCGCGGGTGGCCGCATCCACTACGACACCCATTTCGGCCCACTGTTACGCATGAGCGGCGAGCTCAACGGCATCACAGTGGACCTCGTGACGGCCGACGGAGCGCGGCTGCCCATGTTTCTCACCGCGAACGTCAAGACAGGCGCCGACGGCCAGCCGGAATTGCTGCGAATCACCGCGGTCGATGCCGCCGACCGCCGCGCCTATGAACGAGAGCTCCTAGAAGAGCGACGGCGGGTTGCGATGGAGCACGGTCGCGTTCGGGCATTTGCTGAGACACTGCGACGCTCACTACTTCCGCCAGTGCTGTCACCTCCCGCCGGAATGGACGCAGCCGATTACTACTACACCGCGTCGGACGACGATGTGGGCGGCGATTTCTACGACCTCTTCCCGCTCTCCCGCACGAAGTGGGGTTTCTTCATCGGTGATGTCGTGGGCAAAGGGGTTGATGCGGCTGTGGTAACCGGATTGACCAGGTATGCCCTGCGTGCCGCGGCGGTATCCGACGATGATCCCGTGCAAGTACTGCACAATCTGCATTCCGTCCTCGGTCAACAGCTTGGTGCCCAGCACGGCCGATTCTGCACCGTGATCTACGGCAATGTGACCATGCCGAATGATGGGTTCGACGTCGAGCTCGCCAGCGGGGGCCATCTTCCCCCACTGCTGCTGCAGGCGGATGGCAGCGCCTATTACGTGGACAGCATCGGCGGCCACGCCGTGGGCCTCGTTGCGGAGCCGCGCTTCGTTGCCAGCAGATTCCACCTTGCGCCCGGCGACACATTGGTCCTCTACACAGACGGACTGACCGAGGCCAGTACCGGCGTCGGTCACGAACGCTATGACGATCGAGGCGCGCTACTGGACTTCGCGAAATCGCTCGCACCGGCGTCGGCGTCAGAAATCGTTGAAGCCGTCCACGCGTTGCTCGACAGCCTTGGCCGCGGGGTTCAGGATGATGCCGCTGTGCTAGCGCTCGGCGTGCCCTCGCTGACAAGCCGCGAGCGACCATGACGCACGGGAGACGCCGGTTCGCGCCTGCGCACGACCATCGATAGACGTGCAGGACAGTGTCGAGCGGCGTTCGGGAGCTGTTGGCCGCGACGAATTATCCGAGTCGGCTTCGCGCGGCGACTCCCGGCGTTACCTTTGCCAATGATTGTGGGCGAGAAGGCGACTGACTTCACTCTGTAGGACCACACCGATCGGCCTCAAGACACCGTCCGCGCTCCTCGCCGAGGGACTGGTTGTGTTGTTCTTCTTCCCGCTGACGTCCTCACCGAGGAAGGACCCAGCGCGGCCTACGAGCACCGGCTCACAGATCGAGCCGGAGCTGGTCGCGGCCGCATCCCGTGCAGCGAATCGGTCGTTTACGAGCTGGCGGCCGTCGTCGTGGTGGTCGACGAAATAGCGTCCGGACAGTAGGCACTGGCCGCGATCGCGGTGAATTTCTCCGCTTTATCCTCGGTCAGCGCGGCTGCCTTGGATGTCATCGCCTTCGCGATATCCGCCATCGCCGTGCCGCCCCCGGCCGCCGAGCACACGTAGTGGGCGGCCTGGATGACCTGCGCCGGATCGTTATAGGTGAAGCCGGCCGAATTGAGCGACGCGAGGAACGCGTCGTCGGTGTCATCGGCGTGCGCGGGCACGGCCAAGCCAATCACGGCCGCCAGACTGGAAATCGTCAGAACGAGCTTCATAAATTCGAAATCGTTCCAGACGCGCGGGCGGTTCGCGTCCGACGAAACAATTTGTAACAAGTTGTCAACGTGCGGTTGACACCTCCGGTGTCAACCTATCGTCGACGGCCCTATCCCGCCGGACCAGCATCGAATCGGTGCACGGAAAGAACGCGCTGACATATCACAGGACGCCTTAGACGAAAAAGGCTGTGCCCGTCGGTATTACGCGGACGAGGCGGCACGGCACGATAAGCCCGGATATGCCGACGTAGATGTACAAATTTTCGGTTGGCGGTTCGATACCGCCCGGCGCCCACCAATGACGCGCACCAATGACAGTGCCTCGCGGCGCTTCGTGAGCTGTTCGGCTGAAATGAATTTTCCGAGTGTGCTTCGCGCGCGGCTCCCCGGCGTTAATCTTTGCCGATGATTGCGGGCGAGAAGGCGCCTGACTTCACTCTTTACGATCACACCGGTCGGCCCCGGGCGCTGTCCGCGCTCCTTTCCGACGGGCCGGTTGTGTTGTTCTTCTTCCCGCTGGCGTCCTCACCGATCTGTACGGCCCAGGCATGCCATTTCCGGGACCTGAGCAATGAATTCGTCTCGGTGGGCGCCCAGCGGGTGGGCATCAGCACCGACACCGTCGACAGACAGGCCCATTTCGCCCAACAGCGCTCGTTCGACTACCCGCTGCTCTCCGATGCGGACGGCGTGGTGTCCGAGCTGTTCGGCGTGCGCCGAGGCAGGCTCGCCAAGCTGCGCAACTCCGTCGTGGCGCTTGAGGCGGCCCGGGGTGGGCGGCATACTCGGCGCCGCGGCCTGCTGGCCAGGCTGCTTCCGGTCAGACGGACCACATTCGTCATCGACACCGATCGCACCGTACTCAAGGTGATCTCCAGCGAGCTTCGCGCATCGGTGCACGCCGACCAGGCCTTGTGGTTCTTGCAGAACCGCCAGGCGGCGCATGGTTCGCCACCTGGCGGGGGGAAGCACTCCGACGCGCATCAGCAGTCGGAAGGCACGGGCGCGGAACCGGAAACGCGACCGAACCGAACCTGGTCCGGCCATACACGCTGACGGCGGGCCGTACCGACTCTGGTGTCGAACTGGCACTCGAGGCTCCGGTCGAAGCGCTCGACACCACATCGAAGCCGCCGCGCTGGCCGAGAAATGATGTGCGCGGCGAGATCCTGACGTATTGCGTGCAGAGCCCCTCGGTCGCAGAGATCGCCGCTCGTCTGTCCTTGCCGCTCGGTGCGACCCGGTTCCTGGTCGGCGAACTGGTGACACAGGGTTACTTGCGGGTGCACGCCCCCCTCGGTGACTCGATGACGATCGACGAACGACGAGAACTGATCAGCAGGACCCTGCAGGGACTGCGAGCACTGTGAGGGGTCCGGCGCCGTCTCGACGAAAGCCTAGGGGCCGGCGTGCCGGGGTGCGTTCCGCCGGTGACGCGGCCCGGGGCACTATGAACGCGTGAAACCGTTCCGCATCGACGTTTCCGACGACGTTCTCGACGATCTGCGATCGCGGCTGGCCCGCACCCGTTGGCCGGAGGCCGAATGCGTGGACGACTGGAGCCAGGGCGTGCCGTTGGCCTACACCCGCGACGCTGGCCGACTATTGGGCCAACGATTACGACTGGCGGTCGCGGGAGGCCGCGCTCAACCGCTTCGATCAGTTCACCACCGAAATCGACGGTCTGGACATCCATTTCATCCATCAGCGGTCGCCGCACGACGACGCCTTCCCGCTGCTGATCACGCACGGCTGGCCGGGTTCGATCGTGGAGTTCCACAAGGTGATCGAGCCGCTGACCAACCCCGCGTCCGGCCGCGCCGAGGACGCCTTCCACGTCGTGTGCCCGTCGCTGCCCGGATATGGGTTCTCCGGCAAACCCACCCGCACCGGCTGGGGTGTCGAAAAGATCGCGCGAGGCATGGGAAACGCTCATGCTGCGCCTGGGGTACGACCGCTACGGCGCCCAGGGCGGCGACTGGGGCGCCGCGGTCACCACACAGATCGGCCGCAACGTCGGCCACTGCGCGGCCATCCACCTGAACATGCCGATCGGCAGGCCCACCAAGGACTCGCTGACCAACCCGACCGAGGAGGAGCAACGAGCCCTGGCCGGGCTGGCCGAACCACCGCAAGTGGGGCACCGGCTATTCCAAGCAGCAGTCCACCCGGCCACAGACACTGGGCTACGGGCTGGCCGATTCGCCCGTGGGGCAGCTGGCCTGGATCGTCGAAAAGTTCTGGGACTGGGCCGATTGCGACGGACATCCCGAGAACGCGCTCAGCCGCGACGAGCTGCTCGACAACGTGATGGTGTATTGGGTGACCGACACCGCGGCGTCCTCGGCCCGCTTGTACTGGGAGAGCTTCGAGGTGTGGGGCGGCGGCGACCGCGTCGAATTGCCCACGGGCGTAGCGGCTTTTCCCGGGGAGCTGCTCAAGGCGCCGCGCAGCTGGTGCGAGCCGGTCTACAACATCACCCACTGGACGGACATGCCGCGCGGCGGGCATTTCGCGGCGTTCGAACAACCGGAGCTGTTCGTCGAGGACCTGCGCGCGTTCTTCGCGACGGTGCGCTGAGCCGATCAGCCCGGGAGCGGGGCGAAGAACTCCAAGGCGATGCCGTCGGGGTCGCGGAAACTCAATCCCGAGCCGTAGGACGCGTCCACGATGCCGCCGTGCTCGATGCCCGAGCTCGTTCAGCCGGGTGACCCAGTTTTCCAGCTCGGCGCGGCTGGCGCAGCCGAAGCCGACGTGGTCGAGGCCGACGCGGTGTTCGCTGAACTTTTCGTCGGGGGCCGGGCGGTCGTGCTGGTGGATGCCGAACAACGTGCCGCCGTCGAGCAACCACACCTGATGCCGGAAGCCGGCGTCGGTGTGCTCGTCGAGCGACGGGTCGGCGCCGAGCAGGTTGCGGTACCAGGGGCCGCTGATCTCGAGGTCGCGCACCGTGACCGCGACGTGGTTGAGCGCTGGAAAGGTCATGTCTTGCCACGCTAGTCCGCTTTGCGTGGTTTGCCCATCTAGACGATCCGCCGGCCCCGTCGCGCGCGAGATCGCATGTCCCACAGGTAGAGCCGATAGCCGAAGATCCAGGCCCGGTGCGGAATCAGCCGGTCGGCCAGCCGCAGCGCGGTCAGCAGCCACTCGAACCGGCGCTGCTGGCCTCGCGACCAGTCCAGCCGCATCATCGCCCGGAACTCGGGGGCCAAGAACCCCGTCGTCGCGAACAGGTTGAACGGGCCCGCCAGCGCCCGTAACGGCCACGGCAGGAACGCCAACGAGGCCACCCCGTGCAGGTGCTCTCGCACCGGCGGGTCGATGCGCAGCTCGTCGAGGGAGCGCTTCCAGTACTCGTCGAACGCGTCCCGGTCGGGCGGCCACATGCGCTCGGGCACTTGCAGCGTGGTGCCCAGCCGCTTGGCGTCGGCGTAGACGGCGTCGGCGCTGGCGTCGTCGAGCGGGCCGTGCAAGAACTCGTGCTGGTCGACGAAGTAGCGGTACAGGCACGCGGCCACCCACAGCTGCAACTTGGGGTCAAACGCGTTGTAGGACACCGGACTCGACGACGTCGATCGGACCTGCCGGTGTGCGACGTCGACGGCGCGCGCGGATCAGCGCCCGGTCGGACTCGGTCCCGATGGTCGCGACCGCCAGGTAGGTGCCGGTGGTGCGGGCCCGCTTGAACGGATGCTTGTAGACATTGCCGCTGTCCACCGGGCTTTCCAGCACGCCATAACCGACGCCCGGCAACGACAGCTGCATGATCACGTTCGCGGCGGGCAACAACGTTGCCGCCGGGTTCAGCAGGTCGGCGACCCGGGTTGCGGGCCGCTTCATTGCGGATCCTGCCTCATGCGGCCTCGAGTAGACCACGTGTGAGACGCTGCCGGGGTGGTTGCGAGGCAGGCCCGGATCGCCGGCGTGCTGATCGGCTACCTGGCCGACCTCGCGCTCGGCGACCCGAGACGGGGGCATCCGGTCGCGCTGTTCGGCCGGGCCGCCGCCGCGATTGAGAACGCGTGACCTACCGCGACAGCCGGATCGCCGGCGCGGTGCATGCGGGCCTGCTGATCGGCGCGGTGGGCCTGCTGGGCCTGGCGGCGCAACAGGCCGCCGCGCACCGCGGCCGGGTGTGGTCCGTCGCGGCCACCGCCGCGGCCACCTGGGTCTCGCTGGGCGGAACCTCGTTGGCGCGCACCGGGCTGGACATGTCGGAGCTGCTGGAGACGCGGCGACGTCGACGGTGCGCGCGACGGCTGCTGCCGTCGCTGTGCGGGCGCGACCCGGCGGCGCTGGACGGCGCGGGCCTGACCCGCGCGGCGCTGGAATCGGTCGCCGAGAACACCTCCGACGCCCAGGTGGCGCCGCTGCTGTGGGCGGCGGTCGGTGGCGTGCCCGCGGTGCTGGTGTATCGCGGCATCAACACGCTGGACTCGATGATCGGCCACCGCTCGCCGCGCTATCTCCGATTCGGTTGGGCCGCAGCGCAGATTGGACGACTTGGCCAACTACGTCGCCGCGCGCGCGACCGCGGCGCTGGTGGTGTTGCTGCGCTCCGCTGGTCGGCGGATCACCGTCCGGTGCGGCGCGGGCCTGGCGCCGCGATGCCGCCCGTCATCCGAGCCCCAACGCCGGCGTCGTCGAGGCGGCCTTCGCCGGGGCGCTCGGCGTGCGCCTGGGCGGGCCCACGCAGTACCACCATGAGCTGCAGATCCGGCCCACACTCGGCGACGGCCGGGAGCCGACGGTGACCGACCTGCGCCGCGCGGTGGTGCTGTCGCGGGTGGTGCAGGCGGTGCCGCGGTGCTGGCCGGACTGTCGGTGTGCCTCTCGGGTTACCGCCGGCGGCCGTAGCGGTCGGCGAGTTTGGCTTCGACGGTCTGCGGCGCTTCGGGTGTCGGCGTCGTCCCGGCGGCGGGCCGCTGCTGCTTTTCCTGGCGGCGGGCGCGGATCTCGGAGTAGGCGAAGTAGCCCAACCCGATCGGGGCGAGGATGCCGAACGAAATCCACTGGATGCCGTAGGACAGAAACGGGCCGGCGTCCAGGTGCGGCACGCCGATCACGCCGAGCCCGCCGGGCTGGTCGTCGACCAATTGCAGGTAGGACCCGGCCAGCGGGACCTTGGTCAGCGCCGCGACCTGTTCGGTGTTGATCGAATACACCTGCTGCACACCGTCTCTCGACGAACGGATCCTTGTTCACCGCGGCGGCCTCGGAGTTGCGCAGCCGCGCCGTGATGGTCACCGTCTGCGCGGGCGGGCGGGGGATCGGCGGGACATGCGAGCCCTGCTCAGGGCCGCACGTAGCCGCGGTCGACCAGGACGGTCGGCCCGTCGTCGACGACGAACGGCGCCAGCACCTCGAACGCCGGCTTCGCCGTCGACCACCCGCAGCCGGGCCAGCACCTGCACGTCGGGCAGATAGTGCCCGGTCGCGGTCACCTGGCGCCACTGCGCAGCCGGGAGCCGACGAATTCTGCTGCGGCAGCAGCGTTTTCAGCGGCACCGGCGGCGGTATTGAGGGAATACTCGATTTGGCGGTTCTCCCGCGACGTCCTGGTGTTCTTACCCAGCTGCCAGGGCGCGAGCACCGTGAAGCACAGGTAGGTGAAGGCGATGACCACCAGGGCCAGCGCTATCCAGCCCGGCCGCAGCAGGAACGCCAGGCGGCGCATCAGCGTGGATCCGTTCCGCGCGAGCTGTTCGTCGACCCAGTCGTGCAGGCCGGGCAGGGCGGCCTCGATGACGGCGTAGACCGTCCTCGAAGTCCTTGCGCGTCGCCGTAGTAGGGATCGTCGACGTCGAGGGCATGGGCGCCCGAGCGCGGATCGAACGACCGCAGCATCCGGATCGCGGTCGTCGTCGACGCCCAGCTGCCGCAGCATCCGGGCGTGGTTGCGGCCCAGGGCCACCACCAGATCGGCCGCCAGGTGGTCGTCGTCGAGCTGCGCGGCGCGGTGGTCGGTGGGGTAGCCGTGGGCGCGCAGCACGTCGGCGGCGCGTTCGTCGGCGCACTCGCCGACATGCCAGTTGCCGGTGCCGGCGCTGGTCACCCGCACCGCGTCCGCCAGGCCGCGCCGGCGCAGCTGGTCGGCGAACATCTTCTCGGCCATCGGCGAACGGCAGATGTTGCCGGTGCACACGAACGTCACGTGCAGCGGCTCGGCTCAGACACCCAGCGCCCTCCGCAGCTCGTCGATGGTCGCGGCGTGCGTCACGCCGGAATCGGCTGCGTTGCTCGCCTCGGCTCGATCGGGGAAGTCGGCCTGGCCGTAGCCCCAGCCGACCACCACGGTGTCGATGCCGTGCGCGGCCGCGCCGTGCACGTCGTGGCTGCGGTCGCCGACCATCAGCACCCGTTCGGGCAGCGGCTCGCAGCTGCGCCAGCGCGTGCGCCAGCACCTCGACCTTGGTCTTGCGCGAACCGTCGGGACTCGCGCCGGCGATGACCTCGAAATGCTGGTCAAGCCCGAAATGGGCGAGGATGCGCCGCGCCGTCGGTTCCAGCTTGGAGGTGGCCACGGCCAGCCGGACGCCGGCCGCGCGCAGATCGGCCAGCAGCGCCTCGATCCCGTCGAACAGCGCGTTCATCGCCCAGCCCCGGGCGCCGTACTCGGCGCGGAAGGCGGCGATCGCCTCCTCGGCCTCGCTCGCCGAGCTCCATCGCGCGGAAGGTGTCGTCCATCGGCGGGCCGACGATCTGAGCGGCCAGGTCGCCGTGGGGCACCGGGGCGCCGATGTGGGCGAGCGCGTGCAGGAAGCTGGCGACGATCCCCTCCGCGGAGTCGGTCAGCGTGCCGTCGAGATCGAAGATCACCAGCTGCGCCCGACGCCAGGGTGCGTCACCGGGGGCCTGGCGATCGGCTGACGTTGTGCCTGTCACCTCACCATTGTCCTCGATGCGTGCGGCCGGGTGTGACGGTGTGGCTCCGCAGCGCCCCACACGGCGCACTAGTGTTTCACGGATGGCGAGTCTGAACCTGAGCCCGCCTGCGGCGCGCTACCACGGTGATCAGGCCGTCGCGCCCGGGATGCTGGATTTCGCCGTCAACGTCCGCCACGCGCAACCGCCGGAGTGGCTGCTGCGGCGGCTGGCCGCGCGGCTGCCCGAGCTGGCGCGCTACCCGAGCCTCGACGACGTGCACCGGGCGCAGGACGCCGTCGCCGAGCGGCACGGCCGGACCCGCGACGAGGTGCTGCCGCTGGCCGGGGCGGCCGAGGGGTTCGCCCTGTTGCCCAACCTGCGTCCGGAGCGGGCGGCGATCGTCGCGCCGTCGTTCACCGAGCCGGCCGCTGGCGCTGGCCGCGGCCGGGGTGCCCGTGCATCACGTCGTGCTCGAGCCGCCGTTCGGGCTGGCCGGTGCCGACCGTCCCCGACGACGCCGACCTTGTCGTGGTGGGCAATCCGACCAACCCCACCTCGGTGCTGCACACCCGCGAAGCAGCTGCTGGCGTTGCGCCGGCCCGGGCGGATTCTGGTGGTCGACGAGGCGTTCGCCGATTCGGTTCCCGGTGAGCCGGAATCGCTGGCCGGCGACGCGCTGCCCGACGTGCTGGTGCTGCGCAGTCTGACCAAGACCTGGGCGCTGGCCGGGTTGCGGGTGGGCTACGCGCTGGGCTCCCCGGAGGTGTTGGCGCGGTTGACCGCTCGGCGGGCGCACTGGCCGGTGGGGACGCTGCAACTGACGGCCATCGCCGCTTGCTGCGGCCGGCAGGCCGTCGCCGACGCGGCGGCCGGCGCGGCGCGGCTGGCCGGGCTGCGCGCCGAGATGGTGGCCGGTTTGGCGTCGGTGGGTGCCGAGGTGGTCGACGGCCGGGCCCCGTTCGTGTTGTTCCGCATGCCGGATGCCGTCCGGCTACGAAAAGATCTGCACGACAAGGGAATTGCCATTCGCCGCTGTGACACGTTCGTCGGCCTGGACGAGCGGTATCTGCGGGCGGCGGTGCGCCACGAGTGGCCGCTGCTGGTCCAGGCCATCTCGGAAGCGACGGGACACCCTGGGGGGCGGCGGTGAGCGTGCGGCTGGCCGACGTCATCGAGGTCCTGGACGAGGCCTACCCGCCGCGGCTTGCCGAGTCGTGGGATTCGGTGGGCCTGGTGTGCGGCGACCCCGACGATGTGCTGAGGTCGGTGACCGTCGCGGTCGACGCGACGGCGGCCGTCGTCGACGAGGTTCCCGACGCGAGCCTGCTGCTGGCCCATCACCCGCTGCTGTTGCGCGGGGTCGACACGGTGGCGGCCAGCACCCCGAAGGGCGCGCTGGTGCACCGGTTGATCCGGACCGGGCGTTCGCTGTTCACCGCGCACACCAACGCCGACTCCGCCTGCCCGGGGGTGTCCGACGCGCTGGCCGAGGCCCTTGGCCTCGACGTCGAGGCCGTGCTCGAGCCGGCGACGCGGCGCGGCCGATCTCGACAAGTGGGTCGTCTACGTGCCCAGCGAGAACGCGGAAGCGGTGCAGGCGGCGGTGTTTGAGGCCGGCGCCGGCCACATCGGCGACTACTCGCACTGCAGCTGGAGCGTCAGCGGTATCGGGCAGTTCCTGCCGCACGAAGGCGCGTCGCCCGCGGTGGGCAGCGTCGGCAACGTCGAGCGGGTGGCCGAAGACCGGTTCGAGGTCGTCGCGCCCGCGCGTCGCTCGGGCCGCGGTGCTGGCGGCGATGCGCGCCGCCCATCCCTACGAAGAGCCCGCGTTCGACATCTTCGCGCTGGTGCCCCCGCCCGGCGACGCCGGGTTGGGCCGCATCGGCGACGCTGGCACAACCGGAACCGCTGCGCGACTTCGTCTCCCGCGTCGGCGCCGCGTTGCCGCGGACATCCTGGGGGTGCGTGCGGCGGGCGACCCCGACACGCCGGTGTCGCGGGTCGCGGTCTGCGGCGGCGCCGGGGACTCGCTGCTGGCCGCCGCGGCCGGCGCGGACGTGCAGGCCTACGTCACGGCCGATCTGCGGCACCATCCCGGCCGACGAACACCGCCGGGCCTCGAACGTGGCCCTGATCGACGTGGCGCACTGGGCAAGCGAATTCCCGTGGTGCGACCAGGCCGCCGAGCTGCTGCGGTCCCGTTTCGGTGGGGAGCTGCCCGGTGCGGGTGAGCACCATCCGCACCGACCCGTGGAATATCGAGCAGGGTGACGACGAGTCCGGGGGAGAGAAGTCATGAAAGCCGAAGTAGCACAGCAACGTTCGTTACTCGAGTTGTCGAAGCTGGATGCCGAGCTGTCCCGCATCGCGCACCGCGCCACCCATCTGCCGCAGCAGGAGGCCTGCGAGCGGGTGCGGGCGGAACACAACGCCGCCAGTGACCGGCTGGCCGCGGTGCGAATCGCGTTGGAGGACTTGGACGCCCAGGTGTCGCGATTCGAGTCGGAGATCGACGCGGTGCGCCAGCGCGAAGACCGCGACCGGTCGCTGCTCAAGTCGGGTGCGACGGACGCCAAGCAACTGTCGGATCTGCAGCACGAGCTGGAGACCCTGCAGCGCCGTCAGACCAGCCTGGAGGATTCCCTGCTGGAGGTGATGGAGCGCCGCGAGGAGCTGCAGGCCCAGCTGGACGCCGAGCAGGGGACGATGGAGGCGCTGCAGGCCGAGCTGGCCAGCGCGCAGCAGGCCCTCGACGCCGCGGTCGCCGAAATCGACGAGGCCCGCGAGGAGCATTCGTCGCGGCGCGACACGCTGAGCGCGGCACTGGATCCCGCCCTGTCCGCGCTGTACGAACGCCAGCGCGCCGGGGGAGGGCCGGGCGCCGGGCAGTTGCTGGGACGTCGCTGCGGCGCCTGCCGGATCGAGATCGGCCGCGGCGAACTGTCCCGCATCTCGGCGGCCGCCGAGGACGAGGTGGTGCGATGCCCGGAGTGCGGCGCGATCCTGTTGCGGGTCAAGGGATTTCGAGCAGTGAAGGTCGTCATCGAGGCCGACGGCGGATCGCGCGGCAACCCCGGGCCGGCCGGATACGGCGCGGTGGTGTGGACCGAGGACCGCTCGACCGTGCTGGCGGAGACCAAGCAGGCCATCGGCCGGGCGACCAACAACGTCGCCGAATACCGAGGCCTGATAGCCGGTTTGGACGACGCCCTGAAACTGGGCGCCACCGAGGCCGCGGTCTATCTGGATTCCAAGCTGTTGGTGGAGCAGATGTCCGGGCGGTGGAAAGTCAAGCACCCCGACCTGGTCGAACTGCACGCCCAGGCCCGAAGGCTGGCGTCGCGGTTCGACGCGGATCAGCTACGCGTGGATTCCGCGGGAGCGCAACACGCACGCCGACCGGTTGGCCAACGAGGCGATGGACGCCGCGGCCGGGGCCGATGGTGCGACGGAAACGTCCGAGCCGGTGACACGACCCGGACCGGCGGAAAAGCCGAATCGCCCAGCCCGGGTCCGCAACGGCGCCGTCGCCGTCCGCGCCCGGCTGGACCGGCGCGCGCGGCACGCCGACCCGGCTGCTGTTGTTGCGGCACGGGCAGACCGAGTTGTCGGTGCAGCGCCGCTATTCGGGCCGCGGCAACCCGGCGCTCACCGAAATGGGGCGGCAGCAGGCCGAGGCCGCGGCGCGTTATCTGGCGCAGCGCGGCGGGATCGCGGCGGTGTTACTCGTCGCCGCTGCAACGGGCCTATGACACCGCGGCGGCGGCCGCCAAGGCGCTGGGACTGGACGTGACCGTCGACGACGACTTGATCGAGACCGATTTCGGGGCCTGGGAGGGGCTGACGTTCGCCGAGGCCGCCGAGCGCGATCCGGAACTGCACGTCGCTGGCTGCGCGACACCAGCACCGCGCCGCCGGGCGGTGAGAGCTTCGACGCAGGTGCTCGACGGGTGTCGAGGGTACGTGACCGGATCATCGCGGCGCACCAGGGCGCGACGGTGCTGGTGGTGTCACACGTGACGCCGATCAAGATGCTGCTGCGGTTGGCGTTGGACGCGGGGCCGGGCATCTTGTACCGGCTGCACCTCGACCTGGCGTCGCTGAGCATCGCCGAATTCTATTCCGACGGAGCATCTTCGGTGCGGCTGGTGAACCAGACCGGCTATCTGTAGCGGGCGTCAAGGACGCTGGCGGCGGTGCAGATACGGTCTTACGCCGGCGTGAACTCGACCGGCAGCGCCGCCGGCGAGCGGAACGCCACCCCGACGACGTGCGGCGTCGGGGCGGTCGGGTCCAGCCGCAGGTCCGGCAGCCGGTCGAGCAGCGCGTTGATCGCCACCGTCGCCTCCATCCGCGCCAGGTGCATGCCCAGGCACAGGTGCGGGCCGCCGCCGAACGTCAGGTGCGCGATGTTCCTGCGGGTGGGATCGAAGCGGTCGGGGTCCGGGTATCGCGTCGGGTCGCGGTTGGCGGCCGCGACACTGACGCTGACGTTCGTTCCCGCCGGAATCGCGACCCCGCCGAGCTCGCAGTCGCGGACCGCCCGTCGCACCACCGTGGTGATCGGCGGCTCCCAGCGCAACGCCTCCTCGAAGGCGCCGCGGAGCATGCTGCGATCGGCCCGCAGCGCGTCGAGCAGTGCCGGCTGGGT
Organism: uncultured Actinomycetota bacterium; assembly: GCA_963849935.1. Classification (GTDB taxonomy): domain Bacteria; phylum Actinomycetota; class Actinomycetes; order Mycobacteriales; family Mycobacteriaceae; genus Mycobacterium. Next base: position 121,810 of record CAWKJQ010000008.1, read on the forward strand.
GAGCAGGGCGACCAGCAGGTTGCCCGAGGCGCGGTAGGTCGTCTCGACGCCGGCGGGCAGGATCAGCAGCAAGAACGCGAAGATCTCGTCGTCGGTCAGCCGCGCGCCGTCGATCTCCGACTCGGCCAGCGTGCTGATCAGGTCGTCCTGCGGGTTGCGCCGCCGCTCGGCGAGGAGCTCGCCTGAAATATGCCTTCAGCGACGGCGGACGCGGCGATGCCGCAATCCCAGTCGTAGACCACGTTGAGCAACTCGATCGACAGCCGCTGGAAGCGCGCGTAGTCCTGAGCGGGGCAGTCCCATGATCCGCGCGATGACCTGGACCGGAAACGCGAAGGTGAACTCGCGGGCCAGCTCGGCCCGGCCGCGCGGCGCGAACCGGTCGATGAGCTCGTGGACCACGACCTCCACCAGCTCACTGCGCCACCGCTCCAGCAGCGCCGTGCGGAACGACGGCGACACCAGGGCCCGGCTGGCCCGATGCTCGGCTCCCTCCAGTTCGAGCAGGGTGCGGCCCATGACCGGGCCCATGATCTGGTCGTAGATCGACGAGGAGAAGGTGTCGGGGTGCGTGAGCACCGTCTGGCACTCGTCGTACCCGAGCACCGTCACCCCGAGGTCGCCAACCTGCCCGGACGCTGACCTCCGCGAACGGATTTCCCACCATCACGCGGTGTTTGGCCCGCGCGTCGCGCAGTCGCTCGTGCACGTTTTCGACCTGCATGAGCAGCCCGCCCTGCAGTTCGGCGGGGTCGAATGCGTCGAGCGCCGGGTCAGCCACGAGCCGACACCGTCTCGGTGTCACGTCCGGACCGCAGCACGGTGCCGGGCAGGGCACCGGTGGCGGCGCCGTCGCGGCAGACCTCGACACCACCGACCAGCACCGAGGTGATCCCGTAGGCGTCGGCGACCAACCGGGGCGCGCCCGAGGGCAGGTCGTAGCGCGTGCGCTCGGGTCCGTGGTCGATGGTCGCCGGGTCGAACATCACCAGGTCGGCGTGCCAGCCGGGCGCGATCCGGCCGCGTTCGGTCAGCCCGTAGAACCGGGCCGGCACGTCGGTGATCAACCGGACCGCTTCCTCGAGCGTCACCACCTGGTGCTCGCGGACGCCGTGGCCGAGCAGCGACGTCGTGTAGATCGCGCCGCACATCATGTCGAGGTGGGCGCCCGCGTCCGAGCCACCGATCACCGCGCCGGGATGGCGCCACACCTCGGCGCGCGCCCGCCAGTCGGCCGCGTCGTCGCCGGTCAGCGGCGGGCTGAGCCCGGTGCGCAGCTCGTCGGCGATCACGATGTCCAGCAGCGTGTCGAACGGCTCGCCACCGCGGGCGGCGGCGACCTCGCCGACGCTGCGGCCGGTCGCGTCGGCGTTCTCGGCGGCGAACGTCTCGACGATGATCAGCCGGTCCCATTGCGCCAGGCCGCGCAGCATGCCCGCCTCCTTCGAGGAGGCGCCCTCGGCGAGGCGGCGGCGCACCTGCGGGATCGGCGAGTGCGGCAAGCCGCTCGGGCACCGGCAGGTGCATCGTGTCGCGCCAGCCCGGCAGCCCGTCGAGCACGAAGCCGGACAGGAACGACAGCCGGATCTTCATGGCTTGCGGCAAGGTGAGCGCCACGACCCGGCCGCCGCGTTGGGCGGCGATCTCCGAGGCGCGCAGCTGCCGTTGGTGCCCGTCCGGGTTCGCCGCCGAGACGCCCAGCAGGTTCCAGTTCAGCGGTCGGTCGGCGGCGACGGACATGTCGGTGAGCAGCGCGATGTCGTCGTCGGTGAAGCCCGACAAGCAGCCGGCGATGATCGCCTCGAGCGTGGTGCCCGGATGGTCGCGCACGCCGGCCGCCAGCGCCACCAGTTCGTCGCGCGACGCGCTGCGCGACGGCACCGGCTGGCCGGCGCCGTCGTTGTGGGTCGGCGACTGCGAGGTCGACAGCCCGAGCGCGCCGGCGGCCAGCGCGTCGTGCAGCAGCGCGACCATCTTTTCGATCTGCTCGGGCGGTGGCCTCGCCGCCGACGGCGTCGCTGCCCATCGCGGCCAGCCGAAGCGCCGAATGGCCAACCAGGAAACCGGCATTGACCGCGATGCGGCCGTCGAGGCGGTCGAGCCAGTCGCCGAACGACGCCCATCCCCAGTCGAGACCGGCCCGCAGCGCGTCCAGCGGCATCCCCTCGACCCGCGCGAGCATCCGGGTGAGGTAGTCGTGTTGGTCGGTTGCCGCGGGCGCCAGCGTGAAGCCGCAGTTGCCGCCGAAGACCGTGGTGACGCCGTGTTGCACCGACGGGCTCGCGGTCGGGTCCCAGAACAGCTGCGCGTCGTAGTGGGTGTGCAGGTCGACGAAGCCCGGCGCCAGCGTCTGCCCTTGCGCGTCAACGGTTTTCGTGGCTGGCTCATCGACGTCGCCGACCGCGACGATCCGTCCGTTGCTGACGCCGACGTCGCCGTGACGGGCGGGTGCGCCGGTGCCGTCGACGATCTCGGCGTCGCGGATCAGCAGGTCGAGCATGCTAAGCCTCCTAGCCGACTGGCGGCCAGCCACCCGTCGTCCGGCAGCGGGTGGCGGAACAGCTGCGCCGCGTTGCGGTGGGTGATCCGGGCCGCGTCGTCGGCCGACAGGCCGGCGACGTTGCGCGCCACGACCTGTTGGGTGTCGGGCCAGGTCGAGTCGGCGTGCGGGTAGTCGCTTTCGACGAGGATGCGGTCGGCCCCGATCGCGTCCAGCGCGCCGAACGCGTGCGGGTCGTCGATCGAGCAGAACCAGAAGTTGCGCCGCAGCACCTCGCTGGGCAGCAGGTCGCCCTTCCACGACCCGCCCTCGTGACCCGAAGCGGAGTGGGCCAGAACGTAATCGGCGCGGTCGCCGAGCATGGCCGCCCAGCCCAGTCCGCCCTCGGCCAGCGTGATGTTCAGCCGCGGAAGCCGCACCGGGATGCCGGACCACAGCATGTCCGCGCAGGCGACCAGGGCGTTGACCGGGAACAGCGTGGTGATGGTCTCGAATGGGGTGTCCGGCGCGGGGATCGGCGCCCACTGCGCGGAACCGGTGTGCAGGCACACGACGGTGTCGGTCTCCTCGCAGGCGGCGAAGAACGGATCCCACACGCCGCTGTGCAGGCTGCGGTATTCCGCACTGGGCGGGCAGCTCGGGGAAGCTCACCGCCTTGAAGCCGCGCGCGGCGTTGCGGCGTAACTCCTCGGCCGCCAGCTGCGGGTCGGCCAGCCACGGCAGCTGCAGCGGGATGATCCGGTCCGGGTAGCTGCCGGCCCACACCTCGAGGTGCCAGTCGTTCCAGGCCCGCAGCGCCGCCAGCCCCAGCTCCGGGTCGTCGCTCTTCCAGAACACCGTCCCGGCGAAACCGGCGATCAGCGACGGGAAGTTCAGCGACGCCCAGATGCCCGGCGAGGTCCATGTCGGCGATCCGGGCGTCGATATCCCAACAGCCGCGGCGCATTTCGTCGAACCGGGCGGCCTCCATGCTCCATTCCTCGCGCGGCCGCCCGATCACCGCGTTGAGCCCGATGTTCGGGTACTCGCGGTCCTCGTAGCGCCACACCTGGCGCCCGTCGTCGGTCTCGACGACCTTCGGCGCGCGGTCGGCCAACGCGGTGGGAAGCCGGCCGACGAACATGTCGGGTGGCTCGATGACGTGGTCGTCGACCGAGATCACGACGTGCTGTCGCTGCCGGGGTTCGGGGTCTGGCAGCAGCGCCATACGCTGATGACTATCGTCGGTTTTCCGGCGCTTGTCAATGCTATCTATGCAATTTATATAAAGTTGGCGAGACGTCGGCCTGTCATGACATTGCGGCGTTCCCCGCATGAGGCGGTGTTGCCCGCAAGGGGACGTCGGCCAGACCAAGGTAGGGGGAGAGCGGCTAGCCCGGAACGGGATGCCGGACGAACGCGCGCGGCTGGGTGAACGCGCGGATCCCGTCGACGCCGAGCTCCCGGCCGATGCCGGACTGGCCGCAGCCGCCGAACGGCAGCCGCGGGTCCTGGGCGGCCATGCCGTGGCAGTTGACGCTGACCGTGCCCGCCACCAGCTGGCCGGCGATCCGGTCGGCGAGCGCGTCGTCGCCGGTCCAGACCGACGCGGTGAGGCCGAATTCGGTTGCGTTGGCGGCGGTTACGGCGTCGTCGATGCTGTCGTAGCCGAAGATCGGCAGCACCGGGCCGAACTGCTCCTCGGTGGCCAGCGCCGAGTCCGGGGCCAGGTCGGTGACGACGGTCGGCAGCGCGAAGTAGCCACCCGCGTCGGCGTCCGCCTCGCGGATCCGCCCGGCGGTGCGCACCGTCGCGCCGCGCGCCTCGGCGTCGTCGACCAGCGCTGGCGACCCGGTCGCGCCCGGCGGCGGTGTGCAGCGGGCCGAGCGTGGTCTCCTCGGCCAGGCCGTCGCCGACGACCTCCCGCTCGCAGCGGGCGAGCACCGCCTCGGCCAGCTCATCGACCCGGTCCGCGGGCGCATACAGCCGCTTGATCGCCATGCAGACCTGGCCGCCGGTGGTGTAGGTCGCCGTCACCAGCCGCTCCACCAGCTCGTCGCTGACCGCGATGTCGGGCGCGATGATCGCGGCGTCGTTACCGCCGAGCTCGAGCAACACCGGGGTGAGCCGAGTGGCGGCCGCCGCCATGACGGCGCGCCCGGTGGCGACGCCGCCGGTCAGCGAGATGACGTCGATGCCCGGGTGGGTGACCAGCGCCTGGGCCAGCTCGCGTGCCCGGACCGGCGAGCACGTTGACCACGCCCGGCGGCAGCGCGGCCGCCAGCGCCGCCGGCGAGCTGCAGCGCGGCCAGCGGACAGGTCGGCGGCACCTTGACGACGGCGGTGTTGCCGGCGGTCAGCGCCGACGCCAGCTTCGTCATCGTCAGCGCGAGCGGCCAGTTGAACGGGAGCACGAGCGCGGCCACACCGTACGGCTCGCGGTGCAGCCGTGGGTATGCCGAACTGCGGGTCGACCTGCTCGGGCGCCAGCGCCGCCTCGGCCATCGATCCGATCAGTGCGGCCAGCGCCGGCGCGGTGCTGATCTCGAAGTCCGCCTCGCTGAGCACCTTGCCGTGCTCGCGGGTGTACAGCCGCGCGCCGTCGCGCCCGGCGAGCTGTTCGGCGGCCGTGGTGGCCGCGGCCGACAAAGCGGCGACCCGCTCGGCGACGCCGAGCGCCCGCCATCCGGGCGCCGCCCGCCGCGCCGCGGCCACCGCGGCGTCGAGCTGCGGCGAGTCGGCGGCGGGCGCGTGGCCGACGATCTCGGCAGGCCGGGCCGGATTGTGCACCGGGTAGGTGCCGGCGGCGCCCGGCTGCGGCTCGCCGCCGATCGTCAGAACCGGTTCGTCGTTGCCGGTTTGGCTATCCCGCGTGATCATCGTTGGTCCGGTCATCGACGCGTCTCCTTCCATCGAAGGGGCAACCTTGACCCAGTGCGGGTGTCCCGCCATCGTAAGACGCTATGACGGCGATCACACTTTTCATCCGGATGAGGGCCGCCGCATGAAAGCTGTCGTGCTGCGCGAGGTCGGACGGCCCACCGCGGTGGAGGAACTCGCGCTGCGGCCGCTCGGCGGCCATGAGGTACGGGTGCAACTGCGCGCCAGCGGCGTGTGCCACAGCGACCTGTCGCTGCGCGACGGGTCGATACCGACGCTGCTGCCCTCGCACGCTCGGACACGAGGGCGCGGGGATCGTCACCGAGGTGGGCGACGACGTCACCACGGTCAACCCGGGAGACCACGTGGTGCTGACGTGGAACGTGCCTGCCGGTCGTGCCCGCACTGCCTGCGCGGTGAGGCCGAGCTGTGCCTGCACGGCTACGACCACGCCTACGGCTCTCCGTACGCCGAGAGCGCCGCCGGGCCGGTGTGGCCGGCGATGGGCGTCGGGTCGCTGGCCGAACAGACGTTGTTGCCGGCCGCGGCGGTGGTGCCGGTCGACGATGCACTGCCCCTCGACCTCGCTGCGCTGCTGGGCTGCGGCGTCACCACCGGAGTCGGCGCGGTGCATGCGGACCGCAGCTGTGCGCCCCGGCGAGAGCGTGCTGGTGATCGGCTGCGGCGGTGTCGGTTTGGCCGCGATCCAAGGGGCCCGGCTTGCGGGCGCGGGGCGGATCATCGCTGCCGACCGGGTAGCCGGCCAACTTCCCGCCGCGGTGGCCAACGGGGCGACCGACACGGTGGACGCCGAGCGAGGTCGACCTGGCGGAAGCGGTGCGCGACCTGACCGGAGGGGTCGGGGTCGATCACGGAATCGAGGTGGTGGGCAAGCCCGCCACCATGCGCGCGGCGTACGACGCCACCCGCCGCGGCGGCAAGGTCACGCTGGTGGGTGCGGCGGGGGTCGAGGAGGCGGTGACATTTCCCGCGCTGTCGTTAATGGCCGACGGCAAGACGATCCAGGGCAGCGTCTACGGTGCCAGCGACCCAGCCCGCGACATCCCGGTGCTGGCCGAGCTTGCCCTACGCGGTCGGCTTGACCTCGAAGCGCTGGTGACGCGGCGAATCGGCATCGACGACGTCGAAACCGCGTTCACCGACATGACCGCCGGGCGAGGAGCGCGCAGCGTGGTCTGCTTCGCGTGAAAAGTCACTGAGCCAATGTGATTGCCTGCTCGGGGCAGTTCTGCTCGGCGGTTACGGCCTGCTTCTCGAGTTCACCGGAGACCTCGCCGAGTAGCACGACACAATGACCGACCTCGTCGGCGTCGAAGACGTCCGGTGCCAGGGTGTAGCAGCGCCCGTGCCCGGTGCACCGGTCGGGGTCGACGGCTATGCGGGTCATGGCACCGGGAAGACCAGCGGCAGCGACTCCACCGAGCGCAGCGCGGCGGTGTAGCACAGTTCGGTGCCGGGCTTGATTTCGTAATCCGGTATGCGCCGGTGGAATTCGCGCAACGCGACCCGCAGCTCCATGCGGGCCAGGTGTGAGCCCAGGCAGCGGTGCGGGCCCCCGCCGAAAGCGCGGTGCCGGTTGGGGTTACGGGCGAAGTCAACCAGATCCGGGTCGGGGAACTCGGCCGGGTCGGTATTGGCCGCCCCCAGCAACGGGCTGACCCGCTCGCCCTTGCTGATTGGACATCCACCCACCTCGACATCCTGGATGGCGACTCGAGCGACGCCGGGCACCGGTGTCTCCCAACGCAATAGCTCCTCGACGGCACCGGGCAGGATGTCGGGCTGCTCGACGAGTTGATGACGGTGATCAGGGTGACGCGCCAGGTACACGAAGAAACAGTCGAGGGAGTCGGTCACCGTGTCCAGTCCGGCGATCAGGAACAGAAAACAGATGTCCAACAGCTCTTCCCGCGACAGCGGTTGGCCCGTCTCGTCTTTGAAGTTCGCCGCGATCATCGCGGACAGCACATCGTCGCGTGGGCTGGCGATGTGGTCGTCGATGGCGCGGTCGAAATATTCGTAGATCTGTTCGGCCACATCCGCGGAGCTCTCGTGGCGGCGGTCGACACCCGAGTCTCCCTCGGGGCGGATCACGCCGTCCTTCCACACCAGGAATTTCTCGAGGTCGTCCAGCGGCAGGCCGAGCAGCTGCAAGAAGACGGTGCAGGGCAGCGGAACCGCGAACTCGGCGTGAAAATCGCACTCGCCCCGGTCGGCGAACCGATCGATCATCTCGTTGACCAACTCGGTGACGCGGGGTTCGCGTCGGGCCATCTCGCGCGGTGTGAACAGCGGGTCGAGAATGCGCCGATACTTCGCATGCTCGGGCGGGTCGATCTGCAGGGGGATCAGCGGCCGCACGTTACCCAGATCGACCGCATCCATGTTCGAGGAGAACAGCTCGGTGTGTTTGAGCGCCATCTCGATGTCGGACAGGCGACTGAGAACGACGGCTTGCGGCGACCGGAACACGGGGCTGGTTTCGCGCAGCGCCTTATACATCGGTTGCGGCTCCGCAAGGCCCTTGACCGTCTGGTCGACGAAACTTTCGGCTTCTGTCATGCGGTCAGCCTGGCACCGACCTGCCTGTTGGGCAATGGTCTAATGCGCATCAACTGTGCAGGTGAAGGCGCTCGCCGTGTGGTCCGAAAATCACGATGGCCTCCACCGGCCCGTCCACCACGCCGAACCAGTGCGGCGTCCACGTCGAAAACTCGACGGCTTGGCCAGGCTCGATGATGAAGTCACGCTCGCCCAGGATCAGCCGCAGGCGGCCGGAAAGCACATACATCCAGTCCTGGCCGTCGTGCACCGGCAGGTCGGTGGGCGGGGTACGACGCCGCGCGCTGACGCGGACCTTGAACGCGTGCAGGCCGCCGGCGGGGCCCTGGCGGGTCAGCGGCCAATACGTGACGCCGTGGTGGGTGTGCGCGGTGCCGCGCACTCGCGGATCGGAGGTCGGCGGCGCCTGCAGCAGCTCGTCGGTGCTGACCGACAGGGCCCGGGCCAGCCGCGGCAGGTGATCCAATGCCAGCCGGCGTTTCCCGGATTCGAGGCGGCTGAGCGTCGAGACGTCGATGCCGGCGCGCTCGCCCACCTCTTGCAGCGTCAGGCCGCGCTGCAAGCGCAATTCCCGGAGTCGCCGGCGCACCAGAAGGTCGATGTTGTGCCCGGTTTTTGCCTGCATAGCAAATCAGCTTGGCAAACTGTGTCCCGGGTAGGCAAGCTCGCGGTGTGGAGAATTCGTGCAAACCTGATGATGCTGTGCAGTTTTGGGAGGAGCGCTATCGCTCGGCGGAGCGGGTGTGGAGCGGAAAGGTCAATCCCCGCCTGGCCGAGGTGGCCGCCGCTCTGCCGGCGGGCCGGGCGCTCGACCTGGGCTGCGGGGAAGGGGCCGACGCGCTGTGGCTGGCCGAGCGCGGCTGGGAGGTGGTGGCCGTCGACGTCTCGACCACCGCGTTGCGGCGGGCAACCGAGGCAGCGTCGGCACGAAACATGCTCAGCCGCACCGATTTCCAGCGCCACGATCTCAACGAGAGCTTCCCCGAAGGGACCTTCGACCTGGTGTCCGCGCAGTATCTGCATTCCCCGGCGCGGCTGGACCGCGACGGGGTACTGCAGCGGGCGACCGAGCGGGTAAATCGTGATGGGGTGCTGTTGATCGTCGACCACGGGGCGCCCCCGCCGTGGGCGGAGCATCACGATCACCACTTCGCCGGTATCGAGGAGGTCCTCGGGTCGCTGCGGTTGGAAGCGCCGCGGTGGACGCGGCTGCGAACCGAGGCCATCGACCGCGAAATGGTGGGTCCGGCCGGGGAAGTCGGGACGATGGTCGACAACCTGATGGTGCTGCGGCGAACCGGATAGGCCCGACTTACGGCAGCGTCGTGAAAGATCAGTCCCATCGCATAGCGCTCGCCGGAGCGGACGACCGATACGCCGTGGCGCACCGGCGCCGCGGACCAGCCCCGCGCCGAGGGCACCGGCCGTTCCCGGGTGGTGAAGACAAACCCGTGGCCTTGCGGCAGTTGCGTTGCCATGCCTCGGGATTGGGCCCGCAGGCGTTGCTCGACGAGCAGGAACTCGCCGCCGGTGTAGTCGGTGCTCGGGGTTGCTCAGGTTGATGACCACCTGGAGCGGGAAGACCAAGTCACCGTACAGATCCCGGTGCAAAGCATTCCAGTCGCCCGCCCCGTATTTCAGCATCAGGGCGGTCGATCTGGTCTGTCCGGCGGCGTGACAGGCCGCCAGCCAATCGTCGAGGCTGTCCGGCCATGGTGCGTCCCGGCCGAGCTTGCCCCACCAATCGCGAGCTATCGGCAGCAGGCAGGGGTAGAGCGCCTGCTTGAGCTGCTCGATCGGTTCGGGGTAGGGCGCGTGGAAATAGCGGTACTGCCCGGCGCCATAGCGTTTGGGCGCCATGTCGATGGTCGACCGGAACAGGTCGTCGTCGGCATAGAGCTTGCGCAGCCGGGCCGCTTCGCCGGGCGTGACCAGCCGCGGCAGCAGCGCCCCGCCGTACTCGTCGACCGTGGTGGCGATGGTGTCCCAATCGCCGGTGTCGACGCGCTTCTTCCAATGGGCATCGTGCTCCGATATCGGTCTGCGTCCACAAGATAGATCCGGCGATCGTGCCGGCGCGTCGAGCGTTGCTGGCCCCGGCATGGCGCAGGTAGTACCGTGGTTCGTCGCGGACGAGTTGGCCGGGCGGCCGCGGACCGTCGCAAGGCGGTTCGAGGAAAGTCCGGACTTCACAGAGCAGGGTGATTGCTAACGGCAATCCGAGGTGACTCGCGGGAAAGTGCCACAGAAAACAGACCGCCACCCTCGCGGTGGTAAGGGTGAAACGGTGCGGTAAGAGCGCACCAGCATCCCGGGTGACCGGGGTGGCTAGGCAAACCCCACCCGAAGCAAGGCCAAGAAGGCCGCACCCCCGGGTGCGGCCGCGCAGGCGTTCGAGGGCTGCTCGCCCGAGCCTGCGGGTAGGCCGCTCGAGGCACCCGGTGACGGTGTGTCCAGATGGATGGTCGCCGCCGCGTCGCCGTTGCCTATGCGCGGCGGCGGGGAACAGAATCCGGCTTACAGGCCAACTCGTCCGTCTCAAGCCTGGGCCTCAGGATCCAGCTGGTCGTACCGCATCCGTCCGCAATGCGCCAATGCAGGGCCTGCTACGCCAAACGGACCAAATCCGGGCGTGCGGACTCTTGGACCCAAGCGTCCCGGCAAAGTTGGCCCTCCTGTCCGAAGAAGGGGGATGCGTCGCAATTGCCTTGATATCTGCGGATGGGGTCATCGCTGTTGGTCGATGCAAGCCTGGCGGGCAACCGGATCGGTGATGCTGAGGCAGGGATCGTCGGCGTGTGCTTGCGCCGGCGGAACGCAGAGGGATGACAGTGCCACGGCCGCTGCCGCGGACACGCCCACTATTGCCCTCTTCATCAGTTCGTCCTTCCTGATCCCGAATGACACACCGATCTGCTGCAGAACAAAAGGACGAATACGGGGCTTATTCAGGTCGGCCGGGTCACGTTCGTGGGACAGCACTGGCACACAGTATGTTTGGCGCACCAGCGGGCGGTGCCTGATCCGGGCACTACGTACTTATCCTTTGCCGCCGCTGACAAGCCCGCGGTGGTTCTTCGCTCATCCGCCTGACGGAGGCGGCCGCATGACGGTGCCCGGGATCGGCGGTCCATAGCCCTTCTCGTCGGGCTTATCCCGCTGGGCCTTGCGTGCTCCCGGTGGCATCGGCGGGACGAACATCGGCATCAGTGGCGTGCCCTCGGCTGTGGTTGCCACCAACGGCGCCTGTGCGGCGGCCAGCTGGATCGGGGAGGTGACCGCCGAAGGCGGGCACCACAAGGTTGCCGACATACATTCCACTGCCCAGCGAAGCGGTGACGGAAATTCCACTGCACTGGTCTCAGCGGCGGCCGCCGCGGGAGCGTAGAAGTTGGGAGCCCCTCCCACCGCCTCGGGGCCGGTGAGGTTGTACGCGATAGCGAGGTTGCGGGGAGTCGGGGCCAGGACGTCCGGGGCCTGGCCGGGGAAGAAGTCATGACCTCCGGTGAAGACGCTGAAGATGTTGAACGGGAACCCGCTCTAGATGAAGGCGGCCGCCTGCTGAGAAGGCCGCGATGGTGGGATTCGTGAAAAACGGATCCGTGGGCAGGTTGAGGGCCGGAGGTGCGGCAGGGGCTGCGGGCGCGGCTGCCGGCGCAAAAGGGGCGGCTGCACGCGTGGCGGCCGGCGTGGCTGCCGCCCTGGCCGCCGCGGCCGTTTGAACCGCAGGTGCGGTCTGTGTGGTCGTCGGGGCTGGGGGCGTGAACGTCGGCATCGCCATGGTTTGCAGGCTGGTGGCTTGATAGCCGAGCAGGGCCGTCGTATTGGCCGCCCACATCTGCAGGTATTGCGCCTCGGTGGCGGCGATGGCGGGGAAGTTGACGCCGAAGACGTTTGTCGCGATCAGATGAGCCAGCAGCGCGCGGTTGGCGGCGACCACGCTGGGATGCACCACGGCCGCCTGGGTGACGGCAAACGCGCTGGCCATGGTGTCAGCCGCCACCGACATGTGAGTGGCCTGCAGGGAGGTGGTGTGCATCCAGGCGACGTAGGGCAGCGTGGATGCGGTCATCGCCGTCGCCGATGGTCCCTGCCAGGGAATGGCGGCCACGATGGCGGCGTAGTTGGCGGCCGTCTGCCCCAGCTCGATCGCCAGCTCCCGCCAGGCGTTGGCGGCTGTGAGCAACGAGCCAGGCCCCGGCCCTGAATGAATCAGCGCTGAAGTGATCTCGGGAGGAGCCCAGAAGTCCACGGCTAACCCGTCAGAATTCGGGGTCCGTGGTCTGGGTATCGGGCATGCGGCTGCACCGCCCGGCTCCTGCCCAAGGACCGATTTTCGCGTCCCACCTGCTGTCCCCCTCGGTGACGTTCGTGTTTGCCGCGTGGCCGATTCGTCGATTGAGAGCGTATGCGCCCGCGCGGTCACTTACATCGAAAATAGCGAAGATTCACCTGGTCAGCTCGCTGCGTTCATACCTGCGGTGCATCAACCCTAGCTGACGGCGACGTCGGCGGCTCAACCGCTCCCGCCTACTAATGCCCGGCTTTGCGAACCGCTTTGGCGAGTTTGCGCAACGTGTCGTCGAGTTCGTCGCGGCAGCGATCGGCCAGGTCGGCCTCCCGCTGATACAACAGCCCGTAGGTGAAGGTGTCCTCGCCGGCCGCGTGCGCGGCTTCGGCCTCCTGCCGCAGGTGCTCGCGGCTGACGACGCTGTCCTGGTGATCGCCGAGCAGCGACTGGACCGCTTTGGCCTGTTCGGACACCCCGGCCGCGCCGGTGGCCGAGGCGGTGTAACGAAGGCGCTTGGCGCGCTTGCGGATCCGATGGATCGCCTCGTCGTGCTGGTGTTGGTCGTCCGGGTGCTCGCGGTCGACCTGGGCGGCGGCCTTCTGTGCCTTGCGGACCTTCTTGTAGGCGGCATCGATGGTCACCGGCGCCGTGTTCCTCGGCCGTGGCGGCGCCTGGAGTTTCGGCCGCTATCAGGTCGAGGGAGTCCAGCAGGCGGAAGTATCGCTGCGACCGCATGGCGATCAACGAGCGGCGCAGACCCGGTCTGGTAGCGCCGCCGGGCACCCCCGACCAGACGTTCGCGCACCGGTCCGCGCACCAATTCGGGTGCGAGCCCGTCCAGGTCGCGTTCGTATCGCTCGGCGAGCACTTCGGCGTCGCGCGCCACACCCAGAATTCCGGCGAGCTCACGCAACTCGTCCAGGACCCAGCCCTGCTCGGCCAGCCCGAACGACTCCTGGTAATCCCGGAGCAGGCTGCGCAGCTTGCGGGTGGTCACTCGCATCTGGTGAATGGCGTCGTAGGCGTCGGCGCGCACCGCGCGATCCCACACCACGAGCTCGCGAACTTGCTCGGCGATCGCGCGTTGCAGCGGATCCTCGGACGGCACAGCGCCGTTGGGCGGCGGCGTGGTACCGAGCACCCGTGCCAGCTTGGAACCGTGGCCCGCCGGTGCCGCTCCGGCGTCGAGCAGCCGGTTGCTCAATCGGTTCAGCAGCTCGACGCCGGCTGTTCCGTTGGCGAGCCCACTGGCTTCGAGGAGTTCCAACTCCCACTCACGCCATTCCTGTTCGGTCGGTGCCGAATCGGTGTCCTCGGATCCTCGGGTCGACCACGCGGTGACATGGTCGTTGCTGAACTCGGCCAGCGGGGTGCGCGCGGCGTCGTACAGCACCTGGCTTTCGCGCCGGGTGGTGATCCGCGCGACGGGCTGCAGCGGGCGGTCACGGACGATCGCCAGCACCACGTCAATCAACTCGTTGGGCACGGAGTCGATCTGCGCCCGATGCGTCCAGCGGTAGCCGGACCTCGGTTCGGGCGTCGGGACCGGCGGGCAGCTTCAAGTGCCATCCCGCGTCGGAGCCACCGGTACGGCGGCGCAGCGTTATCTTGTTGCGCGCCAGATCATGTATGGGCGTGTCGAAGTACGTCGCATCCAGGGTCTGCGTCGGCGAGGTCTCGACGTGGGCCACCGCGGCGATGCCGTCGAACGAGGGAGACACGGTGGATTCGCCTACGTCGAACTTGCGCTCGACCTCGAGATGACGCGAGGGTTGCGGCGCTTTTGCGGGCATCTTCGGCTCCATTGAGGGCGCGTAGCGGCGCGTCGCCGCGGCCGTGAACATGGGTGGACGGTGTGAAATGAGCACCCATAGCCTGCCATACCGAAGCGACGCGGCCGTCGCCGATCGGCCCGTGAGTGAAGCGCCCGTCGCGGCAGCCGTTACGGCGGCGGGGGAGCCGTCGTGTCGTCCTCGGGAAGCGGCGCATACACCGCCGGCGGCGGGACATAGCGTTCGATGTTGTCAGCGATGTTGGTGCACCCGCTGACCGAGATACGCCGGCCCGCGTTCACGCACACGGTCGCCTCCGCCCGGTCGGCGGAATGCATCGCGACGAGAACGCCGGGAGTTGCGGCCAGGCCCGCGAGCACCAGCACTGCGGCAAACCAGCGGCGCCGTTTCATCTGCGGCCTCCTTCCTGCCCACCCGTAAAGCATTCTGCCGCCGCGGCGCGATGGGCGGGCCGAGATTGAAGAATGGCTTGACGTTTCTTTGCCTGCTGATTTGCGCATGCGCGGCGACAAAACCTCTTAGGGTTTGCGGTACGAATAACGGCCGCGGTTGCGGATCCGGAGATGAAGGAGCGTTTCCCATGGTGTCTTTTGTTCGCCCGGCGGCCCGTGTCATTGGCGGCGCAATGGCGGCCGGCTCGGTGAGTGGGGCAATGCTATTCACGACGGCGGGTTCGGCCGCCGCGGACTTGCCGATGGACGATCCGGAGCCGACGCCTTCCTCGCAACCGAATTGCACGGCGGCCGATTTGGCCCAGGTGTCGTCGGGCGTCGCCGCGGCGACGTCGACGTACTTGTTCGCACACCCGGACGTCAACGCGTACATCACCAGCTTGAAGGGGCAGCCCCGCGACGACGCGCGCGCGCAGCTGAATCAGTACATGGATGCCAACCCGCAGACCCACACCGACCTGGAGGGCCTACGTCAGCCGTTGACCGACTTCCAGAATCGGTGCCACTGACAGATCGCCGTCAGCCGGCCGGTGGCGGCGGCTGTAGGTGCATGGCCAGGTCGCTCAACTGCAGAATCGTCTGGATCTCGGTGTCGCGGAACGGTCGTCCGTCGGGGCCCAGCAGGTCGTGGAACCACTCCTGCGGCATCGCAGGGTCCGGGTTCGGCTGGTCCCAGGAATCCCAGGGGAAGAAAGTCTGCGTCTTGCCGGCGACCAGACCCCAGTTGAACGCACCGACGTTGGCACGCTTCGCGATCGGCAGGATGCCTTGCACCGTGCTGCCCAGCGGACGGGCCATGTACTCGGTGCACAGGATCGGACGGCCCTGCGGGACGAGCTCGGCGATGCGTGTTTCGAACTCCGCCGGCTCGGCATAGGAGTGGAACGTGATGACATCGGAGTTGTCGAGCTGGATGCCGCTGATGACGCTGCGGCGACCCGGGTCGGCCCACTCACCATGCCAGACGCCACTGGTCAACGGCTGGCAGGGATCAACCAGCCGCGCCCACTCGAATACCTGCGGGAGTAGCTGAGCGACCAGGTCCACCTTGTCTTTGCGCTCGACCGAGGCGTAGGCGTGCGCGAGGGTTGTCCGGCTCGTTCCACAGATCCCAGGCCAGGATCCGGTCGTCGTTGCGGAATTGCGTCAGGACACCGGTGACGTAACCACGCATGGTGCGCAGGTAGCCGCGATCGTCCAGGCGCGCCGCCCCGGGACTCTGTACCCAGCCGGAATTGTGGATGCCCGGCCGCGGCGCGCGCTGCGGACCCGCCTGGGGGAACGGATCCCAGCACGAATCGAACAAGACGAACAGCGGTTTGATGCCGTGGCGTGCCGCGATGTCGACGAATTGAGCGAGACGCCCCTGAAACCCGCGGTAATCCTGCGCCCAGAGCTGATCGTGCAGGAAGACTCGTATCGCGTTGAACCCGTTGGTGCGCGCCCAGCCCAGCTCGGTATCGATGCGCCGGGCGTCGAAGGTTTCGCGCTGGAACATCTCCAGTTGATTGATGGCGTTGGAGGTGATGTAGTTCGCGCCGACCGGCCAGCCCTGCGCCTGATACCAGCGGTTGGCCCGCTCGGGCGACCAGCGGCTCGCTTGCGGCGACGTGCGAGGCGGTTTCGCGGACGCGCGCGGTGCCTGGGCCAAGGCCATGCCTCCTGCCACTAGCAGCGGCAACGTCAACACCGCTCGACGGTGCACGAAGTCACCGCGATTCCCCCCGTTGATGTGGTCCACCCCTGCTCGTCACAGTTCGGATCGTCTGTGCGGGCAATCGTACAGCCGTGTACCGCAACACTTTTCAGCGGTGTGGTGGTAACGGGGATAACGTCGTCAACCAGGGTGAACCCGTGGCCGGTGGTGAGTCGGCTGCGCGGGAATCAGAAGCAGTGCTCGTCGGCGGGGAAGACCCCGCCGGCCACCTCTTGCGCATACTGCGTTGCGGCCCGGCGCAATTCCCCGCCGATGTCCGCGAACCGCTTGACGAAGCGGGCGGTCTTACCGCTGCTCATGCCGGCCATGTCCTGCCAGACAAGCACCTGGCCGTCACAGTTCGGTCCGGCGCCGATTCCCACGGTGGGCACGGTCAGCTTGCCGGTGATCTGGGTGGCCAGCTCGGCGGGCACCATCTCCATGACGACGGCGAACGCGCCGGCCTCGGCGACGGCGATCGCGTCGTGCACGGTCTGCTCGGCCGCGTCACCGCGACCCTGCACCCGGAACCCACCCAGGCTGTTCACGCTTTGCGGCGTGAAGCCGATGTGCGCCATCACCGGGATGCCGGCGGCCGTCAGGCAGGCGATCTGCTCGGCCACCCGCTCGCCGCCCTCCAATTTGACCGCGTGCGCACCGCCCTCCTTCATGAACCGGGTGGCGGCGGCCAGCGCCGCGGCCGGTCCGGCCTCGTAGCTGCCGAACGGCAGGTCGGCGACGACGAGGGCGTGCGGGGCACCCCGCACCACGCCGCGCACCAGCGGAATCAACTCATCGATCGAGACGGGGACGGTGGTGTCGTAGCCGTACACCACGTTGGCGGCCGAATCACCGACCAGCAGGACCGGGATGCCGGCTTCGTCGAAAATCCGGGCGGTCGAGTAGTCGTAGGCCGTGAGCATGGCCCACTTGTGGCCTTCAGCCTTCATCTTCTGCAGGTGATGGGTGCGGATCTTCGGCCTCGCCTTTTCGGGTTGCGCAGGCGAGTCGGCACCGTAAACGTTGTGCTCAGACATCATTGTCCCTAGTGGTGGTCGGTTCGATCCTCGTGGCCGCTGTTAGGGTCCCCGGGTTCGTCTGACTGTGCCATTCTGCCATTTCTTTTGCGCAGATGCACCGCCGCAGTGGTGTGAGACACACCATGCGCGCATGCAGCGGCTGAGTAACCCGGGACCGCGGTGAAGAACCATTTCGATGTCAAAGTCGACGATGTCGTGATGACTTGGTTTCCGGCGTGCTTCGCCAATACCTGGCGACCGAAACGGATTGCCGGATTCGTGTCGGCCGTGTTCGCCAGTTTGCGCACACAAGTATTGCCGATCCGGTGAAACGCTTGCACGCCTTTGCTCAGGCGAATTCCGTTGCCAAAGAACACAGTTCAGCGATCGGCGCGTCACTGTTGCAGGATTTGGTGGTTTCCAATGTGCCGGGCCCGCAGGTTCCGCCGTACATGATGGGCAGCGAGGTCGAATCGATGTATCCGTTGATTCACGGCTCGGGACTCAACATCACCGGGATGTCGCTACGGGCAAACTCGACATCGGCCTGGTCGCTTGCCCGGATGTGCTGCCTGACTTGTGGGAGATGGCCGACGAGTTCGCGGTGGCCATGGAAGAGCTTGCTCGCGCTAGCGCGGTAGCCCGGCGATGGTGCCGCTAATGAGGATCTCAGGTTCCCTCTGGCAGCATAGGTGGGCATGGGCCTGTCTCGTCGCGCCAAGATCGCGCGCACGCTGCTGATCTGGACGTCGATGGCTGCCGTCGCCCTGCTTTTGGCGGGCTGTGTGCGCGTCGTGGTGGGCCGCGCCGTCATGTCAGGGCCCAAGCTGGGCCAGGCCGTGGAGTGGACGCCATGCCGGGCGGCGAACCCCAAGGTCAAACTTCCGGCCGGCGCGCTATGCGGCAAACTGGCCGTCCCGGTCGACTACGACCACCTCGACGGTGACGTGGCGACGTTGGCGATGATTCGCTTCCCCGCGACGGGAGACAAGATCGGCTCGCTGGTGATCAACCCGGGCGGGCCGGGGGAGTCCGGCATCGAAGCCGCGCTGGGTGTGGTCGCAGTCGTTGCCCAAGAAGGTTCGCGAACGATTCGACCTGGTCGGCTTCGATCCCCGCGGGGTGGGGGCATCGCGCCCGGCGGTGTGGTGTAACTCCGATGCCGACAACGATCGGCTCCGGACCGAACCCAACGTCGACTACAGCCCGGCCGGTGTGGCCCACATGGAGGACGAGACCAAGCAGTTCGTCAGCCGCTGCATCGACAAGATGGGCAAGGATTTCCTGGCCAACGTCGGGACCGTCAACGTGGCACGGGATCTCGACGCCATCCGCGCGGCGCTCGGTGACGAGAAGCTGACCTACCTGGGCTACTCCTATGGGACCCGGATCGGCTCGGCGTACGCCGAGGCCTTCCCGCACAACGTGCGGGCGATGATCCTCGACGGGGCCGTCGACCCCAACGCCGATCAAATCGAAGCCGACCTCCGCCAGGCCAAGGGATTCCAGGACGCGTTCAACAACTACGCCACCGACTGCGCCAAGCAACCGACCTGCCCGCTGGGCACCGATCCGGCCAAAGCGGTGGACGTCTACCACAGCCTGGTCGACCCGATGGTCGACCCGAACAACCCGATGGTGAGCCGGCCGGTCCCCACGAACGACCCACGCGGCCTGGGCTACAGCGACGCCATCATCGGCACCATCATGGCGCTGTACTCGCCCAACCTGTGGCACCACCTGACCGACGGCCTCGCCGAACTCATCGACCATCACGGCGACACCCTGCTCGCCCTGGCCGATATGTACATGCGCCGGGACTCGCACGGCCACTACACCAATGCCACCGACGCGCGGGTGGCGGTCAACTGCGTGGACCAGCCGCCAATCACCGACCGCGCCAAGGTGATTGACGAAGACCGCCGGTCCCGGGAGGTCGCACCGTTCATGAGCTTCGGGCAGTTCACCGGCAACGCGCCGCTGGGCACCTGCGCGTTCTGGCCGGTGCCGCCGACCAGCAAGCCGCACACCATCTCCGCGCCCGGCCTGGCGCCGACGGTCGTGGTGTCGACAACCCACGACCCGGCCACGCCGTACAAGGCGGGGGTCGACCTGGCGAACGAGCTGCGCAGCTCGCTGCTCACCTACGACGGCACCCAGCACACCGTTGTCTTCCAGGGCGACGGCTGCATCGACAACTACATCACGGCGTATCTGTTGAGTGGATCCATCCCGCCCGACGGCGCCAAGTGCTGATCCGCCCGTCGACGCCGAACGTGCACTCGCGGCGAGAATTTCGTGGTGGTTCGTCGCCATGGTTGCACGCTCGGTGAGACCGGCAGCCGAGACCAAGGCGTAACCGTTTCGCGCTGTCCCGGGGACCCGCGGCTGCAACGATGACAGCCATGTCGCGCCTGAGATCCTTGAGCTCGGCGCTGTTTTCGTTCGGGCTGCTGTTCAGCGGCCCATGCGTCGTTGCGCTGCCCGCGGCCGTCGCCACGCCCGAACCCGGAGCCGGTCAGACGCCGGGTCCGAATCCGCCATCGGCCGCGGTGTCGCAGAGTTGGGGAAACTGCAGCCAATTCATCAGTGGCACAAGCGATATCCCCACCGCGCGGTGCACCAACGTGTCGGTACCGATCGACTACAACAATCCCGCAGGCGCGCAGGCCAAGCTGGCGGTGATCCGGATACCGGCGTCCGGCCAACGGATTGGATCGCTGCTGGTCAACCCCGGGGGCCCCGGCGGCTCGGCGGTCGACATGGTGGCCTCGATGGCCTCCGATTTGGAGAACTCGCCGATCAGAACCAATTTCGATTTGGTCGGCTTCGATCCGCGGGGAGTAGGTCACTCGACACCTGCGTTGCGCTGCCGCACCGACGCCGAGTTCGACGCGTACCGGCGCGAGCCGATGGTCGATTACAGCCCGGGCGGGGTGGCGCATATCGAGCAGCTCTACCGGCAGCTGGCCAAGCAGTGCGTCGGCCGGATGGGCTCGGCGTTTCTGGCCAACGCCGGTACCGCGTCCGTCGCGCGGGACATGGACGCCGTGCGCCAGACGCTGGGCGACGACCAGATCAACTACCTCGGCTACAGCTACGGCACGGAGCTGGGCACCGCCTACCTGGAGAAGTACAGCAACCACGTTCGCGCGATGGTGCTCGACGGCGCGATCGATCCGACCGTCGGGCCGATCGACGAGAACGTCAACCAAATGGCGGGATTCCAAACGGCTTTCAACGACTACGCCACCGACTGCGCCCGCTCGGCGGGCTGCCCGCTGGGCACCGACCCGACCCAATTCGTCAACCGGTACCACGCGCTCGTGAACCCGCTGGCGACCAAGCCGGGCCGGACCGCCGACCCACGCGGCCTGAGCTACGCCGACGCGACCACCGGCACCATCAACGCGCTTTACACACCGGCGCACTGGAAATACCTGACCAGCGGCCTGCTCGGCTTGGCGCGCGGCACCGACGCGGGTGACCTGCTGGTGCTCGCCGACGACTACGACGGGCGTGACAAGGACGGGCACTACTCCAACGACCAGGACGCCTTCAACGCGATCCGCTGCGTCGACGCGCCGAATCCGACGGACCAAGCCAGCTGGGTGAGCGCCGACCAGCGGATACGCCAGGCCGCGCCGTTTCTCAGCTACGGGCAGTTCACCGGAAATGCTCCCCGCGATTTGTGCGCGCTGTGGCCGGTGCCCGCGACGTCGGCGCCCCACGCCGCGCCGCCCATGGCGCCGGGCAAGGTCGTCGTCGTCTCCACCACCCACGACCCGGCCACGCCGTACGAGTCCGGGGTAAACCTGGCCCGCCAGCTCGGCGGCGCGCTGATCACCAACGACGGGACGCAACACACCGCGGTGTTCAACGGCCATCAATGCGTGGACACCGCCGTCGTCCGGTATCTCGTCGCCGGCACGCCGCCGCCGGCTTCCTACCGCTGCGAGCCCTGAGCACGCCGCGAGCGCCGCCGGCGGTTGCAATGGCCACCGGCATGATCCGCAAATCGGGTACGCAGAGAATCAGCGGCGCCTGCTGGTAGCCGGTCACAAAGGGAAGAACTGATGAAGAGGGCAATATTGACCTTGGCGGCGGCAACAGCCGTCGCACTGTCACTTTTTTGCATTCCACCAGCACAAGCACACGCCGACGATCGCTGTGCCAGCATCACCGATCCCATTGCCAACCAGGCTTGCATCGAGAGATTGCGCGCTTTTTGGAGATATCAGAGACGGGCGTGCGCGGCGAGCCCCATTCACGGGCAGGTGGGCCACGGGTGGCCGTGTTAGACGGACGTCCCCGGTAACGTAATTGCGGTACCGGCCGACTTAACGTCCATGATGGTGAGAAGGCTGCTTTGGCTCAGTGTCTTGAGCTTTTCCTTTGCGTTCATCGTCACCGCCGCAGCGGGGCCGGTGGTTTCCGTCGTAGCCTGCGCCGGGGTGTTGATCTACGCGCTGGCCATGACACGCGGAGCCGCGGCTTGCCGCGCCGAGGCAACAGAGGCAGAGACAGCAGAGGCGGAGACAGAAGCCAGGGCAGCGGCGGCAGAAGCAGTAATCGCAGAAGCCGAGGCAGTGGTAGCAGCGGCCCGATTACGCCTGCTCGGAGAAGCTTCCTGAACCGTCTATGTCTGCAAAGTCGTCCTAGGCGGACGATTCCGGTGGATTGCGTTTCATTCGCGGCGCATAAGCGCCTCCGGGCCTTATTCGCGATGGCGAAGTTGCTGACCGGTGCGCGGGGTGTGTGGCGGTACACCGCACAGCCCACCGGCGCGGAAACAACCCTGATCGGGCAGCGCCGCGGTGGGAATCTATGGCTATTCCATGCCAGTGCGGCCGGGCGTCCAGAAGGGTTTGGTGCGTATCTGGCGTCGGTCCCAGCCACGTTCAGTGATCAATATTTTTCGTAAAGTTTGGATGGTGCGAGCCTCCCCGGCGAGGTAGGCAATGCCGGGATAGTCGGGAAGTTGGAGGTTGCGCAGGGCGTCGGCGAGAACGGCCGAGTTCTTGGCTGAGGCGTCACCGCGCTCGACCTGGGTTAGGGGTCGGGCTAGGGAAAGGTGGTCGGTGTCGGTCGCGGCCTCGATCACCCCGTGGACTTCTGCGGTCGGGTCTAGACATCGAAGCATCGCGGCGAACGCGACCGACGCGGTTTCTTCACCGGCGAACACGTGGTAGGGCGCGTCGTGGCGTATGGCGAAGTTGCCTTGGGGCCGGGTGAAATGGGCCTGATCTCCAATGGAGACGCCCTTCGCCCAGCGGCTGGCGGGTGTACCGGCCTCCCGGTCACCGTCGTGGTCAAACATCACAATGTCGAGCGCGCCGAGGTCGGGGTCGGTGTTGTAGATGGAATAGGTGCGTACCGCGTGGTCCGGGTGCAGCCGCAGAACGGAATCAAGCAGACCGGCGACCTGCAACCGGACATGCTGACCTGGTGTCCACCTCAGTTGTCGCAATCGCGGGCCGCTGAATCGGATGCGACGCGTTCTTGGTCTCAGTTCTTCGATCTCATTGATGGTTGCCGTGAGAAACACTGCGTCACGCAGCATGTTAAAGAGCGGGAAAGCGTCGGTGAGCGTAGCCAAGGAGGACTCCAAAGGTTAGCGATGGCGAGTCCAGGTGCCGGCTGGGCGATGGGCTGTCGCAAGTGATTACCGATACTACGGCAGGAATGAAACTTGGCGGGGTGCGCAGCACTGTTCGACGTGGCTGCCGATCGTCGGCGCGATGAAGACGAGTTCGACGGAGCTCGGGCCCCCCGATTGCTAGCCCACTGGTGACGAAGAGAGAGGGGACTCTGGGGGCGGTCCCCATGATTGAGACTGTGGTGAAGACCCAAACATCTGAGGCAGTGGCGACCCAGGCCCAAACAGCTCAGGCAGTGGCGACCCGGGCCCAAACATGTCATGCGCTGGCGAGTCAGGCGCCAACAGGTCAGGCAGTGGCGACCCGGGCCCCAACAGCACAGGCAGTAAGGATCCAGCATCCGAGGGCGGTGCCGATAGCCCGGATTCTCCCGGCAATGGCGGCGGAGCTGGTGGGTCCGCCTCTGCCACACCGGCGCCGCTACCGAGCGCGAGCCTGACGAGCGCAGCGGCCAGGGCAAGTCCCGCCAACAATTGCCTGACACGCATGCGCAGAGTCTAGGCGTAGCTCGACCGTTCGCGGTCAATCTCGGCCAGCTCGCCGCGTTCATCCAGCAGCGCATCCGCCACGTCTATAAGCCCATAGCGCTAGCAGCTCAGTAACACAGAATTAACAGCAGTTGCATACTGTTCGAGTTATGGATCGACAGAAGGAATTCGTCCTCCGCACGCTCGAGGAACGAGACATCCGGTTTGTTCGGCTGTGGTTCACCGATGTGCTCGGTTTCCTCAAGTCCGTCGCCATCGCCCCGGCCGAGCTCGAAGGCGCCTTCGAGGAGGGCATCGGGTTCGACGGATCCTCGATCGAGGGCTTCTCGCGGGTCTCGGAATCCGACACCGTGGCCAACCCCGACCCGTCCACCTTCCAAGTGCTGCCGTGGGCCTCGCCCAACGGCCACCACCACTCGGCGCGGATGTTCTGCGACATCACCATGCCGGACGGCTCGCCGTCGTGGGCAGACCCGCGGCACGTGCTGCGCCGCCAGCTGCAAAAGGCCAACGACCTGGGTTTCTCCTGCTACGTGCACCCGGAGATCGAATTTTTCCTGCTCAAGCCAGGCCCGGATGACGGGACAGCGCCGGTTCCGGTGGACAACGCCGGCTACTTCGACCAGGCGGTCCACGACTCCGCCTCGAACTTCCGCCGCCACGCGATCGAATCCCTGGAATTCATGGGCATCTCGGTGGAGTTCAGCCACCACGAGGGCGCGCCCGGCCAGCAGGAGATCGACCTGCGCTTCGCCGACGCCCTGTCGATGGCCGACAACGTGATGACGTTCCGCTACGTCATCAAGGAGGTCGCGATCGAGAACGGCGCCCGCGCGAGCTTCATGCCCAAGCCGTTCGGGCAGCATCCCGGCTCCGCGATGCATACCCACATGAGCCTGTTCGAGGGCGACGTCAACGCTTTTCACAGCCCCGACGACCCGCTGCAGCTCTCCGATGTCGGCAAGTCCTTCATCGCCGGGATCCTCGAGCACGCGTCGGAGATCAGCGCCGTCACCAACCAATGGGTCAACTCCTACAAGCGATTGGTGGGAGGCGGCGAGGCGCCCACCGCCGCATCGTGGGGTGCGGCCAACCGGTCCGCGCTGGTGCGCGTGCCCATGTACACGCCGCACAAGACGTCGTCGCGGCGCGTCGAGGTCCGCAGCCCCGACTCGGCGTGCAACCCGTACCTGACCTTCGCCGTGCTGCTGGCCGCCGGGCTCCGCGGGGTGGAGAAGGGCTACGTGCTGGGGCCGCAGGCCGAGGACAACGTGTGGGACCTGACCGCCGAGGAACGCATCGCGATGGGATACCGCGAGCTGCCGACGAGCCTGGACAGCGCGCTTCGCGCCATGGAGTCCTCCGAGCTGGTCGCAGAAGCCTTGGGAGAGCACGTCTTTGACTTCTTCCTGCGCAACAAGCGCACGGAGTGGGCCAACTATCGCAGCCACGTCACCCCCTACGAGCTGCGCACCTACCTGTCGTTGTAACCCGTATCGAACGTCGATCGGGCTGGACGCCGGGGGCTTGCGCTACGGTCGTGAGCGTGACCAAACCCGCGACGCAGCGCCCCAGGCTGCCCAGCGTCGGCCGGCTCGGGTTGGTCGATCCGCAAGCGGCCGAACGCATGGCGCAGCTGGGTTGGTACGAGCACGACGACCAGGCCCACGTGGATCTGTTGTGGTCGCTGTCGCGCGCTGCGGATCCCGATGCCGCGCTGCTGGCCCTGGTCCGGCTGTCGGAAAACCCTGACGCCGGGTGGAACGAGCTCAACGCCGCCCTGCTCGCCGAGCGCCCCCTGCGCGGCCGGCTGCTCGGTGTGCTCGGCTCGTCGCTGGCCCTGGGCGATCACCTGATCGCCCAGCCCCAATCGTGGAAACTGTTGCGCGGCAACGTCAAACTGCCCACCCACGACCAGCTGTGCGACATGTTCACCGAACGCGTCGACGAGGCGCTGGCGGCGCCGGGTTCGGCGATGGTGCGGCTGCGGACCCTGTACCGCGACCGGCTGCTGGTGCTGGCCGCGCTGGATGTGGCCGCGACGGTCGAGGACGAACCGGTGGTCCCGTTCACCGTGGTGGCGGCCCACCTGTCGGACCTGGCGGACGCCGCGCTGGCCGCCGCGCTGCGGGTGGCCGAGAACAGCGTGTGCGGCGACCGGACGCCCCCTCGGCTGGCGGTCATCGCGATGGGCAAATGCGGTGCCCGCGAACTGAACTACGTCAGCGACGTCGACGTCATCTTCGTCGGGGAGCAGGCCGACACGGTCACCACTCGGTTGGCCAGCGAGATGATGCGGCTGGCCTCCGAGGCCTTCTTCCAGGTCGATGCCGGGCTACGGCCGGAGGGCCGCAGCGGCGAATTGGTCCGCACTGTCGAGTCGCACATCGCCTACTACCAGCGCTGGGCGAAGACCTGGGAGTTCCAGGCGCTGCTGAAAGCCCGTGTGGCGGTGGGGGACGCGAAGCTCGGGCAGCGCTACTTGGACGCCCTGATGCCGATGGTCTGGGTCGCCTGCGAGCGTGAGGACTTCGTGGTCGAGGTGCAGGCCATGCGGCGCCGGGTCGAGCAACTTGTGCCCGCCGAGGTACGCGGCCGCGAGATCAAGCTCGGCAGCGGCGGTTTACGCGACGTGGAATTCGCCGTGCAGCTGCTGCAGCTGGTGCACGGTCGCGGCGACGACTCGTTGCATGTGGCGTCGACGGTGGACGCACTGGCCGCGCTGGGCCAGGGCGGCTACATCGGACGCGAGGACGCGGCCAACCTCACCGCCTCCTACGAATTCCTCCGGCTGCTCGAGCACCGGTTGCAGCTGCAGCGCCTCAAGCGCACCCACCTGCTGCCCGAGGCCGACGACGAGGAAGCGGTGCGCTGGCTGGCGAGGGCCGCCCATATCCGGCCGGACGGACGCCACGACGCCGCCGGGGTGCTTCGCGAGGAGTTGCGGCACCAGAACCTGCGGGTCTCCCAGCTGCACGCGAAGCTCTTCTATCAGCCGCTGCTGGAATCGATCGGCCCGGCCGGGCTGGAGATCGCGCACGGCATGACGTCCGAAGCCGCCGAGCGCCAGCTGGCGGCGCTGGGTTACGAGGGCCCGCAGACCGCGCTGAAGCACATGTCGGCCCTGGTCAATCAGAGCGGCCGGCGTGGCCGGGTGCAGTCGGTCCTGCTGCCCAGGCTGCTGAACTGGATGTCGTATACGCCCGATCCCGACCGCGGGCTGCTGGCCTACCGGCGCCTGTCCGAGGCGCTGTCCGGGGAAAGCTGGTATCTGGCCACGCTGCGCGACAAGCCCGCCGTGGCCCGCCGGCTCATGCATGTGCTCGGGACCTCGGCGTACGTGCCGGACCTGCTGATGCGCGCGCCCCGGGTGATTCAGGATTACGGCGACGGGCCGTCCGGGCCGAGACTGCTCGACACCGAGCCCGCCGCGGTGGCTCGCGCGCTGGTCGCCGCGGCCGGTCGCTACTCCGACCCGGTGCGGGCGATCGCCGGGGCGCGCACCCTGCGCCGTCGCGAGCTGGCCCGCATCGCATCCGCCGACCTGCTCGGCATGCTCGAGGTCACCGACGTGTGCGGGGCGCTGACCTCGGTTTGGGTCGCGGTGCTGCAGGCCGCGCTGGAGGCGATGATCCGGACCAACCTGCCGGTGAACGGCCGGGCGCCGGCGACCATCGCGGTCATCGGCATGGGCCGGCTGGGCGGCGCCGAGTTGGGCTACGGTTCCGACGCCGACGTGATGTTCGTCTGCGAACCGGCCTCGGGTGTCGAGGATTCCGTGGCGATGCGCTGGGCGACGGGCGTCGCCGAGCAGGTGCGGGCACTGCTGGGAACGCCCAGCGTCGACCCGCCGCTGGAGGTCGATGCCAACCTGCGGCCCGAGGGCCGCCAGGGCCCGCTGGTGCGCACCCTGGCGTCCTACGCCGCCTACTACGAGCAGTGGGCGCAGCCTTGGGAGATCCAGGCGCTGCTGCGCGCGCACTCGGTGGCCGGCGACGCGGAGCTGGGGCAGCGGTTCCTGCTCATGGCCGACAAGACGCGGTATCCGCCCGACGGGGTGTCCAGCGAGGCCATGCAGGAGATCCGGCGCATCAAAGCCCGCGTAGATTCCGAGCGGTTGCCGCGCGGCGCGGACCCGAACACGCACACGAAGCTGGGCCGCGGGGGACTGGCCGACATTGAATGGACCGTGCAGCTGCTGCAGCTGCGGCACGCCCACGAGATTCCCGCGCTGCACAACACGTCGACGCTGCAATGCCTCGACGCGATCGCCGCGGCCGACCTGGTACCCGCCGATGAGGTGGACCTGCTGCGGCAGGCGTGGTTGACCGCCACCCGGGCCCGCAACGCGCTGGTGCTGGTGCGAGGTAAGCCCACCGACCAGCTGCCCGGGCCCGGGCGCCAGCTCAACGCCGTAGCCGTGGCCGCGGGCTGGCCGACCGATGAGGGCGGGGAGTTCTTGGACAACTATTTGCGGGTGACGCGGCGAGCAAAGGCCGTCGTGCGCAAGGTGTTTGGAAGTTGAGTCAGGAGCCGGGCGCGTTGGACGCCATATTCGAGGTGCTCAGCGCGGCGGAGGCCGAACGGGTGACCACGCTGTACGCTCCGTTGGCCGATGCGGTCCGCGAGCTCGTCGATGCCACCATCCGGACCGAGGCGGACGACGACGTCGTCGCCGAGGCCAGGAGCGCGATCGAGGCCGTCACCGCGTCGTTGCGACAGCGCACCCGCCCGGTCGGGGTGAGCTATCGCGTCGACGGTCGTCCGCTCCCGCTGGGCAACGCCGCGATCGGTGTGTGCAACCCCATCGCTCCGCCGATCGTCGTGCACCACGAAGGCAACGGTCGGTGCTGGAGCGAGTTCACCCTGGGCTCGGCCTACGAGGGTCCGCCCAAACTGGTGCACGGCGGCGTCAGTGCTTTGGTGCTCGACCACATGCTCGGCGAGGCCGCCAGCGAGGGGCTGTCGAAGGCGCGGTTCACCGGAACCATCACCGTGAAGTATCTGCGCGGCACACCGCTGGGCCCGCTTCGCTGCGAGGCGTGGGTCGAGGGTACGGAGGGCCGGAAAGTCTTTGCGCGCGGCACCATTTCGGATGCCGCCGGCGTCACCGTCGAGGCCGACGGCATCTTCATCGAGCCGGCCTGGGCGCAGGAGGCGCAGTGAAGTTCTACATCAGCAGCGCCTTCCTGAACACCCGGGAGATCATCGAGCTCGCCAAGGCGGCCGACGATCTCGGCTACGACGGGATCGGCATCCCCGACCACGTGGTGAATCTCGAGACCCTGGACACCCCGTACCCGTACACCAAAGACGGGGAACGGCGCTGGCAGCCCTTCACCGACTGGCCCGATCCGTGGGTCCTCGTCGGGGCACTGGCCCAGGTCACCACGCGGTTGCGGTTCGTCAACACTGTCTATATCCCCGCTATGCGCAACCCGTACTCGGCCGCCAAAGCCATTGGCACCGCTGCGGTTCTGGCGTCGGGCCGCGTGGAGCTGGGCATCGGCGTCGGGTGGTGCCGCGAGGAATTCGCTTTGATGGGTGAGCGATTCGAGGCCCGCGGCAAGCGCACCGACGAGATCATCGCGCTGATGCGGGCGTTGTGGGCGCCGGGATGGACGGAGTTCGAGGGCGAGTTCTACCGCGCGCCGCGCCTCGAGATGCAACCCACCCCGCCGCCGATACCGGTGTATGTCGGCGGGCTCAGCGATATCGCGTTGCGCCGCGCGGCCCGCAACGACGGCTGGATCGGCGATCTGATCAAGACGGAACGCGCCATCGAGGCGGTCGGGCGGCTGCGGGAGCTGCGCACCGAAAACGGTTTGGCCATGGACGATTTCACCATCCTGACGCCGCTGACCGATGCGTTCACCACGGCCGACTATCAGCGCGTCGAGCACGCCGGGGTCACCGGGATCATCACGATGCCGTGGATGTTCTATGCCGGGCCCGACGCCAGCCTGGACGACAAGATCGACGGCATGCAGCGCTTCCGCAAGGACCTTTCGCTCGACGGCTGAAGCCGCGACTTAACGGCGGTGAAGGCGCTCCGCCAGGGCCCGCCGTGCTCGATGTTTCGGGGCAATCAGGCCGCCGCACCGCTGCTGACCGGCTGCCATGGGTGTGGCTAACATCACGTTTGAACTTTTGCAAAGCGTTGGGCGAACACTCGTTCACTGCTTATCGTGGAACATGCGTCAAAGAAAGGGGTCCAGTGAAGCAGCTGTGTGATGACCTACGCCAATTCGCCATTCAGGTGCGGCAGATCGGATTGTCCGTCAACGGCGGCGTGGGCGAGAAAGAATGCCTGGACCTCAGCGATCGCATGCTGGCCGCGGTTCAACGAGCCGAGTCCCGAAATGGCCGGGTCGAACTGGCCGAGCTAACCACCGCTACGCAAACGCGACGGCGAACAGCCGCCATTCGTCAGCCACGCCCTTGAGCCGGTAATCGCCTCGGGCCGTTGGAGGCAATTGGGCCGGATGCACATGAAGACACCCGCGCAGCGATCGTGATGTGATCGCCGCGCGGGTGTCTTCGTCAAGCCGACTTACACGTCGTAGTACAGCGCGAATTCGTAAGGGTGCGGCCGGATTTGGACCGGCAGGATCTCGTTTTCGCGCTTGAAGCTGATCCACGTCTCGATGAGGTCGGGCGTGAACACGCCGCCCTCGGTGAGGTATTCGTGGTCTTCCTCCAGCCGGTCGATCACCGCGGACAACTGAGTAGGCGCCTGCGGGATGTTAGCGGCTTCTTCGGGCGGCAGCTCGTAGAGGTCCTTGTCGACCGGGGCCTGCGGCTCGATCTTGTTCTTGATGCCGTCCAGGCCGGCCATCAGCATGGCCGAGAACGCCAGGTACGGGTTGCCCGACGAGTCGGGGCAACGGAACTCGAGCCGCTTGGCCTTCGGGTTGCTGCCGGTGATCGGGATGCGGACACACGCCGACCGGTTGCGCTGGCTGTAGACCAGATTGATCGGCGCCTCGTAGCCCGGCACCAGACGCTTGTAGGAGTTCACCGTCGGGTTGGTGAAGGCCAGCAGCGACGGGGCGTGATGCAGCAGGCCGCCGATGTAGTGGCGGGCGGTGTCCGACAGGCCGGCATACCCGGTCTCGTCGTACATCAGCGGGCTGCCGTCTTTCCACAGCGATTGGTGGCAGTGCATGCCGGAGCCGTTGTCACCGAACAGCGGCTTGGGCATGAACGTGACGGTCTTGCCGTTCTGCCACGCCGTGTTCTTGACGATGTACTTGTACAGCATCATGTCGTCGGCCGCGTGCAGCAGCGTGTTGAACTTGTAGTTGATCTCGGCCTGGCCGCCGGTGCCCACCTCGTGGTGGCCCTTCTCCAGGCTGAAGCCGGCCGTGATCAGGTTGGACAGCATCTTGTCGCGCAGGTCGACGTAGTGGTCGACGGGGGCGACGGGGAAGTAGCCACCCTTGGGGCGCACCTTGTAGCCGCGGTTCGGGCTGCCGTCGAGCTCGTTCGGCGAGCCGGTGTTCCACCAGCCCGCGATCGCGTCGATCTCGTAGAACGAGCCGTTGGTGCGCGAGTCGAAGCTCACCGAGTCGAAGATGTAGAACTCCGCCTCGGCGCCGAAGTAGGCGGTGTCGGCCACGCCGGTGCTGATCAGGTAGTTCTCGGCCTTACGGGCGATGTTGCGCGGGTCGCGCGAGTACGGCTCGAGGGTGAACGGGTCGTGCACGAAGAAGTTGAGGTTCAGCGTCTTGGCTTCGCGGAACAGGTCGATCTGCGCGGTCGCGGGATCGGGGAGGAGCAGCATGTCGGATTCGTGAATGGACTGGAATCCGCGAATCGACGAGCCGTCGAAGGCCAAGCCGTCCTCAAAAACGCTCTCGTCGAAGAACGAAATCGGAATCGTGAAGTGCTGCATGATGCCGGGCAGGTCACAGAACCGGACGTCGACAAATTCGACGTTTTCGTCCTTGGCGAGCTTGAAGACGTCGTCGGGCGTCGTTTCCGTCACAGAATGCTCCTTTACTTGGTGAGATCCGCGGCCTGACGCTATGGAGCAGATGTTGCCCGTCAGTCAACCCGATGTTGCGCGCACGTTACGTGACCATGCCACACGCTAAAAGTGGCCGCGTCGGCGGCGGGTTCTATTGTGGGGCCATGGATCGCAAGATCGTATCTTTTCCGGTGGCCGCGCGCACCGTCCGCCCTCCTTGTCGGGCCGTTCCGCTCAATTATCGGGACGCCGGCCCACGCCGATGATGGCGGAATCGCGATCCGCCTATCCCGGTGAAAAGCTGGGATTCCCCGAGAGCGGGCCGGGGTCGCTGGCGCCGATGGGCCGGCGGCTGGGTGCGCTGATGATCGACTGGCTGATCGCCTACGGTCTGGCCGGCTTGGCCATGCGCTTCGGCCTGTTCTCTCAACCGGTGCTGGCCACCGCGGTCCTGGTGATCTGGTTCGTGCTGGGTGTGGTCTTTTTGCGATTGTTCGGCTTCACGCCGGGCCAGCTGGCGCTGCGCCTGCAGGTGGTGACAATGGACGGCCGCGGGCGGGTCGGCCTGGGCCGGGCGGTGGTACGGGGAGTGCTGGTGGGCACGGTCGTCCCGGCGTTGTTCACCGACTTCGACGGGCGCGGCCTGCAGGATCGGCTGACCGTGACCGCCGTGGTGCGACGGTAATCGGCGACCCGCTGTGCCCGGCTTCGCCGCGCTTGCGATCGCCGCTGACCTGATGGCGGCGACCCGCTGCGCCCGGCTTCGCCGCGCTTGCGATCGCCGCTGACCTGATGGCGGCGACCCGCTGCGCCCGGCTTCGCCGCGCTTGCGATCGCCGCTACTTGCGGCGGACCGTGCGCTGCACCCCGCGCATCTTGCCCGAGTTGGGCAGCGGCCCCTTGGGCATGACGGCGGCGCCGGCCCGCGATCCCAGCGCGGCCAACCGCGACTCCAGCGTGTCCATCTGCTTGACCGTGATGTTGGCCGGCAGCCGGGTGAGGTGGCGCTCCAGCTTGGCCAGCGGCACCTCGTCCTCGCCGTTGCCGACGATGATGTCGTAGATCGGCACGTCCCCGATCAGGCGGGCGGTGCGCTTCTTCTCCTGCGCCAGCAGCGGGCGCACCCGCGTCGTCGCTCCCTCAGCCGACCAGGATGACCCCGGGGCGGCCGATCACCCGATGCACCGCGTCGAAATGCCCGGTCGCGGCTACCCCCGGCGTCACCCGCCACTTGCCGCGCAGGTTGTCCAAAGCCCAAGCGGCGGCGCCGGTTTGGCCTTCGGCCTTGCGGTAGACCGACTTCTGGGCCCGACGGCCGAACACGATGAAGGCGACCAGCGCGCCCAGCACCACGCCCAGCGGGATCAGGGTGATCATCGTCAGCCCGCCGGCCCAGATGCCGACCCCCACCGAGATGCCCACGATCAGCACGAAGGCGCCGATCATGTACGGCAGTAGCCGCTTGTCCTCTTTGCGCTGAAGGTTGAACGCCTGCCACAGCTGGGTGCGGCGCTCCCGCGCGGCGGCCTTGCGGGCGGCCTGCGCCTGCGCCCGGGCGGCCTTGTTCTCAGCGGCGGTGCGGGGTTTAGCCATAGTCAAAGAATACGTAGGCGCGCCACGGGTGAAACGCCGCTACCGTGCGCGGGCATCGTCAGCGCGGCTGCGGGCGGCTTGCTCGTAGAGCCGTCCTGCGCGATACGACGAGCGCACCAGCGGTCCGGCCAGCACCCCGGCGAAGCCCAGCTCCTCGGCATGCTGGGCGAACTCGACGAATTCCTCCGGCTTCACCCAGCGCTCGACGGGGTGATGACGCGCCGACGGACGCAGGTATTGGGTGATGGTGATGATGTCGCAGCCCGCGTCGTGCAGGTCGGCCAGGGCGGTGCGCACCTCGTCGGGCGTCTCGCCCATGCCGAGGATCAGGTTGCTCTTGGTGACCAGCCCGAACTCGCGCGCCGCGGTCAGCACGCCGAGGCTGCGCTGGTAGGTGAAAGCGGGCCGGATCCGCTTGAAGATGCGCGGCACGGTTTCGACGTTGTGCGCCAACACTTCCGGGCGTGACTCGAACACCTCGGCCAGCCGGGTCGGGCTCGCCGTTGAAGTCGGGGATCAACAGCTCGACGCCGGTCGACGGGTTGAGTTCCTTGATGGCGCGCACGGTCTCGGCGTAGAGCCAGGCTCCGCCGTCGGGCAGGTCGTCGCGGGCCACCCCGGTGACCGTGGCGTAACGCAGTCCCATCGTGCGCACGCTGTCGGCGACCCTCCGCGGCTCGTCGCGATCCAGTGCGGCCGGCTTTCCGGTGTCGATCTGGCAGAAGTCGCAGCGACGGGTGCACTGGTCACCGCCGATGAGGAAGGTGGCCTCGCGGTCCTCCCAGCATTCGAAGATGTTGGGGCAGCCGGCCTCCTCGCAGACCGTGTGCAGTCCCTCCCGCCGGACCAGGCTCTTGAGCTGGGTGTACTCCGGGCCCATCCGGGCCCGCACCCTGATCCAGGGTGGTTTGCGCTCGATCGGCGTCTCGGCGTTGCGCACTTCCAGGCGCAGGAGTTTGCGTCCTTGCGGTGCGACAGTCACATCGCTGATGCTACGCGCGCGGCCGGCGCGTGGTCCCGCACCGGCAGCACCCCGTCCAGGGCGTCACAAACGGCGTCGGCGACAGCGGTCTGGACATCCTCGACCGACACCGGGCGGCGCAACTCGGCCGACAGTGACGTCACTCCG
Source organism: uncultured Actinomycetota bacterium (assembly GCA_963849935.1). Lineage (GTDB taxonomy): Bacteria > Actinomycetota > Actinomycetes > Mycobacteriales > Mycobacteriaceae > Mycobacterium. The sequence continues at coordinate 155,845 of CAWKJQ010000008.1, forward strand.
GCGTCGCTGATGCCGCAGGGCACGATGGCGCTGAACGCGTTCAGGTCGCAGTCGCAGTTGAGCGCGAACCCGTGCAGGGTGGTCGCGCGCGACACCCGCACTCCGATGGCGGCGACCTTGCGATCGGGCCGGCCGTCGGTGCCCGGCACCCAGACCCCGGACCGTCCGGGCACCCGGCCGGCGTCCAGGCCAAGGTCGGCGCAGACCTTGATCAGCGCCTCTTCCAGGCGCCGCACGTAATTCACCACGTCGAGCGGTTCGGCCAGGCCGATGATCGGATATCCGACCAACTGGCCGGGACCATGCCAGGTGATCTTGCCGCCACGGTCGGTGTCTATGACGGGAGTGCCGTCCACCGGCCGTTCGTGCGGTTCGGTGCGCCGGCCCGCGGTGTAGACCGCGGGGTGCTCGAGCAGCAGCAGCGTGTCGCTGCCGCCGGCCACCCGGGCGTCGGCCAGTTCGCGTTGCCGCTGCCAGGCCACGCGGTAGTCGACGATGCCCAGCGGGCGGACGTCGATCAAAGCCTGGCTGGACCGGATGGAATCGATCACGTTCGCGACGGTACTCGGCCCGCGCCCGCCAGGCCCGTCCGGCCCGGCCCCGGGCTAGTCGTGGTCGCGGCTGGCGGTGGCGTAGGCGAGCGCCTCGCCGACGGTGTTGTGGTGGAAGACGAAACCGGCGCGCTCCAGCGCGGACGGGATGGCGCGCTGCCCCGTCAGCAGACCTTCGTCGGCGAACTCGCCCAGCGCGGCCCGGATGGCGAAACCGGGCACCATCAACGGGGTTGGGCGATTGACCGCGCGCCCGAACGCGGTGGTGAATTCGGCGTTGGTGACCGGCGCCGGACCGGTCATGTTCACCGGGCCGGACAGCTCGGCGTTGGAAATCGCGAACAACAGCGCGCGCACTTCGTCTTCCAGCGTGATCCACGACATGTACTGCCGCCCGCCGCCCAGCCGGGCGCCGAGGCCGGCGCGGAACAACGGCCGCAACCGGCGCCAACACGCCGCCCGCGGGAGAGAACACCAGCCCGGTGCGGGCCAGCACCACCCGGGCGCCCCCGTATTGGGCCGGCAGCGTGGCGGCTTCCCAGTCTTCGCACAGCTGGGCCAGGAAACCCGTTCCCGCACGGTCGTTTTCGTCGACCACGCGGTCCTTGGTGTTGCCGTAGAAGCCCACCGCGCTGGCGTTGACCAGGGTCGCCACGCCCGCGTCGGCGACGGCGTGCGCCAGGACTTCGGTGGGGGCGATGCGGCTGTCGCGCAGACTCTGCTTGAAGGCGCCCGACCACCGCCGCTTGCCGATGTTGACGCCGCAAAGGTTGACGACGGCGTCGACGTCGGCCAGCGTGTCGGGATCCAGATCGCCGCTCTCGGGATTCCAGTGCAGCTCATCGGCGTTCGCCGGTGCCCGCCGCACGATGCGCAACACCCGGTGATCGGCGGCGCGCAGGGCCGCGGCCAGGGCGGAGCCGATCAGCCCTGACGAACCCGCAATCGCGATGACGGCCTTCTGGCCAGCGCCCCCCACGTCCGCTTGTCCTCTACAGGCCTAGGTCGGCCTCGAACGCGCCCTCTTCGAGACGGTGCTTGATGGTGGTGAGGAAGCGGCCGGCGTCGGCGCCGTCGATCAGCCGGTGGTCATACGTCAGCGGGAGATAGCAGATCGAGCGGACGCCGATCGATTCGTTGCCGCTGTCGTCGACCACCACCCGCGGCCGCTTGACGATCGCGCCGGTGCCCAGCATGGCGGCCTGCGGCGGAACCAGGATCGGGGTGTCGAACAGCGCACCCTGGCTGCCGATGTTGGTGATGGTGAAGGTGCCGCCGGACAGCTCGTCGGGTTTGAGGTTGCCGGACCGGGCGCGCGCGGCGATGTCGGCGATCGCCCGGGCCAGACCGGCCAGCGACAGGTCGCCGGCGTTGTGCACCACGGGGGAGAGCAGTCCCTGTTCGGTGTCGACCGCGAAGCCGAGGTGCTCGGCGTCGTAGTAGGTGATCTCCTTGGTTTCCTCGTTGTAGCTCGCGTTGACGTTGGGGTGAATCTTCAGCGCGTCGATCACCGCCCGGGCGATGAACGGCAGGAAGGTCAGGTTCACCCCCTCGCGCTCGGCGAAGGCCGCCTTGGCCCTGGCCCGCAACCCGACCAGCTTGGTCATGTCGACCTCGTGGGTCTGGGTGAGTTGGGCTGTGGCCTGCAGGGATTCGCGGGTCTTGTTCGCGGTGATCTGGCGGATCCGGCTGGCCTTCTGGGTGGTGCCCCGCAGGTGCGCCAGCGCCGGCGCCGGGGTGGGCGTCGCGGCGGGCTTCGGGCCGGCGGCCGCTTGCGTGGGCGCCGCGGCGGCCGGCTCTGGTGGGCGTTGCTTCTGCTCGGCGGCGGCCAGCACGTCTTGCTTGCGGATGCGACCGCCCACCCCGGTGCCGGTGACCGAGGTGAGGTCGATGTTGTTCTCGGCGGCCAGTTTTCGCACCAGCGGCGTCACATACGGCGCGCCGTCGGCGACCGGGCGCGCCGCCTGCGGTGTCGGCTGGGCCTGCGCCGGTTGAGGTTTCGGCTCCGGCGCGGGCTCGGCCTGAGGCGCGGGGGCCGGCGCGGCTTGCGGTTTGGGCTGTGCCGGGGGCTGGGGCGCCGGTTCCGGCTTGGGTTCGGGCTTGGGCGCGGGCGGCGGCTGGGGGGCGGCGGGAGCCGCGGGCGCGGCCGCGTCGGAACCGGCGCCGATGCGCGCCAGCTCGCCGCCGACCGGCACGGTGGCGTCCTCCTCGGCGGTGATGCTGATGAGCACCCCGGCCACCGGTGACGGGATCTCGGTGTCGACCTTGTCCGTGGACACTTCGACCAGTGCGTCGTCGACCTGAACCGAATCGCCGACCTTCTTGAGCCAGCGCGTCACGGTGCCCTCGGCCACCGACTCGCCGAGCTCGGGCATCAAAACCGGGGTCGCGCTACCGGAGCTCTGCTGGGCGGGCGCGGCCTCCGGCTCGGCCTGGGTCTGCGGCTCCGGTTCCGGCTCGGGTTCCGGCTCGGGCTGGGGACTCGGGCTGCGCCTGCGGCTCGGGCTCGCTGGGCGCCTGCGCGGCCGGCTGCGAGTCGCCACCTGCGCCGCCACCTTCGGAGCCGTCGCCGATGACGGCCAGCTCGCCGCCCACCTCGACGGTGTCGTCCTCCTGGGCGACGATCTTGGTCAGCACACCCGCGGCCGGCGAAGGGATTTCGGTGTCGACCTTGTCGGTCGACACCTCGACGAGCGGCTCGTCGAGCTCGACCGTGTCGCCTTCCTGCTTGAGCCAGCGGGTGACCGTCCCCTCGGTGACGCTCTCACCGAGTGCCGGCATCTGGACGGAGAAGGCCATCTTTTTTGACTCCTCGATCGCTCGTGGGTCGGGCGGGTCGATCAGCTCGCTTGCGGGAGGCGCAGTCGCAATCCAAACTATCCTGTCACTGCGCCCTCGTCGGCACACATCCAGGGCAGATACCCCGCGCTGGGCGGGTGACACCGATCACGCTTGCTACGGTGTGGCCACTGCAGCCAGAGCGGGGAGGTCGGAGATGCCGCCAACACAACAACTACCGCAGCGTTTCGTCGACAGCGCCGACGGCGCCCGCATCGCGGTCTACGAAGAGGGCAACCCCGAGGGCCCGACCGTCGTGCTCGTGCACGGCTTCCCCGACTCGCATGTGCTGTGGGACGGGGTCGTCCCGCTGCTGGCCGAGCGGTTCCGGATCATCCGCTACGACAACCGCGGTGTCGGCATGTCCTCGGTGCCCAAGCCGGTGTCGGCCTACACCATGGACCGCTTCGCCGACGACTTCGCCGCGGTGACCGGCGAGCTGAGCCCGGGCCGGCCCGTGCACGTGCTGGCCCACGACTGGGGCTCGGTGGGGGTATGGCACTACCTGAAGCGCCCCGGCGCCAGTGACCGGGTCGCCACGTTCACGTCGGTGTCCGGACCCGCTCAGGACCAGCTGGTCGACTACATCTTCAGCGGTCTGCGGGCGCCCTGGAAGCCGCGCACCTTCGTCCGGGCGATCAGCCAGGCGCTGCGGCTGACCTACATGATCTTCTTCTCGATACCGGTGCTCGCGCCGCTGTTCCTGCGGCTGGCGCTGTCGGTCCCGGCGCTGCGGCGCAATGCCGTCGACAACATCCCCGTCGAGCAGATCCGGCACTCCGAGAAACTGGCCGCAGATGCCGCTCATTCGGTAAAAACCTATCCCGCCAACTACTTTCGGTCATTCTCCGGTCGCAAGCAGGGCGTCGCGGTCATCGATGTGCCGGTGCAGCTCATCGTCAACACCAAAGACAAGTACGTGCGGCCCTACGGCTACGACCACACCCCGCGCTTCGTGCCGCGGCTGTGGCGCCGCGACATCCAGGCCGGTCACTTCTCGCCGATGTCGCACCCGCAGGTGATGGCGGCGGCGGTGCGCGAGTTCGCCGACCACGCCGAGGGCAACCCACCCAGCCGCGCGCTGCTGCGGGCGCAGGTGGGGCGTCCCCGTGGGTCGTTCGGCGACACCCTGGTTTCGGTCACCGGCGCCGGCAGCGGCATCGGCCGCGAGACCGCGTTCGCGTTCGCGCGGGAAGGCGCCGAGCTGGTCATCAGCGATATCGACGAGGCGGCCGTCAAGGCCACCGCGGCCGAGATCGCCACCCGGGGCGGCGTCGCGCACCCCTACGTGCTCGACGTGTCGGACGCGCAGGCGGTGGAGTCGTTCGCCGAGCGGGTCAGCAGCCGAACACGGCGTCCCGGACATCGTCGTCAACAACGCCGGCATCGGGCACGCGGGCGGATTCCTGGACACCCCGGCCGAGCAGTTCGACCGGGTGCTCGACGTCAACCTCGGCGGTGTGGTCAACGGTTGCCGGGCGTTCGCGCGCCGGATGGTGGAGCGCGGCACCGGCGGATACATCGTCAACGTGTCGTCGATGGCGGCCTACGCCCCGCTGCAGTCGCTGAGCGCCTACTGCACGTCGAAGGCGGCGACCTATATGTTCTCCGACTGCCTGCGCGCCGAACTCGACGCCGCCGGGGTGGGCCTGACCACGATCTGCCCCGGGGTCATCGACACGAACATCATCAACACCACGCGATTCGATGCGCCCGCGGGGAAGCAGTCCGACGGCGTCGACGGCCGTCGCGGGCAGCTGGGCAAGATGTTCGCGCTGCGGCGCTACGGCCCCGATAAGGTCGCCAACGCGATCTTGTCGTCGGTCAAGAAGAAGAAGCCGATTCGTCCGGTAGCGCCGGAAGCCTATGCGCTGTACGGCCTTTCGCGTGTTGCGCCGCAGGGGCTGCGCAACGCCGCGCGCATTCGGGTGATCTGAGGCGGGCTAAGCGCCCGTCGCCGCCCCTCGACGCCCCGTCAGCAACGTCGCGCCGATCGCGATGACCCCGAGCACAGCCAGCGGTATCGCCCACGCGCGCCGGCTGCCCACCGACGACTGGCACTGCGCCACATAGTCGGTGTGCGGGATGATCTGATTGAGAATCGGGATGTTCGCCCCGTTGCTGTTGTTCGCGCTCCTGGCCTCGGAAAGGTCGGTCGCCACGGCGTTTCCGCAGCCGACCGAATGGCCGTTGCTGTCGGAAACCGACACCGGCGTCAGCAGTCCGATGATTCCCGCCAATAACAGCACGGCGCCCACACCGATGATCAACCGTCGCGCCGTCATGGTCTCGCCTTTCGTCGTTGGGATTTCGACCGCTAGGGAGATTAGCCGCAGTCCGACGACGGTAAACCCCACGTTGACGCCGAATAACCCGTCGATTGCCGGGTACCCGCCGCGGTAACCAGAGACATGAAGGGGTTTGCACGTGATCACTGCAACGCGCGAGGTACCCGAGTCGTGTGAGCGGGTGTGGGAGGTGCTCGCCCAGGGCTGGACCTACACCCAGTGGGTGGTGGGCAACAGCCGGATGCGGGCCGTCGATCCCAACTGGCCGGAGCCGGGTTCCTCGATCAAGCACTCGATCGGCATTTGGCCGTTGGTGATCAACGACGCGACCATCGTGGAGGAGTGCGAACCCCCGCACAAGCTGGTGCTGCGTGCCCGCCTGGGTCCGCTTGGTGCCGCGCGAATCACCATGCTGCTGCACGAGATTCCGCAGGGGTGCCGGATCGAAATGATCGAAGTTCCCGTCGAAGGGCCGATGGGGGCCGTTCCCGATTCCCTCGCGCTGGCCGCGGCGTACCCCCGCAACAAGGAGTGCCTGCTGGCGGCTGGCGGCGTTGGCGGAGCGCCTGGAGCCGAGCCAGGTGAAGTGACCGTGCGCGATGCCGCCGACGCCGTCGTGATCGGGGCGGGACACCACGGGCTGGTCGCGGCCTCGATGCTGGCCGACGCGGGCTGGGACGTGCTGGTGCTCGAAGCCCAGCCCGAACCGGGCGGAGCGGTGCGCAGCGCCGAGCTGACACCGGGTTACATCACCGACCTGTTCAGCTCGTACTACCCGATGACGGTGGCGTCTCCGGCGATGAGGGCGCTGCGGTTGGAGGATCACGGGCTGCGGTGGTCGCATGCGCCGACGGTGGTTGGCCATCCCCGCAATGGCGGCCGACGACGACCCGCCCATCGTGTATCACGACCCCGCCCGGACGGCGGCGGAATTCGCGCGCGCGAACACCCGCCGACGGCGAGAACTGGTGGCGGCTGGTCGAACTGTGGAACAAGATCAAGGCGCCATTGCTCGACGCCATGCTGGCGCCCTTCCCGCCGGTGCGTCCGCTGCTCGGGCTGCTGCGCAAACTCGGCACGCCGGAGGCGGTCCGGGTCGCGCGCCTGCTGGTGCAGCCGGCCAATGCCATGGCAAGCCAGCTGTTCGAGGGCGAAGCGCCGCGAGTGTTGTTGCTGGGCAACGCAATGCACGCCGACGTCCCGCCGGATGCGCCCATCAGCGGCGCCATGGGCTTCCTGATGACGATGCTGGCCCAGGATTACGGCTGGCCGGTGCCGGTCGGCGGCTCGGGTCAACTCACCGCGGCGCTGGTCAACCGCGCCTGCTCGGCCGGAGCGCGAATCGAGTGTCAGTCAGAACGTTTCTCGCATCCAGGTGCGGGGCGGCCGGGCGGTGGGCGTGACCACCGCGGAGGGGCGGACGGTGACCGCGCCGCCGTGCGGTGGTGGCCGACGTGACGGCGCCGCGGTTGTTCTGCGACATGCTGCCCGCGGACGCGGTGCCGGCGGCGTTGCGTCGCGACCTCGAACACTACGAGTGGGATCCGCCGGTGGTGAAGGTCAATTACGCGCTGGCGACACCGATTCCGTGGCGAGCGAAAAACTTGCGGTCGGTGGGCACCGTCCACCTGGGCGCCGACGGGGACGGACTGATCCGCTGGATGGCCGACCTGAACACCCGCGTGGTACCCGAGCATCCGTTCATGCTGTTGGGCCAGACCACCACGGCGGATCCCAGCAGATCGCCGGCGGGCACCGAAAGTGTTTGGGCCTACACGCATTTGCCGCGCAATGTGTCTGACGACGCTTCGGCGGACCGGCTGGCCGAAGCGATGGACCGGGTCATCGAAGAGCATGCGCCGGGCTTCGGTTCGGCGGTGATCGACCGGTTCGTGCAACGGCCGTCGGATCTCGAGGCCAGCGACGCCAACCTGCATCTCGGGGCGCTCAACGGCGGAACCGCGCAATTGCAGCAGATGCTGGTCTTCCGTCCCGCACCCGGCATGGGTCGCGCCGAAACACCCATCGAGCGGCTGTATTTGGGCAGCGCGTCGGCGACGCCGGGTGGCTCGGTGCACGGCGCCTGTGGGCGTAACGCGGCCAATGCCGCACTGGCCGCCGACGGACCGACCGGCTGGCCACGCCGCAAGCTGGGCCGGGCCGTGGTCAAACGGCTGACCCGCTAGCCGTTCTCGGCGATGTCCTCCAACACCGCGAACATGGTCCGCGTCGGCACTCCGGTGGAGCCCTTCGGCGAGTAGCCCCAGGCGCTGCCGGTGTTGTAGGCCGGGCCGGCCACGTCGATGTGCGCCCAACTCACGCCGTCGGCGACGAACTCTCGCAGGAACACCCCGGCCACCAGCATGCCGGCGAAGCGCTGCCCGCTGATGTTGGACAGGTCGGCCACGTTGGACTTCAGGTCTTCCTTGAGTTCGTCGGGCAGCGGCATCGGCCAGCCGTTCTCGCCGACCTTCTGCGAGATCGCCGCGACGCGGTCGCGGAACTCGTCGCTGCCCATCACGCCGGGGATGCGGGCGCCCAGCGCCACGGTCTGCGCGCCGGTCAGCGTGGACGTCTCGATCAGGTAATCGGGGTTGTCCTCGCACGCCCGCACGATGGCGTCGGCCAGGATGAGCCGGCCCTCCGCGTCGGTGTTCTGCACCTCGACCGTGATTCCGCCGTACTGCGTCAGCACGTCGCCCGGGCGTTGCGCGGTGGCCGACGGCATGTTCTCGGCCATCGGCACGGTGGCGATCACGTCGATCGGGAGTTTGCGCTGCGCGGCCAGCGCGACGGTCGCGATCACCGCGGCGGCACCGCCCATGTCCGAGGTCATGTGGTGCATCGCCGCCGCCGGCTTGATCGAGATGCCGCCGGTGTCGAACGTGACGCCCTTGCCGACCAGCGCGACTTTTTTGGCGCTTGCTTGGCTTTCTTGGCCAGCTTCGAACCGCGGTGGGTCAGGCGCACCAGCCGCGGCGGACGCGACGAGCCCTGCCCGACACCGATGATCCCGCCGTAGCCGCCTTTCTGCAGCGCCTTGTCGTCGAGCACCTCGACCTCGAGGCCGACGGACTCGCCCAAAGCCTTTGCACGCCTGGCGAATTCGGCGGGAAACAGGTGGCTGGGCGGGGTGTTGACGAAGTCGCGCGCGGTGGCGACCGCGGTCGCGACGGCGGCGGCGTGCGCGGCGTCGTTCTTGGCGTCCTTCGCGGTGGCGAGCACCGTGATCTTGCGCAGCCCTTGGTCTTTCGGGGCGGTCTTGTCGCTGCGGAATTCGGTGAACCGGTAGCTGCCCAGGATCAGGCCCTCGACGGCGGCCGAGGCGACGTCCGCGCCGGGCAACTCGGCCAGCGTGGTGATCACCGATTCGGTCTTGCCGAGCGAGCGCGCGGCCACGCCGGCGGCGCGACGGATGGTGTCGGCCGGCCACTCGGACTGCGGTTTGCCCAGGCCGACCGTCAGCACGCTGGCCACCGGCAGCGACGGCACCACCAGCCGGTGCACCTGTTCGCGCCGCCGGTGGCTTCCAGCGCCCGCAGGCCCGCTTCGATCTCGGCCACCGCGTCGGCGGACAGGAACGGCTCGGCCGCCGCAACGGCCGCGCCGGGCTTGTCGTCCTCGCCGGTCGAGACGACGGGCACGATCAGCACGGTGGACGCGGCGGCGCGCTGTGGCAGCGAGGAGGCGACGGTGACGGAAGGGGCCTGGTATCCCGGTTCGGTACTCACGCGCAATCACCCTAGTCACCGCGGATGGTGCTCAGGTCGGCAGCGTCCGGGCGCTCAGGTCGAAGGCGGTCACCGGGTCGTCAAAACCCTTGAGCGTCAAGGGGCCATGGGCGACCGCGGGCCAGTCCGGCAACTCGTCGTGCAGCTCCGACGTGGCCAGGATCTGTCCCGGGGCCGCGGCCGCCACGAGTCGCGCCGCCAGGTTGACCGGGCTGCCGAAGTAGTCGCCGTTGATGGCCAGCGACGGTGCCGTAGGCAAGGCCGGCGCGGACCTGCAGACCCTCCTCGCGCGCCCGCGGGTGGTCGACGAGATCGACCGCCGCCCTGGCGAGCCGCTCGGGCGACGCGCTCACCCACATCACCTCGTCGCCGATGAACTTCACCACCCGGCCGCCGTCGGCATGCACCACGTCGGAGACGGTCCCGGCGAACTCGTTGAGCAGGTCCGACAACTCCGCGGGGGTCAGCGCCTGGGTCAGCACGGTGAAGCCGGACAGATCCGCAAAACCGACGCCGCACACCACGCTCGCCGACGTGTCGCGAAGGACGCCCTCGAAGTGGGTTCGGGCGCTGGTCAGGTGGTGGCGGTGAACGACGTCGATCAGTGCCCCGAGCCGCGGGACGAACTCGGCGACCGCGCGGTACGCCTGCGCCGTGGCGAGCTCGTCGTGGGTGTGGGTCATCTGGATGTCCGGCGTCCCGGCGCGGATCATCGTCGACTCGGCCTCCGCGAGCCGGGCCATCGCGGCGCCGAGCACCCGCAGCAGGCCGAGCGCGCCGTCCTCGCCCACCACCGTCTTGAGCGCGACCCAGGTCGCCAGGGCGTCGACGTCGGCCTGGCTCAGCACCGGAACGTCGGGACCGGCGACGGTCAGGCCGAGCAGAGCCCACGCGTGCGCGACGTCCTCGGCCGCCATCCCGAGTTCGCGCGGCCGCGGTCTGCAAACGTGTAGATCGGGCGTCCCGACCACGACAGGACGTCACCGGCAAGCCCGAACAGCCGGCCGCGCCGTTCGGCTTCCGACCATCTCGTCGACTGTGAAGCCGAGGTCGTCCAGGTACTTGATCAGGTCGGCCCGCTCGCGCGGGTTGGCGATCCCGGCGGCCTCAAGCGCGTCGAAGTCCAGATGAATCGGACACCTGCCCAAGTGTGCCAGCAGTGGTGCCGATTAGGGTGAGACGCCGTGAGCCGAGCTGCAGCACGGACCGCTGGAAGACCGTCATCGCGAGTATGGGCGCCAGCTTCGCCGAGTTCGGCGGCTGGCTGATGCCGGTGTCGTATGCCGGCACCGTCAGCGAGCACAACGCCACCCGCAACGCCGTCGGCCTGTTCGACGTCAGCCACCTGGGCAAGGCATTGGTCCGCGGGCCGGGGGCGGCGCAGTTCGTCAACTCCGCGCTCACCAACGACCTGCGCCGCATCGGGCCGGGCAAGGCGCAATACACGTTGTGCTGCACCGAATCCGGCGGCGTGATCGACGACCTGATCGCCTACTACGTCGACGACGACGAGATCTTTCTGGTGCCCAACGCCGCCAACACCGCCGCCGTGGTCGAAGCGCTGCAGGCCGGCCGCACCCGGCCGGGCTGACCATCACCAACGAGCACCGCTCGTATGCGGTGCTGGCGGTGCAGGGACCGCGATCGGCGGACGTGCTCGGCCGAGCTGGGCCTGCCGACCGACATGGATTACATGGGCTACGCCGACGCCTCGTTCTCCGGGGTGCCGGTGCGGGTCTGCCGCACCGGCTACACCGGGGAGCACGGCTACGAACTGCTGCCGCCGTGGGAGTCCGCGCGGCGTGGTGTTCGACGCGCTGGCCGCGGCGGTCAGCGCGGCCGGCGGTGAGCCGGCCGGCCTGGGCGCCCGCGACACCCTGCGCACCGAGATGGGCTATCCGCTGCACGGTCACGAACTTTCCCTCGACATCTCCCCGCTGCAGGCCCGCTGCGGCTGGGCGATCGGCTGGAAGAAGGACGCGTTCTTCGGCCGTGACGCGCTGCTGGCCGAGAAGGAGGCCGGGCCGCGGCGGCTGCTGCGTGGGCTGCGGATGGTGGGCCGCGGTGTATTGCGCGCCGGGCTGACGGTGCTCGCGGGCGACACCCCGGTCGGGGTCACCACGTCGGGGACGTTCTCCCCGACACTGCAGGCCGGCATCGCGCTGGCACTGATCGACACCGACGCCGGAGTCGAGGACGGCCAGCAAGTCACCGTCGACGTCCGCGGCCGTCCCGCGGAGTGCGAAGTCGTGCGGCCGCCCTTCGTCGCGCGTGAAAACCCGCTAGCCGTGCCGCTTGCGCGGGCGAAATCCAATTCGGTAGGCGGATATACAATCGGCGCCATGACCAGCGGCTCCCTCGAGTTCACGGTTTCGCGCTCGGCAAATCCGGCGACCGACGCCGAACGCGAAACCGATCCTGGCCGAGCCGGGTTTCGGCAAATACTTCACCGATCACATGGTGTCGATCGACTACGACGGCGACGGCGAAGGTTGGCACAACGCGCGCGTCATCGCCTACGGCCCGATCGAGCTGGATCCGTCGGCGATCGTGCTGCACTACGCGCAGGAAATGTTCGAGGGGCTCAAGGCGTACCGCTGGGCGGACGGCTCGATCGTGTCGTTTCGCGCCGAGGCCAACGCCGCCCGGTTACGCTCGTCGGCGCGTCGGCTCGCCATTCCCGAACTGCCCGAAGAGCTGTTCATCGAATCCCTTCGCCAGCTCATCGCCGTCGACAACGCCTGGGTTCCGGCCGCCGGGGGCGAGGAGGCGTTGTACCTGCGCCCGTTCGTCTTCGCCACCGAGCCGGGACTGGGTGTGCGGCCGTCCAAGCGCTACCGCTACCTGCTGATCGCCTCGCCGGCCGGCGCCTATTTCAAGGGCGGCATCAGCCCGGTCACCGTCTGGGTGTCGACGGAGTATGTGCGGGCCAGCCCCGGGGGCACCGGCGCGGCCAAGTTCGGCGGCAACTACGCGGCCTCGCTGTCGGCTCAGGCCGAAGCCGCGGCCAACGGTTGCGACCAAGTGGTGTGGCTGGACGCCGTCGAGCGACGCTTCGTCGAAGAGATGGGCGGGATGAACATCTTCTTCGTGTTCGGCAGCGGCGGGTCGGCGCGGCTGGTCACCCCCGAGCTGTCCGGATCGCTGCTGCCCGGCATCACACGAGACTCCTTGCTGCAGTTGGCCATTGACGCTGGTTTCTCCGTCGAGGAACGCAAGATCGATATCGACGAGTGGCAGAAGAAGGCCGCCGCCGGGGAGATCACCGAGGTGTTCGCCTGCGGCACCGCCGCGGTCATCACCCCCGTCTCGCACGTGAAGTACGGCGACGCCGAGTTCACCGTCGCCGACGGCCAACCCGGTGAAGTGACGATGGCGCTGCGCGACACGCTGACCGGGATCCAGCGCGGCACCTTCGCCGACACCCACGGCTGGATGGCCCGGCTGGGTTAGCTTCGCCGGCCGAGCGTGCAGCCAGCGTCACATTCGGCCACGAGCGTGAAACCAGCTTCACGTCGGCTACAACCGCACCAGACCCGCGAGCGCCACGGCGCTCACCGTCGTGGTCAGCTTCGATCGCGGCGCCCAGCACGTCGCCGGTGATGCCGCCGAATCGGCGCACGCAGTGCCGCACCACGATCGCCCCGCAGCCCAGCCCAGCAGCACCGCCACCGGCCCCTGCCACGGCCGCGGACCGGCCACCAGCGAAACGGCGAGCAGCACCGCGACCCAGGCCGCCACCACCGGCGCGGTTGGCTGCCGGCGACCCGGACGCCCAGGGCGCTGCCGTCGGCCGCCGGCACCGATCGGCGACAGGCCAGCACCGCGGTCACCCGGCCGGCGAAAACCGCCACGGCGATCCCGGCCACGCCGCGATACCCGGCCCGTGGCCCCCAGCGCCGAAAAGGCCAGCCCCTGCAGCATGATCACCACGACGACGGCGGCGACGCCGAACGGCCCGGTCGATCCGTCGCGCATCACCGCCAGCGCCCGCGGCGGCGGCCCGTAGCAGCCCAGCCCGTCGGCCGTATCGGCGACGCCGTCGATGTGCAGGCCGCGGGTCGCCAGCAGCAGCGCCGCCACCGCGAGCAGCCCGGGCAGCGGGCTGGACGGGCCCGAAGACGTGAGCCCCGCCCCACGTCACCGCCGGCGGCCAGTGACCCCCAGCGCGGCGCCGACCACCGGCAGCGCGGTCATGGCGCCGCGGCCCATCGGGAGCTCGCCCCGGCCGCGGACGGGCATCACCGTCGCGAACGCGAAAGCCGTTGCCAGCGAACGCATCACGACGGGGGATGGGCCGGGAGGCGCCGTCGACCGGTCGGACACACCGGCCTCGGTGAAGGTCGCCATCGACGACAGCGCGGCCACCGCGGCGCGCAGCACCGGCAGCGCCAGCGCGGCGCCGGTGCCCTCGCCCAGCCGCATCCGCAGGTCCAGAATCGGCTCCAGCATCCAGCGCCGCCAGGGCCAGCGCGTGGCCCGGCTCGGTGGACCGGTGACCGGCCTGCCACCACAGCCGGGCGCCCGGCGCCAGGTGCTCGGCGACCAGCGCGGCCGCCGTCACCGCCATGCCGTCGAGCAGCAGCGGGGTGCGCCGGACCGCGGCCTGCGCGCAAAAGCCCGCCAGTCGCGGCCAGATCCGCGCCGCCGCAGCAGCGCAGCAGCCCGACCGGATCGGGCAACACCAGCCGCGCCCGAAACAGGGCGTCGCGCACCGCGGCGGTCTTGCGTGCCCAGCCGGCGTCGTCGATCCCGGTCCCGAAGCCGACCACCGCGACCGGCTCGGCGTTCGTCAGCGCCGCCACCAAAACCGCTGCGGCCGTGGTGTTTCCGATTCCCATGTCGCCGGCGATCAGCAGGTCGGCGCCGGCGTCGACCTCCTCGTCGGCGATGGCCGGCCGGCCGCGATCGCGCGGGCGGTCTCGTCGTCGGTCAGCGCGTCCTCGACGGCGATATCGCCGCTGCCGCGCCGCACTTTGTGGGCGCCGATCCGCTCGAGGCACGGGTCGGCGTCCACGGCCAGGTCCGCGACCCGCACCGTCGCCCCGGCGATATCGGCCAGTGCGTTGATCGCCGCCCCGCCGGCGTCGATGTTGGCGACCATCTGCGCGGTCACTTCCGGCGGGTACGCCGACACCCCGGACCGGGCGACGCCGTGGTCACCGGCGAACACCACCACCCGGGCGCGCTCGAATTGGCGTGGCGGGCAATGCCCCTGACACGACGCGACCCAGACCGACAGTTCCTCGAGGCGGCCCAGCGCGCCCCGCGGCTTGGTCAGCGTGTCCTGGCGGGCGCGGGCGGCGGCGGCGGCGTCCGCATCGGGCGGCGAGACGGCGCGAATTGCATCAGGCTCCCGACGGTTTGATCGGTACCGCCTGGCCGGCCACCACCAGCACCACTTGGTCGCACAACGCGGCGATGCGCTGGTTGAGGCTGCCCAGTTCGTCGGCGAACCGGCGGCCGGACGGCGGTGGCCGGCACCACGGTCAACCCGACCTCCGGGCTGACCAGCACCAGCGTCGGACGCGAAGCGCGCTGACCGCGGCGAGCATGTCGTCGATCGTCTGCGGACGGGAGCCGCCACCGAGCCGTCCATCCCAGGCTTGGTGGCGGTCCAGCGCGCCGGTCAGCCAGGTGCCGAGATCGTCGACGAGCGTCGGGGTGTCCGGCGACTGCCGCAATTGGGTTGCGATGTCGTCGGTTTCGACCGTCGACCAATGCGCGGGCCGACGCTCGCGGTGCTGGGCGACCCGGTGTGCCCACGCCGCGTCGTCGTGCCCGGGCGGCCCGGGTGCCAGGTAACGGACCGGCTGCCCGGGCGGCAGTGACTTGGCGATGGCTTCCTCCGCCCACCGGGATTTGCCCGACCTGATCCCGCCGAGCACCAGGGTGCGCACCGGGGTCAGACGGCTTTCGCAGAGCTTTAACCGACACTGGCGCCGTGCTTGACTTGGGGCCGGGGCGTCCGCATCCGGCGCATTTGGGAAGCCCGGCCGGCGGCGTAAAGGCCTAGCTTCCAACGGCTTTCGGTGTTGCTTCGGGAACTTCGCGTCGACCAGCCTGCTGACTTTGCGGCCCAGGATCAGCCCGTCGACGCTCATCACGGCCATCAGCACCAGCATCGCCGGAGAGACGTACAGCTGCAGCTGCGGGACGCCGAACATGATGAACAGCAGAGCCAGCGTCGACGGCATGAACAGGCCGAGCACGTTGCGCCGGGCGTCCACCACATCGCGGACGTAACGGCGAATCGGGCCCTGGTCGCGCGGCAGCAGGTAGGCCTCTTCGCCGGCCATCATGCGCTCCCGGCGGTCCGAGCATCCGGCGCGCCGGCTGGCGGCCTTGCGGCCCTGCGCTCCTCGCGGCTGAGCTTGGGGCCGGCCAGCGATTTGCGCCGGGCCCGCGCCTCGGAGGCGGTCATCGGCGCGGGTGCGACCGGGCCCTTCCTGGCGTTGCGTCGGGCGTCGTTGCGCTTGGGCGTCGGCCGGCCCTTGGGATCGGTGCGCTGCGCGCTCCGCGGGTGCGTCGCCGGTGGGACCGGCAACGTCGGGTGCGGCAGCGGCGGCTGCGCTCTCTTCGAGGTCCGTCTTCTTGGCCCTTCTTGCGGCCCAGCAGCTTCACAGTCGCCAGGTTACTTCGCGGGCCGTCCGCGCCGAAATGGCCCTGGAATGCCTTGTTATTAGCCCTGCTCAGTGCGTCGGTTGGCCCTACTCTTACGTGTGATGAACGGCTGCCTGTGATGGACGACGGCTCGATGGCCTCGGATGATGCTGGTCCTGGCCTTGCGCCCGGCCGTCTCCAGTTGCCGGCCATGCAGGTTCTGGTGGCCCCGGATTGCTACGGCGACAGCATGTCGGCCGTGGAGGCCGCCGCCGCCATCGCGACCGGCTGGACCCGGTCCCGTCCGGGCGATCGGTTCATCGTCGCCCCGCAGTCCGACGGCGGCCCCGGTTTCGTCGAGGTGCTGGCCAGCCGGCTGGGGGAGACGCGGCGACTGCGGGTGTCAGGGCCGCTGGACGCGACGGTGGACGCCGAGTGGGTGTTCGATCGCGGCTCGGCGACCGCGTATCCTGGAGTGCGCGCAGGCCTGCGGTCTGACGTTGCTCGGCGGTCCACCCACCCCGGAGACCGCGCATGGCGGCCCACAGCAGGGGAGTCGGGCAGCTGATCGCCGAGGCGCTGCGGCGTCGGGGCGACGCGGATCGTGGTCGGGCTGGGCGGCAGCGCGTGCACCGACGGCGGGCAGGGACATGATCGCCGAGCTCGGCGGCCTGGAAGTCGCCCGGCGACGACTGGCCGACGTGGAGCTGATCGCCGCCTCCGACACCGAATATCCGCTGCTGGGGCCGTGGGGCGCGGCCCGGGTGTTCGGGCCGCAGAAGGGCGCCGACACGGCCACCGTCGCCGCGCTCGAAGTTCGCCTCGAGGCGTGGGCGCTGGCACTGGAAGCGGTGGCCGGACGGGACGTGAGCGCCGAGCCGGGCGCGGGGGCCGCCGGCGGCATCGGCGCCGGCCTGCTGGCGCTCGGCGGCCGGTGTCGAGTCCGGCGCGGCGATCATCGCCGAGCACACCCACCTGGCCGACGACCTGGACGACCGCGGAGATGATCGTCACCGGTGAGGGCCGGTTCGACGAGCAATCCCTGCACGGCAAGGTGGTCGGCTTGCTCGCGGACGAGGCGCCGCTCCGCTGGGTATTCCGGTGATCGTGCTGGCCGGGCAGGTCGACCTGGACAAATCCACGGTGCGATCGGCGGGCATCATGGCGGCCCTGGCCATCGCCGATTACGCCGGATCGGTGGGGCTGGCGCAGGCCGACGCGGCCAATCAGCTCATGGGTTTGGCATCGGTGGTGGCGGCGCGACTCGGGAATAGCGGTCCTGCAAGGTACCGTTGAAGCAGTGGGCTTTCGGGCGGTCCGGATCGTTCGGCGTGAGCCGGCGATGGCGGGCTTGATCGGACCCACCCAACAATGAGGCATGTAGGAGAAGCAATGACGGTGCAAAACGAGTCGAGCGCCAGAGACCCACGGCGTGATCCTGACCGAGGCCGCCGCCACCAAGGCGAAGTCCCTGCTGGACCAGGAGGGCCGTGACGACCTGGCGCTGCGTATCGCGGTTCAGCCGGGTGGGTGCGCGGGGCTGCGCTACAACCTCTTCTTCGACGACCGGACGCTGGATGGCGACCTGACCGCGGAGTTCGGTGGTGTGACGTTGACGGTGGACCGGATGAGCGCGCCCTACGTCGAAGGCGCGTCCATCGACTTCGTGGACACCATCGAGAAGCAGGGCTTCACCATCGACAACCCCAACGCCACCGGTTCGTGCGCCTGCGGCGACTCATTCAACTGATCGTTGATCCCGAATCCGTCAGCCGGGCTGTGTCCCGGCTGACGGACTGCGTTAGTACGAGCCGCCGGTGCGCAGCACGTACGAGCACACCAAGATCTGGCCCCGCTGGAATAGCAGCTGCGCGACGCCTTGCACGTCGCCGCGCATCGGGCCCCCGGTCGCGGGGATACCCGCATGGTGAACAGCGCCTGGGCCTGATACTGCGACAGGTAGACGATCTTGTCGATCGAGGTCACCTCGACCTCGGAGAACTGCTTGCGGAACGCGTCGCTGCTCAGCTTGGCCAGGGCCTGGTCGGACCGTTTGTCGCGCACGCCGTCGTACAGGCCGCACAGCGCGTTGCGGGCGATGTCGTCGATGTCGCGGTGCTCGAGCGCGTCCAGATAGCCCTGAATCGCCGTTTTGGCCGCTCCCTCGGAGAACGTGGCGCCGGTGTTGGCCCCGTTGGTGCGGACCCCGTACACGATCGCCACCGTCATCGCCGCGACCAGCGCGACGGCCAGCACAATGCCGACGATCAGCCGCCGCTTGGATCGTCGCTTCGGGTAGGCACCGGTGCGGCGGCTGCCCGGGATAATCGGCCGCAGGTCGCTGCCTGCGGGGCGGCGAAGGCCGGATCGCCGGTGTTGGGTTCTTGCGGGAACTCGAGTGGCTGGGATTCGTGCGGTGGCTCATGTCCCCGGGTCCGCGTGCCGGCGCCGACAGCGTGGTTCGGCGGGTGCGGACCGGCCATCGTGGTTCTCCTACGGTGGTAGACGGGACTGCGAGCGGGTTGCCGCCCGAGCAATGTGATCCCGGCGACTTGAGTGAGCTCCCTAGGCAGGCTAGCGCACGACCTCACGCTGACTGTGCACAACAGCGACGGTCGAAACGCCGTGAGTAAGCTAGATAACCTTACTAACGAAGGATGGAGTATTTCGTGACGATCGCGGTGACAGGTTCGATTGCGACCGACAACCTGATGCGGTTTCCCGGCCGGTTTTCCGAGCACCTGCTGGCCGATCATCTGCAGAAGGTGTCGCTCAGTTTCTTGGTCGACGACCTGGTGATTCATCGCGGCGGCGTGGCGGGAAACATCGCCTTCGCCATCGGCGTGCTGGGCGGCGACGTGGCACTGGTCGGTGCGGCCGGCGACGACTTCGGCGACTACCGCGAATGGCTGCAGTCCCACGGCGTCAACTGCGACCACGTGCTGATCTCCGAGACCGCGCACACCGCACGCTTCGTCTGCACCACCGACGTGGACATGGCCCAGATCGCCTCGTTCTATCCGGGCGCCATGTCGGAGGCCCGCAACATCAAGCTCGCCGACGTCGTGTCGGCCATCGGGCAAGCCGGACCTGGTGATCATCGGGGCCAACGACCCGGACGCGATGGTCGTGCACACCGAGGAGTGCCGCAAGCTCGGGCTTGCCGTTCGCAGCCGACCCGTCCCAGCAGCTGCCCCGGCTGTCCGGCGAGGAGATCAACAAGCTCATCGACGGCGCGGCCTACCTGTTCACCAACGACTACGAATGGGAGCTGATGCTGTCCAAGACCGGCTGGTCGGAGGCCGACGTGCAGCAGAAGGTCGACCTGCGGGTGACCACGCTGGGCGCCAAGGGCGTCGACATCGTCGAGCGCGACGGCACCACCATCCACGTCGGCGTGGTGCCCGAGACCAGCCAGACCGACCCCACCGGCGTCGGCGACGCGTTCCGGGCCGGTTTCCTCACCGGCCGCAGCGCGGGGCTGAGCCTCGAGCGGTCGGCGCAGCTGGGCTCGCTGGTCGCCGTGCTGGTGCTGGAGTCGACCGGAACCCAGGAGTGGACCTGGGACCCCGAGGTCGCGAAGACCCGGTTGGCCGGCGCCTACGGCGACGAGGCGGCCGCCGAGATCGCCGCGGTGCTCGCCTAGCCGCTCAGAGCTGCACCGGGTACTGCGGCTCACTGATCTGCGGCATCACGCTGTGCTCGACGAAGATCGCGTGCCAGAGCATGAAGATCAGCACCGTCCACAGCCGGCGGCTGTGATCGCTGACGCCGCTTCGGTGCTCGTCGAGCATCCGGCGCACGGCGGCCACGTCGACCAGGTGACCGGCCTGCGACGAGTCCACCATCGCGTACGCCCACTCCAGCAGCTCGCCGGCGCGCAGCCAGTGCCGGATCGGCACCGGGAAGCCCAGCTTGGGCCGGTGCAGCACATGCGCCGGCACGATCGGCTCCAGCGCCCGCCGCAGCGCGTACTTGGTCGTGGTGCGCGTGATCTTGGCCTCGACCGGCAACCGCGAGGCGACGGCGAACACCTCGGGATCCAGGAACGGCACCCGAAGCTCCAGGGAGTTGGCCATCGTCATCTTGTCGGCCTTGACCAGGATGTCGCCGCGCAGCCAGGTGAACAGGTCGATGTGCTGCATGCGGGCCACCGGATCCCAGCCCGCTGATTCGGCGTACACCGACGCGGTGACGTCGGTGTGGGTCCATTCCTCGCGGAATCCGGGCAGCACGTCGCGCAGCTGCGCGTCGGAGAAACTGCGGGCATTGCCGTAGTAGCGCTCCTCGAGCGTCAGCGATCCGCGGTGCAGCAGGCTCTTGCCCCGCAATGCCCTCCGGCAGCGGTTTGGACACCTTGCCCATCGACCGCCGCAGCGGCCGCGGCAGATAGTCGAAGGGCTTCAACGACAGCGGTTCCCGGTAGATCGTGTAGCCGCCGAACAACTCGTCGGCACCTTCGCCGGACAGCACCACCTTCACGTGCTTGCGGGCCTCGCGCGCGACGAAGAACAGCGGCACCAGCGCCGGGTCGGCGACCGGCTCGTCGAGATACCAGACGATCTCGGGCAGGGCGGCGACGAACTCGTCGGGCGTGACCACCTTGGCGATGTGGCGGGCGCCGATCGCCTCGGCCGAGGCCACCGCGACGTCGATCTCGGAGAATCCCTCGCGCTCGAAACCGGTGGTGAACGTGATCAGCCGCGGGTTGTGCCGGATGGCCAGCGCCGCAATGGCGGTGGAGTCGATCCCGCCGGACAGGAACGCCCCGACGGTGACGTCGGCGCGCATGTGCTTGGCCACCGAGTCCTCGAGCACCGCGGTGATCTCGTCGTAGCGGGCCTGCTCGGTGTCGCGGGTGATCGGCACCGCGGCAAACCGCGGCACGAAGTAGCGGGTGACCTCCGGTTCAGGCGGCCCGGGACGGATCCGGGCGTAGCAGCCCGATTCCAGCCGTCGCACCCCGCGGTGCAAGCGTCTCGGGCTCCGGCACGTACTGCAGGACCGTGTAGTGCTGCACCGCCCGCTCGTCGATCCCGGTGTCGAATCCGACCAGCTCGGCCAGGTCCAGCAGGCATTTCTTCTCGCTGGCCACCGCGGTGCCGCCGGTGCCGGTCGCCATGAACAGCGGCTTGATGCCGAAAGGGTCACGCGCGCAGAACAATTCGCGGGTGACGGTGTCCCACAGCGCGAACGCGAACATGCCGCGCAGCCGGGTCAAAACGTCGGTGCCCCAGTAGTGGTAGCCGGCGACGATGGCCTCGCCGTCACCGTCGGTGGCGAAAGCGGCGCCGTGCTGGGCGCGCCAGTTCGTCGCGCAGCTCCAGGTAGTTGTAGATCTCGCCGTTGAACACCAGCACGTAGCGGTCGGGCGCCTCCGGTGGCCCCCAGCGCAGCGGCTGATGCGAATGGGCGATGTCGATGATGGACAGCCGGTTGAAGCCGAACACGACGGAGCCGTCGGCGTCCGGGTCGGCCCAGGTGCCCGGCTCGTCGGGCCCGCGGTGGCGCATCAAATGCGACGCGCGCGCGATGGCGTCATCGGCGCGGGCGAGCGGCCGCGTCATCGACCAGGCCCTCCGGGGCCGCGACGAACGCCAGCAGTCCACACACGGCGCCCCAGTATGCCGCAATTCGATCGCGTGCGTGGAGGTCGCACCCGGCACGTCGTGAATGGCTGGAAGACTGGCGGGCCGGGGTTTCGTCGCCGGGCTCAGGCGCGTGGTCTACGCTGCGTAGTATTCGATATCCGAGCAGGAGGCGCTAACGTGACACCTCGCGAGCAGGACCGTTCGCAACGTTTGTCGCAGGGCAGGTTTCAGCGCCATTCCGGGGGCCCGGCGAAGGGTCTTTCCCGTCGCCTTCGGCCGTTGGCGCTGGCCATGACGCTGGGCGTGCTGGCGTTGCTCCTGAGCGGGTGCACGCTGGGCGGACGCGCTGGCCATGGGCTGGCCGCAGGGCATCACGCCGGAGGCCCACCTCAACCGGGAACTGTGGATCGGGGCGGTGATCGCCTCGCTGGTTGTCGGCGTCATCGTGTGGGGGCTGATCTTCTGGGCGTCGGCCTTCCACCGCAAGAAGGTGACCGACACCGAGCTGCCCCGGCAGTTCGGCTACAACATGCCGCTGGAGCTGGTGCTCACGGTGACACCGTTCCTCATCATCTCGGTGCTGTTCTATTTCACCGTGGTGGTGCAGGAGAAGGTGCTGCACCTGGCCAAGGACCCCGAGGTGGTGATCGACGTCACGGCCTTCCAATGGAACTGGAAGTTCGGTTATCAGCGGGTGCGCCTTCAAAGACGGCACGCTGAACTACGACGGGGCGGATCCTGCGCGCAAGAAGGCGATGGTGTCCAAGCCGGAGGGCAAGGACGATCACGGCGAGGAGCGCGTCGGCGCCGGTGCGCGGGCTCAACACCGCCGACCGGCCCTACCTGAACTTCGACAAGGTCGAGACGCTGGGAACCAGCGACGAAATTCCGGTGCTGGTGCTGCCGACCGGCAAGCGCATCGAATTCGAGCTGGCGTCCGCGGACGTCGTTCACACGTTCTGGGTGCCGGAATTCCTGTTCAAGCGCGACGTGATTCCCAACGCCGACGCGAACAACTCGGTCAACGTCTTCCAGATCGAAGAGATCACCAAGAGCCGGGCGCATTCGTCGGCCACTGCGCCGAGATGTGCGGCACCTATCACTCGATGATGAACTTCGAGGTTCGGGTGGTGGCGCCCAACGACTTCAAGGCCTACCTGCAGCAGCGGATGGGCGGAAAGAGCAACGCCGAGGCGTTGCAGGCGATCGGGCAGCCGCCGCTGGCCGTGACCACCCATCCGTTCGACACCCAGCGCGGTGAATTGGCCGGAAGCCAGTAGGTTAGGACACCAAATGCATATCGAAGCCAGGCTATTCGAGTTCATCGCCGGGTTCTTCATTGTGGTTGCGGTGCTCTATGGGGTGCTGACGGCGATCTTCGCCACCGGAGGCGTGGAGTGGGCGGGCACCACCGCGCTGGTGCTGACCGGTGGCCTGGCGTTGATCACGGCGACGTTCTTCCGGTTCGTCGCGCGCCGGCTGGACACCCGGCCCGAGGACTACGAGGGCGCTGAGATCAGCGACGGAGCAGGCGAATTGGGCTTCTTCAGCCCGCACAGCTGGTGGCCGATTCTGGTCGCGTTGTCGGGCTCGGTGGCCGCGGTCGGCATCGCGCTGTGGCTGCCGTGGCTGATCGTTGCCGGGGTGATGTTCATCCTGACGTCGGTGGCCGGCTTGGTGTTCGAGTACTACATCGGTCCCGAGAAGCACTGATTCGCGGCATTAAGGTCACAATCAGATCACGTGATCGGTGGCCCGTTCGCCACGACGTATTTGCCCCATTTTGGTTCGGTAGTGTTTGCCCAGGCAAACGAGGAGATTTCCCAGCGCGCCCGCATCGGTTTGATCGCGGAGTCTTGCGCGCGGGTGAGGCAGTCGGACAGGGCAGGCAAAGGCAGAGATGAGCGGGCCGAGACCCCCGGGATGGGATCCTGACGAACCCGACCATGCCGACCCGATCAGCCACGAACCGCATTCCGGCGGCGAGCCGGACTACGACCTGGAAGCCAGTGCCGGCGGTGATGTCGAGGGCGAGCCGGAACCGTTCGAGGACAGCGCCGAGCTGGCCGCGGCGAACCAGACCGATGAGACGGACGTCTACTCGCGGGCCTATTCGGCGCCGGAGTCCGAGCATTTCACCACCGGCCCCTACGTGCCGGCCGATCTGGGGCTGTACGACTACGACGACTTCGCCGAGCCCGCCGATGCTGACGAGCGAACGCAGCACCGTCGCGCTGGCCGTGGGTGGTCGGGGTCGCCGCCATCGTGGCCGCGATCGCGCTCGTCGTCTCGGTGTCGCTGCTGGTCGCGCGCACCGATACCACCAAGCTTGCCAACCCCGGGACCACCACCGCCCCGTCCACGCCGCCGCTGCAGGACGAGATCACGACCACCAAACCGCCGCCTCCGCCACCCCCGCCGCCACCCACGAGCCGAACCGCCACCGCCCCCGCCAACAACGGAGACCCAGACTGTGACGGTTACGCCTTCTCCGGCACCGCCGCCCCCGCCCGCCCCCGCTCCGGCACCGCCGCCGGCGACGCCCACGGCGGCCGCCGCCGCCACCGCCGCCTACGACCCCGCGCGGGTCCGCGGCAGGTCACCTATTCGGTGACCGGCACCAAAGCCCCGGGCGACATCATCTCGGTGACCTACGTCGACGCGTCCGGCCGGCGCCGCACGCAGCACAACGTGTATATCCCGTGGTCGATGACCGTCACCCCGATCTCGCAGTCCGACGTCGGCTCGGTGGAGGCTTCCAGCCTGTTCCGGGTCAGCAGGCTCAATTGCTCGATCACCACCAGCGACGGAACCGTGCTCTCGTCGAACAGCAACGACTCCCCGCAGACGAGCTGCTGATGGTCAGCAGATACTCGGCTTATCGGCGCGGCTGGGGCGACGACTCCATTGCGCCCGAGGTCGTCGACCGCATCCTGATCGGCGCCTGCGCCGCCATCTATCTGGTGTTGCTGGGCGTCAGCGTGGCGGCCGCCGTCGCGCTGGCGGACTTGGGCAGGGGCTTTCACAAGGCGGCCAGCAGCCCGCACACGACCTGGGTGCTGTACGTCGTCATCGTCGTCTCGGCCCTGATCATCGCCGGCGCGATCCCCGTCCTGTTGCGAGCCCGCCGGATGTCCCAATCGGAGCCGGCCGCTCAGGCGATGACCGCGCCGGCGCGCGGCCCGTCAAGACCTGCGGTGCGGCTCGGCGGCGGAGGCTTGCGCGCCGGCACCGAGCGGAGCGCCTCCGTGCAAACGGTGGCACCGGCATCGGGCGCCGAATGGTCGGGCGCGGCGGTAGACCGAGTCTGGTTGCGCGGCACGGTGATACTGACCGGCACCATGGGTGCGGCGCTGGTCGCGGTCGCGGCGGCGACCTACCTGATGGCGGTCGGTCACGATGGGGCGTCGTGGGTCGGTTACGGGCTCGCCGGCGTCATCACCGCGGCGATGCCGGCGGTCGAGTGGCTGCACATCCGCCAGCTGCGCCGCGTAGTCGCCGAGCAGTAGTCACCGGCGGATAGCGAACGGCGAAGGGCGGCCGCGTCTCGCCGGTAGCCCGCGTCACACGCAACCGCTGCGGCGCTGGCGCCGCCGTGGTCCCCATATCACGCTGGTCACGTCCGGCCCCGCATCACGCCGAGGGCCGACGACGGAGCCGGGCTGTCCGCGCTAGTGCTCGCCGTTCGTCGAACCGTTCGTGGAACCGTTGAGGCCGTCCTGGTGCTCGCGCAGTGCGGTCAGGGCGCGCTGCTCGGAGCCGTGCGCCGCCTCCCGCAATGCCGCGTCCTCGGACACCGGGTCGGCGGACAGGAAGCTGCCCCTGCCCGGAGATCCGCCCGAGCCCAGCTTGTTCATCTTCTTGGGCAGCGGGGCGCCCTGGTACGCCAGCGGCAGCGGGTGGCCGTGGGCGTCGACCGGGCCCAGCGGCTGGTGCAGCTCGATGTAGGCGCCGTGCGGCAGCCGCTTGATGATGCCGGTCTCGATGCCGTGCTCGAGCACCGCGCGGTCGCTGCGCTGCAGTCCGATGCACCACCGATAGGTGATGAAGTAGACGACCGGCGGAACGATCACCATGCCGATGCGCCCGATCCACGTCGTCGCGTTCAGCGAGATGTCGAACTTGTACGCGATGATGTCGTTCATCGCCGCCAGCGTCAGCAACATGTAGAACGCGATCGCCATGGCGCCGATCGACGTGCGCACCGGCACGTCGCGCGGCCGCTGCAGCAGGTTGTGGTGCGCGTAGTCACCGCTGAACCGCTTCTCCAGGAACGGGTAGACCATCAGCAGGATGAAGATCAGGCCCATGATCAACGCCACCCAGACGGCGGCGGGAACGGTGTGGTGCCAGAAGTAGAACTCCCATGGCGGCCAGATACGCGCCAGGCCCTCGGTCCACATCATGTAGAAGTCCGGCTGAGAACCGGCCGAGACGTGAGATGGCTTGTAGGGGCCCAGGTTCCAGATCGGGTTGATCTGCAGCAGGCCACCCATCAGGCCGAGCACGCCGACGATCGCGGCGAAGAACGCGCCGGACTTGACCGCGAACACCGGCATCACTCGCACGCCCACCACGTTGTGCTCGGTGCGGCCCGGCCCGGGGAACTGGGTGTGCTTCTGGAACCACACCATGGCCAGGTGCAGCCCGATCAGCGCCAGGATGATCCCGGGCAGCAGCAGGATGTGCAGGGCGTACATGCGCGGGATGATGTAACCCGCTGTGGCGCACTCGTTTCCGACGCCGCCGCAGGGGAAGTCACCGCCGAACAGCGCCCAGTGCAGCCAGGTGCCGATCACCGGCATGCCCAACGTGATCGAGGACAGCGCGGCGCGCAACCCGATGCCCGACAGCAGGTCGTCGGGCAGCGAATAACCGAAGTAACCCTCGAACATGGCCAGGATCAGCAGCAGCGAACCGATCACCCAGTTCGCCTCGCGCGGTCGGCGGAAGGCGCCGGTGAAGAAGATGCGGGCCAGGTGCACCATGATCGACGCGGCGAAGATCAGTGCGGCCCAGTGGTGGACCTGGCGCACGAACAGGCCGCCGCGGACCTCGAAGGAGATGTCGAGCGTCGATGCGAAGGCCTTCGACATGTCCACGCCGCGCAGCGGCTGGTAAGCGCCGTTGTAGGTGATCTCGCCCATGGACGGATCGAAGAACAGCGTCAGGTAGACACCGGTGAGCAGCAGCACGATGAAGCTGTACATCGCGATCTCACCCAGCAGGAACGACCAGTGCGTGGGGAAGACCTTGTTCAGCTGTCTGCGCACGGCGGCCGACGGGTGATAGCGCGTGTCGATGTCCTCGCCCTGGCGCGCCAGGACATCGCCGATCTTCGGGGGACTCAATTTCGGACTCATGTTGTCGTCCTCTCCCAGAATGCCGGTCCGACGGGCTCGACGAAGTCACCGTTGGCGACCAGATACCCGTTGGTGTCGATGGTGATCGGCAGTTGCGCCAAAGCACGCGCGGCCGGCCCGAAAATCGGCTTGGCGAAGTGCAGCGCGTCGAACTGCGACTGGTGGCAAGGGCACAAGATTCGGTAGGACTGCTCCTCGTACAGCGATGCGGGGCAACCCAGATGCGAGCAGACCTTGGTGTAGGCGAAGAACTCGCCGAAGTTGAAGCTCTCCTGGCCCTGCCGCTTGACCACACGGCCCATGTCGGTGGGCCGGATTCGGATGAGCATCACCGGGTTTCGCACGCCCTGGTTGATGGCCCGCAGCCGCTCCTGCGATTCCGGGGTGGTGCCGTCCCCGTCGGACTCCCGCCACGGGAAGACGGTTTCCATGCCGCCGGCGTCGAGGTCCTCGGGGCGCATCTTGATGAACGGCGACGCGGAAGCGCGAGCCGGTGGCGCGCGCCAGAAAGATGGTCTCGCCGTGGTAGCGCGGGGTCCACCCGGACGTGAACAGCACGGCCTTCTTGCCGTCGGCGGTCTGCACCACCGGCTTCCACGGGTTTTTGATCAACCCACCGGCAAACGCGACCAGGGTGGACAGGCCGAACGCGCCCAGCCCCATGCCCAGTGACAGCCCGATCAGCTTGCGTCGCCCGACCGTCGAACCCTCGATACGCGTCGGCCAGGTTCGCCACCACCGTCTTGCGGTCGACGTCGCGTGAGGCGCCGTCGTGGCGTTCCTGGATCGAAATCTCTTCGGGGATAAAGCGTTTCTGGTACAGGATGACGCCGATCCCGATCGCCAGGATCGACATCCCGAAGGTCAGGCCGTACAGCGGGGTGGCCAGGTCGTAGAGGAAGCTGCCGGCCTCCTCCTTCGGCTTGTACTCCCACGGCCAGAACAAGAAGATCAGCAGCAGCGCCAGCCCGAAGAAGCCGCCCAGCAAAAGCCACAGGGCGACGCCACGCTCGGCGCGCTTTTCGGCCTTGGTGCCCTCGATCGGCCAACGGGGTTCTTTGAACACCGTTTCGACGCCGTCGAGCTTGCCGCCCAGCGCCACCAGTTCGTCGCTGCGACATGGCGGCCAGTGCCGCGTCGTCGGGCTCCCGCTCGCCGACGCCGTGCGGGCTCCCGCCGGTGTCAGAGCCGCGACCGGCTCCCTGATCCAAGGCGTCGCTCATCTTGCGCCGCTCCTTCTCATCGCTTCGCTCTGCATCGTCGCGGCGCGGCCTCATGCTCGTGCCCCAATCCACAGTGCCAGCCCGATGGCGGCGACCATCCCGATGATCCAGGCGGCCATGCCCTCGGGTGCGGGCCCGAATCCGCCCAGGCCGTAGCCGCCCGGCTGGCGCTCCTCGGTCACCGACTTGATGTAGCCGATGATGTCCTTCTTGGCCTCGAAAGACAGCTGGCGGTCGGAGAACTTCGGCATGTTCTGCGGACCGGTCCGCATCGCCGCCAGGATCTGCTGCTCGTTGGCCGGCTCCAGGTTCGGCGCGTACTTACCCGACGACAGGGCCCCGCCCTTGCCGGTGAAGTTGTGGCACGAGGAGCAGTTCAGCCGGAACAGGTCGCCGCCGCGACCCAGGTCCTGGCCGCGCAGCGAGCGCATCGCGAGGGTGCCGTCCGGGTTGCGCACCGTCGTGGGGCCGCCGCCGTTGGCCTGGACGTAGGCGCCGAGCGCGTCGACCTGGCCCTCGTCGAAGATCGGTTCCTTGCGCGGCGCCTGGGCCTCACCGGTCATCGCGGGCATCCGGCCGGTGGACACCTGGAAGTAGACGGCTTCCTCGCCTACGCCGATCAGGCTCGGCCCGCGGTCGGGCACACCCTGCAGGTTGGCGCCGTGGCAGGACACGCACGACGTGTCGAACAGCTGCTTGCCGGTGCGCAGCAGCGCCGAGTTGGACTCGTCGGCGACGGCCACCTGCGGGCCGCGGAGTCAGAACGGCGGCCAGACCGCCGGCGATGGTCAGCGCGATCAGCAGCAGCAGTCCGCCGGACAGCCGCCGACGCAGCCGCCGCCGCGACCGGTCACGCTGCCCCTGTGGCGGCGTGGCCGCACCGGATCGGGTAGATCCCAGTTTCTTCAACCGAGCACTCCTGTTCGTCCAGCGCCTGCTCATCGGATGAAATAGATCACGGCGAACAGCGCGATCCACACGATGTCGACGAAATGCCAGTAGTACGAGACGACGATGCTGGCCGTAGCCTGCGCCGGCGTGAACTTGGTCATCGCGGTGCGGGCCAGCAAGAAGATGAAGGCGATCAACCCGCCGGTGACGTGCAGGCCGTGGAAGCCGGTCGCCAGGTAGAAGACGCTGCCGTAGGCGCTCCCGGGGATGGTGGTGCCGTGCGACATCAGGTGGTAGTACTCGTAGCCCTGGCCGCAAACGAAGAACAGGCCCATCAGGAAGGTGAGCACGTACCAGCGGCGCAGCCCGAACACGTCGCCGCGCTCGGCCGCGAACACGCCCATCTGGCAGGTGAACGACGACGCGATCAGCACCAATGTCACCGGGACGGCCTGGTACAGGTTCAGCTCGGTCGGCGGCGGCGGCCACTTCCCGCCGGATTGGGCGCGGGCCGTGAAGTACATCGCGAAGAGGCCAGCAAAGAACATCAGCTCGCTGGAAAGCCAAACGATGGTGCCGACGCTGACCATGTTGGGTCGGTTCAGCGAATGCACCCGCGACGTAATTGCAGTACCCGAAGTCCCGACAGCGCTGGTCACATCCGCAAGTATGACGCTTTGTAGTTGTTGAACTCCACCCGGGGCGGCATTTGATGTCTGGCGCGTCGGCTGCGCGCGCGCAGCGGGCGGCCCGCCGCGACGGTTGGGGCTGGTGTGGTCCTCGTGGGACCATCGGCGCGTGGCTTTGTCATCCGAGCCTTCGCCGTCCGGCGCGTCCGCAACATCGTGGCCGCGAGGTCCTGGCGCGTCTGACGGGCGGTCACGACCTGACCCGCGGGCAGGCCGCCTGGGCCATGGACCAGATCATGGCCGGCGACGCGAGCCCGGCCCAGATCGCGGCCTTCGCGGTGGCGATGCAGGTGAAGGTGCCCACCTCGGCCGAAGTGATCGAGCTGGCCGAGGTCATGCTCGACCACGCGCTGCCGATGCCCGCCGGCGCCATCCGCGACGACACCGTCGACATCGTCGGTACCGGTGGCGACGGCGTCAACACCGTGAACCTGTCCACCATGGCGGCAATAGTGACCGCGGCCGCCGGGGTGCCGGTGGTCAAACACGGCAACCGGGCGGCGTCGTCGCTGTCCGGCGGCGCCGACACCCTCGAGGCGCTCGGAATCCGGATCGACCTCGGGCCCGAACAGGTCGCACGCAGCCTCGCCGAAGTGGGCATCGGGTTCTGCTTCGCGCCGCTGTTCCATCCGTCCTACCGGCACACCTCCGCGGTGCGCCGCGAGATCGGCGTGCCGACGGTGTTCAATCTCCTTGGGCCGCTTACCAATCCGGCCAGGCCGCGGGCCGGCTTGATCGGCTGCGCGTTCGCCGGCCTCGCCGAGGTGATGGCGGGCGTCTTCGCCGCCCGCCGGTCCAGCGTGCTGGTGGTGCACGGTGACGACGGGCTCGACGAGTTGACGACCACCACGACCAGCACCATCTGGCGGGTGCAGGCCGGCACCGTGGACAGGCTGACGTTCGATCCGGCCGGATTCGGTTTTCCCCGAGCCGATCTCGACGACTTGCTGGGCGGCGACGCGCAGGCCAACGCGGCCGAGGTGCGTGCGGTGCTGGCCGGCGCCAAGGGTCCGGTGCGCGACGCCGTCGTCCTCAATGCCGCCGGCGCGATCGTCGCGCATGCCGGGTTATCCAGCCGCGCTGAATGGTTGCCGGCGTGGGAGGACGGGTTGTCCCGCGCCTGCGCGGCCATCGACTCCGGTGCGGCCGAACAGCTGCTCGCGCGATGGGTGCGGTTCGGCCAGCAGGTCTGATTCCCGAAGGGCCTGCTCGCTGGCCAGCCGCGCCGAGCGCGCCGACGCGGCCCATGCCGACCAGGCGCCGGCCGAGCGCAGCGGGGAAGCCCAGCCGTCCTCGGCGACCCGAACGATGCGCACCCCGGGTGCGGTCAACCAGCGCGCGATGAGCGCGGTCTCCTCGACCAGCGCGCCGCCCAGCGGAGCCGCCGTGCGCAGAATCGCCTGCGCCCCAGCGACAATCGCGTCGACGACCGGCATCGGCGGCACCCCGCGCCTGGCGCTGCCCGCCGCGGCGAGTTGGCCGTGCCGGATGACGGCCAGGTGATACCCGCCCTGGCCGTCGGGCGCGGCGGCGATCAGCTCGGGCAGCGCGGCCAGGGCGCGCAGCCGCTGACCGCGCCACAGCGTCTCGACCGCGGTGACTGTCCGGTCGCGCAGTCGGGCGGCGCTCTCGAAGTGATGCCGCTCGGCAAGCGCGCCGACCTGCTCGACGGCGGCGGCCAGCGCGCCGTTGTCCGTGCCGTCGATCAACGCCGCGACCCGCGCGACCGCGGCGGCGTACTGGGTGGCGGTCACGCCGCGCGCGGCGGGGCACGGCGACACCTCCGCCTCGGCGCACAGCGGCCCGTGCAACGCCGAGCGCCCCAGCCGGTTGGTGCAGGTGCGCAGCCCGGTGAACCGGGCGAGCAGGGCGGCCGTGTCGGCGGCGTCGGCGCGGGCCCGGAACGGGCCGACGGCCCGGTCGTGCCGCGGCGCCCGCACCACCGCCAGGCGGGGGAATGCCTCCTCGGTCAGGGCCACCCACCACCATCGGTGCGGGAACCTGGACCGCCGGTTGTACGGCGGGGCGTGGGCGGCCAGCAGCCGAAGTTCGCGTACGCCGGCCTCCAGGGCGTGGGCGCATTCGACGTGGTCGACCGCGCCGGCCAGCGCGACCATCTCCTTCATCCGGCCCCGGGGGTCGGCGCCGGTGAAGTACTGGCTGACCCGTCGCCGCAGGTCGACGGCGGTGCCGATATAGAGCACCTCGCCCGACGGTCCGCGGAACAGATACACGCCGGGCCGGCGCGGCAGGCCCTCGGCGAGCACCCGCTTGCGGCGCTGAGCGGGTGTCACGTCTGGCAGATAGGCGCGCAGGTCGGCGTAGGTGTGCACGCCCTGATTGCCCACTCGCTCGATGAGGGCGTGCAGCACGTCGACGGTGGCGCGGGCGTCGTCGAGGGCGCGGTGGGTGGGCTGGGTGGCCACGGCGAACAGCCGCGCCAGGGAGGCCAGCCGCACGCTGGGCGCTTCCTCGCGGCTGAGCACCCGGCGGGCCAGCCGGACCGTGCACAGCACCTGCGGTCGCGGCCAGGCGATGTCGCACTGCTGGGCCGCGGCCCGCAGGAAGCCGACGTCGAACCCGGCGTTGTGGGCGACCAGCACCGTCCCCTGCTCCAACCCGGCGAACTCCAGAAACATCGGCAGCACCGCGTCGATGGCCGGTGCGTCGGTGACCATTGCGGTGGTGATGCCGGTCAGCTGCACGATCTGGGGCGGGATGCTGCGCTGCGGATCCACCAGGGTGGCGAACTCTCCGAGCACCACGCCGCCGCGCACCTTGACCGCCCCGATTTCGGTGATGGCGTCGGGAACGGTTCCCTCGGTGCTCTTGGTGCGTCCGCCGGTGGTCTCCAGGTCCACCACCACGAAGGTGGTCTCGCGCAGCGAGAGCTCGTCGGGGGTGAACGGTGACCCCGCGTCGGCGAAGCTCAGCTGGGTCGCACCCCGGGAAGCCACGGCGGTGACGTTAAGCCCGACAACCGACAGCCGCGGTGCTCCCACGCCGGAAGGCGACGGCGGAGACCTGTCGGTGGCCGCGGTTACGGTTCGGGCAGTCCGGCGTGATGTTCGCCGACGCCAGAGAGAGGACGAGCCCGATGGCACCCAAAACTGGACCGACCGACATCGGCGTGACGCCGCCGGAACCGGGGGCGCCGGTAGCGATCGACTGCGACGAATGCGCGGTGCGCGGCCCCGGCTGCCGCGACTGTGTCGTCAGCGTGATACTCGGGGTCCCGGATACTTTATTGCAGGACGAACGCGCGGCTTTGGAGGTTCTTGCCGAAGTCGGCTTGGCGCCACGACTTCGTCTAGTCCCGGTTCGGCGGGACCGCGGATCTGGTGTAGCGTAAACGCCTTGTCCCACAAAGGTCCTCGGGACATGCGAAACGCTCACACAGAAATGACAGAATTCTTTCTAATTTCTTAACCGCTCGCTTTGGACAAACGCCGATATCGTTTCGTAACCTGTTTGAGACCTAAACCAGCTCGACGACTATCCGTCGATGGCCGTTTAAGGAAGCAAATCTTGAGGCTTGAATCTAGGTACCCGGTTGCGCGTGCCCTCACACGTTCGGCCATAGGGACGCTAGCTGGCTTCGCGATCTTCGCCGGTGTCATGACCGGTCCCGCGTGGGCTGACCCGGCCGAAGACGCCACGGCAAAACTCAACGAACTGTCCCGCCAGGCCGAGCAGACGACCGAGGCCATGCACAGTGCCCAGCTCGACCTGAACGACAAGCTGGTCGCGCAGCGTGCCGCGGACAAGAAGCACACCGACGACCAGGCCGCGGTCGATGCGGCCAAGGCGCATCTCGTCGTCGTATCAGGCCTCGGTCAACAAGCTGGCGGCCGCGACCTACATGGGCGGTCACGTGGACGGCATGGAAGCCATTCTGACCGCGGGCTCGCCGCAGGGCCTGATCGACAAGCTGGCGGTGCAGCGCGTCATGGCCACGCAGATGACCAGCCAGATGAACAGCTACCGGATCGCCGGGGAGCAGGCCGCTAAGGCCGAGCGCGAGTCCGCCAAGTCGGCCGCCGACGCCAAGAGCGCGGCCGAGCAGGCCGCAGCGGTCCGGGCGAGCCTGCAGTCCAAGCAGAGCCAGCTGCAGGTGCAGATCGCGGTCGTCAAGTCGCAGTACCTTTCCCTGACGGCCGATCAGCGCACCGCGCTGGCCAATCCCGGACCGGTTCCGGGCGCTCCCGGCACCGGAAGCGGCGCCCCCGGGCGCACCTCCCGGGCAGGCGCCGGGCGAGGCGCCGCCCGGCGGCGGAATGCCCGGCATGCCCGGAATGGCTCCCGGCGGTGTCGGCGGCGGTGACCGCGCCACCGTCGTGCAGGCCGCGCTGACCCAGGTCGGTTCACCCTATGTATGGGGCGGCTCCGCACCCGGCGGATTCGACTGCTCCGGCCTGGTGATGTGGGCGTTCCAGCAAGCCGGTATCTCGTTGCCGCACTCCAGCCAGGCGCTTGGCCCACGGTGGCCAGCCCGTCTCGCTCGGGGATCTGCAGCCCGGTGACGTGCTGACCTTCTACTCCGACGCCTCGCACACCGGCATCTACATCGGTGACGGGATGATGATCCACTCCTCCACCTATGGCGTGCCGGTTCGGGTGGCGCCGATGAGCGCCGGCGGCCCGATCTACGACGCTCGCCGTTACTAGAGATCCCCGACCGCGGCGCCGGCGGCTACCGATACTGCTGGCCTGGGTATTCGTCGTCGAACTACTGGTGGCCGCGGCCGTTCCGTTCGACGCCGAACGGGAAGCGCGGATCCGGCCCGCACAGCTGGTCACGCCGGCCCGCAGCCAAATCGGTGCGTCGGCCAAGTCCGATTACCGTCGGCGACCGCACCGTGCGGCTGCTGGGGCTCGGCGGCGCGCCGCCGGCGACCGATTGCTGTCCCGGGTCGCGTCGGACATGGGCGCGGCGATCACCGCGGTGGAGTCGTTCTGGGGTGCCGACTGGGCCCGCGAGATCTCGGTGGTCGCCGCCGGCA
Organism: uncultured Actinomycetota bacterium; assembly: GCA_963849935.1. Classification (GTDB taxonomy): domain Bacteria; phylum Actinomycetota; class Actinomycetes; order Mycobacteriales; family Mycobacteriaceae; genus Mycobacterium. The sequence goes on from CAWKJQ010000008.1 coordinate 190,616, forward strand.
CGGACGAGGAATTTCGCGCCGCCGCCGGCGGGGGACCGGCGTCGCAGTGGGCGGACATCGCGGCCGTGACGGTTGTCGACCGTCTCGATCCCGTTCACCGGGTTGCCGCTGGGCAGCGGATCGTGTTCGCCCCGGGCGCGGCCAACATGAGCGCCGCATCGTTGCGAATCGTGTTGACCCACGAGCTCTTTCATTACGCCGCCCGAGCCGACACGGTCGCGGACGCGCCCCGCTGGCTGACCGAGGGGGTGGCCGACTTCGTTGGCCGACCACCGGCGCCGGTGCCCGCCGAGGCGCTGCTGCCCATGACGCTGCCCACCGACAGCGACCTGGACGCGCCGGGGGAGCAGCGCTCGCTGGCCTACGACCGCGCCTGGTGGTTCGCCCGATTCGTCGCCGACACCTACGGACCGCCGAAGTTGCGCGATCTCTACCTGGCCACCTGCGGCATCGGGCACGCCGACATGACCGTCGCCGGTCAAGACGTGCTGGGCACCAGCCCGGCGGGCCTGCTCACGCGCTGGCATCAGTGGCTGAGCCACTAGGGCCGGATCGCCCGGCTGGCCCCTCGCCGGCGCGCGGGCCAGCTCAGACCGTATGCGACGGCCCTCGTCGCCGCCAAGCTAGCCTGACGCAGGTGAGTCGGGTCCTGCTGGTAACCAACGACTTTCCGCCCCGCCCGGGCGGCATCCAGTCGTACCTCGGCGAATTCGTCGGCCGGCTGGTCGACGCCGGGCCGCACTCGGTGACGGTGTACGCGCCGCAATGGAAGGGCGCCGACGGCCTACGACCGGGCCGCCGGTTACCGGGTGGTGCGCCATCCGGGCACGCTGATGCTGCCCGGCCCCGCGGTCGATGCCCGGATGCGGCGGCTGATCGCCGACCGCGGCATCGACACGGTCTGGTTCGGCGCGGCCGCACCGCTGGCGCTACTGGCCCAGCGCGCCCGCGGCGCCGGGGCGAGGCGGGTGCTGGCCAGCACGCACGGCCACGAGGTCGGATGGTCGATGCTTCCGGTCGCGCGCTCGGTGCTGCGCCGCATCGGCGACGACACCGACGTCGTCACGTTCGTCAGCCGCTACACCCGGTCCCGGTTCGCGCCGGCCTTCGGGCCCAACGCCTGCGCTGGAATACCTGCCGTCGGGAGTGGACACCGACCGGTTCCGGCCCGATCCGGCGGGCCGAGCCGAGCTGCGTGCGCGTTACGGGCTGGGGGAGCGGCCCACCGTGGTGTGCGTGTCCCGGCTGGTGCCGCGCAAGGGCCAGGACATGCTCATCAAAGCCCTGCCGTCGATCCGGCGACGCGTCGACGGCGCGGCCCTGGTCATCGTCGGCGGCGGCCCATACCAGGACTCGCTGCGCGCGCTGGCCCGCGAGTGCGGGGTGGCCGACGACGTGACCTTCACCGGCGGTATACCGGCCGCCGAACTGCCCACGCACCACGCGCTGGCCGACGTGTTCGCGATGCCCTGCCGCACCCGCGGCGCCGGGCTGGACGTCGAGGGCTTGGGCATCGTGTTCCTCGAGGCCTCGGCGACCGGCGTGCCCGTCATCGCCGGCAATTCCGGGGGAGCCCCAGAAACCGTGCAGCACAACAAGACTGGGCTAGTGGTCGACGGCCGCGAGGTGGGCGAGATCGCCGACGCCATCACCGAATTGCTGACCGATCGCGACCGGGCCGCCGCGATGGGCGCGGCCGGGCGCGAATGGGTGACGGCCCAGTGGCGCTGGGACACCCTGGCGGCGCGGCTGGGCGCGCTGCTCGGCTGAACAGCGTCACCCCCAGCTCGGCGTCGGGCGGCTAGTCCTTCTGGTAGATGGCCTCGATGTCGCGAGGCGAACTTCTCTGCCACCACGTTGCGCTTGACCTTCATCGTCGGTGTCAGTTCGCCGGTGTCCTCGGTGAAATCGACCGGCAGGATGCGGAACTTGCGAATCGATTCCGCATGCGAGACAGCCTGATTGGCGTCCTTGATGGCCGCGTCCACCTCGGCGACCAGGTCGGGGTCGGTGGCCAGATCGCCCACCGAAGCGCCGGCGCCCTTCTGGTTGCGCTGCTTCCAGCCGTCGAAGGCTTCCGGATCGATGGTGATCAGCGCGCCGATGAACGGCTTGTTGTCCCCGACGACCATCGCCTGACTGATCAACGGGTGGGCCCGCAGCCGGTCCTCCAGGACGGCCGGCGCGACGTTCTTGCCGCCGGCGGTCACGATGATCTCCTTCTTGCGCCCGGTGATCTTCAAGAAGCCATCTTCGTCGAGCACGCCCAGGTCGCCGGTCCTGAACCAGCCATCGGTGAAGGCGTCGTCGGTGGCCTGCTCGTTGCGCCAGTAGCCGCTGAACACCACGCCGCCGCGCACCAACAGTTCGCCGTCCTCGGCGATGCGCATGCTGTTGCCCGGCACCAGCGTTCCGACGGTGCCGATCTTGACGTTGCCGACCTGGTTGACGGTGATCGCCGAGCTGGTCTCGGTCAGGCCGTAGCCCTCGTGGATGGTCAGGCCCACGCCGCGGTAGAAGTGCCCCAGTCGCGAGCCCAGCGGCGCGCCGCCGGAGACGGCCGCGTGGCAGTCGCCGCCCAGCGCCGCGCGCAGCTTGTTGTAGACCAGCCGGTCGAACAGGGCGTGCTTGGCGCGCAACACCGGGCCGCGTCGGCCGCCGTCCTGCGCCTGGCTCCAGTCGACGGCGGTTTGGACGGCCGTCGCGAAGATCTTGCCCTTGCCGTCGTTCGAGGCGTTCTGCTCGGCGGTGTTGTAAACCTTCTCGAACACCCGCGGGACCGACACCACCACGGTCGGTTTGAACACCGCGAACAGCGGCACCAGGTTCTTGATGTCGCTGGTGAACCCGACGGTGACCTTGTTGGCGAACGCGGACAACGTGAGGGAGCGGGCCAGCACGTGAGCCAGCGGCAAGAAGATCAGCAGCCGCTGTCCCTCGTCGAGCAGCGTCGGCAGGCTCTCCTTGGCGCCGCGGGTCTCGTACAGCAGATTCGAATGCGTGAGTTGGCAGCCCTTGGGCCGGCCGGTGGTGCCCGAGGTGTAGATGAGTGTCGCCGGATCCTTGGCCCGCAGCGCCTCCAGGCGCGCCGTCAGCTCGCGCCGGTTCCACCGACGCGCCGGCCTCCACGAGCTGGTCGAGCGCCTTGGGACCCGAACCGTTGATGTGCAGCACCCGGCGCAAGGCGGGCAGTTCGGCGGTCAGCTCGGTGACCATGGCGGCGTGTTCGTCGGTTTCGGCGAACGCCAGCACCGCCTCGGAGTCCTGCAGCACCCAGCGGACCTGCTCGGCCGACGACGTCTCATAGATCGGCACGGTGACCGCGCCCACCGACAGGATGGCCAGGTCGAGGATCGCCCATTCGTAGCAGGTGGCCGAGAAGATGGACACCCGGTCGCCGGCCTGTACCCCCAGCGAGATCAATCCCAGTGCGGCCGAGCGGATCTGCTCCGCCGCCTCAGCGCAGGTGACGTCGGTCCACTCGCCGTCGACTTGACGTTGGTAGATGACGAAGTTGGGGTCGTCGCGCTCGTGTTCGAAGACCATCGCCGCGATGTTGTCGTTTTCGCCGACGGAGAAGCGGGCGGGGACGCTGTACTCACGCACTCTTATGACCTCGATTGACCTCGTGGAGATTCCCGGTAGCGGGTTGCTGCCGACCAGCCTAATCCGCGCGTTGACCCAGCACGGCCAGAGTGGGTCAGTGCGCGACCGTGATTGCCCGTGGCGACGTCTGGCCCGACCTCGGCGGGGCGCCGCGGGCCGGTGTGTGAAGCTGTGATCATGAACAGCATCCAGATCGCGGACGAGACGTTCGTCGCCGCCGACGGCGCACGGGTGGGCGCCGCGGTCGCCGATCGGTCGAGCTGGCGACGCTGGTGGCCGGACCTGCGGCTGCAGGTCGTCGAGGAGCGCGGGGAAAAGGGCATCCGGTGGACGGTCACGGGCGCGTTGACCGGAACCATGGAGATCTGGCTGGAACCTTCGCTGGACGGCGTCGTGCTGCACTACTTCCTGCATGCCGAGCCGACCGGGGTGGCGGCCTGGCAGCTGGCGAAGCTGAACTTGGCGAAGATGACGCACCGCCGTCGGGTGGCGGGCAAGAAAATGGCCTTCGAGGTCAAGACGACACTGGAACGGTCACGTCCGGTCGGAGTTTCTCCGGTAGTTTAGCCGGGTCAGGTCGCGGGCACAGAGTACCGTGTCGGACCGAGACCCGCGGGGTCCCCACATTCGACAGCGGTCGATCCGGTCGCGGGAGAGAGGGCAGCAACCAGGTGGCGGAGAAGACGACGCAAACCATCTACATCGAAGCCGACCCGGCCACCGTGATGCGGGTGATCGCGGATATCGATTCCTACCCGCAGTGGATCTCGGAGTACAAGGAAGCCGAGGTCCAGGAAAAAGACGCCGACGGCTACCCCAAGGTTGCGCGGATCGTCATGGACGCCACGGTGATCAAGGACACGATGGTGATGTCCTATGAGTGGCCCAAGGATCGCCAATCGGTGAGCTGGACGCTGGTGTCGAGCTCGCTGCTGCGTTCCCTTGAAGGCTCATATCGGTTGGCGGGCAAAGGATCTGGCACCGAAGTCACCTACGAACTCTCCGTCGACCTGGCCATGCCGATGATCGGCCTGCTCAAGCGCAAGGCCGAGCGCCGGTTGACCGACACCGCGCTGAAAGATCTGAAGAAACGAGTCGAGGCTGAGTGAATTCCGAGCGCCTGCCCCGGCCCGGATCAGCCTTTTCGTCGGCAAAGGCGGGGTAGGGAAATCCACCCTGGCTTGCGCCACCGCCGTCGGTGCCGCAAGCGCCGGGCAGCGGGTGCTTGTGGTCTCCACCGACCAGGCGCACTCGCTGGGTGACGTGCTGGGCGTTCCCGTCTCCCCGAGTCAGGGCGAGCTGGTGCGGGTGGTCGCCGACCTCGAGACGGGGCAAACGGAAGCCGGCGGCTTTCTCGACGCGCTGGCCTTGGACACGCTGGCCCTGCTCGAGGCCCGATGGCATGAGGTCGTCGCCACCTTGGATCGGCCGCTTTCCCGACTCCGAACTGAGTACCATTGCGCCCGAAGAACTTTCGGCTCTACCCGGTGTGCAGGAAGTGCTCGGTCTGCATGCGGTCGGCGAGCTGGCCCGCTCCGGGCAATGGGATCGCGTGGTGGTCGACTGCGCCTCGACCGCCGATGCCCTGCGGATGTTGACGTTGCCCGCCACCTTCGGCCTGTACGTCGAGCGGGCGTGGCCGCGGCATCGCCGGCTGTCGGTCACCGCCGACGACACCCGGTCGGCGGCGGTGGTCGAGCTGCTCGAGCGGATCAACTCTCACGTGGAGTCGCTGAGCGCGCTGCTCACCGACGGCGATCTCGTCGGTGCGCACCTGGTGCTGACCCCCGAGCGGGTGGTGGCCGCCGAGGCGGCCCGAACGCTGGGCTCGCTGGCCCTGATGGGCGTTCGTGTCGAAGAGCTGATCGTGAATCAGGTTCTGCTGCAAGACGACTCGTACGAGTATCGCAACCTGCCCGAACACCCCGCGTTCTACTGGTACACCGAACGCATCGCCGAGCAGCGGGGTGTGCTCGACGAGCTCGACGCCACCATCGGTGAGGTGGCGCTGGTGATGACCCCGCACCTGTCCGGCGAGCCGATCGGCCCCAAGGCGCTCAGCGGGCTGCTCGACGCCGCGCGGCGCCGGGGCGGGACGGCGCCGCCGGGGCCGCTGCGGCCCACCGTGGACCTCGAATCCGGGACGGGACTAGGGTCCATCTACCGAATGCGGCTAGCGTTGCCGCAACTCGATCCGTCGGCCCTGACGTTGGGCCGCGTCGATGACGATCTGATCATCAGTGCCGGCGGATTGCGGCGCAGGGTTAGGTTGGCATCAGTACTTCGGCGGTGCACGGTGTTGGACGCACATCTGCGGGGTAGCGAACTGACGGTGCGTTTTCGACCAGATCCGGAGGTGTGGCCGAAGTGAGTAATGGCGGTCATTCCGACATCGGTCCCGAACTGCGCAGGCTCGCCCAGACGATCCTGGACGGCATCGACCCCGCGGTGCGCGCGGCGGCGGCGCTGACGGCCGGCGCCGGAGTCGGCACCGGCAAGTGCCAGCAGGTGTGGTGCCCGGTGTGCGCGCTGGCCGCGTTGGCAACCGGCGACCAGCACCCGCTGCTCACCGCGATCGCCGACCACAGCGTCGCCCTGCTCGCGGTGATCCGCGACATCGTCAACGACATGGACGGGTCCGCCAAGCCGACACCGGAACCGCCACCGGACGGCCCGCGCGGCGGCGCGCCCGCCGATGCCGACGGAGCAACGTCGCGGACCCGGTATAAGCCCATCCCGGTCACGCTCGAGGAGTGAGCCGCGCGCGCCGCAGGTGGTCGGTTGCGGAGGGGATGGGTACAGTTGGCGCAGAACATCAGCGGTATAGCCGAGAGGGAGGGCCATGTGGTACTGGCTGTTCAAGTACGTGCTCATCGGCCCGCTGCTGTCACTGCTGGGACGGCCCAAAGTTGAAGGCCTAGAACACGTTCCGAGTTCCGGCCCGGTGATACTGGCCAGTAATCACCTGGCGGTGATGGACAGCTTCTACCTTCCGCTGGTGGTGCGACGCCGAATCACGTTCCTGGCCAAGTCGGAATATTTCACCGGCACCGGTTTCAAGGGCTGGTTTCAGCGGTGGTTCTTCACCGCCGTCGGCCAGGTGCCGATCGACCGCACCGACGCCGACAGCGCCCGGGCCGCACTGACCACCGCCCAGCAGGTGCTGAGCCAGGGCAAGTTGCTGGGCATGTATCCCGAGGGCACGCGGTCGCCCGATGGCCGGCTGTACAAGGGCAAGACGGGACTGGCGCGGCTGGCGCTGGAGACCGGTGTTCCGGTGATCCCGGTCGCGATGATCGGCACCAACGTCGTCAACCCGCCCGGGACGAACATGCTGCGGTTCGGCCGGGTGACCGTCCGCTTCGGCAAGCCGATGGATTTCTCGCGGTTCGAAGGGCTGGCCGGGAACCGCTTCATCGAGCGGGCCGTCACCGACGAGGTGATCTACGAGCTGATGGGGCTGTCCGGTCAGGAATACGTCGACATCTACGCGGCGAGCCTGAAACAGGGCGACAACGACGGCGCGGCCAAGGACGAGGCCGCCCGGATTCCCGCGACCGCCGCCGGTTAGCCGACGGCGGTAACCGGCGCCAACCGCTGCGGAGCGCTATCCCGCGCGACCCCGCGGGCGGTGACGGTCACTCCCACGGTGATGATGACCGCCAGCGCCCACCACACGTAGGACATCCCGGCCAGCTGGCGCCACCAGGACGCGCTGGCCTCATGATGCTTGGGCAGCAGGTCGATCGGCGACCAGCGCATCAGCGCCACCCCGATGGCGCTGACCACCAGCAGCGCCGCGTTGCGGCGCCGCCAGCCCAAGATGCCGGTCACCAGCACCGCCGGCAGCACCCAGACCCAGTGGTGCGACCAGGACACCGGCGACACCACCAGCCCGAACAGCGCGACGCACACCAACGCGATCGTCGGCTCGTCGGCGCGCAGCGCCCGTCGCATCGCCCAGACCGTCACCGCCAGCACCAGCAGCGAGGCGGCCACCCAGAGCAGGGACCGTTCCAGCTGCCCCAGCCCCAGCCGGGCCAGGGCGCCGGCGATGTTCTGGTCGGTGTTCAACGACGCCGAACCGATCCGGTCGGTGTGGTGCACGGTGTGCGTCCAGTACTCCCACGAGTCGTTCCATGCCAGAACGAAACCCAGAAGCGTCGCTCCCACGAACGACGCCAGCGCGGTCAGCGCCGCGCGGTTGTCACGCCGCAGCAGGAAATAGAGCAGAAACACGGCCGGGGTCAGCTTCAGCGCCATGCCCAGGCCCAGCAGCAACCCGCGCGGCCACGGCGTGCGCCGCGGCACGCAGTCGGCGATCACCAGCGTCATCAGCACGACGTTGATCTGTCCGAAGGCGAAGTTCGAGCTGATCGGTTCCAGCCAGATCGGCGCGGCCGCCGCGACGACGATGGCCAGCCACCACCGGCGCAGCCAGGCCGGGCCGGGCAGCGCCGTCGAGGTCGCTCCAGACGTCGAGGCCGGTCAGCACGATCGCGGTCGACACGACCAGCAGCACCAGCGTCAAGGCGGTGATCGCGACGCTGGCGGTCGGCATGTGCATCCAGGCGAACGGGCAGAACACGATGGCGGCCAGCGGCGGATAGGTGAAGGGCAGATCCACGATCGGCGTGTGGAACAGCACCTCACCCCGGTACAGCGGGTGGCCGTCCATCCAGGCCCGGGCGCCCATCTGATAGACGTCGATGTCGATGCGATAGGGCGTGTGCCCGAACAGCTGCCAGAGGCGCACAACTCAGCCCCGCGGCGGCCACCAGCCAAGCCAGCCCCCACCACAGCGCCCAACCGGGTCGATTGCCCACGCCGGGCGTCTGCCGTGTACTCATGTCGCACAACAGCGTAATGGGTGCCCGGCCCCCGACCCGCCTGGCGCAGCGCGGGTCCCACGGCCCCGGCGCAGAGAGGCGTACGTTTCAAGGGTGCTCCATTCGTTCGTGACCGAGGTGACCCGATGGTTTGCCCACGACGTCTACGACCGCGGTCACCTGCCGTTGCTGTGCTGCCTGGTCGCCTTCATCCTGACGTTCTTCGTCACGCGAACGTTCGTGCGCGTCATCCGGCACCGCGCCGATACCGGCCAGCCCGCCCGGTGGTGGCACCCGCGCAACGTCCACGTCGGGGGAGTGCACATCCACCACGTGACCTTCGGGGTGCTGCTGACCCTGCTCTCCGGGCTGACGCTGGTCACGTTGTCCATCGACGGGCATGAGCCCGAATTCACCATTGCGGCAATTTTTTTCGGGATCGGCGCCGCCCTGGTTCTGGACGAGTACGCGCTGATTCTGCACCTGTCGGACGTCTACTGGTCCGAAGACGGCCGCACGTCGGTGGACGCGGTGTTCGCCGCGGTGGCGGTGGCCGGTCTGTTGATCATGGGCCTGCACCCGCTGATGTTCTTCCTGCCGATCTGGCACGGCGCCGACTCGACGGTCGCTGCGGGCCGTGGTGGCCAGCGCCATGGGCCTTACGTTGCCGCTGGCCGTGGTGGTGGTGCTCAAGGGCAAGGTGTGGACCGGCCTGTTGGGCATGTTCCTGGTGATCCTGCTGGTCATCGGCGCGATCCGGCTGTCGCGACCGCACGCCCCCTGGGCCCGGTGGCGGTATACCACGCAGCCGGACAAGATGCGCCGCGCGCTGCAACGCGAGCGGACGCTGCGCCGCCCGGTGGTGCGGGCCAAGCTGTACTTGCAATGCGCGATCGCCGGCACACCGCGGTTGCCCGACGAACGCACCGTCGACGCCACGCTCGACGAGGAGATCCACCCCGCGCCGGCGCCCACCGGGCCCATCCTGATAAGCCGATGACCTTTTCCCAGTCCGATGGACCGGCTCCTCATTCGTGCCGTGCCGGCACTAATCGTCGCCGGTCTAGGCTTCCCCGCGTGCGGTATTTCTACGACACCGAGTTCATCGAGGACGGCCGCACCATCGAGCTGATCTCGATCGGGGTGGCCGCCGAGGACGGCCGCGAGTACTACGCGGTGTCCACGGAATTCGACCCCGAGCGCGCCGGGCCCTGGGTGCGCGCCAACGTGCTGCCCAAGTTGCCGCCTCCCGCGTCGCAGCTGTGGCGCTCGCGCCGCCAGATCCGGGAGGACCTGGAGGAGTTCTTCGGCGTGGGCGACACCGAGCCGATCGAACTGTGGGCCTGGGTGGCGGCCTACGACCACGTGGCGCTTTGCCAGCTGTGGGGCACCATGCCGGAGTTGCCGCGGTCGATACCCCGCTTCACCCGCGAACTGCGGCAACTGTGGGAGGACCGGGGCAGCCCACGGATGCCGCCGCGGCCGTCCGATGCGCACGACGCGCTGGTCGACGCGCGCGATCAGCTCCGCAGATACCGGCTCATCACCTCGGGGGACTGAGGCGACGGGCGAGACGCACCCGGCAGGGCCGCGTTCGCCCACATCAGGCCTGACCAGGGACGCCGTCGCCCCAGTTACGATGGACCGATGAACTGGACCGTCGACATACCGATCGATCAGCTGCCGCCGCTGCCGCCGCTGCCGACCGATCTGCGAGCGCGGTTGGACGCCGCACTGGCCAAACCGGCCGCCCAGCAGCCCAGCTGGCCCGCCGAGCAGGCGACGGCCATGCGCACGGTCCTCGAGAGCGTGCCGCCGGTCACGGTGCCGTCCGAGATCGTCCGGTTGCAGGAGCAGCTGGCGCAGGTGGCGCGGGGTGAGGCGTTCCTGCTGCAGGGCGGCGACTGCGCGGAGACGTTCACCGAGAACACCGAACCCCACATTCGCGGCAACGTGCGCGCGCTGCTGCAGATGGCGGTGGTGCTGACCTACGGATCGAGCCTGCCGGTGGTCAAGGTGGCCCGCATCGCGGGGCAGTACGCCAAGCCACGGTCGGCCGACATCGACGCCCTGGGGTTGAAGTCCTACCGCGGCGACATGATCAACGGCTTCGCCCCGGACGCCGCCGTGCGCGACCACGACCCGTCACGGTTGGTGCGCGCCTACGCCAACGCCAGCGCGGCGATGAACCTGGTTCGGGCGCTGACGTCTTCGGGATTGGCCTCCCTGCATCTGGTGCACGACTGGAACCGGGAGTTCGTCCGGACATCGCCGGCCGGCGCGCGATACGAGGCACTGGCCACCGAGATCGACCGCGGCCTGCGCTTCATGAGCGCCTGCGGGGTGGCCGACCGCAACCTGCAAACCGCCGAGATCTACGCCAGCCACGAGGCTTTGGTGCTCGACTACGAGCGGTCCATGCTGCGCCTGTCCGAAAGCGACAGCGGAGAACCGCAGCTCTATGACTTGTCGGCACACACCGTGTGGATCGGCGAGCGCACCCGGCAGCTCGACGGCGCGCACATCGCCTTCGCCGAAGTCATCGCCAACCCGATCGGCGTCAAGATCGGCCCGACGATCACCCCGGAGCTGGCCGTCGAGTACGTCGAGCGGCTCGACCCGCACAACCAGCCCGGCCGGCTGACCCTGGTGAGCAGGATGGGCAACAACAAGGTGCGCGATCTCCTGCCCCCGATCGTGGAGAAGGTCCAGGCCACGGGTCACCAGGTGATCTGGCAGTGCGACCCGATGCACGGCAACACCCACGAGTCGTCCAACGGGTACAAGACCCGCCACTTCGACCGCATCGTCGACGAGGTGCAGGGCTTCTTCGAGGTGCACCGCGCGCTGGGCACCCACCCGGGTGGCATCCACGTCGAGATCACCGGCGAGAACGTCACCGAGTGTTTGGGCGGGGCGCAAGACATTTCGGACACCGACCTGGTCGGACGTTACGAAACCGCTTGCGATCCACGGCTGAACACCCAGCAGTCGCTGGAGTTGGCGTTTTTGGTCGCCGAGATGCTGCGCGACTGAGCTGGTCGCCCGGGCGGGTTACAGCAGACCGCTGAGGTTGCTCCCGACGGTCCACGCCGCGGTCGCGACCAGCCCGGTGATCGCCAGGATCAGCGCCAGCCAGACCAGCACCATGCGCCGGTTGTGCTGGCGTGCCCACACGAATTCGCTGATCGGGATGCCCGCGAATTCGCCTGTCACGGGCTCATATTCGTAATCGTCCTCGGGTTCGTCGTCGCCGTGCACCGGGCGGTCGGGCGCCGGCCAGTCCTCGGCACCGCGCGTCATCTGGCGAGTGGGTTGACGCACCGGCGCCGGGTCGGGCGGTCTGGGTGGCTGCGCGGCGGCCGGCCGCTGGCTCATCCGGCTGCGCTGCAGCGCAGCCGACCGGTGTTGCGCGGAGTTGCGTGGCGCCGGCACCCGGAAGTCCGGCAGCGCAAGCTCATCGGCGATCGCGTCGAGGTCGGCGCGCATCTCGAGCGCGTCGGCGTACCGGTCGGCCGGTTCACGGGCCGTCGCACGCTGCACGAATTCGTCGAACTGCGCGGGCACACCGTCGATGACCCCGCTGGGCGGCGGCACGTCGGTATCCAGCCGCTGGTAGGCGAGCGACAACGCCGAGTCGCCGGTGAACGGTGTGCGCCCGGTCAGCAGCTCATAGGTCATGATTCCCGTGGAGTAGACGTCGCTGCGCGGACTGGCGTCGCCGTCGCGCACCTGCTCCGGCGACAGGTAGGCCGCGGTGCCCAAAATCACGCTGGTGGAGGTGATTCCGGCGGCCGCGACGGCTCGGACCAACCCGAAGTCGGCGATCTTCACCTCGCCGTCGTCGGAGATCAGCACGTTCTCGGGTTTGACGTCGCGATGCACCAGGCCGGCCCGGTGCGCCGCGGCCAGCCCGCCGAGCACCGGACGAAGCACCGCCGCCACGGCGTACGGCGGCATGGGTCCGCGTTCGGCCAAGAGCTCGCGCAGCGTGCCGCCCTCGATGAGCTCCATCACCAGGAACGGGTGCCGGGCGTCCAGGCCCTGGTCGTAGACCGCGACGAGCCCGGGATCCTTCAGCCGGGCAACGGTTTGGGCCTCGCGCTGGAAGCGGGTCAGAAATTGCTCGTCGCCGGCGTAGCGCGAATCCATCACCTTCACCGCGACGGGACGGTCGAGCCGGGTGTCCAGACCGCGGTACACGGTTGACGTGCCGCCGCTGGCGATCCTGGACAGGACCAGGTAGCGGCCGTCCAGCAACGTGTCGTCCAACGGGTCGACCGACCCGGGTTCGGGTCGGCGACGATGCGGTCCGGCCCGGCCCGAGGCGGGGCCGGGCGACTGAGCACGGGCCACGGGGCCATGGTAGGTGCGCCGCTGTGATTGGCCGGTAGAACACGGGCTCAACGGGCGCTTCTAGGCATACACTTGCCCGGATGAGCAGTATTCCTGCCGGCGACGATGTGCTAGAACCCGACGAGCCGATCTATGACCTGAAGCGGGTCGCCGAATTGATGGGGGTGCCGGTCACCAAGGTTCATCAGCAACTGCGGGAGGGGCACCTGGTTGCGGTTCGGCGCGACGAGGGTCTGGTGGTGCCGCAGGTGTTCTTCACCCAATCCGGTGAGGTGGTCAAGAGCCTGCCCGGATTGCTGACCATCCTGCACGACGGCGGCTATCACGACACCGAGATCGTGCGCTGGTTGTTCACCCGGGACCCCTCGCTGACGGTCACTCGCGACGGCAGCCGCGATGCCCTCAACAACGCCCGGCCCGTCGACGCGCTGCACGCCCACCAGGCTCGGGAAGTCGTGCGCCGGGCGCAAGCGATGGCTTGCTGAACCGTTCCGTCATCCGGCGGTGACGTCGGCGGCTTCGGCCTGCCGCGCGGGAGCGCGATACAGGCTGTACCCGGCGATCAGCGCGCACACGGTGGCCAGCGAAAAGTGCAGCCACGAATACATGCCATGCGAGCCATCGGGTTTGAAGATCACCATCACCCAGGTCGACAAGCCGCCGATGATCGCGACGGCCCGCCGCGACTGCGCCAGCGGCGCCACGATCGCCAGTGGCCACGAGTAATACCAGGGCAGGGCGGCCGGCACGAACAGCACCACGATCAACATCGACCACGCGATGCCCGTCATCGCCGCACGGTCGTCGCGGCGGAACCGCCACCACAACAGCGGCAGCGAGATCGCGATGATCGCGATCCCGACCAGCCGGGTGACGCGAAGGATCGGATAGAAGCTCACCGGGAAGAACTCGCCACCGATGGCGTGGATCAGGTTGGCGGCCGCGGTCGGCACGGTCAGCCAGTTGATGATCTTCACCGATCCGGCCAGCGCGGTGAGCCAGCCCAGGCCGACGCCGGCCACTGCGGACAACACCGCGAACACCACCACGAAGATCAGCAGCGATAACGCCATGGCCGCGAAAAATGCTGGCACCGGCCGATATCCCCGCCGTTTCGCGCAGTCGCCGCATCCACACCCAGACCAGGAAGGGCAGTGCGATGCCGGCGGTGGCTTTGACCGCGATGGCGACGGTGATCACCGTGATGCCGGCGACGTGGCGGCCCCCGAACGTCAACGCGATGCCGGCGGCCATCAGGCCCACCATCAGCATTTCGTTGTGCACCCCGCCCATCAGATGGATGAGCACCAGGGGGTTGAGCACGCAGATCCACAGCGCCGTCGAACCGTCGGCGCCCAGGTGGCGCGCCACCCGGGGGGTGGCCCAGACCAACAGCACCAGCCCGGGCAGCATGCACAGCCGCAGCAACGCCGTCCCCGCCACCACGTTGTTGCCCACCAGCATGGTGATGATCTTCGCCACCAGGATGAAAACCGGGCCGTAGGGTGCGGTCGTGATCGACCAGATGGGACTGACGTTGTCCAGCAAGCTGTTTGGGTTGGCGACGGGACCTACCGCGTAGGGATCCAGGCCGTCGCGCAGCAGCGCGCCCTGCGCCAGATACGAATAGGTGTCGCGGCTGAACACGGGCACCGAGACCAGCAACGGCGCCAGCCAGAAAGCGGTGGTGGCTTTCATGACGAACTCGGTCGCCTGGCCGGCCAGCACCCGGCGGCCCAGCGTCAGCCATGCGATCAGCATCAGAGCAACGCCGGTCCACAACACGATCGACGAGAGCACCAGGCCGTGGCCAAACCGCAACCAGGACATGTGCATCGACTCGAGCAACGGGTCGTGCTGACGGGTGCTGCCCGCGCCAAGACCGCCCAGGGTGATCAGCGCCGACCCCAGCATGCCCAGTTTCGCCGGACCGGAGTCGCCGGAGACCGCGAAAGCCTTCAGCCCTGAAAACCATTCGCCGCGTGAAGGTTTGGCCGCCGGTGAGTCGGCTGCCGGGGTATCCGTTGGCGTCGTCATCGGGTCAGGCGGACCGGTTCGTGGCCAGCTTCGCCAATTCGGACAGGCCCGCTTTGGCCGCGGTGTTGATGGGTGCGGCCGCCAGCGTGGCCAGCGCCCGCTGGGTCAGCGTGGCGATGCGTTGTTCGGCCGCGGCCAGGGCGCCCACCGACTCGATGACCTCGCGCAGTTGATCCACTTGCTCGTCGGTCAGCTGTGCTCCGATTGAGGTGCGTAACAAATTGGCCGCCAACGGATCTGACTTCTCAGCCAACTCCACCGCCTCGGCCAGCAGCACGGTGCGCTTGCCCGAGCGCAGATCATCCCCGGACGGCTTGCCGGTCACCGCGGGGTCACCGAAAACACCGAGCACGTCGTCGCGCAGCTGAAACGCCACCCCCAGATCGGTCCCGAACTGGCTGAAGACGTCGTGGACGTCGGGCCGGTCGGCGGCGGCGGCCGCCCCGAGCTGCAGTGGTCGCGACACGGTGTAGCAGGCGGTTTTGAAGGTGTCGACGTTCATCGCCGAGGCGATCGAGGCGGCCGCGCTGGCCTCGGCGACGATGTCGAGATACTGCCCGCCGAGCACCTCGGTGCGGATGTTCGCCCACACGCGCCGCACCCGCCGGATGGCCTGCGGCGTCAACTCGACACCGAACACGATGTCGTCGGCCCAGGCCAGCGCGAGATCGCCAAGGAGGATGGCGGCCGACATGCCAAATTGCTCCGGCGAACCCTGCCAGCGCCGCTCGCGATGCAGGGCGGCGAACTGGACGTGCGTGGTCGGACGGCCCCGCCGGGTAGAAGAGTCGTCGATCACGTCGTCATGCACCAGCGCGCAGGCGTGCAGCAGCTCGAGTGCGGAAAACAGCAGCAGCGCTTGCTCATCGGGGGCTTCGGTGGTCACGGCGCGCCAGCCCCAGTAGGCGAACGCGGGCCGTAGCCGCTTGCCGCCGTTGAGCACGAAGGCTTCCAGCGCGGTGATCAGACCGCTGTAGTCGTCTCCGATGTATGCGGTCTCGGTGCGCCGGTCATGCATGTACCGCCGCAATTGGTCGGTGATGGCCCCGGTCAACTCGACGGTTGCCGCTGCTGCTGTGGCTCCTAGGCTCAGCGCGGCGCCCCTTTCTGCTCGGCTGGCTGGGTGTTGCAGGCCCGACCAGTGTATTCGGCGCACCACTCGTGCCGCCGTTCCCATGACGTGGGCAGGCGGACCCAGTTGCTTCGCCTGCCTCATTAACCCGCCCCTATGCTGGCGGGTGCGCTGGAGGCCTCGCGAATACTGCGCGGCCACAAGACGCCCGGGCCAACAGTCGTCAGATGGAGAGAAGCAGCGTGACCCTCAACACCATTGCCCTCGAGCTGGTGCCGCCCAACGCCGACGAAGGCCGGGAGCGGGCACTGGAAGAGGCGCACAAAGTGGTGCGGAATTCGGCCGAGTCGGGGCTGGCCGGCCGGATCGGGCACGTGATGATTCCGGGAATCATCGCCGAGGACGACGACCGTCCCATTCAGATGAAGCCGAAGCTGGACGTTCTCGAGTTCTGGTCGATCGTGAAGCCGGAACTGCCCGGGATCAACGGCCTGTGCACGCAGGTGACCGCGTTCATGGACGAGCCGTCTCTGCGCGCGCGGCTTACCGAACTGACGTCGGCGGGCATGGAGGGCGTGGTCTTCGTCGGCGTGCCGCGCACCATGAACGACGGTGAGGGTTCCGGCGTCGCCCCCACCGACGCGCTGTCGATCTATCGCGAGCTGGTGAGCAACCGCGGCGTCATCCTGATCCCCACCCGGGACGGCGAACAGGGCCGGTTCAACTTCAAGTGCGACCAGGGCGCCACCTACGGCATGACGCAGCTGCTGTATTCCGATGCGATCGCGGGTTTTCTGAGCAAGTTCGCAACGGAGACCGACCACCGGCCGGAGATCCTGCTGTCGTTCGGCTTCGTGCCCAAGATCGAGAGCCGGGTCGGACTGATCAACTGGCTCATTCAGGACCCGGGCAATGCCGCGGTGGCCGACGAGCAGGAGTTCGTCAAGAAGCTCGCCGCGGGCGAACCGGCGCAGAAGCGTCGGCAGATGGTCGACCTGTACAAGCGGGTCATCGACGGGGTCGCCGAGCTCGGCTTCCCGCTGAGCATCCACCTCGAGGCGACCTACGGGAATTCCGGGCCGGCCTTCCAGACGTTCGCCGAGATGCTTTCCTACTGGTCACCGGCCGGGCGAATCTAGCCGCCGGACGACGATGCAGGCCGGTTCGGCCTGAGGAGGAGTCGGGCAAATCTAGCCCGCCGGACGACGATGCAGGCCGGTTCGGCCTGAGGAGGAGTCGGGCAATCTAGCTGGGCGGCGGTTGGTCACGCGGCGCGGTCAATCGCGGTGACCGGTCCCGGCTGACCCAGGCCAGCGCCCCCACCACAGCGGCGGCGGCGAACGACGCGATGCACAGCCAGACCACCGCCCCGGTGAAGGAACGGGTGTTGGGATCGGTGTAGCGCGCCTGGGCGGTCATGGTGGATACGACGCCCGGTTTGAGCTTCCACGCCACGACATCGGGCTCGACCCGGTCACCGTTGGTGGAAGTCACCACGCCCGGGAAGGCGATCGTCAGCTCGACGTCGCCCTCGGGATCGGTCAGCGAGGTCAGATCCGCCCGGCCTTCCAGGATCACCACGTTGCCGCTGCGGCGCAGCGTCAGGTTGACCCCGGAGGCATCGGAGTTCATGTTGGCCAGCTGGGGCAACTCGGAAAACGTCAGGTCGGAGAACACCGCCTGCGAGCCGACGTAGCCGTCGCTGTCGTAGTTCGACACCGCCACCTTCTGGCTGAACGGCAGGTTATTGCTGTCCAGTTGTGGGCCGGTGTCCTTAGGGGTTTTGGGCTTGGCGGCGGCCACGATCTCACCGGACACCAGGTCATCGGGCGAGATGGTGAGCGATGCCCTGACCCGCAGACATCCGGTGGCCAGCGGCACCAGGAGCAGCAACATCGCCAGGGCCGTCAGGCGCCGCCGCCGAGACGGAAACGCTCGGGATCCTCGGCTGCGGGGCGGGGCAGAGCTGGCTCGCACCAGGTCATCGTGCCAGATCCGATGTGCCACTTGAATAAGTGGCGTCTTCGGGCGTGTGCCGGTTGGCTGCCGGTTCGACGCTATAGAGGCAGCTCGCGACCGAGAATCGCGAACGCCCGCGGATCGCCGGCGAAGTGGTAGCCGCGGATGACGTCAGTGAATCCCAGGCGCCGGTACAACCGCCAGGCACGGTTGGGCTCACCGTTGGTTTCCGGCGTAGAGAGCAGCACATTGTGCTCGGCGCGGCCCGCGAGCAGCCGTCGGGCCAGCGCCTCACCGAGGCCGCGACCCTGGGCGCGGGGATGGATGTGCAGCTCGGTCAACTCGAAATAACTCTGCATCAGCCGCGAGATCTCCTGGGGCGGCGACCCGCCGCGCTGCATGCCGAGCACTACCTGCTGCTGCCACCATTGCCCGGGCGCGCCGGGGTAGCCGTAGGCCACGCCGAGCAACGGGGCGCTGGCAAGGACCTCCGCCGAGGGCAGTTGTGCGCCTGCGTCTTCGGCTTCCGGGGTCTCGACGACGCCGGCCCCCTGCCAGCCTCGCCTCCGGATGTGTTCCAGCCACATGGCGGCGCGCTGGTTCTCGGTGCCCCGCGGATAGCGCATCGCATCGACGTAAACCGCCAGGGCGTCACCGAGGCGTCGCTCCATGTCGTTGGGAAGCAGATCGATGAGGAATATCGCCAAATCGCGTCTCCTCCTCGTCGGGTTGCGGTCCTGTTCGGGTGTTTCGGCATCGTGTGGTCGCTGTGGGCGGCGCCGCTATTGCCCATTATCGGACCCATGTGGGACGGCCGGGCGAGCGGTCGTGGCACCGGACCGACGAATCGCCGAAGGTTCGGGAAGCCGGTTGCCGCGCACGGCCGTTCCGGTCCGCAGCGACGTCGGGAGGCGGCCGGGATAGAATCGGCGCCGAACCGGTGGTATGGGGCAGATCGACCTCGTATCATTGAATTAATTGCCCCCGCAACGGGCATCCGGGTGTTATCGATAGTCACGTGCCAAACTGTCGGCAAGGAGGGACGAATGCCACTCTCCGATCATGAGCAGCGGATGCTCGATCAGATCGAGAGCGCTCTCTACGCCGAGGATCCCAAGTTCGCGTCAAGCGTCCGTGGCGGAGGCTTTCGCGCACCTACCGCCCGTCGGCGGCTGCAGGGCGTGGCGCTGTTCGTCATCGGTCTGGCGATGCTGGTTTCGGGGGTGGCGTTCAAGGCGACGATGATCGGAAACTTCCCGATCCTCAGCGTATTCGGGTTCGTCGTCATGTTTGGCGGAGTGATATTCGCGATCACCGGTCCCCGGTTGTCCGGGCGCGGGCGGTCCGATCATTCCGGCCCGGCCGCGACTTCGCTGCGGCAGCGCCGCAACAAGGGCGGGGGTTCGTTCACCAGCCGCATGGAGGATCGGTTCCGCCGCCGCTTCGACGACTGAGCGCTTCCACACGCTCGGGGTAGCCGCTCTGGCTGCCCCGATTTCTTTTTGGCGGGACCGGCGCCTGCCGTCGGCCTCCGAAGTTCAGCGCAACCGTCGATGCCGCTTTGCGGCTCAATCGAGCCCTAATCGTGGCGCGTCGCGTCCGGTAAGCCCCACCGGGCCCCACTAATCTTCTCCACAACGCCCCACCATCGCCATCGTGCCTGGTAGACACCCTCTACCAGCAGGCCGACGACGCGCCCGCTTGGGGTCCCGACACGCCCCGTTCGCCCCATCAGCGGTCTCTTGACGACTGATAACCAGCGAAACGGCGCGGCGGTGCTCCAAGAATGGGGCACAGTGGGGGATTGTGGGGTAAGGTGACTGCAGTGTTTGGGTGGACCCCATAGGGGAGGTGAGCTGGTGTTTCTCGGCACCTACACGCCCAAACTCGACGACAAGGGGCGGCTGACGCTGCCCGCCAAGTTCCGCGACGCGCTGGTAGGGGGGTTGATGGTCACCAAGAGCCAGGACCACAGCCTCGCCGTCTACCCACGGGCGGAATTCGAGCAACTGGCCCGCCGCGCGAGCAAGGCCTCGCGGAGCAACCCCGAAGCCAGGGCGTTTCTCCGCAATCTCGCCGCAGGCACCGACGAACAGCATCCCGACGCACAGGGCCGGATCACCTTGTCGGCCGATCACCGGCGCTACGCGAACCTTTCCAAAGACTGCGTGGTCATCGGCGCGATCGACAACCTGGAGATCTGGGATGCGCAGGCGTGGCACGACTACCAGCAGACCCATGAAGAGAACTTCTCCGCGGCCAGCGATGAAGCACTCGGCGACATCATCTGAGGCGCATGCCCGTGCAACGTGGCCTCTGACCGAACCGACCCTGGCGTACTTCCCCAACGCCAGGTTCGCGACTTCGGTCAGAGACCTCGATGCAGGGGCCGCCCATCTTCCCGAGTTGACGCCCGTCCGGGCGATACCGACCCGGAGCGGCGCGAGGACCCGTCTCTTGGGGGCCGGCGCGGCCGACGGGTGCCGGCAGATCCGTGGAGGCGTTGCGGTGGCTGACAATTCGAGTCCCGACGATTACGGGCATGTCCCAGTCCTGTTGGAACGCTGCGTCGAACTGCTCACGCCCGCGCTGACCCGGCACGCCCCCGACGGTTCGGGCGCCACCCTGGTAGACGCCACACTGGGCGCGGGCGGCCATGCGGAACGGTTTCTCACCGACCTGCCGGGACTGCGGCTGATCGGACTCGACCGCGATCCCGGCGCGCTGGACATCGCCCGGGCACGGCTGGCACGCTTCGCCGACCGCATCACGCTGGTGCACACGCGCTACGACGATGTCACCGCGGCGCTGGCCGAATCCGGTTATGCAGCAAGCGAATCGGTAGACGGAATGCTGTTCGACCTCGGGGTGTCGTCCATGCAGCTGGATCGCGCCGAGCGCGGCTTCGCCTACGCCCAGGACGCGCCGCTGGACATGCGGATGGACCCGTCATCGCCGCTGACCGCGGCCGACATCGTCAACACCTACGACGAGGCGGAGCTGGCGAAGATCTTGCACCGCTACGGCGAGGAGCGGTTCGCGCGTCGCATCGCCGCACACATCGTGCGCCGGCGTGCCCGCGAGCCGTTCGCCTCGACCTCGGACCTGGTAGCCCTGCTGTACGAAGCGATTCCGGCTGCGGCCCGTCGTACCGGCGGGCATCCGGCCAAGCGCACGTTCCAGGCGCTGCGGGTCGCGGTCAACGACGAACTGGAAACCTTGCGCAATGCGCTTCCGGCAGCGCTGGACGCCCTGGACGTCGGCGGGCGCATCGTGGTGATGGCCTACCAATCGCTGGAAGACCGGATCGTCAAGCGACTCTTCGCCCAGGCGGTCGCTTCCCGCACCCCGGTGGATCTACCCGTCGAGCTTCCCGGCCACGAGCCGCGATTCCGGTCCTTGGTACACGGTGCCGGCCGCGCCGACCCCGCCGAGGTCGAACGCAACCCACGCAGTGCCGCAGTGCGATTACGTGCGCTGCAAAAAATGCAATCACAGCAGGCTAGCGGGAAAGGTGACGCATGAGAGCAGAGCGTGAGACGTCGAAGCGGCGCGGTGGCACCGAGCGTCGGGACGGACGTGACGGTGCTGCGCGGCGCGGCCGTCGTCCCGCGACCGAGTCCGGATCGGCGCGGCGCACCCGTAGCGGGCGGACCTCGGCGCCCGCCCGCGAGGCCCGCGCGCCCAAGTCCGCGCCGCAGACCAGCCCCATCGCCCGGCCGGTTGAACGGCCGGCCCGGCCGAAGAGCAGCAGCCAGGCCAAGGCACGCGCAAAAGCGCGGAAAGCAAAGGCGCCGAAAGTCGTTCGCCCTCGTCTGACCGAGCGGTTGGCCGCCCGGCTGGCGTCGATCGACCTGCGGCCGCGGACGTTGGCCAGCAAGGTCCCGTTCGTCGTGTTGATCATCGGTGCGCTGGCCATCGGGCTTGGGCTCACGCTGTGGCTGTCCACCGACTCCGCCGAGCGCTCCTACAAGCTGAGTCACGCCCGGGAGCGGACCCGGTTGCTGCAGCAGCAGAAGGAAGCGCTGGAGCGCGACGTGCGCGAGGCGGAGGCCGCCCCGGCACTGGCGGAGGCGGCCCGCAAGCAAGGCATGATCCCGAGCAGGGACACCGCGCACCTGGTCCAGGACCCGTCCGGGAACTGGGTGGTGGTCGGCACACCCAAGCCGGCCGACGGTGTCCCGCCGCCGCCGCTGAACAGCAAACTTCCCGACGAGGCACCGCAGCCACCCAAGCCGCCGGCCGCTCCGCCGGAGGTCCCGATGCGGGTCGCGCCGGCTCCCGGCGGACCCGCTCCGGCCAGGTCTGGGCCCGAAGCGCTGCTGCGCGCGCCCGACGGCGCGTCGACGGTGGGCGGTCAACACCTGCCGCCGGCGGTGCCCCCGGTGCCCGGCGCGCCTGCCGGCCCCGGCGTGCCGGTGCCGGGTACGCTGCCCGGCATGCCAGGCGGACCGGCGACGGGTGCATTGCCCGGAATGCCCGCTGCCCCGGCAACCGGTGCGTTGCCCGGCAGCCCCGTCGGCCCCGTCACCGGAGGCGCGCCTGGCGTGTTGCCTGCGCCGCCGACGCCGGGATTGCCCATGCCGGCCGGACCGGCGACCGCTCCGGCTCCGGCCGAAGTGTCGATTCCCTTGGGCGGGTTGCCGATCCCGGCTCCTGGCCAGGTGCCCGCACCGCTGCCGGCCGAAATTCCGGTCCCCGTGCAGCTGGGTCGCCCGGCGGCGCCGGGTCAACCGGTGGTTCCCGGCGCCCCGGCTAGCGGCCTGCCCGGGCCCGCTGCCGGTGCGGCGCCAGGTGCGCCCAGGTGAGCCGCGGTGAATCGTCGCGAGCACGCCGGTCGCAGTCGGCGCGCTCCACACGCGGTCCCCGAAAGGACGTGGCGGGCAAGGGCGCGCGGCAATCCAAGCGTCGCCTGAAACCGCACGCCGAAGCCGGCCGAGACGCGCGGGAGCCGAAGCGATTCCGGAAAGCCAAGCAGGCCACGAACGCTGGGGCCGCAAAGCGGTCCGAGGCGGTGGCGACGGGTCACTCGGCGCGCGAGCGTCGCACCCGTCAAATCGTGCAATTGACCAGCCGCGGTGGGTCGTTCGTCTTCCGGCATCGGGCCGGCAACGTGGTCATCCTGGTCCTGATGCTGGTGGCCGCCGCGCAGCTATTCGTGTTGCAGGTGACCAACGCCCCGTCGCTGCGGGCCCAGGCGGCCGGCCAGCTCAAGGTCACCGACGTGGAAAAGGCGGTGCGCGGCAGCATCATCGACCGCCGCAAAGACCAGCTTGCCTTCACCATCGAGTCGCGAGCGCTGACGTTCCAGCCGAAACGGATTCGCAAGCAACTGGAAGAGGCCAAAGCCAAGAACTCGACCGCCCCCGATCCGCAGCAGCGGTTGCGCGACATCGCCAAAGAAGTGTCCAGCCGCCTGGGCAACAAGCCGGACTCGGCGACCGTCTTGAAGAAGCTGCAAACCGACGACAACTTCGTCTATCTGGCGCGTGCCGTCGATCCCGCTGTCGCCAGCGCGATTTCGGACAAGTACCCCGAGGTCGGCTCCGAACGCCAGGATCTGCGCCAATATCCGGGTGGATCGCTGGCGGCCAACATCGTCGGCGGGATCGACTGGGACGGTCACGGCCTGCTGGGGCTGGAAGAGGCCATGGACTCGGTGCTGTCCGGCACCGACGGTGCGGTCACCTACGACCGTGGATCCGACGGTGTGGTCATCCCGGGCAGTTACCGCAACCGGCATCGGGCGGTCAACGGCTCGATGGTCCAGCTGACCCTCGACGACGACATCCAGTTCTACGTGCAGCAGCAGGTTCAGCAGGCCAAGAATCTGTCTGGCGCGCATGATGTCTCGGCCGTCGTGCTGGACGCGAAGACCGGCGAAGTGCTGGCCATGGGCAACGACAACACGTTCGACCCCTCCCAGGACATCGGCCGTCAGGGCGACAAACAGCTGGGCAACCTGGCGGTGTCCTCGCCGTTCGAGCCGGGCTCGGTGAACAAGGTGATCACCGCGTCCTCGGTCATCGAGTACGGCCTATCCAATCCCGATGAGGTGTTGCAGGTCCCGGGGACGATCCAGATGGGCGGGGTGTCCATTCACGACGCCTGGGAGCACGGCGTGATGCCGTACACCACCACCGGTGTGTTCGGAAAGTCCTCCAACGTCGGCACTTTGATGCTCGCACAGCGCGTCGGCCCGGAGCGCTACTACGATATGGTCCGCAAATTCGGTCTGGGCCAGCGCACCAACGTGGGCCTGCCCGGTGAGAGCGCCGGACTGGTGCCGCCCATCGACCAGTGGTCGGGCAGCACCTTCTCGAACTTGCCTATCGGCCAGGGTCTTTCGATGACGCTGTTGCAGATGACCGGTATGTACCAGGCGATCGCCAACGACGGGCTG
The DNA here is from genome assembly GCA_963849935.1 of uncultured Actinomycetota bacterium. GTDB lineage: Bacteria > Actinomycetota > Actinomycetes > Mycobacteriales > Mycobacteriaceae > Mycobacterium. Next base: position 214,878 of record CAWKJQ010000008.1, read on the forward strand.
CGGATACCGCCGCGAATCATCAAGGCCACCATCGCCCCGGACGGCACGCGCACCGAAGAGCCGCGTCCGGAAGGCGTGCGGGTCGTGTCGCCACAAACGGCTCAGACGGTGCGCAACATGCTGCGTGCCGTCGTGCAGCACGACCCGATGGGTTACCAGCAGGGCACCGGTCCCGCCGCGGCGGTGACGGGTTACCAGATGGCCGGCAAGACGGGTACCGCTCAGCAGATCAACCCGGCCTGCGGCTGCTACTTCGACAACGTGTACTGGATCACGTTCGCGGGCATGGCCACCGTCGACAACCCCCGGTATGTCATCGGCATCATGATGGACAACCCCGAGCGCAACGCCGACGGCACGCCGGGCCACTCGGCGGCCCCGCTGTTCCACAACATCGCCGGCTGGCTCATGCAGCGCGAAAACGTGCCGCTGTCGCCGGACCCAGGGCCGCCGCTGACGTTGCAGGCCACCTAACCCGTCCAACCTCCTGTAAAGCCGCTCGGCGGCTTCGTCGGCGCGCGGATCGCCTCGTGGCCGGTTGCGGCTAGGTAGGGTGTCATGGCCGATCATGAGGATCACCCGGTGTCGGAGGGAGGTGTGCGGAGAAGTGGTGCCGGTGCCCACTGGGTTACGCCCCAGCGTCGCCGCGGGTGTGCCGCTCGCCACGCTCGCCGAGCAGGTGGGGGCGGTGCCGTCCGGCGGTCCAGGTCAGGACGTTGTCGTGCCCGACGTGACCATCACCGGCGTGACGCTGCGCGCCCAGGAGGTGCTGCCCGGTGATCTGTTCGCCGCGCTTTCCGGTCTGACGACGCACGGGGCCCGCTACGCCGCCGACGCGATCGAGCGCGGCGCGGTCGCCGTGTTCACCGACCCCGCGGGGGTCGCCGAGATGAGCGCCGCCGGCGCCCCGATCGTGCCGACGCTGGTGCACTCCGACCCACGCAGCGTGCTGGGCGGCCTGGCCGCCACGGTCTACGGGAACCCGTCCGAACGGGTGGCCGTCATCGGCATCACCGGTACCTCCGGCAAGACCACCACCACCTATCTGGTCGAATCCGGTCTGCGCGCCGCCGGCCGCACGGCCGGGCTGATCGGCACCATCGGCATCCGCATCGACGGCGCCGACATCCCCAGCGCGCTGACCACCCCGGAGGCCCCGGCATTGCAGGCGATGCTCGCGGCCATGGCCGAGCAAGGCGTGGACACCGTTGTCATGGAGGTCTCCAGCCACGCGCTGGCGCTGGGCCGGGTGGACGGAACCGGCTTCGCGGTGGGCGGTTTCACCAACCTGTCGCGCGATCACCTCGACTTCCACCCGACGATGGAAGACTATTTCGACACCAAGGCAATGCTTTTCGACCCGAATTCGCCGCTGCGCGCCCGCCGCGTGGTGGTGTGCGTCGACGACGAGGCCGGGCGCGCCATGGCGGATCGAGCCGGTGACGCGATCACCGTCAGCGCCGAGGGCCACCCCGCGCACTGGCGCGCCACCGACGTGGCCCCGATGGGCGCCGGGGGACAACAGTTCACCGTCGTCGACCCCGCCGGCGTGCGGCACCGGGTGGGCATCCCGTTACCCGGCGACTACAACGTCGCCAATTGCCTTGTGGCGCTGGCTCTTCTGGACGCGGTGGGGGTGTCGCCGGAGCAGGCGGCGCCGGGACTGCGGCAGACCCGCGTGCCGGGACGCCTGGAACAGATCGACGCCGGGCAGGACTTCCTGGCGCTGGTCGACTACGCCCACAAGCCGGGCGCCTTGCGCGCGGTGCTGACCACGCTGGCCCGTCCGGGCCGCCGGCTGGCGGTGGTGTTCGGAGCCGGAGGTGAACGCGATCCGGGCAAACGGGCGCCCATGGGCGCGACCGCCGCCGAGCTGGCCGATCTGGTGGTGGTCACCGACGACAATCCGCGCGGCGAGGACCCGTCGGTCATTCGGCGGGAAATTCTGGCCGGCGCAAACGAAATCGGCCATGCGGCAGAGGTTGTCGAGGTCGCCGACCGGCGCGAGGCGATCAGGCACGCGGTCGCGTGGGCGAGACCCGGTGACGTGGTGGTCATCGCCGGCAAGGGGCACGAAACCGGGCAGCGCGCCGGCGGGCACACCCGCCCGTTCGACGACCGGGTGGAGCTGGCCGAGGCGTTGCGCGATGCCATGGGGCCTCGAAAGGCGCAGCGATGATCGACCTGACCGTCGCCCAGATCGCCGACATCGTCGGGGGCACGCTGTCCGACATCTCGGCGCAGGACGCCGCCCGGCGTCGCGTCACCGGGACGGTCGAATTCGACTCGCGCGCCGTCGGTCCCGGCGGGCTGTTCCTGGCACTGCCGGGCGCCCGCACCGACGGGCACGACTACGCGGACGCCGCGATCGCCGCCGGGGCGGTCGCCGTCCTGGCGGCACGACCGATCGGGGTTCCCGCCATCGTGGTCCCCCCGAAACCGCCGTCGGAGAGCCGCGGGCTCGCCGGGGTGCTCGAACACGACGCCGACGGGTCCGGGGCGGCGGTGCTGGCCGCGTTGGCCAAGCTGGCCCAGGCGGTGGCCGGCGGAACTGGCGGCGGGCGGGCTGAGGATCGTCGGCATCACCGGATCGTCGGGGAAGACCTCGACCAAGGACCTGGTGGCCGCCGTGCTGACGCCACTGGGTCAGGTGGTGGCCCCACCCGGGTCGTTCAACAACGAACTGGGCCACCCCTGGACGGTGCTGCGCGCGACGGCCCAGACCGACTACCTGGTTCTCGAGATGTCGGCGCGCCATCCCGGCAACATCGCCGCCCTGGCCGAAATCGCCACACCATCCATCGGGGTGGTCCTCAACGTCGGGACCGCGCACCTGGGCGAGTTCGGCTCACGCGAGGCCATCGCCCGGACCAAATCGGAACTGCCGCAATCTGTTCCGGCTTCCGGCGTGGTGATCCTGAATGCCGACGATCCGGCGGTGGCCGCCATGGCCGAGGTGACCTCGGCCCGGGTGGTCCGGGTCAGCCGCGCCGAGCGCACCAACGCGGGCCCCAGCGACCTGTGGGCCGGGCCGGTGTCGCTCGACGAGCTGGCCAGGCCGCGGTTCACGCTGTATCGGCGCGACGCCTCCGGTGTCACGCAGGTGGCGGTGCGACTCGGCGTCTACGGCGATCACCAGGTCAGCAACGCGCTGTGCGCGGCCGCCGTCGCGCTGGAATGCGGCGCCGACCTCGAGCAGGTGGCGGCCGCACTGGCCGGGACGGGCCCGGTGTCACGGCACCGGATGCAGGTCACCACCCGCGCCGACGGGGTTACCGTGATCGACGATGCCTACAACGCCAATCCGGATTCGATGCGGGCCGGGTTGCAGGCGCTGGCCTGGATCGCCCACGGCGGCCGAGGGCGGCGGGCACAGCCCCGCCGAAAAGCGCAGGAGCTGGGCGGTGCTCGGCGAGATGGCCGAGCTCGGTGAGGACGCCATCCTCGAGCACGATCGCATCGGCCGGCTAGCGGTGCGCTTAGATGTGTCTCGACTCGTTGTCGTGGGAACTGGGAGGTCGATGAGCGCCATGCACCACGGAGCGGTCATGGAGGGTTCCTGGGGCGCCGCCGATAAGGGGGCGGTCAACGTCGCCGACAGCGAGGCCGCCCTGGCGTTGCTGCGGGCCGAGGTGCAACCCGGCGACGTCGTGTTGGTCAAGGCGTCGAACTCGGCGGGGCTCGGCGCGCTGGCCGACGCGCTGGCAGCAGGGGACTCCGCCGAGGGCGGGACCCGCGCATGAGGCAGATCCTGATCGCCGTCGCCGTCGCGCTGACCGTGTCGATCCTGCTGACCCCGGCGCTGATCCGGTTGTTCACCCGGCAGGGCTTCGGCCACCACACCCGCGAGGACGGCCCGCCGACCCATCACGCCAAACGGGGCACGCCGTCGATGGGCGGTGTGGCCATCCTGGCCGGCATCTGGGCGGGCTACCTGGGCACGCACCTGGCCGGGCTGGCCTTCGACGGCGAGGGCATCACCGTGTCGGGCCTGTTGGTGCTGGGCCTGGCCACGGTGCTCGGCGTCGTCGGATTCCTCGATGACCTGATCAAGATCCGCAGGTCGCGCAACCTCGGCCTGAATAAGACGGCCAAAACCATCGGGCAGGTCGCCGCCGCGGTGCTGTTCGGCGTGCTGGCGCTGCGGTTTCGCAACAACAGCGGCCTGACACCGGCCAGCGCCGATCTGTCCTATGTGCGCGAGATCGCCACGGTCAGCCTGGCTCCGGGGCTGTTCGTGTTGTTCTGCGTGGTCGTGGTCAGCGCCTGGTCCAACGCGGTCAACTTCACCGACGGCCTGGACGGGCTGGCTGCCGGAAGCATGGCGATGGTCACCGCCGCCTATGTGCTGATCACCTTCTGGCAGTACCGCAACGCCTGCGTCACCGCGCCGGGCCTGGGCTGTTACAACGTGCGCGATCCGCTGGATTTGGCGCTGGTCGCGGCCGCCACGGCGGGCGCCTGCATCGGCTTTCTGTGGTGGAACGCCGCGCCTGCCAAGATCTTCATGGGCGACACCGGGTCTCTGGCCCTGGGCGGCATCATCGCGGGCATCTCGGTGACCAGCCGCACCGAGATCCTCGCCGTGGTCCTGGGTTCGCTGTTCGTCGCCGAGGTCAGCTCGGTTGTGTTGCAGATCCTGACATTTCGGACCACCGGGCGCCGGGTGTTCCGGATGGCGCCCTTTCATCACCATTTCGAATTGGCCGGCTGGGCCGAGACCACGGTCATCATCCGCTTCTGGCTGCTCACCGCTATCGCGTGCGGCCTGGGCGTGGCCCTTTTCTACGGTGAGTGGCTGGGCGCGATCGGTGCCTGATGAGTGGTCTTGACCCCCTGGCGCCGGGTGCGCCGGTGTTGGTGGCCGGCGCCGGCGTAACGGGCAAGGCAGCGCTGGCGGCGCTGAGCAGATTCGGCGCGGTGCCGACGCTGTGCGACGACGACCCGGCGACGTTGCGCGGCTACGCCGATGCGGGGGTGGCGACCGTGTCCACCTCGACGGCCGCCGAACAGATCTCCCGGTATGCGCTCGTGATCGCCAGTCCCGGCTTCTCGCCGACCACGCCGCTGCTGGTGACCGCAGCCGCGGCCGGGGTGCCGATATGGGGTGACGTGGAGCTGGCCTGGCGCCTCGACGCCGCCGGCCTCTACGGGCCGCCGCGACGCTGGCTGGCGGTCACCGGGACCAACGGCAAGACGACCACGACGTCAATGCTGCATGCCATGCTGACCGCCGGCGGCCGGCGCAGCCTGCTGTGCGGCAACATCGGCGATCCGGTGCTCGACGTCCTGGACGAACCCGCCGAGCTGCTGGCCGTCGAGCTGTCCAGCTTCCAATTGCATTGGGCGCCTTCGCTGCGGCCCGAGGCCGGCGTCGTGCTCAACATCGCCGAAGACCACCTCGACTGGCACGGCAGCCTGGCCGCCTACGCCGCTGCGAAGGCGCGGGTGCTCGACGGCCGGGTCGCGGTGGTGGGCCTGGACGACGAAAGGGCGGCGGCGCTGCTGGACACCGCCGGGGCGCCGGTGCGCGTCGGCTTCCGGCTGGGCGAGCCGGCCGCCGGTGAGCTGGGCGTGCGCGACGGGCAGCTGGTCGACCGCGCCTTCGCCGACGACCTGGCACTGCTGCCCGTCGAATCCATTCCGGTGCCCGGGCCGGTCGGGGTGCTCGACGCCCTGGCCGCCGCGGCGCTTGCGCGCTGCGTCGACGTGCCGCCCGAGGCGATCGCGGCCGCGATCGCCTCGTTTCAGGTGGGGCGGCATCGGGCCGAGGTCGTGGCCGTCGCCGACGAGCATCACGTACGTCGACGACTCGAAGGCCACCAACCCCCACGCCGCCGAGGCGTCCGTGCTCGCCTATCCCCGAGTCGTCTGGATCGCCGGCGGTCTGCTCAAGGGCGCATCGGTCGACGCCGAGGTCGCCAGGATGGCGTCCAGGCTGGTCGGGGCGGTGCTCATCGGCCGAGATCGGCAACAGGTTGCGGAGGCGTTATCGCGACACGCGCCGGATGTCCCCGTCCTGCACGTTGTGACAGGCGAGGATGCTGGTATGGATGCGACTGCTGTGGTTTCTGGGGCAGATGTGACGGAAGTGAAACAATCTGGCGGCGATTTGGGCAAGACGGTCATGAACGCGGCGGTGGCCGCGGCTCGCACCGTGGCGAAGCCCGGTGACACCGTCCTGCTGGCCCCGGCGGGCGCATCGTTCGACCAATTCGCGGGTTACGCCGACCGTGGCGACGCCTTCGCGGCCGCCGTGCGCGCGGCGCTCCGGTAGGGCGGGCGTGGTTAACCCACTGACCCGGCTGCGGCGCCGGGGTAAAGACGTCACCGACACCACCACGGCCGAGCCCGCGCCGGCCGAAGAAACCGACGCCTCGGAAGACACGGTCGAGAAGGCCAGCCAAGCCGCAGAAGAAAGACAAGGTCGCCACAGAGGGCGGTTCGCACGGCCGGTTCGGCGCCTGGCTGGGCCGGCCCATGACGTCGTTTCACCTGATCATCGCGGTGGCCGGGTTGTTGACGACGCTGGGGCTGATCATGGTGCTGTCGGCGTCGGGCGTGCGGTCCTACGACGCCGACGGATCGGCCTGGGTGATCTTCGGCAAGCAGGTGCTGTGGACGGTGATCGGGCTCATCGCCTGCTACGCCTCGTTGCGGATGTCGGTGCGGTTCATCCGGCGCGTCGCATTCACCGGCTACGTCGTCACGATCATCCTGCTGGTGTTGGTGCTCGTTCCCGGCATCGGCAACCTGGCCAACGGATCTCGTAAGTGGTTCGTGGTGGCGGGCCTCTCGATGCAGCCGTCCGAGCTGGCGAAAATCGCCTTCGCCATCTGGGGCGCCCACATGTTGGCCGCCCGCCGCCTGGAGCGGGGGAGCCTGCGAGAACTGCTGATTCCGCTGGTGCCCGCGGCCGTGATCGCGCTGGCGCTGATCGTGGCCCAGCCGGACCTCGGGCAGACGGTGTCGCTGGGCATCATCCTGCTGGCGCTGCTCTGGTACGCCGGCCTGCCGCTGCGCGTGTTCGTCAGCTCATTGCTCGCCGTCTTCGTCGCAGGCGCCGTCCTGGCCATGTCGGCCGGCTACCGGTCGGACCGGGTGCGTTCCTGGATCAACCCGGAGAACGACCCGCAAGACACCGGCTACCAGGCCCGGCAGGCGAAATTCGCGCTCGCGCACGGCGGCGTCTTCGGTGACGGTCTGGGCCAGGGCGTCGCCAAATGGAACTACCTGCCCAACGCCCACAACGACTTCATCTTCGCGATCATCGGCGAGGAACTCGGCTTCGTCGGCGCCTTCGCGCTGCTGGTGCTGTTCGGGCTGTTCGCCTACACCGGGATGCGGATCGCCCGCCGCTCGGCCGACCCCTTCCTGCGGCTGCTGACCGCCACCACGACCATGTGGGTGCTGGGCCAGGCATTCATCAACATCGGTTACGTGATCGGCATCCTCCCGGTCACCGGGATTCAGCTGCCACTCATTTCCGCCGGTGGAACATCAACGGCAGCAACGCTTTTCATGATCGGCATCATGGCCAATGCAGCCCGTCACGAACCCGAGGCGGTGGCCGCCCTACGAGCCGGCCGTGACGACAAGGTGAACCGGATCCTGCGGTTGCCGCTGCCCGAGCCCTACTCGCCGACGCGCCTGGAGTCGGTCCGCGATCGCAAGCGCGCGCGTCCGAAAGCCGCCGCGCCACGCAAGGGCGCCGGGACGGCCGGGCGCAAGGCTGCCCGTAAGGCCGACGCGCCGCTGCCGCGAACGGCCGGCCGGCCGGCTCGCCAGCCTGGGGGTAACGCTCGTTCGCGGGCGAGGCATCATGGATCTGGCCAGCGCTATGCGAGTCTTGGAGCCGGCCAGCGTCAGCCACGACGCGCACGCGCACTGGAAGGTCAGCGTTACGGGTGAACGACACGGTCAACGGGCCGACCGGCGGGCGGGGGGCAGACCCCTTGCCCGCCGGTGCCGCGTTGTCGGCTTTTACGCCCCTTAAGCCACTGTCGGTCGTGCTGGCCGGCGGCGGAACCGCCGGCCACGTCGAGCCGGCGATGGCCGTCGCCGACGCGCTGAGTGCCCTCGATCCGCAGGTCAGGATCACCGCACTGGGTACCGCGCGCGGGCTGGAGACCAGGCTGGTGCCCGAGCGCGGGTACGACCTCGAGCTGATCACGCCGGTGCCGCTGCCGCGCAAACCCAGCGGCGATCTGGCCCGCCTGCCGTCGCGAGTGTGGCGCGCGGTCCGCGAAACCCGCGCCATCCTGCGAGCGGTCGACGCCGATGTGGTGATCGGTTTCGGCGGGTACGTGGCGTTGCCCGCCTATCTCGCCGCCCGCGGGGTGTCGCCGCGCAAGCCCCGGGTCCCGGTCGTGATCCACGAAGCCAACGCCAGCGCCGGGCTGGCTAATCGGGTCGGCGCCCGCACCGCCGTGCGGGTGCTCTCCGCGGTGGCCGATTGCGGGTTGCCGCGCGCCGAGGTGGTGGGGGTGCCGGTGCGCGAGGCCATCACCTCGCTGGACCGCGCGGCGCTGCGCGCCGAGGCTCGCCGCTACTTCGGCTTCGCCGACGACGCCCGGGTGTTGCTGGTGTTCGGCGGCTCGCAGGGCGCGGTCTCGCTGAACCGGGCGGTCTCCGGGGCGGCCGCCGGGCTGGCCGCCGCCGGCGTGGCCGTCCTGCATGCGCACGGGCCGAAGAACACGCTCGACCTGCGTGAACCCGAGCCGGGCGACCCGCCGTACGTGGCGCTGCCCTACCTCGACCGGATGGACCTCGCTTATTCGGCCGCCGACCTGGCGATCTGCCGGTCGGGCGCGATGACGGTCGCCGAGGTCTCGGCGGTCGGCCTACCGGCTATCTACGTGCCGCTGCCGATCGGCAACGGCGAGCAGCGGCTCAACGCGCTGCCCGTGGTCAACGCCGGTGGCGGCATGATCGTGGCCGACGCCGACCTGACGCCCGAGCTGGTGGCCCGCGAAGTGGCGGGGCTGCTGAATGATCCACCGCGGCTGGCGGCCATGACGGCCGCCGCCGCCCTCGTGGGACACCCCGACGCGGCGCGCCGGGTGGCCGAGGCGGGGCTGGACATCGCCAGGAAGGCGCAGCTCGGCCGCTTGAGTGCCCGGTGGGCCAGGGAAACCTCGTGAACACCGAACAGCTGCCACCCGAGCTGCAGCGGGTCCACATGGTGGGCATCGGCGGAGCCGGCATGTCGGGCGTCGCCCGCATCCTGCTGGACCGGGGCGGGCTGGTATCCGGCTCGGATGCCAAGGAGTCACGCGGTATTCACGCGCTGCGCGCCCGGGGCGCGCAGATCAACATCGGGCACGACGAGTCCGTCACTGGATCTGTTGCCCGGCGGCGCCACCGCGGTTATCACCACCCACGCCGCCATCCCGAAAACCAATCCCGAGCTGGTCGAGGCCCGGCGCCGCGGCATTCCGGTGATCCTGCGGCCGGCCGTGCTGGCCAAGCTGATGGACGGCCGCACGACCCTGATGGTCACCGGCACGCACGGCAAGACGACGACAACGTCGATGTTGATCGTGGCGCTGCAGCACTGCGGGCGCGACCCGTCCTTCGCGGTCGGCGGCGAGATGGGGGAGGCCGGCACGAACGCCCACCACGGCAGCGGCGACTGCTTTGTCGCGGAGGCCGACGAAAGTGATGGCTCACTGCTGGAGTACACGCCCAACGTGGCCGTGGTCACCAACATCGAGACCGATCACCTGGACTTCTACGGCAGCGCCGACGCCTATGTCGCAGTGTTCGACGCCTTCGTGGAGCGGCTGGCCCCCGGTGGGGCGTTGGTGGTGTGCGTCGACGACCCGGGGGCCGACGCATTGGCCAGGCGCACCGCCGAACTGGGCATCCGGGTGCTGCGGTACGGGTCGCCGCGCCCCGGCGACGAACTGGCGGCGACGTTGTTGTCGTGGCAACAGCAGGGCACCGAAGCCGTCGCGCAGATCCGGCTGGCCCCCGAACTGGACCCAGAGCAGCACCCGCGGGTGATGCGGTTGTCGGTGCCCGGCCGGCATATGGCGCTCAACGCGATGGGCGCGCTGCTGGCGGCTCTCGAGATCGGCGCCCCGGTCGACGCCGTCCTGGACGGTCTGGCCGGCTTCGAGGGCGTGCGCCGCCGCTTCGAACTTGTCGGCAGCGCGGCGTCGGTGCGGGTGTTCGACGACTACGCTCACCACCCCACGGAGATCATCGCCACGCTGGCGGCGGTCCGGACCCTGCTCGAGCAGAGCGGTGACGGCCGCAGCATCGCGGTGTTCCAGCCCCATTTGTATTCGCGGACAAAGGCTTTCGCTGAGGATTTCGGGCACGCGCTGGACGCGGCGGACGAGGTCTTCGTGCTGGACGTCTACGGCGCTCGCGAACAACCGCTGGCCGGTGTCAGCGGGGCCAGCGTCGCCGAGCATGTCAGCGTGCCCGTGCGCTACCTCCCACACTTCTCCGCGGCTGCCGAGCAGGTGGCCGCGGTCGCCGGGCCCGGCGACGTCATCGTCACCATGGGAGCCGGCGACGTGACCCTGCTGGGGCCCGAGATCGTCACGGCGTTGCGCGTGCGGGCCAACCGCGGCGCCCCCGGGGCATTGCGATGACGGAGCCGGACGACCCCCTGCCGGCCGACGTGGTCGGCGAACGGTCCGCCCGGCACCCCTCCGGCGACGGCGACCACAACATGGTGACCGAACCCCCGTCCCTGGCGCCAGCCCGGACCAGTCGGGGGGCCGACCCGAACGACAGCGAGACCGATCAGGCCGAGGTCGAGGGCCCCCGCCGGCGCGCCCGCCGGGAACGGGCCGAGCGCCGCGCCGCGCAGGCCCGTGCCACCGCCATCGAAGAGGCCCGCCGCGAGGCGAAGCGCCGGGCCAGCGGTCGACTGGTCAACGAGCCCAAACCCGTTGCGCGCGGCGTCGTTCGGGGGCTGAAGATGCTGCTGGTGACTATCCTGTTGGTGATCGTCGGCATCGGGCTGGCCTTGATCCTCTATTTCACGCCCGCGATGTCGGCGCGCAACATCGTCGTCGTCGGCACCGGGGTCGTGACCCGGGAGGAGGTCCTGGACGCGGCGCGGGTGCGGCCGGGAACGCCGCTGCTGCAGATCAACACCAACCAGGTCGCCGACCGGGTGGCGGCGATCCGGCGAGTGGCCAGCGCGCGGGTGCAGCGCCAGTACCCTTCGGCGCTGCGGATCACCATCGTCGAGCGAATCCCGGTGGCGGTCAAGGACTATCCCGACGGCCCGCATCTCTTCGACCGCGACGGCGTGGACTTCGCGACCGGCCCGCCGCCGCCGGCGCTGCCGTACCTCGACGTCGCCGATCCGGGGCCGAACGACCCGGCGACCAAGGCCGCCCTGGAGGTGTTGACCGCGCTGCGGCCCGAGGTCCAGGGGCAGGTCGGTCGCGTCGCCGCCCCATCGGTGGCTTCGATCACCCTGACACTGGTCGATGGCCGGGTGGTGATCTGGGGGACCACGGACCGCACCGACGAGAAGGCGGAGAAGCTGGCCGCGTTGCTGACCCAGCCCGGCAAGACCTACGACGTGTCCAGCCCTGATCTGCCGACGGTCAAGTAAACGATCTTCGTCACGTCGCGCGGACCAACGCGCGGTCGAACGGCGCTCGCGCCGCCGACGCCCGGAAAATTGGCCAAATTTGCGGGACGCGTGTCGGCGCGCCTGCGTGGATAGGGCGCGGCATGCCCATACCGTTCTGGTTGCGCGGTACTACTTGACATAACTCTAACTCTATGGTTGAGGTTGAGGGTTTGCCAGGGAGGATCCGCGACCGTCCGGAGGAGCCCACCGCCGGGAGAGCTGAGCCAAGCCCATCAGGGAGGAAGACGAATGATGACCCCCCCGCATAACTACCTGGCCGTGATCAAGGTCGTGGGTATCGGTGGCGGCGGCGTCAACGCCGTCAACCGGATGATCGAACAAGGCCTCAAAGGCGTTGAGTTCATCGCGATCAACACCGACGCGCAAGCGCTGTTGATGAGTGATGCCGACGTCAAACTCGACGTAGGACGCGAATCCACGCGCGGCCTCGGGGCCGGGGCGGACCCGGAGGTTGGCCGCAAGGCCGCCGAGGACGCCAAGGATGAGATCGAGGAGCTGCTCCGCGGCGCTGACATGGTGTTCGTCACCGCCGGTGAGGGTGGCGGGACCGGAACCGGCGGGGCACCCGTCGTCGCCAGCATCGCGCGCAAGCTGGGCGCGTTGACCGTCGGCGTGGTCACCCGACCGTTCTCGTTCGAGGGCAAGCGGCGCGGCAACCAGGCCGAGACCGGCATCTCGTCGCTGCGCGAGAGCTGCGACACCCTGATCGTGATTCCCAATGACCGCCTGCTGCAGATGGGCGACGCCGCCGTATCGCTGATGGACGCCTTCCGCAGCGCCGATGAGGTGCTGCTCAACGGTGTTCAGGGCATCACCGATCTGATCACCACACCGGGCCTGATCAACGTGGACTTCGCCGACGTGAAGGGCATCATGTCGGGCGCCGGCACCGCCCTGATGGGTATCGGTTCCGCTCGAGGCGAGGGCCGCTCGCTCAAGGCCGCCGAAATCGCCATCAACTCGCCGCTGCTGGAAGCCTCGATGGAGGGCGCCCACGGCGTGCTGATGTCGATCGCCGGCGGCAGCGACCTGGGCCTCTTCGAAATCAACGAGGCTGCCTCGCTGGTGCAGGACGCCGCACACCAGGACGCCAACATCATCTTCGGCACCGTGATCGACGACTCGCTGGGCGACGAGGTGCGCGTCACCGTCATCGCCGCGGGTTTCGACGCCGGCGGCGGGGGCCGCAAGCCCGTCATCGGCGGCAGCGCCGAAAAGGAAGAAAAGGGCGGTGCCCACCGGATCGAATCGGCGAAGGCGGGCAAGCTCACCTCGACGTTGTTCGAGCCGGTGGACGCGGTCAGCGTGCCGGTTCACACCAACGGTTCGACCTTGAATATCGGCGGCGACGACGATGACGTCGACGTGCCGCCCTTCATGCGCCGCTGAGAAGATGCCCGTGACCCTGGATCCCCGGCGGCAACAGTCGGGGCCGCCTGACCGACAGGGAAGCTCGGATACTGGTCACGTGAGCGTTCGCATCCGGCGGGTGACTACCACCCGCGCCGGTGGTGTCTCGAAGCCGCCCTTCGACACCTTCAACCTGGGCGACCACGTCGGGGACGACCCGGCGGCGGTCGCCGAGAACCGGGCGCGCCTGGCCGCCACCATCGGCCTGCGCCCGCGCCGGGTGGTGTGGATGAACCAGGTCCACGGCGACCGGGTCGAGGTCGTCGAAGGGGCGCGGGACGCCGCGGTCGACGACACCGATGCGCTGGTGACCCGCACGGCGCGGCTCGCGCTGGCGGTGGTGACCGCCGATTGCGTTCCGGTGTTGATGGCTGATGCGCGTGCCGGTGTGGCCGCGGCGGTCCACGCCGGCCGGGTCGGTGCTCAGCTCGGGGTGGTGGCCCGGACGGTGGAGGCGATGCTGCGACTCGGCGCGCGGCCCGAAGACATTTCGGCCCTGTTGGGCCCGGCGGTCAGCGGTCGTAACTACGAAGTGCCCGCCGAGATGGCCGACGAGGTGGCGACGGCGTTGCCGGGCAGCCGCACCACCACCGCCGCCGGAACTCCCGCACTGGACCTGCGTGCCGGAATCGCTTGCCAGCTAAGGGATTTGGGAGTGTCGGCCATCGACATCGATCCGCGATGCACGGTGGACGACCCGGCGTTGTTCAGTCATCGCCGGGACGCGCCGACCGGTCGGCTGGCCTCCCTGGTCTGGATGGAGTGACCGCGATGGCGGTAGGAATACCAGCCCCGGACAGTCGAAGCGACCGCGAATCGGAATTGACCCACGCATTGGCGTCGGTGCGCTCGCGCCTTGCCGCGGCGGCAGAAGTGGCGGGCCGCAATGTCGGTGAAATCGAAGTCCTGCCGATCACCAAATACTTTCCAGCAACCGATGTCGTGACTTTGTCCCGATTGGGTTGCCGCGCCGTTGGCGAATCGCGGGACCAGGAAGCGACGGCGAAAGTGGCAGAAGTCAGCCCGGCTGCTGGCGGCGTCCGCGCGGACGGACGTGGGAAATCCACGCTGGCACATGGTGGGTCATATCCAGCGGAATAAGGCTCGGTCGGTGGCGCGCTGGGCGCACACCGCTCACTCGGTCGACAGCACTCACCTGGTGACCGCGCTCGACAAGGGCGTGGCCGCGGCACTTTCCGACGGCCGTCGCACCGACCCGATGCGGATCTACGTTCAGGTCAGTCTGGATGGCGACCAGTCTCGCGGCGGCGTCGACATATCCCGGCCGGGCGCCGTCGACCAGGTGTGTGACCAAGTCGAGGACTCCAAGAACCTGGACCTGGTCGGGCTGATGGGGATTCCGCCGCTGGACTCGGACCCTGATGAGGCGTTTGACCGGCTCCGATCCGAGCATCGGCGGGTTCTCGAAACGCATAGCAACGCCGTCGGGCTGTCCGCCGGCATGTCGAACGACTTCGAAATTGCCGTCAAACACGGTTCCACATGTGTGCGTGTCGGTACCGCGCTAATGGGTCCACGGCGGTTACCGTCACCGTAAGTAGTCACTGCAGTAACAGCTTTATCACTAACACCAGTACTCCCAGGGGCTAGAAGGGTCAACGCAATGAGCACACTGCACAAAGTCAAGGCCTATTTCGGTATGGCCCCAATGGACGACTACGAAGACGAGTATTACGACGACCATGCGCCATCGCGTGGTTTCCCGCGCCCGCGATTTGACGACGGATACGGTCGTTACGAGCAGGACGACTACGACGATCCGCGCCGCGAGCCCGCCGACTATCCGCCGCCAGCCGGCTATCGCGGCGGCTACGGCGACGAGCCCCGTTACGGCGCCGTTCACCCCCGCGAGTTCGACCGCGGCGAGCGTGGCGGACCGCGCTTCGGGTCGTGGTTGCGCAACTCCACCCGTGGAGCGCTGGCGATGGACCCGCGCCGGATGGCGATGATGTTCGAAGAGGGGCACCCGTTGTCGAAGATCACCACGCTGCGGCCCAAGGACTACAGCGAGGCCCGCACCATCGGCGAGCGTTTCCGCGACGGCACCCCGGTGATCATGGACCTGGTGTCGATGGACAATGCCGACGCCAAGCGGCTCGTCGACTTCGCGGCCGGCCTGGCCTTCGCCCTGCGCGGCTCCTTCGACAAGGTTGCGACCAAGGTGTTCCTGTTGTCGCCCGCCGACGTGGACGTGTCCCCGGAGGAACGCCGCCGGATCGCCGAAACCGGCTTCTACGCTTACCAATAGGCGCATCCGGCGCCCCGCCGCACAGCCGCGTTCGGTTCCCCGACAGGCTGAAGGGCCCACGTGAGATAAGGCTTCTCACGTGGAGTCGGTACGCTGGCAGGCGCCGTGCCAGTCCGCGGCGCTTGGCATCTCATCGGTAAGGTCGGGGCACTTCAGTTGGTGTTGTTCTTTCAGATCCTTGGGTTTGCGCTGTTCATCTTTTGGCTGCTGCTCATCGCTCGGGTCGTCGTTGAGTTCATCCGCTCGTTCAGCCGGGACTGGCATCCCACCGGCATCACCGTGGTGGTGCTGGAGATCATCCTGTCGATCACCGATCCGCCGGTGAAATTGCTCCGCAGGCTGATCCCGCAACTCACCATCGGAGCGGTCCGCTTCGACCTGTCGATCATGGTGCTGTTGCTCGTCGCGTTCATCGGCATGCAGTTGGCGTTCGGCGCCGCGGCACAGTCCTAGCGCGGCCCGCCGTCGTGAACCCATTCGGCCCCGGAGACGGTTCGGACACGTTTTAGCGTCGGTTTGGTTCCCGCGATTTGAAATGTCTAAGGTTTCGGATTTTATTGGCCTCAACGTTTGAAATTGGCTCTTATTTATTGGGCTAATCAGCAACCGTCGCGCCTGGTGTGACAGGATGGACGGCAGTTGCACTACGGCTACCACTGCGTTCTACACTTTCCAGAACGTTAGAGAAGGAACTTGAGGGGACGAAACAATGCCGCTTACACCAGCCGACGTCCACAATGTGGCGTTCAGTAAGCCACCGATCGGCAAGCGGGGCTACAACGAAGATGAGGTCGATGCCTTCCTCGATCTGGTGGAAGCCGAGCTGACGCGGCTCATCGAAGAGAACAGCGATCTGCGCCAACGGATCGAAGAGCTCGACCACGAGCTGGCCTCCGGCGGTGGCTCGGCCACCCCGGCCGCCGCCGCGGCGCCCACCCAGGCAATTCCCGTCCAGGAACCGGAGCCGGTCAAGCCGGCCCCGGCAGCGGCGCCAGCCGCCCCGGCCGCGACGGGCACCAACGAGGAACAGGCCATGAAGGCCGCTCGGGTGCTGACCCTGGCGCAGGACACCGCCGACCGCCTGACCACGACCGCCAAGACCGAGTCGGAAAAGATGCTGGCCGACGCCCGCGCCAACGCCGACCAGATTCTCAGCGAGGCCCGCAGCACCGCCGAGACCACGGTCACCGAGGCCCGCCAGCGCGCCGACGCGATGCTCGCGGATGCGCAGACCCGTTCGGAAACCCAGTTGCGGCAGGCTCAGGAGAAGGCGGATGCCCTGCAGGCCGACGCCGAGCGCAAGCATTCCGAGATCATGGGCACTATCAACCAGCAGCGCACCGTTCTGGAAGGCCGCCTCGAGCAGCTGCGCACCTTCGAACGCGAATACCGCACCCGGCTCAAGACCTACCTGGAATCTCAGCTGGAGGAACTCGGGCAGCGCGGATCCGCGGCACCCGTGGACTCCAGCGCGGAGGCGGGCAGCTTCGACCAGTTCAACCGGGGCAGCAACTAGCCTTTCGGGCGTGCCAGTCGCTTGCCGACCTCCGGGGTTGGCACACTTGGTCATGAAACCGCGGTCCCGCTCGTCGCTTGGAGGATGACTGATGCTCATCATTGCGCTGGTATTGGCCCTGATCGGGCTCATCGCGTTGGTGTTCGCGGTCGTCACGAGCAATGAGCTGGTGGCCTGGGTCTGCATCGCCGCCAGCGTGGTGGGTGTGGTGCTGTTGATCCTCGACGCCCTGCGGGAGCGCCAGCGCCGTGACGTGGACGGCGAGGCGCCACAGGATGCCGAAGAGGCCCCGGCCGACGAGGACGATTACGTCGACTACCCCGAGGAAGCACCGGGTGAGGGCGAACCGGCGGCCACCGGGGAGACCGCGCAGACCGAGGAGTCCAAGGTCTCGGCCGACCGCCGGGGCGACGAGCCTGCGAAGTAAGACTCGCCGCGTATACCCTCGCCGCCCTCGGGGCCGTTCGGGCTCAGCCGGCAGGCGTCGCCAGCAGGTCACGCACCTCGTCGTCGCTGATCTGGTGGAAGTCGTCGTAGACTTGGCCGACCGCTTCGAATCCGGGCGGCATGGTCACGCACACCACGTCATCGGCCTCCTGCGCGAGTTCGCCGCAGGTCGATTCCGGGCCTACCGGAACGGCGACCACGATCGATTTCGGCTGGCGACCTCGGATCGCGCGCACGGCGGCGAGCATGCTTGCGCCCGTTGCGATTCCGTCGTCGACCAGGATGACGATCTTGTCGCGTAGATCGGCGATCGGCCGATCGCCCCGGTAGGCGTGTTCGCGCCGCAGCAACTCGGCCGTCTCGCTGTCGATCACCTCGCGCACCTGCTCGGGGGTGATCTGCAGGCCGGCGACCACGTCGTCGTTCATCACCACGCCACCGCCGCTGGCCAACGCGCCCATCGCCAACTCCGACCACTGCGGCACACCGAGCTTGCGAACCAGGAAAACATCGAGCGGCGCCCCAAGGGCCGCGGCGATCTCCCACGCCACCGGCACGCCTCCGCGCGCCAGTCCGAATACCAGCACATCACCCCGGCCGCGATAGGCCGGCCAACTCGTGCGCCAGCGCGCGTCCGGCCTCGCGTCGGTCGACGAACGTCTTCGGTGCTGTCCGCCGGACAAAGCCACTCGATCGGTTCATGCGGTCACGCTCCCAGCTACCGGGCTCACTTCCAGGCTACGTGCGCGACGCTGAGTGGGGTGGCAGAGTTCGGGTTGGCCGGACGGTCAGGCCCGACCGGGAGGATCGCGACATGAGACGGCGTTACGGCACCTATACCGCCTACAGCATCGGCTGCGCCATAGTCTGGGTGGTCATCTTGGCGGTGGTTTCGACGGCGGGCGACGCCGCCAGCCGCCATACATTCCTGCTGGTGTGTGGCGGGTGGGCGATCGGATGGCTATCGGCGACGATCGCCAGGAGCGTCTACCCGCCACCGAAGCGGCATATCCGGCAGTGAATCCAGAGGTGAGATCGCGGCTTCGCCGCTCAACACACTCCATCGGCTCGGAAATGAACGCAAGCGCCGCTTCGCTCGCCTCAGTCGTGTGTCCGAGGGGGGACTTGAACCCCCACGCCCATTAGTAGGGCACTAGCACCTCAAGCTAGCGCGTCTGCCATTCCGCCACTCGGACAAGGCCAAACCAGCATGGGTTGGCAGCTAAGGCTATCGGATCGTGCGCCGCGAACCCAATCCAGCTTCTCGAGACGTCTCGATGATCGGCATCGAGCCGTCCGGCCGTAGCAATGGTAGGAAAGGTGGTTGTGACCACTCAGAGCGGGGCGACCGAGGCACCAACCCACCCGAGCGACGACGTGGTCGAGGTTGTCAGCAAGTTGATCCGGTTCGACACCACCAACACCGGTGAACCGGAGACGACCAAGGGTGAGGCCGACTGCGCGCAATGGGTCGCCGAGCAGCTCGCCGACGTCGGCTACGCGCCGCACTATGTCGAATCCGGCGCACCGGGCCGCGGCAACGTCTTCGTTCGGCTGCCGGGCGCCGACAGGTCGCGCGGCGCGCTGCTGATCCACGGTCATCTCGACGTGGTGCCCGCGGAGCCGACCGAATGGAGCGTGCACCCGTTCTCCGGCGCGGTCAAAGACGGCTTCGTCTGGGGCCGCGGCGCGGTCGACATGAAGGACATGGTCGGCATGATGATCGTGGTCGCCCGCCAATTGAAGCGGCGGGGCATCGTCCCGCCGCGCGATCTGCTCTTCGCGTTCATCGCCGACGAAGAACACGGCGGCACCTTCGGAGCGCGGTGGCTGGTCGACAACCGGCCGGAGCTCTTCACCGGCGTCACCGAGGCGATCGGTGAAGTGGGCGGATTCTCGCTGACGGTGCCGCGCCGGGACGGGGGCGAACGTCGGCTCTACCTCATCGAGACGGCCGAAAAGGGGCTGTCCTGGATGAGGCTCACCGCACGGGGCCCGGCCGGCCATGGCTCGATGGTCCACGACCAGAACGCCGTGACCGCGGTGGCCGAGGCCGTCGCCCGGTTGGGGCGCCATCAGTTTCCGCTCGTGGTGACCGACACGGTCGCGCAGTTCCTCGCCGCCGTCAGCGAGGAGACCGGGCTGACCTTCGACACCGACTCGGGCGACCTGCGTGGAGTGATCGAGAAGCTGGGCCCGATGGCCCGCATGCTCAAGGCCGTGCTGCACGACACTGCGAATCCGACCATGCTCAAGGCCGGATACAAGGCGAATGTCGTGCCGGCGATCGCCGAAGCGGTGGTGGACTGCCGCATCCTGCCAGGGCGCAAGGCGGCATTCGAGGCCGAGATCGACGAGCTGCTCGGTCCGGACGTGACGCGGGAGTGGATCAAGGACTTCTCGTCGTATGAGACGAGCTTCGACGGCGAACTGGTCGATGTCATGAACGAGGCCCTGCTGGCGCACGACCCAGGCGCCCGTACGGTGCCCTACATGCTTTCCGGCGGCACGGACGCTAAGTCGTTCGCGCGCTTGGGTATTCGCTGTTTCGGTTTCAGTCCGCTGCGGCTGCCGCCGGAGCTGGATTTCACCGCGCTGTTCCACGGGGTAGATGAGCGGGTACCCATCGATGCGCTGCGGTTCGGCACCGACGTGCTGGCCCATTTCCTGACCCACTGCTAGACGACAAACGCACGCCGATCACACGAGAGGACCGCCATGAGCACTGCTCCTGACCCGTACGCCGCGTTGCCGAAGCTGCCGACCTTCACGTTGACGTCGCAATCGGTCAGCGACGGCCAACCGCTGGCCAATCCGCAAGTCAGCGGAATCATGGGCGCGGGCGGCGAGGACGTCAGCCCCCAGTTGAGCTGGTCGGGATTCCCGGACGAGACCCGCAGCTTCGCCGTGACCGTGTATGACCCCGACGCCCCGACGGCGTCCGGGTTCTGGCACTGGGCGGTGGCCAACCTGCCTGCCGATGTCACCGAGCTGCCCGCGGGCGCCGGCGACGGCAGCGACCTGCCCGGAGACGCGCTGACGCTGGTGAACGACGCCGGGCAGCGCCGCTATATCGGCGCCGCGCCGCCGCCTGGCCACGGCGCACACCGGTACTACATCGCCGTGCACGCTGTGGACACCGACAAGTTGGACCTCCCGGAGGACGCCAGCCCGGCCTTCCTCGGGTTCAACCTCTTCCAGCACGCCATCGCGCGGGCGGTAATCCACGCGACCTACGAACAGAAGTAAGCGCGGGCCCCGGCGCTGATAGGGGCGTTGCCCGAAATCACTTGCGCCACTTGCGTCCCGCGCTCCGACGGCGCCGCGATTTGTCGGTGGGCGGTCGTAGTATTCGAGCATGCGTTCGATAATGGTACGACCGAGCGGACGGCGCACATGGCTTTGACGCACCGCGACGACATTCAGGACGACGTGACACGTTGTGTGCTGTGGCTGCTCGTTTTCAGGAGCATTCCTATGACGCGCTGACGAACCCGGAACGCTTGGGACTCTTGGAGAAACTCGAATGCGTAGCACGCAAACTCCAGACGCCTAGTCATCAGCTCATCAATCAGCTTGCCGAGCAAGGGGATTCGACGGAGTTCGGCGGCAAGCTGTCCTGGGTGTTGGCCGACCGACTGCACATCACGCGGGCCGAGGCCGGCCGGAGCATCGCTGAGGCCGCCGATCTGGGCCCGCGCCGGGCGATCTCCGGGGAGCCGCTGGCACCGGTGCTGCCCGCCACGGCGGCGGCGCAGTGCGACAGGGCGATCGGTGCCGAGCACGTGGCGGTGATCCGGCGGCTGTTCCATCAGCTATCCGAGTCCGTCGACTTCGGCACCCGTGATCGGGAGGAGAAGCAGTTGGCGGCAAGGGCGACCGAATTTCGACCCGATCAGCTCGCCAAGCTCGCCCGCCTGTTTGCTGGGCGGTTCTAGGGCAAGTGACCAGTCGTCATCATGTGCACTCATCGGATGCCGCGGTGCGTGCCCAGGAGATAAACTCACCGCCGTAGCTCTTTGCGGAGCAAAGGAGACAACCATGGTCAGCCTGCGTTCCATACTGGCCCGCGCTGGCGTTGTTACCGCGCTGATCGGTCTGACCGCCACTGGGTTGGCCACGACGGCCGCGGCCGACCCCGCCAACAATGCGGCAGACGTGCAAACACTGATGAACCATCTCTCGGGCGGCTACACCCCCGCCGACTGCCACCCTGCCGGCGCGCACTCCACCGTGGCGGTGGCCGCGGTCAACTGCGACAACTACAGTCACGATCCCGGCGGCCCCTGGAACGCGGATTACCTGCTGTACGCCAACAGCGACGAGCTCAATGCCGACTTCCAACGCGGCCTCGCCGAGGACCCGCCGACTCCGGCGCAACCCTTCCCGGATGGCACGAAGGGGCCCACCGAGTGGAATCGCGGCGGGCACAACGGGTCGGTGGTGTTCCTGGGCACTGGCCCAGGTGGGGGCGTCTATCTCGTCTGGACAGACATCCCCGCACGGATGCTGGTAATCGCTGAGCAGGGCATCGCCCCGGAGAGTAGCGAAGCCGCTCTCTACGACTGGTGGCAGGCCGAGGGCGTCCGCTGATCAGCCAAAATTCCAAATACCAAATACCAAATAAGGAAATACTCCGAGTGCGCCGCCGCGGTGCGATGCCGCGTTGCGGCTCTATACATTCAGCGCGGAAAAATTAGGATTGGGTGTCATGGTTAATCCGACGGGCAGGGTGATAGCCGCAGCGTGCGGTGCTGCCTTCATAATGGCGATCGGCGGTGCCGGCAGTGCTGGTGTGCCGCGCACCAACGCTGACCCTTCGCCGATTGTGGCCCCGGTGCCCGCATCGCCGGACGACGTTTGCTGCAACGACGCCGCCCAACCCCAAGCAAGCAACTGGGACTGCATAATCGGCCTGAACTGTGGGCAGATTCGCCCCCGCCGGTCTACGCCGGCGCCCCTGCCTCCGGCCCCTCCGCAGCAGTAACCTGAGCACGCCCGGCCTGCGCTTCCGCCAAACCGTTTAACGCGCCGCTTGCCTGTCTTCGCCTGCGGGTCGGGGAGTTAAGCCGCTCCTTCTTCGTCGTCGTCTTCAGCGGCGGATTACCGCAACTAGGAAAAGATAGCGGTCTTCATTCATTCTCCAATGGCGATGCGCCCCCCGCATGGCCGCTTGACCTTAAAAGGTATTTTGGCGGTTCGTGGCCAGCCGCGAACCAACAGCTTCCACCCGGAGGATCTGCTGTGCGAGGGAGAAGACGGTGCGGCGTGACTCAATCCGGTGTGCGGGCGGCCGAGTCGATGGCGTCACCGAGCGAGGCAGAGCCAATCCAGCCCAATGTTCGGCGGTCACTCACATCCGTCCGTACGCGAGGGCCATGACTAGGCCCAAACCCGCTAGCAGGAGAAACATTATCGTCACCGGGTCGATTACTTCGAAGATCAAGTGATCACTCCTGGGCGGACGGATCATTAGCGATGGACGACTTTCGGTGTAACCCGTGTCGTTGTAGCGGATGGCCAAAACCTTTCCGGGCCAATACGCGTTGCGCGCTGGTAGTGTTCACTGCCCTCCTTGGAGTAAGGCCACGCCGCCGGCGCGACGCGAAGGTCGTTGGCGCGACGAGTATCCGGGACGCTCTGTGTTAGTCGAGCAGTTGCGTCGCCGATAATCTCGGGTCGCCGCGGCCGCCTGTTTGCCCAGGTACATCTGGTACGGCACGGCCTCAAGCAGCGTCACCAGTCGTCCCGTCTCATCGGGAATCGAGTAGATGCGCTGGTCGCCGGGCCGCGCGCCTGCTATCGCGCGACCCAAGGGCGACGCCATCGAGTAGACCTTGATGTCGGCGCCTTCACTGCCGCGTCTGCCGAGTAGAAAAGTTTCGGTCTCGCCGGTGACGTCGTAGCGGATGGTCAAAACCATGCCTGGTTCGGCGATCGGGTCACCTGCGGGATTCTCTCCAATGATGGCCTTGGACAACAGCTTTTGAATCTCACGGATACGTCGTTGTAGCACTACTCGATTCGCGTCGAAGTCCATTGCGTCGTCAGGAGTTTCAACGATGAGCCCCGATCGCAACGCGTTGAGTTCGTTGCGCAGGCGGGTGTACTGCGGTCGTGTCATCCAGATCGATTCGGTGCTGGTCATTTTGAGTGGTGTCCTTTCGTTTGTCGGGGAGCGTCGTCAGGGGCGGGCCGAAGTGGGCAACCGCCACTGACGACTGGGACGCCCACGGTGGGCGAAATTCCGATGTGGCTCAGAGTTATTCGTGTGGCGTTACTTCCATGGTGGCCTGCGCCGGCACGATGATGTTTGCCGAAAACCGACAACGGCGGTTCGCGGCATTGTCACGCCCCGACAACGCTGTCGCCGCGGGCGCCCCGACGCAACACCGCTCTGACGCAACACCGCCCTGACACAACACCG
Source organism: uncultured Actinomycetota bacterium (assembly GCA_963849935.1). Lineage (GTDB taxonomy): Bacteria > Actinomycetota > Actinomycetes > Mycobacteriales > Mycobacteriaceae > Mycobacterium. The sequence goes on from CAWKJQ010000008.1 coordinate 238,576, forward strand.
CCTGAGCGGCGAGAGCACCTCACAGAGACGAAAACTCAAACCCCGCGACACTCACAGGGGACGGTGTTGGCGATTAAGGGCGGCCGCGCTGCTTATCGTCGCTCGACGAGGCGGTCGAAGCTCTGTTGCCATCGGTCGTAGCGGAGTCGGTCAAGGATGATGCGTGCGCGGACAAACAGAGTCACTGCCAGAAGGCTCACGCCCCACCAGGTCGCTACCGCGAAGGCCAGCGCCTCATCGCGGGCGGTGTTCAGCGGTCGGGCGACCGGTAAACCCTGGCCATCTACCCAGATCTCAATATCGTCGCCGATCTGGGCTTTCAGCGGCGCGGTAACGTCACCGGTGCGTTCGGCCCCGGCGGCAAACCATCGGGCGGGAACCGTCACTGTCGGGCTCTCAAGGTTGCGGCGAGGGTGACTCTCCCCGGTAACAGTCGCGGTCACCGAGCGGCGAGTTTGGACCTGCTCGGCGTAGAGGCGGCTACGAGAATCATGGACCGCGGTGCCCACGGCGGCACCGAGGGGCACGGCGACCAGCGACACCGCAACGGCTAGCACCAAAATCAGTGCCTCCACCCGGTCCGTGTTGCGTACCAGCGGATTACGACCAAACAGTCGCGCGAACAGCCTTCGCGGCACGGGCACGCTGAATGTCTCCATCGCGGCGTCATCGTCTCTTCGGTGGTCGGCCATCCGCTGATGATCGGACTCTGAGGTGGACATCGAATTTCCTATCGGAAGGTCGGCGTGGGCTTGAGGCGTCGCAAGGCGGGCCGAGCCAGCCGTCACTCAAACCTGGCCTCTGAGTTGACGACCTTCATGATGGTGCGGATGGCTGCCGAATGCTTTGCCGCGGCCAGACAACGATGCTGCCGCGCATTGTCGGGTTCCGACAGCGCCCTCGGTCAAGCAGTGTCGATGGCCGCGAGCTCTATCATCATCGCCAGCCGCTTTCTGGCATCGTCCAACGGCAGATTGGTGATCTCGGCCATCTTGCGCAGCCGGTAACGCACCGTGTTTTCGTGCACTCCCAGCCGTTCGCCGGCTTCGGCCGGATCGCCCTGGGCCTCCAGCCATGCTCGCAGCGTGGCCACGTAGTCGGTCCCGTTGGCGCGGTCATGGCGGCCTAGCTCGGCCACCGGGCCACGGGAGGGGGACCGGCCTGCGCGCGCCGCCATGCGCAACCGCTGCAGCAAGATGTCAGCCCATGACTCGTCATAAACCGGAGGCGTGGCCGCGGGTGACAGCTCATGCAGCGCCAGACATTCCTCGGCTTCCTGGCGTGCAACGGCAAGGTCTATCACGTCAGCCGCGCCACTTACGCCGGCCAACACCCTCACCTCTTCGGGAAGGGCCGCCCGCAGACCGGTTACCCAGCGGAGCGCCGTCGCCGCCTGGCCGCCCGGTAGCAGCGTGTAAACGATATTGCCCCCCAAAGCACTGCGGCCCGGTCGAGACCAGCCGAACCCGGTGGTGGCGCGCTCGAACGCCAACAGCAGAGCGGCATCTCGTTCATCGCCGATGAACGCATGCAGCGCAATAACCCTCAAACCGTCGTGCGGCAGACCCAGCCTGCTCGCCACCATGGCGGCATCAGCGGTGCCTTCAAGCAACCGGATCACCAGTTCGGATTCGACTTGGCGCTCTAAGTCGGCGCTGGCTCGTGACCGTAGAAGATGCAGGGCCACCGTGTGCGCACCCTCGGCCAAGGCGTTGCGCGCCGCTTCGTCCAACGGCGCCGTGCACGCCACCCATACCGACCCGATCAGCTCTCCTCCGGAGCGCACCGCCACCACCATGCGCCCGATCAAGCCGTGTTCGGAGTCTTCGGGTACGAATAGCGGCTCGTCGGAGGCCCGCAGGTGTGCGAATACGCCCCGCTTATCGAACAATGCCCGCAGCTGCTCGGGTGTCTGTCGCTCCAGGATCGTCTGCACCCGCGCCGGATCGGCATCTTGCTGCAGCTTCGAATACGCCAATACCCGCAACAGCCGATCGTGAATGACAACTGAACTGCCGATAGCGTCCGCCAGGCTATCGGCCAGCGCGAACAGATCCGTTGGGCCACGGCCGGATTCAGTCTCACGGCCCTCCAGCACCAGCCCGTAGACGACGGTACCCACCTCGCTCCAGGTGACCGCCTCGTCGATCACCATGACCGCGCCGACCCCCGCGTCGCCGTCAAACGCGACTGGCTCCCCACCGTCGCGTACCAACACCACGACAGCACGCGCTGAAGCTGCCCACTGCGTCGCTTCGCTAAGGGAGCCGGCACCAATGGCCAGCAATACATCGCCTACCACCACACGGTCCGGTGCGGCTTCGTGGATCACCACGCTGCGCAGTTCAGTCGACCTTGGCACGGACGACCAACGCAAGCGGACTCCGTAACCACCCAGCACATTCACCAGGCGGTCCAACGTGATCACCAGCCGCTCCTAATGCCGAACTGGTAGCAGCCTATCCAGGAGTCAAGCGGGCCGGCGCGGCGTGACTCAATCCGGTGTGCGGGCCGCCGAGCCGACGGCATCACCGAGCGAGGCGAAGCCGCCGTCGTGCAGTCGCTGTGCGATGCCGTCGTGAATCCGCTTGGCCCACAACCCTCCGCCATAAATGAAGCCGGTGTAGCCCTGCAGCAACGAAGCGCCCGCGGTTATCCGTTCCCACGCGTCGTCCGCGGTCTCGATGCCCCCGACACTGACGAGCACCAGATGATCACCGACACGGCTGTACAGCCGGCGCAGCACCTCGACCGCTCGGCGTGCCACCGGCGGCCCGGAGATGCCGCCGGGACCCAGCTCGTCGACTCCGGGCGTCTGCAAACCCTGGCGCGACACCGTGGTATTGGTGGCGACGATGCCGGCCAGGCCCAAGTCGACTGCAAGATCGGCGATCTCGTCCACATCGGAATCGGAAAGATCCGGGGCGATTTTGACCAGCACCGGTGTGGACGTCTCGGCCAGCACGGCCGAAAGGATTGGCCGTAGCGACTCGACCGCCTGCAGATCACGCAACCCGGGCGTGTTCGGCGAACTGACATTGACCACGAGGTAGGACGCCAGCGGCCCGACCAGCCGGGCGCTGACCCGGTAATCGTCGGCGGCCCCATCGGCCGGCGTCAACTTCGTCTTGCCAATGTTCACCCCGATCGGCACGTCGGGCCGCTGCCGCGCGAGCCGCATCGCCAGCGCGCCGGCACCCAGATTGTTGAACCCCATCCGGTTGAGCAACGCCCGGTCGGCGGGCAGCCGGAACATGCGGGGCGCCGGATTGCCGGGCTGCGGGTGAGCCGTGACCGTCCCGACCTCTGCATGCCCGAACCCCAGCGCGCCCCACGTGAGCAGCCCCAGGCCGTCCTTGTCGAAGCCGGCCGCCAGTCCCAGTGGTCCGGCAAAGCGCACTCCAAGCACCGTGGAGGCCAGCGCCGGGTCCGTCGGCGCCAGCAGACGGTGCAGGAGCCGCCGTGTCCAGCCAACCGCGGTGACACCCCGAAGAAAGGCGAAAATAAGCGTGTGAATCCGCTCCGGCGGAATTACGAAAAACAGGTTTCGCAGTAGGCCGTACAGCCGATGGCTGCCCTCGCGCGGCCGTGCGGCCGTCACAGTTCCGGCTGGTCGGGCCGTCGCCCCTCGGAGCCGACGCCGTCCAGTCGAGACTTCTTGCGTCGCAACAACACTCGTCTGCTGCCGTCGGTGTAAAGCCGCACCCGGGTCAGCTCCCAGCCGCGGTATTCGGCCTCGATAGACAATCGGGTGGACGCGCTGATCCGGGTGACCTCCGGCGGCAAGCGCAGCGGCGCCCATTCGTATTCGTCGGACATCTCGGTGTCCCAGCCCGCGGGCAGGCCACTACGCCGCGCCGCGGTCAACGTTTACCCGCCGCGTGTTCGATGACCTGAACTCCCGCACCGGAACCCGACACCACGTACAGGGTGTCTGACGCTTCGTCGAAGGCCAGCGAGTTCGGTTGCTGCACGGTCGGGTAACGCACCTTTTCGACGGGAATTCCGGTGGACAGATCGTAACCGATGACGATATTGGAAACGGTCTGAGAAACCCAGGCTAACGCGCTGGAGCCGACCAGGCCGTACGGCGCCTGCGGAACCGGGTACGCCTGGCGCAGGATCAGCGGATTCACACCGTATACCAGCAACTGGCCACCCCGGGTATCTGCGACCAGGATCCGGCCCGCGGAATCGGCGGCCATGGTGGTGGCGCCCCGGCCCGCCCGCAGCGCCTGCTGGGCACTGCCGTCGGCGCCGATCGTCGTCACTGATGTCTGGCCACGATCCAACACCACGATCGTATTGCCTTGCGTGGCAAGCCAATCGACGCGCGCGAAGATCTTGTTGCGGTTGACGACGCTGGCGCTGGCCGCGGCGCCCGGTGTCTGGGAGGCGAGGGTGTAGACGGCGCCGTCGGCGCTGCCCAGCACCAGCTTGCCGTCGGCGCGCTGCGCCACCGCGGTGAAGTCGGTCCGACCAGCGTCGGCGACACCCACCTGCGTCACGCGCCCTGTGGACAGCTCAACCGCGAAGTAACCGCCACGCCCGGCCAGAAAGGCGGTTCCGTGCCCGTCATCGGCCAAGGCCGTCGCCGGTCCCGGCAACTCGACGACGCGGGGTGCGACCTGCGCTTCACCGAAGATGGTGACGCTCGCGGGCGCGGCCGGGTCGGCGCCCGGCGTCAAAACCGCCAGCTGATGGGTGCCGGCGTCGAAGGCCGTCGCCGCGGCGTGACCGGCCAGCGGCCGCACCGCGCCGGCCGGCTGCTGCGATGGCGGCGGCGACACGGCGGCACTGGCCGGTTCGATGGTGGGCGGCGCAGTCCGCAGCGGATTCGATGAACACCCGGCTATCGCGATCAGCAAAACCGCGAGACTCGATAACCCGCCCTGAGCTGCCAATTTGTGACGTTTTGGTCGTGACAGCAATTCATTTCCCTCGTGATGCGGCGGTGGAACACAAATTCTAAGGAACGCTTTCGCGTTCTAAGGAACGCTTTCGCGTCCGCCAGGGTCATGCCGCCTTCATTCGACCCTACCGGCGAGGTATGGTCGGCTCATGGCCGTCACCGCTGACCGTCATACGACGTCGAATGAGTTTGCTGTCGAAGACATGTCGACAGGCATTGCCGCAAGCGGATATGGACAAGTCGGTGATGGGCGAAGCTTTTCATTCCACATCGAGAACCGATCCCTTGTCGTGGAGATTTACCGGCCGCGCCTGGCCGGGCCCGTTCCGCAGGCCGACGAGGTGGTCGCCAGGACGGTCCGCAGCGTGGTCGATCTCGACCTCACCGACGAGCGCAGCCTGAGTGCCGCGGTGCGCGACGCCATCGCGCACGCGGTGCCGGTTTCGCGCTAGTCAGTGCCGTTCGCGCAACGTCGCAGCGGGTACCGTCGTGGTCGATATGACCGTCATCCTGTTGCGGCACGGCCGCTCGAGTTCGAACACGGCGGGCGTGCTCGCCGGTCGCTCCGAGGGCGTCGACCTGGATGACAAGGGCCGCGAACAAGCCGACGGCCTGATCGATCGAATCGGTGATCTGCCGATCCATGCGCTGGTCAGTTCGCCGCTGCTGCGCTGCCGTCGCACCCTCGAGCCGTTGGCCGACGCGCTATGCCTGACGCCGCTCGTCGACGATCGGCTTGCCGAGGTGGATTACGGGGAATGGACGGGCCGCAAAATCGGCGAGTTGGTCAGTGAGCCGTTGTGGAAGGTCGTTCAGGCTCACCCCAGCGCGGCGGTGTTTCCCGGCGGCGAAGCCCTGGCGCAGGTGCAGGCACGGGCGGTGGCCGCAGTGCGTGAGCACGACCGCCGGCTGGCAACGGAGAGCGGTGGCGATGTGTTGTGGGTGGCTTGCACTCACGGTGATGTCATCAAAGCGGTCATCGCCGACGCGTACGGCCTCCACCTGGATGGCTTCCAACGGGTCACCGCCGACCCGGCGTCGGTGAGTGTGATCCGTTACACCGAACTGCGCCCGTTTGTGTTGCATGTCAACCACACCGGTGCGCGGCTGTCCGCAGCCTTGCGGGCCGGGCCCCCGGCGAAGGAAGAAGCGAAGCCGGAAACCGACCCCGAATCCAACGGAGAGCCGCGGGAATCAGCCGCGGGGGTGCCATCGAGCGACGCGGTGGTCGGCGGTTCCACCGATTAATTCGGCGGCTAGCTCCATCGGATCGCACGGCGACGGCATCTGCCGGTATTTTGGGAAGTGCCATGGCCCGCGCAATTCACGTCTTCCGCACACCCGACCGCTTCGTGGCCGGGACCGTCGGCCAGCCCGGAAACCGCACGTTCTATATCCAGGCCGTGCACGACGCCCGAGTGGTGTCGGTGATTTTAGAGAAGCAGCAGGTGGCGGTGCTCTCCGAGCGCATCGGTGCGCTGCTGCTCGAGGTGAACCGCAGGTTCGGCACGCCCGTTCCGCCGGAGCCCGCCGAGGTCGAGGACCTCGATCCGTTGGTCACCCCGGTGGACGCCGAATTCCGGGTCGGAACCATGGGCCTCGGCTGGGATTCGGAGGCCCAGACCGTGGTCGTGGAGCTGCTGGCGGTCACCGATGCCGAGTTCGACGCTTCGGTGGTGCTCGACGACACCGACGAGGGTCCCGACGCGGTGCGGGTGTTCCTGACGCCGGAGTCGGCGCGCCAGTTCGCCACCCGCTCCAATCGCGTGATCTCCGCGGGACGTCCGCCGTGTCCGCTGTGCGACGAACCGCTGGATCCGGAGGGCCATATCTGCGCACGCGCCAACGGATATCGGCGCAGTGCGCTGCTCGGGCCTGACGATGACCCCGAGGTGTGACGACCGTGAGGTGTTGCGCGACGGCGAGCTGACGGTCATCGGACGGATCCGCTCGGCCAGCAACGGCACCTTCTTATGCGAATCGACGCTTGGCGAGTCCAGCGTGCACTGCGTCTACAAGCCGATCGCGGGGGAGGCGCCGCTGTGGGATTTTCCGGACGGGACGCTGGCCGGCCGCGAACGAGCCGCGTATCTGGTGTCCGCGAAATTGGGCTGGAACATCGTGCCCTACACCATCATTCGCCACGGGCCGGCGGGTCCCGGCATGTTGCAGAAATGGGTTCAGCAGCCCGGCGACGCGGTGGACACCGAGCCGCGGCCCGGACCGGATCTGGTCGACCTGTTTCCCGCCGGCACCAAGCAGCCGGGCTATCTGCCGGTACTGCGCGCCCTGGACTACGCCGGCGACGAGGTCGTCCTGATGCACGCCGACGACATTCGCTTGTACCGAATGGCGGTATTCGACGTGCTGGTCAACAACGCCGACCGCAAGGGTGGCCACGTGCTGCGCGACCTTGACGGCCACATCTTCGGGGTTGACCACGGCGTATGCCTGCATGTCGAGAACAAACTACGCACGGTGCTGTGGGGATGGGCCGGCAAGCCGATCGACGATCACACTTTGGACGCCGTGGCCGGCCTGGTGGACGCGCTCGAAAACGAGTTCGGCGACGAACTGGCCGAGCAGATCACCCGGGCCGAGGTCGCAGCGCTCCACATGCGTGCGCGCGCGCTGCTGGACAACCCGGTGATGCCGGGACCCAATCGGCATCGCCCCATTCCATGGCCGGCCTTCTAGCGGTGTTCGCGAGCGCGGCGCCCCGTGCGCAGTGGGTCCCCGCCGTCGGTGCAGGCGGGGGAACGTCGTCGGCGATACTAAGGCGGTGAGCAACCGCGCGGACGATCTGGCAGACCTGTCCGATGCCGCGCTGGCCGCCGAACTCGCCATCGACGCGGGGGAGCTGCTGCTGAAAGTCCGCGACGAGGTCGGCTTCGGCTATCCCTGGGCGCTCGGCGACGCCGGCGACAGCCTGGCGAACGCACTGATCCTGCGGCGCCTGCACGAGGAACGGCCCGGCGATGCGGTGCTCAGCGAGGAGGCGTACGACGACCTGTCCCGGCTCAAGCACGACCGCGTGTGGATCATCGATCCGCTGGACGGCACGCGGGAATTCTCCACGCCGGGCCGCGACGATTGGGCGGTGCATATCGCGCTGTGGCAGCGCCCCAGCAACGGTGAACGCGAAATCACCGACGCGGCAGTGTCTTTGCCGGCGCGCGGCAACATCGTCTACCGCAGCGACACCGTGACGGCCGACGCCGCACGCGTCGGTGTCGACGACACCATCCGCATCGCCGTCAGCGCCACCCGGCCCCCCGCGGTGCTGCATCGGATGCGGCAGACGCTGCCCATTCAGCCCGTCGCGATCGGCTCGGCCGGCGCCAAGGCGATGGCCATCATCGACGGGGACGTCGACGCCTATGTGCACGCGGGCGGCCAGTGGGAGTGGGACTCGGCGGCGCCGGCCGGGGTGGTGATGGCCGCCGGCATGCACGCCTCGCGGCTGGACGGGTCGCCGATGCGCTACAACCAACTCGACCCGTATCTGCCCGACTTCGTGATGTGTCGCGCCGAGCTGGCGCCGATCCTGCTGGCGGCCATCCGCGGCGGATAGCGCTGATGGGCCGCTACCGTACCAAACGCCCCGGCGGGTGACTCGGACGTGCATCGTCGTCCCGCGCGGTTGGATCGCGCGCCTCCTCAGCCCGCTGCGCGGGCTTGATCGCCCGCCCGCCTGGCTGGATCGCGCGCCTCCTCAGCCCGCTGCGCGGGCTGCATCGCCGGCCCGCCTAGGCTGATTGCCATGCAGTCGTGGTCTTCCCCAGAGGTCCCCGCATTGCCGGGACGCGGCCCGGAGCTTCGGCTGTACGACACGTCCGACCGGCAGGTGCGTCCCGTGGCGACCGGATCGACCGCGACGATGTATGTCTGCGGCATCACGCCGTACGACGCGACCCATCTTGGCCACGCGGCAACGTATCTGGCGTTCGATCTGATCTATCGCCAGTGGCTGGATCTGGGCCACGACGTTCACTACGTGCAGAACGTGACCGACGTCGACGATCCGCTGTTGGAGCGCGCCCAACGCGACGGCATCGACTGGCGCGACCTGGCCGAGCGTGAGGTGTCGCTGTTCCGCGAAGACATGGCGGCGCTGCGCATCCTGGCGCCCCGCGAGTACGTCGGGGCAACCGAGGCAGTCGCCGAGGTCGTCGAACTCGTCGAGAAGATGCTGGCTTCGGGTGCGGCCTATGCCGTCGACGGCGAATACCCGGACATCTACTATCGGGCCGACGCCACGCCGCAGTTCGGTTACGAATCCGGCTACGACCGCGACACGATGCTGCGACTGTTCGCCGAACGAGGCGGCGACCCGCAGCGGCCCGGCAAGACCGACGAGCTCGACGCCCTGCTGTGGCGGGCCGAGCGGCCGGCCGAGCCCAGCTGGCCCTCGCCGTTTGGTCCCGGCCGCCCGGGCTGGCACGTCGAGTGCGCGGCGATCGCGCTGAGCCGCATCGGCAGTGGTTTGGACATTCAGGGCGGGGGCAGCGACCTGATCTTCCCGCATCACGAATTCACCGCCGCGCACGCCGAATGTGTCCGCGGCGAAAGAAGATTCGCGCGCCACTACGTGCACGCCGGGATGATCGGCTGGGACGGGCACAAGATGTCCAAGAGCCGCGGCAACCTGGTGCTGGTGTCGCAGCTGCGTGCCCGCGGCGTCGAGCCGGCCGCTATCCGGCTGGGGCTGCTGGCCGGGCACTACCGCGGGGACCGGTATTGGAGCGAGCAGGTGCTCGGGGAGGCCAACGCACGGCTGCGGCGCTGGCGCGACGCGACCGCGTTGCCGGCCGGTCCGGACGCCACCGACGTGATCGCGCGGGTGCGCCAATACCTGGCCGATGACCTGAACACCCCCAAAGCGCTTGCCGCACTTGATGGCTGGACCACCGACGCGCTGGAGTACGGTGGCCACGACCCCGAGGCGCCCAAGCTGGTGGCGACCGCCATCGATGCGTTGTTGGGCGTGGAGCTGTAGCTGGCCCAGGTGCCCGGGCGGTACGTTGGCGATCATGACATCGCTGCAGGACCAAGTCGTTTTCATCACCGGCGGTGCCCGGGGGATCGGGGCCGAGACCGCTCGCCGGCTGAGCGCCAAAGGCGCCAAGTTGGTGCTGACCGATCTCAACGAAGCCGACCTGAAGGCGCTTGCCGCTGAACTCGGTAACGACCGGGTGCTGACCGCGGTCGCCGACGTGCGCGATCTGCCCGCCATGCAGGCCGCCGCCGACCGCGCCGTCGAGCGTTTCGGCGGCATCGACGTGGTGGTGGCCAACGCCGGCATCATGAGCTACGGGTCCGTTGCTCAAGTCGACCCGGACGCGTTCAGACGGGTCCTCGACATCAACGTGCTCGGCGTGTTTCACACCGCGCGCGCCACGTTGCCCGCGCTGATCGAACGCCGCGGCTACCTGCTGATCGTCTCGTCGCTGGCCGCCTACACGGCCGCTCCCGGGCTGGCGCCGTACAACGCGTCAAAGGCCGGCGCCGAAATGCTGGCCCACGCACTGCGGCTGGAGGTGGCCCGCCACGGTGTCAGCGTCGGCTCGGCGCACATGTCCTGGATCGACACCGCCCTGGTTCGTGACACCCAGACCGACCTGTCCGCATTCGCCCAGTTGCTGGCCAGCTTCCCGTGGCCGTTGAACAAGACGACGACCGTCAACAAATGCGCGGCCTCTTTCGTCAAGGGCATCGAACGCCGTCGCACCCGCGTCTACTGCCCGCCCTGGGTGGCGCTGTTCCGTTGGGTCAAGCCGGTGCTGTCCAGCCCGGTGGCCGAACTGCCCCTGCACAAGTCGACCGCCGAGCTGTTGCCCCAGCTGGACGCCCAGGTCGCCGCGCTGGGCCGCTCCACCAGCGCTTATAACCGTGACCTCGGCGGGTCCTAGCCGGTCTGGGCCGCGCGCTGCGAAGCGACGGCCGTCACCCGGTTGCGTACCAGGAACCATCCGGCGGTCAGCGCCGGAATGACGACCACCACCGTCGCAATGGTCCAGGTGCCGGTTTCCTTGTCGAAGGCCATCATCACCAGCACCCCGGCCAGGAACGCCAGCGTGAGATAGCCCGAATACGGCGCCCAGGGCATGCGAAATCGCGGCCGTTCTATCAGCCCGGCTTTGGCCAGCCGGTAGGCACGCAGCTGACACAGCACGATCGTCGCCCAGCACGCGAGGATGCCCGGCGCAACGATGTTCAGCACGATCTCGAACGCTTCGCCGGGATTGAAGGCGTTCAGGGCAATTCCGAGCAGGCAGATGACGGCCGCCATCGCGATACCGACGTAGGGCACCCCGTTCTTGGACATCCGGGTCGCGAACCTGGGCCCGCTCCCACTGGACGCCATCGAGTGCATGATGCGCCCGGTGGAATACAGCCCCGCATTCAAGCTCGACAGGGCGGCGGTCAGCACCACCACGTTCATCAGGTCCCCGGCGGCATGGAAGCCGATCTTGGAAAAGAACGTGACAAATGGGCTTTCGGTGGCCTTGTAGGAGGTGTACGGCAGCAGCAGGGCGAGCAGCGCCACGGAGCCGACGTAAAAGATCGCTATGCGAGCGATCACCGAGTTGATGGCCCGCGGCATGACCTTCTCCGGCTCGGCGGTCTCCCCGGCGGCTGTGCCGACCAATTCAATTGCGGCATAGGCGAATACCACACCCGAGGTAGTCAACAGCACCGCTATCACGCCGGAGGGAAACAGGCCGCCGTGGTTGGTCCACAGACTCGGCCCGGTGCTGTGGCCGTCGATCCGGTAGCGCCCCGCGAGGAAGACGATGCCGACAACCAGGAAGGCGACCAAGGCGAGGACCTTGACCAGCGCCGCCCAGAATTCCAGCTCGCCGAACCACTCCACCGAGATCAGGTTCATCGACAGCACGACGACAAGCGCGAGCAGCGCCAGCACCCACTGGGGGATCGATTCGAAAGTCGTCCACCGGCGCAGATAGGTGGCGATTGCGGTGGTGTCGACGATGGCGGTCATGGACCAACCCAGGAAATACAGCCAGCCGATGGCGTAAGCGGCCTTCTCGCCGAAGAATTCGCGCGAATACGAGACGAACGAGCCCGACGACGGGCGATGCAAGACCAACTCACCCAGGGCTCGCAGGATGAGAAAGACGAAGATCCCGCATACGGCGTAGATCAGGAAAATCCCGGGTCCCGCCTTGGCCAGCCGGCCGCCTGCCCCCAGGAACAGTCCCGAGCCGATGGCGCCGCCGATGCCGATCATCTGCACCTGACGGGCCTTGAGCCCCTTGCGATAACCGGCGTCTTCACCGAAATCGCCGGCTACCGGGATTGGGCTGCCGTCATCAGGCAACGCGGCCATGAAACGTCCAATCGTGGTCGTCCGCCCAGCCCGGGGGCGGGTTGCGGCGCGGATGAGGAGGCCGCGCTTAGCGGCCGAACCCCGGACGCCGACGCCGCAGGTAACGCTCGAACTCGGCGGCCAACGCATCCCCGTCTATCTTGCCCAGGGCATCGTTCATGTCGACCTCGGCGTCGCCACGTTGCTCGAGCGACAGCACGTATTCAGCGAGGTCCTCGTCCTCGGACGTCATTTCGGTGACCGCCTGCTCCCATTCCTCAGCGTCCGTCGGCAGGTCGGCCAGCGGCACTTCGATGTCGAGGACGTCTTCGACGCGGCGCAGCAGGGCCACCGTCGCCTTCGGGTTCGGCGGCTGTGAGACGTAGTGCGGTACCGCCGCCCAGAACGTCACCGCCGGGATCCCGGCGGCCACGCACGAGTCCTGGAATACCCCGGCGATGCCCGTCGGCCCCTCGTAGCGGCTTTCTTCGAGCCCGAAGCGCTTCGCCGACTCGGGGGAGTAGGCCGCGCCCGAAACCGGGACAGGTCGGGTGTGCGGGGTGTCGGCCAGCAGCGCGCCCAGGATCACCACGGTGTCCACGTTGAGTTTGTCGGCGATGGCCACCAGCTCCGCGCAGAAAGTGCGCCAGCGCATGTTGGGTTCCACTCCGTGCATCAGAACGACATCGCGGTCGCTGCCCGGCGGGCGACAGTGCGAGATCCGCATCGCCGGCCACACCAGCTCGCGGGTCACCCCGTCCACCTGACGGATCACCGGGCGGTTCACCTGATAGTCGTAGTAGGCCTCGTCGTCGATCTCCAAGATCGGGTCGGCTTCCCAGATGGCCTCGAGGTGTTCGAGCGCATCGCTGGCGGCGTCTCCGGCGTCATTCCAGCCCTCGAACGCAGCCACGACGACGGTGTGGTGAAGTTCCGGCAAAGCGGCTTTGCCAAAGGGGGGGCCGTCAGGCGGGGTCACAGAATTAGCGTACGGCCTTCCGCCCGAAGACGATGCGGACCGTGCACGGTCCGAGGAGGAGTCGGGCAATTGGATCGGGCCCGAAGACGATGCGGACCGTGCGCGGTCCGAGGAGGAGTTGGGCAAACGGATCGAGCCCGAAGACGATGCCGACCGTGCGCGGTCCGAGGGGGGGCGCCTCCCGCTTGCGGGGGGCGAGTCGGGTAATTGGATCGGGCCCGGATGTCCGGGGCGCGGCGGCCGCGGATCGCTGGCCGAATGGCGCTCAACCGGGGACTTTGCAAGGCCGACTATTCTTATCGGCGTGACTGCGGCCCACGAACAACGCTACGACCGGCGTCTATGCGGTCAAGGCGAAATACTTCGGCTGCAAACTGGTTAACATTGGTAACTACCACGTCGCCGATAGGATCCGCGAGCTGTCGATCGCGGCGATGAGTTGGGCGTCCAGACGTCGATCGGGTGACGACGTAGACTTTTCCGGTCGAGAGGCGTTGCAACGGTTCCGGTTCTTAGCCGGTATCCGCCACGCTCGGCAGAGTCAAGGACGCCTTCCGCTACGGAAGGAACGTACGTGAACGCCGCTCAGCCAGACACCTTTGAGCCGAACATCCGCCCGGACTGCAGCGAGGAGCTGACGGCAGCCCTGCGCCAGCGGATCGTGGTGATCGACGGCGCGATGGGCACCGCGATCCAGCGGGACCGGCCGGACGAGGCCGGCTACCGCGGCGACCGGTTCACGGAGTGGCCGACCGCGCTTCAGGGCAACAACGACCTACTGAACCTGACGCAGCCGCAGATCATCGAGGGAATCCACCGCGAATACCTCGAGGCGGGCGCCGACATCCTGGAGACCAACACGTTCAACGCGAACGCGATCTCGCTCTCCGACTACGACATGGCGGCCCTGGCCTACGAGCTGAACTACGCCGGCGCCGCCCTGGCCCGCAAGGCCGCCGACGAATTCAGCACCCCCGAAAAGCCTCGCTACGTCGCCGGCGCCATCGGGCCGACGACGCGGACCGCGTCGATCTCGCCGGACGTCAACGACCCCGGAGCCCGCAACGTCTCCTACGACCAGCTCGTGGCCGCCTACCTCGAAGCCGCCAACGGCCTGGTCGACGGCGGTGCCGACCTCCTCATCATCGAGACGATCTTCGACTCGCTGAACGCCAAGGCGGCGGTGTTCGCCGTCGAGACGCTGTTCGAGGACCGCGGACGCCGCTGGCCGATCATCATCTCGGGCACGATCACCGATGCCTCCGGGCGGACGTTGTCCGGTCAGGTCACCGAAGCGTTCTGGAACGCGATCAGGCACGCCAAGCCGATCGCGGTCGGCCTCAACTGCGCCCTGGGCGCGCCGGAGATGAGGCCCTACATCGCGGAGATGTCGCGGATCGCGGACACCTTCGTCTCCTGCTACCCGAACGCCGGCCTGCCCAACGCCTTCGGCGAATACGACGAAACCCCGGAGCGTCAGGCCGGCTACATCGCCGACTTCGCCGAGGCCGGCCTGGTCAACCTCGTCGGTGGGTGCTGCGGAACGGCGCCGCCGCACATCGCCGAGATCGCCAAGGTCGTCGAGGGCAAGCCGCCTCGCGAGGTGCCGGAAATCCCGGTGGCCACCCGCCTGTCGGGCCTGGAGCCGCTCAACATCACCGACGACTCCCTGTTCGTCAACATCGGCGAGCGCACCAACATCACCGGCTCCGCCCGGTTCCGCAACCTGATCAAGGCCGAGGACTACGACACCGCGCTGTCAGTCGCCCTGCAGCAGGTTGAGGTCGGTGCGCAGGTCATCGACATCAACATGGACGAGGGCATGATCGATGGCGTCGCCGCGATGGATCGGTTCACCAAGCTAATCGCGGCCGAGCCGGACATCAGCCGCGTCCCGGTGATGATCGACTCCTCCAAGTGGGAGGTCATCGAGGCGGGCCTGAAGAACGTGCAGGGCAAGCCGATCGTCAACTCGATCTCCATGAAGGAGGGAGAGGAGAAGTTCATCCGCGAGGCGAGGCTGTGCCGTAAGTACGGCGCCGCCGTCGTCGTGATGGCCTTCGACGAACAGGGTCAGGCCGACAACCTGGAGCGCCGCAAGGAGATCTGCGGGCGCGCCTACCGGATCCTGACCGAAGAGGTCGGCTTCCCGCCCGAGGACATCATCTTCGACCCGAACTGCTTCGCGCTGGCAACCGGTATCGAGGAGCATGCGACCTACGGGATCGACTTCATCGAGGCCTGCGCCTGGATCAAGGAGAACCTGCCCGGGGTGCACATCTCCGGTGGCGTCTCGAACGTGTCGTTCTCGTTCCGGGGCAACAATCCCGTCCGCGAGGCGATCCACGCGGTGTTCCTGTTCCACGCCATCAAGGCGGGGCTCGACATGGGCATCGTCAACGCCGGTGCGCTGGTGCCCTACGACTCGATCGACCCCGAGCTGCGGGACCGCATCGAGGACGTCGTCCTGAACCGCCGCGAGGACGCGGCCGAGAGGCTGCTGGAGATCGCGGAACGATTCAACAGATCGGAGAAATCCGAGGACCCGGCGGCTGCCGAGTGGCGCGGCCTCCCGGTCCGCGAGCGGATCACCCATGCTTTGGTCAAGGGCATCGACGCGCACGTCGATGACGACACCGAGGAGTTGCGGGCCGAGATCGCCGCCGCGGGTGGTCGCCCGATCGAAGTGATCGAGGGCCCGCTGATGGACGGCATGAACGTCGTCGGCGACCTCTTCGGCTCAGGCAAGATGTTCCTGCCCCAGGTCGTGAAGTCGGCCCGGGTGATGAAGAAGGCCGTCGCGTACCTACTGCCGTACATCGAGGCGGAGAAGGCGGAGAACGGGACAGCGGCAGCCAAAGACACCAACGGCACGATCATCATGGCGACCGTGAAGGGCGACGTCCACGACATCGGCAAGAACATCGTCGGGGTCGTCTTGCAGTGCAACAACTTCGAGGTGATCGACCTCGGCGTGATGGTGCCCGCCCAGAAGATCCTCGACGCGGCGAAGGAGCACGACGCCGACATCATCGGGCTGTCCGGCCTGATCACCCCGTCCCTGGACGAGATGGTCAACTTCGCCGCCGAGATGGAACGCGAGGGGATGGAGATTCCGTTGCTGATCGGTGGCGCGACCACTTCGCGCGCCCATACGGCCGTGAAGGTGGCGCCGCGTCGCAGCGGTCCGGTGGTCTGGGTCAAGGACGCGTCCCGCTCGGTTCCGGTCGCCGCGGCGCTCCTCGACGACAAGCAGCGTCCAGCCCTGCTGGAAGCCACCGAGAAGGACTACGCGTCCCTGCGCGAACGGCACTCGCAGAAGAACGAGCGGCCGATGCTGACGCTGGAGAAGGCCCGCGCCAACCGGACGCCGATCGAGTGGGACGGCTACACGCCACCGGTGCCCGCCCAGGGCCTCGGCGTACGGGAGTTCCTCGAGTACGACCTCGCCGAGTTGCGCGAGTACATCGACTGGCAGCCGTTCTTCAACGCTTGGGAGATGAAGGGCAGGTTCCCCGACATCCTCAACAACCCGGCCTCCGGCGAGGCCGCCCGCAAGCTCTACGACGACGCCCAGCAGATGCTCGACACGGCGATCAAAGAGAAGTGGCTGACGGCCAACGGGGTGATTGGGTTCTTTGCGGCGAACGCCGTCGGCGACGATATCGAGGTCTACACCGACGACACCCGCACCGAGGTGCTGACCACGCTGCACAACCTGCGTCAACAGGGCGAGCACCGGGAGGGCATCCCGAACCGGTCGCTGGCTGACTACATCGCGCCCAAGGACACCGGTCTGGCCGACTACGTCGGCGCCTTCGCCGTCACCGCCGGGCTCGGCAGCCAGGAAAAGATCGCGGAGTTCAAGGCGGCCCTCGACGACTACAGCGCGATCCTGCTGGAGTCCGTCGCCGATCGGCTGGCAGAGGCCTTCGCCGAACGGATGCACCAACGGGTCCGCAAGGAGTTCTGGGGATTCCAGCCGGACGAGCAGCTGGACAACGAGGCACTCATCGAGGAGAAGTACCGGGGAATCCGCCCTGCCCCCGGATACCCGGCCTGCCCGGAACACACCGAGAAGGCGACTCTCTGGAAGCTGATGGACGTGCGGGAGCGCACGGGCATCGAACTGACCGAGTCGATGGCGATGTGGCCCGGTGCCGCCGTCAGCGGCTGGTATTTCTCGCACCCGCAGTCGCAATACTTCGTGGTCGGTCGCTTGGCCCAGGACCAGGTCGCCGACTACGCGAAGCGCAAAGGCTGGACTCTGCAGGAAGCCGAGCGCTGGCTCGGCCCCAACCTCGGCTACAACCCCGAGGACTGAGCTCCGCGTCGGTTCGGTTCGCGCCGACCGCCGACCCGCAGCGTGGGTCAGCCCTCGGCGGCGGCCTGGAAGACGGCGGTGATCTCGGCGACTCGTGGATCGTCGCGCAGCTGCTCGATCGTCTCCGGGAGCGGCAGGCGCCAATTCGGGTATTCGTCAACGGTCCCAGGCAAATTGGGCTGTCTCGGCTCGGCGACGATGTCGTAGGGCGAGATCAACTTCAACCTGCTCGGGGTCGCCGCCAAGAAGTGGTGCATCGCGACAATGATGTCGTTCTCGTCCGGCTCGGTAGGCAGCAGCCCTTCGGAACGCAGCAACGTCAGCCACTCAGCTTTCTCCTTGTCGGCTGAGGACTGTTCGGCGGCCACATCGTCGAGCAGGCCGAGCTCCGCGCGCACCCGCACGTGTTCGCCTCGCAAAAATCCTGCCGCAGTGGGCAGGTCGTGGGTAGAGAGGCTGGCGGCCGCGCGCGACGGCCACCTCGAAGGCGCGAGCAAGGGTTGTTCGGGCGCAGACTCGTCGCGGGTGAACCAGGACACGGCGCAGCCCAACATTCCGTTGTCGCCCAACGCTTCGGTGACTTCCGGTTCGACAGTGCCCAGGTCCTCTCCGACCACGGTCGCGCCGGCACGCTGGGCTTCCAGCGCGAGCACGGCGAGCATGGTGTCGGCGTCGTAGTGGACGTAGGTGCCCCGATCGGAGGAGTCGCCCGGAGGTATCCACCACAGCCGCCACAATCCCGCGACGTGGTCGATCCGTAGGCCGTCGGCGTGAACGAGTATGGCGCGCAGCATGTCTCGCAGCGCGGCGTACCCGGTGGCTGCGAGCCGGTCCGGGCGCCAGGGCGGTAGTCCCCAGTCCTGGCCGCGCGGGGTGAAATTGTCCGGCGGAGCACCGACGTGAACTCCGGCGGCCAGCATGTCGGCCAGGGCCCAGGCGTCAGCCCCGTCCGAGTCGACCCCGACCGGGAGGTCGTGCAGGACGCCCAGCGCCATACCGGCTCTTCGTGCGGCGCTGCGTACTTCGGCGAGCTGTTCGGCGCAGCGTTGCTGCACCCAGGCGTGAAAGGCGATCCGGGGTGTCAGCTCTTTGCGGGCCGCGCTGACCCCCGGCCCGTCGACGTCCCGCAAGGATTCGGGCCACTGTGACCAGCGGCCGCCGTATCGCTCGGCCAGCGCGCAGTACGTGGCCCAGTCGCGCAGTGCCCTGGATGAGGGGGACTCGTCGAGTACGCAAGGCCGGTTCTCCGCGCGCCAAAGCAACTCCAGAGCCGCTCGTTTGGCGGCCCAGACGAGGTCGTGGTCGATCCGCTCGGTGCCGGGCGACACACGCAGTGCGTCGACTTCCGTGCGGGTTTGTGGGTCGGCCCTACGGTAGGCGTCGAGGTCCTCGATGCGCAGCGCCAGCGGATTGGCGAATCGTCGACTGGATGGGGTGTAAGGCGAGGGTTGAACCGGATGCGTTGGGCCGGGCGCATTCAGCGGGTTGAGCAGCACGGCTCCCGCGCCGTGCGCCGCCGAGGTCCAGTCGATGAAGTCTTTCAGGTCGCCCAGATCACCGATCCCCCATGAGCGGCCCGAGCGCAGCGCATACAGCTGCAGCATCCATCCCCAGGTCACCGGCGTCTGTGGTACCCGCGGCGGGGCGGCCACCAGGGTGACTTCCTGGCCGTCTCTGGTGTGCAACCGATACCAGCCCGGCGGCAGATCGCCGGGTAGCTCGTCGTCGCGCACATCGGTGCGGTTGCCATCCTCCCCGACCAACGCCACCGCTCCGGGAAACGGCCGCGGCCGGCCGTCCACCCGCACAGCGACTGTCGGTGCCAGCGCTCCCGCCCGCTTGCGCTCGGCCAGCCTGGCCAATTCGCGGCGCCGGTCGGCACCGCTGCCGGCTTCGACCTCGAGCAACCCGAGCACGCGCACCACCACGTCGGCGTCCACCTGAACCGGTTCGCGTCGTTCGTTTCGGTAAAAGGTAGCCACCCCGTGGGCGTCGGCCAGCTGGCGCAAGTCCTCGGGAACCGGTTTCGGTGTCGCCATCAGAGTGTTCGCAATGGCGGCACGGCGGGGCGAATCTGCGAATGGATGGCATCGCAAGCACGGGAAGTGCTCACACAGCGAAGAGGTCGGCGCACCCCTGGTAGGTACCCACGCGGCGTCGGCTTACACGGAATCGCCGTGAGCGGCGGGGCCGTCAGCCAACGGCCTTGCCACGCAAGCACTGCGCGACCGCAAGCCCCACTCAAATACGCAGCACCGGGCTCAGCGCGGACAGCGGGATGTGCGCTTGCACCGTGCCGCCATCCATGAACCACTGCATGACGCCGGGCGTGAAGTTGATCGGTTCGTCATGCCCCACCGGGTAGTCCGGCATGTAGAGGATCAGCTCGTCGGGAGTCACCGCCCACGCCTTGTAGGCCCCGGAATAGACCTTGTCCGGGGTCCAGCGGTCGACGGTGAACGGGTAGCTGCCCGGGTCGTGCGGCGGCGGCGCCTGATTCAGCGCGGTCTCGATAAACGGTTGGGCCAGTGGGGGAATGGCGGTCAGCGGATTCGACGTCGTCAGGTCCGCCAGCTGCACCCGCCTGCCTGCCGCCATGTCGAAGGTGAAGGTCCGGTAGGCGTTGTTGGGTTTGGGTCCGTCGGCGTGGTAGTCCTCGTGGAACACCGCGCTGAGCAGGTTGCCATGCCGGAAGACCTCGAAATTCTCCTCGCCATAGCTGTCGGCGGCCATGCTGCCGTTGGCGTTCCTCCAGTTGTTGACCAGGGTGCGCAGATAGTCGCGGATCACCGGGCCGGTGGTCGGATTGTCGACCAGGTCGTCGGGCACGGCGACCTTGATGTCGCGCACGGCGTTGCGCTCCGACGTCACCGTGGTGTGGCAGTACTGGCCGTCCCAGTTACCGGCGAGCTCGCCGCAGAAGGACGGCGCCGACGCGTGCGTGGTGGCGGTGCTGGGAATCGTTGCGGCCGCGGCCAATACGATCGCCGCCGACAGTCTCTGAGCATGAGATGTCTCCGCTCGGCTCAGAGGAGTTGGACTTTGCTTGCCCGCCAGCGACCGTCGACCTTCTCCATGGTCATCTTGATCCTGCTGCGGTCGATGCGCGGGTCGGGTGCGGCCGTGTTGGTGACGGTCTGGTCGATGAACAGCAGCACGACGACCCTGTCGCTGGATTCGGACTGAATGGCCGAGTCGACCACCACGCCGTGTGCGGTCGCCTTGTTGTCGATCAGCAACTGCCGGAGCTTGACGCTGGACTGGGTGTACATGTCCTTGAATTCGCCGGTCGCGCCGTCGAGCACCTGCTTGAAGTTCTCGTCGACCTTGTTCGAATCGATGCTCGTGAGCACCTGCGCATAGGCGATGGCCGCCTGTTGGGCCTGTTCACCCGCCAGCCTTCACCTGATGCTCTTGCCACTGCTGCCACCCGAGGAATCCCGAAACGGCAAGTGCGGCAACGAGTAACGCGGCAGCGCGCTGCGGCGCAGATACCGTCGCCAGGGCCGCTTGGCGCGCTCGGTCGTCGGGACGCTTGCGTTTGAGCAGCCCGCCTTCTTCGTCCTCGTCCTCGTCGGTCTGCTCGTCACCCTCGTCCGTGGCCGCGTCGCCGCTGTCCTCGGGCGCGTCGGCGGATTCATCGGCACGCAGCTCGTCGGCGTCTTCGCCTGCTGGTTCGGACGTTCGGCACCGATTCGGCTTCGGCTGCGATGTCGGTTTCGGCGTCGGCTTTCGGGTTCTTCCTGGTAGTCACGACCACGATCATCTCCTAAAGGTCGATGGGTTCGATGCTCAGTGCGGTGGTTCGATCGGCAGCGCGGACCGCCGTAGGGGGTGGGAATGGTGAAGCGGCCCCGCGGGGTCGGGTCGGTTCGCTGGCCCAGGTTCGCGCCCGGCGGCGGGACCGGCGGTGTCGTCGCCGCCCGGGCGCGGCGCGTTCTTGGCGCCGCGGATCGAGACGGCCGGGTCGTCGTCGCGGCAATAGGTGTACATGAACGGCTCGTAATAGTCGGCGGCGGACGGTGGCGTGCGCGGTGTCCCGTAGTCGCAGACGTAGCGGGGATACAGGTCGGCCGTCGCCCAGACACCGCCGTCGTGAAAGGCGCTCGTCACCGCGTCCAATACCGAGCCGCGGTAGTCGGGGAACAGCGCGTTGAGCGCCGGCACCCGCAGATAGAACAGCTGCGACATGGTGGCCATGCTGCCCAGCAACTGCACCATGGTGTCGGAGTTGTCGGCGAACAGGTTGTCGACGGCCGAAAGGGTGCGCGGCGTCTGACCGGTCAACCGGCGGTAGCCGGCCTGCATTCGGGCCACGCCGGTCAGCGTCTGGTTGAGTTCGGTTGCGGTGGCGCCCAATCCGGTGTTCTTGTCGCTTGCCAGGGTGAGCACGACCCGGCTGGTCTTGATGATGCTGGTGGTTTCGGGCAGCACCGAATCCAGCGTCGAAAGCAGGAACGTGCCACCGTCGACGATGGCCGTCAGCTTCGCCGGGCCCTCCTTGCTCAGGCTCAGTTCCTTCTTGATCAACTCGACCTTGTGCGGGTCGACCTGGGCCAGCAGCCCGTCGGCGTCACCGAGCAACTGCGCCAGGCTGACCGGGACGGTCGTGTGGTCCAGGGCGATGAGGCTGCCGTCGTGCAGATACGGCCCGGCGTCGGATGCGGCCTCGAAATTGATGTACTGCTCGCCGGCCGGCGAGAGGGCCGACACGTGCACGACGCTGTTCGCCGGGATCCGCACCTTCGAGCGTGATGCTGGCGACGGCGTTCACCCCGTTGTCGGTGATCTGCAGCGATTCGACGCGGCCGATGCGCACTCCGCGCAGTGCGACGTCCTGATTGGGCAGCAGGCCGCCGGAGTCCGCCAACTGCACGGTGACCCGGTAGGACGAGGCGAACGGCTTCACCCGCAGCGCGCCGATGAGCAGATAGGCGGTCGCCACGACCAGGATGAGCACCAAGCCGGCCACCGACAGCCAAACCTGTTGCCGGTGACCGGTGCGCACCGCGCGGACAACGACATTGGCGGAGTTGGCGACGGCGCGCATCATGGTTGCGGTCCTGGCGGTGGCGGCGGTCCCGGCGGGCCGGCGGCGGGGGACCGGGGGCGACATCGATTTGGCCCGGGATGTTCGGGTCCGGGATCACCGGAACCTGCGGCGAATTCGGCCCCCGGCCGACCACGCGTTCCTGCAGACGCCACAGGGTGTACTTGAGGGTGCCGACGAGCAGGTTCACGTTGTAGTGGTGCGGTCCGTGCAGCCCGATGTCGCCGGGGAACCCGATATCGGGGAGCGACCCGAGCATGATCTTGTCCACACCCACATTCACCGAAATCGAGTTTCCCGCCGTCGATTTGACCAACGCGGGAATCAGCCGGTTGATCGACAGCCAGCTGGTATCGGGGCTCATCGCAACGTCGTTGGCGGCCCCGGCGATCGTGTTCAGGTCGCGGATCACGCTGCGGCCGCTGGTGTCGGTGCCGCCGATCGACGGGAACCTGGCCAGTAACCGGGAGGTGTCGCCGACCTGTACGGCCAGGCTGGAAAGCTGACTGGTGTTGTCGGCCAGGGCCGACGTGGCGGGGCTGGCGGCCGTCATCAGGTCGCTGATGGTCTGGTTCTTGGCGTCGAGTTGGTCGGCCAGGTGCGACAATTGGGTCAGCGCGTGCGAGATCTGATCGGACCGGGCGTCCAGCGTGCCGAGCAGCTCGTTGGACTTGCGGATCATGTCTCCGAACGCCTGACCCTGATCGCCGGTCGCCTTACCGAAACCGTTGATGATGTTGGTGAAATTGCGGACGGCCCCGCCGTTAACCAGGATCGCCGCCGAACTCAGCACCGACTCGACGGTCGCGGCGGCCGCGGTCGAATCCAGGCCGATGGTGTCGCCGTCGCGGAGCAGCGGCGTGTCCGCGGGATCGTCGGCCGGTGGCTTGAGCGCGACGAACACGTCACCCAGCGGTGTGGCGGTGCGCAGTTCGGCGGTGCTGCCCCGCGGCAGCAGCACGCCGTCCCGGATGCGCAACCGGGTGACCGCGGTGTAGTTGCGCGCGACCATCGATTCGAGCTGCCCGACATCGGCGCCGGCGAGCTTGACCTTGGCGTTCATCGGCAGGTTGAGCGCGTTGGAGAACACCGCGGTCAATGAGTAGCCTCCCGAGCCCAGCCCCGGGGCCGGAAGGGGCAGGCTGGCAAGGCCGTTCGTGGCGCAGCCCGCGGTGACCATGCCGCGGCCACCACCGGCAGCATGCCCCGAGCGCCCGTGGTCGATCATTTCTGCCCCATGGCGGCCATGCCGTCGAGCACATAGGTCAACCCGAAATCGGGCCCGAAGTCCTGGATGGTCCCCGTGCTGCAGCCCAGTTGCCGAAGGCCCATCAGGTTGCAGATCTCTTTGGTGTACTGGCTGTCGAAAAGCAATCGATCCGTGAGGAAGCGGGCCCGCACGCTGCCATTCGCCCGGTCGATCATGTTGTAGGCGTTGTCGGCCACCAGCGGGGCCAGATCCAGGAGCTCGGCCAGGTCACGCCGCTGGTCGGTCACCGTCTTCAGCGTGTCATTGCCGTTGCAGCACAGCCTGTTTGACGTTGTCGCGGTTTTCGTCGAGCAGGTCGCCCGCCCGCTGGATCAGTTGGTCGAGTTTGTGTCCGGTGCTGCCGCTGCCGAGGTCCTCGTCGGCCATGATCTGGCTGACTTGGTGGATGGTGGAAGCGAATTCGCGCAGTTTGGTGTCATTGGCGGCCACCGCGTCGAACAGCGTGCTGATGTTCTTGACGATCGTGGTGATCTGCTCGCGGGTCGCCGCGCCGCCGTCGCTGGACAGCCGCAGCGCCTTGGACAGCTCACCCAGCGCCGCCTTGATCTTCTCGCCGTTGCCGTTGACCACCTCGGTGCCGCCGTTGAGCACGTCGGCGATCGGCCCACCGCCGTGGCCGTCACCCTCGAGCGACTTGGTCACCTTGTCCAGAACGTTGAGCACGCTGCTGAATTCGACGGGCGTCTTGGTCCGGGGCAACCCGATGGTGTCGTGATTCTCCAGGGTCGGTCCGCCGCGATAGGGCGGCGTGAGCTCGATCTGCCGGTCGGTGAGGATGGAGGTCGACACCGTGACGGCTTGCGCGGTGGCGGGCACCTTGACGTGGCGGTCGACGGTGAACTCGACTTCGACGTAGCCGCCCTTGGCGTTGATCTTGGTGATCTTGCCCACCGGCATCCCCAGCACCGCCACTTCGTTGCCCTCGTAAAGGCCTGAGGCGCTGTCGAATTGGGCGGTCACGGTGATCGTGTCCTCGTCGGAACTCAGGGACCACCAGCCGATTCCGACCGCCGCGGCGATGACCGCGACCGCGGCGACGACGGCCAGCGCCTTGGCGCCGAGCCCCCTCATTTGCAGTCCTTGAAGTACTGGATCATGCCGAACTGCTTGGCACGGCCGCTGATTGCGCACATCCACGAGTCGATCAGCGGGACGTTGGGGGCGTTGAAGTTGATCGCGTTTCCGTCACCGGTGAGGTTGGCCGCCTCCCGGAAGAAGATCGGGCTGGTTTGCAGCATGCTGTGCAGCAGGTCGTCGTGTTGGGACATCAGGTCGGTGAAGTCGCGCATGTCCTTGATCAGCGCGTCCAGACCCGAGCGGTCGTTGACGACGACCTGGCTCATGGTGTCGACCAGGCTCGAGAGGGATTGCATCATCGCGTGGAAAACGGCTCGCCGCGCGACGAATTGGCCCAGCAGGTCTTGGCCCTGGTCGACCATGGCTGCCGATGCCGGCCTGCTGGCGCCGCAACGTGTTGGTCACCTGCTCGGTGCTGCGGAGCAGCTGTCCCAGCTGGTCGCGTCGCACCGCGATGATCGACGACAGGGTGTGGATGTTCGTGATCGCCTGCGGCACAACGGAGGGCAGGCCCTCGAGCTGCTTGCCGAGCACCGCCAGCGACTGCGCAAACCGGTCGGAGTCGACCTGCTCGAAAGTGGTGGTGGCGTCCCGCAACGCGGCCTGCAGGTCGTAGGGCACCTCGGTGTGCGCCAGGTCGAAGGTGTCGTTGGGCAGGTGCGCCGGGCCGTTGGGTTCCAGTGCGAGGTAGCGCGAACCCAGGATGGTGGTGACCTGGATCTGTGCCCGGGAGTCCTTGCCCAGCTTGATGTCATCCCGGACCTTCAGCCCCGCCTCGACATGGTCACCGACGAGCTTCATGCTCGTGATGTTGCCCACCGGGATGCCCGCGACCACGATCGGGTTGCCGGCCCGCAGCGAGGCCGCCTGCAGAAACTCCGCGGTGTAGTGCCGGTAGCCGGCGCCGATCGCATGCACCAACAGCATGACTGAAATCACCACCGCGACCACCGCGACGGCGATGAACCCGAGCCAGGTCTTGTTGTAGCTTTCCAGCGGACGCTTCGTCAGCCCCGAAAGCCGCTGCCGTACCGATGCATCAGCCATCGACCGTGCTCCTGCAGCGCGGGGTGTGCCAGGCCCTGTTCCCGGCGTGGCGGCGTTGATGATGATCGGCACGACGTCGTTGAGGCCGGGGAAGAACCCCATGAAGTTCACGTCGCACACGTAGGCATTGCCGTAGGCGCCCTGATTGCCCACCCGGGTAAGCCCTTTCAGTAGCAACGGGATGTTGTCGCCGAAGAACGCCACCTGCGGTTCGACATCCATGATGTGTTTGGTGACACCGGGCTGGCGATCGATGAATTCGCGCAGTGCCGGGTACACGTCCGTGGCCGAGGCCGACAGCCGGTTCGGTCACCCGGGCCAGCGAACCGACCGAGGCGACCAGGTCGGGGCGCCGCCGGTCGAGTTCACCGACGACGCTGCGGGTCTGCGTGATGACCCCGTCGAGGTTGTCGTTCTGTTGGGCGAGGTTGCCGACCACCTTGTCGAGATTGGTGATCACGCTGCCGAGCGCCTGGTCGCGCCCGGCGAAAGTCTGTGTCAGCGTGGAAGTCTGGCCGACCAGCGTGGTGAGCGAGGACGTGTCGCCCTGCAGCGACTGGATGATGCCCTTGGTGAGGTTGTCGGCGTCATGGGGGTTCAGCAGGCTGAACAACGGTTCGTAGCCGTTGAGCAGCGTGGTCACGTCGAAGGAGGGCTCGGTGCGTTCCAGTGGGATGGTGCTGCCCGGGGGGAGCAGCGCTGGACTGCCTTCCTTGCCCAAGGACAGCCCGAGGTAACGCTGCCCGACGATGTTCTGGTAGGTCACCGACGCGAGGGTGTTACCGAACAGCCGCTGTTCGGACTGCACCACGAACGCGACTTTCGCCAGTTTCCCGTCGAGTTCGACCTTTTCGACTCGGCCCACCCGCACGCCGGCCATGCGGACGTCGTCGCCTTCGCGCAGCCCGTACACGTCGGTGAAGACCGCCGAATACCTGGCGGTGTCGCCGGCCACGTCGCGCCGCAGGCTCACATACACCAGCCAGGTCAGCGTCAACGCGACGATCATGAACAGGGTCAGCGCGATGAGTGGTCCTCGAAATCTCGATTGTGGCCTCCCCGGGTGGATGAGCTCAATGAGACCGTGGTGCCGCGGGCGACCGGACCCAGCAGGAGCTCGGTGGCTTCGGTCGCGGGCGCGCCGGTGATCACGCTCAACATGTTTCGTTCGTACTGGCTCCCGACGGGTCCCACGTTGCCGCCGAAAGAGGACCGGTACGAGGCCTGCGGAATCCATGGCGCCTTGGGCGCCACCGGCGCGACCCACGGCTCGTGCTCTTGTGGTGTCGCGGGCGCCCCGGGCCTGGGGTTGTCGGGATTCGCGCTGCCGGGCACTGGTGGTGACGGTGTAATCCCCGGGGCCAGTGGCGGATTGGGATCGGTCAGGTTCGGAGTGGGGTTGATCAGCGGCGGCCCCACCGCGACGAGGTTCCCGTCCGGCCCGATCACGGTGCCCGGCGGCGGCGCCAGATCCTTGGGCGGCTGATAGTTCTGTGGCAGCAGCACCTCGGGCAGATCGGGCCGCACCGGAATCAGCGGTGCGGTAAAGCAGCTGGGTGCCTTGAGCTCGCCGTAGTGGGGACAGTCGGCGCGGGTGTAGGTGGAACTGGGCGTGAACGTCAGCATCGCGCGCATGTTGCCCAGGTTCGTGCGCGGGTTCCAGACCTGTTCCATGAACTGGTTGGCCAGGTTGTCCAGTTTGACGACGGCGGGCACGAAGTTGTTCGACTTCTGCGCCAAGATGCCAAGCACCGGCGTGAAATCGGTGGTGATCTTGATGAGTTGGTCGATGTGGTTGTCGAACGATTGGCGCGTCGTGCCGACCGTGTAGTCGGCGCCCGACACCAGCGAGGCCAACTGTCCGCGCGTCTCGGCGAAGGTCTGCATGGGCTCGACGGCCTGATGCAAGCGCATCGAGAAGATCAGGCGCCGTCTGGGCGAGGCCCGTCGTCGCATCCAGCAGTGCCGACACCGTCGAAGGGCCGGCATCGGTGCTGACAATCGAATTGAGTTGGTCGAGAAGGCGATTCAATTGCGCGCCGGCGTTCAGCAGGCTGACGCGGCGGTGCTCGGTGGCCGCACCCAGCGCGGCCAAGATTCCCACCGACCTGTCGTCACGGCCACGCCCCGCGGCGGCGAGCAGGTCACGCAGCTTGCTGACAGTCGTCTGGAAAAGAACGGTCGGCAACCGCTGTGTCCTCCGAGATATGCGCGCCATCGCGGATTTTCACACCGGGTCCGTTGCCCACCAGTTGGACCGACGACACGGCGAAAACGTTGCTGGGAACCACGCGCGCGGTCACGCTGGCCGGAATCGACTTGGCGTATTCCTCTTTGAGGTCGATGTGGACGTAGTTGGGCTTGCCGTGCGCGGCCGGGACGACGCCGTTGACCATTCCGACGAGAACGCCGTGGTATTTGACGTCGGACTTCTGCGGAAGGCCATCGCCCACGTTGACCAGATCGGCGACCACGCGCACGTAATCGTTAAGCCTGCCGGTCGATTTCACCAACATCGCGGTGGTGACGAGCGCGCTGACGACCACAACCGCAATGCCGATCCCGAACAGCTGGCGGTCGGAGGGGCCGCGACCGTCCAGCTCAAAGGAATTGGGCATGTTCCACCGGCCTAGCCACCAAACCTTGCGCCGGAGTCGACGCCCCACAGCGCCATGGTGAGCAGCATGTTCACGATGATCACGACGGTGATGCTGGCCCGCATGCCGTGTCCCGCGGCGACCCCGACGCCCTCGGGCCCGCCGCTCGCGTAGTACCCGTAGTAGCACTGGATCGTCGACGCGATCCAGACGAAGATGACCGCCTTGAACAGGGAGTAGACGATGTCCTGGCCGGCCAGCATCAGCGTGAAGTAGTGCAGGTAGGAACCGGTCGAGCCGCCGCTGCCGATGCCCACCACGATCTGTGTGCTCAGGTATCCGATCGCCAGGCAGGCGGCGTACAGCGGGACGATCGCCACCACCGAGGCGATCAGCCGGGTGGTCACCAGGTAGGGGATCGGGCGGATCGCAATCGATTCCATCGCGTCGATCTCCTCGGCGATGCGCATGGATCCGAGCTGGGCGGTGAAGCGGCAGCCGCCCTGCATGGCGAAGGCGAGCGACGCCATCAGGGGAGCCAGCTCGCGGGTGTTGACCAACGACGAGACGAACCCGGTGGCGGGACCGAGACCGAGCAGGTCCAGGAAGTTGTAGCCCTCGATGCCGACCAGCGCGCCGACGGTCATACCGAGCACGACGGCCACCCCGGCGGTGCCGCCACCCACCACGATCGAGCCGTTGCCCCAGGTGATGTTCGACAGCAGCCGCAGGAATTCGGCGCTGTATTGGCGCAGCGCGAGTGGCACGGCGACCACCGCCCGGACGAAGAAGACCAGTAGGTGGCCGAGCCGGATGATCGGCACTCTGCCGCGGCGGTAGAGCCGGACAAGCGGGACCGAAATCGGTGCGAAGGGCTGATAGGCGGAGGCCGTCATGTCACAGCCCCGTCCGGGGCGACAACATGATGTAGAGCTGGCTGATCGCGACGTTGACGATCATCAACAGCAGAATCGCCTCGACCACAGCGGCATTCACGGAATTCGCGACGCCGGTCGGTCCGCCCTTGGTGGACAGGCCTTTCTGGCTCGACACGATGGCCACGATGGCGCCGAACACGATCGCTTTGATCAGCGCCAGGATCATGTCGCCGGTCGTCGCGAACGACGCGAACGTCGACACGAAGCTGCCCGGCGCCCCGTTCTGGAAGTACACGTTGAACATGTAGCTCGCGAAGAATCCGGCGAAGCACACGACGCCGGTGAGGGCCACACCGATCATCACCGCCGCGGCGAAGCGGGGCACGACAAGGCGACGGATCACCGAGACGCCCATCACCTCCATCGCATCGGTCTCTTCGCGCATCGTTCGCGAACCCAGGTCGGCGGTGATGGCCGACCCGACCGCCGATGCCATCAGGACCGCGGCCACCAGCGACGCCCCCTGCCGGATGACCGCGAGCCCGCTGGCCGCACCGGCCAGCGACGTGGCACCGACCTGGCCGGCCAGCAACGCGAACTGGATGGACAGGGTGACGCTGATCGGCAGCGACACCAGGATCGTCGGCAACACGGCGGTGCCGGCCATGAACGCGCCCTGCCGGACGAACTCCTGCCACTGGAATCGCCCGGTCACCAGGTCGTAGAAGAAATATTGAGCGGTTCGCACACCCAGGACGAACTGTTCGCCTACGGTCGTCAGCGAGGCGACCGGGTGACGTTTGACGTACCCGACGGACCAGTTGCGGATGGCGCTGACGCCATCAAGCTGTGTCGTCGTCATCGCGGTGTGACCCGCGGTCCATATAGCAAACTCATGGCGCAGGCCATCGCGTACCAGCTACCGCTTTCATCGGCCCTCTTCCACCCCTAAGTCCTGAGTGCCGAGCGGAGGTCATTAGGCAGCTGTTGAATACTATCTTTATTAAAATAGTGTCAACAAGCTCCTAGACTTCGCAGCTCAGTGATGTGTGCTGCATCACACTAGCCTACTTGATAGGGACTTTCAATAGTGTAGAGTCACTCATCTAGTTCGTCGCTGGACGGCGGCTCGGGGTTCCAATGTCGGATTGACGAAGGTGATGGCATGCCCTCAGCAAACACCGGTTCGTTGCGGGACCGACGCCGCGCTGAGCTGCTTTCCCAGATCCAGCAGACCGCGCACCGGCTCTTCGCCGAACGCGGCTTCGAGGCGGTGACGACCGAGGACATCGCCTCGGCCGCCGGGATCTCCATCAGCACGTATTTCCGGTACGCGCCCACCAAGGAAGGCCTGCTGGTCGATCCCGTTCGGGAGGCGGCCGCCGAGATCGTGGGTTCGTACAGCGCCAGGCCGCCAGACGAGTCGCCGGTCGAGGCGTTGATTCAGCTGTTCGTCACGCCGCCCGCGGACGTCAGCGAGGTCGACAATCTCGACACCTGGCGTCATGCCGTCGCGACCGCGCCCCACCTGTTGAGCAAATCCGTGCTTGATCAGCGAAACCGATCAGGACACGCTGATCGAGCAGGTCGCTCACCGGATGAATGTCGATGCGGCGGCCGACATCCGGCCCGCGTTGTTGGTCCACACCAGTTTGGCCACAGTGCAATTCGTCCTGGATGGTTGGCTGACCTCGGACATCGCCGCGAGCCAACCATTTCACGTGCAGTTGGAGGAAGCGCTGCGCCTCACGCTCGCCGGATTCGACTGACGAAGCCGCTCAGAACCCGGCCGCGGCTAAACCGCCGTGACTTTGCTCGCCGCCGCGTGAAACAATCGCTGGCCGTGAAGACCTTCGAGGATCTGTTCGCCGAACTGGGCGAGCGTGCCCGTACCCGGCCGGCCGGCAGCGCGACGGTCGCGGCACTGGACGGTGGTGTCCACGGCCTGGGCAAGAAGATCCTCGAGGAAGCCGGCGAAGTGTGGCTGGCCGCCGAACACGAAGCCGACGAGGCGCTGGCCGAGGAGATCAGCCAGTTGCTCTACTGGACGCAGGTGCTGATGGTGGCGCGCGGACTGACCCTCGACGACGTGTACCGGAAGCTATGACCATGCTGCGGGTGGCGGTTCCCAACAAGGGCACGCTCAGCGAGCCGGCCAGCGAGATCCTCTCGGAGGCCGGCTACCGGCGTCGCACCGATTCCAAAGACCTGACCGTCATCGACCCGGCGAACCAGGTCGAGTTCTTCTTCCTGCGGCCCAAAGACATTGCCATCTATGTCGGTTCGGGGGAGCTCGATTTCGGCATCACCGGCCGGGACTTGGTGGGCGATTCCGACGCGCCGGTGCGCGAGCGCCTGGCGCTGGGATTCGGCTCATCGAGCTTCCGCTACGCCGGACCGGCCGGGCGTGACTGGAAGATCGCCGATCTGGCCGGCAAACGGATCGCCACCGCCTACCCCAATCTGGTCCGAAAAGACTTGGCCGGGCGCGGTATTGAGGCAACCGTCATCAGGCTCGACGGCGCGGTGGAGATCTCGGTTCAACTCGGCGTGGCGGACGCCATCGCCGACGTCGTGGGGTCCGGGCGCACCCTGAGCCTGCACGACCTCGTGGCCTTCGGTGAACCGCTGTGCGATTCGGAAGCGGTGCTGATCGAGAGCGAACAGAACGGCACGTCCGGAACGCAGGCGGCGCGCGATCAACTGGTGGCCCGTATCCAGGGTGTGGTGTTCGGCCAGCAATATCTGATGCTCGATTACGACTGCCCCCGCTCGGTGCAGGACAGGGCCACGGCGATCACGCCGGGGCTGGAGTCGCCGACCATTGCGCCCCTCGCCGACCCCGATTGGGTTGCCATCCGCGCGCTGGTGCCGCGTCGGGGCGTCAACGAGATCATGGACGAGCTGGCCGCCATCGGCGCCAAGGCGATCCTGGCATCCGATATCAGGTTTTGCCGGTTCTGATTGCGCACGCGGTGCGATACCCGCGGCTGTGTTAGCGTCCGCCTCGGGGGACTGCCCGGGTTGGCGTGTGGGCCGTCCCCGCATCGCTCACCGGCTGTTCGTCTCCGAGGAGGGTTTCCGTGACACACGCGCTTCTTGTCTTGTTGGCTTTACTGATTGGTGTCGTGGCCGGGCTGCGGTCGCTGACCGCGCCCGCCGTCGTCGCCTGGGCCGCCTTCATCGGCTGGATCGATTTGCATGGCACCTGGGCGGCCTGGATGGCCAACATCATCACGGTGATCATCTTCACCGTCCTCGCCGTGGGCGAACTGATCAACGACAAGCTGCCCAAGACGCCGGCCCGCACCGCGCCGCCGATCTTCGCGGCCCGGATCGTCACGGGCGGGCTTGCGGGCGCGGCGCTGGGCGCTTGGCCGCACTGGACCTTCACCGCGCTGGGCGCCGGTGTCATCGGTGCGGTGCTGGGCACCCTCGGCGGCTATCAGGCGCGCAAGCGGCTGGTCGCCGCGACGGGCGGCAGGGACTTGCCCATCGCGCTGCTGGAGGATGCTGTCGCGATCGCGGGCGGGTTCGCCATCCTTGCGGCGACGGGCCACGTGCTGACGGAATACCTGCTGTCGGCGGTTAAGTGACAGAGCATTTCGATGCGATCATCATTGGGGCCGGGCAGGCCGGCCCACCGCTGGCGGGCCGGCTGACCGCAGCAGGGCAGCGCGTCGCCGTGGTCGAGCGCAAACTGATCGGCGGCACCTGCGTCAACACCGGGTGCATCCCGACCAAGACGCTGGTGGCCTCGGCGCACGCCGCCCATCTGGCGCGCCGCGGCGCGGAATACGGCGTCGGGACCGGACCGGTCAGCGTGGACATGGCGAAAGTCAAGGCCCGCAAAGACGAAATCATGCTGGGCGACCGCAAAGGCGTCGAGGATTGGCTCGAGGGCATGACAGGCTGCACCGTTTTTCGCGGGCACGCGGCCTTCCAGGATCCGCACACGGTGCGGGTCGGCGACGATGTGCTGCACGGCGACCGCATCTTCCTCAACGTCGGCGGCGCGTGCGGTGGTGCCCGACATCCCGGGCCTGTCCGACGTCGACTTCCTCACCAACGTGTCGATCCTCGAACTCGACACGGTGCCAACGCATCTCGTCATCGTCGGCGGCAGCTACATCGCGCTGGAGTTCGCGCAGATGTATCGGCGGTTCGGGGCCCGGGTGACGGTCGTCGAACGGGGCCCGCGCCTGGCGTCGCGCGAAGACGAGGATGTCTCTTCCACCGTCGAAGAAATTCTGCGGGCCGAAGGCATCGACATCATCGTCGATGCCGACGATGTGCGAATAGCCAAGACCGGCAACGGGTTCGAGCTGACACCGCGTGCGGGCGCCGCGCCCGTCCAGGGTAGTCATCTGCTGCTTGCGGTGGGCCGGCGCCCCAATACCGACGATCTGGGCCTGGAAGCGGCCGGGGTGCAGACCGACGCCCATGGCTACATCGCGGTCGATGACCAGCTCAAGACCAGCGTCGATCACATCTGGGCGATGGGTGACTGCAACGGCAAGGGGGCATTCACCCACACCTCCTACAACGACTTCGAGATCGTCGCCGCCAATCTGCTGGACGACGCCCCACGCCGGGTGAGCGACCGCATCACCACCTACGCGCTCTACATCGATCCGCCGCTCGGGCGCGCGGGCATGACCGTCGATCAGGTCCGCTCGTCGGGACGCAAAGCGCTGGTCGGCAAGCGGCCGATGACCCGAGTTGGCCGGGCGGTGGAAAAGGGTGAGACACAAGGCTTCATGAAAGTCGTGGTGGACGCCGACACGCAGGAGATCCTGGGGGCCGCCATCCTCGGGGTCGGCGGTGACGAGGCGATTCACGGCATCCTGGACGTCATGTCGGCCAAAGCGCCCTACACCACGCTGTCGCGGACCATGCACATTCATCCCACGGTCAGCGAGCTGATTCCCACGGTGCTGCAGGAGCTCTCGCCGCTTGACTAGTGGGTTACACCGTCGAGTCAGCCGTTAGGCCGCTGGTTCGGTGGTGTGCGAATCGCTCTGTGATCGCAAAGGATTCCGGCCATCCCGGATACGGCGGCGGTGTTCCGCCGTAAAGCGGGCAGTGCTGCTGGTGGGGACACCAGTCGCACAACCGCGACTGGGTGGGGCGGAAATCGCCGGTCTGACCGGCGGATTGGATCGCCCGCCAGATCGCCATCAGCGTCTTCTCGAAGCGCAGCAGTTCATCGTGATCCGGCGTGTAGTCCAGCACCTGGCCGTCGGCCAGGTAAATCAGAGCGCAGGCGGGTCGGCTGCACACCGCGGGAACGCAACAGCGCGACCGCGTAGAACTTCATCTGGAACATGGCCTTGAACTCGGCCAGCGCTCGTGCGGCCGGCGGCGCCTTACCGGTCTTGTAGTCGACCACCCGCAGCTCGCCGGTGGCGGCGACGTCGATCCGGTCGATGAAGCCGCGCAGCAGTGTCCCGTCGGCAAGCTCAACCTCAACCCGCTGTTCGCAACACTCCGGATTGAAGCGGGTGGGGTCTTCGAGCCGGTAATAACCGGCGAGCAACGCCTGCGCCTCGGCCAGCAGCTGGGTGCGTTGCGCCGGATCCATGTCGGCGGTTATCTCGGGCGTCGACGCGATGATCTGGTCCCACGCGGGCTCGACCAACGACATGAGCGGTGTCGGCGCCGCGCTGCTCGGCGGGCAGGCCGTAAAGCTGCTGCAGGGCGGCATGGACCAGCGATCCGCGCAGCTGCGCCGGCGACGGCGCCTCGGGCAACCGGTCGATGGCCCGGAATCGGTACAGCAGCGGGCACTGCTTGAAGTCCGCGGCCCGCGACGGCGACAGGGCCGGGCGATACACCTGCCCTGCCGGGCGCACCGCCGACGGTGGCGCCTCCGGCTGGACGATCATGTCCGCAGCCTAGGACTGGGTGCCGACAACCCCCAAACACCTGCTGCGGCGAGTCGGCTGGCACGCTAGACCGCGTGTCCGTAACCGGCCCGTTCACCGAGGGCGAGCGTGTCCAGCTCACCGACGCCAAGGGCCGGCATTACACGATGGTGCTCACCGCGGGTGCCGAGTTTCACACCCATCGCGGCTCGATCCCGCACGACGCGGTGATCGGGCTGGAGCAGGGCAGCGTGATCAAGTCGAGCAACGGCGCCGTGTACCTGGTGATGCGGCCACTGCTGATCGACTACGTGATGTCGATGCCCCGCGGGCCGCAGGTGATCTATCCCAAGGACGCGGCTCAGATCGTGCACGAGGGCGACATCTTCCCGGGCGCGCGCGTGCTGGAGGCCGGCGCCGGTTCCGGGGCGCTGACCTGTTCGCTGCTGCGCGCGGTCGGGCCCGAAGGCCGGGTGATCTCCTACGAACAGCGCGCCGACCATGCCGAGCACGCCGAACGCAACGTGTCGGTGTTTCACGGCGGTCAGGCACCCGACAACTGGCAACTGATCATCAGCGACGTCGCCGACTCCGAACTGCCGGACGGATCCTTCGACCGGGCCGTCCTGGACATGCTGGCGCCGTGGGAGGTGCTGGAATCGGTCGCCCGCCTGTTGATTCCGGGCGGCGTGCTGATCATTTACGTGGCCACCGTCACCCAGCTGTCGCGCGCGGTCGAGGCGCTGCGGGCGCAGCAGTGCTGGACCGAACCGCGGTCGTGGGAGACTTTGCAACGCGGTTGGAACGTCGTCGGTCTCGCGGTCCGGCCGCAGCATTCGATGCGCGGACACACGGCCTTCCTGATCTTCACGCGACGGCTCGCGCCCGGTGTCGTGGCGCCGGTGCCGTTGGGTCGCAAGCGCGAAGGCCGCGATGGCTAGGGCGATCGCAAGGGCGGCGTAGCCGGGCGCCGATCGCGGCGGGTCGCGGCCGTCGGACTAGTGGCCGGTCGCCACTAGGGGTCTAGGCCAAGTCCTCGCTGCGAACCAGCGAGCGCCGCACCGACAGCAGCTCGAACTCGGGATGTGCGGCCACCAGCCGCTCGGCTGCGTCCAGGACATCGACGGCGTGGCCGCGGTCGCCGGACACAGTGGCGACGCCGATCCCCGCTCGCCGGTACAACTCGTGCGAACCCGTCTCGGCCGCCGACACGCTGAACTTGCGCCGCAACTCAGCGACGACGGGGCGAATGGCCGACCGCTTCTGTTTGAGTGACCGAACGTCGCCCAGCAGCACGTCGAACTCGAGCCAGCCGATCCACACGTCAACCCGGCGGGTTTTGCTCGGGTGGCGGCTCCGGGGCGGGAGCGGGTTCAGGGGCAGGCGGCGGGGGTGCGGGCGGCGGGGACGCAGGTGGTGGCGGTGGCGCCGCGGGCGGAGCCGGTGCCGGGGCGGGTTCGGGGGCCGGCGTTGCGGGAGCCGGCGGCGGGGGGGCCGGCGGCGGCGCGGGAGCCCCGGAGGTCGGAGCGGCCGGCGAATTTCCCAGGGCCAACAGCATTTCGGCGGTGTGCCTCGAGAGCTGCCAACCGCCCTGGAACGGAGTGAACTCCATCGGGAAGGTGAAGTTGGGGTTGTTGGCCTGGGCGGTGTGAACCGCGATGCTGGCCTTCACATTCGAGGGGTTCTTGTCCGACCACGCGATGTCGTTCGCGTTGAACGTCATGGGCAAATAACCGTTATCCCGCAAAGCGTTGGTGAACTTGTCCAGGTTGGCAGCGCTCTCCGGCGTCGCGCCTTCCACCAGATTCACCTTGCTGGCGCCGGGGACGTTCGGGTCGGCAAGCCGGGTGAGCACGTCGGTGAGAGCTTCGGGCGGTGGCAGGGGAGCCGTGACGGGCGCAGCAACCTGGCTCGACGTGGCCGGCGGCAGCGAAGGAGCGGCCGACGAGCCACTGCTCGGATGAGGCGACGAACATGCCGAGAGCGCGACCGCCACCAGGACGGTGGCGGCGCTCAGCGCTGCGGGCAGTGGTCGGTGCATCCAGTGGGGGTCGGCCGGCTAGGCGGCTCTGGCCGCTTTGCGTCGGAAGGGTGTCGCTAATGTCGGGCCGATGGGTGCAGCTGAAGTCACACGGCGCGGGGGCCGACGGGACGGGACGAGCCTGTGGCGAGGCTTTTTGCGGTCACGGCAGCCCTTTCGATCATCAGGATTAGTGGCCGAGATTACCAGCGTGACGAAAATCTTAACTTTTCGTGGGTATTTGACTCCGCACATCATTTGGCAATCGCCGGTAGCTTTGAAGTATCCGCCACGCCAATTCGGTGTGGGAAAGGAGCGAAACATGGGTAGCTCAGAGCGTCCTGAAGCTTTCGGAACCCCCCACGAATCAAACATGTCCAGCGGCGACGAGGCCGAGTTGGAGCAACTGCGCCGCGAGGCCGCCATGTTGCGCGAGCAACTCGATCACACTGTCGGCGCGCATGGTGGTGCCCGCTCCGCCCGCGATGTGCATCAGCTCGAAGCGCGCATCGACTCCCTTGCTTCGCGGAACTCGAAGTTGATGGAGACGCTCAAGGAAGCCCGTCAGCAACTGCTTGCGCTTCGTGAGGAAGTCGATCGGCTGGGGCAGCCGCCCAGCGGCTACGGCGTCTTGCTCGCCACTCACGACGACGACACCGTCGACGTGTTCACCTCAGGCCGCAAGATGCGGCTGACCTGCTCGCCGAACATCGAAGTCCCGTTGCTGCGCAAGGGTCAGACGGTGCGCCTCAACGAGGCCCTGACCGTCGTGGAAGCCGGCACGTTCGAGTCCGTCGGCGAGATCTCCACGTTGCGCGAGCTCTTGGGCGACGGTCACCGCGCCCTGGTCGTAGGACACGCCGACGAGGAACGCATCGTGTGGCTCGCCGAGCCGCTGGTCGCCGAGAACTTGCCGGACGGCCACCCCGACGCGCTCAACGACGACACCCGCCCGCGCAAGCTGCGGCCCGGCGACTCGTTGTTGGTCGACACCAAGGCCGGGTACGCCTTCGAGCGCATCCCCAAGGCCGAGGTCGAGGACCTGGTGCTCGAAGAGGTGCCCGATGTCAGCTACCTCGACATCGGTGGCCTGACACGCCAGATCGAGCAGATCCGCGACGCGGTGGAGCTGCCATTCCTGCACAAGGAGCTGTACCGCGAGTACGCCTTGCGCCCACCGAAAGGTGTGCTGCTCTACGGTCCGCCCGGTTGCGGTAAGACCCTGATCGCGAAGGCGGTGGCCAACTCGCTGGCCAAGAAGATGGCCGAGGTGCGCGGCGACGACGCCCGCGAAGCCAAGTCCTACTTCCTGAACATCAAGGGTCCCGAGCTGCTCAACAAATTCGTTGGTGAGACCGAGCGCCACATCCGGCTGATATTCCAGCGCGCCCGCGAGAAGGCGTCGGAAGGCACACCGGTGATCGTGTTCTTCGACGAGATGGACTCGATCTTCAGGACCCGCGGCACCGGGGTGTCCTCGGACGTCGAGACGACCGTGGTTCCGCAGTTGCTCAGTGAGATCGACGGCGTGGAGGGACTCGAGAACGTCATCGTGATCGGCGCCTCCAACCGTGAGGACATGATCGACCCCGCCATCCTGCGGCCCGGACGCCTCGACGTGAAGATCAAGATCGAGCGGCCGGATGCCGAGGCGGCGCAAGACATCTTCTCGAAGTACCTGATCGAGTCGCTGCCACTGCATGCGGACGACCTCGCCGAGTTCGAGGGCGACCGCTCGGCATGCATCAAGGCGATGATCGAAAAGGTCGTCGAGCGGATGTACGCCGAGATCGACGACAACCGGTTCCTGGAGGTCACCTACGCCAACGGTGACAAGGAAGTCATGTACTTCAAGGACTTCAACTCCGGGGCGATGATCCAGAACGTCGTCGACCGCGCGAAGAAGAACGCGATCAAGTCGGTGCTGGAAACCGGCCAGCCCGGTCTGCGTATCCAGCACCTGCTGGACTCGATCGTGGACGAGTTCGCCGAGAACGAGGATCTGCCCAACACCACCAACCCCGATGACTGGGCACGGATTTCGGGCAAGAAGGGCGAGCGGATCGTCTACATCCGCACCCTGGTCACCGGCAAGAGCTCGAGCGCGTCGCGGGCCATCGACACCGAATCCAACTTGGGTCAGTACCTGTAGGGCTCGGCACCGCCGTCGGTTAGTCGACCACCAGCGAATAGCTGTTGGTCAGGTTGTCCTGCAGCACCTGTGCGGGCCGGGTGGTCGTATCCACGCGCAATTCGTCGGTGAGCACGCGCGGCTGGTAGGCCCAGCCGGCCGGCAGGTCGAGCCGGTCGCCAAGGCCCGGTAGGTCGGCACGCGACAGGGTGGGGTCGGTGACCTGGCTCCAGGTCTGCATGATCCAATGCCGGCTTTGCGGATCGATCAGTTCGTATACCTCTTGGCCCGCGTTGAAGACGAATACCGTGCGGCGGTTGACCGTGTTGGGGATGTAGGGCGCCGGGTTCATCGACGACAGCAGGACGGTGGCTTGCTGGATCATTTCGATCCCGCCGAAAGACTTCGTGATCTGCGGGCCCTGGGTGGCCTTCTCGATCGCGTTCATCAGCCAATACCGTGGACCGTTGAGCAGGGCTGCGGCCGCCCCATGTTCGGTGGCGATGGCGTGCGGATCCAGCGCCGACCACAGCTCTTGGGGACAGTCGTTGAGCGGGAAGCTGTTGTAAACCGTCGCCTGCGGACCCGCCTCACCCGGTGTTACGAGCAGTACCTCGCCGTAGCGCTTCCCGGACAGGTCGAGTGAGTGCTTACCGACGGCACGGCCGGATTCGGGGGCGGACACACGGTGAAATTAATCACTGGTGTCGGCGCCGTCAACACGACGGGCGGCGACCCCGGCGGTGCCGTAGTAGCGATTTCGCGCCACCAAAGTGGTGCCGAGGTCGTCGATCAACGGGTCGAGAAACGTGGACCTGTACTCCGCGTCGCCGGCGGCACGGGCGCTGATGTACATGAACGTCAGGGCGCCGAGGAAGAACGTCATGTGGATAAGCGAGTCGGGCACCGGCAGCGTGAATCCGAGTACTGTCGCGCTGCTCTTGTCGGTGTGGGTCCATTGGTTGCGCAGTTCGGGACTGAGCACGATCAGCCCCAGTATCAAGTAGATCGCGGTGGTCACCACCGCAACCACCATGATTTGCGCCAGTTGGGACACGGCCAGAACAAACACCACATTGAGGCGCTCCGACTTCTTCAGCGGTGACCAGTCGGAGGTGCCAGGCACCGTCGCGAACGGTGTGGCCGCAAGCTTTTCGGGTTCGTCGCGCGGCATCGTCGCCGATTGCAGCATCGGTCTGACGCGCTCTCGGGTGGCCGAGGTGACGAACGCCGCAGCGATGGAGACCAGGAACGCCATGGCCAGTGCCAGACGGTTGCCGCTGATGGTCGCGGCCATCAGCCAGACATAGGTGTTGAAGAACACCAACGCGGTGAGCAGCACCACCGGCAGGGCCCGAACGGCCAAGGCGCCCACCGTCGCAAGATGCGACAGCATCGTCCGTACGGCCCACCCGAGTACCGAGCCGATTCCGCTGCCGGTCAGGATCAGCACGGCGGCTAGGACGATGGCCTCCTGCAGCAGGTCGCCGTCGGTGACTCCGACGGTTGCCACTGCGAGGACCGACAACGTCGCTATTGCGGTGCGTGTCGTGCGGCGTCGAGACCTGGAGACGAGCCAACCGACGACGGCCATCAACGGCAGGGCCGAGGCGAGGATGACCAGCACGGCCAATTCCGAGGTCGTCGGTTCACCGCTGATCTCGACGTCGTGGCCGCCGGTGATCAGATAGACCGCCAGGATGCAGGCCTGCAGCGCCGCGTACGCCGCAAGCATGGGCGACGACCGAGTCCAGAGCCGTCGCCACCGCGAGCGCCGGGTGAGTACGAACGGCAAACCCCGCTCCAGGAACCAGCTTTCGGCCGCTGCGCTCGGCTCGGCCCTGCGGCCCGGAGCGCGGCCGCGAAGAAGCTCCATGCCGGCACACCCTACGGCGGGCAGGTCACGCGCGCTGGCCTTATCGGAATGGCTGCGGGGCTGGCAGTGTGCGGGCATCGGCGGCGCCGCCGGCCGTCTCCTTCGCGCCCCGCCGCGCGGGGCGCTTCGTCGTCCGGCCTACGCTTAGGTCATGCAACGGATTATCGGGACGGAGGTCGAATACGGCATTTCATCGCCATCCGACCCGACAGCCAATCCGATCCTCACGTCGACGCAGGCGGTTTTGGCTTATGCGGCCGCAGCGGGCATTCAGCGCGCCAAGCGCACCCGCTGGGACTACGAGGTGGAATCGCCGTTGCGGGATGCCCGCGGATTCGACCTGAGCCGCTCGGCCGGCCCGCCCCCGGTAGTCGATGCCGACGAGGTCGGCGCCGCCAACATGATCCTGACCAACGGCGCGCGGCTCTACGTCGACCACGCGCACCCCGAATACTCCGCCCCCGAGTGCACCGACCCACTCGACGCGGTGATCTGGGACAAGGCCGGCGAGCGCGTGATGGAGGCAGCCGCACGCCACGTCGCCAGTGTGCCGGGGGCCGCGAAATTGCAGCTCTACAAGAACAACGTCGACGGCAAGGGCGCTTCCTACGGGTCGCACGAGAACTATCTCATGTCGCGGCAGACGCCGTTCTCCGCGATCATCGCGGGATTGACCCCCTTTCTGGTCTCCCGACAGGTGGTCACCGGCTCCGGCCGGGTCGGCATCGGGCCCTCCGGCGATGAGCCCGGCTTTCAGTTGTCACAGCGCTCGGACTACATCGAGGTTGAGGTCGGCCTCGAGACCACGCTCAAACGCGGCATCATCAACACCCGCGACGAGCCACACGCAGATGCCGATCGGTACCGGCGGCTGCATGTCATCATCGGCGATGCCAACCTCGCCGAGACGTCGACCTATCTGAAGCTGGGCACCACCGCGCTGGTGCTGGACCTAATCGAAGAAGGCCCGGCGCACGGCATCGACCTGAGCGACCTGGCGCTGGCGCGACCCGTGCACGCCGTGCATGCGATCAGCCGCGACCCGTCGCTGCGCGCCGCCGTGGCATTGGCCGACGGTCGGGAGCTGACTGGGCTTGCGCTGCAACGGGTTTACCTGGATCGGGTGGCCAAACTGGTCGACAGCCGCGACCCTGACCCGCGCGCGTCCGACGTCGTCGAAACCTGGGCGCACGTGCTCGACCAACTCGAGCGGGACCCGATGGAATGCGCCGAACTGCTGGACTGGCCGGCCAAGCTGCGCCTGCTCGAAGGGTTCCGGCAGCGCGAAAACCTGAGCTGGTCGGCGCCGCGGCTGCACCTGGTGGACCTGCAGTATTCCGATGTCCGGCTGGACAAAGGGCTGTACAACCGGCTGGTCGCCCGCGGCTCGATGAAGCGTCTGGTTACGGAACACCAGGTGCTCGAAGCGGTGGACAAGCCGCCGACCGATACTCGCGCATACTTCCGCGGCGAATGCCTGCGCAGGTTTGGCGCCGACATCGCCGCGGCCAGCTGGGATTCGGTGATTTTCGATCTGGGTGGTGATTCGCTGGTCCGCATCCCGACGCTAGAGCCGCTGCGCGGCAGCAAGGCGCACGTCGGGGCGCTGCTCGACTCGGTGGACAGCGCCGCCCAACTGGTGGAGCAGCTCACCAGCTAGGTGCCGGTTAACTGCGGGAACGTCGGGGTCGACCGGTAGGCTAAGAAAGACCAACGGGCAGTGTGGCTTGATCGGTGAACAAGCCATTCAACAGGCCCAGACAACGCAGGAGGCGGCGATGGCTCAGGAGCAGACCAAGCGTGGCGGTGGTGGCGACGACGAGGACGACATCGCCGGCAGCACCGCTGCGGGCCAAGAGCGCCGGGAGAAGCTGGCCGAGGACACCGACGATCTGCTCGACGAGATCGACGACGTTCTCGAGGAGAACGCCGAGGACTTCGTTCGCGCGTATGTCCAAAAGGGCGGACAGTGACCTGGCCTTTCTCTGATCGCCTGTCCACCAACTCCGCGCTTCCGGGCTACGCACATCCAAGAAGCTCCGCTATGGATCTCTCTTCATTCGCTGATTTGCTGCGCCGTCAGGCGCCGGAGTTGCTGCCGGCGGCCCTGTCGGGCACACAATCGGGTGCCGCCACAGGGCAGCTGCCGCACGGCACCACCATCGTCGCGCTCAAATACCCCGGCGGCGTGGTGCTCGCCGGCGATCGGCGTTCCACGCAGGGCAACATGATCGCCGGACGCGACGTCAAGAAGGTGTACATCACCGATGACTACACCGCCACGGGCATCGCCGGAACCGCCGCGATCGCCGTCGAGTTCGCCCGCCTGTATGCGGTGGAACTCGAGCATTACGAGAAGCTCGAAGGTGTGCCGCTCACGTTCGCAGGCAAGATCAACCGGCTGGCCATCATGGTGCGCGGAAACCTGGCGGCCGCGATGCAGGGTCTGATCGCGTTGCCGCTGCTGGTCGGTTACGACATCGATGCGCCCGACCCCGAAGGCGCCGGCCGCATCGTGTCTTTCGACGCCGCCGGCGGCTGGAACCTGGAAGAGGAGGGCTACCAGTCGGTGGGCTCAGGCTCGATTTTCGCCAAGTCGTCGATGAAGAAGTTGTACTCGCAGGTCACCGATGCCGGCTCCGCGGTGCGCGTCGCGATCGAAGCGCTCTACGACGCGGCCGATGACGATTCCGCGACCGGCGGACCGGATCTGGTGCGCGGGATCTATCCCACTGC
This sequence comes from uncultured Actinomycetota bacterium, assembly GCA_963849935.1. GTDB lineage: Bacteria > Actinomycetota > Actinomycetes > Mycobacteriales > Mycobacteriaceae > Mycobacterium. The sequence continues at coordinate 282,673 of CAWKJQ010000008.1, forward strand.
GGTCACCATCGGTGCCGAGGGGGCGGTTGACGTGCCGGAGAGCCGCATCGCCGAATTGGCCCGTGAAGTCATCCAAAGCCGTTCGCGCGCTGACACTTTCGGCCCCGACGGCGGTGAGAAGTGAGCTTTCCGTATTTCATCTCGCCTGAGCAGGCGATGCGCGAGCGCAGCGAGCTCGCACGGAAGGGCATCGCCCGCGGCAAGAGCGTGGTCGCACTGGTCTACGCCGGTGGTGTGCTCTTCGTCGCGGAGAACCCTTCGCGGTCACTGCAGAAGATCAGCGAGCTCTACGACCGGGTCGGCTTTGCTGCCGCCGGTAAGTTCAACGAATTCGACAACTTGCGTCGCGGCGGAATCCAATTCGCCGATACCCGCGGTTACGCCTACGACCGACGCGACGTGACGGGACGCCAGCTGGCCTATGTCTACGCGCAGACGCTGGGCAGCATCTTCACCGAGCAGGCCAAGCCATACGAGGTGGAATTGTGTGTGGCCGAGGTCGCACACTACGGCGAGAGTAAACCGCCTGAGCTGTACCGGATTACCTATGACGGATCGATCGCCGACGAGCCGCATTTCGTGGTGATGGGTGGCACCACCGAGCCGATCGCGACCGCGCTCAAGGAGTCCTACACCGAAAACGCCGACCTGCACGACGCTCTGGGGATCGCTCTGAAGGCGCTGCGGGCGGGCAGCGGGGAGGCGTCCAACGGCAAGCAGCCCTCGCTGGACGTCGGCAACCTGGAGGTCGCCGTCCTCGACGCCAACCGGCCGCGGCGTGCGTTCCGGCGCATTGCGGGGTCCGCGCTGAACGCGCTGCTGCCCAAACACGACGGCGGCGGCTCGGCTGACGCAAAGTCGTCGGGCTAGGGATACGACTCAAGCAAACCCCCTTCGAGGGACGCCCATCCGGGCGTAGTTTGACGTCGCAATGGCTGCCCGCTTGGGGCTGACGGCCCGCGGTGGGTGACGCGGCGAAGTGGGACAGCCGGGGAAGGTCGTCGTCTCCGCGCCACCCGTCCGTGCGCTCGCCCGACAGAGGTTGTGGTCCGCGCTTATCAGATCGTCATTGCAAGTCAGGGGCGAGGGTAGCGTGAACAGGGTGTTACGCCGTGAGCGTGCTATCAGGCGGCCGACCATTGGCATTTTCTCGCCACTGGCGCGCTTCGTGGTGCGCCGACCGTTTGTTGTCATCGGCTTCTGGGTGGTACTGGCGGCCGTGCTGTCCGTGGCATTTGCCCCATTGACTGAGGTAGTCCGCGAACACCACGAAGAACTCCTGCCGAGTGACGCGCGGGTGATGGTGGCGACTCGGCAGATGACCGACTCGTTTCACGAAGCGAAGCCGGAAAACGTCGCGTTGGTGGTTCTTACCAACGAGCACGGGCTGACCCCCGCCGACGAAGACGTCTACCGCACGCTGGTCGACCGGCTGCGGCGGGACACCCGGGACGTCCTCATGGTGCAGGACTTCATCACGACACCCCCGCTGCGTCAGGTCTTTGCCAGCGAAGACAATAAAGCTTGGCTTGTACCGGTCAGCATCGCCGGAGACAACCCTTCACCGAAATTCAACGAGGCCTACGCGCGGGTTGCCAACATCGTCAAGCAGACGCTCGAGCAGGTCCCACCGGGATCCGCCCTGGCCGCAAAAATGGCCGGGTTTCCGGCAACCGCCGTCGACCTTGCCGACATCGGTGACCGTGACATGCGTCTGATCACCACCGCGACCGCCATCATGGTGCTCCTGATCTTGTTGTTGATCTACCGAAGATTCGTCACCATGCTGCTGCCGCTGGCGACCATAGGAATATCGATGGTGGCCGCGCAGCAGGTGATTTCCGGGCTTGCGGAGGTGGGCCTGGGCATTTCGCAGGTGACGGTCGTGTTCATGGTCGCGATAATGATCGGCGCCGGCGTCGACTACGCGGTATTCCTGATCAGCCGCTACCACGAACACCTGCGGCGCGGGTTGGATTCCGACCAAGCTGTCATGCGGGCATTGACAGGTATCGGCAAGGTCATCGCCGCCTCCGCAGCTACTGTCGCGGTGACTTTTCTGGGCATGATTTTCGCTCGGATGCCACTGTTTCCTACGGTTGGGCCGGCTCTAGCTATCTCCATCTCGGTGGCATTCCTAGCCGCAATCACCTTACTGCCGGCGTTCATGGTGCTCGCGGGGCGTCGCGGATGGATAGCCCCCAGACGCGATCTCACCAGCCGGTTTTGGCGGCGCTCGGGAATTCACATTGTGCGGCGCCCGGTCGCGCATCTGGTTGCCAGTCTGGTCATTCTGACGTGCCTGGCCACTTGTGCAACCCTGATGCACTTCAATTACGACGACCGCAAGAGCTTGCCGGCATCGGCCGAAAGCAACCTCGGATTCGCGGCGATTGACCGCCATTTCCCAGCGAGCTCGATGACCCCGCAGTACCTTCTCGTCCAATCTCCGCATGACTTGCGCACACCCAAGGCCCTGGCGGACCTCGAGCAGATGGCGCAGCGGGTCAGTCAGCTGCCTGATATCGCGACGGTTCGTGGCGTCACCCGGCCGACGGGCCAACCGCTGGAACAAGCCTCGCTGAGTTGGCAGGCCGGCGTGATCGGCGACAAGCTTTCGGACGCGGCGAATCGAATCGCCGGCGCAGATGGCGACCTCGGCGCTCTGACGAGTGGCGCGCGCCAACTCGCCGACAGTCTTGGCGCCGTACGCGCCCAAGTGAACCAGGCGATAGCGGTGGTCACCGGTCTCGCCAACACACTCGCCGGCGCCGAGAACCAAGTTGGAAGCTCCAAGGCGCTCCGCGACATTGAGAGGCTGGCCGCGAACATGCGCTCCACCGGTAACTCGATGGGGGCGAACGTCGGGAACCTCGAAGGTATGTTGGACACGATAGGTCCGGTGGAGGCCGGGCTGAATGCCAGCCCGGCGTGCGCCGAAGATCCGGCCTGTCGCAATGCGCGCGACCTGCTGCAGGGCATGGTTGACAGCCGTAACAGCGGACAGCTTGCGACAGTCGCCGATCTCGCTCGCCAGCTGCAATCCGTCACCGGCGCCCAAGACTTGGAGGGTACGCTCCAACGTCTTCATGGTTCGGTCGCTCAAGCACTCCAGACGCTCTATGCCCTGGGCCTCGACAACCCCGGCGCGATGCAGAACGAGTTGGCAACTATGCAGCAAGGCGTCAACGCCCTAGCCAATGGAAGCGCGCGGGTGGCGGACGGCGTGCGGGAACTAGCTGAGCAGACCAAACAGGTCGGTGGGGGCCTATCCGATGCCGCGGCGTTCCTGTTGGCCATGAAGCTCAATGCGACGCAGCCGAGCATGGCTGGTTTCTACATTCCACCGCAGGTGATGGCGGACAGCCGGTTCAAAGATCTCGCCGGGGTGTTCATCTCACCCGACGGACATGCAGTGCGCTACTTGGTGCAGTCGAAGCTGGAGCCGTTTGGCACGAAGGCCATGGATCAGGTGAAGTCAATTGCCGACACAGCGCGGGGTGCGCAGCCTAATACGTCGCTGGCCGATGCGTCGATATCAATGGCGGGCCTGACGCCGACGGCCAGCGAAATGCGCGACTACTTCAACCATGACTTGCGGTTCATCGTCGCCATGACCATCGCTATTGTGTTCGTGATCCTGGTACTGCTGCTGCGGGCCGTCGTGGCGCCGCTGTATCTCGTTGGCACGGTGATTCTTTCGTATCTTTCGGCCCTGGGTATCGGTGTCGTCGTGTTCCAGCTCATCGGTGGTCGACCACTTGCTTGGAACGTGCCCGCACTCGCGTTCATCATCTTGGTCGCCGTCGGTGCGGACTACAACATGTTGTTGATCTCGCGGATTCGCGACGAATCCCCGTACGGGATTCGATCCGGTGTCATCCGTACCGTGGGCACGACCGGAGGCGTGATCACGTCTGCGGGGCTGATCTTCGCGACGTCGATGTTCGGCCTGCTGTTCGCCAGTCTGAGCGACATGGTTCAAGTGGGCTTCGTCATGGGCGTCGGCCTGCTGCTGGACACGTTCCTGGTACGCACGATCACTGTGCCGGCACTGGCGGTGCTGGCTGGGAAGCGGAACTGGTGGCCGTCGAAGTGGCAACCTTCGAAGCGACGGGAGCCAGCAGATGTCGATCGCGAGGCATCTGAGCTGGTGACGGTGGGCGCTGCATCCGAGAAAGGCGCCGCAGCGCACCCGTCCGATCAGGTTACGCCAGCCGATGCATCCGATCAGGGCAGCGCGGCAGAGCCATCCGACCAACCGGCCATAGCCGGTCGATCTCGTCAGCTGTCCGCAGCCGATGCCGGCGCGACGACATGGGTCTGGACATTGCTTTCCGGGCAGCACTGGCTGCGGCGGCCGTGGCCCTAGATAGATCGTTAAGGAAGGACAAGAACATCCGCCCTACCGGAGTCGACGTTCGGGTTGAAACCGAGCTTTGCGTGAGTCGCGAGGTGTATCCAATGACGGCGACCAGAGACGCTTTATGGACTGACCTTAAGCCCGTCGGCCGTATGCGAGATCTGCCCTTGCGCCGGCAGATGGTCCGTCCCATGTGGTTCGATATGGTGTGGACGGCGTTGTGACCCCGCAGCTGTGCCGCCCGTTGAGCCCGCAGGAACGGTGGTACTGGATCGCCGATCAGCTTTCACCGCTCAACGTTATTTCGCGAGTGCGTCTTCATGGGAAAATCTCGCATGACCTGCTCGAGGCGGCGGCAGCCGCGCTGGCCGCCGAATACCCGGTACTGCGGGTAGCGATCACGACCGACCCAGACGGAACCAATCCCTCTTATCTGCCGTCCGCGCGGCCGATTGACATCCGCACGGTGAGGGGTGACGACGCCGAATGGCAACGGCAGGTCGACAATTACGAGCTGGCCACGTCACTGGACTGGCGCACCGGTCCGCTGGTCCGTCTTGTCCACGTGGAGGGGAACTTCGACGACGTGCACGATCTGGTGCTGACCGGGTCGCACATCGTTGCCGACGGTTTCACCGTGATTTGGTTGATAATCAGGCTGCTCCAGCACGCCGACCGCCTGGGCCAGTCACCTGGCGACACCCAGACGATCTCACGGCCGGCGATCGGCGCCGCCGAAGACCGGTTGCCTGCCCGCTATCGCGGTGTCCGGGGCATCGCCAGGATCGCGGGCAGCGTTGTCGCCGATGGGCTCGCCACTGCGATCACCCGGCCGCAACGGCTGCGACCGGAGACACCGGTCCCGGCGTCCCAGCGCCGGACCAGACTGTTGTGCCGTAACCTGTCAGGCAGTCAACTGGATGCACTGATCCGGCGTTGCCATGCCGAAGGTGTCACCGTAACCGGCGCACTGGCAGCGGCCATGGCGATGGCGATCGGACCGGTTGTCGCGCAGAAAGATTCGGGCTGGATAGGGATCACATCACCGATCGACACCCGCGCCGCAGCGGTTCCCCCGGTTCCCTTCGACGAAGCCGGTGCCTTCGTGTCCTCGTTGACATCGATCGTGCGCTTCGGCGGTGGCCGGGATCTGTGGTCGATCGCCCAGAAGGTTAACCGGTCGATGCGTCGACGCGTCCGATTCGGTCAGCACCTCGCGGAGCAGAACGCTGTGCGGTACGTGTGCCCCGCCTCGCTCGACAGCAGCGATCGCGCCATTCGCCTGATGGAACGCCTCGGTGTTACCTCCAGTATTTGCCTGACGAACGTCGGTCGCCTCGACTTCCTCCCAACGCGCATCGGCGCATGGTCCCTGTCCGGCGGGCAGGGCGCGGGTAGCCTATCGATCGGCGGCAACTTTATGGCGGCGGTCGGTACCGTCCATGGCCAATTATTTTGGAATTTCACGTACATCGAGGACGTTGTGTCGCAGTCGACCGCGCAGCAGTTCGCGGACGGTGCTGTGGCGAAACTGCTGGATGCGCTTGAATAAGGGTTGGAGCGACGCTCAGCTGGAATCGCCAAGCGGTCAGCGCCCAGGCATACCCCGCCGTCGCAGTCGAGCTGTTCGGCGACGCCAGACCAGGCGGGTTGCAGAGCTGTCGATGAACGATTTCCCATGTTTGTGTTGGGTGTATCGATGCAGAAATGGTGGGCGACGAGTTCCGTCAGCGGCGCAAGGTGTTAACACCGATGATGGGTCGTGGGCAGCTAACGAAGTTCGCGACCACATCGCCGACGAATCGCCAGCTGCCTGGCAGGGTGGGATCGATTCGCCGATATCGGCGAACGGATGATCTGCAGCACGAAATCAACGGCCGGGTAACCCATCCGGCGCGGAAGCGTGGTCGGGCTGTCGATCTGCGCCATGCAGCGCGATCCCCGTTGGTGGAGTCCCGACACCGACAGCTATGAGCCGGTGCGGTTCTGCGACAACAACGTCGTCGCGGCACGGCCGAATCTGGCCTCCATGCCATTCGGCGCCGAGCTGCACCGGTGTTTGGGTGCGGCGATGGGCTACCCTCCGGCTAAATATCCTTTGGCGACCGGTCAGTCGCCGGTGCTGGTCTGATGGTTCCCTATGTGCAGGTGAGTCAATAAAAGCCGAGCCCGGCGGAAGTGGGCTGTACTCCCGGCGCCCCGAGGCGGTGTTCGAAGGCCTACGAACAACTTGGTCGGATCGATACGCGCGGCTTCCTCACCGTCGCGGTCGGACAACCAGTACGCTCGATTACGTGCAGCGACGAATCATGGGCATCGAGACCGAGTTCGGGGTCACCTGCACATTCCACGGCCACCGGCGGCTCAGCCCGGACGAGGTGGCCCGATACCTGTTCCGCCGCGTGGTGTCCTGGGGCCGCAGCTCCAACGTCTTCCTGCGGAACGGCGCCCGTCTTTACCTCGACGTGGGAAGTCATCCCGAGTACGCCACCGCCGAGTGTGACAGCCTGGTGCAGCTGGTCACCCACGACCGCGCCGGAGAATGGGTGCTGGAAGACCTGCTCGTCGACGCCGAGCAGCGGCTCGCCGACGAGGGCATCGGCGGCGACATCTACCTGTTCAAGAACAACACCGATTCGGCGGGCAACTCTTACGGGTGCCACGAGAACTACCTGATCGTGCGCGCCGGCGAGTTCTCCCGGATCTCCGATGTGCTTCTGCCGTTCCTGGTCACCCGCCAGCTGATCTGCGGCGCCGGCAAGGTGTTGCAGACCCCGAAGGCCGCAACATTCTGCCTTTCCCAACGCGCCGAGCACATTTGGGAAGGCGTCTCCTCGGCCACCACGCGAAGCCGGCCGATCATCAATACCCGCGACGAGCCGCACGCCGACGCCGAGAAATACCGGCGGTTGCACGTGATCGTCGGCGACTCCAACATGTGCGAGACCACCACCATGCTCAAGGTGGGCACGGCCGCGCTGGTACTGGAAATGATCGAAGCCGGCGTCCCGTTCCGGGACTTCTCCCTCGACAACCCCATCCGCGCCATTCGGGAGGTCAGCCATGACGTCACCGGCCGACGGCCCGTGCGGCTGGCGGGCGGGCGCCAGGCCAGCGCGCTGGACATCCAACGCGAGTACTACAGCCGCGCCGTCGAGCACCTGCAGACCCGCGAACCCAACGCGCAGATCGAGCAGACCGTCGACCTGTGGGGCCGTCAGCTCGACGCCGTCGAGAGCCAGGACTTCGCCAAGGTGGACACCGAGATCGACTGGGTGATCAAGCGCAAGCTGTTCCAGCGCTACCAGGATCGCTACAACATGGAGTTGTCCGACCCGAAGATCGCTCAGCTGGACCTGGCCTACCACGACATCAAGCGCGGGCGCGGCGTCTTCGACCTGCTGCAGCGCAAGGGGCTGGCCACGCGGGTGACCACCGACGAGGACATCGCCGAGGCGGTGGACAACCCGCCGCAGACCACCCGGGCGCGGCTGCGCGGCGAGTTCATCAGCGCAGCGCAGGCCGCCGGCCGTGATTTCACCGTCGACTGGGTGCACCTCAAGCTCAATGACCAGGCGCAGCGCACCGTGCTGTGCAAGGACCCGTTCCGTGCGGTCGACGAGCGGGTCAAGCGCCTGATCGCGAGCATGTAGCCGCACCAACGAGTTGGCGCGACGCGGCTGGCCTGTGGAAGCGCCAGACGCGGACCATCGAATAACCTGGAGCCAATGGCGACGTCAAAAGTCGAACGGCTGGTAAACCTGGTCATTGCCCTGCTGTCCACCCGCGGCTACATCTCGGCGGAGAAGATCAGGTCGAGCGTGGCGGGTTACTCGGACAGCCCCAACGTCGAGGCGTTCTCGCGCATGTTCGAGCGGGACAAGAACGAGCTGCGCGACCTTGGCATCCCGCTCGAGGTCGGCCGGGCGTCGGCTTTGGACCCCACCGAGGGCTACCGGATCAACCGCGACGCCTACTCGCTCGCGCCGGTCGAGCTGACCCCCGACGAGGCGGCCGCGGTGGCCGTCGCCACCCAGCTGTGGGAGTCGCCCGAACTCATCACCGCGACCCAGGGCGCGCTGCTCAAACTGCGCGCCGCCGGTGTGGATGTCGATCCTGACGCGCCGGTCGCCATCGCGTCGCCGGCCGGAGTGCCGGGCCTGCGCGGGTCCGAAGAAGTTCTCGGAATCCTGTTGTCCGCCATCGACTCTGGCCAAGCAGTGCAGTTCCAGCACCGGCCGTCGCGGGCCGAGCCGTACACCACGCGCACCGTCGAGCCCTGGGGTGTGGTCACCGAGAAGGGCCGCTGGTACCTGGTGGGCCACGACCGCGACCGCGACGCGACCCGCACCTTCCGGCTGTCCCGGATCGGTGCCGGACGTCACGCCGATCGGCCCGCCGGGCGCCGTCACAGTGCCGAGCGACGTCGACCTGCGCAAGATCGTGGCCCAGACCGTCGCCGAGGTATCGGCAACGACGACCGTCGGACAGGCCCGAGTATGGGTGGCCGACGGGCGGGCCACCGCGCTGCGGCGCGCCGGCAGAGCCGTCGACGCGCGCCGGCTCGGCGGCTCGCGATGGCGAGGTGATCGAGCTCGACATCAGGTCGGCCGACCAGCTGGCGCGCGACATCGCCGGCTATGGAGCCGACGCCCTGGTGCTCGAACCGCAGTCACTGCGCGACGACGTGCTGGCCCGGTTGCGCGCGCACGCTGGCGGGGACGCCGTCGGTGCGGGGCAACCACCCGGCCGCGGGCGAGGGTGGCGCCAATGACTGCGATCTCCACTCGGCTGGTCCGGCTGTTGAACATGGTGCCGTATTTCCAGGCGAATCCGCGGGTCACCCGATCCAAGGCCGCCGCCGATCTCGGGGTATCGGCCAAGCAGCTGGAAGAGGACCTCAACCAACTGTGGATGTGCGGTCTGCCCGGCTACTTCCCGGGTGACCTCATCGACTTCGAGTTCTCCGGGGACACCATCGAGGTGACGTTCTCGGCGGGGATCGACCGCCCGCTCAAACTCACCTCACCGGAGGCCACCGGCCTGCTGGTGGCGTTGCGGGCGCTGGCCGACATTCCCGGCGTCGTCGATCCCGAAGCTGCGCGCAGCGCCATCGCCAAGATCGAGGGCGCGGCCGGCGCCGTCGCGCACGACGCCTCCCACGCCGCGTCGGCCGTCGACGAGCCCGCGCCGGTGGAGAACCGGGCCGCCGCCGCGGTGCGCGCGGCCGTCCAGTCCAGGCACGCGCTGGCCATCGACTACTACTCCGCCTCCCACGACACCCTGACCAGCCGGGTCGTCGACCCCATCCGGGTGCTGCTGATCGGCGGCCACAGCTACCTGGAGGGCTGGTCACGCGAGGCCGAAGGCGTTCGGCTGTTCCGCTTCGACCGGATCGTGGACGCCAATGAGCTCGACGAGCCGGCCGCCCCGCCCGAGCCGGCCCTGCACGCGCCGCCGGACACCTCGCTGTTCGACGGCGACCCCTCGCTGCCGTCGGCCACGCTGCGGGTGGCGCCCGCGGCGTCCTGGATGTTCGAGTACTACCCGATGCGCGATGTGCGCGAGTTACCGGACGGATCCTGCGAGGCGGTCATGACCTATGCCTCCGAGGATTGGATGACGCGGCTGGTTCTGGGCTTCGGACCCGAGGTGCAGGTGCTGGGGCCGGAGTCCCTGGCGCAGCGGGTGCGGGACGCCGCGGCGGCCGCCGTGACGGCCTACGAAGCCCTGAACTGACGAAAGTCCAGGCGGCCGGTCCACCGCGGCGCGGCGCGGGCCCGTCGCCAGATCGGCGCCACTGCGGTAGCATCGGGTCAACGTCTGGAGGTAATCAAAGTGGGCAGTCTTAGTCCGTGGCACTGGGCGATCCTCGCGGTCGTGGTGATCTTGCTGTTCGGTGCCAAGAAGCTCCCCGACGCGGCGCGTTCGTTGGGTAAGTCGATGCGGATCTTCAAGTCCGAGCTGCGCGAAATGCAGACCGAGAACAAAGCGGAACCGTCGGCCCTGGGAACCAACACCGCGGCCCAAAGCGAGGCCTCCGCGGCGAATCCCACGCCCGTGCAGTCGCAGCGGGTCGACGCGCCGGCGCCCAGCGAGCAGGGGCACACCGAAGCACGTCCGGCATAGCCGCCATCATCGTCGCGCTGCCCGAGCGCCACTGACCGAGCATCGTGAAGATCTTCAAGGTTTCAGCGCGCACTTCCGGCCTACTGAGACGACTCAACCCTCGTAATCGGCGCAGCCGAGCAAACCCGGACGCGACGATGTCGCTGGTCGACCACCTGACCGAGCTGCGCACCCGGCTGCTGATCTCGCTGGCCGCGATCATGCTGACCACGATTTTCGGGTTCGTCTGGTACTCGCATTCGATCTTCGGGCTGGAAAGCCTGGGCGAGTGGCTGCGGCATCCCTACTGTTCGCTGCCGCAGTCGGCGCGCGCGGCGATCAGCGCCGACGGGCAATGCCGGCTGCTGGCCACCGCGCCGTTCGACCAGTTCATGCTGCGGCTCAAGGTCGGGATGACGGCCGGGGTGGTGCTGGCCTGTCCGGTGTGGTTCTACCAGCTGTGGGCGTTCATCACGCCCGGGCTCTACCAGAAGGAACGCCGCTTCGCGATCGCGTTCGTGATCCCCGCCGTGGTGCTGTTCCTGGTCGGCGCGGTGCTGGCCTACTTCGTGCTGTCCAAGGCGCTGGGCTTCCTGCTGACCGTCGGCAGCGACGTCCAGGTGACCGCCCTGTCCGGCGACCGGTATTTCGGGTTCTTGATCAACCTGCTGATCGTCTTCGGTGTCAGCTTCGAATTCCCGCTGCTCATCGTCATGCTCAACACCATCGGCGTGCTGCCCTACGAGCGGCTCAAGGCGTGGCGACGCGGGCTGATCTTCGCGATGTTCGCGTTTGCGGCAATCTTCACCCCCGGATCCGACCCGTTTTCGATGACCGCGCTGGGGTTGGCGCTGTCCGTGCTCTTGGAGTTGGCCATCCAAATCGCCCGGCTGCACGACAGACGGAAGGCCAAGCGTGAAGCCCAGGCCGTGATCCCCGACGACGAAGCATCGGTCATCGAACCGCCCACCGCGATACCGGAGCCGTCGTACACCGCCGGGCAACACGACGATGTCACCTGATCCCTCGCCGCCCCATGAGGTGGCGGAGCTGGTGGAGCTCGCCCGGTTCACCGCGGAACTGCCCTTCGCGCTCGATGGCTTTCAGCGTCGCGCGTGTGCGGCGCTCGAACGAGGTCACGGCGTGCTGGTCTGCGCGCCGACCGGTGCCGGCAAGACGGTGGTCGGCGAATTCGCCGTACACCTGGCGCTGGCGTCCGGCGGCAAATGCTTCTACACCACGCCGCTCAAAGCGCTGAGCAACCAGAAGCACACCGACCTCACGGCGCGCTACGGCCGTGACCGCATCGGCCTGCTCACCGGGGATATGTCGGTGAACGCCGATGCGCCTGTGGTGGTCATGACCACCGAGGTGTTGCGCAACATGCTCTACGCGGATTCGCCTGCGCTACAGGGACTTTCGTATGTGGTGATGGACGAGGTGCATTTCCTCGCCGACCGGATGCGGGGTCCGGTGTGGGAAGAGGTGATCCTGCACCTGCCCGACGAGGTGCGGGTGGTCAGCCTGTCGGCAACGGTGAGCAACGCCGAGGAATTCGGCGGCTGGATCCAGACCGTGCGCGGTGACACGACGGTCGTGGTCGACGAGCACCGGCCGGTGCCGCTGTGGCAACACGTGCTGGTGGGCAAGCGGCTGCTGGATCTGTTCGACTACGAGAACGAGAAACCGGCGGCGGATCGTCAACCGCGGGTCAATCCGGAACTGCTGCGCCACATTTCACACCGCCGCGAGGCGGACCGCATGACCGATTGGCAACCGCGTCGCCGCGGCTCAGGACGGCCGTCGCGTCCCCGCTTCTATCGGACACCGGGACGGCCGGACGTCATCGCCACCCTCGATTCCGAAGGTTTGCTGCCGGCCATCACGTTCGTCTTCTCCCGGGCAGGCTGTGACGCCGCGGTGCAGCAATGCCTGCGCTCGCCCCTGCAACTGACCACCCAGGAGGAGCGCGCACAGATCGCCGAGGTGATCGAGCACCGGTGCGGCGATCTCGCGGACGCCGACCTCAGTGTGCTGGGCTACTACGAATGGCGGGAGGGGCTGCTGCGCGGTTTGGCGGCCCACCATGCCGGCATGCTGCCCGTCTTCCGGCACACTGTCGAAGAGCTGTTCACCGCCGGGCTGGTCAGGGCGGTGTTCGCCACCGAGACGTTGGCACTCGGGATCAACATGCCCGCCCGCACGGTGGTGCTCGAGCGGCTGGTGAAGTTCAACGGCGAACAGCACGTGGCGCTGACACCGGGCGAGTACACCCAGCTCACCGGCCGCGCCGGGCGGCGCGGCATCGATGTCGAGGGCCACGCGGTGGTGCTGTGGAATCCGACCGAGGAAACCACCGAGCCCTCCGCGGTTGCCGGTCTGGCCTCCACCCGGACCTTCCCGCTGCGCAGCTCGTTTGCGCCGTCGTACAACATGACCATCAACCTGGTCCAGCAGATGGGCCCCGAGCAGGCACACCGGTTGCTGGAGCAATCCTTCGCGCAATACCAGGCCGACCGCTCCGTCGTCGGGCTGGTCCGCGGCATTGAGCGCGGCACCGCATTGCTCGACGAGATCGCCGCCGAGATGGGCGGACCCAAGGCGCCGATCCTCGAGTACGCCCGCATGCGCGCACGCATCAGCGAGATGGAGCGCGCGCAGTCCCGGGCGTCCAGGCTGCAACGACGGCAGGCCGCCAGCGACGCGCTGGCCGCGCTGCGCCGCGGCGACATCATCAATATCACCCATGGCCGGCGCGGTGGCCTGGCGGTCGTGCTGGAGTCGGCCCGTGACAGCTCCGACCCGCGACCCTTGGTGCTTACCGAAAACCGCTGGGCGGGAAGGATTTCCTCGGCCGATTATTCGGGCGCGTCCGCGCCGGTCGGTTCGATGTCGTTGCCCAAGCGGGTCGAACACCGTCAGCCACGGGTCCGGCGTGATCTGGCGTCGGCGCTGCGATCGGCTGCCGCCGGGCTGACCATTCCGGCCAGCCGCCGCAGCGGCCGCGGGGACACCGACGGCGCATTTCACGACCCCGAGCTGGCGTCGTTGCGGGAAGCGCTGCGCCGGCACCCGTCGCACAACACGCCCGGTCTGGAAGAACAGGTCAGGCAGGCAGAGCGCTATCTGCGGATCGAGCGCGACAACGCGCAATTGGAGAAAAAGGTTGCGGCGGCCACCAATTCGCTGGCCCGGACGTTCGACCGGATCGTCGGGCTGCTCACCGAGCGCGGCTTCATCGAAGGCCGCGACGGTGATCCGCGGGTCACCGACGACGGCCGGTTGTTGGCACGCATCTACAGCGAAAGCGATCTGCTGGTGGCCGAATGCCTGCGCACCGGCGCCTGGTCGGGATTGAAACCGGCCGAGCTGGCTGCGGTGGTGTCGTCGGTCCTGTACGAAAGCAGGGGAGGCGAGGGGCCGGGGGCGGCTTTTGCGGCCGACGCCCCCACCCAGCAATTGCGGCAGGCGCTGCAGCAGACGTCGAGGCTGTCGATGGCCTTGCGCGCAGATGAGCAAACGCACCGGATCGCCCCGAGTCGCGAACCCGACGACGGCTTCGTCAACGTCATCTACCGCTGGGCCAGGGCCGGCGATCTGGCGGCGGCGCTGGCGGCCGCCGACCCCGCCGGCACCGGATCGCCCCTGCTGGCCGGGGATTTCGTGCGCTGGTGCCGCCAGGCGCTCGACCTGCTGGACCAGGTGCGCAACGCCGCCCCCGACCCCGAGTTACGGGCCGTCGCCAAGCGGGCGATCAATGACATTCGGCGCGGCGTCGTCGCAGTTGACGCCGGGTAGGCTAGGCCGGAGCTACCGTTGAACGCCGATAGTTCATGCCAAGACACAAGGGCTGAGGGAGAAAGATGAGCGGACCGCACGGATCGGACCAGCAGTGGCAACCGCCCGGTCATGGTCAAGGTAGCGATCACTCGTCAGACCCGACTCACGCGGGGCCAACCTGGCAGGACCAGTCGAACCAGGAGACGTCGTGGCAGACCCCTGCCTACACCCCGCCTGCCGACTACCCGCAGTACCAGCAACCGGCTGAGCAGGCCTACCCGCAGCAGTACGCTCAGCATCAGCCGGGCTATGCGCAACCCGGGCAGTACGGTCAGCCTGGGCAGTACGGCCAACCGGGGCAGTACGGCCAGCCCGGCCAGTACGGCCAGTACGGCCAGCCCGGCCAGTACCCGCCGTCGGGCCAGTATGGTCAGCCGGGGCAGTATGGCCAGCCGGGTCAGTACCCGCAGTACGGCCAGCCGGGCCAGTATCCGCAGCAGTACCCCGGTTACGAGCAACCCGCCAAGAAACGGCCGGTCGGGCTGATTGCGGGTGTCGGCGGCGCGATCGCGTTCCTGCTCATCGCGGTCGTGCTGGTGCTGGGCTTTTGGCAGCCCGGGTTCTTTGTCACCACCAAGCTGGACGTCAATAAGGCGCAGACCGGGGTTCAGCAGGTCCTCAGCGACGAAACCAACGGCTACGGCGCAAAGAACGTCCAGAACGTCAAGTGCAACCACGGCCAGAATCCGACCGTCAAGAAGGGCGCGACGTTCGACTGCGACGTAAGCATCGACGGCGCGCCCAAGCATGTGACGGTGACGTTCCAGGACAACAAGGGCACCTACGAGGTCGGGCGGCCGCAGTAGTCGCCGGGTTGGCTCAGTTCGGCAGCGAGTCCAGCGCCTTCTGCAGGCGGGCGACCGACGAGCCGACACCCAGCTCGGTCGCCAGCTCGGCGGTGCGTCGCGGATCGGCGGCGACCAGCGGTAGTTCGTCGTTGGCAGTCGAGAGGTCGACGGGCGCGTCGGTGGCGACTCGAACCACCTTGCCGGCCGCCTCGATGTAATCGAGCGCTGCCAGCAGTTTCTTGCGCACGCCCTTCGCCATCTTCGACTTCGGGTCGTGGGCTGCAGCCAGAATCTGCTGCAGTGAACCGTGCTGCGCCAGCAGCGTCGCCGCGGTCTTCTCACCGACGCCTGGAACCCCGGGCAGGCCGTCGGACGGATCGCCGCGCAGCAGCGCGAGTTCGGCGTAGGCCGGGCCGGCCCTGTCGACCGGCACGCCGTAGTGTTCGGCCACCTCGGTGGGCCCGAACAAGGTGGCCTTGCTCAGCCCGCGGCCGAGGTAGAGCACCCGAACCGGGACGGGGTCGTTCGACACCACCTGCAGCAGGTCGCGGTCGCCGCTGACCACCACGACGGGGTCCTTGCGTTCCCGGGCCGCCAGGGTGCCCAGCACATCGTCGGCCTCGAAACCCTCCGCCCCGGCCGTCGGAATCCCGAAGGCGTCAAGGAGTTCGGCGATCATGTCGATCTGAGGCGTCAGGTCGTCCGGGACTTCCTCGATGTCCGGCTCGTTCGGCGGCTCCTCCTCGGCCACGCGGTGGGCCTTGTAGGACGGGACGAGGTCCACGCGGAACTGAGGCCGCCAATCGAGGTCTAGGCACACGGCCAGCCGGCTGGGCCGCTGCTGGGTGATCACCACGGCCATGGAGTCGATGAATCCCCGAACGGCGTTGACGGGCCTGCCGTCGGGCGCGGTGATCGACGACGGCACCCCGAAATAGGAGCGGAACCACATGCTGGCGCCGTCGAGCAGCACCAGTGGCGATCGCGAGCGCGGCGAGCCCACGCGCTGCGGGTCGCCGCTCATCGAGTCGAGGGTGATCGGGGTGCTGGCATGCCGGCTATGTTCTCACGCCGCCGCGAGGCGACGCGCCACTGAGCATTAGCCTGGCTGCCATGCAGTCTCACCGCTTCGACGCAGCAGTGTATGAACGCCGGCTGGCGGCCGCCGCCGATGCGGCCGGCGCGGCGGGCCTGACCGGGCTGGTGATCACGCCCGGGTATGACCTGCGCTACCTCGTCGGGTCGCGCGCACAGACGCTGGAGCGGTTCACCGCGCTGGTGCTGCCCGCTTCGGGTGATCCCACGGTTGTGGTGCCGCGCCTGGAGCTGGCCTCGCTCAAAGGGTCTGCCATCGCCGAACTCGGCCTGGCGGTGCGGGATTGGGTCGACGGCGACAATCCCTACGACCTGGTGGGTTCCGCGTTGGGCGGCGCCCCCGCCGCGACCGCCGTCACCGATGCCATGCCGGCGCTGCACCTGCTGCCCCTGGCCGATGCGCTCGGCGTGCTGCCGGTCCTGGCCACCGATGTGTTGCGCACGCTGCGAATGGTCAAGGAGGAATGCGAAGTCGACGCGCTTCGCAAAGCCGGTGCCGCCATCGATCGGGTGCACGCCCGGGTGCCGGAGTTTCTGGTCCCGGGCCGCACCGAGGCCGACGTGGCCGCCGACATCGCGGATGCCATTGTGGCAGAAGGGCATTCGGAGGTAGCGTTCATCATCGTCGGATCCGGCCCGCACGGCGCCGACCCGCACCACGAATATTCGGATCGAGAACTACAAGTCGGCGATATCGTCGTCGTCGACATCGGCGGCTCCTATGAACCGGGCTACAACTCGGACTCCACGCGAACCTACAGCATCGGAGAGCCCAAGCCCGAAGTCGCTCAACAGTATTCGATACTGCAGCGTGCGCAGCGCGTGGCTCGCGACGCGGTACGCCCGGGAGTGACCGCCGAGCAGGTCGACGCCGCCGCCCGTGATGTGCTCGCCGCCGAAGGGCTCGCCGAGTATTTCGTGCACCGGACCGGGCACGGTATCGGGTTGTCGGTGCACGAAGAGCCCTACATCGTCGCCGGAAACGATCTGCCTTTGACCGAGGGCATGGCATTTTCCATCGAGCCCGGTATCTATTTCCCCGGCCATTGGGGCGCTCGCATCGAGGACATCGTCGTCGTCACCGCCGACGGCGCCTTGGCCGTCAACAACCGCCCGCACGAACTGATCGTGGTGCCGGTGCCTTAACCGAGGCGCCCCTGCGTCCGCGTAGGTTGGGGGTGGTGTCGATCCTGGATCTCCCGCTGCTTCCGATTCGCATCGCCCGCCACGTTGTCGACGCGGTCTTGCACTCCACCGCACCGGCACCAGCACCGGCACCGGCACCGCCGGCTGAGCTCATCGTGGTCGACGGGATGCCCGAGGGTGTGCCGCCGGCCGCGCGGCGCCCCGAGCCCCAGCTTCCGGTGCCTGCGGGATGGCCGTTCGGCGAACAATTCCCACGCACGTGCGGCGCCGGCCGAGTGGCCGGCGGTGCCCTGTTCTGGACCGACTTCCTTTACGACGACCACGGCGCGACGGGCATCCCGGTCGGCGACCTGAAGATCCAGGCGCCGCCGCGCGGAACCTACGTCTATCCCGACGGACCGGCCGCGGGCAACGGCGCCGACATCTTCCGCGTCGCCATCGGGCTCAACGAGACCCACACCTGGTGGCGAATCGACTGGAACACCCTGCTGGACGCCTCGGTGCCCATCGCGTTGTTCGCCTTCGACACTGACCCAGCCCGCACGGCGGACGAGGAGTGGCCCGCCGGGGCCGGCGTGCGCTCGAAGGGCATCGACACGGCCCTGTTGATCTCGGGGAGTGGCGCCGCGCTGATCGACCTGGCTAGCCAGGTCAGGACGCCCGTCGAGCACAGCGTCGACATGCAGTCGCGGTCGTTCGTGGCGCAGGTCCCGCGGTCGCTGGCGGACCCCACGGGGAGCTGGACGGTCCGGCTGGTCGCCGGGTTAGCCAACGCGGCCGGGGACGGGTTCGCCGATGTGTCCGCCCTGCACGGCGCGCTGCCCGGCCAACCCAACGTCTACAACGTGGCGTTTCGCACTAATGACCAGGAGCCGCCGCACCTGAATTTCTGGTCGGATGCCGCCCAGGCCGCCGCCCTGACACATGGCGACGTCTCCGAGTTCGCGCTGACGGTGCCGTGGGCTCAGCTGGCGTCCCGTGAGACCGCTCCCGAACCGGTGATCACCGGCCCGTCCACCCGGTGGTACGTGTCTTCGGTCGAACTGGGCCAAGGTCTGGAACAAGGTTGGGCCGCCAACGACATCTTGAGCACCAAGCCGCAATTCCTCGGCCGGGTGCAGCCGTATTCGATCTGCCTGCCGTCGAGCTACGCACCGGGTCGCACGTTGCCGTTGACCCTACTGCTGCACTCGCTTTCACTCGGGCAGAGCCAGTTCGCCGCGATCGACCCCCGACTGTTGCACGAGGTGTGTGAGGGCCGCGACTCGGTGGTGGTCACGCCATTGGCCCGGGGACCGTCCACCTGGTACTTCGACACCGGCGAACTCGACGTCTGGGAAGTGTGGGCGCGAGTGGCCGAGCAACTGGGCACCGATCCCAATCGCACTGTGATTTCCGGCTATTCGATGGGCGGGTACGCGACATACAAGCTGGGACTGAGTTACCCGCAGGTGTTCTCGCAGGCGGTGGTGCTGGCGGGGCCGCCGACGTGCGGTGTGCGGCTGCTACCCCATGTCGACATTCCCGCCGACCTCGACCTGGACTCGCCCTGCGCCCGGGAGGGCGATACCTGGAAGTTGCTGGTGAACGCACGATGGCTGCCGTACGTCATCGCCCACGGGATGCTTGACGAACTGGTGCCGTTCGCGTCGGCCGCCGAGCAGGTGCTGGAGCTGGACCGGCTGGGTTACCGCCACCGGTTCAGCGTTTACCCGGTCGAAGATCACATCGCCTGGGTGTTTCAGGATAAGTTCGAGGATCCGATCTCCCACATGGGAACCGCTCTGCGCCAAGGGGATCCGGGGCACATCACGTTCGCTTGGTATCCGCAACTGGTGCGCGCCGATCTGGGAATCGGGCCGCACCAGGTGTGGTGGTTGTCGGAGTTGGCCGCCGATCCCGAGGTGACGGCGCGGCGCGGGGCCGTCGCGGAAGTCGACGCGCGCTCGTATGCGCGGCCGGACCCCACGCACACCATTCGGCACCATCGCGGCTTCATCCCGCACTTCGAGCCGACGCCCGGGTTGTACAGCGAGCTGGACTGGCAAGTCGGACGGCCCGTCGGCCCGCTGCCGTATCTGACGTTGCGTCTCAACGGGGTTGCGAGTCTGAGGGTCGATATCGAGCGTGCCGGGCTGGCCGCGTTGCCGAGGTCGACCATCACGGTGGCCACCGATGTCGCAGTCCGGATCACGCTCGGTGGCTTGCCTGCCGGGGTTGACGTGCAGCTCGATGGGGAACCGGCCGGGCCGACCGTCACGGTATCCCCCGGGCGACATCGCATCACGTTGTCAGCCGGGGTGGCTGTTGGTAAATGAATTGTCGCCCGAGGTGATCGTGGCTAGCTTGGCGGAGCGATCATCGGGTGAATAGCGGCGACGGGCGGACGTGGGCGAGAATTCCGCGCGTGGCTCCGTTGGCTGTCGATCCGGAGGCGTTGTACGCCGCGGGTAGCGCCGTGGCCGCCGCCGGGGGTGGTCTGGCCGCGAATCTGACGGTGTTGACCGCTGGTTTCTCGGCACACACCGGCGTGGACCGCGCCGGCGAGGTTTTCGGCCTGGCGTATCAAGACGCCGCCGAGTCGTTGCTGAAGGCGGCGGCTGCCGCCGTCAACGCGTGCTGTAGATGTGGGGCTCTGATCCAGCAAGGAGCGTCGAACTATTCGAGGGCCGAGGCGGCCTCGACGCTGGGTGGCGGTGGCGGCGTATTGGAGGCACCGTCCCCGCCGGCTGAACTTGCCGCGCCCAAAGCCCCTGGAACGATGGGGCCCGGCGAGCCGCCACCGCTGCTGTGGTCGATCGTGCAGTCCCTCGTTCTCGAGCTGTGGCCCGACGGCGACGTGGCGGGTCTGCATGCGGCCGCAGCACGTTGGCGCGACTTCGCCGCAGCCGCTAGCGGCGTTCAGCGGACCCTCAACGGGACGAAGACGCTGCTGGACACTCAACACCTGCCCGAAGGCGACAAAATCGATGACGCTCTGAACGAAATAGGTTCTGCCGCAGCGCATTATCGGTGAGAAGTGCGGCGAGCTGGCGACCAAGATCGACATGTTTGCCAACAAGGTCGACCACGCCCAACATGCGATCCGGGATCTGTTGCACCGGCTCGGATCCCTCGGCGATATCGGTCACGACGTCATGCTCATCATCGACGGTGACGCGTGGGACGAGATCAAGAAGATCGCCAAGGACATCAACGACGTACTGGGGCATCTTGGGCAGGAGGCCCGCGCCTGCGAGCAGGGGATCAGACAGCTCATGCAAGCGGCCGATCGCCAGATCGTCACGTGCGAGAAGTACGCGCGCCGCGGGCTAACTCAATTTTCTGGGGGACGACGTCGGTAATCCGGTGGCGACCGCATTCGACACCTGGATCAATGTCCACGAGGGTGCTCTCAAGGGTGCGGTCGGCATGGGGCTAGGCATCGCTGACCTGAGTCCGCACTGGTTTTTCGTCGATCCCCAAGGTGCGGGCGCCACGTGGACCGGCCTGGGGAAGAGCGCGTGGAAGGGGAGTCTGTTCAACGCTCCGCTACACCCCGAGGGAATTCGCGGACGCGAGGCTGCAAGAGTTGAAAGGCCTTGTGCATGCTGAGGATTGGAGCGGCGATCGGCCTGGATTGGGCGCTGGTGAAGTGGCGTTCGACCTTGGCACCCTATTCACGCCCGGCCTCGGTGAGGGAGGCGCGGCGGCCGACGGCGCGGGGGCGGCCGTCCGCGGCGCCGAGGAGGAGGCGGAGGCCGCCGGCGCTGCTGGGCGTGCCGGCGGGGTCGCAGGTGCCGGGGATGCGCTGACGGGCATCACCAAGGCGACTGCGGACCTGCCCAAGAACCTCGAAGGCGTCACCAAGGATTTGCCCGAGATCAAGCCTCCTACGAGTGGCAGTCCGGTTGCATTGCCACCCGGCAAGCCGATTGAGCCGCCGGTCGAGTCGGTGCCCCGCCCGGCCGATGGGGCTGCGGGTGCACCACATGCGCCGACGGCGGCGCCGGGGTGGGCGGTGTCCGAGATTCCGAAACCTGTTGACGCGGAAGGCCTATTCGACCCAGCGACCCCACCGCGATCGACACCGGCGGTCCATGGCGCCCGCATGATCCGATACCTGGGTCACCATCGGCGGCGGCGGACGACCAGCTGGTGCGCCGCACGCGCCGACGTCGGGGTACCGCGGAGGTCCCGCATGAGCCGGCATCAGTACCTGCTGGCGGTCCAACGAACCGGCATCGGTACCGGCGGACGGTGCGCACGAACCGCGTCCGACGGAGGGTGCGCATGAGCCGGCGTCGCCGGGTAGTCCTCACCAACGGGCACCCGAAAATGAACTGCGTCAGCCAGGGTTGGTGCCGGGGGAGGACCCCCGCATGCACCGGCTGGGGTGCCCGCTGCCGGTGCACCTCTCGCGCCATCAGATGCCGCGACAGGCGAACGAGCACCGTCCGCGATTTCCCATATCGCCGAATTTGCGCCTGGGCGTGTGACAACCCCGCAGAGCGGACCACCGGTCGATCCTCCACCCGCCGCTCCGCACTCGTCGCAAACTGCTCCGACGGCCAAACCGCCACCTCATTTGTTGCCGACGGCCAAACCGGCACCTCATTTGTTGCCGCCGGGCGGTCGCTCGGCCGGTATACCGGCGCCCGGTCGCAACCCGCATCTTTCTGTCGAAGGGGGTCCTCCCAGCGGTGGGCCAAAGCCACCGATTAATGGCTCTCCAAAGCCCGGGGAAGGCGGTCCGCCCCAACCGAAAGTGCCACTCGACGAAGATGCGCCTGCTAATCCCGGCGGCACGAACGCCCAGAATGACGCTCTCGACAACGGCGGCGATCCTCTGAGCCACGAAGACCCGCTGAGCCCAGAACATTTGCAGGCTTTCGCTCAGTACACTGGCATGGGTTATACAGAGCTAAACGAGGCGTTAAGGAGCGAAGTTTTGGATGCGTCTCAAGCTGATCGAGTCGAAGCACTAAAAGCTGCATTAAGCAAACTACCGCCGTACGAGGGTTCCGTGGTGCGTGGTACGAACCTGCCGCCTGAGGTGTTGGCCCAGTATCGGCCGGGCGAATACATCGTAGAAAAAGCTTTCCTCAGCACAACAAGAGATCCAGTCGTGGCGCAGTCGTCCGCGTTCGCCGGAAACGTTGAGTTTCGAATTGTATCCTTCACCGGCCGTGATGTTTCTGCTTTTTCGATGTATCCCGCGGAGAGAGAGGTTCTGTTCTCCGCGAATACGAGATTTCTAGTTCTGCGGAAGACAATTGATCCACGAACAGGTCGAACAATTATCGATATGGTTGAAGACTAGTGAATAAACTAATCAGTGCTCCAAGGAGGTTTAACAGTGAGGGAGATTGCGGGCAAGATCTTTTTAACCAGAGAGGAAGCAGGTGTCCCTCCGCCAAGCCCGGAAAAGCTTGCGCGTGCCCGGCAACTCCTCGATGAGTTTCAGGAGAAGGTAGACGCTGTTGCCGAGGAAGACCGGCCGACAGAGATCTCGCCAAAGTTCTGGGACGACATCTCGGGTACCGAGTATGACCCACGAAGGAAAGAGCGCTGACGAGCAAAATCGGGGGCCAGAGTTTCCGGTCTCGGCTCCAACTCGGGCTTAACTACTCGCTCCGGTCCAACAGATCCGACGACCCGAGCACCCGCTCGACCTGGACCTCGATGACCACCCGTCGCGGGTTGGGCCGCGGGGTGCGGTAGCGCTGGGCGTAGCGCAGCTCGGCGTCGCGCACCGCGTTGACGTCGTTGTTCACCTTGGACCGGCCCTCCAGCGACAGCCACCGGGCGCCGTCGACCTGGCTGAGCACGGCCAGTCCGCCGCGATCGGCGTTGACCGCCTTCTGCGAACCGCCGGTGGTGATGACCCGCGCGATGTGGGTCTTGGGATCGAAGGTGAATCCGACCGCCACCACATGCGGCGAATTGTCGGCTCGCAGCGTGGTCAGCATCGCCAGATGCCGTTCGGACAGGAACGCCAACGCGTCGTCGGTGAGCCGGGTAGTGGTATTCGCCATCACCGCCCACGCTAGCGCAGGTGATAATCGCAGCCGTGGACGACACGGGCGCAGGTCCAGTACTAATTCTGGGCGGCCGCAGCGAGATCGGCATCGAGCTGGCGCGGCTTCTGGCACCGGGAGCGACGGTCGTGCTGGCCGCACGCAACGCCGACCGGCTCGCTGAACAGGTCGACGCGCTCAAAGCCGCCGGCGCCGCCGCGGTGGACACCCGGGAGTTCGACGCCGACGACCTGGCCTCGCACGGCCCGCTGGTCGCCTCGATCGTCGCCGAGCACGGCCCCATCGGCACCGCGGTGCTGGCCTTCGGAATCCTGGGCGACCAGGCCCGCGCCGAAACCGACGCCGCCCACGCCGTGGCCATCGTGCACACCGACTACGTCGCCCAAGTCAGCCTGCTCACGCATCTGGCCGCCGCCATGCGCACCGCGGACAAGGGCCGCTGGTGGTGTTCTCCTCGATCGCCGGGGTGCGCGTGCGCCGCGCCAACTACGTCTACGGTTCGGCCAAGGCCGGCCTGGACGGGTTTGCCAGCGGCTTGGCCGACGCGCTGCACGGCACCGGGGTGCGGCTGCTGATCGCCCGGCCGGGATTCGTCATCGGGCGAATGACGGAGGGCATGACGCCCGCACCGCTGCCCAGCACGCCCGCGCAAGTCGCCGCCGCGACCGCTCGTGCGCTCGCCAAGGGCCGGCGCACCGTCTGGATCCCGTGGGCGTTGGGCCCGCGGCTGCCGTGATGCGGATGCTGCCGCAGTTCGTCTGGCGCAGGATGCCGCGATGACCCGCGCCGCGACGATGCCGGGCGCGGCGATGATGAGGAGCGGCGCCCATGATCATCGTGGTCGGTATCGGCGCCGACGGCATGGCCGGGCTCCGGCGAGCGTCGCGGGCCGAACTTCAAAGGGCCGCAGTCATTTACGGTTCCAAGCGACAACTCGACCTGCTCGACGACACGGTGCCCGCACCCCGGCGGCAGTGGCCGTCACCAATGTTGCCCGCGCTGCGGACGTTGCTCGACGAGCACGCGGGCGACATTCACGTCGTCGCCAGCGGCGACCCGCTGATGCACGGCATCGGGGGCACCCTGATCCGACTGTTCGGCGCGACAACGTCAGGGTATTGCCGCACGTGTCCTCCGTGACGCTGGCGTGCGCACGAATGGGCTGGAACGTCCACGACACCGAAGTGATCAGTCTCGTCACCGCGCAACCGCACACCGCGGTGCGCCGCGGCGGCCAGGCGATCGTGCTGTCACAAAGCAAATCCACGCCCGACGAGCTCGCCGCGCTGCTCAATGCCCATGGCCGCGAAGACTCCGAATTCACCGTGCTCGAACGGCTCGGCGGTCCCGACGAGCACCGACACGACGGCACCGCGCGCGACTGGGCCGGCGACCGAGACCTCGATGACCTCAACGTGATCGCCGTGCGCTACCTGCCCGACGAACGCGTGTCGCCCCTGCCCGACGACGCGTTCGCTCACGACGGGCAGATCACCAAACAGGGCATCCGCGCGGTGACTTTGGCGGCCCTGGCACCGCGTCCGGGGGAGCGGTTATGGGACGTCGGTGCGGGCTCGGGCAGCATCAGTGTCGAGTGGTGCCTCAGTGGGCAGTGGTTGCAGCGCAGTGGCATTCGAGCGCGACGAGCGACGCCGACACAATCTCGAATTCAATGCCGCGGCCTTCGGCGTTTGCATCGACGTGCGCGGCGATGCTCCCGACGCGTTCGACGGCGCCCAGCCGCCGTCGGCGATCTTCATCGGCGGAGGGCTGACCCAACCCGGGCTGCTCGACGCCTGCCTGGACAACCTGCCCCCCGGCGGGCGACTGGTCGTCAACGTGGTCACCACCGAGTCGGAAGCCGTTGTGACGCAGGCATATCAGCGCCTGGGCGGCCAGCTGCGACGCTTCCAGCACTATCACGGTGAGCCGCTGGGCGGCTTCACCGGCTGGCGTCCGCAGTATCCGGTCACCCAGTGGGCGGTGACCAAGTGACGGTGTACTTCATCGGCGCCGGGCCGGGTGCGGCCGACCTGATCACCGTGCGCGGCCAACGACTTCTGCAAGCCTGCCAGGTCTGCCTGTACGCCGGTTCGATCATGCCCGATGATCTGCTCGCGCTGTGCCCGCCCGACGCGAAAGTCGTTGACACCGGCCCGCTGACGCTGGAGCAGATCATCACCGAACTCAGCGAGGCGCACGCCGCCGGCCACGACGTGGCGCGGCTGCATTCCGGTGACCCCTCGCTGTACAGCGCGCTGGCCGAGCAGTGCCGCCGGCTCGACGCCCTGGGCATCGATTACGAAATCGTGCCCGGCGTACCGGCTTTCGCCGCGGCCGCGGCCGCGCTGAAGCGCGAGCTCACCGTCCCCGGGGTGGCGCAGACGGTGACACTGACCCGGGTGGCGACCCTGTCGACGGCCATGCCGCCCGGCGAAGACCTGAAAACCCTCGCCCAAACCGGCGCGACCCTGGTGCTGCATCTGGCCGCGGCCCAGATCGATGCCATCGTTCCGCAACTTCTCGAGGGCGGCTACCGCCCCGAAACACCCGCAGCCGTCGTGGCTTTCGCGAGCTGGCCGCAGGAGGCGGTGCTGCGCGGCACGCTGGCCGACATCGCCGAGCAGATGCATCAGGCCGGCATCACCAAGACCGCTGTCATCATCGTCGGCGACGCGCTGACCGCCGGGGAATTCACCGACAGCTATCTGTACTCGACCGGGCGGCGCCGGGGGAGCCGGCACTGATGCGGGTCCTGCTGCTCGGCGGCACCGGCGAGGCGCGTGCACTGGCGCAAAGCCTGCACCCTCGCATCGACATCGTCAGCTCCCTGGCCGGCCGGGTGCCCGATCCGGCCCTACCGGTCGGCCCCGTGCGCATCGGCGGCTTCGGCGGCGTCGACGGATTGCGACGCTGGCTGCACGACGAGCGCATCGACGCCGTCGTCGACGCCACCCACCCGTTCGCGGCGACCATGACCGCACACGCCGCCGCCGCGTGCGGCGAGTTGCGCATCCCTCATCTGGTCCTGGCGCGCCCGGCCTGGGATCCCGGCACCGCACTCGTCGTCGACTCCGACATTGGGGCCGCCGAAACGGTTGCCCGGCAAGGCTATTCGCGGGTATTTCTCACCACCGGACGCTCGGGCGTACGGGCCTTCGCCGACAGCGGCGCGTGGTTTCTGATCCGCGCGGTCACCCAACCGGACCCGTCCACGTTGCCGCGCCACCACCTGGTGGTGCTGTCCCGCGGACCGTACCGCTACGACGACGAGTTCGCGTTGTTGCGAGACCATCGCATCGACGCCCTGGTCACCAAGAACAGCGGCGGGGACATGACACGCGCGAAGCTGGATGCCGCTGCGGCGCTGGATGTTCCGGTGGTGATGGTGGCGCGGCCGCCGCTACCCGATGGCGTGCTGACGGTCGGCACCGTGGCCGAGGCCGCCGAATGGGTTGGCGCGCTAGCCGGTTAGGTGGCTGCGCTCGCCATCGGCCAGCAGCGCGTCGCGGGCGCGGGCGACGCGGGAGCGGATGGTGCCCACCGGGCAGCCGCAGACCGCGGCGGCGTCGGCGTAGGGCAGGCCCAGCAGCTGGGTGAGCAAAAGGGCTTCGCGCTGTTCGGCGTTGAGGCTGGCGATCATCGTCGTCACCTCGACCAAATCCTCGAACCCGCGGGCGTGCCGGTCCACGCGCACCACGTGCTCGGGATCGGCGCCCAGAGCGGCGCGGGGCCGCGACTGCAGATGGCGGATGTGGTCGGCCACCACGCGCCGCGCGATGGAGAGCAGCCACGTCCGCGCGCTCGAGCGCCCGGAAAAGCGCTCGACCGCGCCGATGGCGCGCAGGAAAGTCTCTTGAGTCAGATCGTCGGCGCTGCCCGCGTCGGACAGGTAGGCGACGAACCGCCATACGTCTTGCTGGGTGGCTTTGATGAACGCCTCGAGCGCTCGCGGGTTTCCGCGCGCGGCTGACAACGCGAGCTCGGTTATGGCCTCGTCGTCGCTCGGCGCGATCATGCCCAACCACCTTCGTTGTGCGGGGTTTCTGATTCTACGACGGCTCGTCGTAGAGGATTCGCTGGGGTCGAGAACCGCATGATTGATGGGCCGCAGATGCCCACGTCGCCGACCGCTCGGTGAGTCGGCCGTCCAGGCTGGGGGAGTTTGCGTCCGAGGCGCCGGAGCCGTGCCGTCGGTGCGAGCCCGCCCGTTCCCGCGTCACCAGTACGGCGAATGCCAATCCCAACAGCAGGGGCATGTGGCTGGCGATCCGGGTGGCGGTCACTTCGCCGTCGAAGGCGTCGACGATCACATAGCCCAGCAGCGCAACGCAATAGACACCGGTGATCGCCGCCACCCCCGAAGCGGAGGCGGGCCACACGCCGGCGGCGATCATGGCCAGACCCAGCGCGAGCAACCATGCCGTTGACTCGTGCATCAGGTGCTCGCCGGACATGGCGCCGTGCATATGAGCGGACACCATGCCGAAATCGATTCCGCTGATTTGGGCGGCGGCAATCGCCACCTGGAAAAGCCCGACGGCGATCAGACCCCACCGCCGGTAGTGCGATCGCAACCAGCGCATCCGGGCCTGGTGGCCCGTGGGCTTCTCGCCGATGCTGGCCATGATTTTTTCAACCAGGTCGGGTCCCTCGCCCGGCGTCACCGAGGCCAGCCTGCGCGTCTGCACCGCCGCCCCGATCAGCCACGAGCGGCAGCTGCGGCAGGATTCCAGGTGGGCGTCGACCTGCTGCGCGAGCACCTGGGGACGCTCGCCGTCCAATCGAGCCGACAGCGCTTCACGCGCAATGTCACACCGCATCTCTGCATCGTTGCGCATGGTCCGGTTGCGCGCAAAGACTCGCGATATTTATCGCCGGTGTGAAATTGCGGGGAACTAAACGGCACCGGCAACCGACCTCTGGGAAGTCAGCACCGCCAGCCCACTTACAAGATTCGCCGAAGAGGTATTCGTGTTCTTGCCGGAAGGCCCCCGACGATGACTGCCCCGATCTGGATCGCGTTTCCGCCCGAAGTCCACTCGACGATGCTCAGCAGCGGTCCCGGCCCCGCGCCGCTGTTGGCCGCCGCGACGGCATGGTCGTCGCTGAGCACCGACTATGCGACCGCGGCAGCCGAGCTCAGCGGCCTATTGGGCGCCGTGCAGGCGGGTGCGTGGGACGGACCCAGCGCGGATCAGTACGTGGCCGCGCACGTCCCTTACCAAGCCTGGCTGCTGGAAAGCGCGGCCAAGAGCACCGCGGCCGCGACGCTGCACGAGACTGCGGCGACCGCCTACACCGCGGCCCTGGCCGCCATGCCGACGCTGGGCGAACTCGCGGCCAATCACGCGGTGCATGGGGCGCTGGTCGCCACAAACTTCTTCGGGATCAACACAATTCCCATCGCCGTCAACGAGGCGGATTACGCCCGCATGTGGGTGCAGGCCGCCACGACGATGACCACCTATCAGGCGATCAGTGAATCCGCCCTGGCGGCTGTCCCGGTGACGACGCCCGCACCGCAGATAGTCACTCCCGGCGGCGAGGTACAGGCAGCGGCAACAGACACCGCTTCCCAAGCTCCTCCTACCACGTCATGGCAGGACCAGCTTGCGCAAGAACTCTCGAACTTCACCCAAAACGTCCTTTGGCCCGCCGGGAAAGCGATATACCCCGATGGCTGGCCCATTGACGCGGTTTCATTTGCCAACGGCTTGGCCGCTCAGCTGATGAATATCCCAGGCATGACCCCAGCCCTGGCGACAGCGTTGGCCTGGTTCATCTTTCACTCGTTGATGCTCGTCTGGCCTCTCGTGCAAGCGGTCCAGATGGCGCTAATGCTGGCCCCTGTCCTGCTACTCGCCGCTGTCTTCCGGTAGCCGCCGCTGCCGGTGCCGGCATTGCTGCTGCGATCGCTGGTGCTGTGAGTGCCACCGGCGCTGCGCTGCCGGTAAGCGTGCCATTGACCGCGGCACCGCCGGCGCCGATGGCTACCGCGCCGGTTCCGTCGCCGATCATGTCCGCAAGCACCCCGGCAAACGCGAGCAGCGCCCCCGTATCCAGCCCGGCGCCAAGTGTCGCCACGGTGTCCGGCGGCGGACCGGTCGGTGGGGGACCCGGCGTCGGCTTCGGTCCACGGCGACCGAAGGAATCGGAGGGAACCTGTCGAACGCCCTGTATGCGGTGGGGTTGTCGGGACTGTCGGCAGGCAGCGGCGCGAGCGGCCGGTCACGCCGCAAGTCCGAGGAACCGTCGTCCGACGACCTGGACGCGCCCGGCGCCGCAGCCGCGGCCGCCGAGGCCAAGAAGAAGGCCCGAGCCCGCCGGCGCCGCGGCGGAACCGCCACCGAGCGCGCATACCGTTACGAATTCATGGATTTGGACGAGGGGCTGGATCCGGCCGATGACGCCGAAGACCCCGACGCTCGCGCGCGCTTCGGCGGAAAGCGCGGGACCGCTCGGATTCGCCGGTGCCGCAACCAAATCCGATGCCGCCCGGGCCGCCGGGTTGGCGACGCTGACCCGTGACGGGTTGAGCGATGGCCCCACCTTGCCGATGATGCCGAGCACCTGGGACCGCGACTAGCCCGACGACGATGCAGCCCGTGAACGGGTGAGGAGGAGTCGGGCAATCAGGCTAAGCGGACTCAGGCCTGGTAGCGCCGCGGCGTGAACACCCGGTCGGTGGAATCGTGTGCGTACCACTGGGTTTGCGACGAGCCGACGATCAGCAGGCAGCGCATGTCGACCTCGGCGGGGTTCAGATCGGCCAACCCGACCACCCGGACGTCTTCGTCGGGCCCGGAGACGTTGCGGCCGATCACCACCGGCGTGCCGGGTTCGCGGTGGGCGAGCAGCATGTCGCGCATCGCGCCGACCTGCCAGGTTCGCGTCTTGGAAGCCGGGTTGTAGATCGCCAGCACCAGGTCGGCGGCCGCGGCGGCCTGCAGTCGCGCGGCGATCACGTCCCACGGCTTGAGGCGGTCGGACAGCGAGATCACCGCGTAGTCGTGCCCCAACGGCGCGCCGACCCGGCTGGCGACGGCCTGGGCGGCGGTCATCGCCGGAATCACCCGCACCTGCACAGCCGGCCACTGTTTGGCCTCTTCCAGCACGGCGGTCGCCATGGCGAACACGCCCGGATCGCCCGAGGACACCACCGCGACGGCGCGGCCCTGCTCGGCCAGCGCGCACGCCAGCCGGGCCCGCGCGGGCTCGTCGGTGTTGTCGCTGGGGTGGCGCTGCTGGCCGTCGCGAACCGGGACGCGGTCCAGGTAGCCGCCGTAGCCGATCAGGTCGGTCGCCGCGGCCAGCTCGCGTCGGCTCTGCGGCGTCATCCAATCGATGTCGCCGGGGCCCAGTCCCACCACCGTGACGGTGCCGCCGGCGGGCGTGCGTCGTCCGCGCCGTCCACCCGGCAGGATCGCCAGCGAGAAGTACGGTACGCCGGCCTCGTCGACGTCGGCGGCGGGCAGTATGCGTTGCGTGGCGGTGCTGGCTCGCTCCACGTAGAACGCGTCGTCAAGCTGTCCGGACGCCGAAAGCGCTTCGCGCACAGCGTGATACGAACGGCCGAGCTTGAGCACGACGGCGGCGTCGGCGTCGGCGAGCCGACGGGTCAGCTCTTCGACCGGCAGGGTGCCCGGCAGCACCGACAGCACCTCGTCGCCGGCCACCAGCGGTGTCGCGATGGCCGCCGAGGCGGCGCTGACCGACGTCACGCCCGGCACGATGACGGCGTCGAACCGCTGCGTCAGCCGGGTGTGCAGATGCATGTAGGAGCTGTAGAACAGCGGATCGCCCTCGGCCAGCAGGGCCACATTGCGACCGGCATCGAGGTGCGCGGCGATGCGCTCGGTGGCCTCGACGTAGAAGTCCTCGATCGCACCGGCGTAGCCGCCGGGATGGTCGGTCGTCTCGGTGGTCACCGGATAGACCAGGTGCTCCTCGATCTGACCGGGCCGCAGATACGGTTCGGCGATACCGCGCGCGATGCTGCGGCCATGCCGGGCGCTGTGATAGGCCACCACGTCGGCCTCGCCGATCACCCGGGCGGCCTTGACGGTCACCAACTCCGGGTCACCGGGCCCCAGCCCGACGCCCCAGAGCGTGCCCCGGTTGGTCATTCGCGGTCGCTCGCAATCGCGTTGACGGCGGCGGCGGCCATGGCGCTGCCGCCCCGGCGGCCCCGCACCACCAGATACGACATCCCGCGCGGGCGGTCGATGAGCTCCTGCTTGGACTGCGCCGACCCGACGAAACCGACCGGCCCGCCCAGCACCGCCGGCCGGCGGAGCAAGCCCGTCGTCGATCAGCTCGAGCAGCCGGAACAGCGCGGTGGGGGCGTTGCCGATCGCGAGCACGGCGCCGGCCAGCCGGTCCGCCCACAGCTCCACGCCGGCGGCCGAGCGAGTGGTCTGCCGGCGTGCGGCCAGCTCGGCCGCGCGCGGATCGGCCACCAGCGACACCACCTGGTTGTCGGCCGGCAGTCGCGCGGCGGTGATCCCGGCGGCCACCATCGACGAATCGCACAGCACCGGAGCGCCGCTGCGCAGGGCGGCGCGGGCGCGGTCGACGACATCGTCGGTGAATGCGACGTGCTCGGCGACGTCGACCTGGCCGCAGGTGTGGATCAGCCGGACCACGACCTGCGCCACGTCGGCGGGGAATCGCGCCAGGTCGGCTTCGGCGCGGATCGTCGCGAACGACTGGCGATAGATCTCCGCCGCGTCGCGGATGTAGTCGAGCACCCGCTCACCCTAAGGCTTGTTGGCGTGGCGACCCGCTGCGCCCGGGCTACAGCCGCGCTGGCGATCGCTACAAGGCTTGTTGGCGTCGCGACCCGCTGCGCCCGGCTACAGCCGCCGGTATCCGTCCGCGGTGGCGACCAGCACCTCACCGGCGAGCGGGCTGCCGCACGCCCGTTCGCAGCCGACGAAGTGACGATGCACCGTTGAATCGGGATTCAGCGACTGCGCGGCGTCGGCCCGCACGTCGGCGGCCGAGTGCGCGCAGCCCGGGCTGCCGGTGCAGGCGCTGACGGTCAGCCAGGGCGAGTTCTCGTCGAACACCAGGCCCAACGGCGCCAGCACCCGCAGCGCGACGTCGGCCACCTCTTCGCGGAGATCACACACCAGCACCGACCGCCACGGAGTGATCACCAGCGGCGCCTCGATCGCGGCCAAGTACTCCGCAACGCGTGCCGGCAGGACGCCGAGCGGCACCGCGGCACCCAGCGCGACCCGGCCGTCATCCTGGTTGATCCAGCCCACCGGCGCCTTGGTGACGACCGGGAAGGAGGCGGCGCCCGGTTCGGCGCCGGGCAGCAGCCGCCGCACATCGTCCAATTCCTGGACGCGCCAAGCCTTTCCGCGAATATCGACGAACCGCAGTGCCAGAGTGATCAGCATTTCGACCACCTCGCCGGCCACCAGCCGGACACCGGTGTCGCGCCCGGCAAGCAGCAGCGCACAGCCGTCGGCGAACGCGTGCACGCCGACATCGGCGCGCAGCCCGGACACGTCGGCGCGCCCGTCGTCCAGGCTGAACCAGAACCGGCCGCCCAGCTCGGCGAGCCTGGGCTCGCCGCAGATCGCCGCGTCGAGCTCGCTCGACCCAGGCCCGCACGTCGAGGTGGCCGCCGGCTCGCCCCGACAGCGGTGACGCCACGATGTTGCGGACCCGCTCATGCGTCGTCGACGGCAACAAGCCCGCGGCCGCGAGCGCCTCGGCCACCGCGGTCACGTCGGTGAGGCCGCGCAACTGCACGTTGCCGCGGGCGGTCAGCTCGAGCGTTCCCGAGCCCAACTCGGTGGAGACAGCGGCGAGCGCCGCCAGCTGGGCGGCGGTGATCATGCCGCCGGGTAGCCGGATCCGCGCCAAGGCGCCGTCGGCCGCCTGGTGCACCTGCAGCGCGCCCGGGCATGCGTCGGTGTCGCGCGTCCTGGCCACCCGTCCACGGTACGGCCCCCGTCGACATCAATGCTCCGATAACCGAGAGCCGCCGGCTGATCACGCGAGGATTGAAGGCTCCGCCGCGCGGGCACACTCGTGCCCGTGGAGACGGTGGAATACGCCCAGGGACGGTTGGCCGACGTCTTCGGCGATTCGGCGCAACACACCGTCCTGCTATGGCATGGCATGCAGGCCAACGCCCGCGCCGCGGTGGGACCGCTGGCCGGCATGCTCGCCACTCACGGTGCCGCCGTGGTGGCGCCGGACTGGAATTCCCACGCCGACGACGGCGGGCGGGCCGACCTGTTGGGATCGCTCGAGTTCACCCGCAAGCGCGCCGACGACGGCATCGTGCTCGTCGGTTGGTCTTTGGGGGGCGCGGCCGCCGCCGGAGTCACCCTGAGCCAGAGTCAATCCGGCATTTCGATCAGACACACGGTCTGCCTGGCCGGTGCGTTCATGGCCCCCGACCCCATCTCCGGTCAGGTCTTGGCCGACATGCTGTCGGCCGACCATATCGGTGCCCCGTTCACCTTGCTGCACGGCGTGAACGATGACGCGGTGCCGGTAAGCGCCAGCCGCGAATTCGCCGCCCGCCTCGAGAAAGTTGGCTGGCCGGTGGAGGTGGTTGAGCTGGCGGCAGATCACGGGTCGATCGCCGGCGCCGATTACGACCCCGTCGCCGACCGGTACGTCCCGGGGACCACCGAGCATTCGCGACAGGTGGGTGCAGAGGTCGCCGCCCGGATCGCGGCGACACTGCGGTACGAATGATGGGTGGCTGAGCCGACCATCCTGCTGCTGTCGACATCCGATACGGATTTGATCAGCGCCCGTTCCAGCGGCAAAAACTATCGATGGGCCAACCCGTCGCGGCTGTTGGACGAGGAACTGCCCGACCTGCTGGCCGACGCCGCCATCGCGGTGGTGCGCATTCTCGGCGGCTACCGGGCGTGGCAGAGCGGCATCGACACGGTGATCGCCAGCGGTGTGCCCACGGTATTGGTCAGCGGCGAGCAGGCCGCCGACGCCGAACTGACCGGTCTGTCCACGCTGGCGGCCGGCATTGCCGTGCAGGCGCACATCTACCTGGCCCACGGCGGCGTGGACAACCTGCGTCAGCTGCACGCCTTCCTGGCGGACACCGTGCTGATGACCGGGTTCGGTTTCGCGCCGCCGGTCGTGACGCCGACGTGGGGTGAGCTGCCGCGGCCGGACGCCCAGAACACCGACCGGCCCCACGATCGCCGTGCTGTACTACCGCGCGCAGCACCTGGCCGGCAACACCGGCTACGTCGAGGCGCTGTGTCAGGCCATCGAGGATGCCGGCGCGCGCCCGATGCCGATCTATTGCGCCTCACTGCGCACCGCCGAACCCGAACTGCTGCAACGGCTGGGTGACGCCGACGCGATGGTGGTCACCGTCCTGGCGGCCGGGGGACTGAAGCCGGCCGACGTCGTCAGCTGGCGGCGATGATGACAGCTGGAACGTCGAACACCTTGCCGCCCTGGATATTCCGATCCTGCAGGGGCTTTGCCTGACCAGCCCGCGCGCCCAATGGCAGCAGAACGATGACGGCCTGAGCCCGCTCGACGTCGCCAGTCAGGTCGCGGTGCCCGAGTTCGACGGCCGCATCATCACGGTGCCGTTCTCGTTCAAGGAGATTGACGAGGACGGGCTGATCTCCTATGTCGCCGACGCGGAGCGCTGCGCGCGGGTCGCGGGACTGGCCGTGCGCCACGCGCAGCTGCGTCGCATCGCCCCCGCGGATAAGCGGGTGGCCCTGGTGTTCTCGGCTTATCCCACCAAGCACGCCCGCATCGGTAACGCGGTCGGGTTGGACACGCCGGCGAGCGCGGTTGCGCTGCTGCAAGCGATGCGCGAGCACGGCTACCGGGTGGGTGAGCTGCCCGGCGTCGAGGCCAACGACGGCGACGCTCTGATCCACGCGCTGATCGAGCGGGGCGGCCAGGACCCCGACTGGCTCACCGAGGGCCAACTGGCCGGCAACCCGATCCGGGTATCCGCCAAGGCCTACCGCGAATGGTTCGGCACCCTGCCCGCCGAGTTCACCGACGCGGTCACGGAGCACTGGGGCCCGCCGCCCGGGAATCTTTTCGTGGACCGCAGCAACGATCCCGACGGTGAAATCGTCATCGCCGCAATGCAATCGGACAACCTCGTGCTGATGGTGCAGCCGCCCCGCGGCTTCGGTGAAAACCCGGTCGCCATCTACCACGACCCGGACCTGCCGCCCAGCCACCATTACCTGGCCGCCTATCACTGGCTGGACGTCGGCTTCGGCTCGCACGCGGTGGTGCATCTGGGCAAGCACGGCAACCTGGAATGGCTGCCCGGCAAGACGCTGGGCATGTCGGCGGCGTGCGGGCCCGATGCCGCGCTGGGCAACCTGCCGCTGATCTACCCGTTTCTGGTCAACGACCCCGGCGAGGGCACGCAGGCCAAACGGCGCGCGCATGCCGTCCTGGTCGATCATCTGATCCCACCAATGGCGCGTGCCGAATCCTACGGCGACATAGCGCGTTTGGAGCAGCTGCTCGACGAGCACGCCAACGTCGCCGCGCTGGATCCCGGCAAGCTGCCCGCCATCCGCCAGCAGATCTGGACGCTGATCCGGGCGGCCAAGATGGACCACGATCTGGGTCTGACCGAACGACCCGAAGAAGACTCCTTCGACGACATGCTGCTGCACGTCGACGGCTGGCTGTGTGAGATCAAGGACGTCCAGATCCGCGACGGCCTGCACATCCTAGGGCAAAAGCCCACCGGGGAAGCCGAACTGGACCTGGTGCTGGCGATCCTGCGGGCGCGCCAACTGTTCGGCGGCGAACACGCCCTCCCGGGATTGCGGCAGGCGCTGGGCATGGCCGAGGACGGCACCGACGACCGGACCACGGTCGATCGAACCGAGGCCGCGGCCCGCGAGCTCGTTGGCGCGTTGCAGGCGAGCGGCTGGGATCCCGAAGCGGCCGAGGGGATTACCGACAACGCCGACGTCGCCGCGGTGCTACGCTTCGCGGCCAGCGAAGTGGTGCCGCGGTTGGCCGGTACCGCCGCCGAAATCGACCAGGTGCTGCGCGCCCTGGACGGCCGATTCATTCCGGCCGGGCCGTCGGGCTCACCACTGCGCGGTCTGGTCAATGTGCTGCCCACGGGCCGAAACTTCTACTCCGTCGATCCCAAAGCCGTGCCGTCCCGGCTGGCCTGGGAAGCCGGTGTGGCGCTGGCGGATTCGCTGCTCGCCCGCTACCGCGACGACCATGGGCAGTGGCCGCAGTCGGTGGGGCTCTCGGTGTGGGGCACCTCAGCCATGCGCACCGCCGGCGACGACATCGCCGAAGTCCTTGCCCTGCTGGGCGTCCGGCCGGTGTGGGATGACGCGTCGCGGCGCGTCGTCGACCTGGCGGCGATACCGCTGGCCGAGCTCGGCCGCCCGCGCATCGACGTGACCGTGCGAATCTCCGGGTTTTTCCGCGACGCCTTCCCGCATGTCGTGACGATGCTCGACGACGCGGTGCGGCTCGTCGCCGACCTCGACGAGCCCGCCGAGGACAACTACGTCCGCGCGCACTCCCAAGCCGACCTGCTTCAGCACGGCGACAAACGACGCTCCACCACAAGGATTTTCGGATCCAAGCCGGGCACCTATGGCGCCGGGTTGCTGCAGCTGATCGACAGCCGAAACTGGCGTGACGACGCCGACCTGGCCGCGGTGTACACCGCGTGGGGCGGATTCGCCTATGGTCGCGACCTGGACGGCCGCGAGGCCGTCGACGACATGAACCGGCAGTACCGTCGTATTGCGGTGGCCGCCAAGAACACCGACACCCGCGAACACGACATCGCCGACTCCGACGACTACTTCCAGTACCACGGCGGCATGGTGGCCACTGTGCGCGCGCTGACCGGTCAGGCGCCGGCCGCCTACATCGGCGACAACACCCGCCCCGACGCGATCCGCACCCGCACGCTGTCGGAGGAGACCACCCGGGTGTTCCGCGCTCGAGTGGTCAATCCGCGCTGGATGGCGGCGATGCGCCGGCACGGATACAAGGGCGCGTTCGAGATGGCGGCGACCGTCGACTACCTGTTCGGTTACGACGCGACGGCCGGGGTGATGGCCGACTGGATGTACGAACAACTCACCGAGCGCTACGTGCTGGACCCGGAGAACCGGAAATTCATGTCGGAATCGAATCCCTGGGCGCTGCACGGTATGGCCGAGCGCCTGCTGGAGGCGGCCGGGCGTGGCATGTGGGCGGCGCCGCAACCCGAAACCCTGGACGGGCTGCGACAGGCGCTGCTGGAGACCGAGGGCGATCTGGAGGGCTGAGCGTCCCAACGCGAATGTGCGGCCGGTCGCGCACTCGGCACGAGGTGAGGCCGAAGCCGCGCTAGATGAAGTCCGACCCGCCGTCCACGTTGACCGTTGCGCCGGTGACATAGCCGTTGCGCCGGGACGCCAGGTAGGCGGTGAGGGAGGCGACCTCTTCGGGCAGTCCGGCACGGCCGAGATCGCATGGCTGGTGAAAGTTGTTGTCGATCCACGTCATTACATCGACCGGATCGGTGGCGTCGAGGCCGTCGGCGGCGAGGATTTCTTTGAGCGCCTCGGTGAAGCTTGCGGTCACAATGGTTCCGGGGCACACGCAGTTGACCAGGATGCCGTCCTTGGCAAGGCTTTTCGATACGTTCTTGGTGATGCTGGCCAACGCCGATTTCGATGCCGTGTAGGCGATGATTCGCGGGTTCTGGCGCTGGATCGAATGTGCGGACAACGTCACGATGCGCGCCCAGTCCGCGGCACGCAGCAGCGGCAATGAGGCGCGAATCGAGCGAACGGCCGACATCGTGCCGAGTGCGAACGCCTCGTCCCACTGGGCGTCGTCCATCTGCTCGAAATAGCCGTCGCCCGGTCCGATCGTGTGGATCAGGCTGTTGAGTTGCCCCCACCGTTGCGAGACGGCGGCGAATCCCTCGGCAATCGACTCGGCATCGCCCATATCCACGCTGATGCCCACCGCATCCGGAGCGCCCGCGCGGCGCAAAGACGAGACGGCGACTTCAAGCGATTCCTGGTTTCTGGCCATCACCGCCACGCTGGCTCCTTCGGCGGCAAGGGTTTCGGCGATGGCCAGTCCCATCCCCTTGCTGCCACCGGTGACCACTGCCGTCGATCCGGCGAAACCCAGGTCCATCGCTAGCCTCCTTTGATCGACTCTCGGACTGGCACGCCCAGCCCGCGCAGGCAAAACCGAAGCATGC
Organism: uncultured Actinomycetota bacterium; assembly: GCA_963849935.1. Taxonomy (GTDB): domain Bacteria; phylum Actinomycetota; class Actinomycetes; order Mycobacteriales; family Mycobacteriaceae; genus Mycobacterium. Next base: position 321,277 of record CAWKJQ010000008.1, read on the forward strand.
GTTCGCGGAGATCCTTGCGGTCGCAATCGCCGGTCGCCCAGTGCTGGTTGATGCCGGCCCACACCACCCCGTGAATGAATTGGGCGTCGGTGACCGGGTCGACGTGGTGGAACACCCCGGTCCGCAAGCCGCGCTCGAGTGCGTCGCTGAGCGGTTTGAGCATTTCCGCGTAAGCGGGCTGGACCAGTGCGGGGGACTGTGACTGAGCTTCCAACGACAGGCGACGCAAATCGGACTTGATGTTGTCGTCGCCGAATGCCAAGTCGAGTCGTCCATCGATCCACGCGGCGACCGCGTCGACCTCCGTGGCGGCGGATGCCATGCGGCGTCGTAGTCGCCGTTCCTCCGCGCGCGCCAACTCGAGAAAGAGCGCCGTAACCAAGTCGTCCTTGGAGTCGAAATGCCGGTAGAACGCTCGGGTGCCCAACGCGGCTTGTTCCAAGACCGCGCCGACGCTCAGCTTCCCGATTCCCTGTTCGCGCAACACGGTTGATGCTGCCGTCAGGATCTCGCGGCGCACCGCTGCGTCAGGACCGAGCTTGTCGCGCCGTCGCGTGCGGGGAGCGCTCACGGTTTCACGCAGTCGCGTCGTAGGCGGCGAGATAATCCGCGAACCGCTCACGGACGCCGTCGGGTGTCAGGCCGTAGTCGGCCAGGTCGTAGTCATGTGCGCCGCGGGATCCGGGTCGGTGATTTGCGGCCCAACGCTCGACGGCAGCAAGGGTGTCATCGGTGAAAGTCAAGCCCAAGGCGGCGTAGCCGGCTTGGAGCGTGCCCACCGGATCGGTTTGCAACTCCGCGAACGAGACGTCGGCGAATCGGTTGTCGCCCATCCGATCGCGGAAATCCATGGCTCGGCGCACACCTTCCACCCAGCTGTCGACCTGCTCGGCGCCGAGCTCTTTGGCATCGTCGCGGTCGCTGCTCCAGCTGCGCACGTAGCGAATCAGGCTGCAGACCGAACCCATCACTTTGGCCGGGTCGCGATGGCTCCATAAGAATTTGGCGTCGGGGTACGCCTCGACGAGCGCGTCTAGGGCGAACATGTGCACGGGCGTCTTGAGATGCCACAGCACCGGCGGGCAGTGCCATTGCAACAGCCGCAGAACTCGCCGATGAAAGACGTACGTCTCACGCATGTCGCAGCCCATCAGCCACGCGAGATAACCGGGGGCGCGCACAGCGCCGTCAAAGTGGAAGGTGCGAAAGCTCATTCCCATCAGGTCCTGGCATTCGGTCGGCGCTGTGGGCTCGGAGTTGTACATGGTTTTCATCAGCGGGAACATGTCGTCGAGCATCTTCAAGCCGGCCTCGGCCTGCGCGATCCGCGGGTCGCTGTGTTCGGTGGCGGCCTCCGGCGGTGGAGTGGGTGCCTGCGATTCCCACATCCGCAGCGAGCGGAACTGGGGATCGGCGGCCACCAGCTGGCTCAGTGCGGTGGTTCCGGTGCGAGGTAGGCCGATGACGAAGACGGGGCCACCGACCGTCTGGTCGTCGATCTCGGGGTGCTGCCGGTAGGTATCTTCGACCTTGAGGCGCTGGATCAGGGCGTTGCTGATGGTGGCGTGTTGGATGACCCAGCCGATGTCGTTGAGGCCCGCCTCGCTGTTCAGCGCCTCGACGATGCGTTCGAGTCCCTCGCGGTAATAGGACGATCCGAAGTCGTCGAGGCCGGTTGCGGTGCGGGCGCCTTCCTCTAACTCGTCAGCATCGAATGTCACCGTGCCGAACCTTTCGTGCACCGCGCGGCGCCGCGCCGCGAGGATTGATGCGCGCTCTTCGGAGCTGACTTGTGCGGTGTCCGAAGGCAACTCGGCGTCGATCTGATCGAACGGCACCACTCGCGTCGCCGGTGTGGGCGCCGTTTCCGTGCGCACGCAGCGCAGGATGATCGGGCCGTTGCTGTGGCCGGCGGTGTCGAGCCAGTTGGCGATTCCGGGGTCACGGTCGCAGAGCACCACGCGGACCAGCCCGTCGGAATCCACCACGGCCTGATGCGCATTCAGGCTGGACTGGTGGCGGCCGTAGTGAATCGTCTCCCACCACGGGTTGCCGATCGAAAAGCTCCAATACATGCCTTGCGGTGGCTCGACCTCGACGACAAGGGCCTCGCCCGGACCCAGCTCCCACCGGCCGATCACCGGCCGGTTCTCCGCGGCGGCCCCGATATCGGTGCGATCGATCGGCGGCAGAAAACCGTTGCGTGGTGCTGCGGCACCGAACTGCAAGAAGAACGCCAGATTGTCCGCGACGAAATCGCCCAGGGCGACCAACTGCCGCGTCAGCGCCACGTCTGGATCGACGGGACTGTGTGCGGACGGCGCGGCGTCACCGATTCGCTCGATGTGCAGCGACGACGCCACCTCGGTATCCCAGTCGTAGAAGAAGTGCCGCACGGTCAACGTGGGATGCTCACCGTCGATTCGCATCCAATTGCCCACTCCGCCCGGCGTTTCAGAGGCTGAGAGCACCACCTCGAAGTTTCCGTCAGGATCCGTTTGGAGCTCGTCGACCAACTCGTTCGCGACGGCGGTGATGCCGTTCATCGTCTGAAGCCCGACGTAGCGGGCGGTCCCGCGATTGCCGAACAGCCGATAGCTCTCCCCGCCGCGCAGCGCGGCGCGGGTGTAGAGGCAGTCCGGGCACTCCATTCCCCAGGTCACGATGTCGTCGGTGCTGGTGCGCTGGACGCGCAATGCCGGATCCGGATCGAACCGCAGCGCCTCGTCGATACCCGCGGTGAGCAGTACCAACAGGTGCCGGATTCCGGCGGCGACGTCGATGCGATTGCGGCTTGCCGGGTCGGATTCGACGGTCTGTGCGGCTTTGTCGAGCCGGTTCAAGAGCTGAGACCACGCTTGGAATACATCGGGATTGCCCATTTCGCCCGACGATTGCGGCTCCAAAGCCGCCTCGGCGATGGTGAACGGCAACCACGCCAGCGGCTTCTTCGGATCGCTCACGCTTCCCTACTTCGATCGGTGCTCTGCGTTCTTAAGTGAAAACCATGTTTTCGTTTAAGATGTCACGACTATCCCAGTTGGATGCTGAGAATGTCAATGCCGAGGGCGCGCGGCGGTACGTTGTTCTGGTGACGCCAACCTTCGCCGACCTCGCCAAGGCGCAGTACATCCTGCTGACCACGTTCACTAAGGACGGCAAGGCTAAGCCGACGCCGATCTGGGCCGCGCTGGACAAGCAGCGCGGGGACCGACTTTTGGTCATCACCCAGGAAAAGTCGTGGAAGGTCAAGCGAATCCGCAACACCCCACGGGTCACGCTCGCGACCTGCACCATGAACGGCCGCCCGACCAGTGAGGCGGTCGAGGGGACCGCGGCCATCCTGGACAAGTCGCAAACGGCCGCCATATACGACGCGATCGGCAAGCGCTACGGCGTGGTGGGCAAGGTGTTCAACTTTTTCAGCAAGCTGCGCGGCGGTATGCACAACAACGTCGGCCTGGAACTGAAAGTGGCGTAGCCGCCGGGGCGCCGTGGCCACCGTTCTCATCCCGATCCCGGACCGCGATTTCGACCCGACCGAAGTCGCGGTCAGCTGGAGGGTGTTGACCCGAAGCGGCCACCGGGTGGGTCTTCGCGACCGAAACCGGCACGCCCGGCGCGGCCGACGAGATCATGGTGACGGGTCGTGGATTGGATATCTGGTCCGCGCTGCCGGTGCTGCGGACCGTCCCGCTGATCGGCTTGGCGCTGCGCGCCAACAAAGACGGGCGCAGCGCCTATCGGGACATGTTGCGCTCCAACGAGTTTCAGCATCCGATCACCTGGGTCCAGGCCGGCCTCGACGGTGTCGACGCGCTGCTGTTGCCGGGCGGGCACCGCGCCCGCGGGATGCGAAAATACATCGACAGCGGCATCCTGCACCGCCTGGTCGTGGAGGCCTTCGACCGCGGGCTGGTGGTGGGCGCCATCTGTCATGGCGTACTTCTGGCCGCACGCAGCGTCGATCCCAACACCGGCCGTTCGGTCCTGTACGGACGCAAGACAACCGCGCTCACCTGGGCAATGGAGGGGTCGGCCTGGCGCCTCACCCGATTCACCCGGTTCTGGGATCGCAACTATTACCGGACGTATACCGAGGAGCCGGGCCAACCCGGCGGATATATGTCGGTACAATCGGAAGTCACACGCGCACTTGAAGATCCGTCGGATTTCCGTGACGTCGCCCGAGGATCACCGCATCGATGGCGCAAAACCTCAGGGATGGTGCGCGATACGCCGGACGACTCGCGGCCTGCTTTCGTCGTCGATGACGGCAGCTATGCGTCGGCGCGCTGGCCCGGCGACACCCATACGTTCGCATCGGTGTTGTCGCAAAAGCTCAGCCCGACCAGCTGACCGACTACGTCGCGGGGCCCGTCGCCAGATGCTCGCCGAAGAACGCGAACACCCGACGCCAGGCGTCCTCGGTGGCTTCCCGGTCGTAGCCGAAACCCACAATGCGAAGCAGCGGTTGGGCGGGCAGCTCGTTGGCGAAGCTGTGCCCGACGCCGGGGTACGTCTTCACATCGGCGGTGATGTTTTTGGCGGCGACGGTCTTTTGCAGCTTCTCGGGCGCACCGCGGCCCAGCGGGTCGCGGCCGCCGAAGCTGGCCACCACCGGGCACGCGCCGTCCAGGGTCTTGTCGAGGTTGCGGGGCAGGGGAGCGCCATAGAACGGCGCGGAGGCACCGAAACCCTTGGGGGACATGACCAGAGCGAACTGGCCACCCATGCAGAAACCCGCGATGCCAACCTGGCCGGAACACTCCGACATGGCTTTCAGGTGATCGCGCGCGGCCAGGATGTCGTCGAGGGCGCGACCGCGCTGCGTCTGCAGCTCTTTCATGACGCGCGAGATGCAGCGGATACGGCCGCCGCGGGCATACATGTTCGGCGTGAGTGCCAGATATCCCGCCGCGGCGATACGGTCGTTGATTGATTGCTTGTCCCGGCCGTAACCGATGGCATCGTGGATAACCACCACTCCCGGCCATGGGCCTTGTCCCGAGGGCGTGCTCAGTAACGCATCGATCGGTCCGTCGGGGGTTTCGATCTGAATCGTCGTCATAGCGTCATCTAACTGTAATCACGCTGCAGAACACCACGGGAACTTGGGCGCGGTCCGCAGACGTTGGTTCGGCATGGTGTCGCGGCTGTTCTTGATCTACGCCGTCGTCGAACTCGCGGTGATCTTCGCGTTGGTAACGACGATCGGCTGGGGCTGGACCCTGCTGGCGCTGCTGGCCACGTTCCTGCTCGGCTGGGGCGTCGTCGCCCCGCTCGCGGGTTCGCGCCTGCTCCGCAGGATCGGGCGGCTGCGCTCGGGCCTGACCGAACAACGTGCTGCGGCCAGCGACGGTGCGCTGGTCAGCGTGGCCACACTGCTAGTGCTCGTACCCGGCCTGGCCAGCACGGCGGTCGGCCTGTTGTTGCTCATTCCGCCGGTACGGTCAGCCGTCGGCCCCGGGCTGACCGCCATGGCGGTGCGCAAACTGCAGCGACAGATGCCCGGACTCAGTTATGCGAGCACCTTCCGTCCAGAGCCCTATTCGGCGTCGTATCCCACGTTTGATGGACGCGGCCACGGCGACTACATCGACGGCGAGGTCATCGACGTCCGCGACGTCGAGGCTCCGGCTCGGCCGCAACGATTCGACGGACGCTGACGCGGTGCGCCGGACCGCATCGTTGCGCCGGTGACCGTATCGCCATCGGGACAGTTGCACGTAGTTTTGGCCTGTGACCGATGGTCCCACTCCTCCTCAGGCCGTTGCACGGCCTGCATCGTCGCGGGACGTGACCGATCGTGCCCGTTAGCGCCGCCCCGGTAACCCTGTTAGTCAACGGCCGGGTGCACAGCCCGGCCCAACCCGACGCGACCGCGATGGCCGTCCGCGACGGCGTGGTGGCATGGCTGGGCGGCGACGAGGTCGGACGCCGCATGTTTCCCGACGCCGCCGTCGAGGACCTCGACGGCGGTTTCGTGGCGCCGGGGTTCGTGGACAGTCACATCCATCTCACCGCAACCGGACTGACACTCAGCGGGCTGGACCTGCGCGCGGCGGCCTCGCGCGCACAGTGCCTGCAGATGGTCGCCAACTATGCCGCCGCCCGTCCCGGCCAGCCGGTGTGGGGACACGGCTGGGATGAAACGTGCTGGCCGGAGAACAGCCCGCCCAGCACCGGCGACCTGGACGCCGTGCTGGGTGACCGGCCCGCCTACCTGGCGCGGGTGGACGTGCACTCCGCGCTCGCGTCGACGGGCCTGCGGCGGCTGGTCGCGGAACTGCCGGCGGCAGCCGGGTACAGCGCCGAGCGGCCGCTGGTCGGCGACGCCCATCACCTGGTGCGCGCCGTCGCACGGGGCCTGCTGACGGCCGAACAGCTCGCCGAAGCCCGCGCCGCGGCATTGCGGGCCGCCGCGGCGGCGGGCATCGTCGCTGTGCACGAATGCGCCGGGCCCGATATCGGCGGGATGGACGACTGGCTGCAGTTGCGGGCCCTCGATCATGGCGTCGAGGTGATCGGTTACTGGGGTGAGCCGGTGAGCAGTCCCGCCCAGGCGCGGGAGCTCCTGGCGGCGACCGGTGCACGCGGGCTGGCCGGTGACCTGTTCGTCGACGGGGCGCTGGGGTCGCGCACCGCTTGGCTGCACGAGCCGTACACCGATGCGCCGGATCGCACCGGCACCTGCTATCTCGACTCCGATGCCGTCGAGGCGCACGTGCGGGCGTGCACGCAGGCCGAAGTCACCGCGGGATTCCATGTCATCGGAGACGCCGCCGTCACGACGGTGGTGGGCGCCCTCGAACGCGTCGTCGCCGACCTCGGGCCGGTCGCCGTCGCGCGCTGCGGGCACCGCCTCGAGCACGTCGAAATGGTTAATGCCGATCAGGCCACCAAACTCGGCCGGTGGGGCGTCATCGCCAGCGTGCAGCCCAATTTCGATGCACTCTGGGGCGGCGCCGACGGCATGTACTCGCAGCGGCTCGGCGTCCAGCGAGGCAGTCGGCTCAACCCCTTCGCGCTGTTAGCATCCCAAGGCGTGCCCCTCGCGCTAGGTTCCGACTCTCCGGTCACGGGCTTCGACCCGTGGATGAGCGTGCGCGCGGCGGTCAATCACCGCACCCCCGGCAGTGGGGTCTCGGCGCGAGCCGCGTTCGCTGCCGCCACCCGCGGCGGCTGGCGGGCGGCCGGTGTTCGCGACGGCAAGCCGGGCACCCTGGTGCCCGGCGCCCCGGCCTCTTACGTCATCTGGGATGCCGGGGACCTCGAGCTGCACGCGCCGCGCGACAACGTCCAGCGCTGGTCGACCGACCCCCGTTCCCGCGTGCCCGCGTTGCCTCGCTTGGGCCCGGACGATGCCCTACCGCGGTGCCGGCGAACGGTGCATCGGGGCGCTGTCATCCATGGCTAAACACTGGTCGGGCGGCGACGAGTCCGCGGACCAGGCCGACGCGGTGGACGAGGACCCGCCGCGGCCGCACGCCGACCCCATCGGTGACGAGGCCGAATCCGACCGAAACGACCAGCCCGCCGACGTCCACCCCGAGCCCGCGGAACACGCGCCGGGCGGCGCCACCCAGGCCGATCGGCGGGCCGCCGCGGCGCGTGGCCCGATGACCAGGCTGGTGGCCGCGGTGGTGGCGCGGCTGCCCGCCGCCCAGTCCGCCATGCTGCCCCGGCTGACCCGGCTCAGTTGCGCCGTCGCCGGCGGCTTGCTGTTTTGCGCCAGCTTCCCGCCGCTGAACTGGTGGTGGGGTGCCGTGCTGGCCGCCGCGCTGCTGGCATGGGTGCTGACGCATCCCGCGACCAGGCCGGCGGGCGGCCTAGGCTACGCGTTTCTATTCGGGTTGGCGTTCTACCTGCCACTGCTGCCCTGGGTCGGGCTCTTGGTCGGCCCCATCCCGTGGATCGCGCTCGCGACCGTGTCGGCGCTGTTTCCCGCCCTGTTCGGCCTGTGCGCCGTCACCGTGCGCCGCCTGCCCGGCTGGCCCATCTGGTTCGCGCTGCTGTGGGCGGCTCAGGAGTGGCTCAAGTCGCTTGTGCCGTTCGGTGGTTTCCCCTGGGGCTCGGCGGCGTTCGGTCAGACGAGCGGTCCGTTCCTGCCGCTGGTCCAACTCGGGGGCGTGGCGCTGCTGTCCATGGCGATCATGCTGGTGGGTTTCAGCGCGACGGCCATCGCGCTGGAGATCGTGAAGTGGTGGCACCCCGGTCAGCCGGCACCTCGTGGGGCCGGCGGCGACGGCGCCGAGAACGCGCACCCCGACCAGGCGCCGCCCGCGGTGGTGCTGCCCGGTGTCTGCATCTGCCTGGTGCTGTTCGCCTCGGTCATCGTCTGGCCGCAGGTGCGCCACGCCGGCACCGGGTCGGGTGGCGAGCCATCCGTCACCGTCGCGGCGATCCAGGGCAACGTGCCCCGGCTGGGCTTCGAGTTCAACGAACAGCGGCGCGCGGTGCTGGACAACCACGTCCGGGAGACCCTGCGGCTGGCCGAGGACGTGCGTTCCGGGGCCGCCCCGCAACCACAATTCGTGATCTGGCCGGAGGACTCGTCGGACATCGACCCGCTGGTCAACAACGACGCCGCCCTGGAGATCTCGCAGGCCGCGGCGGCCATCGGCGCCCCGATCCTGATCGGCAGCGTGCTCGATGTGCCGGGACGCCCGCCGCAGGATCCGAACTACACCAACACCATGATCGTGTGGAATCCGGCCACCGGCCCGGCCGATCGCCACGACAAGGAAATCGTGCAGCCGTTCGGTGAGTACCTGCCGATGCCGTGGCTGTTCAAGCACCTTTCCGGCTACGCGGACCGCGCCGGAAGCTTTGTGCCCCGGCAGGGTTCCGATGTGGTGCACATCGCGGGGGTGCCCGTCGGCGTCGCCACCTGCTGGGAAGTGATCTTCGACCGGGTGCCCAGAAAAGCGGTGCTCGGCGGCGCCCAGCTGTTGGCCGTTCCCGCCAACAACGCGACCTTCAACAAGACGATGAGTGAGCAGCAGCTTGCTTTCGCCAAGGTCCGAGCCGTCGAGCACGACCGGTACGTGGTGGTTGCCGGCACCACGGGGATCAGTGCGGTGGTGGCTCCCGACGGCGGCGAGCTGGCCCGTACCGACTTCTTCCAGCCCGCCTATCTGGACATGCAGGTGCGCCTCAAGACCAGGCTGACGCCGGCGACGCGGTGGGGGCCGCTGCTGCAATGGGTCATGGTCGCGGTGGCCGGAGCGGTGATCCTGGTGGGGATACGGCACAATGGATGGTTCCCGCGTTCGGTACGTCTGCGGTCCACACGCCGATCGAAAGGGGCCGGTGCTACCCCCGGCAAGCCCCTGCCCGACGAGCACGACTCAGGCACTGCGCCCGAAGAGCGCGAGGGCCGCACGCCGGCAGACGACGGCGACTGACCACACCGCGGCCGATCAGGACGGCCGATACTCTTTCGATTTCGGGCGACACAGAATTTCGGGCGACACAGAGGAGTTAAATGACCACCGGCCAGCCGGCGCCCCAGGTCCCGGGCAATCGTCCCAGCCAGCGCGTCTTGGTGATCATCCCTACCTACAACGAGCTGGAGAATCTCCCGGTCATCCACCGGCGGCTCAAAGAGGCGTGCCCGCACGTGCATCTGCTCGTGGTGGACGACAGCAGCCCTGACGGCACCGGCCGGCTAGCCGACGAGCTGGCGGCGGCCGACGCCGGTCGCACGCACGTCATGCACCGCACCGCCAAGGACGGCCTGGGTGCGGCCTATCTGGCGGGCTTCGCGTGGGGTTTGAGCCGTGACTATTCGGTGCTGGTCGAGATGGACGCCGACGGCAGCCACGCGCCCGAACAGCTGCACCGCCTGCTGGACGCCGTCGACGCCGGCGCCGATCTGGCCATCGGGTCGCGGTACGTCGAGGGCGGCACGGTGCGCAACTGGCCGAAGCGGCGCTGGGCCTTGTCCTGGACGGCCAACACTTACGCCCGGTTGGCGCTCGGCATCGGCGTGCACGACATCACCGCCGGCTACCGTGCCTACCGCCGCGAAGTGCTCGAAGCGATCGACCTCGACGGCGTTGACTCCAAGGGCTACTGCTTCCAGATCGATCTCACCTGGCGGACGATCTGCAACGGCTTCACCATCACGGAGGTGCCCATCACCTTCACCGAGCGCGAACTCGGCGTGTCCAAGATGAGCGGATCCAACATCCGCGAAGCCCTGGTCAAAGTCACCCGTTGGGGAGTCCAGGGCCGACGGTCGGGTGTCCGGGCCACCAGGGCCGACAACCGGACTTAGGCACGGCAGGCCCGGCTGGTTTCGGGTCAGCCCCGGCGGCGGGTCTTGATGATCTCGAGGCGCTCCTTGAGCAGCTCCTCGAGCTCCTCGACCGAGCGACGCTCCAGCAGCATGTCCCAGTGCGTGCGCGGCGGCTTCACCTTCTTCGGCTCGGGCAGGTCGCCCTCGATCAGGGTGCCTTCCAGGCCGTTGCGGCACAGCCAGGTGCCGGGGATCTCGGCGTCGTCGGCGAAGGGGACCTCGAACTCCTCGCCATTCTCGGTGCGGTACTTCGCGAGCTGACGCGGCGCCAGGTCGTGGTTGCGGTCAGTCTCGTAGCTCACGGCCCCGAGGCGACTGCCTCTCAGTACGCGATCAGCCATGGCTGGTACTCCTTCAAATCTTCTCGGAGCTCTCCGGCTCCCTTAACTGCAGTTCGGTGCAAACTCTTCGCTTAGCAAACGCTGTGACGATCTGCGCAGTTCCCGGCCGGAGCCGGCGTACGCGACGCGACCCTCAATGATACCGGGATCGCCGAGAAATCCCGATTAAAGTCGGCAGGCGTGAGCCGCCGTAGCCGCCCGCAGCCCTGTCGCTGGTGCGGTCGAGACGTCAACGATGCCGGAATGGGCCGGCGCCGCCAGTACTGCCGGCAGTCGTGCCGGCAGCGGGCCTACGAGCAACGGGCCTCGCTGAACCGGGGTGGGACCGCGGCCGTTCCTGACGACGCGGTGGTGCTGTCGGCAGACGAGGCGGCCGACCTGTCGGATCGCGTCTACCAGGTGCGCTGCGCGGCCGAGGACGTCGCCACGGCGGTCGACGAAGGCGCCGGGACCGTCGAGCTACGCCGCCTGTGCGACGAGCTGATCCAAGCCGCCAGGGCGGCCGACGGCTGGCGCCGCGCGGGTGTGTGAGGCGTCGCCCGCACCGCCTCGGCCGAACCAGACGTTGCACCAAACAGTTCACGACATGCGCCTGACCACGAGCTATGGCTAGCCGGGTAAAGTCGCGCTCATGGGGTTCGGGCCATCTCTACAGCGCACCGCTGTCCAGCGAGCACACCGGGCAACCGGCGTGACATCTTCTATGCGCGGCGCGGCGCAGCTATCCATGCCGGTTCTCCCGTAACAGCCGGGAGCAGCGGACGTTTTGAAATCCTGTCGGAGTTGGCCATACTCACCAGCAACATTCTTGGGTCGGAGAGCAGCACGCCGCTGGTCGAACGGGGAACGACGTCGCCTCGTGCAGCACATTCCGTGACTCGGCGAGAACCGCATCCTGCGGTCAAAGACGGCCGAACGTCGTCAATCAAGGTTAGGCGAGGTTTGTGATGGTTGATCAACTCCAGCATGCGACCGAAGCGCTGCGTAAGGCGCTGGTCCAGGTTGAGCGCCTGAAGCGCACCAACCGCGCGCTGCTGGAGCGGTCCAACGAGCCGATCGCGATCGTCGGTATGTCCTGCCGGTTCCCGGGTGGCGTGGACAGTCCCGAAGCGCTGTGGCAAATGGTTGCCGACGGCCGCGATGTGATTTCGGAGTTTCCCACCGACCGCGGCTGGGACGTGGCGAGCCTGTATGACCCGGACCCTGACGCGCGTCACAAGTGCTACGTGAAAACCGGAGGATTCGTCGACGGAGTCGCGGACTTCGATCCGGCCTTCTTCGGCATTGCGCCGAGCGAGGCGCTTGCCATGGATCCCCAGCATCGGATGCTTCTCGAACTGTCCTGGGAAGCGTTGGAGCGGGCCGGGATTGACCCCAGCGGATTGCGTGGCAGCGCCACCGGGGTGTTCGCCGGGCTGATCGTTCAGGGCTACGGCATGCTCGCTGAGGAGATCGAGGGCTACCGGCTGACCGGCATGACCTCCAGCGTGGCCTCGGGCCGGGTGTCCTACGTGCTGGGGCTGGAGGGCCCCGCGGTGTCGGTGGACACGGCGTGCTCGTCGTCGTTGGTGGCGTTGCACATGGCCGTCCAGTCGTTGCGCTCGGGGGAGTGCGACCTGGCGCTGGCCGGCGGTGCGACCGTGAACGCGACGCCGACGGTCTTCGTGGAGTTCAGCCGCCACCGTGGACTGGCGCCGGACGGGCGATGCAAGGCCTACGCGGGCGCGGCCGACGGCGTCGGCTGGTCCGAGGGCGGGGCCGTGCTGGTGGTCGAGCGCCTATCGGATGCGCAGCGGCTGGGACACCCGGTGCTTGCGGTGGTGCGCGGTTCGGCGGTCAATCAGGACGGCGCCTCCAACGGGCTGACCGCCCCCAACGGTCCCTCGCAGCAGCGCGTGGTGCGGGCCGCGCTGGCCAACGCCGGATTGACCGCGGCCGACGTGGACGTCGTCGAGGGGCACGGCACCGGAACCACATTGGGCGACCCGATCGAGGCGCAGGCCTTGCTGGCCACCTACGGGCAGGATCGCGGCGAGCCGCTCTGGCTCGGGTCGATCAAATCGAACATGGGCCACACGCAGGCCGCCGCCGGGGCGGCCGGCGTCATCAAGATGGTGCAGGCGATGCGCCACGAGACGCTGCCGGCGACGCTGCACGTGGACGCTCCGAGCCCGCACGTCGACTGGTCCGCGGGCTCGGTGTCGCTGCTGACACAGGCGCGGCCCTGGGGCGCCGAGCGGCCGCGCCGCGCGGGCGTGTCGTCGTTCGGCATCAGCGGCACCAACGCGCACGTCATCGTTGAGGCCGCCCCCCGGGGCCGGTGCGGGAGCCTGGCCGGGCGCGGACGGTGGTTCCGTGGGCCGTGTCGGCGAAAACGCCGTCGGCGCTGGCGGCGCAGGCCGCGCGGCTGGCCGAATACGTTCGCAGCGCACGACGATCTGGATGTCGCCGACGTCGGGTGGTCGTTGGCGGGCCGGGCGACGTTCGAGCACCGTGCGGTCGTCGTGGGCGGTGACCGCGACCGGCTGCTGGCCGGGCTGGACGAGCTGGCCAACGATGACCCGACCGGATCGGTCATCAGGGGTACCGCGACGCCGGCGGGCAAGACCGTGTTCGTCTTCCCCGGGCAGGGCTCCCAATGGTCGGGCATGGCCATCGAATTGCTGGATACCGCACCGGTATTCGCGCAGCAGGTCGAGGAATGCGAAGAGGCCTTCGCCCAATTCGTCGACTGGTCGCTGACGGACGTGCTGCGCGGCGCGCCCGATGCGCCGGGACTGGACCGGGTCGACGTCGTGCAGCCGGTGCTCTTCGCGGTGATGGTGTCGCTGGCCGAACTGTGGAAGTCGGTCGGGGTCAAGCCGGATGCGGTGATCGGCCATTCGCAGGGCGAAATCGCCGCCGCCTACGTCGCCGGCGCGTTGTCGTTGCAGGACGCCGCCCGGGTGGTCACGCTGCGCAGCAAGCTGCTGACGTCGCTGGCCGGCCCGGGTGGCATGCTGTCCATCGCCTGCAGCACCGAACGTGCCCGGGAGTTGTTGGCGCCCTACGGCAGTCGAGTCAGCATAGCCGCCGTCAACGGCCGTTCGGCCGTCGTGGTGTCGGGCGAGGTGGCCGCGCTCGACGAGCTCGTCGGCTTCTGCGCCGACCTCGAGCTGCGGACCCGGCGGATCGACGTTGACTACGCCTCGCACTCGCTTGAGGTCGAGGCGATTCGCGCTGACCTCGCGGAGGTGCTGTCGGGTATCGAGCCGCGCTCCACGCGAATCGCGTTCTTCTCCACGGTGACCGGAAGCCGCTTGGACACAGCCGGATTGGATGCCGATTACTGGTATCGCAACATCCGGCAAACCGTGCAGTTCGACCAGGCCGTGCGCAGCGCCTGCGAGCACGGCTACCGGGCGTTCATCGAATCCAGCCCGCATCCGGCCCTGGTCGCCGGCGTTGAAGACACCGCCAACGACAGCCTTCCGGGCGACACCGAGGCCATCGTCATCCCCACCCTCGGCCGCGAGGACGGCGGCCTCGAACGGTTCCTGACTTCGGCCGCCACCGCATTCGTCGCGGGAGTGAGCGTGCAGTGGCGCGGTGCGCTGGGCGGTGCCGGGTTCGTCGAGCTGCCAACGTATGCCTTTGACCGGCGGCGGTTTTGGCTGTCCGGGGAGGCCATCTCGACGGACGCGTCGGGCCTGGGTCTGGGCACCAGCGAGCATCCCCTGTTGAGCGCGGTCGTCGAGCTACCGGCGTCGGGCGGGGTCGTGCTGACGGGCCGCCTGTCGCCGAGCCTGCAGGGCTGGCTGACCGACCACGCCGTGTCCGGCACGACGGTGTTCCCGGGGTCGGGCTTCGTGGAGCTGGCGATCCGTGCCGGCGACGAAGTCGGTTGCTCGACGGTCGACGAGCTGACGCTGCAGGCGCCGTTGATGTTGCCGGCCAAGGATTCCGGTTCGGCCTCGGTTGCCGTCCAGGTGGTGGTCGGCCCCGCCGAAGAATCCGGTCAGCGTGGGGTGTCGATCTTCTCGCGTCCCGACGCCGGCTCCGGCTGGGTGTGCCACGCGGAAGGAACGCTGAGCACCGGTTCCGTCGAGCCGGGTGCGGATTTGTCGGCATGGCCGCCGGCGGGCGCCGTCAAGGTCGACGCGGCCGACTGCTACGAGCAGTTGGCGGCGCGCGGCTATGGTTACGGCCCGGCATTCCAGGGCCTGATCGCGACATGGGTACGCGACGACGAGGTGTTCGCCGAAGTGCGCCTGCCCGACGCCGCCGGCGGAGTCAACGGGTACGGCGTCCACCCGGCGTTGCTGGATGCGGCCATGCACGCGCTGATCGTCAGCCACCAAATAGCCGGCCAGACCGATGAAGTGGTGTTGCCGTTCTCGTGGCAGGGGGTGTCGTTGCACGCCGCCGGCGCGTCGGCAGTTCGCGCGCGCCTTGCGCCGGCATCGGCGTCGGAAGCCGGCGGGCCGTCCAGGTCGGTTTCGATCGAGCTTGCCGACGGACTCGGATTGCCGGTGCTGTCCGTGCGCGCGATGGTCGCGCGCCCGGTGAGCGAGCGGCAGTTACGCGCGGCGGTGTCGGCGTCGGGTCCCGACCGCCTCTTCGAGATGGTGTGGTCGCCTGCCACGGCGACCGCGGCCGGCAGCGAGTTGCCGGTGCACCAGGTGTTCGAATCCGTTGCGGCGGGCCAAGATCCGGTTTCCGAATCGTATGAACGCACGCATCGGGCGCTGGCGGCCGTGCAGTCATGGCTGACCGAGCACGACTCCGGGGTGCTGATCGTCGCGACGCGCGGCGCCATGGGGTTGGCGGGGGAGCACGTCCCCGACCTGGCCGGCGCGGCGGTATGGGGGCTGGTGCGGTCGGCGCAGACCGAGCATCCCGGCCGTATCGTCCTGGTGGATTCGGATACCGCACTTGACGACAGCGCGATCGCGACTGTTCTGGCGGTCGGCGAGCCCGCGGTGTTGCTGCGCGACGGCGCGGCCTACATCGCGCGGGTGCGCGGCAGCCGCGCGGTCGACGGCATCATGACTCCTCCGGCGGACGGGCCCTGGCGGCTCGGCATCAGCAGCGCGGGCACTTTCGAAAATCTGCAGCTGGAGCCCGTTCCCAACGCAGGTGCCGCACTGGAGCCGGGCCAGGTTCGGGTTGCCCTGCGCGCCATCGCCACCAACTTCCGCGACGTCATGATCACCCTGGGCATGTTCACCCACGATGCCCTGCTCGGTGGTGAAGGCGCCGGTGTGGTGGTCGAAGTCGGGCCGGGGGTCACCGAGTTCGCCGTCGGTGATTCGGTGTACGGCTTCTTCCCCGACGGCAGCGGCACGCTGGTTCCTGGCGACGTCCGCCTGCTGCAGCACAAGCCCGCCGACTGGTCCTACGCCGAAGCCGCCGGCATCTCAGCGGTTTTCACCACGGCCTACATGGCATTCATCCATCTGGCCGACGTCAAGCCGGGACAGCGTGTGTTGGTGCACGCCGCTGCCGGCGGTGTGGGGATGGCCGCAGTCCAGCTGGGCAGGCACCTAGGCGTGGAGGTGTTCGCAACCGCGAGCCGCGGGAAATGGGACACGTTGCGGGCCATGGGGTTTGACGACGACCACATCTCGGACTCGCGCAGCTGCGAGTTCGAGGAGAAGTTCCGGGCTGTCACCGGCGGTCGCGGCATGGATGTGGTGCTGGACTCGCTGGCCGGTGAATTCGTCGATGCCTCACTGCGTCTCGTTGCTCCCGGCGGCCTGTTCCTGGAGATGGGCAAGACGGACATCCGCGACCCGGGCGTGGTGGCCCAGCAGTACCCGGGTGTCCGATACCGCGCCTTCGACCTGTTCGAGCCCGGCCGTCCGCGGATGCACGAGTGGATGCAGCAGCTCGCCGGACTGTTCGACGCCGGGGCGCTGGAGCCATTGCCGGTGACGACCTTCGACGTGCGACGCGCCCGCACCGCGCTGCGGTATCTGAGCCAGGCCCGCCACATCGGCAAGGTCGTCATGACCGTGCCTTCTGGGCCAGGTGCCGGGTTGGGTTCCGGCACCGTGCTCATCACCGGCGGAACCGGCATGGCGGGTTCGACGTTGGCCCGTCACCTGGTGGCACACCACGGCGTCGAGGACCTGGTGCTGCTGAGCCGGCGCGGTACGGACGCGCCTAGGGCAGCCGACTTGATCGCCGAGCTGCAAGCCGCTGGCGCCCGAGCGCGCGTGGTCGCATGCGACGCGGCCGACCGATCCGCACTGGCGCGGGTTATCGAGGAAGTCTCGGCGCAGCGACCGCTGTCGGGAGTGATTCACGCGTCCGGCGTGCTGGACGACGCGATGGTCACCTCGCTGACACCTGAGCGTGTTGACGCGGTGTTGCGGGCCAAGGTCGACGCGGCCTGGAACCTGCACGAGTTGACCCGTGACCTGAATCTGTCTGCCTTCGTGATGTTTTCGTCGATGGCCGGGCTGGTCGGCTCGTCGGGTCAGGGCAACTACGGGGCGGCGAACTCGTTCCTGGACGGGTTGGCCGCGCACCGGCGGGCACACGGGCTGCCGGCAATCTCGCTGGCCTGGGGCCTGTGGGATCAGGCCAGCGCCATGACCGGCGCACTGGATGCCGCCGACCGCGCCCGGCTGGGCCGCGACGGGATCTTGGCGCTGTCCTCGGACGAGGCCATGGAACTCTTCGACACCGCATTCATCGTCGACGAGCCGTTCCTGGCGCCGGCCCGCATCGACATGGCCGCGCTGCGGGCCCACGCGGTCGCGGTGCCACCGATGTTCGCCGATCTGGTCAACGCCCCAACGCGGCGCAGGGTCGACGACTCGCTGGCGGCCGCCAAATCGAAATCGGCGCTTGCGCATCGCCTGGACGGGCTGTCCGACGCGGAACAGCACGCCGTGCTGCTGGATCTGGTGCGCTCGCACATCGCCACCGTTCTGGGCCACACCACCGCCGAAGCGATCGACCCCGACAAAGCATTCCAAGAGTTGGGCTTCGACTCGCTGACCGCGGTCGAAATGCGCAACCGCCTGAAAACCGCGACCGGACTTGCGCTTTCGCCCACCCTGATCTTCGACTACCCGACACCCAACGGCCTGGCCGGTTACATCCGCACCCAGCTCGCCGGGGTCCCGCAAGAGATCAAGCACGCCCCCGTGGCGCGCGCCACCGAAGACGATCCCATCGTGATCGTCGGCATGGCTTGCCGCTATCCCGGCGGGGTGAACTCGCCGGACGACCTGTGGGAGATGCTGACCGAGGGCCGTGACGTGCTCTCTGAGTTCCCGACCGATCGCGGCTGGGACCTGGCCGGCGTGTACAACCCGGATCCCGACGTGCCGGGCACCTGCTACACGCGCACCGGTGGCTTCGTCGACGGGGTCGCGGACTTCGACCCCGCCTTCTTCGGCATCGCCCCCACCGAGGCGCTGTCCATGGACCCGCAGCAGCGTATGTTCCTCGAGCTGTCCTGGGAAGCTTTGGAGCGGGCGGGAATTGACCCCGGTAAGCTCCGCGGCAGCGCCACCGGAATGTTCGCCGGCGTGTACACCCAGGGCTATGGCATGGGCGCCGCACCGACCGCGGAGGGCTTCCGGCTGACCGGGCAGTCGTCGAGCGTGGCGTCGGGCCGGGTGTCCTATGTGCTGGGCCTGGAGGGCCCCGCGGTGTCGGTGGACACCGCGTGTTCGTCGTCGTTGGTGGCATTGCACATGGCCGCGCAGTCGTTGCGCTCGGGCGAGTGCGACCTGGCCCTGGCCGGCGGCGTCACCGTCAACGCCACCCCCGACATCTTCGTGGAGTTCAGCCGCATGCGCGGGTTGTCCGAGGACGGCCGGTGCAAAGCCTATGCGGGCGCGGCCGACGGCACCGGATTCTCCGAGGGCGGCGGCATGCTCGTGGTGGAGCGCCTGTCCGACGCACAGCGCCTCGGGCATCCGGTGCTGGCCATGGTGCGCGGCTCGGCGATCAACCAGGACGGCGCCTCCAACGGGCTCACCGCGCCCAACGGTCCCTCGCAGCAGCGGGTGGTGCGTGCCGCGCTGGCCTCTGCCGGGTTGACGCCGGCGGAGGTGGACGCAGTCGAAGGACACGGCACCGGAACCACATTGGGTGACCCGATCGAGGCGCAGGCCCTCCTGGCGACCTACGGCCAGGACCGCGGTGAACCGCTCTGGCTGGGTTCGATCAAGTCGAACATGGGCCACACCCAAGCCGCCGCCGGGGTGGCCGGTGTGATCAAGATGGTCCTGGCGATGCGCCACGAGACGTTGCCCGCGACATTGCATGTCGATGAGCCCAGCCCGCACGTGGACTGGTCGACGGGCTCCGTCTCGTTGTTGACCGAGGCGCGGGCATGGCCCGGCGACCGCCCCCGCCGGGCGGGTGTGTCGTCGTTCGGCATCAGCGGCACCAACGCGCACGTCATCGTCGAGGCTGTGCCGGCCGAGCCGCCGCGCGTCGTGGACGGCCCAAAGGCACCCGTGGTGCCGTGGCCGGTCTCAGCGAAATCGCTGTCGGCGTTGAAGTCTCAGGCCGCCCGGTTGGCTACCCAGCTGCGCGGCCACCCGGATCTCGACATCGCCGATGTGGGGTGGACGTTGGCGGGCCGGTCGGCCTTCGAGCAGCGGGCCGTCATCGTCGGCGGCGACCGCGACCACCTGCTGGCGGGGCTGGACGAGCTAGCCGGCGAGGACCTAAGCGGCTCGGTCGTTCGTGGCACGGCGACCGCCGGTAAGACGGTCTTCGTGTTCCCGGGCCAGGGCTCCCAGATATTGGGCATGGGAATGGGTTTGCACGCCGGCTATCCGGTCTTCGCCGAGGCGTTCAACACCGTCGTGGCCGAACTGGACCGGCACCTGCTTCGGCCGCTGCGTGAGGTGATGTGGGGCCAGGACGAAAACCTGTTGAACAGCACAGAATTCGCGCAACCCGCGCTGTTCGCGGTGGAAGTCGCCTTGTTCCGGCTGCTCGAATCCTGGGGCGTGCGACCCGACTTCGTGATGGGCCACTCGATCGGGGAATTGGCGGCCGCGCACGTCGCCGGTGTGCTGTCCCTGGAGAACGCCGCGGTGCTGGTGGCGGCGCGGGGCCGGTTCATGCAGGCGCTGCCCGAGGGCGGCGCGATGGTCGCGGTGCAGGCCACTGAGGAAGAGGTGGGGGCGCTGCTGGTGTCCTCGGAACAAGCGACCGTCGGCATCGCCGCGGTCAATGCGCCTACCTCGGTAGTGATTTCGGGCGCACAAGAAGCAGTGGCCGCGGTGGCCGATCAGCTCCGCACCGACGGCCACCGGATGCATCGGCTTTCCGTGTCGCACGCCTTCCACTCCCCGTTGATGGATCCGATGATCGATGAATTCGGCACCGTCGCGGCCGGACTGGCCATCGGCAAGCCCACCATCCCGATCGTGTCGAACCTGACCGGACAGCTGGCGGGCGACGACTTCGCGTCGGCGGCGTACTGGAAGCGACACGTGCGCGAGGCGGTGCGATTCGCCGACAGCGTGCGTTTCGCGCACTCGGCCGGCGCAAACCGCTTCCTCGAGGTCGGGCCGGGCAGCGGCCTGACGGCATCGATCGAAGAAACGCTGACTTGCGATTCGATGGCAACCCCGGTGACCACGATGTCCGCGCTGCGCAAGGACCGCCCGGAGCCGGTCGCCCTGCTCAACGC
Source organism: uncultured Actinomycetota bacterium (assembly GCA_963849935.1). Taxonomy (GTDB): domain Bacteria; phylum Actinomycetota; class Actinomycetes; order Mycobacteriales; family Mycobacteriaceae; genus Mycobacterium. The sequence goes on from CAWKJQ010000008.1 coordinate 341,579, forward strand.
CGTCGCGCAGGGATACGTCGCCGGAATGGAGGTGGACTGGCGCGGGGCTTTGGGCGATGGGAGCCTCGTCGAGCTGCCCACGTATGCCTTTGACCGACGGCGCTTTTGGCTTGCCGCCGATGCAGCCCCGGCCGACGCCGCGGGCCTGGGCCTGACCGCCGGCGAGCACGCCCTGCTGGGCGCGGTGGTGGAATTGCCGGCCACCGGCGGAGTGGTGTTGACCGGCCGGTTGTCGCCCGGCACGCAGGGCTGGTTGGCCGACCACGCGGTCGGCGGTGTCGTGCTGTTCCCCGGCGCGGGGTTTGTCGAGTTGGCGATCCGCGCCGGCGACGAGGTCGGCTGCGGGGTGGTCGACGAGCTGAATCTGGCGGCGCCGCTGGTGTTGCCGGCCGGTGGATCGGTCGCCGTTCAGGTCGTGGTTGGCGGGCCGGATGATTCGGGCGCCCGTGCGGTGTCGGTGTTTTCGCGGGCGGAAGCGGGCTCGGGCTGGTCGCTGCATGCCGAGGGTGTGTTGCGGGCCGGGTCGGTGCAGCCCAGCGCGGAGCTGTCGGCATGGCCCCCGGTGGGCGCGGTCCCGGTGGATGTCGGCGACGGATATGAACGACTGGCCGAGCGTGGTTACGGGTACGGTCCCGCGTTCCGCGGCCTGACGTCGATGTGGCGCCGCGGCGACGAAGTCTTCGCCGAGGTGTCGCTCCCCGCCGACGCCGGGGTTTCGCCGGCCGGATTCGGGGTCCACCCGGCGATGCTCGACGCGGCATTGCATGCGGTCATGTTGGCCTCCGACAGTGACGCGCTTCCCGAAGGCTCGATGCTGGTTCCGTTCTCCTGGCAGCAGGTGTCGTTGCACGCCGCGGGGGCGGGCGCGGTGCGCGCACGGATCGTGCCGGTCGGTCCGTCCACCGTGTCGATCGAATTGGCCGACGGGCTGGGGTTGCCGGTGCTCTCGGTGGCGTCGATGGTGGCCCGCCCGGTCACCGACAAGCAACTCCTGGCCGCGGTCTCGAATTCGGGACCGGACCGGCTCTTCGAGGTCATCTGGTCGGCTCAGCCATCAGCTGCGGTGCAACCGGTCTGCCTGTCCGCCTGGGGCGCAACGGAATCCGACGACACCGAGGCCGAGCCGTCGGCGGTGCTCTTCGAATCGCAGCCGGTGCCCGGCGACGTCATCACCGAGGTGTACGCGGCGACGCGGGCGGTGCTGCCCGTGCTGCAGTCGTGGTTGTCCCGCGACGGCGGCGGAACGCTGGTCGTGGCGACCCGGGGCGCGATGACGCTGCCGGGGGAGGACGTCACCGATCTGGCCGGCGCCGCCGTCTGGGGGCTGGTGCGATCGGCCCAGACCGAACACCCCGGACGAATCGTGCTCGTCGACACCGATGCGCCCCTGGATTCCGATGCAGTAGCGGCGGTTCTGGCGCTCGGTGAGCCGCAGGCGATACTGCGCGAGGGAACGGTCTACACCGCGCGGGTGCTCGGCAGCCGCGCCGTTGGTGGCCTGTTACTGCCACCCGACGACGGACCGTGGCGACTCGGCATGAGCAGCTACGGCACGATCGAGAATCTGCGGATCGAGCGCATTCCCGACGCCGACGCGCCGCTCGGCCCCGGTCAGGTGCGAGTCGCGTTGTCGGCTATCGCGGCCAACTTCCGCGACGTCATGATCGCGTTGGGGCTCTATCCCGACCCCGAGGCGATCATGGGCATCGAGGGTTCCGGTGTCGTGATCGAAACCGCTTCGCAGGATGGGCGTTTCGCCGTCGGCGACCGCGTCATGGGCCTGTTCCCGGACGGCACCGGAACTATCGCCAGGACCGACCAGCGCCTGCTGGCCAAGGTGCCGGCCGGCTGGTCACACACCGCCGCCGCGACGGCGTCGGTGGTGTTCGCCACTGCGAATTACGCGCTGGTGGACCTGGCCGGCGCCAGGCCCGGTCAGCGGGTGCTGTTGCACGCGGCCGCCGGCGGGGTCGGGATGGCCGCGGTCCAGCTGGCCCGCCACATCGGTCTGGAAGTGTTCGCGACCGCCAGCCGCGGTAAGTGGGAAACGCTGCGGGACATGGGCTTTGACGACGATCACATCGCCGATTCGCGTAGCCTGGAATTCGAGGAGAAGTTCCGGGCCGTCACCGGCAGGACCGGCAGGGCTGGGATGGATATCGTGCTTGACTCGCTATCCGGCGATTTCGTCGATGCGTCCCTGCGCCTGATGGCCCCCGGTGGGGTCTTCCTGGAGATGGGCAAGACCGACATCCGCGACCCCGAGGTCGTCGCCCGCGACCATTCCGGTGTGCGCTACCGCGCCTTCGACCTGTTCGAGGCGGGGCCGGATCGCATCGCGCAGATGCTCGACGAGTTGGCCGCCATGTTCGGCGAAGACGTGCTGCGGGCTTTGCCGGTCACCAGGTTTGACGTGCGACGCGCGCCCGCGGCGCTGCGCTACCTGAGTCAGGCCCGCCATGTCGGCAAGGTCGTGATGACCATGCCCGATGCGTGGACGGCCGGCACTGTGCTGATCACCGGCGCCACCGGCATGGCCGGTTCGGCGGTGGCGCGACACGTGGTGACCCGCCACGGCGCCCGGCATCTGGTGCTGGTCAGCCGCCGCGGCCTGGATGCACCGGGCGCCGCGGAGTTGGTCGCCGAGCTGAGCGCGGCCGGTGCGCACGTGGAGATGGTGGCCTGTGATGCCGCCGATCGCGAAGCCTTGGCCAAGGTGATCGCCGAAATCCCGATGCGGCATCCGCTGACCGGGGTGATCCACGCCGCCGGTGTCCTGCACGATGCGGTGGTGACATCGCTGACGCCCGACCGCATTGAATCGGTGTTGCGGTCCAAGGTCGACGCGGCATGGAACCTGCACGAATTGACCCGCGAGCTGGATGTGTCGGCGTTCGTGATGTTTTCGTCGATCGCCGGGCTCGCAGGAGCATCGGGCCAGGCCAACTACGCGGCCGGCAACTCGTTCCTGGACGGGTTGGCGGCGCACCGACGGGCGCACGGGCTGCCTGCGATTTCGCTGGGCTGGGGTCTGTGGGATCAGGCCAGCGCCATGACCGGTGGGTTGGGTGCGGCCGACCGTGCCCGGTTCGGGCGGGACGGCATCGTGGCCATGTCCTCGGACCAGGCGCTGGAGCTGATGGACACCGCGCTCATCGTCGACGAGCCGTTCATGCTGCCCGCCCACATCGATCTGGCGGCGCTGCGGGTGAAGTTCGATGGGGGCACGCTGCCGCCGATGTTCGTCGATCTGATTAATGCGCCCACCCGACGCCAGGTCGACGACTCGCTGGCCGCCGCGAAATCGAAATCCGCTCTGCTGCAACGCCTCGAGGGCCTGCCAGAGGACGAGCAACAGGCGATCCTGCTGGACCTGGTGCGTGCCAACATCGCCACCGTGCTCGGCAGCGCCAGCCCGGAGGCCATCCACCCGGACCGGGCTTTCCAGGAGCTCGGTTTCGACTCGCTGACCGCCGTCGAGATGCGCAACCGGCTCAAAGCCGCGACCGGCCTGGCGCTTTCACCGACGCTGATCTTCGACTACCCGAACTCCGCCGCGTTGGCCGGCTACATGTATCGGGAATTGGTCGGATCGTCGGACCAGCCCGCGGTGACGGCCGCTCCGGGTGAGGCCGAGATCCAGCGGGTCGTCGGGTCGATTCCGGTCAAGCGTCTTCGCCAGGCCGGCGTGCTGGAGTTGTTGTTGGCATTGGCCAACGACTCCTCCGATGGGAATGCGCCGTCCGCGGTGACCGCGGAAAAGGACATCGCCGACATGGACCTCGACGACTTGGTGAACGCCGCGCTGCTGGACGACGACGAGTAGGCATGACGTGAGAATCGCGGTCACCGGGGCCAGCGGCGTCATCGGTCGTGGCCTCGCCGCCCGGCTGCTCAGCCAGGGCCACGACGTGGCGGGGCTCGCTCCCCACCGTCCCGAAAGCTGGCCGAGCGCAGCCGATTTCGTTGCAGCCGACATCCGGGACGCCGACGCTGTCCGACGCGCGCTGGCCGGCGCGGACGTCGTCGCGCACTGCGCGTGGGCAAAAAGCACCGGGCACGACGATCAGGTCAACATCGACGGCACCCGCAACGTGCTCGCCGCGATGGGCGAGACCGGGGCCAGGCGGATCGTTTTCGCGTCGTCGGCGCACGTCTACGGCGGGGGAGACGCGCCGAAGACCGAATACGATGCCACAAGCTCCAGTCAGTGCCGAAGGGCACTTCAAGGCCCGCGTCGAGCAACATGCTAGCCGAATCGGGCGCGGAATGGGTCGCGATCCGCTCCGCGCTGATCCTGGGCCGAAGCGTCGACAATTGGGTCCGCCGGCTGTTTGCGTTACCGATTCTCCCCGATCGGTCGAGCGATCGCCGCATGCAGGTCGTCCACCTCGACGACGTGCTTCGGCTGTTCAACCACGCGATCGTCGAGCCCGGAATCGCCAGTGGTCCAGTGAATCTCGCTGCGCCGGGCGCGCTGACCTTGCGGCAGATCGCCGCAGCGCTTCGCCGACCGGTGATGACGGCTGGGCCCTGAGCCGGCCGAGCTGCGCCTGCTGCGCGAGGGCGCGCTCATGGATACCGCGCGGTTGCGCGAAGAGTGGGGATTCCGGCCGGCGTGGGAATCCGACGAATGCGTCCAGGATTTCGCGCTGGCGGTGCGCGGCCGGGTCACCGTGGGCAAGCGGGTGGTATCGCTGCCGTGGCGGCTGGCCAACATCCAGGACCTACCCTCTGTCGACGCGCCGAGCGACGACGGCGTCAAGCCCGTTTGGGCCGGTGCAGCGGGAGATAACGGGGAATTCGACACGCCGATCGACCCCCGCTTTCCCACCTTCCTGGCCACGAATTTGTCCGAGGCGCTGCCCGGCCCGTTTTCGCCGTCGTCGGCGTCGGCGACGGTTCGCGGTCTGCGGGCCAGCGCCGTATGTGTCTCCGAGCGGTTGCGGCCCGGGGGCACGATCCAGCGCGAAATCGCCATGCGCATGGTCGCGGTGTTCGCCCACCGGCTGTACGGCGCGATCACGACCGCGCACTTCATGGCCGAGACGGTGCCGTTCGTGAAGCCCACGACGGTGGTGAGCAACAGCGGGTTCTTCGGCCCGAGCATGGCCGCCCTGCCGATCTTCGGTGAGGAACGTCCACACTCCGACGCCGGCCGAATCCGCAAGCAACTGAGGACCGTCCGCAACATCGGGGTATTCGGCATCAACCTGATCGGCCTGTCTGCCGGCGCGCCCCTGGACACCCGCGAGTTCGTTGCCGACGTCGATCGCCTGGAACGCTTGTCCGACGGCGACCTCACCCGGCTCGACGATCGTCGGCTGCTGAGCCTGATCTCGCTGGCGCGTGACCAGGTGGTGCACGGCTGGGTGCTGGCCGCGGGCTCGTTCCTGTTGTGCGCGGCGTTCAACGTGCTGCTGCGCGGGTTGTGCGGGCGAGACATCGCCGCGCCAGGCGGGCCGGAATTGGTCAGCGCGCGTTCGGTCGAGGCGCTGCAGCGGTTGGTGGTTGCCGCGCAGCGCGATCCGAAAGTGGCTGCGCTGCTGGCCGAGCCGGGGGACCGGCTGGACAAGCTGGCCGTCGAGACGCCGGAATTCCATGCGGCGCTGCGGGCCGAGCTGGCGCTGATCGGACACCGCGGCCCGGCCGAGCTCGAGATGCGGTCAACCAGCTACGCCGACGATCCCGAGCTGCTGGTCCGGATGGTGACCCGAGCGATGAGCGCGCCGTCCGCGCCGCAGCCGCAGCGGCCCCGGATTCCGTTGCGCGCCAGGCCTATTGCGGCTGCTGGCCACCCAGCAACTGCGCGACCGCGAAGTCCGCCGCGACAAGGTGGTGCGGGCGAACTGGGTGCTGCGCACGCTGCTGCGCGAGTACGGGCGCCGGTCGGTCGAGGCCGGGATCTTCGACGCCGCCGATGACGTCTTCTACCTACTCGTCGACGAACTCGATGCCCTTCCGGCGGATGTGGCGCGCGCTGGTGGCGCGGCGCCGGGCCGAGCAGCGCAGGCTGGTCGGAGTCGCTCCGCCGACGGTGTTCAGCGGCAGCTGGCAGCCGACGGCGACCTCGTCGGCCGCGCTGGCCAGCGGGGGCACCCTGCGCGGTGTCGGCGTGTGCGGGGGACGGGTGCGCGGCCGGGTGCGCATCGTGCGGCCCGATACCATCGACGACCTGCAACCCGGCGAGATCCTCGTCGCGGAGGTCACCGACGTCGGTTACACCGCCGCTTTCTGCTACGCCGCGGCCGTGGTGACGGAGCTGGGTGGCCCGATGTCACACGCCGCGGTGGTGGCCCGTGAGTTCGGCTTTCCCTGTGTGGTGGACGTCCAAGGCGCCACTCGGGCGTTGCCGCCGGGCGCGCTCGTCGAGGTCGACGGCAGCACGGGCGAGATCACGTGCTCGAGCTTGCCGCCGACGACAGCGCTGAGCTAGTCGAACTCCATCTCCAGCTCGACCGGCCCGCTCAGGCCCAGCATCGGCTTCCAGCGTGCCGCCGCCATGCGGCGCGGGTTGGTCATGCGCCGGGCGAGGACTTTGAGGGCTCCGGCGAGCTCCGTTCGGGCGAGGTTCGCGCCAAGGCAATAGTGCGCGCCGCCGCCGAACGTCAAAATGGGCGGCGGGTCGTCGCGGGTGATGTCGAACCGGTCCGGGTCGCGGATAGACCTCTGGATCACAGTTGGCGGCAAAGGTATTCACCGAAATGAAGGTGCCGGCCGGAAAGGTGTAATCGGCGAAGGTCGACGTCCTCGTGGACGGTGCGCAGGGTGGTGCAGACCGCAGGCGAATGGCGCATGCATTCCTCGACGGCCGGCATCGCGAGGTCGGGATAGTCGCGGAGCATCGCTCAGCTGATCGGGGTGATCACACAGTGCGTGCATGCACGCGGCCAGCTGATTGCGGGTGGTGTCGGTGCCGGCGCTGAGGATGCTGAACGCCAGCATGCGCATCTCCGCGTTGCTCAGCCGGTCGCCGTCGTCCTGGGCGCGGATCAGTTCGGAGATCAGGTCGTCGGTCAGACCGGCTGCGCCGTTCGGCGATCATGTCGTCGATGTAGGCGTCGAACTCGTCCCACGCCCGCATCACGATGTGCTGCTCGTTCGCCAGGTCGGAGTCGAACCTGACGATCTTGAAAATGTCCTCCGCCCAAAGGGAAAACTGCTCCCAGTCCTCGGGAGGCGCGCCCAACAGCGCGCAAATGATCGGGATCGGGTACGGCCGGGCGATGTCGGCGACGAAATCGCATCGGCCGGCCGTCGGCGACCTGGTCGATCAACTCGTTGATCACCGTGTCGATGGTGTCCTCCATGCGCGCGGACGCCCGCGGCGTGAATGCCTTGGACACCAGACCGCGCAGCCGCCGATGTTCCTCGCCTTCCATGCCCAGGATGGTGCCGAGCACCCGGTCATACAGCGGGCCGGACGTTATCCCCGGGCCGTCATGTGCATGCCGGGCGGGAAAACGAACCGGGGGTCGCGAAGTATCCCGCGGGCGAGTCCGTAGCCGAGCACCTCGGGTCCCAGCGGCCCGATGGCGATCGGCGACCGCCTGCGCACCTCGTGGATCCGCGGGGCGACCTCGTGCACGGTGTCGGTGATGTCGTAGTGCAGCGTCGGCAGGCCCGCGTCGAAGACGCCGGGTGCTGCGGTGTCGACGGTCATCGTGTCTCCTTAGGCCGGAATCAGCTCGGCTGGTAGCGCTTTGGCAGTACCTCGATGGGCGCCGGAATGGCCTCACCGGGGGCCAGCTCCCCCGAATCCGCCAAATCCGGCATCAACCTGGCCGTGGAGGTGTCGACGATCGCGGCGAAGTTGTCCCGCACCTTTTCGAGGGTGAGACCGGAGTCGTAGTGGCCGGTGGTCTGGCCGAAGACCCGGATGCCGACGTTCCCGCCACCGGCCTCGAGGTTGGCGCCGGATACGGACAGCTCTCGTGAGCGAGGAAGCCGACGGCCGGTGACACCAGGCTGGTCGGAAAGTGTTCCTCCATCAGCTTCGTGAACGCGGACGGGTCGTTGAAATGCCTTACGGCGCTGGTGTTCGCCGCCGGGCCGAACGCGTTGACCTTGATGCCCAGCGGCGCGCCTTCGACGGCGAGGCCGCGCGTCAGCCCGAAGATGCCGCCCTTGGCGGCGCCGTAGATGGACAGGTATTCCAGCCCGAACATCGCGCCGGACGTGGTGTTCACGATGCGGCCGTAACCGGCGTCCCGCATGTGCGGCCACGCCGCCCGGCACATCCACACGGTTCCCATCAGGTGCACGTCGATGACGTTGCGAATATCGGCGTCGGAGATCTCGTCGAAGTGCGCCATGAAGCAGATTCCGGCATTGTTCACCAGGATGTCGAGGCGACCCCACACGTCCAGCGCGGTCTGGACGACCCGGCGCGCACCGTCCTGGTCAGCGACGGTGTGCAGGTCCGGCACCGCCTCGCCGCCCGCCGCGCAAATTTCGTCGGCCACTGCTCGGCGTTGGCCCGCAGGAGGTTTCGACCGTCGGGCCCCACGCCGAGGTCGTTGACGACGACCTTGGCTCCCCGCTCGGCGAGCAGCTTGGCGTGCGATCGCCCCAGGCTCGGCTCCTGACCCCCGGCGCCAGTGACGATCGCGACCCTTCCGTCAAAGCGAAGCTCGCTCATGAGGGATCCTTCGGAATTCCGCGCGCGTCACCAGCCATGCCGTCTCCAATCATGGGATGTTGGTCGCCAGGAACGTCAGTGGCAGGCCCAGGATCGACACGTCGTTTTCGTCGAGGTAGGTGCCCTCACCCTCCATGTGCTGCCGGAATCGTGTTGTCGCGCCGTAGCGTTCGCAGACGGCGTCGCCGGATGCGGCTTCCGGGACTCCGATGACCACGGTGAACACGCCATCGCCGTGGCGCGCCAGGAACTCGGTCACCGAAACGGCGACCTCGCCGGTGGATCCCGGGATCGGGCTGATCAGCTCGATACCTCGATTCCAGTCGAGGTGGATGTCGAGGCCGAGCTCGGTCAGCTGCAGGGGCTCGAAGACGAATCCGAGATCGCTGAACATCTGCGCCGCGGCCGGCATGTCGTTCCGGTGCGACGGCGAACACGACGTGGTGGAGCGAGGGTTCTTCGGGCATCGGGTTTCCTATCGTCAATCGGCGCGCAGCACGCCGCGCGGAAGTAGCAGCGGCAGGTCGTTATAGGTGACGATGCCCGGAGGCGCGGCGACGACGGCGGGTATCGCGGTGATCGCCGGCATGGCGGTGATGGTGAGACCCAGCATGATGTAGTCGTCCAGCGTCTGGCCCGCGAAGTCCGGCGGCGGAAGGAAACTCAGCGTGGTCTTGATCGTCGGCTGGCCCTGCACCTCGATCGTGTAGCCCATGTCCAGCGGCCAATCCGGATCCAGTGATTGACCCTTGCGCCATCGCCCGCGGATTTCGATGATCTCGCGATCGCCGATGATCCCCTTCCAGCGGACGTCCACGCCGGCGACGCAGCCCTTTCCGATCGTCCAGTCGCCGGGAAGGTGCAGATCCTCGGTGGTTTGCGCGTAGTCGACTTCGCAGCGGACGTCGTCGAGCTCGGCGCCCAGCGCATCGGCGATCAGCAATACGCCGTCGCCGAAGATGCCGGAGCCCTTCTCGGTGATGGCCGGAAGATCCGGTTGATCGATGGGATAGCCGAAGCCCATGGGTATTTCGGTGGCGGGCGAGTTGTAGATCGTGGTGTCAACGGATTCCAGCATCGAGACCTTGTCCACCCGGTCGGAAAGCCCCGCCGACACGATGGCGAAAAGCTGGATGAAACCGGGGTTGATGCCGCTGCCGAAGATGGTCGATCCGCCGTCTAGGCAGGCCTGCGCGATGCGTTCCCGTCCGGCGCCGAGGAAGTGGCCGGTGATGAAGCCGGCGGTGCCCACCACGTTGATGCCCGCGCCGAGGATGCGGACCAACTCGTCGACGTCGGCGAACATCGGGTTGTAGACCACACAGTCCGGCTTGAGCGCGAGCAGCGCGTCAATATCGTTGGTGGCCTTGACATTCAGCGGTTCGATGCCGCACAGCTCGCCGACGTCCCGCCCGGCCTTCTCCGGCGACCAGGCGTAGCACCCGACCAGCTCCAGCGTCGGGTTGGCGGCGATCGCTTTGACCGAGCTCTTGCCGACGTTGCCCGTCGTCCACTGGACGACCCGGTAGGTCAACGGTCCGGCCCCGTCATGGGTGCGACGCCGCCTGTTGTTGGGCAGCCTGGCGGGCCAGCCTGTCGTTGTGGATCTTGACGAGTTCGCGGAATCCCAGCCGGTGATACTTCGGTATCGGCTGGATGCCCCACACGTCCTGCGCGGTGGCCTTGCCCTCGGCGCCCTCGGGCGGCCCGAACGGCGGGTAGGGGTACTTGCACTCCAAAGTGTCGTTGGAGTACCGGATCTTGAGCAGCTCACTGCAGATCTGGGTGAGGCTCAGCGTCGGGTAGCCGTAGTAGACGGCCATGAACGGCAACGTGAAGGCGCCCTCGATCACCAGGGCCACCAGGCACACCAACACGGCGCGCTTGATCCATTTGTGCATCCGCGCGTAGTACGGCGTGGTCCCCGGCTCGAGATCGGCGCTCGGGTCTTTGTCGTCGGTGGATGCCGGTGCGGAAGGGCTTGTCATGGCACTACTCCTTGCTAGTCGGAGAAGATTTCGCGATTGACGGTGTGCAGATAGGGGATTGCGAGGAAGGGGGTGATGTAGAAGATGTCGTAGAGCCACCAGCCGACGACCGGGAAGACGACACCGGCGTAGCGCACGTCGGCGAACATGGTCATGTTGAACACGTAGGCCGACCAGATCACCACGCCCATCCAGCAGGTGACGACCATCCACTGATGACCCCACCGCTTCATCTGCAGGAAGCCGATCGCCGCGGCCACCCGCATCGAGAACACGGTGAGGATCAGGCCGGCCACATAGGCCTTCTCGCCCGGGCCCGCCGCGCCGCCGACCCAAAGCTCGTTGTAATGCCAGAAATAACCGGCGTCGAACATGTTGCCCCAGCCGACCATCAGCACGCGGTTGATCAAGGTGTGGTTGGCGACCAGGTCCAGGGCCCAGCCCAGGCTGTTGAGCATTCCGTCGATCAGGGTCAGGTAGCCGATCAGCGTGACGATCATGGGCCGAACCGACAGGCCGGCGCGCAGGGCCTGGCGCTGCAGCCATACCCCACGCATGAAGATGGGAAATCCGATCAGGCCCGGTGCCCACATGCCCATCAGCGCGGCGCCGATGATCATCCACTTGTCGGCGCGGCGCTGGGCCTGGCGGGACTCGTCGTGGTGGTCCTCGAGGCTGACCGACCGTCGGCGCCGGCCGGTGTGCCGTCCGAATGTCGTTTCAGCGAGGGCAGATTCACAGGTCCCACCACCCCCGCGCGAACGACATGTAGAGCTGTATCCCGAACATCGCCAGCAGGTAGCCGTAGATGAAGATCTGAAAGACGATGAGCGCCCTCTTGCGCTTTTCCTCTTGTCGGTCCATGCCGGTTGCTCCTTTCTAGGAACTGCTCGATGCGTCGGCGGTTCCCAAGCTGGCAGCCGCGACTTCGCGTAGGCCGTCGGTGACGGCCCCGTCGGTGCTCAGTGGCGCGAGGATGCACGCGTCGGCGGCATCCAATTCTGTTGCGCCCGCGGCGATCAAGTGGGCCGCCGTGACCAGCACCCTGGTCGACGGCGGCTCGAAGTGGAAGGCTTGGTCTGCGGTGCGGATCGCGACCGCGCATCCCACCAGCCGCCTCGCCGTGGTCAACGGGATTCCGGATTCGGCGACGATCACCTCGGCTTCGCGGTCCGGCGGCAGATACTGCATAGCCAGCGTGGCGAACCGTTGGCGGAACGATGGTTTGAGCTCCTTGAGCGAGCTGCGATAGGCCGGGTTGTACGAACACACCAGCATGAACTCCTCGGGCGCTTTCACCACCTCGCCGGCCCGGTCGAGGTACAGCGAGCGCCGGTGATCGGTGAGCGAATGCAGGATCGCCAGGGAGTCATGGCGGGCCTCGACGACTTCGTCGAGATAGCAGATCGCGCCGGCTTTGACGGCGCGGGTCAGCGGGCCGTCGGTCCAGACGACGTCGCCGCCGGTCACCATGAAGCGGCCGACGAGATCGGAACTGGTGAGGTCGTCGTGGCAACTGATGGTGACCACGGGCCGTTGTAGCAATGAGCCCATGTGCTCGACGAACCGGGTCTTGCCGCATCCGGTGGGCCCGGTGAGCATGACCGGGATGTGCCGGTGGAAGGCCTGCTCGAACAGCTGAACTTCGTTGCCGTTGGCCAAATATGTGTCGGTGGTCATCTCTTCCTCAGCGGTGGTGTTCAGGCGGCGACCAGTTCGCGATGGACGTGGGCCAGTACTCGGGGCAGCTCTTCGATGCGGCGGATCCGCTGCGACCGGCGAGGCCCGAACACCTCGGGGAGGGGATCGACGCGGGTCGGTCCCACCCCCACGTAGTAGATCGACACCCCGGCCTCGTTGGCCTCCTCGACCGCGTGCGCCGCGTCAGCCCAGGCATACCGGCCCTCGTAGCCTTCGTCGGAGATCAGTCCGTCACCGATGACGATCAGCAGGCGCCGCTCGGAGGGCTGCGCCAGCAGCCGGCTCGTCAAGTGGCGAAGTGGCGCACCGAGTCTGGTGTATCCGCGGGTGGCCAGGCCCAGCCCGCTCGGCGGCACGAATCGACGTTCGTCGAAGTCCTTCAGGCAGCGGACCTCGACGCGGTGGCGGGTGTTGCCGGTGAACACGAAAACACCGTGCCGTTCGCGCGCCAGCGTCATGGCCCGCGAAAGTGCATCGGCACAGGCCAATTCCAGCTGGAATACGCGACCGCCGTGCACCCCCAGCGACGAACTGCCGTCGAGCAGCAGCGCCGTGGTGACGTCGCGGCTGCTGGGCAGCAGGTCGCGGAAGACCTTCGGCTCCTTGGCCTCGCCGGTCGCCAGGTCGATGTAGTGGTTGACGTATTGGTCGACATCGAGGTCGGAGCCGTCTTCGAGGCGGTTCGTCATCGCGCGGTGGGTGTGTTCTTCGAACCACTTGCGCACGTCGACGGCCACCGGCACCGGTCGGCGGGCGCGCCGGCCGTCAGCGTGCTCGACCCGCTCTATCAGGGCGACGTGGTCGCGCATGAATCGCTGTGTCCACATGTTCCATTCGGGATAAGGGATACCCGGCCGATGTTGCGGTGTGACGTCGAGATCGTTGTCCTGCGGCCGGCTCGGCGGCGGCAGGTTGGGGTTGCGGACACCCCCGTCGCCGCCGACCGGAACCGAATACGGCCGCGGCACCCGCTTCTGTGTTGTGGTCCAAGGCATCCTGCCAAAGCTGCGTCGCAACTTGTCGGTCAGACCACGCGGCGTCGTGTACGCCAGCGGCAACGAGCCCAGCAGCGGGTGAACGGTCAATTCGTCGCGCGTGCCCGCCAGTGCGATTGCCCGGTCAAGCATCTGAACGGCGGGCATGTCGCCGTCTTCGATGTGGATTTCGGGCAGCAGTCGACGAACCTCGGGGAGCAGGCCTGGCCACCGCGCCGCGATCCAGCCGAGGGCGACGCCGGCCTCGACGAGCGTGAGCGCACGCAGTTCGCGCGCCGAGAGCTCGTTAAGCCGATATTCGGTGGCACGTTCTTTCGAGGGCGAACACTGCAGGGCCACGCCGCATGTCAGAGTCCTGCGTGTCCAACCGGCTGGCGCGGGGTAGGGGACGTGAACGAAGGTGAGCGCCGCATTCAGACCGAAGCCACGCCGTTCGCCCGTGACCAGCCGCGACGCCTTCGCGACGTTGGTCGCTGAGCGCGACCGCCGTCACGGAGCAACCCCGCTCCAGCGCCATCGCGTGACCATCGGACTGCTCAACCATCGGCCCAGCCCCCCGCTTTACGGCTGCCCAGGCACCGGTTCAGAACGTGCCGATGTTGGAGAACAGCCAGTACCAGAACCAGATGATCAGTCCGGTGCCGCCCCACGCCGCGACGTAGCGAAGGATCTCCCATAGATAACCCATGATGTGACTTCCTCGGTGGCGTAGTGGATTTCGGTGCGCGCATTTCAGTCGGAGAAGAGTTCGCGGTTGACGGTGTGCAGATAGGGGATTGCGAGAAATGGGGTGATGTAGAAGATGTCGTAGAGCCACCAGCCCACGACCGGCAGCACGACGCCGGCGAAGCGCACGTCGGCGAACATGGTCATGTTGAAGACGTACGTGATCCAGATGACCACACCCATCCAGCAGGTGATGACCATCCACTGATGGCCCCAGCGCTTCATCTGCAGGAAACCGATGGCCGCGGCGATGCGCATCGTGAAGACGGTCAGGATGAGGCCGACTTCCAGCGCCTTTTCACCCGGAGCCGCCGCGCCGCCGACCCAAAGTTCGTTGTAGTGCCAGAAGTAGCCGGCGTCGAACATGTTGCCCCACCCGTTGAGCAGCACGCGGGCCAGGATGGTGTGGTTCGCCACCAGGTCCAGGGCCCATCCGACGGTGTTGATCGCGGCGTCGATGATGACGAGATAGCCGAGCAACGTGACCAGCATCGGCCGAACGGAGAGGCCATCTCGTTGCGCCCGGCGCAGCAACCGCACCCCCCAAAGGAACAGTGGCAACCCGAAGACGCCCAGGGCGGCGGTGCCGATGAGGAGACTGCCGGAGATGAGCCACTTGTCTGCCCCGCGCTGCGCGAGTTGCGAGCGCTCCATGTGTTCGTCGATGGTCAAGCTCGCCTGCGCGGCGTCGGTTGACTCGAGCTTCGGCAGATTCACGAACCCTCCAGTGATTGGATCGGCGTCTGCACTATAACAGGCTGACTGTAGTCAGCATAAGACGTCGGACGACTCGCGACGCCTCAGGCCGAGGGCGACAGGGACACATTGTAAATAGCCGCTACAACGGCTTCGATCGCCGTGGTCAAGCCGCGATTTTGATCCACCTCTACTGACAAAAGTCAGCCCTGGAACATTGACACATTGTTCAGGGGGTGCCTACGCTCAGCGAGCGCTCAGCCGTTGCGGCCATGCAAAGGAGTAGCCATGACGCTCAAAACACCGGCCGAGAAGAAGTATCGCGTAATCCAGTGGGGCGTAGGCAATGTCGGCACGGTGGCGCTCCGCCACTTCGTGCACAACCCCGCCTACGAACTGGTCGGAGTGCTGTGCAATCGTCCGGAGAAGGTGGGCAAGGACGCCGGCGAACTCTGTGGCAAGGCGCCGACCGGGGTGCGGGCGACCACCGACAAGGCTGCCATCGAAGCACTCGATGCCGATTGCGTGTTCTATGCGCCGCTATGGTCTGACCCTGATGAGGTGTGCCGCCTGCTGCGTGGCGGCAAGAATGTCGTCGCCTCAGGCGGCGCCTGGTGGTATCGGACCGAACACAGCAAGGCGGACATCGACAAGATCGACGCAGCGTGCCACGAGGGTGGGACGTCGTTTCACGCCGGTGGCGTCAACCCCGGCTTTGCCGGGGACCTGCTCGTCCTGACGCTCGCCCGCATCGTCAGTCAGATCGACACCATTCACATCTATGAGGTGGTGAACTTCGGTCGGGACACCCTGAAGTACCTGTATGAGATGGGAATGGGAAGCGATCCGGCCGGGTTCGAGGATGGCCCGAACCTGTTGGGGCAAGCCTGGCCATTGTTCGCGCAGTCCATGGCCATGGTTGCCGAGGGAATGGGTAAGACGGTCGAGAGATATACGACCGAGGTCGAGCTCGGGTCCGCCACCCGCGACATCCCGTTCGAAGGCGGGGAGAGCAGCGACATGCCGGGCTTCAAGGGCGTGATCAAGCAGGGTACGGTCGCTCGCCAGCATCACAAGTGGACCGCGTGGGTAGAGGGAAAGCCTCTCATCGTTTTTCACGAGATTTACACGATGGACGCCTACGATGCCATTGAACCGCAGGAGGATTGGCCTCAGCATTACCATTACCGCATAGTGATTGAGGGCGATGCATCCACCGAGTTGATCCTGCAGGGGGCGCAAGACCCGAATGGCGGCTACGCGTTGCCCGGCTACACGTGGACCGCGATGGGCCCGGCCAATGCTATTCCCGCGGTCTGCGACGCTCCGCCGGGGTTCATGTCCCACAACGAACTCGGGCTCATGCCGCTCCGTGGCGTCATCCGGCCCTAGCGCCGCGGCGCGTCAGGGCTTGAGACTTCGCAACGTCCTCGCCACAAAGTCTTCCAGCAGGGTGTGGCCGGTCGGCCAATGGTTGGTGGTGATCAAGAGGGCGTAGAGGCCCAGCAGGAAAAACACCGCACTGTTCATGGGGTTCACGTGCGAATCCGTCTCGCCACGCTCCTGGGCCCGCTCGATCTCCTGCGCGACCAACACGATCAGGGGATGATCCCTGCCGTCCTCGGTCTGCGGGCGGGTCTGCGAGAAGTGCAGCGCGAGAAAGTCATTGAACAGCCGGTCGCCCAGTCGGCGTTCCAATCCGACCACCAGGCGGACCGCCTCGCTCAATGCCGAAGCGAGATCGTGCTTCGACTTCAGGAATTGCGCGAACTGCTTGGCGATGCGGTCCTCTTCGCGGCGCTCCAGCTCCAGCAGCACGTGTTCCTTGGTGGGGAAGTGGAAGAAGAAGGTTCCATGAGCGACGCCCGCCGCGGCCACAATGGCACCGACGTCGGCCTCGGCCATCCCGGCTCGGGCGAACTCCGCGATCGCCGCGCCCATCAATCGCTCTCTCGTCTGCAGGCGCTTCGCTTCTCGTGCCGACAGCCGGTCCGTCACAGCCATTGTTTTCCTTACAGTTGACCGGACTCATGTCAGAGTTTCGGGGCTAACGCGACCATTATGCCGTGTCGTGGTCAAAAAGGCTTGCATGAGTTGATCATCGCAGGGTCATTCGCAGAGTGGCGCGTATCGAACCCCCGACATTCATTGACTTTAGTCAGCAGCATTCCTAGATTGAACGGCGCACCACACCACACATCGAAGGGGCCCGGCATGGCATTGGAGCAGTTCAGGCTGGACGGACAGGTCGCAATCGTCACGGGAGCCGGCAAGGGTGTCGGGGCCGGGATTGCCCGGGTCTTGGCCGAGGCGGGCGCCACGGTGGTCGGGACCGCACGCACCGAGGCGGATATCGTTGCCACGATTGAGGGTATCGAGGCCGCGGGCGGCAAGGGGCTGGCACTCGTCGCGGACGCGATGCGCCGTACGGATTCAGAGCGCGTGGTGAACACCGCCATCGAGCGCCTCGGCCGCATCGACATTCTGGTCAACAACGTCGGTGGGTCGACCTATGCGCGGTTTCTGGACATCACCGACGAGGATTTCCGGCACACGTTCGACTGGTGTGTGACATCGGCCTTCATCATGAGCCAGCTCGTCGCGCCCCACATGCTCGACGCCGGGCACGGTTCCATCATCAACATCTCGTCGGGTTCGGCGCGGTTCGGCATCCGGGCGTTGACCTCCTATTGCGTCGCGAAGGGCGGCCTGGAAGCGCTGACTCGCGCCATGGCCCAGGAACTCGCCCCGAAGATCCGCGTCAACGCGATCGCCCTGGGGTCATTCGCCACCGACGGCCTGAAGGGCAGCCTGGACTTGATGCCCGGTTCGCTGGAGAAGATGCAAGAGGCCACACCACTGCATCGGCTGGGCGACGTCGAGGATCTCGGACGGCTCGCGGTGTACCTGTCCACCCGCGATTGCTATGCGACCAACGCGACCTTCCACGTCGACGGCGGCATCGACTCGAACAATTCGCCGCTGCCGATACCCGATTACTGAGTTGCGCTGTGATTGAACGCGTCATGATGGGTGATCACCCACCGCCGGAAGGACGAGGGTAATGCGCAGAGTCATTCAATTCTCGACCGGCAACGTGGGCCGGCATTCGTTGCGGGCCATCATCGGCAGACCGGATCTCGAGTTGGTCGGCGTGCACGCCGCCACTTCAGAGAAGATTGGCCGGGATGCGGCGCAACTATGCGGGCTGGACGAACCGACCGGCATCGTTGCCACCGATGACATCGACGCGCTGGTAGCCCTCGGCGCCGACTGCGTGGTCTACACCTCGCAGGGCGAGACTCGGCCGATGGAAGCCATCGACCAGATGGCCAAATTTCTCACCGCGGGCATCAACGTCGTCGGTACGTCGATGGTCTGGCTGGTGACGCCTCGCCACGCCGACGATTGGTTGCGAGAGCCGCTCGAGCGCGCCTGTGCGGCCGGCAACGCCTCGCTCTACGTCAACGGGATCGACCCCGGTTTTTCGGCCGATACGCTGGTTCACTCGGCGGCCAGCCTGACCACCCGGATCGACTCGATCACCGTGCAGGAGATCTTCGATTACGGAAACTACGATGACGCCGAGTTCACCGGTGCCGCAATGGGTTTCGGAACCTCACCGGACGACGATTCACCCATGATGTTCCTGCCCGGCGTGATCGTGTCGATGTGGGGAGGTCAGGTCCGCAGCCTGGCCGACAATCTGGACGTCAAGCTCGAGGACGTGCGCCAACGTGTCGAACCTTGGTACACGCCAGAGCGAATCGACTGCACGATGATGACGGTGGAGCCGGGCCAGATGGCCGCGGTGCGCTTCGCCACCGAGGGGGTGTGCGACGGCAAGCCGGTGATCACGCTGGAACACGTCACCAGGCTCACTCAGGCCGCGGCACCAGACTGGGAATTTCCGCCCGAGGGTCATACCGGGGTGCATCGCGTGGTCGTGGAGGGCGAGCCGCGGGTCGAGATCAACACCCACGTCTCCCACCCGCTGTTTGATTCCACTGATGCCGGCTGTATTTCGACGGCCGGGCGGGTCGTCAACGCGATCGACTGGGTGTGCCGCGCGCCCCGGGGGCTGATCGGTGTGGAGGACATCCCGCTCTCCGCGGCGATGCGTGGTCTGATGTGGAACGACCAGTAAAGGGATGCATGGCATGACGACATCACCCGCGGGACGCGTTGCCGGTAAACGCATTCTGATCACTGGGGCCGCCCGCGGCATGGGACGCAGCCACGCGCTACGGCTGGCGCAGGAGGGCGCCGATGTGATCCTGGTGGACATCTGCGAATCCTTGCCGCAGATCGAATACCCCTTGGCCACAAAAGATGACTTGGACGAAACGGTCAGACTGGTAGAGCATTTCGGCCATCGCTGCGTGAGTGGCATCGTTGACGTTCGCGATGAGGCGCAGCTGCGCGCCGCGGTCGACGATGGCGTCGCTGAGCTTGGAGGCCTCGACGGTGCGGTGGCCAATGCCGGTGTGTTCACGGTGGCGCCCTGGGACCAGACAACTGCCGAGCAGTGGCGCACAGTGGTCGACGTCAATCTCATTGGCGTGTGGAACACCTGCGCGGCCGCGATACCCCACTTGCTCAACGAGGGTGGAGGCAGCTTGGTCAACGTCAGCTCGGCGGGCGCGGTCAAGGGATTTCCATTGCAGACGCCCTACACGGCGGCCAAACATGGCGTCGTCGGCTTGACGCTGGCCTTAGCCAATGAACTGGCCGCGCAGAATGTGCGCGTCAACACCGTGCTTCCCACTGGAGTCCCCACCGGGATGATTCCACCGTCGTTCGGACCCCTCTTGGGCGAGAAGCGGTCGGACCTGATTCCCATCTTCGTCAATGCGATGCCCACTCCGGCCGTCGAGGACGTCGACGTCAGTAACGCAGTGCTCTTCCTGCTATCAGACGAGTCCAGGTATGTAACGGGGCTGGAGTTCAAGGTCGACGCCGGAGTGACCATCAACTGACGTCAAAGGACAGCGCCACGCCGCGGGTAAGCGAGTGCCTTACCGAGACCGCGTCCAGCCCATAGGCTGGGCTGTCATATGAAGATTCGTTTGGGTGGCGGGATTCTGCGTCTTCGCGCTGCCTGGGCGCGGTAACCGTACAGAACAGCTGACTTCTTCAAGGAGAACCTTATGAATACGGTGCGGACGTCCGCGCTCGGCTTGACGGCCACCGCGGTGTTCATCGGCGCGACGGTGGCGGGCTGCGGTCAAGACAAGAGCACCACGTCATCATCGGGTTCGGCTTCGTCGTCAGCCGCCTCGTCGACCTCCTCGACCAGTGCGGGCCCAGCGTCACCGGGAGCGCCGGCGGACTACAGCAACCTGCTGATCAAGCCCGGCGACGTCGGCCCCAACGCCACCGCCGACGGGCCGCCGAGCCAGAATCCCAGCGGCATCACCGGCGTGGGGCAGGTCTTCAAGAACCCCGACGGCAAGCGCACCATCATCGACACGATCGCGGTCTTTCCTGACACGGCCACCGCCACCCAGACCGCGGCGAACATGCACGATGTGGTCGGCAAGAAGGTCAACGGGCAACAGCAACCCATCGACGTCGGCACCAACGGGTTCATGGTGATCGGGCAGGGAACCGACCCGGCGAATCCGATGGAGATCACCGAGGCGGTGTTCGTCGAGGGCAGGGCCATGGTCGACCTCGAGTCCGACTGTGTCATCGGCAATCCCACGCCGGCCGACGTCATGCTCGATCTCGCCGGTAAGCAAGACGCCGCGGTCAAAGCCGGCTTACCGGCCGGCTGAGCCGCCGGTCGTCACAGGGGCCAACTGTCCGGCCGCACCTCGTAACGCAATGCGGCGGCCGGAGGAAGCGGCCGCCGGTCGTTGACCGATATCGCGTCGACGACGAGGGCGACGTAGCGTCGCCAGCCGTCGCTGTGCGCATCCATGGTCGACAGCACGCTGAAGAGCATCGCGATCAAGCGAGGCAGGTCGTCGGTGACCAGGTCGGCGCGGATACTGCCGGCTCGCTGGCCCGCGCGGGCAAGCTCGCCGAGCGCGTCGTTGAGCGACACCGACATGTCGGACGTGAGCGAGCCGGCCCGGCGGGCGGCGGTCAGCAAGCTGTGTTCCCGCGCCCCTAGCGAGATCGCCGCTTC
Source organism: uncultured Actinomycetota bacterium (assembly GCA_963849935.1). Lineage (GTDB taxonomy): Bacteria > Actinomycetota > Actinomycetes > Mycobacteriales > Mycobacteriaceae > Mycobacterium. The sequence continues at coordinate 362,462 of CAWKJQ010000008.1, forward strand.
GATCAGCTGGGTCAGGCCGCGCAGCGGATCCTCGGCGCGGCGCGCCTTCTCGATCACCGGCGTGAGGTCCTCGGCAATGCTTTGATCCAGGGCGGCGCGGACCAGGTCGGCCTTCGCTGGAAACCTGCGGTAGAGCGTTCGCTCACCGACACCGGCGCGGCGCGCGACCGCTTCCGCCGGGGCGTCGGGCCCTAATTCGCTATACACCTCGCGGGCCGCACGCAGGATGCGCTCGACGTTGCGCGCCGCGTCAGCGCGCAACGGCCGGTCTTGCACCGCGGTCATGGTGACAGCGTATCTGACGGTTGACTGCCAACTAGGCTGGCTTTACGCTCTAGAACTGGCAGACATCTGACATTTAATGGGAAACGCGGTTTATGTCAATATCATTCGACACTTCCGATTCCTGCTCCGACGCCAGTTTGCCGGTGCTGCCCCTACCGCGGCCCGCACGCTGCCCACTCGCGCCCCCGCACGAGTTCGGGGACTGGCGGGAGCAACCCGGGCTCCGAAAGGCGATGTTCCAGGGCAACCCGGTCTGGGTGGTCAGCCGTTACCAGGACATCAGAGCGGCCCTGGTCGATCCGCGCTTGTCCGCGAAGACAATTCCGGACTCGATCATGCCGACCGACGCCGACAACAAGGTCCCGGTGATGTTCGCGCGGACCGACGATCCCGAGCATCATCGGTTGCGCCGCATGATGACGAGCAACTTCACCTTCCGGCGTTGCGAATCGATGCGACCGCACATTCAGGGCATGGTCGACCATTACCTCGGCCAGATGGTCCATAAGGGTGCGCCGGCCGATCTGGTACGCGAATTCGCTTTGCCGGTCCCATCAATGGTGATCGCGCTGTTGCTGGGCGTACCTCCCGAAGACCTTGAACTTTTCCAGTTCAACACCACGAAGGGCCTCGATCAGAGATCCACCGACGCGGAAAAGGGACAGGCGTTCGGAGCCATGTACGCCTACATCCAGGAACTGGTCGAGCGCAAATCGCGCGAGCCCGGTGACGACTTGATCAGCCGGTTGGTCACCGAGTACGTGGCGACGGGCCAGCTCGACCATGCGACCACGGCGATGAACAGTGTGATCATGATGCAGGCGGGCCACGAGACGACCGCCAACATGATCTCGCTGGGAACGGTTGTGCTACTGGAACATCCCGACGCGTTCGAGCGACTCGGACAAACTGAAGATCCCGCGGTCATCGCCAACATCGTCGAAGAACTCATGCGCTACCTCAGCATCGTGCACAGCCAGGTCGACCGCATCGCGACCGAAGATCTGATGATTGGCGGTCAGCTGATTCGCGCGGGGGAGTACGTCATGATGAGCCTGCTCGCCGGAAATTGGGACGCCGAATTCGTCGACAATCCCGAAATTTTCGATGCCGAGCGAAACACCCGTGGGCACTTGGGGTTCGGCTACGGCGTGCATCAATGCATCGGGGCGAACCTCGCCCGCGTCGAAATGCAGGTCGCATTCGCGACGCTGGCGCGGCGCCTGCCCGGACTCAAACTGGCGGTGCCACCGGAGCAGCTGAGCTTCAAGGACGCCAATATCTATGGCATGAAAGAACTTCCGGTGAGCTGGTGAGCGGCGAGCTGAGGCTTGACGATCACCCTGCGGAAATCCGCGACGAAGCCGGCTACACGGTGTCGGGCGGAACCGCTGACGAGATGAGCGTGCTTTTTGCGACCATCATGGCCGCCCTCAGCAGCTGAACGCCGTGCCGACACCATCCGGGGGTGGCGTCGACTTGAGGCAGCCGAACGCCTCGATGCCGGCGGGGCTGAATTTGGCCGCCGACTGGTGCGCGTAGTTCACGCAATACAGGCCGGACTGGTCGGCGCGGCACCGGTCCTCGCCGAACGCGAGTGAGTCCCCGTTCGCCAGTTCCGGTCCGTTGCCGTTGATGAAGGGACCGGGGTCGGCTCGGGCGGATCCCACCTGCAGATTCATCCCGTCGAAGTTGATCCAGCCGCCCTGCCATTGGCCGTAGGCCGTCGCGGGCGCGGGCGGCGGGTTGGTCAGGCTCACCAGGCAGGCCAACGCTGCGCCGGTGTGCTTGGCGTCGGTCATGCAGGACACCTTGCCCGCCATCACCGTCAGCGCGATGTCGTCGCCCAGCGGCGTGGCGGCCCCGTTGCGCGTAGCCGTGTGAAAGCGGCCCGGATCGGCCGGGTGACCGGCCTCGATCCACGCGATGACGTCGGAGATGGCCGCTCCGGCGGCGGGCGCGGCGGTTGGTCCCGGCGGCTTGCCTCCCGGCGCCCCGGCACCGGCCGATGTCTGGCTGGTGTTTCCGGCGGGCTCCGAATGGCCGCCCGTGGTGTGTGAGCACCCGGCGACCAGTAATGACGCGGCGATCACGGCAGCTATCCGCATCCAGTCAGGCTAACCGCCGCGCCGCATAAATAAGGCGCTGCGCGCGCGTTACGACCCTCAAGTCGGTTACCGTCGGGTTATGCATCAGCGCACTGTCCGCGCACGCACGGCCACCGGCACCGTCGAAGGCTTCACCCGCGACGGGGTCACTCGGTGGCGGTCGATCCCTTACGCCCGGCCGCCCGTGGGAAAGCTGCGCTTCCGGGCGCCGCAGCCCGCCCAGCCGTGGTCGGGTGTCCGGCACTGCCATGGCTTCGGCAACTGCGCGCCCCAGCAGCGTCGTTACACCCTGCTCGGCATGTCGGGTTTGGGTGTCCGCTACCAGCCGATGAGCGAGGACTGCCTCACCCTCAACGTTGTGGCGCCCGAGGACGCCGCCGAGGGGCCGCTGCCCGTCATGGTGTTCATCCACGGCGGCGGTTACTTCCTGGGCAGCTCTGCGACACCGCTGTACGACGGTGCGGCGCTGGTGCGCCGCGGATGCGTCTACGTGTCGGTGAACTACCGGCTGGGCGCGCTGGGATGCGTGGACTTCTCCTCGTTGTCGACGCCCGAGATCACCATCGACAGCAACCTGTACCTGCGCGACCTGGTGCTGGCGCTGCAGTGGATTCGCGACAACATCGCCGGGTTCGGCGGCGATCCGGACAACGTCACGATCTTCGGTGAGAGCGCCGGTGCGTGCATCACCGCCTCGCTGCTGGCGGTGCCGGCCGCCAAAGGGCTGTTTGCCAGGGCGATCTCGGAAAGCCCGGCCTCGGGTCTGGTGCGCTCCAAAGAGGTTGCGGCAGAGTTCGCGAACCGGTTCGCCAACCTGCTGGGCGTGCGCAGGCAGGATGCCGCCGACGCGCTGATGCGGGTTTCGGCGACCCACCTGGTGGAAACCCAGCACCGGTTGATCGACGAGGGCATGCGGGACAGGCTGGGCGCCTTTCCGATTGGCCCCGTCTTCGGTGACGACATCCTGCCGCTGGATCCGGTCGAGGCGATGCGGCGCGGTGAGGCCCACCGGGTGCCGCTGATCGTCGGCACGAATGCCGAAGAAGGACGGTTGTTCACCCGGGTGCTGGCGATGTTGCCGACCAACGAGAGGATGGTTGAAGAGCTGCTGGCGGAAGCGGAACCCGCTATCCGCGAACGCATTACCGCCGCATATCCGAACTATCCCGACCGGTCGGCGTGCGTACAGCTCGGCGGCGATTTCGCATTCGCCTCGGCGGCATGGCAGATCGCGGAGGCACACGGTGCGCATGCGCCGACCTACCTCTACCGGTACGACTACGCGCCGCGCACGCTGCGCTGGTCCGGTTTCGGCGCGACGCACGCTACCGAGTTGCTCGCCGTTTTCGACGTCTACCGCAGCAGGTTCGGTGCGTTGTTGACGGCGGCGGCCGACAGGCGGGCCGCGTTGCGGGTGAGCAACCAGGTGCAACGGCGCTGGCGCGCCTTCAGCCGAACCGGCGTACCGGGGGAGGACTGGCCCCAGTACACCGCCGACGATCGTGCCGTGATGGTCTTCGACCGCAAGTCCCGCGTCGAGTTCGACCCACACCCGCACCGCCGAATGGCTTGGGACGGCTTCTCTCTGGCACGTTGACCTGGCACGCTAACCCTCATGCATGCCGAGACCGAGCAAGTCATCGAACGACCCAGCGACCTGACCGCCGAATGGCTGGCCGCGGTGATCGGCACCGGGCCCGTCGCCGACTTCTCGGTGGAGCGCATCGGTACCGGCCAGATGAGCGAGTGCTACCGCGTCCGGCTCACCTACGCCGAGGCCGACGGTGGGCCCGACTCGGTGGTGCTGAAGGTCGCGGCCACCGATCCGGTGAGCCGGCAGACCGGCCTGGCGCTGGGGCTCTACGAGCGGGAAGTGCGATTCTACGGTGACATCGCGCCGCGTCTGGGCGGGCCCATCGCGCCCTGCTATCACGCGGCGGTCGACACCGCGACGGGAGTGTTCGATCTGTTGCTGGGCGATGCCGGGCCCGCCGCCGTCGGCGACGAAATCGCCGGCGCCACAATCGAACAAGCCCACCTCGGCGCCGTCGAGCTGGGACGGCTGCACGGGCCTCTGCTCGGCGATGCCTCGCTGGCCGAGGCACCGTGGCTCAACCGCGACGCGCCGCTGAACCAGGCGATGATCACCCCCCTGTACGCCGGCTTCGTCGACCGCTACGGCGACCAGATCGCACCGGAGCACCGCGTGGTGTGCGAACGTTTGGTGGCCGCGTTCGACGGCTACCTCGCCCAGGAGGCGGAGGCCTCGCAGCGGGGCCGCGTCCAGGGTCTGGTGCATGGCGACTACCGGCTGGACAACATGCTGTTCGGTACCGAGGACGCCGATCGCGCGCTGACGGTGGTCGATTGGCAGACCGTGTCCTGGGGTCCCGCGCTGACCGACCTGGCTTACTTCCTCGGATGCGCGTTGCCCGCGGACAGCCGACGGCAGAACTACGACGCGCTGCTGCGGGCCTACCACGAGGCTCTGGGGCCCGCGGCGCCGCTCAGTCTGGCCGACGTCGCCGACGGCGTGCGCCGGCAGAGTTTCTTCGGGGTGATGATGGCGATCGTCTCGTCGATGCTGGTCGAGCGCACCGACCGCGGCGACCAGATGTTCATGACGATGCTGCGAAGGCACTGCGACCACGTCCTCGACACGGACGCGCTGTCGACGCTGCCCGAAGCGGCGGCACCCGAGCCGTTACGGCCGGCGCCCGAGGACGAACTCGCCCACGACCCCACCGCCGAACCGCTGTGGAGTGAGAGTTGGTACGCCGACTTCGCCGACGCGGCACAGGGATTGGGCGGCTGGTTTCGCCTCGGCCGGGTGGCCAACGAGCAGACCGCGTGGGTGCACGTGTTGTTGTGCGGCCCCGAGATGCCGACCGTCGCCGTCGACGCGCAGGTACCGTTGCCGTCGGATCCGTGGTTTCTGCGGACCGATGACCTCGAGCTGAAGCATTCCGCCGACGCGCCCCTACAGACCTACCGCGTCGACGTGCGGGCGCGGGCCGGGGCTTACGCCGACCCGTCGGGCTTGCTGCGGGGGGAATCGGGAACACCGGTCGAGATGACGCTGAACTTGGTGTGGGCCACCGACGGCACACCGTACAAGTACGGGGTGACGACGCGTTATGAAATCCCGTGCACCGTCTCGGGCAGTGTCACGATCGGCGACACCAGCTTCCGGCTGGATTCTGTTCCCGGCCAACGTGATCACTCCTGGGGAGTGCGCGATTGGTGGAGCATGGATTGGATCTGGAGCGCGCTGCACCTGGACGACGGCACCCACCTGCACGGCGTGAACATCCGGATCCCCGGGGCGCCGGCGTTCAGCATCGGCTATGCACAGGGCGCCGACGGCAAGGTCACTGAGCTGCAGACGGTTGATTCGCGAGAGTCCTTCGCCGACAACGGGTTACCGCGCAACGCGGCACTGACGCTCGAGCCGGGCCAGATAACGGCGAACGTGGATGTGCGCGGCCAGGCGCCGGTCCGGCTCGTCGCGACGGACGGGCGGGTCAGCGAGTTCCCGCGCGTCTGGGCCACAATGAGCACGGCCGACGGGCGCACCGGTGTCGGTTGGCTGGAATGGAACCGCAACCTCGGCGACGAACCCGGGTGAGCAAATCGGCCCCCCTCGTGGTGATGGGCGTCTCCGGATCGGGCAAGTCAACGGTGGGGGCGGCGCTCGCACAGCGGTTGCGGGTCCCATTCGTCGACGCCGACACGCTGCACCCGGCGGCCAACATCGCCAAGATGGCCGCAGGTGAGCCGCTCGACGACGACGACCGCTATCCGTGGTTGGAGAAGGTCGGCGAATGGCTGGCCGCCCATCGCGAGGGCGCGGTGGTGAGTTGTTCGGCGTTGAAGAGGAGATACCGTGACCAGCTGCGCGCCCACTGCCCGGGTGTCGAATTCCTGCACCTATGGGGGCCGGCGGAACTGATCGGGTCCCGGCTGGCTGCCCGGACCGACCACTTCATGCCGGTCGCGCTGCTGCGCTCGCAACTGAACACCCTGGAACCGCTCGGCCCCGACGAGGCCGGCATGACCGTCGACGTCGGCTCTGACATCGACGCAATCGTGGACACCGTGTTGGCGGCCCGTCGGTAGCCCGACCGGGCAGCGCCGTGTAGCATTGTGCTACATTCCGTAACGAAGTGCTGCAGTGGAGGAAGTCATGGCCGAGGCGGTCGATCGTGTCACGCGGGTCGCGTCCGATCTGATGGACAGCGCGGCGGCTGAGGGTGCCCGGCAGAGCCGCTCGGCCAAGCAGCAACTCGACCATTGGGCGCGGGTCGGGCGCGCCGTATCCAGCCAGCACACCGCCTCGCGTCGGAGGGTGGAAGCCGCGCTCGCCGGCCAGCTGGCGACCGGCGAACTCACCGTCGAGGAGGGTGTGGTGTTCAACGCCGAGATCTCCGCGGCCATCGAAGAAAGCCTTGCGCGCACCAACTACGGGGCGACGCTCGCAGGGCAAGGCGTCACCACGGTGGCCCTCAACGACGACGGCGAAATCGTCGAGCATCGCCCCGACGGCGCCGCGGTGGTGCTCGCGGGCGGGCGCTGACCCGGCGTCCGTCACCGGATCGGCGGTCCGATGGATCGACTTGACTTGGTGGTCGGACCCAACGGTGCCGGAAAGTCGACATTCATCGCATTCACCCTGGCACCGCTGCTGCCGGGCAGCCTCGTGGTCAACGCCGACGAAATCGCAAGGCAGCGCTGGCCCGAGGATCCGGCAACGCACGCCTACGACGCCGCGCGGGTCGCCGCCGATACCCGCGCGAAGCTGATCGACCTGGGCCGATCCTTCATCGCGGAGACGGTGTTTTCCCACCCCTCGAAGCTGGACCTCATCCAGGCAGCCCGCCACGCGGGCTTCACCGTGGTCTTACACGTGCTGCTCATCCCGGAAGACCTTGCAGTCGAACGTGTCCGGCACCGCGTGCTGGCCGGTGGTCATGACGTTCCGGAAGCGAAAATCCGCCAGCGCCATAACCGCCTCTGGGCGCCGGTCGCCCAAGCCATCGCCTTGTCCGACCTCGCGACGGTGTATGACAACAGCCGGTTGCGCGGCCCGAGGATCGTCGCGCGCCTCAGCGACGGCCTGATGGTCGGTGCGCCCGCCTGGCCCACGTGGGCCCCGGACATTCTGCGGTTGCGCTGGCCGGACTAGTTCGTGGCGGCGGCCGACGGCGTGGTTACCAGGGGAGCTTGCGACGGCCGGTGTCCACTTGGCTGCCGACTCGCTCGCGCGCGGTGTCGGCCAGATCGCTGCCGCGCTGACGGGCGGTTTCGGCGAATTCCTCGCCGCGCGCCCGCGCCGTGCCGGCCAGCTTCTCGCTGCGCTTGCGCGCCTTCTTGGCCAGCTTTTCGCTGCGCTTTCGTGCCTTCTTGGCCAGCGGCGCGGCCCGGTCGGCTGCCTCGTCGGCAAGCTCTTCGGAGCGCTTGCGCGCCTTTTCGGCCAGATATGCGGCGCGATCGGCGGCCTCATCGGCCCATTCCTCCCCGCGCTTGCGGGCCTTCTTCGCCAGCGGCCTACCCCGTTCGGCTGCCGTGCTGGCCAATTCGCGGCCGCGTTCGAGTGCGGCTTCGGCGTAGGGCGCGCCGCGTTCGGCTGCGGTGCTGGCCAGCTCGCGGCCGCGTTCGAGTGCGGCTTCGGCGTAGGGCGCGCCGCGTTCGGCTGCGGTGCTCGCCAGCTCGCGGCCCCGTTCCGCGCCGACCTGCAAGCCATGCGCTATCCGGTCACCCAGCTCGGAGAAATCGGCCGAGTCGTCGGAGCCGGGCAACGCCGATGACACCCGCTCGGAGAGCCGTTCGGCCGCTCGGCGGCCACGCCACCCGAGCGAGGGCTTACCGGCGGTGTCGGCGGAGGCGATCAACAGCCCACCCAGCAGGCTGAGGTCGGTGAGAAACTGCTGGCGTTTCTGGGCTTTGGCTGCCGGATCGCTTTCGTTCCAGAACGAATGCGTCCCGAGGTTGGCCGGCAACACCGTCACGGCGAGGGCGGCCGACGCAATCCGGGGCAGTTTGCCCGTGGCGAGCAGCAGGCCGCCGCCGATTTGCACGCCCGCGGTGATCTGCGCGACCGTCTCGGGGTCGCTGGGAATGCTGCTGCTCACCGAATCGGGCAATGCCTGCAGGCCGTCCACCGCCGGAGCCGCGGCCTGCGCCGCGGATTTCGGATTGAGCAGTGAATTGACTCCTTGCCCGATGAATGCCACTGATAATAGGGGTCGCGCGATTCTCCTGAGGACCATGGCCGGTGTATTACCCGGCTGGTTGTCGAGCAAACCGCTACTCGCATATCCCCAGCTAGAGCGGCATAGAGGCGCATCCCGATAGGGTGGAGCGCGTGCGAGCGTTGATCATCGTCGACGTGCAAAACGATTTCTGCGAGGGTGGCTCCGTGCCGACGGCCCACGGTGCGGCAGTGGCGCCCGCCATCAACGCCTATCTGTCCGATGACCCGGGCTACGCCTACGTCGTCGCGACGCAGGACTTCCATATCGACCCGGGTGAGCACTTCTCCGACTCCCCGGACTATTCATCATCCTGGCCGGTGCACTGCGTGGCCGGAAGCGCCGGCGCGAATCTTCGCTCCGACCTGGAAATCCGGCACATCGACGCGGTCTTCCGCAAGGGCGCGTACGCCGCGGCGTACAGCGGTTTCGAGGGCGTCGACGACGACGGGACGACGTTACTGCAGTGGTTACGGCAGCGGGGGGTCGACGAGGTCGACGTCGCCGGCATCGCCACCGACTTCTGCGTCCGGCGGACCGCCGAGGACGCGGCTGCGGCCGGCCTGACCACCAGGGTTTTGCTGGACCTGACCGCGGCCGCGGCCGCGGATTCGGCTGCCGAAGCGGTCGCGGAGATGCGATCTGTGGGCATCGAGTTGGTGGGGGGACCGTAATGGTGCTGCCACTGGATCGACAGCAGCTGCTCGTCGCCGTTGAGCGCTCGCCGCGGGCGGCCGCCGCGCACGACCGCGCCGGATGGGTCGGGCTGTTCACTGGTGACGGCCGCGTCGAGGACCCGGTGGGCTCGCGGCCGCATGTCGGGCACGAGCAGATCGGGCGCTTCTACGACACGTTCATCGGTCCGCGCGACATCAAGTTCCATCGCGACCTCGACATCGTCGCCGGCACGACGGTGCTGCGTGACCTCGAGCTCGAGGTGGCGATGGGCTCGGCGGTGATCATGCACATTCCCGCCTTCTTGCGCTATGACCTCCGAGAAACTAACGGAGAGTGGAAGATTGGTGCAACTGCGGGCGTACTGGGAGCTTCCCGCGATGATGTTGCAGTTCATCCGCAGCGGCTCGGGTGCCCTGCGCCCCGCGCTGAACCTGTCCAGGGGGCTGTTGAGCAACCAGGGCTGGCGTGGCACCGCGGGTTTCATGACCGGGTTCCGGCGGGTTGGAGCGCGCCACCAGCGGCTGATGATGACGTTGTTGGAAGCCGTGGGGCACAAAGACAAGGCCTCCGCTGCGCGGGTGCTGTCATCAGATGCCGCAATAACTTTGGGTGATCGCGACCCGCTCGATCTGACCGAGCTGGTGGAGCAGTTGCACGGGGCACGGGCAACCAAGATGAACAGCGCGGGCCCCACCGTAGCCGTCTCACTCGAGTCGGATCACGGGCGCGCCATCGTGTTCGCCGACGTGGCCTGGCGCGCCAACGCGATCGACCGGATCAGGTACTTCCCCGCCTGATCCACTGCCGATCTCACCAGACCACCATCAACGCCAGCGATGCCGCGGACAGGCACAGGTACGCGCCGGGAAAAGCGATGTTGTACAGGACATGCGCCCTCAGGTGCGTCACCACCGCACCGACGAAAAACAGCACCAGGCCCGCGGCGGCCGCGATACCCAGTTCCCGCAGGCCCAACAGGCCCACAACGATCCCGGCGGCGCCGGCCAGCTTCAGCGCGCCCAGGGCCGGTAGCCAGGACCGCGGGACCCCGACCTGTGCCGAGTTGGCCAAAACGAATCGCGCCGGAACGAAGTCGGCGACGGCGATCGCGGCGGTGATGGCGGCGGTAAATAGCGTGATCACGACAAGTGCGGTGCTCATTGGATCAATCCCTTGTCGCGCAGCAAATTCCGCAGCGGCGAGTCGAGTGCGTGCACTGTGCGCCGCGGCGCACAATCGGTAAGGTCATGGTGCTTGTCTCCTTTGCCACTGGAAGTCCGTCAAACGCGGTCACCTTGTTGACGACTTCTCCGCGGAAAAGGTGACCCGTGAGCGCAACGAAAGATTTGGCGGATCTGGCGCAGCGTTTCGACGCCGATCGACGACGCCTGAGGTCGGTCGCGTTTCAGCTACTCGGCTCGGTGGCCGACGCCGACGACGCGGTCCAGTCGGCATGGCTGAAGGCCAGTCGTGCGGAGTACGGCGCCGTCGACAACCTGTCCGCCTGGTTCACGACGATCATCGCGCGCGAGGCACTCGACCAGCTTCGGGTACGCAAGCGTCGCGCCGAACAACCGCTGGCCGAGACCGACGAGCTTGACCGGGCGATGCGGACGACGTCGGCGCCGGCTGACGAGGACGTGTTGCTCTGGGAGTCGGTGAGCAGCGCGCTGCTCGTCGTGCTCGACCGGCTTTCCCCGGCGCAGCGTGTGGCGTTCGTCCTGCACGACGTCTTCGCCATGCCTTTCGAACAGGTCGCCGCAGCGACGAATCGCTCAGTGGACGCCGCGAAGAAGCTGGCCAGTAGGGCACGCACGCGACTGCACGCCGGCCCCGCCGCGCGGCCTCGTCGCACGGCCGACCACCTCAAGGTGGTGGAGGCGTTTCTGACGGCGTCGCGCGGCGGCGATATCGCCGGCCTGCTCGAGCTGTTGGCTCCCGAGGTGGTGCGCACGGTCGATCCGGCTCTGGTTCCGGCGGATGTACCAACCACGGTGCGGGGCGCTGACCAGGTCGCCAGAGAGACTCGGCGGTTCGCCAAGCGGGCGCGCGCCGGTGCTGTCATGCTCATCGACGGGGCACCGGGCATCGTGATCGCGGCCCGCGGTCGCGCTCAGGTTCTGCTGGTGATCGGCATCGGCGCCGACGATCGGATCCATACGATCGACATCACCGGCGACGCCGAGCGAATCCGTCGGGCGGCGCTGGCGCTGCCGCGGTGGCCGACCCAGGAATATCACAACCTCGTCGCGTATCAAGGACGTCAGACACAGGTGGCCGGGGAACCGGCCGCGGGGCAAGACCGGGGAACCCATGCTCGATAAGCCGTTCGGAAGGCGTGACCTGCTGCGGGGCGCCGGCGCGCTGTCCGCGGCGGCCCTGGTGCCGTGGTCGGCCGGGTGCGCCCCCGAGGACGACGCGCTCACCTTCTTCTTCGCGGCCAACCCGGACGAGCGCGACGCGAGGATGCGCATCGTGAACGAGTTCGCGCGCCGACATCCCGATATCAAGGTCCGGCCGGTGCAGTCCGGCCCCGGTGTCATGCAACAGCTTTCGACGTTTTGCGCCGGCGGCAAATGCCCCGACGTGCTGATGACCTGGGAACTGTCCTACGCCGACCTCGCCGACCGCGGAGTGCTGCTGGACATGAACACGTTGTTGGCGCGCGACAAGTCGTTCGCCGATCAACTGAAGGCGGACAGCATCCCGGCGCTGTACGAAACCTTCACATTCAATGGGAAGCAGTACGCGCTTCCCGAGCAGTGGTCGGGCAACTACATGTTCTACAACAAACGGCTCTTCGCCGAAGCTGGAGTGCCGTCGCCCCCCAAAACCTGGGAACAGCCGTGGAATTTCACCGAATTCCTGGCCACGGCCCGCGCGCTGACCAAGCGCCATGCGTCGGGGCGGGCCGCGCAGTACGGCTTCGTCAATACCTGGGGCTCCTACTACTCGGCCGGCCTCTTCGCGATGAACAACGGCGTTGCGTGGTCCGATCCCCGGCTGAATCCGACCCACTTCAACTTCGACAAGGCGGCGTTCCAGGAGGCGGTGCAGTTCTACGCCGATCTGGCCAACAAATACCGGGTTGCGCCGAACGCATCGGAGACACAGTCGATGTCGACGCCTAACTTGTTCGCGGTGGGCCGCGCGGCGATGGCGCTCGGCGGACACTGGCGCTACCAGACCTACATCCGCGCCGAGGGCCTGGATTTCGACGTTGCTCCGTTGCCGACGGGTCCGGCGCTGGGAAAGGGACATGCCGCGTGTTCCGATATCGGCGCCACCGGACTGGCCATCTCGGCGAGCAGCCCACGCAAGGAGCAGGCGTGGGAGTTCGTGAAGTTCGCGACCGGTCCCATCGGCCAAGCCTTGATCGGTGAATCCTGTCTGTTCGTTCCCGTGCTGCGGTCGGCGCTGCGCTCGGAGGGATTCGCCAAGGCTCATCGACGGCTGACCAATCTCAGTGTGCTCACCGAAGGGCCGGCTTTCTCACAGGGCTTGCCCATCACGCCCGCGTGGGAGAAGGTCAACGCCTTGATGGACCGCAACTTTGGCCCCGTTCTGCGAGGCCGCGAGCCGGCGACATCCTTGAGCGGGTTGTCGCGCTCCGTCGACGAAGTGCTGCGCAGCCCATGACCGCGATGGATGCGACTGGCGCCACCGCCCGGGCGCGGAGGGCGACACCGAAGGCCCCGAAGAACCCGAGACCCGTGGCGTCGCCGCCCATGGGCGGGCCGGTTGTTCGTCGCACCCAACATGGTGGCGGTCGCGGTGTTCATGCTCTTCCCGCTGGGCTTCTCGCTGTACATGAGTTTCCAGCGGTGGGACGTGTTCACAGCGCCAAAATTCGTGGGCCTGAAGAACTTCGGTGACCTGTTCACCTCCGGATCCGCTCTTCTTGATCGCGGTCCGCAACACGGTGATCTTCACGCTCGGAACGGTCGTGCCGACGGTCCTCATCAGCCTGGCCGTCGCCGGTGTGCTGAACCGGAAAGTCAGGGGCATCGGAATCTTCCGAACGATCGTCTTTCTGCCATTGGCGATCTCATCGGTCGTGATGGCGGTGGTATGGCAGTTCGTGTTCAACACCGACAACGGCTTGCTCAACATCATGCTCAGCTGGGTCGGCCTCGGGCCGGTCCCGTGGTTGGTCGAGCCGCGATGGGCCATGGCCTCTTTGTGCATCGTCAGCGTCTGGCGCAGCGTGCCATTCGCCGCGGTCGTGTTGCTGGCCGCGATGCAAGGCGTTCCGGAAACGGTCTATGAGGCGGCGAAGATCGACGGCGCCAGCGAGATAAGACAATTCGTCTCGATCACCGTCCCATTGATCCGGGGCTCGATATCGTTCGTCGTCATCATCTCGGTCATTCACGCCTTCCAGGCGTTTGACATGGTCTACGTCCTCACCGGACCCAGTGGCGGGCCGGAATCGGCGACCTATGTCCTGGGCATCATGCTGTTCCAGCATGCCTTCTCGTTCCTCGAATTCGGATACGCCTCCGCCCTGGCATGGGTCATGTTCGCCGTTTTGCTGGTGCTGACCGTGGTGCAGTTGCGCCTCAGCCATCGACGATCTTTGGAGAATTCGCGTGGGCTTAAGTGAGGGTGCCATCAAGCACACCGTTCTGCGCGGCGGCATGGTCTATGGCGCACTGCTCGGCGTCGCCTGGTGCGCGCTGTTCCCGATAGCGTGGGCGGTTTCGGGTTCGCTGAAAACCGAAGGCGAGGTGAGCGAGCCCACGCTGCTGCCGGCCCGCCCGCGGTGGTCCAACTACACCGAAGTGTTCGCGTTGATGCCGTTCGGGCGAATGTTTTTCAACACCGTGCTCTACGCGGGCTGCGTCACTGCGGGGCATGTCTTCTTTTGCTCACTGGCCGGATATGCGTTCGCGCGTCTGGATTTCCGTGGCCGCGACGCGCTGTTCGTCGTATACCTCGGCACATTGATGGTGCCCTTGACGGTGACGGTGATCCCGCAATTCCTGCTGATGCGAACGCTGGGCTGGGTCGACACCCCGTGGGCGATGATCGTGCCTGGTTTCTTCGGCAGCGCGTTCGGCACGTACCTGATGCGGCAGTTCTTCCGCACCCTGCCCACCGATCTGGAGGAGGCGGCGATACTCGACGGTTGTTCACCGTGGCAGGTCTATTGGCGAATCCTGCTGCCCCATGCGCGACCGGCGGTGATGGTGCTCGCCGTGCTCACCTGGGTCAACGTCTGGAACGATTTCTTGTGGCCGCTGCTGATGATTCAGCGCAACAGCCTGGCCACCCTGACACTGGGCCTGGTACGAATGAAGGGCGAATACGTTGCCCGATGGCCGGTTCTGATGGCAACCTCGATGCTCATCATGCTGCCCCTGGTCATCATTTATGCAGTCGCGCAACGCTCGTTCGTCCGCGGGATCGCCGTCACCGGGATGGGCGGTTAGCCATGGCTTCGGTGACCTTCGAGCAAGCGACCCGTCGCTACCCGGGGGCGGATCGCCCAGCTCTGGACAACTTGGACCTCGTCGTCGGTGACGGCGAGTTCGTCGTACTGGTGGGACCGTCCGGGTGCGGCAAGACCACATCGCTGCGGATGGTGGCCGGGCTGGAAGCGGTGGACTCCGGACGCATTCGGATCGGTGACCGTGACGTGACCAACGTCGACCCCAAGGATCGCGACGTGGCCATGGTTTTCCAGAACTATGCGCTCTACCCGCACATGACCGTGGCCCAGAATATGGGTTTCGCCATGAAGATCGCCAAGACTCCGAAGGCCGAGATCCGTGAGCGGGTGTTGGACGCGGCGAAATTGCTTGATCTGCAACCCTATCTCGATCGCAAGCCGAAAGACCTGTCCGGTGGACAGCGACAGCGAGCGGCGATGGGGCGTGCGATCGTGCGCCGCCCGCACGTATTCCTGATGGACGAGCCTCTGTCCAACCTCGATGCGAAACTGCGGGTGCAGACCCGTAACCAGATAGCCGCGTTGCAACGGCGGCTGGGCACCACCACCGTTTACGTGACCCACGACCAGGTCGAGGCCATGACCATGGGTGACCGCGTCGCGGTCCTGCGCGAGGGAGTGCTGCAGCAGTTCGCACCGCCTCGCGAGCTCTACCGAAATCCGGACAACGTCTTCGTGGCGGGTTTCATCGGATCGCCCGCGATGAACCTGTTCACCCTTCCCATCGTGGATTCCGCTGTCTCGCTGGGTGATTGGCCCATCGCCCTGCCCTGGACGATTACCGGCGCCGCGGGCGAGGTCGTGGTCGGGGTCCGTCCCGAGCATTTCGAGCTGGGTGGTCGCGGCGTCGAGATGGAGGTGGACGTCGTCGAGGAACTGGGGGCGGACGCCTATCTGTATGGGCGGGTCACCGGCTCCGGCAAGGTGATCGATGCGCCTATCGTCGCGCGGGCCGACGGGCGAAACCCTCCACAGAAAGGCAGCAGGGTGCGTCTGCATCCAGAGCCTGGGCATCTGCACTTCTTCGGTCTGGATGGCCACCGAATCGGTTGAGGGGGACTCGCGGTGACTGCAAACCGTGCCGACTTGGTGTGTGAAGGTGGTGGCGTCCGGGGCATCGGACTGGTTGGCGCGGTCGATGCTCTCGCCCAGGCCGGCTATCGATTTCCGCGCGTCGCGGGAACCAGCGCGGGTGCGATCGTCGCCTCGTTGGTCGCCGCGCTGCAGGTGGCCGGTGAGCCGCTGAGCCGGTTGGCCGACGTGATGCGCGCCCTCGACTACCGGAAGTTTCTGGACCGCAGTTTGATCGGGCGAGTGCCGCTGATCGGCGGGGGACTATCGCTGTTGACATCAGACGGCGTCTACCGCGGCGCGTATCTCGAACAATTGCTTGCCGGTCTGCTCGGGGACCTCGGCGTGCGGACTTTCGGCGATCTGCGTACGGGCGAGGCGCCCGAACAGTTCGCCTGGTCGCTGGTGGTGACGGCCAGCGACCTGTCGCGACGCCGGTTGGTCCGAATTCCTTGGGATCTCGACACCTATGGCATCGACCCCGACGAGTTTCCGGTGGCCCGCGCGGTGCGCGCGTCGTCGGCCATTCCGTATGTATTCGAGCCCGTTCGGGTCGGCGGCGCGACGTGGGTGGACGGCGGACTGTTGTCGGGCTTCCCGGTCGAGTTGTTCGACCGGCCCGAAGCGCAACCGCGATGGCCCACTTTCGGGATTCGCCTGTCCGCGCGTCCCGGCATTCCGCCCACCCACCCGGTGCACGGACCGGTGTCGTTGGGAATCGCGGCAATTGAAACGCTGGTGAGCAATCAAGACAACGCCTACATCGACGACCCGTGCACGGTCCGGCGCACCATCTTCGTGCCCGTCGACGAGGTCAGCCCGATCGACTTCGACATCACCGCGCAGCAGCGCGAGGCCCTCTACGCGCGAGGATTGCAAGCGGGCCAACAGTTCTGCAGGCCTGGAACTACGCGGCTTACCTGGCGGCCTGCGGGGCCGCGGTTGGTAAATCACCGTGACGACTAAGACGCGTTCGCCGATGCCTATCCGCGAGAGCAGCGCAGCGCATGAACGCGTCGCTGGATACGCGCGACGTCGTCGGTGCCGGGCAGCTGGTTGGTGATCCGGGTGATCTCCACGCCGATATCGACGGAACTGATCGGCCAGAGCCGACGCGCGATGAGATCCCTTGCGATGGTGGTGATGTCGTCGTCACAGAGCCGTCGGCGCGTCAACGCAACCAGCGGCACATACCCGGTGGTCGGCATGCCGGAGGGGTACCCGGCCCGCACGAAAGCCACAATGCTCGTCACCCAGTGCGACAGGTCCATACGTCCACCTCGCTAACCGCCGCAACTTACGCATAGGCGGCAGTGCTTGCCATGGCTAGCAACGTACCATCGGCAACGCCATCTGCTGGGTAACGCCACACAGTTAAACGCATTTTTTACGGTCGGTGAGCGCCGGCGCACTTCGGGTGACTTCGTGACGATTCGCCGAACGTGGCGCGCCGTAACGGTGTTTGGCCGCAAGGGTTTCTAGGATGGCCGCGTGGTTGATCGCTATGGAACCGATATCCTGGCCGCGGGACGACGCAAGCCCCGCTCGACCGAGCATCCGGCCGAACCGGGACTGGTCGTCGAGGACGTGGAGACGGGATACGTCGGTGCGGTGGTACGCGTCGAATACGGTCGAGTGGACCTGGAGGACCGGCGCGGTCACGTGCGCGGTTTCCCTTTGGGCCCTGGGTATTTGCTTGAGGGGCGACCTGTCATCCTCACCGCGCCACGTCGGCCGGCGCCGGCCGACGGAGGTAGGACCGCGTCGGGTTCGGTCGCCGTATCGGGGGTTCGCGCCCGTGTCGCACGCGCCAGCCGAATCTACGTCGAGGGTCGCCACGACGCCGAGCTCATCGAGCAGGTGTGGGGTGGGGACTTGCGAATCGAAGGCGTCGTCATCGAGCAGCTCGGCGGAGTCGACGACCTGGTGAACATCGTCGCCGAATTCGCCCCCGGTCCGGGCCGGCGGCTGGGTGTGCTCGTCGATCACCTCGTTGCGGGTTCCAAGGAGGCGCGGATCGCCGATGCGGTGCGGCGGGGCCCGGGCGGCCCCGACACTCTCGTCGTCGGTCATCCCTACGTCGACATCTGGCAGGCCGTGAAACCGCAGCGGCTGGGCATGGACGTCTGGCCGCAGGTGCCGCGGCAGGTGGAGTGGAAACACGGCGTATGCCAGGCGCTCGGTTTGCCCCACGACGATCAGGCGGACATCGCCAGGGCCTGGCGGCATATCCGTTCGCGGGTGCGCGACTGGAACGATCTGGAGCCGGCACTGATCAGCCGTGTCGAAGAACTCATCGACTTCGTGACCGCGCCGGTTGCCTGACGTCCCAGCCGGTGGACCAGGGCCAATGCTCGAAGCTGGTTAGGCTACGCTAAGCCCGACAGTCCCGAACGGCGGGATGGAATCAGGGCGTATGCAGGGCGTATTCGGCGTATTCATCGGCACGTTTCTCATTGGTCTCCGCGAAGGCCTAGAGGCGTCGCTCATCGTGAGCATCGTCGCTGCCTTCCTCAAGCGAAACGGCCAGTCGATCCGTCCGATGTTTGCCGGTGTCGCCTTGGCGGTGCTGCTCAGCGTCGGCGTGGGCGTCGGACTCGACCTGTTCGCCGCGAGCCTGCCGCAGGCCCAGCAAGAGATGATGGAGACCGTCATCAACGCCATCGCGGTGGTGTTCGTGACGTCGATGATCATCTGGATGAACGGCAACGCCGCGCAGCTCAAGGGCGAGCTCGAGCGCGAGGCGCGGCAGGCGGTCAACCGTGGTGGCGCGTTCGCGCTGGCCGTCATGGCGTTCCTCGCCGTTCTCAAGGAGGGCTTCGAGACGTCGGTGTTCCTGCTGGCGGCCGCCGAGACGTCGCACAGCAACCGGTGGTTCGCCGTGCTGGGCGGCGCCGTGGGAATCGTCACGTCGATCGGGCTCGGCGTGGGCCTGTACTACGGCGGTCTGCGGATCAACCTCGGCCGGTTCTTCCGGGTCACCGGGGTGTTTCTCGTGCTGATCGCCGCCGGGACTGGTCCTGGGTGCGCTTCGTACCGCCCACGAGGCCGGCTGGGTGACCATCGGCCAGCAACAGGTGCTCGACCTATCCGGCTGGATACCCAGCAATTCGGTGCTGGGCGCGGCGACGACCGGGGTGTTCGGCATCCCCGCCGACCCTCGCCTCATCGAGGTGCTGGGCTGGTTGCTGTATGCGGTGCCGGTACTGGTGGTCTTCCTTTGGCCGGTCCGGCTCGCCGCCACGCCGCGAGCGCGCGGCCGGATGCTGGCGGCGACCTCGGCGGTGCTGATCATCGTGGGGGCGGGGCTGGCGATCCTGACGCCCGCCGCTGCCCCGTCGCCGAGGTTGGGGGTGCGCACCGTCACCGACCGATCCGGCCATACCGCCGCGGTGTCGATGGTGACCGGGCCGCACGGACGCGAGCTGCGCGTCGTCCCGCAGGGCACCTCGACCGGCCGCGACGTCGTGCTTGTCCCGGCGGACGACCAAACCGTGGACGGCGTGCCCGTGCAGGTCTGGCAGGCTTCCGAGGCCGTCGGGGCCGACGGTGCGCCGGAAGTCACGCTGAATCAGTTGCTGAGCATGACGGGGGGCCGGTTGCCGGTCGGTCTCGCGGTGGGCCGCACCCCGGGGCCATTCCAGGGTCAATGGTCAACCACCACCCTGTACACCGTGTTCGCGCGAGGTGATTGCGTGGTCAGTGCGCACGCGACAAGCAACCGCACCGCGCTGTTGACCGGCGGCGGGTTGACGGGGGCCAAGACCGTCAGCCTAGGCGGACTCGACACGGACTGGTCCACGTCCGCTGCCGAAGACCACTCGACGGTGGCCGAGCTCGTGGCGAGCGAGCGCAATCGCGGGGAACGGCAGCTCTGGAATGTCTGGCTTCCACTGGTACTGGCGGGTTTTGCGTTGGCTTGCGCGCTGTCGGCGATAGCCTCGCTGCGCGTGGACCGCCGGCAAGAGGATGAGAGGAAATCGATCAATGGTGAGTCGCATCGCCTGGGCAACGTGCCGGTCTCGTGAATTCTGGTTGACTGCAACGGTTCTTGTTGCGGTGGCGGTGTTGCCGGTGACCGCATGCAGCCACTCGAACGGGCAGTCCAGCCCTTCGAAATCCGGGCATGCCGGTCAACCCGGCGGTACCAACGCGGTAAAGGTCACCATGGCCAACGACGGCGGCAAAGACGGCTGCGCACTGGATACCGCCAGCGTGCCCGCCGGGCCGGTGACCTTCACGGTCGCCAACACCAATGCACCCGGGATCAGCGAAGTCGAATTGCTCAGGGACCAGCGGATTGTGGGCGAGAAAGAGAACCTCGCACCCGGCCTGGACCCGGTGTCGTTCACGGTCTCGCTGGACGGCGGCGCTTACCAGCTCTACTGCCCGGGGGCGAGTACCGAGTATCAGACCCTGACGGTGACGGGTAAAGCGCCGGCGACGCCGACGGGCACCGTGGCCAGCATCCTCAGCCAGGGCACCAAGGACTACGCCGCCTACATCGTCAACCAGATCGGTCAGCTCAACGAGGGCGTGAAGGCGCTCGATGCCGCCGTGCAGTCGGGCAACGTCGACGCGGCGAAGGCGGCCTATGCCAAAGCCCGGTTGTTCTGGGAGCGTTCGGAATCCACCGTGGAGGGCTTCGTGCTGCCGGGCTTCGCTGCCGGCGACAATGCCGGCAGCCTGGACTATCTGATCGACATGCGTGAGTCCACGCCGGTCGACGCCAAGGTCGGCTGGAAGGGATTCCACGCCATCGAGCGCGATCTGTGGCAGGGTGGCGCCATCACACCAGGGACGAAGGCGTTCAGCACCGAATTACTCGGCAACGTCGGCAAATTGAACGGCATCGTCGCGAATCTGCAGTACAAACCCGAGGACCTGGCCAACGGCGCCAGCGACCTGGTCGAAGAGATTCAGAACACCAAGATCACCGGCGAGGAGGAAGCCTTCAGTCACATTGACCTGGTGGACTTTTCGGGCAACGTCGAAGGCGCCCAGCAGGCGTACGCCTCGCTGCGTCCGGGGCTGGACAAGATCGACGCCAATCTGGTCCGCCAGATCGATCAGCAGTTCCAAACTGTGCTGGCCGCGCTGGACGGCTATCGCGACCCGGCCGCACTCGGCGGTTACAAGACCTACACCCCGGCGCTGAAGGCCAGCGATGCAACGAAGCTGACCGCGGTCATCCAGCCGCTGCATCAGAGCCTGTCCACCGTCGCGCAAAAAGTCGTTACGGCCGGTTGATCGTGACCGACGACATCACCCAACCAGCCGACGGCAGCTTGAACGACGCCGGCGCACCGGGAGACCCCGCCGGGGTGTCGCGCCGGCGCGCGCTCGGCGGTGCCATGCTGGCCGGGCTCGGCGGTGCAGCCCTCGGGGCCGTCGGTGGCGGCTTCGCCGGTCACGCCATGGCGGCGGCGCAGCGCGGCGACGATGACGACACCGTCGATCTGCGCCGCAGTTACCGCTTTTACGGCCAACCCCACCAGGGCGGAATCGACACGCCCCCACAGCGTTACGCCATGTTCATGTCGTTCTCGGTGGCCGGCGGCGCGGGGCGCACCGAGCTGCAGACCCTATTGGCGCGCTGGTCGGCGGCCGCCGCGATCCTGCAGCAGGGCAAGCCGGTCGGGACGGTCCAGCCCCAGGTCGACGTGCAGCCGCCCGTCGACACCGGAGAGGCATACGGGCTGAGCCCGGCCAGTCTCACGGTCACCATAGGGTTGGGCCCGTCGCTGTTCGGTGATCGGTTCGGACTGGCCGCCCGGCGTCCCGCCGTGTTCACCGACCTGCCGCCGCTCAATGGCGACAATCTGGACCCCCGCCTGCGCGGCGGCGACCTGTCCGTCCAGGCGTGCGCCGACGACCCCCAGGTCTGCTACCACGCGGTGCGCAACCTGGCCCGGCTCGGCCGCAACATCGTCTCGCCATACTGGGCGGTGTTGGGTTTCGGCCGCGCCTCCGCGGGCCCCGGCCAGAACACGCCACGAAACCTGTTGGGATTCAAGGACGGTACCCGCAACATCGCCACCGACGAGCAATACGCCAAATTCGTCTGGGTCGGCGACAGCGACCAGCCGTGGATGAACGGGGGGACGTATCAGGTCGTCCGCAAGATCCGGATGTTGATGGAGACCTGGGATGTCGACCGGATCGCCAATCAGCAGAGGATTTTCGGACGCACCAAAGAGGAAGGGGCGCCGCTGAGCGGCAAGCACGAGTTCGACACACCGAATTTCGCCGCCAAGGGCGCCGACGGCAACCCTCTCATCGACCCGAAGTCTCACGTCGGCCTTGCCGCCCGGGAAAACAACGACGGCATCATGATCCGCCGCCGGTCCTACAACTACACCGATGGCCTCGACGCCAACGGCCAACTCAACGCCGGTCTGCTGTTCGTCTCGTATCAGAAAGATCCCCAAGCATTCATCCGCCTGCAGAACCGGATAGGCGCCCACGACCTGCTCAACGAATACGTCCGCCACATCGGATCAGCGATCTTCGCGGTGCCGCCGGCGCCCGCCGGAAGGCCACTACATCGCGCAGAGCCTGTTCAGCTGAGCAGACCTCGTCGACAGGCGGCGGTCAGACGACCTCCGGCCCGACGGTTGAGGACCAAAGCCTCACGATTTGACACACCCTCCTCGGATAGCGTCGTTCACGATGGAGGGAGAACGTAATGTCCGCACCCGTGAAAGAACTCGGTATCGTCGTCGCGGTCGACGGTTCGCCGGCGTCAACCGTCGCCGCGGGCTGGGCAGCAGGGAAGCGGCGATGAGAAACATCCCGCTGACCGTCGCGCACGCGGTGTCTACTCCAACCGCGACATTCCCGCCGGTTCCGTACCCGGAGTCCCTCGTCACGAGCCTGGAGGACGAAGGCAAGAAGGCGATCATGCACGCGATGAAAATCGCCGAAGAGGCGATGCCGGCGGACCACGCGGTGCCCATCGGCAGAAAACTGGTGTATGCGGCCCCCGCAGCGGCCTTACTGAAGATGTCCATGGCGGCGGAGATGATCGTGATGGGCAGCAACGGACGCGGCGTACTGGCGCGGGGTCTGCTGGGGTCGGTGAGCTCGACGGTGGTGCGGCACGCGAATTGTCCGGTCGCCGTCGTGCGGGACGAAGAGCTGCCGGATCCGCATAACGCTCCCGTCCTGCTGGGCATCGACGGCTCGCCGGCTTCCGAACTCGCAACAGCGAATTGCGTTTGACGAGGCGTCTCGTCGCGGTGTCGACCTGGTGGCCTTGCACGCATGGAGCGACGCTGCGGTGGTCGACGTCTTCGACATCGATTGGCCGCCGGTCGAAGACGAAGCCGAACGCAGCCTTGCCGAGAGCTTGGCGGGCTGGCAAGAACGCTATCCGGACGTCACGGTTCATCGACTCATCGCCAAAGACCGGGCGGCGCGGCACCTCATCGATCAGTCGCAGACTGCGCAGCTGGTGGTTGTCGGCAGTCACGGTCGGGGCGGTCTGAGCAGGATGGTGTTGGGCTCGGTCAGCAACGCGGTCCTGCACTCGGTGCGGGTGCCGGTATCGTCGCTCGACCGCAATCCGCTGACGCGCTCACCGCTCACGCAGCACTCCGGTCGTCCAAGCGCACAGGGCCGCGACATCGCGTCCGGCCCGGGCGACGGTCCGGTCGGGACGCACCACAGCGGCGTTGGCGTGCCCCCGGCGCAGCCACGTCGCCAAGGCGTCGCCGGGTTGGGGGGTCAGGACGACGACGCCGCGGCGCCGCAGGGATGCTTCGTCGGCGGCCGTGGGGCGAACCGTGGTGATCAGTGCGAAGCCCGCGCCGAGCACATCATCGAGGCGTCGGCCATCACGCAGCAATGGGTTCGGGCAGAGCCTTCCGCCGAGCCGGCGCGGCAGACGCGAATTGCTGACCAGCGCAGATGAATGCAGTGCCGGCGTGGTGGAGTCGACGATCCTGCGGCGCATGCCGGGGATGAAGCGCAGTCGTGGCAGCACCAACCGGCGCGCCGCATCGCCCACGCGGCCACCGCCGGTCATCGCCCAGCCGACGCTCAGCGCCAACCGGATCATCTGCCGGGTATGGGGCTTGCGTTCCTGCTCGTAAGTATCCAGAACATCTGCCGCCATGGTGCCGCGATGGACCGCGGCGAGCTTCCACGCCAGGTTGGCCGCGTCCCGAATCCCCGCGCCCATTCCCTGGCCGATGAACGGGGGAGTGAGGTGTGCCGCGTCCCGAGAATGAAGACGTTGCCGCGCCGCCACCGATCGGCGACTTGAGCGCGGAAGGTGTACTCGGCGACGCGCAGCAGATTCAGCTCGCTGTCGGTGACGGAGTCCGCCCAGGGTGCGATCAACGGTCGCAATGCGCTCCAAGGTGCCGAAGTCCTCAGGCGGTTTCGCCGGCCAGCAGCTGGAATTCCCACCGGTAGCGGGCTTGTCCGATGCGCATGTAGGTTCCCGCGCGTACCGGGTCGCATACCTGGTGAACGCCGTCCCACTGGCCCAGGTCGGCGTCGGTGGCGACATCGACGACCAGCCAGCGCTGCTGAAAGTTCAAGTCCTGCATGGTGGAGCCGATGTGGGCGCGCACCATGCTGTTGGCGCCGTCGCAGCCCAGCACATAGTCGGCGTCTACGTGATGAACGTGACCGTCGGAGCGGTCGGTGAAGGTGATGCGGATGCTGTCGACGCCGTCGGTGATCTCGGGTGACCTCGGCGTTGCCGCGTAATTGCGCCTTGGGGTAGCGCTTGAGGTTGGCGCGCAGCAGCGCCTCCAGCTCCGGCTGGTCGAACATGTTGGCTTGCGGGAAGCCGTTCGCATCGCGGGTCGGGTCGCGGTTGAACTGCGGCGAGGACACCGAAATCCGCGCCGAGCAACCGCAAACCCAGCGTGGGCCTGGAGATCGACGCGAACTCATCGGCGATGCCGAGGCGGGCGATGATGCGGTAGATCTCGTCGTCGAGGTGCACGGCGCGGGGCTGCGGGTACACGGCGGACCAACGGTCGAGCACCAGGCAATCCACGTCGTGTTGCGCCAGCAGGGTGGCGGCGGTGATGCCGGTCGGTCCGCCGCCGACTATGACAACGCAGTGGCGCCGAACGTCGCCGTGGCTTCACGCGAATCGGACTGTGGCGCGCTGTGTTCCGAGATCGATGGCCCCGTCGTCGGTGCCGATCGACGCCTCGACGATGTCGCCGTCGTGCAGGTAATTCGTGTTGTCGGCCTGGCGTGAGAAGAAGACCTTCCATTTGAGGTTGGGCGGCAACAGGTTTCCGATGATCTGCAGCGGCTTCGGCGGAGCGCTCAACGCGGTGCCGGCGGGGGTTCCGGTGAGCACCAGGTCGCCGGGTGCGAGCTCCTGGAACTGAGTGAGTGACTGCAGCGCCTGCAGCGGGCGATAGAGCATGTCGGGGTCGACGAGCGCGTTCTGACGCTCGTCGCCGTTGACGCTCAGCCGCAGCCGCAGATCGCCGAACCGCTTGAGTTCGTCCGCGCTGAGCAGCACCAGCTCCGGGCCCACCGGGGTGAACGTCGGATAGGACTTGGCCTCGTAGAACTGGGTTTGTGGAAGCTGGACATCGCGCGCCGAGACGTCGTTGGTGACGACCAGCCCGGCGATGAAATCGCCGAGGTTCGCTTCGGAAATGCTGGTGCCGACCGGGATCGTGCGCCGATCACCAGCCCGATCTCCACCTCGTAGTCGAGGAGCTTGACGTGTGGCGGTTTGACGATGTCGTCGAACGGGCCGTTGATCGACGCCGACGCCTTGCGGAAGAAGGTCAGTGGAACCGACGACGGGTCCATGCCGGCGTCTTTGACGTGCGACTCGAAGTTGGTCATCTGGGCTATCACCCGGCACGGCCTGGTCACCGGCGAGACCAATCGCAGAGCGTCCGAGCTGTACGGTGTCGACACTGGTGGCCGCCGCCTCGATGGCGGCCGGATCGGCCAGGAGCCCTGCGGTGCTGGTGGCGGTGGTATCGATCTTCGCGGCGCCGTTGGCAGTTTTGACCCACCAGGCATCGGAGGTACGAAGGACGGAAACGGTCATGAGGTGGGCACTTTCAGTAGTCCGGCCAAGCGGCCGATATCGAATTCGTTGTGTCCGCGCAAGGCGGTGAGCGATCGAAACGAGTTCATGGCGGGCCGATTTGAGATCGGTGCCGAGGAAGTCCTTGCTCGCCGGAGGTCCCCATTGGGCCAACCCGGAGGCGGTGAAAGGTGCCCATCCGGGTTCGAGCGTGTTGTCGAACAGGTCGCCGTCGGCGAAGTGCTCGAACAGGTAACCGTCGGGATCGCGCCAGTAGTCGAAGATCTGGCTGCCCTGGATGTGTCTGCCGATTCCCCAGGAGCGGAAATAGCCACGCTCACGGAGGAATTCGCCGCCGGCGGCCAGGGCGTCGAGGTCGCTGACTTGATACGCCGAGTGGACGTAGCGGTTGGCCGGGCCCAGCGCGAGCGCCAGTGTGTGATGGTCGGCCGGGGTGAGGCCGCGATCGCAGCGGATAAAACTCATGGTCGGCCCTCGATCACGCTGGCCGGGGAAGAACAGAAAGTCGCTGACGATCATCCCAAGGTTGTCCAGGTACCAGTTGAGGGTCTGGAGGTACTTGGTCGACTGCATGACCAGATGTCCCAGGCGCTGCACCCGGGCGGGCGCGCGCCGAGGACGCTGGGTTTCGTTGATGCGCCGCAGGGCGCGGCTCCGAAATTGAGCGGAAGCGGTTGCTGCGCCGGAAGTTCGGGCAGCTCGGTGCATGCCGGCGACAACGCTGCACCGGCATGCCACTGGGATCGACCAGCTCGACAGAGAGGCCGCCGAGGGCGCTCGGGTAGCGGCCGCGTGAGAGCGCCGTGGGCGGCGGCCAGCCGCAGCACGTCGGCCTCGTCGCAAGCCTGGAAGGCCACACCGGCGAATCGTCGCCTCGGTCCGCGACGCAGGATGAGGCACGGTCGCGCCCGGCAGGGGTGCCACGCAACTGCACTTCATCGGGGCCACGCTGGGCCGTTGAAAGCCGAAGGCCCGCGCGAACGCCTCGGCGCGCGTCAGGTCCGGTCGCTCGAACTCCAGCCAGGCGATATCAACGACTTTGATCACCGGATCGAGCGACCGGCCGGAGTGCTCGCCGGGTAGCGCGCCCTGCGGGCTGTGTCCGTCCCGCTGAGCGCTGTTGGTCATGTTCATCGGCCATCTCCTACACTAACTGACGAAATCGTCACATACGAGTCAACGTCAGTCAAGCTTTCTGACGGAATCCTCATAACTGAGGCATACTGCTGAACGTGAGCGCGATGCCGAGAGTCAGACGCCCAACCACTTGGCGCTTGACGCAAACAGTGCACCCGAGCGGCACTGGTTGGAGCCGCGCAGCGGCTGATCGCCGAGGGCAAGGTCAACGTGCCGGTCCTGGAGATCACCCAAGCCGCCGACGTCGGGATGGGTTCGTTCTACAACCATTTCGACAGCAAGGAGCAGCTGTTCGACGCGGCCGTCGCCGACGTACTCGACGCTTACGGGGCGATGCTGGACCGGCTCACCGAATCCATAGAGGACCCGCGGAGACGTTCGCGACCAGTTTCCGGCTCACCGGCAGGCTCTTCCGTCGTCGCCCGCAGGAGAGTCAGATTCTGCTGGCGAACGGGCTGGCGCTGTTGTCGTCGCCAACGGCCTGGCGCCACGCGCCCTGCGCGACATCAAGGCCGGCGTCGAGGCCGGCAGGTTCACGGTGGAAGATCCCGAACTGCCTCGCCATGGCCGGGGGCGCGCTGCTGGGACTGGGCAACCTGTTGCGGGATCACCCGGACCGCGACGACGCACACGCCGCCGACACCGTCACCGAAAGCGTGCTGCGGCTGTTCGGTCTAAGCGCCGCCGAGGCACGCGCGATATGTCGACGTCCTTGGCCGACAGCGTCTTTGACGAGATTAGTGGGGCGTCGCTACTTATGCATGGCCGGACCGGCTAGCGTTGCGACGGCGCCGACCGAGAATGCGACGTTCCTTCCAACGGCGCCATCGTCACCGGCGGCGCCCGGAGTCGTCCACCGCACGTGCGCGGTCCCACTGAGGTGCAAAGTGGCGCCGGTGTCGAAATCAAGGAACAGCAAGGCGGCTTCGTCGTCGACGGCCAGGTTGCCGAAGCTGTTGAACATATTGTTTCCCGGGAAATCCGGCCACCACAGCCGGTCCGGTGAGTCGACCCGGACGAATCCGGGTGGGCCTCCGCGGTGTGATGCATCGTTACCGCGGTTGGGATGACTTGTGCCCAGAAAGAACGTGTCCGCTGTTGCGATCATTGCTTGATCGGCTGGCGCGAGATGCGTTGCGCGTCTTGGGGGTTCCGAAGGACGGGCACCAAGTCCGGCGACATCGATCGCGCGGCGGTGGATGTACTTGGGGCAATTGCCGTATGACTGGTCGACCCGCACGGTCATACCCGCCTGGTCAGCACCGACGAGTTCGCCGTTTATCCGTAGCCTGCGGCGGGTGGCGAAGTCGATGGCAATCAGGCCGACCTGCTGACCGGTCTGGATCTCGCGCAGGGGATCCCCGTCGCTGGGAAAGGCCGTCACGCGCAGGACACCTTCGTCCCCCCGCAGAAAACCCGGCGGCGCGGCCAACGGCGAGACCCAGAGGACGCCGTCCTGGTCGCGTCCGGTCAGCGCGGCGAATCGCTGTGACGCTAAAAAGCGGGCGGCGCCTTGGGACAGGCCCGACGAGTCAAGCATGCTCTCGAGTCGCCCGGCCTCGACTTCGACACCCGCTCGGCGCTGCATTGCGAGTTCTCCCGCGTGGAACCCCGTCGCAGTCATATCCGTCGTAACAACGTCACCGACGCAATGCTTCCTCGCCGATCACGTGCCGGCGGTGCAGCGTCAGGCGCTTCGGTTCCGCGACGCCGCCTGTAAATGAGGTGCGGAGCGGGTCGCGGGGCGAAATGCCGCCAGCAGCGCACCGGCTGCGAAGATCGCCGCGGTCAGCCACGGGAAGCGTCCGTCGGGAGCGAAGCCCTCGGCAGCGACCACGGACAGGGCATAGGCCGCCAGCGCGGCACCGGCGAGCATCACCGGTTCCGCCCAACGCTGCGTGAGCGGGACACCGAGCAACGGCAGGGGAGCGGCGAAAACCTTTCGCGCCCAGGACAGCAGCACCATCTCAACCGCGGTCACGACGCTGAGGATGACCACCCATTCCAGCCGGGCCAGCCACCAGGCCCCGCTACCTTCGGGTGGTTGGGGCAAGAGTCCAGCCGGATAGCCGACGATCGCCACGATCACCACGGGAATCATGTGCCAAAGGTAGAGGGCCATGATGTTGCTGTTGGCGACGGACAGCACACGCTCGGCGCGCATGGCCCGCAACGCACGGTTGAGAGTGGGAGCCGCTGCCATCGCGATTCCGGTTTGGGCGCACCCGAATGCCAACAGCGCCACCGTCGGCGGTGTCGTGTTGTCAATGGTCTGGCCGGGAACCCCGATCATGCTGACCGGATACATCTTGAGCCAAACCAGCAGCGCGAGCGCCACGGACGCGACGCCGGCCAGTAGCCAGGGCCTGCGGCCCGCCAATGACCCGCCGTGCCACGCGATCCCGAGCTGATACAGGGTGCCCCAGCCCAGCAGATAATTCACCCAGTTGAGGTAGGGCACGTGCCCTGCGAGCCGGGCGAAATCCACCACAGCCACGACCAACGCGAGAACTCCCGGCACCAGCAGCCCCCAACGGCGTTGTGCGGCAATCGCAATCGGCGTGAGCGATACGACCACGAGATAAACGGCCAGGAACCACAGGTGCATCGCGACCGCCCAGCCGGCGTACTCGAGGATCGAGCCGGCCACGCCGCACGCGCCCAGGACCACCACAACCACCGACACCAGTGCGATGTACACCGCCGTCGGCCCGAGGACTCGCGCCAACCGGCGCTGCACCCAGGTCTGACGTGAAACTCCGTCGGTGTCATGCCGATGGGTCCAGGACACCGCGCCGGCGTAGCCGGCAACCAGAAAGAACGCCGGGACGGCCTGGAAAGGCCAGGTCAGCCACTGGGTCCAGGGCAGGTCGACGAGCGGGTTCTGTCGGCCGAATTGTCCCTGGTGGTAGGTCACCGACCCGGCCAGCCAATGTCC
Organism: uncultured Actinomycetota bacterium; assembly: GCA_963849935.1. Classification (GTDB taxonomy): domain Bacteria; phylum Actinomycetota; class Actinomycetes; order Mycobacteriales; family Mycobacteriaceae; genus Mycobacterium. The sequence continues at coordinate 392,430 of CAWKJQ010000008.1, forward strand.
CAGCACGATCAGCACCACGCCCGATACGCGGTAGTAATCGACCGCCAGGTTGCGCTCCGGGTTGTTTGCGCGGTCCATCAGATCGGGGGAGGCTCGACGCGGTACACAGCGCCACGGTACCGTTCAGCACTCACCGTGGTCTCGCGCAACCGGGGAACAGGAGACCTCCCATGAAACTGGCTCAACTCGCCGAGCTACAGGTCGGTCGGCTCGGGCTCGGCGCGATGGGCATGTCGGTGGCCTACGCAGGCGCGGGCGGTGACGATGCGGAATCGATCCGCACGGTTCACCGCGCCATCGACCTGGGTGTCACGCTGATCGACACCGCCGAGGTCTACGGCCCGTATGCCAACGAGGAACTTCTGGCCCGTGCCCTGCACGGCCGACGCGATCAAGTAGTGCTGGCAACCAAATTCGGCCTGATCTCACACACCGGCCGCGACGGTCTCGACAGCAGCCCAGCCAACATCCGCATTGCCGTCGACGGCTCGCTGCAGCGGTTGGCGACCGATCACATCGATCTGTACTACCAGCACCGACTCGACCGCCAGACCCCGATCGAAGACACGGTCGGTGCACTGGCGGAACTGGTCGCCGCCGGAAAGATCCGCTACATCGGTCTGTCCGAGGTCGGGGTGGACACCATTCGTCGCGCCCACGCGGTGCACCCCGTCACCGCCGTCCAGTCCGAGTACTCGCTGTGGACGCGCGATCAAGAAGACGAGATCTTGCCGGTATTGCGCGAATTGGGGATCGGGTTCGTCGCTTACTCGCCGTTGGGCCGTGGCTTCCTCACTGGCGCCATCCGCTCGACCCAGGAGCTGCCCGATACCGATTACCGCAAGACCAACCCGCGGTTCTTCGACGAGAATTTCGCGCACAACCTGCGGTGCGCGGACGAGGTGCGCGACATCAGCGCGGACGTCGGCGCGACGCCGGCTCAGGTCGCGTTGGCCTGGCTGCTCGCGAAAGGCCCTGATATCGTGCCCATTCCGGGAACCAAGCGTGTCACGCGCCTGGAAGAAAACGTCGCTGCCGACGCGGTCGAACTGACTGCCGACCAACTGGCCAGACTCGATCGACTCACCCCACCCGTCGGAGGGCATCACGCCGATGCGCAGATGGCATGGATTGACCGCTAGCGGCCGCTGCCGGTCGCGCTAGTCGACGGTGGCCAAAGCCGCTGTGCCGTATCTCTTTTCGATCAAAGACCACGGGTCGGCGTAGGGGCCGCGTCCCTCGAGCCGGCGCTGAACGATCAAAACCGCACGCAACACCGGACGTAGCAGAGGCGCAAGCGCCCGCAGCACGATGCGCCCGCGGCCCTGCGATTCGGCGATCCACGCCAGCGTCTGACTCCAGTCGTGCTCTTGGAAGTTCAGCAGCGCCTGCGCTTCGGTGGTGTCGTACCAGCCGGTGAAACTCCAGCCGCGGTCGTCGGCCGGGTCGCCGGGCAGGCCCGCGGAGGGACCGAGTGGGCCCAGGCCGGCGGCGCTCATCAGATCGTCCTGCAGGCTCGTGCTGCAGCAGCACGTACGTTTCGTTGCCACCGATGAGCACGACCTTGCCGGAAATGCGTTGCCTCACGGTCGACGCCGTTGGCGAATGCCAGCGCCACATCACGCGCATCCACCGCGTGAATGCGGTTGTCGCTCGGCATCGAACGCATCAGGATGAGGTAGTCACCGTTGATACCGGCCTGTGTGTCCGGCGAGATGACACCCGCAAGCCGAAAGAGCGCGTATGGCAGGCCGCTACCGCGGATCGCCGCCTCGGCAAGCACTTTGTCCTGGCCGTACTGATCGATGGGGTTCACCGGCGGTGTCCGGGGTGATCCGCTCGGGCTGACGGTAGGGGTTGCGCGATCCGTACACCGCGGCGCTTGATGCCATCGAAGAACAGTGGCGGGTGGGGGAGTGCGACGCACGCTGACAGCAGGTTCTCGGTGCCGCCAACATTGACGCGCCGGGCCAGTTCGGGATTGCGGTACGACGGGGGAGACACGATGGCGGCCAGGTGGACGATCGCCCCGGGCCGATGGGCGGCGACGAGCTCGTTCACCGCCTCGGCATCCAGGAGATCGATATACGCGGGAATCAACGTTCCGGAATGATCTGCGCCCGCAAGCTCGTCTGCCACGGCCACGGTGCTGTCGTTGCGCAGATCCATCGCGACGACGGTCCGTCCCCGTTCCAGCAGGATCTGCGTGCAGCGCTTGCCGACTTGTCCAAAGGCGCCGGTGACCAGACACCGTGTCGACTGTCATGGCCGCGTCACTGATCCATCAATCGGCCGGCGATCCTGCCGATCGCCGCGCGGACCCGGGCAGAGACGTAGATCGAGAAGAACGGCGTCACGATATCCTCGCGGAGTCGAGTCAGCTTGGAGCTCTTGATAAGCCATTGACCGGCGATGCTCTCATAGGTTTCGTGGTAGTGGCCGTAGCCGACCAAGGTGACCCCGGGCCCGAACCGGACAACGTCTTGCAGCGCCCATATCCCGCGCGCCGTCGTCGCCGAGGTGAGCTCGATCTCGGGTGCGTGTACCTGGTGGGCGGTGGGCTGCGTCGGGCGGCCGAGGGCCCGACGGGTGAATGCCACGAAGTCGTCGGCGCCGGCGATCACCTTGCCGCCGGCTTCGGAGGTGTCGCTGACGAAGTCGTCGGCGAAGATCGTCCGCCAGGCCGCCCAGTCCTTGGTGTCCAGGTAGCGGCAGTAGCGGGCCTTGAGCTGCTTGATGGATTCGATCGCCGGCAGCGTCTCGCCGATCAGGCCTTCCGCGGGCTCTGTCATTGCGGCTCGATTCTTTTCCTGAGCGTCCTGGCGTGACGTTTCACTGGCGAAGTGTAAACCCGTCACCCTTTGAAGTAGACGATCTGATGTGTGGTGGCCAGCAGCCCGCCCTCGCGCGTCCACACTGTCGCGCTCTGGTCGAAATAGCCGCGGGAGAAGCGATTGGCGTGGGCGGTGGCCAGCACGAAGTCGCCCTTAACGGCCTCGAGTTGAGGGCGGTCGGCGTGAAAATACGTGGTCAACGAGATGGTCCCGGACGGGATGAAGTCGCCGCGGCGCAGAAACACCCGGGGGTAGAAGATGTCACACAGCGCGGCGAGCGCCGGGTAGTCGACCGGGCGTCCCGCGCCGTCGCGGACCCACAGCGTGGAGGTCGACGACTGGCTGGGATCCCCGCCTTTGCCGGGCATCGCGCCTTCGATGTAGCGCATGTCGTAGAGGCTGGTCCATCGAACGAGGCCCGGATCGACCGCAGGCACCTGTTCGGGGGCGGGCGCGCTCGGCGGGTGGCTTTCGGTGTCGGCCCAACTCTCGCGCCGGATCGCGAGGATTACGGTCGCCGTCGTCTTGACCACGCCGTCCTGGCTGAGCTCGACGACCCAATGCTGGTTGGTGCGGTTGGTGCGCGCGGCCCGGAGCGTGAGGTCGAAGTCGCCGTCCGCGATGGGAGCGGCGTAGTTGACGGTCAGGGCCAGCGGTTCCCCGATCCGGTCGGGGTGTGCTTCGACCGCGCGCAGCATGATGGCGGCGGTGATCCCACCGAACGGTCCGACCATGTTGGCCCATTCCGGGTGCGTGCGTCCGCGCCTGACATCTGCGCCAATCGGGTCGAGCTGGAGGGCTTCGTCGAAGGGATGTGTATCGGTCATAGTGATCGACCGCAGATTACTTGCGGGCGACCTCGCTGCCGGACATGGGGTCTTGGCGCGTGGGCCGCGGCGAACGCGATCCCTTGAGGTACGGTCCGGCGAGCGACAACACCACCGAAAGCGAGCCACGATGGCGAAACCGAAGGACGACGCCGCAGCCAAATCACCCGCCGAGCTGATCGACGCCAGGATCAAGGAATTGGGGGATTGGCGCGGTGAGACGCTCGCTCGAATCAGGACACTGATCAAGAAGGCCGACCCGGAGGTGATCGAGGAGTGGAAGTGGCGGGGCGTTCCGGTCTGGTACCACGACGGGATGATCTGCACCGGCGAGACGTACAAGAACGTCGTGAAGATGACCTTCGCCAAGGGCGCGTCGCTTGCAGGATCCCGCGGGTCTGTTCAATTCCAGCCTCGACGGCAACACCAGACGCGCAATCGATTTCCACGAGGGCGACAAGATCGATGAGAAGGCGTTGACGGCGCTCATTCGCGCCGCGGTGAAGCTGAACAGTTCCTAGGGCGCCGACCTATACAGCTGTAAGGGGTTGCTGTACAGTCGCCCAGCACAAGGTCGACGCTCGAACGAGAGGCCATCCGGTGACTTCCGAATCGGTCGAGGAATTCCGGAGCCGGGCCAGGGCCTGGCTGGCCGCGAATATGCCGCGACTCGATCCGGCCAAGGCGGCGCTGCTGGAACGAGACGAGCTGCCGTCGTGGCGCCGGGCTCGCGAACTGCAAAAGCGCTTGTGGGACGGCGGATTCGCGGGGATCTGTTTCCCACGCGAATATGGCGGGCTCGGGCTGAGCTACGAATACAAGAAGGCATTCGACGCCGAGATCCCAGACGTACGAGACCCCGCTGCTGCTCAACGTCCCGTCCTTCGCCATCTGCTGCGCAACGATTCTCGATATGGGCAGCGAGGAGCAGAAGCGGCAACACATCTCGGCCGCGCTGCGCGGCGATGAGGTGCTGGTGCAACTGCTGTCCGAACCCAACGGGGGATCCGATCTGGCGGGTGTCATCACCCGCGCCGAGCGCCGTGACGGTCGGTGGATCATCAACGGCGCCAAGACCTGGAGCACGTGGGCCTTCGCCGCCGACTACGGCCTGTGCCTGGCCCGGACCAACTGGGACGTCCCCAAACACGATGGGCTGACGATGTTCCTGGTGCCGCTGCAACATCCCGGGGTCACCATCAACCGCATCCAGCAGGTCAACGGCTCCATCGAATTCTGCGAGGAGTTCTTCGACGACGTTGACGTGGGCGACGACGCGGTCGTCGGAGAACCGGGCAAAGGCTGGGACGTCGCGTCGCGGCAGCTGTACCACGAGCGGCGCACCATGGGTGACGGCTCCGAGTACACCAGCGGCCCCGGAATCGCTGAAGCCCACGATGTTTCGGTCGACCTGATGTCCCTGATCGAAAAGACGAACCAGGCAGGCAACCCACGACTCCAGGAGATGGTCGGCCGGGCGCTGGTGCATCGTGCCGTGCACGGACAACTCAGCGAGCACGTCTTCCACGCCGTGGCCGGCGGATCCCTGCCGCCGGCGGCGGGATCGATCATCCGGCTGTACATGGCCGAGGTTCACGACGTCGAGACGGATACCGCCCTGGCCGTGGCGGGCCCGGCGGGCGTGGTCGACGACGAAGGTGGTCTGCTCGACATCGGGACGCGCTATTTGGGCCGTCAGACCGCCAGCATCGGCGGCGGTACCACCGAGATGGCGCGCAATGTGATCGGCGAGCGGGTGCTGAACTTCCCGCGCGAGCGCGCCGACGATCGGGGCGTGCCGTTCAACCAGGTGCGGCGCGGCAAAAGCTAAGGAGGCGAACAGAATTGAGCGGCCAACTTCGTGACATCCGGGAGTTGATGGGTGATTCCGGCGCCTACCGCGATGAGCTGTACCGGCGTTGGACGGGCCTGCTGAGCTACCGCTACATCGGTCGCAAGCACTCGTCGATGAATCTCGGTGAGACCGACGACACCGTCGCCGTCCGCCGCGACATGCGCAACGAAGCTGGCGGAATCATGGTGGCGCCGTTGGCCATTTCCTCCCCGGAGGGCTGCCAGACCGACATGGTCGCCGTACCTAATCCGGTGATCGCGTCGGTACAGATCGTCGACCCCGGATACGACGTCACCAGGATCGAGATCGTCGGATCGGGCATCGTGCACCAGGGCCGCACCATGGGCTACGGGCGCTGCATGATCGTCGACGCCGACAACCCGAGCCGGGTCATCGCCTTCAACGAGGGTCAGGGCGCGATCATCGGTATCCCGCCGGAAGGCCTTGAGCGGATGGATGTTTCGGGCACCGAGCTGGTGGTCGAGGACTCTCCCGACCTGCCGCCACTGTGGCAGGCCTTCGGCGCCAGCCGGCGGGGAGACGGCCACTGGATCCTGCCGGAGCTGAGCACCGAACTCGCGTCGCCGGATGCCGCGTTGCACATCGGCCCCCAGCACGTCGTGCTGGAGACGGCGGCCATCGACCTCGCCGCCCAGGTGGCCGGAACGAAAAAGCTGCAGGTGGTGAGCTGGCATGTCATGTTCATGTCGCGCGGCAAGGTGGGGCCCTTCCGGGTGGAGGGCTCCGCGCATCCCGGCGGACCCGGACGCGTCGGCGTGCGCATGCTGCTGCACGACGAGGGCAACGCCGACAAGGCGGTCACCTCCGCCGCGGCGGTCTTCGACATCGTCGGCTGAGCGGGAGGAGTGTTCGATGATTGAAGTGCTGCCGGACATGCCTGACGGCGTTACCGGAATCCGCGTCTCGGGCCGGCTGAGGCCTCAGATCTCAGCGACGCCTTCTCAACGGATTGCCGGCAATATCTCGGGCAGGCCCTGGTCGTAGAGTCGAACAACGACAACCTTCCCGCCACGCTAGGCAACGCAGAGGAGCGTGTGGTCATGCAGGTCTCCATGTTCGGGCAACTCAGCGGATCGGGCAGCCAATCGCCGATCGACGCGACGATCGACAACCTCGCGATGCTGCGCGACGAAGGCTTCAAACGAGTGTGGATGAGCCAATTGCCTTATGAGCCAGACCTTCTCACGATCCTTGCCATCGCGCTGCACCAGGTCGACACCATCGAGGTGGCCAGCGGTGTGGTCCCGATTCAGAATCTGCATCCGATGCTCATGGCGCAGCGCGCCCTCACGCTGAGCCTCGCCTCGGGTGGCCGGTTCACACTCGGGCTCGGCATGACCCATCAGGCGGTCACCGAGGGGATGTGGGGCATCCCGTGGGACAAGCCGGTGCGCAGGCTGAACGAATACCTCGACGGGCTGTTGCCCCTGCTGGCCGGTGAACCGGCCGCCGCGGCGGGGGAGACGGTGACCACTCGCGGTGCCCTGATGATCTCGGCGGCGCCCCGGCCCGACGTGTACATAGCGGCCCTGGGTCCGCAGCTGCTCAAGATCGCCGGAAGGCGCACGTCGGGCACCTGCACCTGGATGACCGGGCCCAAGACGCTGGCCGAGCATGTCGGGCCGACGCTGCGGCAGGCAGCCGCCGACGCCGGGCGCGAGGGCGAGGTGCGCGTCGCCGCGTCATTGCCCGTCAGCGTCACCGACGACGTAGACGCAGCCCGTAACCAGGCGGCCGAACAGTTCGCCATCTACGGCCAGTTGCCGTCCTATCGCGCGATGCTCGACCGCGAGGGTTATGCGGGGCCGCAGGACGCCGCCATCATCGGCGACGAGGACACCGTCCGCGGCCGGCTCGACGAACTGCGCGCCGCGGGCGTCGACGAGTACGTCGCTGCGCCTTTCGATCCTTCGCCGGAGGGCCGGGCACGCACGCGGGCGCTGCTGCGGGCGTACGACTCCTGACTCCAGATCGTGGGGCCCATTCCTGGGCTGTCGCCCGCTCTTGGCTATGGCCATACATAGCGTCCGGTACGTATGGTGCATAGACGAACCCTCACGACAGGAGAAACGCAGTGGCAGAACGCTTGGCGGGGAAGGTCGCCCTCATCAGTGGCGGTGCCCGGGGCATGGGTGCATCGCATGTGCGGTCGCTGGCAGCCGAAGGAGCCAAAGTCGTCTTCGGTGACATCCTCGACGACGAGGGCAAGGCCGTGGCGGCGGAAGTCGGTGACGCGGTCCGCTATCTGCACCTCGACGTGACCAAGCCGCAGGATTGGGATGCCGCGGTGGCGACTGCGCTGGGTGAGTTCGGCCGCATCGACGTGCTGGTCAACAACGCCGGCATCATCAACATCGGCACCCTGGAGGATTACGCTCTCTCGGAGTGGCAGCGAATCCTCGACATAAACCTGACGGGTGTGTTCCTCGGCATTCGCGCGGTGGTCAAACCGATGAAGGAAGCGGGCCGCGGATCGATCATCAACATCTCCTCGATCGAGGGTATGGCCGGCACCATCGCCTGCCACGGTTACACCGCAACCAAATTCGCCGTGCGGGGACTGACGAAGTCGGCCGCGCTGGAGCTTGGCCCGAGCGGAATTCGGGTCAACTCAATCCATCCCGGATTGATTAAGACTCCGATGACCGATTGGGTTCCCGACGACCTCTTTCAGACGGCGCTGGGGCGAGCCGCCCAACCCGTGGAAGTCTCCAACCTCGTGGTCTATCTGGCCAGCGACGAGTCCAGCTACTCCACGGGCTCGGAGTTCGTCGTCGACGGCGGCACCACCGCCGGCCTGGGCCACAAGGACTTCTCCAACGTCGAGGCCGACGCTCAGCCGGACTGGGTTACCTAGCGGCGGTGACGGGTTCGGCTTCCCTGGCCGGTTTGGGCCAGGGTGACGGAACCGGGCGCTGACGGACCCGTTGCGGCCACCAGAACCACTTGCCCAACAGCGCGGCAATGGACGGTGTCATCAGCGAACGCACGATCAAGGTGTCGAACAGCAGACCGAGTCCGATCGTGGTACCCACCTGGCCGATGACCGTCAACTGGCTGACGGCCATCGTCATCATGGTGAATGCGAACACCAGGCCCGCCGAGGTCACCACCGAGCCGGTGCCGCCCATCGACCGGATGATGCCGGTGTTCAGCCCCGCGTGGATCTCCTCCTTGAACCGCGCCACCAGCAGCAGGTTGTAGTCGGCGCCGACGGCCAGCAGGATGATGACTGACATTGCGAGCACCATCCAGTGCAACTCGATGCCTATCAGGTGCTGCCAGATCAGCACCGAAAGCCCGAAGGATGCGCCCAGCGAGAGCAACACGGTTCCCACGATGACCGCCGACGCCACGACACCGCGCGTGATGATCAGCATGATGATGAAAATCAGGCACAGGGAGGCGATTCCGGCAATCAACAGGTCATAGGTGTTGCCGTCGCTGAGGTCTTTGTAGATCGACGCGGTCCCCGCGAGATAGATCTTCGAGCCCTCCAGCGGCGTGCCCTTCAGCGCTTCGTAGGCGGCCTTCTTGATCAGGGGAATGTGCGAAATGCCTTCGGCCGACATCGGATCGCCGTCATGGCTGATGATGAAGCGCACGGCATGCCCGTCGGGGGAGATGAAGTTCTTCATGCCCTTCTTGAACTCGGCATTGTTGAACGTCTCCGGCGGCAGGTAGAACGAGTCGTCGTTCTTGGAGGCGTCGAACGCCTTGCCCATGGCGTTGGAGTTCTTCTGCGCCTCGTTCTGCTGATCCTGCAGGCCCTTCTGGGTCGAATACATGGTCAGCATCGTTGTTTTCATGGCCTTCATGTTTTCGATCATGGAAGGCATCAGCGCCACCATCTGGGGCATCAGCGTGTCGAGATGATCCATGATCGGCAGCAGGCTCTCGATGTCGTCGGTCATCGTGTCGATGCCGTCCAGGCCGTCGAAGACCGAGCGCAGCGACCAGCACACCGGGATGTCATAGCAGTGTTTTTCCCAGTAGAGGTAGCTGCGGATCGGGCGGAAGAAGTCCTCGAAATCCGCCATGTGGTCGCGCAATTCGTTGATGTCGATGGTCATGTCGTGCATTTTCTTGACCATCTGGTGCATGTCATTGGTCATTTGCGCCGTGATGCTCTGCATCTTTTGCATGCTGTCGATGGTCGTCTGCATCATGTCGGCCTGATGCAGCATGTCGGCCATCTGATCTTCTTGGTACTTCTGGTTCATCTGCTGGGTGACGCCCTGCATGCTGATCTGGAACGGGATCGAGGTGTGCTCGATCGGCGTGCCCTGCGGGCGGGTGATGGCCTGCACGCGGCCGATGCCCGGCACCCGGAAGATCGTCTTGGCGATCTTGTCAATCACTAGGAAGTCTGCCGAGTTCCGCAGGTCGTGATCGCTTTCGATCATCAATACTTCGGGGTTCATTCGTGCCTGCGAGAAGTGCCGGTCCGCCGCCGCGTAACCCTCGTTCGCGGGCAGATCCGCAGGTAGGTAGTTGCGGTCGTTGTAGTTGGTGCGATAGCCCGGCAGGGTCAGCAGGCCCACCAGCGCCACCCCGATCGTCAACACGAGGATCGGGCCGGGCCAGCGGACGACGAGAGTGCCGATCTTGCGCCAGCCGCGAATCCGTTGCGTGCGTTTGGGTTCCAGTGTCTTGCCGAAACGCGTCGCCACCGAGATGACCGCGGCGCCCAGCGTCAACGCCGCCGCAACCACGACCACCATGCCGATCGCCAAGGGGATGCCCAGCGTCTGGAAATACGGCAGGTTGGTGAAATGCAGGCAGAAGGTCGCGCCGGCGATGGTCAAACCCGACCCGAGCACGACGTGTGCGGTGCCCTTGTACATCGTGTAGTACGCGTCTTCTCGGGACTCACCGATAGCCCGGGCTTCCTGATATCGGCCTATCAAGAAGATCGCATAGTCAGTGGCGGCCGCGATTCCCAGCGTGACCAACAGGTTCGTGGCGAACGTCGAGAGCCCGATGAGGTTGAAGTAGCCAAGGAACGCCACCATTCCGCGCGCGGCCGACAACTCGAGCACCACCATCACCAGCGTCAGTAGCACCGTGACGATGGACCGATAGACCAACAACAGCATGCCGATGATCACGGTGAACGTGGCCAGTGTGATGAGCTGCAGGCTGCGGTCGCCAGCCTCGTGCTGGTCAGCCGACAACGCCGCCGGGCCGGTGACGTAGGCCTTCACCCCCTTGGGCGTCGGCACACTCTTGACGATGTTTTGTACGGATTCCACCGACTCGTTGGCCAAAGCCTCACCCTGGTTACCGGCGAGGTAAACCTGGACGTAGGCGGCCTTGCCGTCATTGCTCTGCGCGCCCGCACCGGTCAGTGGATCGCTCCACATATCCTGAACGTGTTCAACGTGTTTGGTGTCGGCGTCGAGCTTCCTGACGATCTGGTCGTAGTAGGCGTGCGCGTCGGCACCGAGGGGATTCTGGCCCTCGAGGACGATCATCACCGAGCTATTGGACTTGTACTCGTTGAATATCGCGCCCATGCGCTTGGTCGCGACCACCGATTGCGCATCGTCGGGTGCCATCGACACCGAACGCATCTTGCCGACCTCGTCCAGCTGAGGGACGACGACGTTGAGCACGGCGATGATCGCGATCCAGCCCAGGATGATCGGTACGGCGAGCGTGCGGATGATTCTGGGGATCTTGTCGTGCACGGGCTCTTTGACGACAGGGATGGCGTCGGTACGGGTGTCGTCGACTGTTGTGCTCATGCGGATTTCACCAAGCAGAAGGTCAGGGCGTGCACGCCGTGGGTGAGGTTCTCGGCCTTCACTTCGTCATCGATGGTGATTCGGCAACCGAGGGAACTGCCGTCGCTCTGTGCCGAGAGGTTGGGGAAGACGGAGGGCGCGGTGGTGCTGAGGACAAGCGTCCACGGCAGGGGCGCGCCGTCGATTCGCCGAGGGTCGGAGGACAGGTCCAGGTAGTTCACGTTCGCCTGGCTGGCCGAGCCGAAGACCTCGTATTTGACGACCTTGGGCTTGAACGGCTTCGAATCATCGAGCCGCGGGCTGGTCATGATGCCGGTGTCGTGGGCGCCGAAGAACGACTTGACCCGCACGACCGCAAAGCCGCCGATCACTACGACCGCCACGATCAGCAACGGCAACCAGGCGTTGCGCACAAGTCTCGATATCTGCACCTAGGTGGTCCCTTCCCCATCACGCGGTCGTGACGCGGATCAGCGTTTGCGCGACCGGAGGCCGGGGGCAGGTGAGTGCCCACGAGTCGCATTGCTCAACAACGGATTACGTCGATTGCTACGGTTCGCGCGCGCTGGAGCGTCAAACGCGGTGAATTTTGCCCACCCACACCGGCCGACGTCCCCGGCACCGACACCCGGATCGCCTTGTTGCTGAAGCCTCCCCGGGTACCGCCACCAGCGCATAGTACATGATGTGCATATCTTGCACTGCATGCAACATTTGCTACTGGTGTTTCAGGTCACTTTGTGAAGATGCTGTTTACCAGCGCGGCCGCACGCTCAACATAGGGCATTGGCGTGTCGGCGGTTGCAGTTGCCTCGCCGCTGGCCCACTTCTCGATACCGGACCGCACCGCCGTCAGCGCGAGCGCAGAGATCAGCGCCGCCATCTCGTCGTCGGGTTGCATCGCCTGGCGACGCACGATGATGTCGGTCAACTGCTTTTGAAACCGCTCCAAGTCGGCGAGGAACGCCGCCAACACGGCGGGTGAGGTCTTGGCCAATTCCAGCATGTGCGCTGCGTGTTCGCGCTGCGGGGGCACGTCGCGGAGGTGATGCGCGGCCAATGTGATCAGCTCCGCGAGCACCACCGAGTAGGGGGCGGGCCCGGCGGCGACGAAATCCGCCACCAACTCGGGAGGTATGTCGGAGGGGCCGTAGGCGAGCGCGGATTCTTTGTTGGGGAAGTAGTTGAAGAAGGTGCGCGTGGCGATTCCGGCTTCGGCGCAGATCTCGTCGACGGTGACCTTGTCGAATCCACGTTCCAGGGTGAGGCGCACCGCGGCGTCGCGGATGTCGGCGCTCGTCTGGCGGCGACGTCGCTCTCGTAGCCCTACAGGATTGGCCATACCCATATAGTTGCACGTTGTGCACACTTTGCAGTCAAAAGGTGCCGCCTTCGGCGTCCATGGTTCGACGCATCGTGACCCGCAGCAAAAAATCGACCAACCGAACCGGCGGCTCCGGCGGTGCGCGGGAAGGAGCCGTTGGGCGCCGTAATCGATTCTCCAGCAGCAGGATTCGGTTACTCGCCCCGAGCCAGGCGATGATGGCGATCAGCCGCTGGGCGTAAGCGCACCTCGCAAATATTCGCATTGGCTTTCGAAGAACTTGTTCGATATCGGCGCCTTGTCGGCGATTTGATCGAATGCGTGGAATGCGCCCGGAACGATCTCCTCGTGCACCGGGACGCCCGCTTCACGGAGGCGTCGCGCGTACTCCAGACTCTCCTGATAGAAGAGGTCCAGGGTTCCGACGCCGATCCAGGCGGGTGGCAGTCCCGATAGGTCCCTGCGGCGCGCCGGTGCCGCCTCTTCGGGATCGGCTCCGTTGAGGTACCAATTCCAAGCCAGTTGATTGTCGGATTCGGTCCACATGATGCGCCTGGGGCCATCGCGCTTGGCTCCGGTGCGATCGTCGAGCATCGGATACACCAGCATTTGGAACGCAATGTCGACTTCGCCGCGGTCATGCGCCCGCTGGGCGACCGCGGCCGCGAAATGGCCGCCGGCACTGGCCCCGCCGATGGCGAATCGATGAGGATCCACCCACGGCTGGCGTGCCAGCCAGAGCAGCGCTGCGTAACAGTCTTCGACCGGTATCGGATAGGGGTGTTCGGGGGCCAACCGGTGTTCCACCGCCGCGATCGCGAAACCGGTTCGCTGGGAAAGCTTGCGCAGGAACTTATCGTCCTGGGCGGCGTGGCCCATGATGGTTCCGCCGCCGTGGATCCAGAGCAACGCCGGCGCGCGGTCGGGAAGGCCGGCCGGGCGGTGCAGGCGGACGCTGACGTGCTCGTCGACGGCGGCGACTGGGACGGTCCGGATGCGTCCCGCGTTGCCCATCAGGTTCATGACGGCGCGCTGAAACTTCAGGCCGCGGTGCAAGGCGTATCCGCGAGGCACGAATCGAGCGACCTTGCGAAGGCCGGGATCCAGTACCTGTGGGGATGTGAAGGCGTTGTCAGGGAGCCTGTTTGCCATCGAGTGCCCTCTGTTCCCTTGCGCCGGCAGACATCGCTGACCATACAGGAACCAACTTGGTGTCCATGAGCAGTTATTGCGAACCGCCTTGCTGATGGACGAGCGCGCGCACCGCGCTTTCGAACATGGTCTGCTTGATCGCGCCCAGTGTGCCCGGATCTTTGCCCTGCAGGGGGCGCATCACGCCAAGGGCCGAGTCGGTGACCGCGTCCTCGGCACAGGTGGCGTCGACTATGCCGAATTGCTCTGCCTCGGGACCGCTGAAGCGTCGGCCGGTGGTCATAGACGCGATGCTGGCGCGCGGCGTGAGTTTGGCTTGGATGAGTGCGGCCATGCCGGGGTTGAACGGGATGCGGATGTCCACCTCGGGAAAACAGAAGTATCCGCGATCGGCGCGCATCACACGAAAGTCATGCGCGATGGCCAGCATCGCTCCAGCGCCGAACGCATGACCCACTACGGCAGCCGCGGTGGGTAGGGGCAAGGTCAGCATGCGTGCCAGCAGTTGGTGCACGCGACCGATGTACCACTGTCCTTGGTCTGCGTGGGTGCTCAGCCAGTCCAGATCCAGGCCGTTGGAGTAGAACTTGCCGCTGGCGGTGGTAATCAGCCCTTGGGCACCATCTCCGACGGCTTGGCTGAGCGCATCATCGATGTCATCGAGAAACCCAAGGGAGAAACGGTTTTCGTCCTCGCCCAGGCGGACGATGGCGATCTGGTCGGTGTAGTCCAATGTCACTGTCATGTGTTTCCTCTCGAGTTGCGCTTGTAGTTGCCAAGATTCGTCGTCAAGGTCACGGTGGAGGGCCTACCGACAGCACAGCGCGCACGGCCGCCTCCAGCTGCGCGCGTGCGGTGGCACTTTTCAACCGGTCGCGGCGCAGCAGCAGCGCGGTCGGCAGGTCGACGACGCAGCTGATGATCGCGTCAACGGCCGCCGCGTCCTTGCGGTCCCAGACGGCGACGGCGAGCCGCACCATCAACCCGACGAGCAGCTTGTCGAGGCGTCGTAGGTCATCGGCTAATCCGTCAGGAACGTCGTCGGCGAGCACTTCCTCGCGGCGCACGCGCAGCACCAGCGTTGATGAGCCGGGATACCGCTCGCTGAACGCCACCGCCGCGTTGGCGGCGGCTACCACGGCCTCAGTGGCGCTATCCGGGCCGCTAGTGGCTAACGCTTCGTCGACCAGCGAAGTCTGCACCGCCAAAAATCGCTGCCCCGCCCGCAGCCAAGCCTGACCCATCAGCCCACCTCGCGATGTAAACGTGTGGTAGACAGCTCCATTCGACACACCCACCGCCGCACTGATCGCTCGGATGGTCACCGCGGTTGGGCCCGAGCGAGCCACCAGATTCTCGACGGCGTCGAGTACGGCGTCGGGATCATGCATACGCGGGCGGGGCATGCGGCCGACTATAACAGAGCGGGTGCTCTGTTACTTTCTCCGGCGAGCTCCTATGTGCGTCGCCGTTAGGGCGCGACTTACGCCGAGGTGTCGGCCCTGCCGGTTCGCCGGACGCCGATCGGGTATCCATTGTCGTGGCCTCAATCATGACGAAGATAATCAGCGTTCTTGACCCTCGCACCGGCGACAACGCCACGCAGGTGGAGGTGACAGGGCCGGCTGAATGCGATGAGGCGATTGGGCGCGCCGCCGATGCCGCCGACTTCTGGGCCCGCACTTCGTCTGCCGACAGGGCGGCGGCCATCGCGGCAGCCGCTGCCGATGTCCGAGCGGCCGCCGACGAATTGGCCGAACTCACCGAGCGGGAGACGGGGAAGTCACGCGGCGATGCGCGTGGTGGTGTGGACGCCGGAGTCGAAACACTGTTGCAGTACGCACAATTGGGGCCATTGCACCGCGGGCGCAGTCTGCAAGGCGGATGGTCGGCGACTGACCTGATGGTTCCCCAGCCTCGCGGTGTGGTGGCCGTGTTGACCCCATGGAACGATCCCATCGCGGTGGCCGCGGGACTCCTTGGTGCGGCCCTGGTTACGGGAAATACGGTGGTGCACAAGCCAAGCGAGCGTTGCCCTCAGACGGGTAGGCGCTTCGCCGAACTCCTGGCCGGCCGATTGCCCGAAGGCGTGTTGCAGATTGTCAACGGCGACGGCACGGTTGGCGCCCACCTGGCTGCTGCTGAGCTTGTCGACGTGGTCGCTCATGTGGGCAGCAGCGCGACCGGCCGAGAGATAGCGCTGGCATGTGCGCAACGCGGTGCCAAAGCGCTGCTGGAGAATGGTGGTAACGATGCGCTGATCGTCGACGCGGACGTGGACCCGGCCTGGGCGGCTGGCCAGGCCGCACTTGGCGCTTTCGCCAACGCCGGACAGATCTGCGTGTCGGTGGAGCGAGTTTACGTCGCGCAGGACATCGCCGACGCGTTCATCAGCGCGCTGGTCGAGGAGGCCTCGACCTGGGCCGAGCGCATTGGGCCATTGGTCGACGAGCGTCACCGTGAACATGTCCATGCGCATGTCGAGGACGCCAGGCAACGCGGCGCACACGTGTTGATCGGCGGCGAACCCGGGTCCGGTCCGGGCTCCTTTTATCCGCCGACGGTGCTGACCGATTGCGCACCCGACATGGCAGTTATGCGCGAGGAGACATTCGGCCCGATAGCCCCTGTGCGCGTGGTGGCCGACTTCGGTGCTGCGTTGGATGAAGCGGCCGATGATCGCTACGGCCTGGCCGCCACGGTGCTGACCGCCGACATGGCGAATGCGCAGGATGCTTGGCGCACCCTTCCCGTGGGCACCGTCAAGGTCAACGCCGTTTTCGGTGGCGCCCCTGGTGGCGCTTCGGAGCCGCGCCGAGCCAGCGGAACTGGGTTCGGTTTCGGGCCCGAACTTCTCGACGAGATGACTGCCATGAAGGTGGTGCACTGGTCTCCGCCAGGGGGCTAGGCGATTCATCGTGTGAAGGCACCGGCCCGGCGCCGGCCGATAGGGAAATACAAAGCGGATCTCACATCCGAAGGCGGTCGAACGTCTACTCGAAGAACCGGTGACTGCTACCTCGATGTGCCCCAACCCGACCAAGCGGTCCCATCCGGAGGTAAGCCGTGAGTTTTCATGATCTCCATCGCCACGACATTCCGTTTGTGTTGCCTAACGCCTGGGACGTCCCGTCGGCACTGGCGTACCTGGCGGACGGTTTCACCGCCATCGGTACCACTAGTTTCGGATTGTCGTCCAGCCACGGTCATGCCGACGGCGGCCGCGCCACTCGCGACGCCAACATCGCTCTGACCACGGCGCTGGCGCCGCTGCGGTGCTATGTCAGCGTCGATATCGAAGACGGATACAGCGATGATGCGGAGAACGTCGCCGATTACGTCGCCCGACTGCCGATCGACGGGCTCAATATCGAAGACAGCACCGACGGAAGGCTGATCGATCCCACCCTGGCGGCCGCGAAACTGGCGGCGATCAAACGGCGCAATCCTGATGTCTTCATCAATGCTCGAGTCGACACATATTGGTTGGGCCAACAGGCGAACACATCAACCACCATTGATCGGGCGCTGTTCTATGTAGAGGCCGGCGCCGACGGCATCTTCGTGCCGTTGGCCAACGACCGTGGCGAGCTTGCCGAAATCGTTCACAGCGTCCCGCGTCCCATCAATACGTTGCCGGTTCCCGGGATGACCCTCGGCGAGCTCGGCGCGCTAGGGGCGGCGAGGGTGTCCACCGGTTCGATGCCCTACAGCGCGGCGCTATACGCTGCCGCCGCGGCGGCTCGAGCCGTTCGCGACGGAGATCAGCTGCCGCCGTCCTCGCCCTACGCCGAACTCCAGTCACGGCTCGTCGAGTACGAGCAGCGTTCGTCGACAACATGATTGATTCGCACTCCGAGCTCACGATTCGGGAGCGATCGTCGTCTACCGTAAGAGGAGGTTGGACGAATGACGACGCGACACGTGGTGATCGACAGTGCCCTGGGTGAGCTGACTTTGATCGCCGGCGGCGACATCTTGACGGGCGTGTACTTCCGGCACCATTGGCATCCGCCCACCGCTGACGCGCTGGGTACACAGGTGGACGCGGGGGCCGACGAACTCCTGGCCCGCGCGGCCGACCAAATACGCGAATACCTGGACGGCGAACGCACGCGGTTCGATCTTCCGGTGGCGATGGTGGGTGATCCCCGACGGAAACGAGTGTGGAATCTGCTGCCCGGCATAGCCTACGGGCACACCAGGACCTACGGTGAGCTCGCCGCGGAACTGGGTGACGGCACCACCGCATACGAGGTAGGCCAGGCGATCGGGCGAAATCCGCTCAGTATCGTCGTGCCCTGTCACCGAATCGTGGGAAAGGGCGGATCCCTCACCGGCTACGCAGGCGGACTGAAACGCAAACGATTCCTGCTGGAGCTCGAAGAGCCGGCACCGGCTGTCGCCGGCAAGCTGTTTTAGTGCGGTGACTGTCGCGGCCGTTAGCATCGGGTGTCCGGACGTCGATGTGAAGGGCAACGGTTTTGGCTGCGATTCCCGTCATCGCGCTCACCGGTCACCTGGGAGCCGGAAAGACGACGCTGCTCAACCATCTGTTACGGCATCCCGGCACTCGAATCGGTGTGGTGGTCAACGACTTCGGTGACATCAATGTCGACGCCGGTCTGGTGGCAGGTCAGGTCGACGAGCCGGCCTCCATCGCCGGAGGCTGCATCTGCTGTCTACCCGACGGCGGTGGGCTCGATGAGGCACTCATCAAGCTCGCAGATCCGGCTCGGCGACTCGATGCCATTGTCGTCGAGGCCAGCGGTCTGGCCGACCCGGTGGCTATCGCGCGGATCATCGGCTTCAGTCAGATTCGGGGGGTCCGGCCGGGCGGGCTTGTCGATATCGTCGACGCCGTCAACCACTTCGACACGGTCGACTGCGGCACAGTGCCGCCGGTGCGCTACGGCGCGGCGTCGCTCATTGTGGTCAACAAGCTTGACCGGGTGCCCGAGAAGGAGCGGTCGGCTGTGGTGCAACGCGTCACACGGCGGGTGGCCCAACGTAACCCGCGCATACATGTCGTGGGCACGATGGGCGGTCGTATAGATCCCGAGCTACTGTTCGACGCGTCGACGTCCGAACAGGTTGGGCAGCTCTCGTTTTTGGATCTGGTTCCCGAGCACGACCACGACCACATCCACGCCGACGCCGTCACCGTAAGCAGCGCGGGTTTCGTCGACCCCGATGCCCTATTCGA
Organism: uncultured Actinomycetota bacterium; assembly: GCA_963849935.1. Taxonomy (GTDB): domain Bacteria; phylum Actinomycetota; class Actinomycetes; order Mycobacteriales; family Mycobacteriaceae; genus Mycobacterium. The sequence continues at coordinate 411,399 of CAWKJQ010000008.1, forward strand.
CCTTCTCGAACAGCCACCACCGCAGGTGTTCAGGCTGAAAGGCATTGTGGCGGTGCGACATCGCGCATCCGTCCGCAACTACGTGGTCAACCTGGTGGGCAGCGCAATTCATATCGGAACGGCACCGGCGGGGGCCGTGGCCAATTGCCTTGTGGCGATCGGGATGCATCTCGATATCCCGGACGTCAGGGCGCGACTCGATGACGCGCTGCAGCCCGTACCGGGGTCGGTGTCGCCGCAGTCGTTGAAACGGCTACAGCGGTACCGGCAATCCAGCGCGTGATCATAGATCCGGAAAGATACGTCTCGATGTCCTCTTCGCTCGGCGACGTGCTCGCAACCTTGGAGCTCGAAAGGGTCGACCAGTGGCTGTTCGTGGGACAGCAGTTGCCCGCGCCCGCGAACCACATCCTCGGCGGGCATATCTCCGCTCAGGCTCTATTGGCGGCAAGCCACACCTCGCCGGGTCGCGCACCGCACAGCGTCCACACGTATTTCCTGCGGCCCGGCGATTCGCGCCGGCCGGTTGACTTCGAGGTTGTCGACCTGCAGGCAGGTCGGACGTTCTCGGCGCGGCGGGTCACTGCGCGCCAAGACGGGAAGATTTTGATGGAAGCGATGTCGTCCTTCAAACTCGCCGATTTCGCACCCGCTCCGGTCACTTACCAACCATCCATGCCGGGGGCTCCCGACCCGGAGTCCCTGCCGTGGGTCGCCCCGCACCTCGCGGAGTCCGATGAGGGCGTCCAGGGCCGGTGGGCGAGCCTGCGCTGGTTCGAGCGCCGGGTCGTCGACACCGAGGTCACTCCGCCCGCTCGGGCACCGATGTGGTGGCGACCCGCCGGGCAGGTTCCAGACGATCCAGTGCTGGCCGCCGGCCTGGTGGCTTACCTGTCGGCGGTGACGTTGACCGAGCCAGCATATGCTGCGCGTGGTGGTGTCGGCCCGTCAGCTCAGCGAGACCATTCGGTGTGGTTCCATGGCCCTGCGGTGTTGTCGGATTGGCTTCTTTATGACCGGTCTTCGCCCAGCAGCGCCGGTTCGTTGGCGCTGGCCAATGGGATGATGTTCAGCCGCGGCGGCCAACTGGTGTGCACAGTCAAACAAGAGATGTACTTCCCGAAAAGCGCTGCGCCTTAGGCAATTCGTCACAGTGACGTATCATCAGTGATGGGTCGGGGGGAGTGCCGAGAGAGAAGTTGGGCCGGTTCGGCCATGCGACCGCCTGGTCACTAAGTCGCTCGGAAGGTCGACCGGCGGCAGCCGGATTGCGTTGCGGGGTGTGTCGGTGTGACGAACATCAACCGCTAACAGTGGCGTACGTCATAGGCCGGCCGGGGTCAGTTGGGAAAGGCTAGCCGTTCGTTTGAGTATCTATTCAATGGCTGGGAGCTAGATGGCCAACCTGGAATTTGCCTACGACCTGACCCTGGACGAGGCCCGCAGGCGCAGCGCTGTGCTCGAAGCGATCGGTGACGACTGGGACCCGGTCGCCGTGCTCGCCGAGGAGCAGAAGGCCTACGACATGCTGTACTCCAATTTGGACGAGGAGCAGCAGCGCGTCTACGACGAGTTGGTTCGCGCAGGGGTGCTGCCGGAGCGGACGGCTGCTCGTGTTACCGATTGATCCGACCGCCGACCGTGGCCGCCGCGCATGGCTGCCGTGCCCGCGCTGCGATCACGGCGCCAAATGCGGCGATTGCCGGAGCACTCGGAACTGCGATACGCACTGGCAGTACCTGCTGAGTAACCGGGGCACGCTGGTACACATGCAATGCTCGGATTGCGGCCATCTCTGGTCGACGGACACCCATCGCCGTACGCGCTCCGCGCGGTGGGGCCGCAGGCCGAACTGACACCAGACACGCCGGTATCCCAATGCCCGTGCGCTGCACGGCTTTTCGTCACAGTGACGAATTGATGGCAATCGACTGGGGTGGGGGATGCGGTACCAGGGGCGTACGCACTCGTCGTTCACGCCGGCGACCGCGCCGTTCCCGTACATGCCGGCTCGTCGTCATTGGATCGCGAAGCCTGGTGTGCTTGATGACGCGGGGTAACGGTGGGCGGTGGGCTGGGCGCAACACGCGGAGAACCGAAAGTGCGTGCGGTCCAGAACTATTCGTCACAGTGACGTATTGATGTCGATTCGTCGGGAAGCCGGAAGGGGTAAACGACCACCTCTTATAGGCGCGCGACGGTGCAATGGCGCGACGCTCGAATGCCCCCGGGGCTTCGTCGACAACTGCGGCGCTTAGGGGCTAGCGGTTCGGTCGCGGGATGTCGGCAGGCAGGCCGTGTGGTGGCAAGCCGCGGCGGCGACGAACCGGACGTGCTTGCCCGATCTGGGCGTCAGCGTGTACCGATAAGCGACATTATGTCAAGTCGAAAGCGCCATGCTCCCCGCAGGTGGTGCACCCGATGACTCGATCGGCGCCGGGTCGTGTGGCGTCTCGATTAGTTCTGCCCTCTGGTGCAGTCTGATCTGCATGGGCACACTCATCTATGCCTTCAACGTGTCGGTGGACGGGTACATCGCTGATGCACAAGGCAACATCGACTGGACCGATCCGAGCGAAGAACTGCACCAGTACTGGAACGACTTCGAGCGGGAGACCGCCCTGTCGTTCTACGGGCGGCGGCTGTACGAACTGATGTCCGCGTACTGGCCGACCGCCGACGAGGCCCCGGACGCCGCTCCTGCGATCGTTGACTTCGCCCGCATCTGGCGCGACATGCCCAAGGTCGTGTTCTCGCGCACCCTGGAATCGGTCGACTGGAACTCGCGCCTGGAACGCGGCGACCCGGTCGAGGTGGTGACGAAGCTGAAAGCCGAAACCGAAGGCAGGCTGGAGGTCGCCGGCGCGACGCTGGCCGCACCGATCGTGCAGGCCGGGCTGGTGGACGAATACCGGATCGTGGTCGCGCCCACCGCCGTGGGCGGCGGCACCCCGTTCTTCCCCACACTGCCGTCATGGATCTCGCTGCGACTGTTGGAGAACCGCACCTTCCCCGGGGGTACGGTCCTGCTGCGCTACGCGGTGAAACGCGACTGATCGGACACGCACAGTCGGGCCAGCCGCGGCTCTATTGGAAAACAGCTCCGAGCTAGCTACACGAAATGTGCCGATTGCCTCTGGCGGCGGACCCAAACCGAAGAGCAGGTTGCCCTTCAGCCGTCGTAGCTCACTGAAGCTACGCGAATACGACGCGGGTCAAAACCACACTTTGCGGCCGGCGACGGGACGCCCCACTGCGCCCAAGATCCACAAGATGACGCCGATGACGACCAAGATGCCGCCGATCGTGTACAGGATGCTGAGCCCGGTGAAATAGCCGATTATGAGAAGGATGATGCCGAGGATAATCACGGTTGCTCCGATCTACGGATTGCCGCGGCCGGTGCCGCATGACTGCGCATACCCATCGCGCGATTTCTCAAATCTTCGGCTCGCCTTCAAGGCTATCCGCCGCGCGCTGTTCGATTGAATACGTACTTTCCAGTCGGTGCTAGGTTTCGGCGACCGTGCCGTGATATTTGCAGTAGACGAACGCCTGATTAGGGTTACAGCCCGGATGGTACGGCCTTGCCGTTTACCGTCACGTCGACCTGGCCGGTCTTCGGGTTGTACGCGATGCTGCCGTGTTCGAAGTTCGACACGAGCAAATCACCAGCGGCGTTCTGGTCGCTGATGGGCGAACCCAGTGGACCTGCCGAACCGTTGGTGCCGGTGATCGCGGGCACGCCGTCCGCGCCGCGCGGGACATTCCAGGCCTCCCGGATCTTGCCCAGGGTGATGTAGGCGGGCGTGCCGGCCGCGTCGTCCTTGGCGGTGATCACGCCGCCCTGGAACTGCTGGAAAACCAAGCCGCTCTCCCGCTTTCCCGCGTTGCGGTCACCCGTGAGCGGTTTGCCGAGAGCCTTCTTCTGATCGTCTGTTGCCGACGAGTACTTGGCAGCGATCGGACCGGTGAGAGTGACCTCGACGTCCCTATCCCCGATGAGCTTGACCTCGGTGGGCGGCGCTGCGGTTTGAGACGAGGAGGTGCTGTTCGCCCCGACCTGATGCGGTGCCGACGCGTCGACACTCTTGCCACTACTGCAGCCCACGGTGATCAGCGCGACGGCTGCCAAGCCAATGACTGCCGGGTGGCGGTATGCGATCGTTCCCATGAGCTTCCTCCCGCGTCTTCCTGTGGTGTGGGCCAAGTTGCGGCTGACCTCCTCGCGCCGCCGGGACTAAATCCGAATCGCTTGAATAGCGCAGGCGGTTGCGAGCTACGTAGCTCCGAACGAACTTACATCGCGGTCGTTGACGTCGAGCCAGTGCACCTGACCAACCCCTGCTCTCCCGTCGGTGAGAAGTTACCAAGGGGGCAGAAGGAGAATTTGCTCCGATATCGGGTCGAATTCAACGAGCGCCCAGAATCGTCAAGCCTGGTAGCAAATATCAGGTTTGAAATTCCGAGCTTTGGATAAGCCTCATCTGTAACTAGCTGCCGCTCTTCGACAGCTGGCACTGTACGAAGGGAGCCCGACGTGGCGTTCGCATACATTGCATCGAAAACTGCAGCGGCAACAGCTGTACTGGCGGCGGCCGGAATCCTCGCGGCGACACCGGCGTTCGCCGATCCGCAAGTGTTGCAATTCGGACAGATGGCAGAGCTTTCCAGTAATGGCGGCACCATCGACTACACCGTGAGCAATCTGCAGCCCAGCGGCCACAACGACGGCATATGGTATTCCGACGTCACGGCCAAAGGTGTGAGCGGTAACGCCACTCCGAACATTGCCGACTTCAACGCTCGGGCCGTCAACAGCTCGACGTTCGCGGTGATGAAGGGCAACCAGACCGACGGTCTTCCAGAGGGGCCACTCCCCCTCGGCAACCCCGTTACCGGGCGCATCTACTTCGACGTTCGCAACGGTACAAACCCCGACAGCGTCGTCTACCGCGACGCCGGAGGCACGGACAAGGTCGTCTGGAAAGGCTAGCGACTGGAATCGCGTATCCCGCTCGTAAGTCGATTACGCAGCTACCAGTAACACCCGCGACGTCGGCCTCACGCCGGGAGGGCGCGCCCAGCGGGAACGAATCCTCGCCGAACCCGAGCCTTAGGCATGCAAGGTGGGCCGGTAGATGAGCTCTTGGATATTGCCGCCCAACGTTCGGCTATCGATCAAATCGAGGTCGAAGTCGGCCGCGCCCTGAAAGATTCGGTGATCACCGGTTTGGCCGGTGATCACAGGGAAGATCGTCACCTGAACGCGGTCGACCAGGCCGGCGGCCATCAGCGCTCGGTTCATCGACAAGCTGCCGTGGGAGCGCAACGGCACCTCGCTCTCCTCCTTGAGTCGGGCGACGATGTCGACGGCGTCACCGCTCGCGACAGTCGCGTCAGGCCAGTCGAGAGGTCCATCCAGGGTGGTTGACACCACCGTCGCCGGCAGATTTCTCAATCGGGTGACCCATGGGTCACGCACGTCGGAATCCTCGGTGCTCTCGGCTAGCATTTGCGCGAACAGCCGATATGTGTTGGCGCCGAAGACCATTCGCTGCTCCTCGCTATACAGCGCGAGCCGGCGGTCGAGCAGTTCTGGGCCTTGCTTGCCCCAGTAACCGCCCCAGTCGCCGCCGCTGACGCCGCCGAAGCCATCGAGGCTGGAAAAGACATCGAAGGTATAGGTGGCAGTCATTGATGCTCTCCTCGAGTGCAAGTGATGGCGTGTTGGGGATACAGACTCGAAGCGATTGCGAAACTCATCGCCCACGAACTTCTGATCCTCGTACGCCGGCCTGGTTTTCTATCACGGCTCCAGCGCCGCACGCAGACGCAACCAACGCGTCTTGGGATCGGTAGCCGGACAAAAACGTAAAAATTTCGCGAGCTTCGGCGTTCAATACTTGATGACAGCGAAAGGGCGTTGCTGTGGACACTAACCGAATCCTGAGGAAAGCCGTTGGCGCGGCGGTGTTGTCGAGCGGAGTCGTGCTGGCCGGAATGGGACTTGCCCTCGGTCCGGCACAGGCGCAGCCCGGTCCGCTGCCGCAGACCCACGGCTTGGTGCCAGAAGACGGTCCAGTACCACCCGGCGCGAGTGGGCCGTATACCTGTTGCCCCGAAGACGAAAAGACCGGGCTGCACCCACAGACCGGTCGCGGATGTCCGGGAACGGAAGTCCACTGGGACATGAGTCAATGCCACACCTGGTACGGCGTCGTCTGGGGGCATGGAAACGCCGCCCCCAGCATCTGGGAGGGTGGTCCCCCGCCGCCGGAGGCAACGCGGAAGCCATGGTGCGGATTTCCGTTCATGTGCTCAGGAACCCCATGACCGCGGCCGGCAGCGAAAGGGGTTTCATATCAACGGAATCGACGGAGCATGTCACGCCGCCGAGCGGGCCTCATCCCAATGGCGGTCGCATCCGTTTCAGCCGGCCGGCGGTACCACCGGCGGACGGCATTCGTTGGCGCCCGGGTCCCACCACCAACCGTTGTCGCAGGCGAGCGGTTGTGGCCCGACACCCAACGGTCGGCACACATTGGCCGTCGGGTCCCACCACTGGCCCGGGTCGCACGCCAAGGGTTGCGGCCCGACTCCGAGCGGGCGGCAGACCTTGCCGGAGGGGTCCCACCACTCGCCGGCGGCGCAGTCAGCCTTACTCACCGCCGGCGTCACCACCGTTACGGCTGCCATTGACGCGAACGCCAACATCACGATGACTACAAAGATGGCGAATGAACGTCCTCATTGGTCCTCCCCTCGTGGGCTATCCATTTATAGAACCCAGCGCTGGGCATGGAGGTCAATAGCGCTTTTGCGCATTCGGCCAGGGGCTGAGCCATGCTGCCGATGAATTCTGGGCGATCCACCGGTCAGACCTTTCGGACGGACAAATCGAGAGCAAAGGTGGAGTCATGTCCCCCGAAAACACGGCCTTGCCGCCGGTAGTCGATCACCAAACCTGGCGCGCCGCGCTCGATGAACTGCGCAAACGCGAGAAGGCCGCCACCCGCGAACTGGACGCGATCGCCGCCCAGCGGCGGCGGCTGCCGATGGTCGAGTTGCCCGACTACACCCTGATCGGTGCCGAGGGGCCGATCCGCCTGGTCGACGTATTCGACGGGCGATCGCAACTGATCGTCTACCACCACATGTGGTCCGACGGCGCGGAGTGGCAATGCGGCGGGTGCACCGGTTTCACGTCGCAATTCACCCGACTGGAATTCCTCGACAATTACGACGCCCGGTTCGTCATCGTCACCAACGGACCGATCGAGGAAGCGCTCGCCTACAAGCAAAAGGTCGGCAACAGGATGGACTGGTATTCGTCATCGCAGAGCCCTTTCGCCGCCGACATGGACGCACCGCCCGGCGGCGGTTTCGGGGTCAACGTGTTCCTGCGCGACGGCGACACGGTTTACCGCACGTGGCACACGAATGGGCGAGGCACCGAGCAACTCAGTCACTCGTTCGGGCTGCTCGACATCCTGCCGTGGGGGCGCCAAGAGGAATGGCTCGATTCGCCGGCAGGTTGGCCGTCGCGGCCCACCTACTCGGGGTGGCTCGACTCCCCCGCTATTGCGGCCGCCTACGGGTCCGCGAAAACTGAGGACGAATCATGAGCGCCGCAGAACGTTACGTGATCACCCGCACCATCGCCGCCACCCCGGCCGCGATCTTCGCAGTCCTCGCCGACCCTTGCCGCCACCAAAACACCGAGCCCACCGATTGGGTCCGCGACGCGGTGGATACCGCCCCGATCACCGGCGCGGGACAGATGTTCGCGATGAACATGTTCCTCACCCAGGCGGGCGGTGACTACGTCACCCACAATCTGGTCAATGTGTTCGAGCAGGACCGCGCCATTGGCTGGATGCCGGGGGTGCTCGACGAAGCGGGCAACCACTCTCCTGGCGGCTGGTTCTGGCGTTACGACCTCGTCCCGAACGGTGATCGCACTGACGTCACCCTCACGTACGACTGGAGCGGCACGCCGCAGGCTTTCCGAGACCGCGTCGGCGAGATGCCTATCTTCGGCGAGGATTACCTCGACTACGTCGCTGGCCGCCCTGGAGCGCTCGATCGCGAGCTGATCGCTAAGGGGCGCCAGCCGAAAGGACGACCGCCGTCATTCGGCGTCCGCACCGCTGAGGCGTTGGAGCACGCGAAGAAAGACGTTGCGTTCTTCGGCCGTCAATTGGGACAGCCATCGTTCCTCGCCGCGTTGAATCTCGATCTGCACCACGTTCTTTGACTTTGCGTCCGGCCGGCGTGATCTCGAGTAGTCGGACCCGGCGGTCTTCCGGGTCGGGACGACGCTCGATGAATCCCCGTTGTTGAAGCTCGTCGAGTGTGCCGATGATTCTTGTCTTATCGGCGCCAATGGCTTCGGCGAGAGCGGCTTGCGTCCGTATCGGCGATTTGTCCAATGCGTTGAGGACCACGTATCCCCACATGCTCACGTCGTGGGCGGCAAGGATCGGCAGTTCGGCCGTTACGAGGTCTCTGAGTAGCGGATGCAACATCGCCGCAAGGTCGTTCCGCCGGGGCTTCGGTGGCATGTCGTCATGGTAAGCGTTGCGGTAACGTACATGTCTGCATATGATATGCAGATGCTTACTAATATGCCTGACGTTCGCCCCTTCCATCGCATCGCCGTGCTCCACTCCATCGCCCTCGTCGACTCCGTCCAGGCCGCCGATCTCCACGCGCCCACCCCTTGCGTGGGCTGGAACCTGGGGGAACTGCTCGCTCACATGACCGCCCAGCATCGTGGATTCGCGGCGGCAGCGCGGGGATTCGGAGAGAGCCCCGACGTGTGGCGAGCCGACGCTGTGGTGGGTGCGATCACCGTCGATCCCGGCGGCACGTACGGTGACGCAGCCCGGGATGTCCTGGCCGCCTTCGCCGATGATGCGGTACTCCAGGCGCCGTTTGCGCTTCCCGAATTCGGGCCGAAGGCGACGTTTCCCGGAGCCATCGCCATCGGGTTTCACTTCATCGACTACGTAGTACATGGCTGGGACGTCGCCGAAGCGCTGGGCGTGGCCTACGGCCTCCCCGACGACGTCGTCGAAGCGGCGTTGCCGTTGGCACTCTCCGTACCCGACGGCGACTACCGCGAGGCAACCGATGCACCGTTCGCGCACGCCGTTGACGGCCCCAGCTCGACGAATCTCGACCGCATTCTGCGCCATCTCGGTCGCAGTCCCGAGTGGGTTCAGGGGCAATCGCGGCTTGCGAACTAGGGCGAACGTCTCAGGCCTGCCGATATCGAACTCTGTGACTACTGCGCCGCACTTATCTTTCCGTAGCCTCGAAATCAACGAAATGGACTGCAGGTCAATAGAATACGATTCAGCGACTGAATGGACCCTGCACCGCCGTTCGCGCGACCGCACGCTACCGTCCGCGAACTTTCCTCACGTCCATCGGCCGTTCGTTTTGGCATTTCGTGGTTCCATCGGGCGATGGTGGGGTACAGACTGGTGCAATGGATGGAAGTGAACTCCCTGCCGTTGCGCTCACGGCGACGTCCCCGCCATGCGCGTGGTCCGTGCGCCCGGTCCATGCATCGACATTTGGGTGGCCGGCGTGACGGTGCCCGAAACACGCCGGACGCTGAACGGCCTCTCGGACATACGCGCGTTCTTTCATACGAACAAGGTGCCGCTCTACTTCATCTCGCCCACCCCGTTCAACCTGCTCGGCGTTGATCGCTGGATACAAAACTTCTTCTACCTGACCTATTTTGACTCGTTCGAGGGCACACACTCGCGCGTGTTCGTGCCTCGGCGGCGCGACCGTCGTGATTTTGACTCGATGGACCAGGTGTGCAGCCACCTGCTGTCCGACCCCGAGACTGTCGAGTTCATCGCGGGTAAAGGCCCCGGTGGCAAGTGCTGCTTTGTGATGCTGAACGAGGAAATCCAGGCCCTCGCGCGGTCGGCAGGTCTCGAAATCATGCATCCGCCGACCGAGTTGCGCCAGCGCTTGGGCTCCAAGATCGTCATGACGCGCCTGGCCAACGAGGCGGGTATACCGAGCGTGCCGCACGTAATCGGACGGGCCGGCACTTACGACGAACTTCTGGAACTCGCACAAAACGCCGGATTGGGAGATGACCTCGTCATTTCGATCGCTTACGGCAACGCCGGCAGCGGGACGTTCTTTGTGCACGGTCAGCGCGACTGGGACGAGCATGCCGGTGACCTGACCTCGCAGCAAGAATTAAAAGTCATGAAGCGCATCCGCAATGTCGAGGTGTGCCTCGAGGGTGCCGTGACCCGCCACGGCACGGTGGTCGGCCCCGCGATGACGAGCCTCGTCGGTTATTCGGAGCTGACTCCGAGCCGAGGCAGCTGGTGTGGCAATGACATCTGGCGCGAGGTGTTGCCGCCCGCCCAGACCCACGCCGCGCGAGAGATGGTGGCAAAGCTGGGCGACGTCATGCGCCGCGAGGGTTACCGTGGTTACTTCGAAGTGGATCTTCTGCATGACCTCGACTCCGACGAGCTCTACCTCGGCGAGGTGAACCCGCGCCTGAGCGGCGCCAGCCCGATGACGAACTTGACCACCGAGGCGTACGCCGACATGCCGCTGTTCCTCTTTCATCTGCTCGAGTACATGGACGTGGAGTACGAGCTCGACATCGATGAGATCAACTCGCGCTGGGAGCGGGGCTATTGCGAAGACGAGGTCTGGGGCCAGGTGATCATCACCGAGACGTCGCCGGATATCGAGCTCTTCACCGCAACGCCACGCACCGGGGTGTGGCGCATCGACGACGACGGTCGGGTCTCCTTTTCGCGGACCGCCAACGACTGGGCCACGCTGCTCGACGGCTCGGAGGCCTTTTACATGCGGGTCGCGGCGCCCGGCGACTTGCGTTCGCAGGGCGCCCAACTCGGCGTGCTCGTCACGCGCTCACACCTGCAGACGGACGACTATCGGCTCAGCGAGCGCTGCCAGCGCTGGGTCAAGGGTATGAAGGCGAAGTTCGTCTCGACTCCGCTGACGCCGGCCGCGCCGATCGTTTCTCGGCTCGTCGCACGAGCGTGAAAGGCGCCCCGGCCGGTCTCTCTCTGGACAACTGGCTCTCGGCGCCCTACGCGCGTTGGTCCTTCCAGCACGTCGAAGACTTCGTGCCGACCGCCTTGATCTCTCGCGGGAGCCGGGCCGGTCGCGGCGTTAGCCGCAGCCGCTGCTCCACTATCGGCGATCCCGGTGACGGGCACTTGGCGGCGCGGCCACCACCGTCGGCGCGGTGATGGCCGGCACCGCCACCGACGGGTGGGCCGTCGCCCACCGGGGCGCGATGGTGGCCGAGGAGTATTTCGGTGGCATGGGGCCGCAGACCCGGCACCTGCTGTTCTCGGTGAGCAAGTCGCTGGTGGGCGCGGTGGTTGGCGCCCTGCATGGCGCCGCTGTGATCGATCTTGACGCGCCGGTCACGAAATACGTTGCCGCCCTGCAGAATTGCGGCTACGCCGGTGCGACCGTGCGCCACCTGTTGGATATGAGGTCGGGTGTCGCCTTCTCGGAGAACTACGGTGACCCGGCCGCGGAGATACATCTGCTCGACCAGGCGATGGGGTGGGCACCGAAGAAGAGTGCGGACGCTCCTTCAACGCTGCAAGAGTTCCTGTTGACCTTGCGCCAGAACGTGCGCTCATGGCGGTCCATTCGAATACCGTTCGTGTGAAACCGATGTGCTGGGCTGGATCTGCGAGGTCGCCGCCGGCCAGGGGATGCCGGAATTGATGTCGGAATTGCTGTGGGGCCGGCTCGGCGCCCAATGTGACGCCACGATCGGCGTGGACGCGGACGGCACCGGGTTTTTCGACGGTGGCGTCAACGCGTGCCTTACCGACATGATCCGGTTCGGGTCGCTGTTCTTGCGCGATGGCGTCTCGTTGACCGGCCAGCAAGTGGTGCCGGCGGCGTGGATCGCCGACACTCTCGGCGGCGGGCCCGACTCGCGTCAGGCGTTCGCCGCCAGCCCCGACGACAACGAAATGCCCGGCGGGATGTACCGCAACCAGATGTGGATTCCCTACCCGGGTGCCAATGTCGTGTTGTGCCAAGGTATGTGCGGTCAGATGATCTACGTCAACCGTGCTGCGGAGGTGGTCGCCGCTAAGTTGTCCACCCAGCTGGACTCTCATGAGCCGCACATGCTCGACACGTTGCGCGCGTTCGATGCGGTGGCACGCGAACTGGCGGGAGTCACTAGCTAGCCTGCCGGTTCCACAGCGAGGCCGCCCACTGCTCCCCAGAGCGCGGAGGCGGCTCGCGGCTGGTGCAATCGGCGTGCACCAAAGTTGCTCTACTGGGCGAGATCCCAGTGCTTCGGTAGTCCGAACGTCTCGGCGAGCCCTTGCCGGCCCGTGTCGGTGAGCACCACCGCCCGGCGTTGATTGATGCGGCGGATCCAGTCCAGGTCGAACATGCGCCGGGTTAACGCGACCCCGAGCGCGCCGGCGAGGTGGTGGCGCTGTTCTGACCAGTCCACGCAATAGCGGATCATGGGCTTGTTGCGGCTTAGGGAGTCTAGGTCTATGCCCATGGCGGACAAGGTTTCTCGACCTCGCGGGGTGAGCCGGTAGGTCAGGTCGGTCCCGGGAGCCGACAGTCGGTCGGCGGCGGCTTCATCGGGGCGATGGCGTCCGTCGCCACCGGTGAGCAGGTCCTGGTCGAGCATCGCGCTCATGACCGCCACGCCCAGTCGCCCGGCGAGGTGGTTGTAACAAGTTCGGGCCCGGCGGAGCGCATGCGCACGGGTCCCTTGCCGCAGGGAGCGGATCGGCTCGGGCGCAGAGATCCGGGCGAGTGCCTCCATAGCTTCTGCGACGGGTGGGCCGGCCAGACGGAAGTAGCGGCCACGGCCTTGACGGGTCACGGTCAGCAGGCCGGCCTCAACGAGCTGGGCAAGATGTTCGCTGGCAGTGGAGGCGGCCACCCCGGCTTCGCCGGCCAGCACGCTGGCCGGCAGCGCGCGCCCATCGAGTAACGCCATCATGATCCGTGCACGTGCACGCTCGCCGATCAGTGCGGCAACACTGGCGATATCGGCGTCACCGCCATGCCCCGCGCCCATCGCGATAGCAGGATCGCTCGACATGCCACCACGATAGGCGGCGGACATTTCGGGCGGCGCCGAAGTGATTCGGCGTCAAGATGAGGATATGGACACCAACGACACCGCAGCGAACACGACCGCTTCGACTGACGCGATCGAGGAAGTGATGCACGCTTGGGAGAGCGCCCTGGCCGCCCATGACCTGGATGCCCTGCTCGCCTGTTACGCGCCCGACGCAACCTTGGAGAGCCCGGTGGCCGCCCACATCACCGGGGATGGCGTCCGCCGGGGCCACGCGCAACTCCGGCCGTTCCTCGCCGAGGTGGTAGCCCGCACCCCGAAGCTGCGCACCTATCACCGGGCCGGCTTCTTCACCGACGGTCGGCGAGCGACGTGGGAGTATCCGCGTGTGACGCCGCAGGGCGAGCAAATGGATTTCGTCGAGGTGATGGAGATCGAAAACGGCTTGATTCAGGCCCACCGGGTGTATTGGGGTTGGCGTGGCGTCGAGGTCCTGATGAACGACGAATACCACCGGGATCCCTGATCGCGCGCAAGCATGACGTGTCGGCGAGCCGCTTGCGCGGACTTTGGATATTCTGCTGTCTGTCTTGCTTTGCAGCGGCACACTTTTGGCGGCTCTCATCGCACCGCAAAGATTGGAAGTGGATCGAATGCCCTCAAGTCGAATGCTGGGCAGACCGTTGCTCGACGTCGGAAGCCTGGTCAACGCCGCACATTCGATCTATTGTCCGGGCAACGTGTGTGACGCGCCCGGCCTTTGCACCTGACAGTCAGGGCCACGGGAAGCGGGCGCCGGCGGGGGCACTTCGCGACGGCTCCCGGTAAGGGGCGCATCACGTGGCTGTAGCGTGACGGCCGTGAAATCGTCCCGGATGTACTCCTCCGTCGTACTCGCGGCTTCGGTCGCAGCAACCGCTATGACGCTCGCCGGAGTGGGCACGGCCACCGCGGCCGGCTCATGCCCCACCGCAGCACCGCAGAACGGTGGAACGCCGGACTGGACACTGAGCGGAACGACGGGGAGTGTCGCGATCACCGGGTCAACGGACACGACCGCTCCGCTGGTGAACGTGACCGCCCCGTTCAGCGTGAGCCAGACCCAGGTGCATACGTTGCACGCCGGGGACGGGCCGGTGGTGTCGAGCACCGCTAAGGTCTCCGTCTGTTATATGGGTGTCAACGGACGTGACGGGTCCGTGTTCGACAGCAGCTACCAGCGCGGCGCCCCGGTCGACTTCCCGCTAACCGGAGTCGTGCCGGGCTTCCAGAAGGCCATCGCAGGGCAAAAGGTCGGGTCGACGGTCGGGGTCGCTATGGTCCCCGCGGATGGCTACCCCGAAGGCCAGCCCAGTGCGGGCATTCAGCCTGGCGACTCGCTCGTGTTCGCGATCAAGATCCTCAGCGCCACGGGCTAGCTCGGCCCGTCAAACCCCCTGTGCCGCAGATTAATCGCCCAACGGCGCGAACATGAGTGCGGGATCTATGCCGAGTTGTTGCGCGACGTGGGTGGTGTCCCAATACCAGCTGAGTGATCGCATAGATGGCCGCAACCAAATCGGGCACCGATATACGGATCGCTTAACGAGGGGTCAGGGACGGCGCAGCGCGACGATGGTGACGTCGTCGTCGGTATGGCCCGATGCCATCGCCGTCCAGATCCGGGTCGCCGCCAAGTCACCCGCCCGGCCGAGGGTTTCGGCCAAAAGATCGAGTCCATCGTCGATGGATTCACCGCGGCGTTCCACCAGGCCGTCGGAGAACAGGACCAAGCCGTGCCCGGGTTCGATGGTGAAGGTGCTGGGCACGTAGGTGACACCTTTGACGCCGATCGGCGGCGACAGCTTGATCGGCGCGGGGACCGCCCTCGAGTTCGTCAGGTACGGCATCAAATGGCCCGCCGAGGCGGCCTCCACCTGACCCGAGCGGAGATCGACCCGCGCGGCAATGACGGTGGCGAACGCGCCGCGCAGCATGTGCAGGCAGAAGTCGTTGAGCTGCTCCAGCGCCTCGGCCGGTGTTGCGCCGGCGAACAACTGAGCGCGCAGCGCGTTGCGTAGCGCCGCCATGGTGCCGGCCGCGGCGATGCCATGCCCTGCGACGTCGCCGATCAGCACGATCAGTCGGCCGTCGCGCAGCTCGAAGGCGTCGTACCAGTCGCCACCGACGTTGTCGCCCGCGGCGGGCTCGTAATGAGCGGACAGCTCCCAGCTTTCGAGTGTCGGGATCGATTCCGGCAGCAGGCTGCGCTGCAGCGTTTCAGCCAGGCGCAGCGCTCCCCTCGTGCGGCGGTACAGCGACTCGACCAGCTGGCGCCGCAACGATCCGGCGGATTCGATCTCGCTCGACGACCACGGTTCGCTGCGTCGGTGGACGATCTCGCGCCACCGGTCGAACGATTTGCGCGGGCTGAGCCGAAGGTGGTCATCCTCGCTGACCGCGATCGCCTCGTTGTACGGGTCGCCGCCCCAGTCCACCGAGCGCAGCACCTCCCGCCGGAACCAGATCGCGTATTGCCCATCAGGCAGATTGAGCACCAGGGCTCCGGCGGCCGAGTGCGGGTCGACATCGAGCTCGGGCAACGCCCGGGACAGACACTCGCTGCTCGCGATGTCCTCGTCGACGTCCCGCGCCCAGTCGGCGACGACCGACACGACGTCCGTCGGCGGAACCGAGCCACGCGTACGGAGGTCACCCCCGATGTTGATGACCACACCGTCGGCGGGCACGAGGTCGAGCAGGTCGGGTGCGCCGAGCAGCGCCTCCGACAGCGGCTCGCCGTCATCGAGCGTGGCCGCGGTGAGCTTGCCCAGTATGGCCTGCGCGGCCAACCGTTTGAGCAGTTGTTCGTCCTCGAATCGGTCGACCAGTCGCAACGACAGAGTCGAGCCGAGGAACTCGGCCGCCGCCCGGGTGCCGAACGGCGGCAGGTGCGGACCCGCGTAGTGGTGGCAGGCGATCAGTCCCCACAGCCGCCCCTGCCGCAGCAACGAGATCGACATCGAGGCGTGCACGCCCATGTTCTGCAGATACTCGATGTGGATGGGCGAAACGCTGCGCAACGTGGCATACGTCAGGTCCAGTGGCGTGTTGCTCACCGGGTCGATGCTCGGCACCAGCGGTGCCGGCGTGTAGTCGACGTCGGAAATCAGCCGGATCCAGTTCTTCTCGTACAGTGCGCGCGCCTGCGCCGGGATGTCGGTCGACGGGTAATGCAGTCCGAGGAAGGAGTTGAGGTCGTCGCGCTTGGCCTCGGCAACGACCTCGCCGTTGTATTCCTCGTCATAGCGGTAGACCATCACTCGGTCGAAGCCGGTGAGGTCGCGGACGGCGCGCGCGGCGGTGGCGTACAGCTCGGTCAGCGTGGAGGCCCGGTTCAACTCCTCCACCGCACCGCGGACCGCCTGATAGGTGTTCGGAAACGAGAACGGCCGCTCGCCGTAGGCGATCTCGAGCTCAACCAGCAGCACGCCGCCCGGCTCGCGGTGCAGGATCGCGTCGAAGGCGCGCGACTCGCCGGCGACCTCGATGGTGAACTCGAGCGGGTTGTTCTGGCGCAGACTGCCGAAGTCGGCCGCGGCCTGCTCGACGCGGTCGGCCTGCTCGGGACCAATCAGTGCCGACAGGTGCCGGCCCAGGACCGCGTCGACCGGACGGCCGAGCAGGTCGGCGACGTTGGCGCTGACCTGACGCACCTCGAACGCCGGCTCGCGCACCACCGCGAGCACGCCGCGCGGCTGGATGCTGCCGGGGATGTGGATCGGCTCACGCGCACAGTTGTCCAGGTCGATGGGGGTGCCGACCGGCACGAGATCATCGATCGGCACATCCGCGGGCGCCGATGGCCGGAAGAGCCGCTCGTCGCTGGTCACGCGAGCGGCTTCATCGGAGTCGTGAGGGGTGGCAGCCAGACCTCCAAGCTATCAATGTGTGTCGCCATTCTGGATAGGTCAGCCAGCGGTTCGCATTTCCGAGCCGATGTGCCCGGCACTGGTTCGCATCCGCTGCAGTAACCGGCCCCGCCGTGATCACCAATGTAATCTGAGCAGGTCATGCGCTCGATCGCCGTCCCAACAAGCCGCCGTCTCTCGGTCGCGATGAAGGAGGGCTCGGCGGCCGAACACGACGCCGCCGAGCAGAGCCCATTCATGTCCGAACTGCTCGCCGGCCGGATCGGCGCGGCGGGCTACTCCGAGTACTTGCTGCGGTTGCGTGTCGTATACGCGGCCCTGGAGGAAGCCGTGCGGGCCCGCCGTGACGACGTCATGGTCGCCGCCGTATACGACCCCGCGTTGGAGCGCCTGACGGCAATCGATGCCGACCTCGAACACTGGCTGCCCCAGGGCGCCGAACGGGAAGTCGACTCCCCCGCCGCCAGGGCCTACGCCGAGCGGCTCGGCGCTCTCACATGGGGTGGTGCGCTGGTGGCACACCACTACACGCGCTATCTCGGCGATCTCTCCGGAGGCCGGGGCATCGGCAAAATCCTGGACCGCACCTTCCAGCTGCGCGGCGCCGGCCTTGCTTTCTACGAATTCCCGGTGCGGCCCAAACCGTACAAGGACGCCTACCGGGCCCGCCTCGATGCCCTTGGCACCGACGCCGTCGAGGTCGATCGCATTGTCGGCGAGGTGAAATTCGCCTTCGGCCTGAACCAGGCCCTCTTCGATGAACTGGCCGACCACCTCGCGGGTCGTCAGCGCTGAATGACGCCTGCGGGCGAGCCAGGGTGGCCGTCAGACTTGGTTGAATCCGCCGTCGGCGGTCACCGTGGAACCGGTGGTGAAGCTGGACAGATCGCTGGCCAAAAACACTGCGGCATTGGCGATCTCGGTCGGGTCGGCGAACCGCCCCAGCGGGATGGTGGCGATGCGGCCGGCGCGGAACTCTTCGATCGAAGCATCTGGATCGGTCTGCGCGGCCAATGCGTTGCTTCCCGGGGTGGCCGTGGATCCGGCCACGATGACGTTGACCCGGATGTTGCGGTGGGCGAGTTCGTTGGCCCAGGCTCGCGCCAGTGATCGGACGGCGGCCTTGGTCGCGGCATAGATGCTCAGCCCGGGGCGGCCACGGTCGGCGGTGGTGGACCCGGTCAGAATGATGGAGGCGCCGTCGTTGAGCAGCGGCAGCGCCTTTTGCACGGTGTAGACGACCCCCTTGACGTTCGTGGTCAGCAGCGCGTCGAGGTCGTCGCCGGTGATCTCGCCCAAGCCGCGCTACCCTGGTCGATCCGGCGTTGGCCATCACGACGTCGAGGCCCTTGCCGGCGGCCGCGACCTCGGCGTAGAGCCGGTCCAAATCCGCCGGCGTTCCGACGTCGCCACGCACTGCGGTGGCGCGACTTCCCAATGTAGTTGCCGCAGCGTCGAGTTCGGGCTGGCGCCGACCCGTGATGAACACCCGCTCAGCGCCTTCGGCAAGAAACCGCGCCGCGGTGGCCAACCCGATGCCGGAGTTGGCGCCGGTGATGACGGCGGTCTTGTGGTCGAGCAGTCCCATCCAGTTCTCCCGAGGCCGGCGCGACGCGCTGCATTCGCTCATCCAAAGACTAATGTCTGCAGCATGATCGCCACCGTGATCGCGTCTCGCCGTGGCCAGTGCCCAGCCCGCTGCGGGTACCCGGCGAATCCGCACGCTAGGCGCGGTGCGGACGCGTGGCGGCTCTGGCTCTGGCGCTTGCCGGACTGGCGCTTCTCGACTCACTCAATGTGCTCAACATCGGAGTGGTTTCAGCCGTCATCTTCGACAGTCGGCTGGGTCGTCGCTCACCACTTCCCGGCGCCCTGAGTTACGTCGCGGGTGTGTTCGCGGTGACGACCACCTTCGGGGTGTGCACCGTACTGGGCATCAGCTTCATCACCCATGCGCTCGACTTTCACCTCACACCGGCCATTCGCTTTCGGGGCGAACTGCTGCTGGGGATCGTGCTGATCTGTCTGGCTTACTTCCCGTTGACCGCACAATCGTCGGCACCCGGCTGGGCGTTGACAGCGATGCGGCAACGGCCTTGGCTGCTCGGGATATTGGGGCTGGCGGTGGGCAGTGGCCAAGCTCCGACCGCCGTTCCCTACCTCACCGGCTTGGCGATGCTCGCCGCGCTGCATCCACGGCCGCCGCTTTGGCCATTGGTCATCATCGTCTACTGGGTGATTGCGCTCTCACCGCCGCTGCTGATCCTCGCCCTGTCGATGAGGAAAACCATGCGCGCCAAGCGCATTCAGCGCGGCATCGTGCGCGCCCTCACCCGCTACGGTCCGATGTCGGTGCGGCTGTTGTTCCTGGTTTTCGGAACGGGGCTCATCGCCGATGCACTCGTCAATCACGGCGCGCTGTGGTGACGGACCATGGCTTCTCACTTCTTGCACAGCGATCTCGATTACCTTGTCGCGTGTGACTGATCGCCAAGAACGCGCAATGTCCTTCGGCGCGATCGCCGAGGACTACGACGGGCTGCGGCCACACCCTCCGCGGGAGGCCGTGGACTGGTTACTGCCATCCGAGTGCGAGGTGGCCATCGACGTCGGTGCGGGCACCGGCTTGTTCACCCGCACGCTCGTCGGTCGGGCGGCGCAAGTCGTCGCTGTCGAGCCCGACGCGCGGATGCGGGCGGTGCTGGGCGAGCGGTCCCCGGGGGTCCGCGCGGTCGAAGGCACCGGTGAGGCGATTCCGTTTCCGGACCAATCCGCCGATGCGGTGTTCGTCTCCTCGGCGTGGCACTGGATGGATCCCGACCGGGCCGTCCCGGAGATCGGCCGCGTGCTGCGCGACGGCGGTCGATTCGGGCTGATTTGGACCAGTCGCGATCGCGACGTGGACTGGGTCCGCGGCCTCGACCTGCTGCCCGGCGACGAGACGACCGAGGCTGATGCACCCGACCGGTTCCGCCGGCGCCACGAGAACGTCGTACTGCCGGATCCGCAGATCTTCCACAACGTCGCCCGCGAGACGTTCGAGTTCGTGCGGACTATGACAATCGACGACATCGTCGCGATGCTGGCCACCTACAGCCGAGTGATCATCGCCTCCCCCGATGACCGCGCGCGGCGGCTCGACAATGCGCGTGCCACCTTGGCCGAGCGTTTTCCCGGCGCCGGCGCAATCGATGTCCCTATGCAGTCCCGGTGCTGGCGCGCCGATCGGATCGCGCGCGGCCGGTAAGCGGGCGCGCTTGGTGATCGTTTGTGCCGAATGCCGTAGACAGCGAACGGTTAAGCGCGTAACTTCTGCCGCATTCAGATCAGGAGGAGACGCATGACGGTGCAATCCGTATTGGACGAGGTCCGAGAACGCCCCGGTACCGGGGACGTGATCCCGATCTTCGATCCCTCCACCGAGGAACAGATCGGCCAGTTCACCGACTGCGGTACCGAAGCCGTCAACGAGGCGGTCGCCCGCGCGAAAGCCAGCGCCGAGTCCGGGATCTGGTCCGGCAAGCCCGATTACGAGCGGGCCAAGATCTTGTGGCGCGTCGCCGACCTGATCGATGAGAACGCCGAGCTGCTTGCCGAGCTCGAAATGCTCAACGCCGGAATGTATCCCGCTCAAGCGGAGATGCAGGTGAAAATCGGAGCCGAGTGGTTCCGTTACTACGCCGGCTGGTGTACCAAGATCGACGGCATCGCGCGCGATGTGAACACCGGCGGCCTGACCGGCGTCGACTCGCACATGCACACCTACACGGTGCGCGAGCCCTACGACGTCGTGGGCCTGATCTTTCCGTGGAACGGTCCGGTGTTCAATTTCTGCGCGAAGCTCGCGCCGGCGCTGGCGGCCGGCTGCAACAGTGTGGTCAAACCCGCTGAGGAGACGCCGCTTTCAGCACATGTCTTGATGCGCCTGCTGGCCGAGGCCGGGGTGCCCGACGGGGTGGCGAACCTGGTCAACGGTTACGGGCACACCGTCGGCGCGGCTATCACGGCGCATCCCGACGTGGAGAAGGTTGCGTTCACCGGTTCGACAGAGGTCGGCCGTGCGATCGTGCACGCCTCGGCCGACAGCAACCTGAACAAGGTCACCCTGGAGCTCGGCGGCAAGTCGCCGGTGCTGATCTTCGATGACGCGAAACTGAAGAAGGCCATCCCGATGTCAGCGTTCGGCACCTTCGTCCACTCAGGGCAAGCCTGCGTGTGCGGTTCGCGAATCCTGGTGCAGCGCAGTGTCTATGACCAGGTCGTGGAGGGCATGTCGATGGTTGCCAATGCCATGAAGATGGGCGGCCCTAAAGAAGAGGGCACCATGAGCGGACCGCTGATCAGCCAGAAGCAGCTCGACCGCGTGCTGGGTTACCTCGAGCAGGGCAGGTCCGACGGCGCGGAGATCGTCACCGGCGGGCAGCGGCTGGACCGCAAGGGCTACTTCGTGCACCCGACGGTCGTCACCAACGTGGATCCCGACACCAGCCGGCTGTTCCAGGAAGAGATCTTCGGGCCGGTCGTCACTATCCTGCCGTTCGATGACGAGGACGAGGGCGTCGCCTTGGCCAACCACAGCACCTATGGGCTGGCCGCCACCGTCTGGACCAAGGACCTTGGCCGCTCGCATCGACTGGCCAAGCGGCTCAAGGCCGGAACCGTCGGGCTCAACTGTGCTTTTCCCTACGACCACTCGATGCCGTTCGGCGGCTACAAACAATCCGGCTGGGGCCACGAATCCGGCAAGGCCGGCATCGAGACCTACCTGCAGACCAAGATCGTCTGGGCCCAGATGTAGCGGCCTCAGGCCTGGGGTCCCTCCGAGGGTGGCCAGGCCGTCCCGGGCGACGCCTCACCGGGGCTTTCGAAATCGCCGCGTGACAGTGGCACCCACCGCTCGCTGGGTGCAGGCTGCTCCCACGACGGGAAGTCGCGCAGACTGCCGGTCGGCTTGGCGTCCCACTTGGCGAACGTCAGCGGTGTCTGCAGCCAGGCGTGCAGCAAGTTGTAAGCCGCTTCCAGCGAATCGATGTGGGTGCGCTCCCAGCCATGACTGCCGTCGAGTCCGAAGCCGACCAGCGCGGCGCGGGTGTTGGCCCCGGCCTCGATAGCCGCCGCGGCATCGGACCGGTAGTAGCGAAAAACGTCGCGGGCGAACGGAATTCCCTGCTCGCGTGCGAGCCGGCAAAGTTTCCGGGTGAGGTGATAGTCGAACGGGCCGTGCATATCGGCCATCGGGATCGTCACGCCGTCCTCGAGGGAATGCTGGCCGGGCGCGCACACCGCGTTGTCCACCGAGACCAGCTCGGCGACGTCCGCGGGCAGGCCATGGCTGGCTCCGTGGCCGACCTCCTCGGTGATGGTGACCATGATCGTGGTGCGGTGCGGCAGCACCACCTTGTTCTCGGAGAAGTTCTTGGCCAGCGCGAGCGCGATCGCGACGCCCGCCTTCCCGTCCAGGTGGCGCGAGACGATGAAACCGTCGGCGGTGAGCTCGGGGCTGGTGATCAACGCCACGAAGTCACCGATCTGGACGCCGAGCCGAACTAGGTCCTCCCGCGTGGACACCTTGCGGTCGATGCGGACCTCGACGTGGTCCCAGTTCGTGGGTTGCGTGTCGATCTCGTCGCCGAACGCGTGCCCACTGGCCTTCAGCGGCATGACCGTGCCGGTAATGAAATCGTCGGGGTCGTCGATGAAGATGCGCACGCGGGCGCCTGCGGCAAACCGCGCTGAAAACGTGCCGATCGGAACCAGTTCGAGGCGGCCGTTGTCCTTGAGGTCGCGGACCATGCAGCCGATGGTGTCGGAGTGAACCACCAGAGCCCGGTCGATGGTCGCGGACTCACCCGGCAGTTCGGCGGTCAGCGCACCACGCCGGGTCAGCGTGAACGGCACCCCGAAGTCGTCGAAGATGTCGCCGATCACCTGCATCACCGCGTCCGTGCGTCCCGACGGGCTCGGGGTCTGCAGCAGCGCCAGCAGCGTGTCGATCATCCACGTGCGGTCGGCCTCGGCCATGGCCGCGGTGTGGCCCACGTTGTCTCCTCTCGAGTCGTCGGAACGCGTTCAACCTACCGTGTGGGCGGCACCGAACGCCCGTCGCGGGCTGCCGTCACGCACCGCTGACGCTCCCCATACGTCAGCTGCCACTACGAAGCGGATTCCATCCCGGAGATCAACTGGGCAAGGGTGAGGATTCGCTGGGCATCGCGGACGTGCAGGCTCTCGATCATTCGGCCGTCGACCGTGATGACGCTCGTACCCGCGGCCTGCGCCCGCTCGTAGGCCGCGACGATCTTGCGGGCGTCCTCGACCTGTTTGTGTGACGGACCGAACAGCTCATTGGCGGGGGCGATCTGGGACGGGTGGATCAGGGTCTTGCCGTCGAACCCCATCTCGCGGCCCTGCTGGGCCTCGGCCCGGAAAGCGGCCTCGTCGGTGATGTCATTGAACACGCCGTCCAAGATGATCTTCCCGGCCGCACGCGCTCCGAGCAAAGCCAAGCCGAGGGCGGGCACGGCGGGCGCGCGCCCTGCGACGTGCAGTCCGTGCAGCTCTTTGACCAGGTCGTTGGTGCCCACCACCAACCCGGCCAGGCGATCGCTGGCCGATGCGACGTCCTCGGCCCGCAGAAAGGCCCTGGGCGTTTCGATCATCACCCACAGCTGCAATGACGTCGGTGCCCCCAACGTGTCCAGCGCGTCTGCCAGCGCCTGAACTTGTTGACCCGTCTCGACTTTCGGCACCAGCACCCCGTCAGCGGTCGATCGGGCCACGGCGGCCAAGTCCTCGTCGTGCCAGTCGGTGTCCAAGCCGTTGATCCGCACCACGACCTCGCGAGGCCGATAGCTCTGCGACGAGACGGCCTCGCAGACCGTCGCCCTGGAATCGGCTTTCGCGTCCGGACCCACGGCATCTTCGAGGTCGAATATCAACATGTCCGCCGGCAACGTTTTGCCCTTCTCCAGCGCGCGGGGCTTGTTGCCGGGCAGGTACAGGGCGGATCGGCGCGGGCGCAAGGTCGGTGCCATGAAGCTTTAACTTCCTGTGGTCGAGGAGCCGGGACGGGAGTCAGAAGCCTGCGCGACGGATGCGGGGTGCGGGCGGCATAGGCAGAAAGTACCCTTCGGTACCGGCGGTGCAGTCGCCGGTGGCGGGCCGCCCGGCAGGCGAAATGGCGATGCGGTGCGTGGATCTCGGAAGGGAGAAACGAATGTCATCATCTGGCTCGACGCGTAGCGACGGTGATAGCTGGGACCTGGCCTCCAGCGTTGGGGCGACCGCGACGATGGTGGCGGCCTCCCGGGCCCTGGCGTCCCGCGAGCCGGACCCCCTGCTCGATGACCGGTTTGCCGAGCCGTTGGTGCGGGCGGTCGGGCACCCCTTCTTCACCCGCATGCTCGACGGCCAGATCCCGCTCGACACCGACGACATGCCGATGACGCTGCAGCAGCGGCGCGAGCAGATGACGGTGCGGACCAGGTTTTTTGACGATTTCTTCGGCGCCGCCACCGCCGCCGGAATACGTCAGGCCGTCATCTTGGCCGCCGGGCTCGACGCGCGGGCCTATCGGTTGTCGTGGCCCCCGGGCACCGTGGTCTTCGAGGTAGACCAGCCTGAGGTCATCGCCTTCAAAACCGAAACGCTTACGCAGCTCGGAGCCGAACCGACCGCCGAGCGCCGGACCGTCGCAATCGATCTTCGCGACGATTGGCCAACGGCGTTGCGCAACAGCGGCTTTGATACCGGCTCCCGCACCGCCTGGATTGCCGAAGGCCTGCTGCCCTATCTACCGCCCGAAGCACAGGACCGGCTGTTGGACAACATCACCGCACTCAGCGTTTCGGGCAGCCGGCTCGCCACGGAGAACATCACCGACATGAGCGTCTTCACCGACGAACGCGCGCGGGCGATGCGCAACACCTGGCGTCAGCACGGACTGGACATCGACGTCGCCGAGCTGGTCTGGCTCGGCGAGCGGCGCCCGGCCGCTGAGCACCTGGCCGACACCGGTTGGAACGTCACCCGCCGCCCCACCGAGCAGGTCTATGCCGACTACGGATTCGCGCTGCCCGACAACGAAATTCTCAAGGAATTCCGGCACTCGATCAGTTACCTCAGTGCTCAATTGAGGTGAGGTTGAGCGCACCCGCTAGGACCTGGCCTCGCGCCATTCCCGCTCGAACGGCAGCCGCCACGCATTGGGCGCGATGAGTTGGTGAATCGCGTTGGGGCCCCACGTTCCCGGCTGATAGAGCTTGGCGGGCGGTGGATCGGTGAGGAGATCTTCCGAACGCTCCCACAATGATTCGATGCCCTCCGCCGTATTGAACAGCGTGTGGTCGCCCCGCATCGCGTCGAGGATCAGTCGTTCGTAGGCCTCCAGCACGTCTGCGACGGTGTCGATCTCCTGTGAGGAGAATTGCATGGACAGCTTATCCAGCTTCATGCCCGGCCCGGGCCGCTTGCCGTAGAAGGACAACGAAACCTTCGAGTTGTCGGCGAGGTCGAAGGTGAGGTGATCAGGCCCCTGGGTTCCCACTCCGGATCCGGGCGGGAACATGGTTCGCGGGGCCTCTTTGAACGCGATCGAGATGACGCGGATGCCCTCCGCCATCTTCTTGCCGGTCCGCAGATAGATGGGCACCCCGGCCCATCGCCAGTTGTCGATGCCGACCTTGAGGGCGATGAACGTCTCGGTGTCGGAATCCTTTGCCACCCCATCCTCGTCGCGATAGCCCTGGTACTGGCCGCGAACCACATTCGACGGCTTGATCGGCAGCATCGACCGAAACACCTTGTTCTTCTCTTCGCTGATGGCGAACGGCTCGAGCGCGGTGGGCGGCTCCATCACGACGAAGGCCATCACCTGGAACAGGTGGGTCACCACCATGTCCTTGTATGCGCCCGTCTCTTCGTAGAAGTTCGCCCGCTGATCCAGGCCCAACTCCTCGGGAATGTCGATCTGAATATGGTCGATGAAGTTGCGGTTCCAGATCGGCTCGAACAGGCCGTTGGCGAAGCGAAACGCCAAGATGTTCTGCGCGGCTTCCTTGCCCAAGAAATGGTCGATACGGAAGATCTGGGATTCCTCGAAGGTTTCGTGCACGAAGTCGTTCAGCGCCACCGCACTGGCCAGATCGGTGCCGAAGGGCTTCTCCATCACCACCCGCGAACGTTCGACCAGCTTGGCGTCGCGCAGCATGCTGATCACGGCGCGCGCCGCCTTGGGCGGCACCGACAGATAGTGCAGGCGCCGCACGTGGGACCCCAGCTTCTCTTCGGCCTGCGCCACCGCCTCGGCGAGCCCTTCGGGTCCGGCGCCCTGCGGGACATAGCTGACGATGTCGGCGAAGTTCTCCCACTGCTCGTCCGTGAGCTGGTGCGAGCCGAAGGAATCGATCGCCTCCTTGGCGAGCTCGCGGAATTCGTCCTGACTCAGGTCTTCCAGCGACGTGGCGACGATTTCGATATTGGGTGCCAACTCGGACTGGTCCAGGTACGCCAGGCCGGGCAGCAGTTTTCGTTTCGCCAGGTCGCCGGTCGCACCGAAAAGGACGATGACGTGCGGATCCAGCGGGTCGGAGTGGTGGCGACGCGGGCGGGCGTCGGCAGCTGGGTAGGCGATCGTCTGAGGTTTCTCGTTAGCCACTCTTGCGATACTTCCACCGCCGCGGCGCTGTGTCTCGTCTCTTCCGCCGACTGCCGGCTCTGGTTAACGAACGTTCGATCGGGTATTGAATAGCGGCGGGCTCCCGGCGCCGGGCTCCCGTCCCCACCAGGCCAATGGAAAGCGACATGACCAAACCCGACAAAGACCCGCTGAGCCGCGCTCAGGAGCTGGAAAACATCGTCGATCAGCTCGAGGAGAAGGTCACCGAGGAGAGCGAAGCCGAAGGCGTTCCCGGCAACCGCAGCGATCGGGAACAAGCGGCTGCCTCCCGAGGCAAGACCAACGAGCCGCCGGACTGAGGGCTTGCCGGGGCCGGCTCGGGCGTCACAGGTCAGCCGTTCTGTAGCCCGATGGCGTGCGCTTTCAGCGTTGCCAACAGTTCGGGCGAAGGCCATTCACCGGCCCGGTAGCGGACCGGATTGATTGCCGCGACGGGAAGAATGCCCACCGCGTCGACGACCACCGCGAAAGGCACGGTGAACTTGTTGGACGCCTCCGCTGGATCACCGATCAGAAACGTCACGTAATCGGTTTGCGGCAGTTCTGACGAGACGCTCTGACTCCACACCGCCGTGGTGCGCGGGCCCCAGGCCGTCTCGATCATCTGCGCGTCGCCGACGGAATGCGGGAACAACTCGCGCTCATAGTGCTCCCGTAAAAATCCGGTCTGATGACTGTATTCCTTTGTGGCCAACAGGGTTCGAGCCCGCAATGCCAAAGCGCGCAAGGGATGCGGGCCGGCCTGATCGAACGGCGCGATGATGGTGCCCGCGATCGTGTAGCCCTGTGGCGAGATGGGCTGATCGGCATCGAGGTACAACTGTTCGGCGGCGGCGAAGAGGTCCGCGGCGTCCTCCGGTGCGTCGGTGCCCAGCAGCAATACGCCGTCGCCCGGGAAAAACACCAGCGGACGCGGGCCGCCCGCCACCGCCAGCGAATCCAGCCAACCGGTGGCCAGGATCATCGAATCGACGTAGGTGCCGCCGTCGGCATCTTTCAGCAAGAACTTCTCGCCCGGCTCGAAGGTCTGCTGGCGCGCCGACAGATTCTCCCGGGCCGTTGCGAACGCCTGGTCGCCCGTAATGCCCCAAGCGCTCGTTTCCACCGGTGTCACCATGGCCCGCACGGTGGGCAGGTCGACCACAACCATCTCGTTGATGAAGGGAAACACCGGGCGGACCCAGGGCTGGGCCCCGGCGTTCACCAAGTGATTCACGTAGCTTTGCGGGCGCAGCACCGGCCTGAGCAAGGGCTGGGCGTCGGCCCAATCCATGGGCGCCGTCGGCAATTGATCGGTAGCCATGTCCACGGTGAGTGCTTCCTGCCCTTCAACAGCGAACCCGCACGTTACACCCTGCGCGGGCCAACACAAGTCACGCTTTTCGGTACGCATCCTCAATCCGGGGCAGGCGGCCCGAACCACGTGCCGAGGGCCTCGTACAGCGAAGGGTCGGTTGGGGCGCCGACCCAGGCGACGTGCCCATCCGGCCGGATCAACACCGCGGGTGGCGCGCTCACCACGCCCAGCACCGGAAGTACCCACCGTTCAACGCTTTTCGCGTTGACCACGCGCACCCGGCCCCTCCAGGGGGCAATGTCGATGCAGCCGTTCTCGCCAAAATCGAGGAGCACCGGCTGAGCGTCGCGCAGAAGGTCGAACACGCGCAGCTTGCCATTGGTGGTGAGCAGGTCAACGTCGGGCACGCGGCGCCCCACTAGCGGGTGCCCCTCACCCAGGTCGTAATGAATGTCCAGGCCGGACATCATCCCCGCGAAGCAGGTGCGAGGTTCGTCCATGGCCAGCAGCTCCGACATGGTGTCGCGCAGCGCCTTGGTGCGTTCGTCGGGGTGAAGCAGCGCCATCTGCGCCAGCGCGTTGCGCAGCACGCGCCGGGCAACGGGGTGCCGTTCGGCGTGATAGCTGTCGAGAAGACTGTCAGGCGATGTCTTGTTGACCACCCGAGCCAGTTTCCAGCCCAGATTCACCGCATCCTGCACGCCGGTGTTCAGGCCCTGTCCGCCCACCGGGTGATGGATGTGGGCGGCATCGCCGGCGAGCAGAATCCGCCCGCGCCGATACGTGGCGGCCTGCCGCGCCGCATCGGTGAACCGGGAAACCCAAGTGGGACGGTGAATCCCATAGTCCGTTCCATACGCAGCGAGGAGCGCTTCTCTCAGGTCGCGCAGCGTGGGTTCTGCCGCCGGTTCGAGGTGCCGCTCGGTGACCATGACCCGAACCGGTCCCCCCTCCTCGGCAATGGACAGGGCATGGACACCGATCGCGTCGTGACGGATCCCCCACTGCGGCGACTGTCCGCTCCCGAGATCCATTTCGACCTCGGCGAGCAGATAGCTCGTCGTTGGATCCCATCCCGGAAATTCGATGCCCGTCGCTTTGCGGACGACACTGCGCCCTCCGTCGCACCCCACCAGGAAGTGCGCGCGCACCACCCGGCCGTCGGCTAGCCCCACGTCGACGCCGTCGCCGTCCTGTTCGACGGCCGCGACCTGGTGGCCGCGATAGATCGGCACGCCGAGTTCGCCGACCCAGTCGGCCAGAATGCGTTCGATCTCGTTCTGCCACAACGCCAACCCGTAGGGGTGCCGGGTGGGGAAATCGCTGATGTCCAGCCGGATCTGGGAAAAGCCGGCGACCTGCGCCACCTGACCCCGAGACAGGAATCGATCGGCGATGCCACGCTGATCGAGGACTTCGATGGTGCGGGCGTGCAGTCCACCGGCCCGCGCCCCCACCAGGTCCTGGTTGGCGCGTCGCTCGACGATGGCGGCGTCGATTCCCGCCAAGCCCAATTCGCCCGCCAGCATCAGCCCTGTCGGGCCGCCACCGGCGATGAGCACCGCATGCTCGATATTGCAGTCCTCTGCCCCTGAAACACCCACTTCGTCTCCCGATTCGCTTGAATTCCGGTTGAGGACAGCGATTTTGCACCAGCACCGGGGTCTTGCGGCAAGCCCCCATCTGCGCTATAGGTTGAAAGTGGCGGGGAACATCGATCACAGGCGGTCGCGAATGACGTCGATCGCGCGGTAGATCCGCTGCTCGCTGACCGGGCGCGGCGTGCCGAGTTGCTGGGCCCACAGGCTCACCCGGAATTCCTCGATCTGTCGGGCGACATCCCGAACATCGGCGGCCGCCTTGGCCGGCTGCGGCAGCTCACGCAACAGCTCGGCGTAGGCGTCTTGCACGGCACGCACCCGCTGCATACGCTCCCGATCGGCGCTGACCCCGCGGCTCAGCCCGTCGAGGCGGCGACGGATCGCGATCAGGTAGCGGGTGAGATCGGCGAGCTGCCCGGCCCCGGTGCGGGTGACGAAACCGACTGGTAACAGCCGATCCAACTGTGCGCGGATGTCGGCCATCGCGTCGGCCTGTGCGGGTGGCGGATTGGCGGGCATCAGGAGTTGGATCTCCTGAGCGACCGCCAGCACCTTCTCTACGCGGTCCACTATGTCGACGGTCATGGGCGACAGGGACTTTGCCGCCCGCTGTTGCCGCGCGACGAACTGCGCGCGCGTCCAGACCGGCGCCGGTACGAGCGCGTCGGCCGCGGCGTCGGCGCAGTCGTCCAGCAGCGCGGGCAAATCGCCGTCCGGGTTGTTGCCGAGGACGAGCCGGGTTCGTGGATCGAATTGACGCACAATGGCTTTGACGGGCGAAGCGACACTGAGGCGCACCAGTCGCCGAATGCCGGCTCGCATCGCCTGTTCCTGCTCGGACGACGTCGCAAACACGCGCAGGTCGACGCCCCCGCCGGCGTCGACGAATGCGGGAAAGCCACGCACAGTGCGTCCATCAACCGTGCGTTCGAGGACTCGGGGCAATTCGTCGAGGTCCTCGGGCCAGTCGCGCAACCCGGTTCGCTCCAAGTCACCGGCGACCGTCTGCGCCACCGCCTTCTGGACCGGCGTCGTGAGCCGTTCCTGCAGCATCCGCAAATCCTTGCCGCGGGCCACCTCGGTGCCATCGGGGGACTCAACCGCGAATGTCACCCGCAGATGCGCTGGCAGCTTGTCCAGGTCGAATGCGTCGATCGGCACCAAAACGCCGGTGCGACGGCGTAGCTCGCGTTGCAGCGCAGGCAGCAGCGGCTCCCCGGAAGGATCGATTGCAGCCAGCACCGCGCGGGCGGTGTCGGGGGCGGGAACGAAGTTGCGGCGCAGATCTTTTGGCAACGAGCGGATCAGCGCGGTCACCAGCTCCTCGCGCAGCGCCGGCACCTGCCAGGCGAACTCGTCGCCGCCCAAGCGCGCCAACACGTCGATCGGCACGTGCACGGTGACCCCGTCGTCAGCGGCGGCGGGGTCGAACCGGTAGGTCAGCGGGAGCGCGACATCGCCCGTCCGCCAGATCTCGGGCCGATCGGCGTCGGCCGTGTCGTCGGTGCGCAGGAGGTCAGCGCGGGTGAAGGTGAGCAGGTCCGGTGTCTTGTGGCGCTGCCGTTTCCACCAGACGTCGAAGTGGCGCGCCGAGACGACGTCGGCGGGAATGCGGGCGTCGTAGAGCGCATAGACGTCGTCGTCGCCGACCAGCAAGTCGCGGCGGCGGGCCCGCTCCTCCAGCTCCTCGAGCTCGGCCCGCAGCCGCGCGTTGTCACCGAAGAAGTGATGCCGCGTCTGCCACTGTCCCTCCACCAGCGCGTGGCGGATGAACAATTCCCGCGCGACCGCCGGCTCGATGCGTGCATATCCGACGCGCCGCCGCGCGACGAGCGGCAACCCGTACAACGTCACCCGCTCGTAGGCCATCACCTCGCCTCGTTTGGCGCCCCAATGTGGTTCGCTGTAGGTGCGCTGCACCAGGTCACCGGCGACCCGCTCCACGGCCTCGGGCTGGATGCGGGCGGCCGTCCGCCCATAGAGGCGGCTGGTCTCGACCAGCTCCGCCACCACGACCCAGCGCGGTGGCCGTCTGGAGAGCGCCGAGCCGGTCGCCAGCACGAAGTGGGAGTTGCGCGCCCCCAGGTACTCGCGGGTGTCTTCGCGCCGCATCCCCACATGTGACAGCAACCCGGCGAGTAGCGCCGCGTGTACCCGGGCCGGATCGGCGGCCTCGTCAGACGCGGCATCCTCAACGATGCCCAAGTCGCGGGCGATGCTGCGCAACTGCCCGACCAGGTCCTGCCACTCTCGGATGCGCAGATAATGCAAAAACTCCGACCGGCACATCCGCCGAAATGCATTGCCGGATAATGACTTCCGCTGCTCGCGCAGGTACCGCCAAAGGTTGAGATAGGACATGAAATCGGAGTGCTCGTCGGCGAAACGCGCATGCTTTTCCCGGGCCGCCTCCTCACGGTCATTCGGCCGCTCCCGCGGGTCCGGGATCGTCAGCGCCGCGGCCAACACCAGCATCTCGCGCACGCATCCTTCGGTTTGTGCCTGCAGGATCATCCGGCCCAGCCTCGGGTCGACGGGAAGTCGCGCGAGGCGCCGGCCGAGGTCGGTGATGGCGCCGTGCTGGTCGAACGCACCCAATTCCTGCAGCAGTTGTACGCCATCGCGAACGTTGCGCCGGTCCGGCGGATCGAGGAAGGGAAACTCCTCGATGTCGCCGAGCCGCAGCGCCGCCATCTGCAACAGCACGGCGGCGAGGTTCGTCCGCAGTATCTCGGGGTCGGTGTAGCGCGGTCGGGTCGCGAAGTCCTGCTCGGAGTAGAGCCGGATACACACGCCGGGCGCGACCCGACCGCACCGGCCGGCCCGCTGCGCGGCGGACGCCTGCGAGATGGGCTCGATCGGCAGCCGCTGTACCTTCAGGCGTCTGCTGTAGCGCGAAACGCGGGCGGTGCCGGGGTCGATGACGTAGCGGATCCCGGGCACGGTCAACGACGTCTCGGCCACGTTGGTCGCCAATACGACACGGCGCCCGGTATGCGGCGCGAACACTCTCTGTTGCTCGGCGGTCGGCAGCCGGGCATACAAGGGAAGCACCTCGGTGTGCTTATGCCCACTCAAAGCCTCTGCGGTATCGCGGATTTCGCGCTCACCCGACAGGAATACGAGGATGTCCCCGGGCGGCTCGGCCTCGAGTTCACCGATGGCGTCGACGATCGCCTCGACCTCGTCGCGCGTCTCGGTGCGCACGATCTCGTGGTCGGGGTCGTCCGGGTCGTCACCGGAGGCGGAAGGCACGACGACCTCCAGCGGCCGGTAGCGCACCTCGACCGGATAGGTCCGCCCCGACACCTCGATGATCGGCGCTCCGCCGAAGTGCGCGGCGAAGCGCTGCGGCTCGATCGTGGCCGAGGTGATGATCACCTTCAGATCGGGGCGGCGGGGCAGCAACTCGCGCAGGTAACCGAGCAGGAAGTCGATGTTGAGGCTGCGCTCGTGGGCCTCGTCGAGAATCAGCGTGTCGTAGCGCAACAGCCGGCGGTCGCGCTGGATCTCGGCGAGCAGGATGCCGTCGGTCATCAGCTTGATCAGCGTCCGATCACTGACCTGGTCGGTGAACCGCACGGTATAGCCGACGGTGTCGCCGAGCGGGCTGCCCAGCTCGTCGGCGATGCGCTGCGCGACGGTGCGGGCGGCCAGCCGGCGAGGCTGCGTGTGCCCGATGGTTCCGCGGATGCCGCGGCCGGCTTCGAGACAGATCTTGGGCAGCTGGGTGGTCTTGCCCGACCCGGTCTCCCCGGCGATCACCACCACCTGATTCGCCCGTATCGCCTCGGCGATTACCTGCCGCCGTTCGCTGACCGGCAGGTCGGGGTAGGCAATCGTGGGTACAGCGGCCCGACGGGCCGCGATCAGTTGCTGCGCCGCCGCGACCTGGTCGGTCAGCTGCCGCAGCTTCTCAGGCGGGGCACCGCGCATGTTCGTCAGGCGCCGGCCGAGGCGGGCGGCGTCGCGCAGCGTCACACCGTCGAGCTGTTTGCGCAATTGCGCCGCAGTCGGTTCGGCCACCCCGCACAGAATAGGCACTTCGCACCGCCCTCACCCCAGCGCGTCGTGGCGACCGGCGAGGTTGACTACAGCCGAATCCGGGTATCAGGTGGCCAGTGCATCGAACTGGATGCCGGCTTGCGGGGGAAGTGATCGGCGATGGTCGGCTGGCTGGACAGGCTGCAGCGACGGAATCGGTTCGTCGGCGTGATCGTGGCGGTCGCTTACAAATACAACGACGACCAGGGGGGCTACCTAGCCGCCCTGATCACTTACTACGGGCTGGTGTCGCTGTTTCCCCTGCTGCTGTTATTAACCACCGGCCTCGGAGTGGTGCTGGCCGGCCGGCCCGATCTGCAGGCACAGGTGCTGCACAGCACCTTGAGCCAGTTTCCGGTCATCGGTGACCAGCTGCACCATCCGCAGGGCCTCAGCGGCGGAGCGGTCGGCGTGCTGGTGGGCTTGCTCGGCGCGCTCTACGGCGGTCTGGGCGTGGGACAGGCGCTGCAGAACGCGATGGACACCGTGTGGGCGGTGCCGAAGCACAAGCGCCCCAATCCGATTCGGTCCCGCATCCGTAGTTTGCTGTTGCTCTTGGTACTCGGCTCGGCCGCCGTCGCGACCACCGTTTTGGCCGCGGCGGGCCACGCAACCGGAGCCCTCGGCGCCTTCAGCAAGATCGGCCTCGTATTGGCCGCGGTGGCGATCAACACACTGATCTGCCTGGTGGCCTTTCGGGTGACGACCGCGCGGGCGCTGACGTACCGGCAGGTGCTGCCCGGAGCTGTTGCCGCAGCAGTCATTTGGCAGATGTTGCAGTGGTTCGGCGCGGGCTTTGTCGCGCATACGGTGAAACGGGCCAGCGCCACCAACAGCGTGTTCGCTCTGGTGCTGGGGGCGTTGGCGTTTCTGTTCCTGGCGTCGGTCGCGCTGGTGATGTGCGCCGAGATCAACGTCGTTTTGGTGGAGCGGCTTTATCCGCGCGCCTTGCTCGGCGCATTCAGTGACGACGCGGATTTGACGGCGGCGGATCGCCGGACTTACACGAAGAAGGTCAAAGCCGAAAGGGTCAAAGCCTTCGAGCGGGTCAGCGTGCGTTTCGACGACATCAGGCGGTTGCCCGCGAAAACCGTTGAGCGGCTTGAGGAGTTCCACGATTCTCACCGACCCCGCACGCCATGAGGCGAGTGTGCTTACCGGCTTATGGCGAGGTCGTGCGCGCGGCGCAATAGTCTGCAGTCATGAGTTTGGTCACCTATGAGCAGCAAGACCACGTTGCCACCATCACCCTGAACCGCCCCGAGGCGCGCAACGCCATCAACGGCGCCCTTCGCCAGGAGCTCAACGCGGCCTGGGATCGTTTCCGCGATGACCTGGACGCGTGGGTCGGCATCCTGACGGCCAATGGCAGCGTCTTCTGCGCCGGCGGTGACCTCAAGGACGGCGAAGGCTCGGTCGGCACATTCGGCGGCACCTTCTGGGAGAAGCCGACCATCAACTCGTTCGAATCCGGCATGGAATTGTTCAAGCCAACCATCGCCGCGGTGCATGGTCCCTGCATCGGCTACGGGGTGACCGGGGTGTTGTTCTGCGACTTCGTTATCGCCAGCACCGAGGCCACGTTCTGTTTTCCCGAAGTGTCGATCGGGGTGCCCACCATCGTCGGAGCCATTCGGCTCCCCCACCGAGTGGGCTGGGCCAACGCCATGGAGTTGCTCTTGACCGGAAAACCCATGAGCGCGGAGCGGGCCAAGGAAATCGGTCTGGTCTGGAAGCTGGTCGAGCCCGACCAGCTGCAGGCAGAAGCCCGGGCCTGGGCCCGGACGCTTACCGAGGCCGCACCGCTGGCGCAGCGGGCGACCAAGGAGGTGGCGTGGCGGACCGCGGATATGGGCTGGATCGAATCCGTACGTTTCGGCGAGACCATGCGCAAGGTCGCCGGTGCGACCGAAGACGTCGCCGAGGGGCTCCGGGCCTGGGCCGAGAAGCGTAAACCGCAGTGGCGAGGCCGGTGACGGTCGTCTTTGTCGGAAAACGCCTGCGCGTCGAGCGCGGTTCCACATGCGGGTGGCGACGGAGGTCGCCTTGGCCTTGACTGGTGGGGTGGGTCAGCGATTGCATGCCGAACTGGTTCGCGTGCTCAGCGGTGGTGGCCGCGGAGCCGACCACGCCGAGATCGCCCTGGGCGACGGACCGATCGGCAGCGGCTCGAGGCGTCGATCCGCGCATTGGCCGAGCATCGCGGCCCGAGCAGCAGTATCTGCCCCTCAGACGCCGCCCGCGCGGTGGGGGGCGACGATTGGCGCGCGCTGATGGACGACGCCCGGACGGCCGCACGACAAGCTCGCCAGATCGGGTGACGTGGAAATCACGCAGCGCGGCGACGACCGTCGACCCCGACCGTGAATGGTCCGGCCCAATCCGCATCCGAACCACCAAATAGCATTGGGCCGCAACATTATTCGGTTCGCCTGACACGCGTCTGGACGCCCTAGCGCCAACCGTCGGGACCGGCGGGACCGGCGATATGACAGGATTTCGCCATGAGTCCACGCGGACTTGCTCGCTTTGTTGGTATCCCGGTCGTGACGGCCTGGGCGCTGCTGAATGCGCCGCTCGGCAGCACTACCGCCGCGGCCGATCCCTGCTCGGACGTCTCGGTGGTCTTCGCCCGGGGCACCCATCAGGAGCCGGGTCTGGGCAACATCGGACAGGCCTTCGTCGACTCGCTCACCTCGCAGCTCGGCGGTAAGTCGGTCGATGTCTACGCGGTCAATTACCCGGCCAACGACGACTACCACAACAGCGCCAACGCCGGCGCCAGTGACGCCAGCGCACACATCCAGGGCGTCGTGGCCGGCTGCCCGAACTCGAGGATCGTGCTCGGCGGCTACTCCCAGGGCTCGACAGTGATCGACTTGGCCACCAACTCGATGCCGCCCTCGGTGGCCGACCACGTCGCCGCCGTCGCCCTGTTCGGGGAGCCCACCAGTCAGTTCTCCAGCATGCTCTGGGGTGGCCAACCGCTACCGACGATCAATCCGGCTTATGGCTCCAAGGTCACCAGCGTGTGCGCGCCCGACGATCCGATCTGCTCCGGCGGCGGCAACATCATGGCGCACGTTTCCTACATCGACGCCGGAATGACCGCCCAGGCCGCGACGTTCGCGGCCAACAAGGTCAATCAGGGTTCGCCGCAAACCTGAGCCGCCTCAGTCGTTCGCCCGCTCTTCTTGCCGTTGCCGCTTCTCGGCGGCCGCCAACTCCGCCACACGGTCGGCTTCGGCGCGCTTGCCGGCGGCCTCGCCGAGTTTGTCCTCGGCTTCGTCGACCTTGGCCGCGGAAACCTTGGCTGCGGCCTTCTCGGCGGCCT
Organism: uncultured Actinomycetota bacterium; assembly: GCA_963849935.1. GTDB lineage: Bacteria > Actinomycetota > Actinomycetes > Mycobacteriales > Mycobacteriaceae > Mycobacterium. The sequence continues at coordinate 448,370 of CAWKJQ010000008.1, forward strand.
GGGTCCGGCTTTCCACCTGGCGCTTGGCTGACTCGACTCCCTGCTTCCGCTTGGCGGCCGCCTCGTCGGCGCGTTGCTTGGCCGCCGCGCTCTGCTGCTGCGCCGATTGCGCTGCTTGCCGTTTGCGCTGCTCGGCGTTGATGCGCGCCTCTTTGACCTCGTTGTTGAGTGGCCTCCTGCGCCTCCTGCCGCTCGCGGATCGCCTCGTCGCGGGTGCCCTTGAGCTTCGCGTCGGCCTGTTCCTTCCTGGCCGCGGCTTTCGCGTCCAGTTGAGCCGCACGGCCCAGCGCGTCACTGCGTTCGACCAGCGCAGCTCCCCGTTCGACGATTTTCGGGTCGCCGAGCGCGTTACCGACGGTGGCGTCGAGCATGCCCAGTGAGCGCTCGTACAGCAGCCGGGCGGGTGCGTCCGTGGGGATGCGGTTGACGACCCGATCCTCGATCAACTGCAGCGGCAATCGCACGAGTTGGTAGTTGAAACCGCAGAACTGCCAACGGGACTTCGGAAATTTTCATCGACTTCTCCTGTCTGAGGCCCCGCCGTCAGGGCAGGTCGGCTTCGTCGGTCACGTTCTGGGCATGGCGTCGCAGGCGGTCGGCTTCCGACTCGTCGTTGCGGGCGACCTGAACCGAGGTTTGATGTTCGGCGACGGCATCGATGATCTCCTCGGACGCATCGCGGATTTCAGCGCGCTCCTCGGCTTTGGCCCGTTCTATGTCGCGCTGCGCGTCCACCTCGGCCTGGGTCTTCGCGGAGGTCGCCTGTTGATGCGCCGCGCGATCAGCCGCTCGCTTCTGCGCGGCCTGTTGGGCCTCGATCGAATCCTCGGCGGCCACAGCCTGGACGTTCGCCGCAAGGCGCCGTTGGGCGCCTTCGGTCCTGGCTTCGGCCGCGTCCTCTTGCGCTTCTTTCATCTGGGCTTCGGCCACCGCCTCGGCCGCGTTCGCTTCCTTGCGTTCATGCGCCTGGGTCTGCTCGAGTTGTCCCTCGGCGGTCAGCGACTCGTTGCCCGTAACAGCGCCGACGACCTCTTTGGCTTTGCCTTTGACCGAATCGATCAGGCCCCTGCGCGCTTCGTCGGCCTTATTGTGCTCACTCATCGAAATACTCCTTGAGGGTTGGCTACGATCGTTCGTCCGTGCCATAGTTGTGTGATTCCACGGACTGGGCGGATCAAACATCTGCGTGTCCTGGGTCACTCGTCGCCAAACAACCACAATCGTGAAATCCGCGATCAATTCCGCAGCGGTCCTGTGTGTTTCGCTGACGCCGCCCCTATCGTCGTGTGAACGAGCGAAATGACAGCTACCCTGGCCAGCATGGCCATCGAGTCCGCCATGCTGGCCCTGGGTACTGTCGCGCCGGCCTTCGCGCTGCCCGAGCCCGCCACCGGCCGCATGCTCAGTCGCGACGATCTGACTGGTCCGGCCCTGGTCGTCACCTTCATCTGCAACCACTGCCCATACGTCAAGCACGTCGCCGACGGGCTTGCCGCGCTTGGTCGTGACCTCGCCGAGCAAGGCGTTGCGATGGTGGGCATTTCGAGCAATGACGTGGCCACCTACCCGCAGGACGGGCCCGATCAGATGGTCGCGGAGGCCCGCAGCCACGGCTGGACGTTCCCGTACCTGTACGACGAAACCCAAGACATCGCCCGCGCCTTCTCGGCCGCGTGCACACCCGACACGTTCGTTTTCGACGGTGAACGGCGGCTGGTCTACCGCGGCCAGCTCGACGACTCGCGGCCCGGCAACGGCCGGCCGGTCACCGCCGCGGACGTCCGCGCTGCGGTCGATGCGGTACTCGCCGGGCGACCGGTGAACCCCGAACAGCGTCCGTCGATCGGATGTGGCATCAAATGGCGTTGAGGCGCGGTTAAAAGCAGCGATTCCGGGTAGCTGGGCTTCGACACCGCGAGAGGGAGGGCGCTATGCGAGGAGCTGTCATCTACGGCGCCGGTGATGTCCGATTCGAAGATCTGCCCGAGCCCGAGATCGTCGCCCCTACCGACGCGATCATCCGCACCACCGCGACCTGCGTGTGCGGTTCGGATCTGTGGGACTACCGCGGCATCAACCCCGTTCCCGAGCCCAAGCCGTTCGGCCACGAATACTGCGGCGTCGTCGAAGAAGTTGGCAGCGACGTCACCTCGGTCAAGCCCGGTCAGTTCGTCATCGGGTCCTTCTACGCTTCCGACGGCACGTGTCCCAACTGCCGCAACGGAGTTCAAAGTTCGTGTGTGCACCGGCGTGTTGATGGGCGGTTGCCAAGCGGAGGCGATACGGATCCCGATGGCAGACGGCAGTCTGGTCGCACTCCCCGACCAACCCGACGTGCGAAGCGATTCCCGACCTGCTGACCTTGTCGGACGTGATGGGCACCGGGTGGTTCGCCGCCGAAGCGGCCAACGTCGCTGCCGGCATGACGGTGGCCGTGGTGGGTGACGGCGCCGTCGGGCTTGTGCGCGGTGCTGGCCGCCCGCGAAAGGGCGCCGAACGGATCATCGCGATGAGCCGACACGAACCCCGCCAGAAGCTGGCGCGCGAATTCGGCGCCACCGATATCGTCACCGAACGCGGCGACGACGGTGTCGCGGTCATCAAGGAGATGACCGAAGGGTCGGCGCCGACGCGGTGCTGGAATGCGTGGGCACCGGCCAGGCCATGCAGCAAGCCAATCCGCGCCGGTGCCTTTGTCGGATTCGTGGGCGTGCCCCACGACGCCGCCATCACCGGCGAGCAACTCTTCAGCACCCAAGTCGGGCTGCGCGGCGGACCCGCCCCGGTGCGGCATTCTTGCCCTCGCTGATCGAGTCGGTGCTCCACGGAAGAATCAACCCCGGCAAGGTGTTTGACCTGCGCCTGCCCCTCGAGCAGGTCGCCGTGGCCTACCGGGCCATGGACGAGCGCCGCGCCATCAAGGCCTTCCTGCAGCCCTAGGTGAGGTCGGCCACTGAACCGGCCGGCGCGGGCGGCCGCCGCGCTTCTTCGGCTAACGTCGAGCGTATGTCCAAAGTCTCCAGCAACGACCTGATCGACGACGTCACCCCTGGCGACATCATCGCCGTGGACCGCGGCTCGGGTGAACAGCCTTACAAAGTCGTCTTCAAGGATCCCAGCGACGCAGGATATCTCATCACTTTCGAGACGGACGGTGGTGAAACCTTTCAGCTCGACCTGGCCGCGGGTACCAGGGTGACAAGGTCGCTCGAGGCCAAATGGGAATCCGCGCAGAGTCCCACCCCGAACCCGGAGAACTAAAGCCGCCGTCGACCCGAGTCGACGCGAAACCTGTTGACCGACAGTATTTTCGATGACCGACCCGAACGTCGTCTCGTAACTATCGCGGATCACCGGACGCTGATACCGCGCTCGGCGCCGATCGGCGCGACCAACCTGCGGTCGCGCGGTCGGTTTGGGCGGCCCGTGGGCGGGTACCGCCATGCGCCCGAACGTCTCCGGCGTCACCCGCGACGAAAGGGCCGGTGCCGATCATGACCGCGCAACCTCCCGATCCTGACCCGGCGCAAATTCCTGCGCTGGAGCCAGGAGGGGGTACCGCACCGGGCGCCACTCCGCCGGCCGCGCCCCAAACGTCGGGGGTGTCTGCCCCACAGCCGCCGATCGCCCCTCGATTCACTCCCAGTTTTGTGTTCACGGTGGTTGCGGTCGGCCTCTTCGTCGTAGCGTTCCTCGCGGTGGCCGTGTTGCTGGTGATGAAGATGACCGGGGCCGCGAGCTAGCATGCCGAGAGCTTTCCCGTCGCCGCCTGATTACGTTGGCTCCCTAGCGGGCATAGCCACATGCATGGTCGACGATGCCGCGCAGGCGCCACAGGAGAATCCGGAAAAGGACCAGTCGCAGTGGGTGACCGGCGACGAGCCCATGACCGGTCCGCAGCGCAGCTACTTGAACACCCTCGCGCAGGAGGCGGGCGAACAGATCCCCGACAACCTCACCAAGGCTCAGGCCTCCAGCCTGATCGACGAGCTGCAACGACGGACCGGGCGGGGCGGGTCATGACCATCGGCGCCGACGACGTCAGGCGATTGCTCGCCAGCCAGGACGCGGACACCGCTCTGGTGGTGATCGAGGGCCGCGCCGCAGTCGTCTCGCCGGCGGATCTGGATTCGGCCGAATACCGAGGCGCCCTGCAGGTTGCGACACGTGAGGAATTACTGCAGCGAGTCGGACACGCAGAGTTGTCCGACCGCGAAGTGGCCGAGCAGGCCGAGGAGCTCGACACCGCGGTGCGCAATCTCGGCGGCTGATGCCGCGGCGGCAGTGCGCCAGCAGGCCCTCTATCGGCCAAGGGCAACGGGGTCACCGACATGGATGACGCCCTTGGTCACCACCGCGAGGTAGGCCCCCGCGCACGGCTGTTTGCCGTGACCTCCTGTGTCCAAGCGATTTTCGGCCGCAGGTATGCGAAGAGCCTGCGGAGCCCGTGGCAGCGGCCCGTGCTCGAGCGTGGGAACCACACAGCGCGACGTGGCCGTGAGAACGCGCAGCCGTGCCTCGCCAATGGCGAATTCGCCGCCCACCCAATCATTTTCGGCATACGGCGGATAGTCCGGCGGGGTCGCGATCACCAGATTCGGCCGGTAGCGCAACGCCTCCACGCCGATGTGCTCGAGGGTGGCCGTCGTGATCGCGTGCAGCGGGGCTTCGTCGGTGAACGAGTCGCCGGGAGTGGCCGCGGCGATCCGCAGAATGCGGCCACCGACCTCGGCGTCCAGGCCGAGCTCGAGCAATTGCTCGGGATCGGGGCGCACCAGCGTCGCACCGTCGGGGCGCTGGGTGACCAGCCGGACCCGCCGTCCCGTCAATCGAGAGATCAGCTCGTCGACGCCGGGATCATCGGCGGCCACGTCGGTCCCATCGGGCAGCCGAATGCGCACGCCCTGGGCATTCGCATGGGCGGTGCACGTCAACAGATCACGCCATAGCCGGGGATTCTTGGCGCTGGCCACGTGCCCGGTTTCACCGTCAAGGAGCGCCATGCGCCGGTCGCCATCGGCGCCACGCTCGTCGACCGACAGGGACTCGAGGGTTTCGCCGAGCATCGACTTCACCGGATACCGAAGCAACGCCTGCACCCGCATCGGCACGGCGCCAGAAGCGTTGGGGCCGGACGACGTCTCCATGAGCCACCTTCATTCGCTCGTACTGCACACTGTGCCCAAAACAGCCCGGCAATACCAGTGATCGGCTGCGGGGCCGCATCGGCTAGCGCATGCGCACCGTGAGCGCCCGGATCAGCTTGGCAGCAGGCGCTTTTTCTGCTCTTCGAATTCCCGCTGCGTCAAAATTCCCGCATCGCGCAACGATGCCAGCTCGCGCAGTTCGGCGGCAATGCTCGTAATGGGTCCCCCCGCCGCAACCTGGGTCGGGGCCGGCTCATTCGCCCGATCCTTCGCCGGCTCGCGCTTCGCCTTGCCGGTATCGGCGGCACGGGCCCGCTCGCGGCCGAGGGCGCCTCCGGTACCGGCCATCGCGCGCCCGGCCATGCTGGCCACGGCCATCTCGCCGAACAAACTCCCGGCGCCAGTGGGAGCGGCCGCGGCTGCGGCCTCCACGGCGGCGCCAGCGGTGGTGGTCGGAAGAACCAGGGCGGCCGGGCGAATTGCCGGGGCGGCGGCCGTCCAGCCCGGCGGCACCGACAAGCCGCCGACCGTGTTCGCCTGGCCCAGCCCCGCCGACGCCAATGTTCCGAATCCGCCGGCCGGGTTCGTGATGACCGGGAATGGCGATGGCGGCACGGCGGCCGTGCCCGGCCAGGGCTGCACGCCGGCCCAACCGCTGACGATGTCGTCGGTGTGGAAACCGGTCAGCGCCCCGGCGATGTCGAAGGGAAGGGCGATCGCGGCCGAGGGTGAGTCCACGGTGAGCCCGGCAACGCCGGCCGGCGCGTCGATAAAGACCGTGATGAGATCGGCCAAGAGGCCGAGCCCCGACGTTGGGTCTGGGGCGGCCGGAGCCAGTGCAGCGCTGTTCAGCAAGTTGGGTACGGCCGAGAAGGATTGCTGCGCCACGGCATTGCGCGTGCTCCCGGCGGCGGTTCCGGTGGCCTGGGCCACCGCGTCGGATTGCGCGGCATCGGAGGTGGTGGTCTTGTCGGGTTGTCCGAACGGCGTTAGCCGTGTCGCCGCGGCGGTGGCACCCGCGTAGCCGAACATGGCCGCGGTGTCTCGCGCCCACATCTGGGCATATTCCGCCTCGGTCGTGGCTATCGCCGGCGTGTTCTGCCCGAGAACGTTGGTCGCGACGAGCGTCGCCAGCAGGGTGCGGTTGGCCGTGACCACGGGTGGCGGCACAGTCTCGGCGAACGCCGTCTCGTACGCGAAGGCCGCGGCCCTGGCCTTGGTGGCGGCTTCTTCGGCCTGGGCGCCGGTGGTCCTCATCCACTCCAGGTAGGGAGTGATCGCTGCGATCATGGACGTCGCCGACGGCCCGACCCACGGGCCGGCGGTCAAGGCCGTGATCTCGGCCTGATACGCGGTCGCCGTCGATTGCAGCGCGGCGGCCACTTCGTCCCAGGCCATCGCGGCGGCCAGCATCGGTCCCGACCCTGGACCGGCGTACATCCGCGCGGAGTTAACCTCCGGCGGTAGTAGCGCGAAGTCCATGTCGTTCTCCTCCGATCACCTTCATGGCCGCGAGGGCGTCGACGCCCTCAATGCGCGCCGTAGCGGGATAGCCCGCCGAGCAGCAAACAAATCGCCTTCCCTCCCGTGCTGCCAGTGCCGCGAACGAAGACGGCCGAATGAGACCATCCCCAGTGCTAGCGGACCGGTCTCACTCGTTTGCAGGTGCTCCCGCGTCAACGAATACAGCGAAATTGTTGTCGTGGGTTAACGATAGGTTACCTGCACATGACCGCGGAAATTCACAAGGGATCCGCTCGTTTTGCGCCAATCACTCTCAGCCGCCTCTCAGCGGCTGCGGCTGGCGTCGCGTAATGTCCCGGAATCGGTGTTCGTTCGCGACGACGCCGGCAAAAGACCTGGTCATAGGGATAGGCGCGGGTCCAGCGGGCCCGGCGGCCCCGGTTCTGCTTGGATTTGTGGCACCCCCCGAGTGAGGTCTGTTGATGAAAATTGTGCTGGCCGCCTATGGCAGCCGCGGCGACGTCGAGCCCTGCGTCGCCGCCGCCCGCGAGTTGCACTGCCGAGGGCATGACGTCGTGATCGCGGTGCCGCCCGACAAGCTCGCCGTGGCCGAGTGGGCGGGGCTTGCGGCGGTCGCTTACGGGCCCGACACCCGCGAGCAGATCAACATGGCGACAAGCTTCGTCCGCAACGTGCAGAACCCGATGAGCGCGTTGCCGCAAATCATCGAGCGGGTCACCAAGGGGTGGACCGGCAAGAGCGAGACGCTGGCCTCGTTGGCGGCGGGCGCCGACCTGCTGGTCGCCGGCATGAACGAGCAGCGGCTCGCGGCCAACGTCGCCGAGCATTTCGGCATGCCACTGGCCGCCCTGCACTTCTTCCCGGCCGAAATCCTGGATCTCGGCGCCCTTCAGTCAGACGTCACCAGCGCGGCCGAAGGTGCACAGCGCCGAGCGCTCGGTTTGCCCCACAACAAGCCGGCGTCACAAGCGCTCGAGATCCAGACCTACGAAGAACTAATGGCACCCGAACTGGCAGAACAATGGGCCGGGGCGGGCTACCGAAGGCCCTTCGTCGGTTCGCTGACCCTGGGAATGTCCAGCGATGTCGACGACGAGGTGTTGTCCTGGATAGCCGACGGGACGCCGCCGATCTATTTCGGATTCGGCAGCACGCCCGTCACATCCCCGCCGAGACGGTTGCGGTGATCAGCGCGGCCTGCGCCCAGATAGGCGAGCGCGCGTTGATCTGCAGCGGGCCAAACGATTTCACCCATATCCCGCCCGCCGACCACGTGAGAATCGCGGACACGGTGAACCACGCCGCGGTGTTTCCGGCCTGCCGTGCGATCGTGCACCACGGCGGCGCCGGCACCACCGCCGCGGGCCTGCGGGCGGGTGTGCCCATGTTGATTCTCTGGCTCTGGCTCGATCAACCGATTTGGGCCGACGCGGTCAGCAAGTTGGAAGTCGGCGTGGGACGGGCGTTCTCGGCCTCGACCCTGGACTCGCTGGTCGCCGACTTGCGCTCGGTGCGCTCCGCACACTATCTGCGGCGAGCCAGGGAGGTCGCCGCCCAAATGACCAAGCCCGCCGAAAGCCTCACTGAGGCGGCCGATCTTCTCGAAGGCGTCGCCTGCCGGACGTAGCCGGACAGTCAGTTCATCGCAGCGGTGGTGCAAAGGCCGCCGGTCGTGTACAAGGTTCTGGTGCAGGATCCGCCGAATAGCTCGTTCGATCCATTGATGCTGCGCGAAGCGATGATCAGGCGGCTGTATCGCCGGTTGTCCGCCGAGGGTCAGATCAGGGTGCCGGCGGTGCCAGGCCTGATCGACGAGTACGTCCAGTTGTGCGGCAACGTCTGCGCCACCCTGGGCGTCTGGTACACCCCCGAACAGGCCGCACACCTGCGAGCCACCCTCGAAGTGGAATTGGCCAAGGCCTTCAAGGCCTCCCCTCGTTCGGAGGTCCTGATTTCGTATCAGGCGCCGTTCGGCGAGGGCGTCAACTTTCGCGTCCAAGCCGACTGGCGCACCGTCGAGGCCGACTACCAACAGTGGGTGGCCATCCGCCCGCCGCCCCTGTTCGGCACCGAACCGGACGCACGCGTGCTGGCCCTGGCCACCGAGGCCGATGACCCTTCGAACTATCGGGTGCTCGATGTCGGGGCGGGAACCGGGCGTAACGCCCTGGCGTTGGCCCGGCGCGGACATCCGGTCGACGCGGTCGAGATGACCGCGAAGTTCGCCGAGGTGATTGTCGGCGAAGCCGCCGGTGAATCGTTGTCGCGTGAACGTCATTCAAAGCGACGTCTTCACCGCGATGGAGGACGTACGCGAGGAGTACCAGCTGATGGTGCTTTCGGAGGTGGTGTCCGACTTCCGGACCGCGCACGAGTTGCGCGGGATGTTCGAGCTCGCCACCGATTGTCTGGCGCCCGGAGGGCGCTTGGTTTTCAACACCTTCCTGGCCCGCGACGGCTACGTGCCCGACGACGCCGCGGTGCAATTCAGTCAGCAGTGCAACAGCACTGATCTTCACGCGTGACGAGATGAGCGCCGCGGCGGCGGGCCTGCCACTCGAGCCGATCGCCGACGACTCCGCCTACGAGTACGAGAAGGCGCGGTTGCCGTCGGACGCCTGGCCGCCCACGGGCTGGTTCGAGGGTTGGGCCGGCGGCCTCGATGTGTTCGACGTCGAGCGTGACGACTCCCCGATCGAGTTGCGCTGGCTCGTCTTTCAGAAGACGAGCTGACCTCGGGGGCTATGCGGTCAGATCGCGGGTGGCCGGCCCTTCCAACAGGGTGCCGTCGGGCGCGAACCGCGACCCGTGCAGCGGGCACTCCCACGCCTTGTCGGCGTCGTTCCAGTTCACGATCCCACCCAAATGCGGGCACACGGGCGAGACCCGATGTTCGGTCCCGTCGACGCGGGAGCGGGCCTCCAGGTGCCACGGCGGGCCGCTCACCACACCGCCTTCTCCATCCTCCGGGCTGCGGCGGTGAGTTCGTGTTGCCGGGGTGATCCAGCCCTTCGTCAGGTTGAAGCCGACCTCGAGATTGGCCTGCAGGGCGGTCGTCAGTCCCGTCAGCTCGTGCGGACTCCAGCTGGCGAACGCGCGAGCCCAATCCATCCGCCCACCCAGGATGCGGCTCGACAGCGCCAGCGCCGCGGCGGCCCCGTTGGTCATTCCCCATTTATTGAATCCCGTTGCGACAAAGATGCTTTCGTTGTTCGGCAGGATGGGACCGACATAGGGCAGATGGTCGATGGGCGTGTAGTCCTGTGCCGACCAGAAGTGGGTCTGCACCGCGCCCGGGTAGTGCTTGCGCGCCCACGTCGACAGCTCGTCCAGGGACTGGGACGGGCTCTTTTCGCGGCCCACGGTGTGACCGGCCCCGCCCACGATCAGCCTCTCCCCGTCCGCGACCGGCGCGTACCGCACCGAACGTGTCGGCGAGTCGGTAGAGATCATCATCGGCCGGGTGATGTTGCCCGGAACCTTGAAGGCCAAGCAGTAGGACCGGCTGGGCTTCACCCGCGCGAAGTAACCGCCGCGATCCAGGATCGGGATCCCGGTAGCCAGCACCAGCTGGGCGGCGTGAAGTTCGACGTCTTGCTGAGCGGCGTCGTTGACATGGACGCGCACCGTTTTGCCGCGCCAGGAGACCCGCCGCACCCGGGTGTGCTCGACCAGCCGTCCGCCGCGCTCGAGCAGCTCGACGACCAGCGAGTCGAGGAATGACATCGGGTCGAACTGGGCCTGGTCGGCCAGCCGCACCCCGCCGTGATAGGCAAACGGCACGTCGGCGTCGTCGTCCCACACCGCCGGCAGGCCAACCGCCTGACACGCGGCGAGTTCGGCGCGCGCCCTCGGGACGCCCCGCACGGACTGGGCGTAGGTGTAGGCGTCCTCGCGCTGCACAGCTACGCCCTTCGCCTCGCAGTGGCCCAGCACCCACTCCTGGCCTTCGCGGTTGCCGTCGACGTATGCGCGTGCGACCTGCCGGCCGTGCCGCGGTAGCACCCTGGAGAGCTGACTGCCCTGCAGCAGGCTGATTTTGGCGGTGGTGTTTCCGGTCGCGCACGCCCCCACCGTGCGCGCCTCCAGCACCAGCACATCCTTGCCCGCACGGGCCAGCAGGACCGCCGTCATCAGGCCGGTGATGCCGGCGCCAACGACGATGACATCGGCGGACTGGGAGCCTTGGTCAAGCTGGCTTGCCGCCCACGGCTGTTCGGTTCGTTCTGTCATCCACAAAGAGGTCACGGCTTTGCTGATACCCCGGCCCGCCCCGGGGAAACTCGCCCGCGAGCTCACGCGCGCTTCAACCGGGCTTTTGCCTCCTTCACCGATTCCGCGGCGGCTCGGCTCAACTGCCGTGCCTCGTCGTAGTCCTTTTCGGCGCCGCTCAGTTCCCGTTCGGCCGCCCGCAGCGCCCGCGCCGCATCGTCACGGCGTTGGCGGGCGGCATCTCGTTGAGCCTTCCGCTGCGCCAACATCTCGTCGGCCTCGGCTTTGGCGCCTTCGGCGGTTTCCACGGCCGCGCTCAGCTTTTCTCGCCGTCGGTTCTGCGCCCCACCGTGCGCCGTGTGCGTCGGGGGCCGTTTGCGCGCGGGGCTGCTCCGGCGCTGTGCCGGTTCGCTCGGGGAATCCACGGAATCCGGCGCCACATCGCCGAAGGCGCCGAATCCCGACCACTGCTCGGGCCGGGTCAACCGGCCCAGGCGTGCTCCGACCTGCGGGTCGGCGATCGCGGCTTGCAATGTGCTGGTCAGATCTTCACGCACGGCCGCCGACGGCTGCTTCAGCCCGGCCGCGTCGAGCGCCTTGCGGGTGAGTTCGTCGATCAGTTTGCGTTGTTCGGCCGTCAGGTCCCGGATGCGTCCGCCATCCATCGCGGCGTGCGCGGCACGCAGCCGCTCCCCGAGGTCCGCGAGACGTTGTCGCGTGTCCGCGTGCCGCAATGCCAGCCGGTTGACGATCCAGGCTGCCGTCGTCGGTTTGTTGGTGGCGGAAATCCGTTTGGCGGCGGCGGTATCGCCGCGCTGCTTGGCAGCTGCGGCCAATCTGGCGCGTTGCGCGGTGAACTCCTTCGGCGCCACCTCATAGAGGCTGTCGAGTTCGTCATCGGCCATGAAGCCATGATCTCTCGCCGGCGCCGTGGCAAGCTCGGGTGACGCGCCCGCGGTTTAGAAACCGCATGTCGCGGGATACCTCACCTACAACGTCGACTTCGCCCGGGCAGAATTTTTAGCCCGCGAGAACCAGAAAGCAGGGATTCGGCAGCTTCATGATGTCCAAGAACAGTGGTCAGCTCGTCAGCCGGATCCGGGGGGTCAGTCGGCCCGGCCGACTCGTGATTGCGGCGGTGTGCGTCATCGCCGCCACGGTGGTGGCCATATACGTTGCGTCGGCCGCGCATTGCCGGGGCGGCAACTGCAGTCAAAGCGGTGCACCCACGAAAACCGCTGAGCCCGCCCAAATAACGATCACTCCCGGCCCCAACACGCAGGACGTCGACCCGGTCGCCCCGGTCATGGTCAAGGCCGAGAACGGGACCCTGACCGGTGTCGACATGGTCAATGAGAGCGGTAAACCGATCGAGGGCGTCATGACCCCGGATAACACGGTGTGGAAGCCGACGGTCCCGCTCGGCTATGGGCGCACCTACACTCTGACGGTCAGCAGCAGTGGCGTCAGTGGCGTTGCGGCCAAGCAGGTTTCGACATTCTCCACCCTGAAGCCGTCCAACCAGACCAAGGTGTCGTTCACCACGACGTCGGAGGCCGCGTTGCACGACGGTGGCACGTACGGCGTCGGAGCGGTGATCGTGGCGCACTTCGACGAGAAGATCGCCGATCGGGCCGCCGCCGAGCGACAGCTGTCGGTGACGACCGAGCCGAAAGTCGAGGGCTCCTGGTACTGGGTCGACGATCAGAATGTTCATTGGCGGCCCGAGCATTACTACGCGCCCGGGAACGACGGTCACGGCCGAGGCGAAAATCTACGGAATCGCCTTGGGCGACGGCCTGTTCGGGCAAGACGACACCAAGGTGTCCTTTCGCATCGGTGATGCACACGTTTCGATCGCCGATGACGCCACCCATCAGGTCAGCGTCTTCGACAACGGAGCCTTGGTGCGCACGATGCCCACCAGCATGGGAATGGGCGGCACGGAGGACGTCGGCGGCAGGACGATCTCGCTATGGACCCCCCCAGGGGTGTACACGGTGCTCGACAAGGGCAATCCCGTCATCATGGACTCCTCGACCTTCGGGCTGCCCAAGAATTCCAGGCTCGGATATCGCGAGACCATCAACTGGGCCACCAAGATCAGCAGCGACGGTATTTATCTGCACGAACTCGACGCAACGGTGTGGGCCCAGGGCCACCGCGACACCTCGCACGGCTGCCTGAACCTCAATGCCGACAACGCGAAATGGTTCTTCGACTTCTCGGTGCCCGGCGACGTCGTCGAGGTCCGCAACAGCGGTGGGCCGCCGCTGACGTTGGCGCAGAACGGCGATTGGACGCTCAGCTGGGACGAATGGCGCAAAGGCAGCGCGCTGAAGCCGACCTGAGACCTCGTGATGCAGCTCATGTGTTATCCGCGGTTGTGTCTCACTTCACAATAAAGTCTTGACTCGTTCCAGATAAGTGCGTCATATTGGTGGCGTGTCATCGACGGCCGATTACGCGGGCAGGTTGCGGATCGCCGATCTGCGGGTGACCCGGCCCAGGGTCGCGGTGTTGGAAGCCGTGGACGCCAACCCCCACGCCGATACCGAGACCATCTTCTCGGCGGTGCGGGTCGGCCTGCCCGATGTTTCGCGCCAAGCCGTGTACGACGTGCTGAACGCGCTGACCACCGTAGGTTTGGTTCGCCGCATCCAGCCGCTGGGCATGGTCGCGCGTTACGAATCGCGCGTCGGCGACAACCATCACCACGTCGTCTGCCGCTCGTGCGGGATCATCGCCGACATCGACTGCGCCGTCGGCGACGCCCCCTGTCTGACGCCCTCGGAGGACGACAACGTTCTTGATGGCTTTGTCCTCGACGAGGCCGAAGTCATCTACTGGGGCCTGTGTGCCGATTGCTCGGCGACAGGTTCCTAGATCACAGCCCGTGATCGCAGCCGGATTCACCCACCCTCGAAAGGAATGCTGTGTCATCCGATATCTCCCAAGGTCGCCCGCCGCACGACGACAGCAACACGGCTAGCACCAGCGAAAGCGAAAACCCGGCTATCCCCTCCCCCAAGCCGAAATCGCATGCGCCGCTTACCAACCGGGACTGGTGGCCCGATCAGCTCGACGTGTCTACGCTGCACCCGAACAATCCTCAGGCGAGCCCGTTCGGCCAGGACTTCGACTACTCCGAGGAGTTCGCCAAGCTCGACGTCGAGGCGCTCAAGGCCGACGTCATCTCGGTGATGACCACCTCGCAGGACTGGTGGCCCGCCGACTACGGCCATTACGGCGGCCTGTTCATCCGGATGAGCTGGCACGCCGCGGGCACCTATCGCATCTTCGACGGCCGCGGCGGCGGCGGGCAGGGCATGCAGCGCTTCGCCCCGCTCAACAGCTGGCCGGACAACGCCAGCCTGGACAAGGCCCGCCGGTTGCTGTGGCCGGTCAAAAAGAAGTACGGCAACAAAATCTCCTGGGCCGACCTGATCATCTTCGCCGGCAACTGCGCCCTCGAATCGATGGGATTCAAGACGTTTGGGTTCGGCTTCGGCCGCGAAGATGTCTGGGCACCCGAAGAGATCCTGTGGGGTGAGGAGGACACCTGGCTGGGTACCGACAAGCGTTACTCCGGTGAGCGCGAGCTGGCTCAGCCCTACGGTGCGACCACCATGGGTCTGATCTATGTCAACCCCGAAGGCCCCGAGGGCAAGCCGGATCCGGTCGCGGCGGCGATCGACATCCGGGAGACGTTCGGCCGGATGGCCATGAACGACGAGGAGACGGCCGCCCTGATCGTAGGTGGCCACAGCTTCGGCAAGACCCACGGCGCGGGCGACGCCGATCTGGTCGGTCCGGAGCCGGAAGGCGCCCCGATCGAACAGCAGGGACTGGGCTGGAAGAGCTCATATGGCACTGGGACGGGCAAGGACGCCATCACCAGCGGCCTCGAGGTGGTGTGGACGCCCACGCCGACGAAGTGGGACAACACCTTCCTGGAGACGCTGTACGGCTACGAGTGGGAGCTCACGAAGAGCCCGGCCGGGGCCTGGCAGTTCGTGGCCAAGGACGGAGCCGGCGCGGGCACCATTCCCGACCCGTTCGGCGGCCCGGGTCGCGCCCCGACCATGCTCGTGACCGACATTTCGTTGCGTGAGTCGCCGATCTACCGCGACATCACCCGGCGCTGGCTGGATCACCCCGAAGAGCTGGCCGATGCCTTCGCGAAGGCCTGGTACAAATTGCTGCATCGCGACATGGGACCCATCACCCGTTACCTCGGGCCGTGGGTAGCCGAGCCGCAGCTATGGCAGGACCCGGTACCGGCCGTCGACCACGAGCTGGTCGACGAGAACGACGTGGCCGCGCTGAAGAGCAAAGTGCTCGGGTCAGGTCTGTCGGTGCCGCAGCTGGTCAAGACGGCTTGGTCGGCGGCGTCGAGTTACCGTCGTACGGACAAGCGCGGCGGGGCGAACGGTGCGCGGCTGCGCCTAGAGCCGCAGCGCAGCTGGGAGGTCAACGAGCCCTCCGAGCTGGACAAGGTGTTGCCCGCGCTGGAAAAGATCCAGCAGGACTTCAACGCCGCGGCCTCCGGCGGTAAGAAGGTCTCGACTGGCCGACCTCATCGTGCTGGCCGGTTGCGCGGCGATCGAAAAAGCGGCTAAGGACGCCGGCTACGAGATCTCGGTGCACTTCGCGCCGGGACGCACCGACGCCTCGCAGGAGAACACCGACGTGGAGTCGTTCTCGGTGCTCGAACCACGCGCCGACGGGTTCCGCAACTACATCCGGGCGGGCGAAAAAGCTCCGCTGGAGCAGCTGATGCAGGAGCGGGCTTACTTGCTGGGCGTGACGGCTCCGGAGATGACGGTGCTGATCGGCGGTTTGCGTGCCCTCAGCGCCAACCACGGCGGTAGCAAGCACGGGGTATTCACCGACAGGCCCGGCGCGCTGACCAATGACTTCTTCGTCAACCTGCTCGACATGGGTACCGAGTGGAAGGCGTCGGAGACGGCCGAGAACGTCTACGAGGGCCGCGACCGTGCGTCGGGCGGGCTCAAGTGGACCGCGACGGCGAATGACCTTATGTTCGGGTCGAATTCGGTGCTGCGCGGATTGGCCGAGGTTTACGCCCAGGACGACGCCCACGGGAAGTTCGTGGAGGACTTCGTCGCGGCGTGGGTCAAGGTCATGAACAACGACCGGTTCGACCTCAAGTAAGACCGGGTCGTCGATTAGAAGCGGCGCCCCGCGAGCCATCCGCTCGCGGGGCGCCGTTCCTTCATGTCTAGGTCAGCGATCGAGATCCCACTGCCCGAAATCGGCGGCGAGGACATCGTCGACGTCGACATTGATGCCGCCCAGCAGCGGGCCCGGGTTTCCCGGGCTGTTCACGATGGTCTGGTAGAGCACCGCCGCGGGTTCGCGATCGCCGTGCGACCAGGCCCTCGTCTGCCACACCCATCGGTGTCCGGCGCTGGTGGAGGGCCCGACGACGCCGTCCCTGATCGCCCACCCGCACACTTGGGCATCCCCGTAGATGCCGGTGCGGCCCACGCCCAACACCGAGTTGATCCCGCGAAACCATTGGACCGCAAGGCTGTTCCATGTGTTGGCGTCGATGGCGTCGTCGACGCTGAAGAAGATGGGGGCCGAGTTCGGGCCTCCGGCCGCGGAGTGCAACTGCATGGCGGTATGAGCGTCCGCCACGCCGCCGTCGTAGCCGCGGGTGAGATCCGACGGGTCGGGCCAGCCGGGCTTGCCGTACTGGAAGTTGCTGACGATGTGCAGTCCCGCCGCGCGCAGTGCATCGGCGTAGTCCCTTGTCAGCGGTTTGGCTTCGAAGTTGGCGCCCGGCCGCGACAGCGAAACGTAGTTCACCACGCCGTCGTAGCCGGCGGACTTGATCTCGTCGGGTGCGATCTTGCGCTCGGCGAAATCGATCAGCTTCATGCCGGCGGCCGACGCTTTGGGCGCGGCCGGGCTCGCGGCGACCGCGCCCAAGCTCAGCAGGGCCGGCGCGAAGGCGTATGTGCCGGCGTATTTGAGGAGGTCGCGCCGCGAGGGCGATCGCTGATCGCCGCGTTCACGCGGTCCGGCCGAATCCCGCACCGCGCGATGGTAACAAAATGTCCGCGGCTGCCTTAGGCCGATCATCGCCTCTCAGCGCCGATCGACTTTGGCGCCGCGCATGCGGAACCGACCGGTCGGAAAGATCGCGGACACCGACCGATGGCATGATCTTTGCGTGTCGGACATCCCTGGGGCCGCCTGCGCGAGGGGCGGTGGATCACCGACTCGTTGCGCTCGATTAGGTCGTCGAACTATAGTCTGGACACATGTCCAGTTTGCTGTCACGGAGTTCGGGAGTCCGTTGACCGCGATGTATTCGGCGCCATTCCGCGGTCATTTTCCAGCAAAGAAGAGTTGAGTATGCGAATTGCCCTGCTGTCCTACCGTAGTAAGACCCATTGCGGCGGACAGGGCGTCTACGTGCGCCATCTCAGCCACGGTCTGGTGGAACTCGGTCACGACGTCGAGGTGTTCTCCGGACAGCCGTATCCCGACCTGCTCGATCCGCGGGTCCGGCTCACCGAAGTGCCCAGCCTTGATCTCTATCGGGAGCCCGACCCTTTCCGGGTACCGCGGCCGAGCGAAATCCGCGACTCGATTGACGTCGTGGAATTGCTCACCACGTGGACCGCGGGCTTTCCCGAACCGCGGACCTTCACGATGCGGGCCGCCCGGTTACTTGCCCAGCGCACAGCCGATTTCGACGTCGTCCACGACAACCAGAGCCTGGGCACCGGTCTGCTGCGGATCGCCGGCGCGGGACTTCCCGTCGTGGCCACCGTCCACCACCCGATCACCCGCGATCGGGTGCTGGATCTGGCCGCCGCGCGATGGTGGCGAAAGCCGTTGGTGCGCCGCTGGTATGGGTTCTTGGACATGCAGCAAGAAGTCGCCCGCCACATCCCCGACCTGTTGACGGTCTCGTCGTCGTCTGCCTCCGACATCATCGCCGACTTCGGCGTCGCACCGGAGCAACTTCACGTCGTGCCGCTGGGAGTGAACACCGAGCTGTTCAAACCGGGGTCCGGCCCCCGCGAGCCCGGCCGCATCATCGCGATCGCCAGCGCCGACACCCCGCTGAAGGGCGTCCGCACCCTGCTGCAAGCGGTCGCCCGGCTGCGCACCATCCGGGACCTCGAGTTGCGGTTGGTCGCCAGGGTGGAGCCGAACGGTCCCACCCACAAACTCATCGCCGAACTCGGAATCTCCGACATCGTGCACATCACCAGCGGATTGTCCGACGCGGAGTTGGCCGCCCTGTTCGCCTCCGCGGAGGTCGCCTGCATCCCGTCGCTCTACGAAGGGTTTTCGCTGCCCGCCGTGGAAGCCATGGCCAGCGGCACCCCGATCGTCGCCAGCCGGGTCGGCGCGCTGCCGGAAGTCCTTGGGACGGACGGTGCTTGCGCCGAACTGGTGCCGCCCGCCGACGTGGACGCGCTCACCCACGCGCTCGGTGAACTCCTCGACTCTCCGGAGAAGCGCCGCAGCCTCGGCAAGGCGGGACGAACCCGCGCCGTCAACGTCTTCAGCTGGGAAGCCGTGGCCGCGCAGACCGTTCGGGTCTACGAGCGGGCGATTGCACGCAACGCGCAGCGCGGCGCGCCATGCTGACGGTCGATTTCGACCGGCTCGGTGTCGGGCCGTCGACCAAGGTCATCGACGTGGGATGCGGAGCCGGCCGGCATGCGTTCGAAGCCTATCGGCGCGGCGCCGACGTCGTCGCCTTCGACCGCGACGAAGCCGAATTGCGTTCGGTGGACACCATCCTGCGAGCGATGGCCGAGACGGGTGAGGTGCCCGCCGGCGCGTCGGCGAAGGTGGTCGTCGGTGACGCGCTGAAATTGCCCTACGCCGACGAGACGTTCGACTGCGTCATCGCGTCGGAAATCTTGGAGCACATCCCCCATGACGACGCGGCGATCACCGAACTGATCAGGGTGCTCAAAGTCGGTGGCACGCTGGCGGTCAGCGTGCCGCGGTGGCTGCCCGAGCGGGTGTGCTGGTTGCTGTCCGACGAATACCACAGCAACGAGGGCGGCCACGTACGCATCTACCGGGCCAGTGAATTGCGCGGCAAGATCTCCGGCGGCGGAATGAAACTGACCCACGCCCACCACGCCCATGCGCTGCACTCCCCCTTCTGGTGGCTCAAATGTGCTGTGGGGGTGCAGAACACCGACCACCGCGCGGTGACCGCCTACCACAAGCTGCTGGTGTGGGACCTGATGCAGCGGCCGAAGATCACACAATTGGCGGAGTCGATGCTCAATCCGCTGATGGGCAAAAGCGTAGCGATGTACTTCGTCAAGCCGCAGGAGGCGAAAAGTCCCAGCGACTGAAGGATATTCAGTTGCATCGGGCTAATCCGCCAGCCGTTCCGGGGGTTTTGACTCCCGAGCAATGCCGACAGACCGCGCTGTCCATCGCCGCCACACAGGAACCAACGGGTGCCATCCCCTGGTTCGAGGGCGGCCACACCGATCCGTGGGATCACATCGAGTGCGCCATGGCGCTCACCACCGCCGGACTGCTGGAACCGGCGCGGGCCGCCTTCGACTGGAGCCGGCGCACCCAGCGCCCCGATGGCTCCTGGCCCATCCAATTTCGGGCGGGGGTCGTCGAAGACGCCAACAGCGACAGCAACTTCTGTGCCTACATCGGCGCCGGCGTGTGGCACCACGTACTGGTCACCCGCGACGAGGTCATTCGCGGCCGAGATGTGGCCGGTGGTGCACAAAGCGATCGACTTCGTCATCGACATGCAGGTCGGTTACGGCGAGATCGGTTGGGCGCGAAGCGAAGCCGGTGTCTTGCCGGAAGCGCTGCTGACCGGCTGCTCGAGCATTTTCCACAGCATCCGGTGCGCGCTTGCCCTGGCCGCTGTGGTCGGAGATCCGCAGCCCGAGTGGGAACTGGCACTCGGGCCGCCTGGGGCACGCCATCTCCGCGCATCCCGAGGCGTTCACCGAAAAGGACCGCTACTCGATGGACTGGTACTACCCCATCCTCGGCAGCGCCTTGCGTGGTCCCGCGGCGGCCGAGCGCATCAAGCAGCGTTGGGACGCCTTCGTGGTCGACGGTCTGGGCATTCGTTGTGTAGGCGATCGTCCGTGGGTGACCGGCGCCGAAACGTGCGAGCTGGTGATGGCTCTCGACGCCATCGGGCAGCGCTCAGCTGCCCATCGTCAGTTCGCCGCGATGCAGCATCTCCGCGAAGACGACGGATCATATTGGACGGGGCTGGTTTTCGCGGACGGGAAGCGGTGGCCCGAAGAGCGGACCAGCCTGGACGGGCGCGGCGATGATCTTGGCGGCGGACGCCCTGTCGAACACCACCGCCGGCGCGGGGATCTTTCGCGGCGATGAGCTGCCGATGGGTCTGCAGACCGACTTCGACTGCGAATGCGTTGTCACCGGCCCGGGCCGGTGACCGCATGCTCGGCTAGACCTGCTCCCCCGGCTGACCGCTGACACGTTCGAGCAGCCGCAACGACCCGGTGGCCGATATCTCCCGGAACTGTCCGGAATCGATTGCGCGACAGTAGATGTAATACGGTGGGCGCCCGCCGTCTTTCGGGTCGGGGAACACGTCGTGGATGACCAGCGCCCCACCCGGGGCGACCCACTTGGCCCAGCCGTCGAAGTCCTCGTTCGCGGCGGCTTCGCTGTGGCCGCCGTCGATGAACAAGAACTGCAGCGGTGCGCGCCAGCCCCGCGCCACCAGCGGCGACTTCCCGACTATCGCGACCACGTGGTCGTCCAGCTCGGCGGTATCGAGTGCCCGGCGAAACGTCGGCAGCGTGTCGAACAGGCCCGTGACCTCATCCACCATGGAAGCGTCGTGATACTCCCAGCCGGCCTGGTGCTCCTCGGAGCCGTGATGGTGGTCGACCGTGTAGAGCACGCCGCCGGTCTGCTGCGCCGCTGCGCCCAGCAGCAGGGTGGATTTCCCGCAGTACGTGCCGATCTCGACGCCGATGCCGCCGCCGAGATACCGCAGCGCGGCGTCGTAGAGCGCGCGGCCCTCGTCGGCCGGCATGAAACCTTGCACCTGTTCGGCCAGCGCGAACAAGCGCTCGGGCGCATTCGCGTCGGCGTGACTCATCAGCTGAACCTATCGCCTCGGTCGCCACCGCCGACACCGTGGTCGTTGTTCGCGCTGAGCGATCACCCGGGATCTGTATACCGGCTGCCCAGCGGGCCGAGCGGGTTCGCTTTACCATCATCCTGTGCGCGCCTTGCTTATCCGGAAATTTGCTGGTGTCGGCCTTGCCGCGGTCACGGCCGCGGCGGCCCTGATGCTGCCCGCCGCGGTGCTACCGCCCGGGACGCCGGGGGCCGTCGCCGCCGGCCGCGGCCGCGAACTGCCCGCCGGTGCAGATCGTGTTCGCCCGCGGCCGCAACGAATCACCCGGGCCGGGTGTGCTGGGTAATGCGTTCATCAGCGATGTGCGCAACAAGGTGAACAGGACCGTCGGCACATACGCCGTGCAGTACCCGGCCGACACCGAGGTCGCCCAGGGCGCCAACGACATGAGCCACCACATCCAGGACATGGTCAACAACTGCCCCGACACCCGGCTGGTGCTGGGCGGCTACTCGCTGGGCGCGGCGGTCACCGACGTCGTGCTGGCGGCACCCATCGGCGCGTTCGGTTTCGACAGCCCGCTGCCGCCGGGCATCGATCAGCACATCGCCGCCGTCGCATTGTTCGGCAACGGAAGCCAATGGGCGGGTCCGATCACCAACTTCAACCCGACCTACAACGACCGGACCATCGAGTTGTGCCACGGCGCCGATCCCATCTGCAACCCGGCCGACCCGAACACCTGGAAGGAAAACTGGCCGCAACATCTCGCCGGCGCCTACATCGACGCCGGTATGGCCAACCAGGCCGCCGACTTCGTCGCGAGCAAGCTCTGAGCGACCCGCCGGCGTCCTCGTAGGCCTTCTTTGATCGCGGCCACCGCCGCGCGGGCCTCTGCTCGCGGCGCCTCTTCGATCTCGAGCTGCAGCGTGCGGTCGTTCTTCAGCCCGGCGACGCCGTTGCAGAACTTCATCATTACTACGCCCGATAGTAGTAGCGGAGACCAGTGCGAATACCTCTTCTAAAGGCATCCGGACTGGCGCACCGGTACGACTGCGTACTGTTTTGCTGCGAGTTTGCTCCGGGATCGTATTTCGAGCATTCCAAAACGGACGGAGTCACGCGAATTCCGGGGACGAATTCAGGCAGGCGTGGTTCCGCTCGAGTACAGCTTGAAGTTGCGGACCAGCGGAACGACCGCGTTACCAGAGGTAGCGGCGCGCTGACGGACGCGACATGACGGATGACGCCGCATTGCTTCATTACGTTCACGTTCTCGGCGTCGAGCGGCTACCCATGCCGGATGAGTCTGAAGGAAAATAACCGTGCCTTCTGATGCATTCGCCACGATCGTCACTCCTCTCAGTACCACCCGCAAAAGCTACAACCGTGTGGTTATCGGATCGTGATTCCAGAATGCCCGCCGAATCCTGAGACCAAACACCAGTCAAGGTGAGAATTGGCCGTGAATTCGGGAGGTAATCCGTTGCCACTGCCGTGCTGTCGTCCGTGCTGGTCCGACCGCGATCAGAACCATAGCGACAGGCACCGACAAAATTCCGTTTTAACCTCGCGCCCGGTTGGCTGATAGGGTCCCTTGCTTATGCCGGAGATGGATCGCCGCCGCATGATTTTGACAACCGGGATCGGCGTGCTGGCGGCCACGCTGCCCGCACCGAAAGCCTGGGCCTACCCGCCTCGACTCGACGCGCCCTTCGGTCGGACACCACCGCCGGCCGCGCCGAGCGGCCAAGCCGGGAACTACATCTTCTCGGATGACTTCGACGGTCCGGCCGGGTCGGCTCCCGACGGCTCGAAATGGGCCGTGGCCAAAGCCCGCGAGACGATCAAGGACCCGACCTACTGGGAACGCCCCGAGAACATCGGCCAGTACCGCGATGACCGCCGCAACGTTTTCATCGACGGCAAGTCCAACCTGGTGCTGCGCGCCGCCAAGGACGGCCCCACCTACTACAGCGGCAAGGTACAGAGCCTGTGGCGCGGGGGTGTCGGCCACACCTGGGAGGCCCGGATCAAGCTGGACTGCCTGACCCCCGGCGCCTGGCCCGCCTACTGGTTGGGCAACGACGACCAGGGCGAGATCGACGTCATGGAGTGGTACGGCAATGGCAAATGGCCGTCGGCCACGACCGTGCACGCCAAGGCCAACGGCGGCGAATGGAAGACGCACAACATCGCGGTGGACAGCGCCTGGCATACCTGGCGCACGCAGTGGGACGAGGCCGGCATCCGGTTCTGGAAGGACTACACCGAGGGCGCGGCGCCCTACTTCGACGTTCCGGCGAGTTCGCTACCCGATTGGCCGTTCAACGGAGCGGGCTACACGGTGTATCCCGTGTTCAACCTCGCGGTCGCCGGCTCGGGTGGCGAAGACCCGGGCCCGGGCAGCTACCCCGCCGACATGCTCATCGACTGGATTCGCGTCTGGTAGGCGCCCCGTCAGTGGGTGAGCAGGGCGACCGCACTCGACGGTTTGCCGCCCGGACGGCGTAAATCCGGTCGAGGTAGCCAGGCAAGCGGACGCATCCAGAACGGTAGGCGATGCAATCGGTGGGCGGCCACCAGTACCGACTCCGCTTCGACGGTCCGCCAACCAAGGTCTTCGAAAAAGGCCAGGCCGTTGTCGGGTGCGAACTTGAACGGCGCATTTTCCGAAATTCCGGCGACGTTTCTGTTGATCCGCTTCTTCAGGCCCGGAAAGGCGAAATCGAGCATCCACCACGCGACCTCGGGGCGTTTGATCGCATCCGAAAGCCCGACGACGGCGGTGGGCTCGAGGTACATCGACAGACCCTCGGTCAGCACGAAGGCCTTCGCCGCACCATCCAGCGCGTCGTCGAAGAACGCGTCTCGGGCGCGCGGGTCGGCGAGGTCAACCGCTATGCGGCGGAGCCGGCAGCGCGGGGTCTGATCGCCGAGTACTTGCGTCTTCTCCTCGAGCAACTTGGGCAGATCGGCCTCGATCCAGATGAGATCGGGTGGGAGGTCGAGGCGGTAGGGCCGGGTGTCCAGGCCGGCGGCCAGGTTCAGCACCCGGTCGCAGCCGTTCGCGAGCGCGTCGGCGATGGCGTCGTCGATGAGCTTGGTGCGCGCAACCAGCCAAAAACCGCTGCGATCCGTCCAGCGAACGTTGTCGACGATCGCGCGGCCGTGTTCACCGGCGAGGCGCGCCGCAAGCGGGTCGCGAAACAGCGCATCAGGGCGGGCCGATTCGGTTGCCCGGTGCAACGCCGTCCACCGGGCCGTATCGGAAACATGGGTAATGGTGTGCCCTGTGCCAGACATACGTTGCGTTATAGCAGTAGTCGCGCCGCCCTACTGACCAGCCTTGCCTCCGGCGAGCCAGGCGGCGGTCACGGTGCGGGTCGCAGGCGGTGCGAGGACAGCGTCCGGTGCGCCGAGCCGACCGACTTTGACGGTCCACACCGACGATGAGCGGTCGATGCAGGATCCGGCGCCCTGGCTGGGCAACCACAGCACGGCGAGGTCACTGCCCGCGCCGCCGCACCCGTAGACACCGACGTAGCCGTCGGCACGCCCTCCCCATGCGCCCCCGTTGCGCAGCAGGCAGCGGGTCCCATCGTCGAGGGTGAGCGCGAACGGATCCGGGTTGGCGGTCGGGTGCACGGGCGGAAGCTGACCATCGAACATCACGCGGTGCATCTGCATATCCCACGGATTATCCACGCACAGAAGGGATCCCGGCGTCGAGGGCCAGCAGGTGCCGGCTCCCGCCGCGCTCGGCGAGCAGTAATAGACGTTGTCGGCGACCGCCGACGGCGACGGATCCGAGCAGGCGCTGGCCTGCCCTACGTTGCCCGGTCCGGACGCCACCTTGTAGCCGTTGATCGCTTCGCCGCTGGGCCCGACGGCCATCACCGTGACCACCTGGGTGGGCGGCGGATCGGCGCCGGCAACCCCGGCCGCAGTCAGCGCCACCAGCGCGGCGATCGAACACAGCGCCATGCGATGCACCACGTTCATCGAGCCAACCCTTCTGCACGGCCCCTTTTTGCAGAGTAGAGCGCACGGCGCGGCGGCGGCCCGGAATGGGCGGGTTCCGTGGCGGTATCCGGTGTGCGGATTGGGATCGGTAGCCGGCGGACGGATCTGTACTTATCGCAACGACGCCGCCACGGGGGCGGCGCCTCAGGAAAGGAACACAGCAAATGAACATCGTGCCGACCAGCATCCAAGAGCAGATCAACCGTGTCGATCGGCAGCGCAGCCTCTACATCGGGATCAGCACTGGCCTGCTTGCGGTTTGGAGCTTTTTCCGAGTGATCTGGATGCTCTACATCGGGATGACCTTCGGCTGGTTCTTCGCCGCGATGGCTTTCCAGCTGGTGCTGTGGGGCGTGATCGGCACCGCCGCCGCGGTGGCCTCCGTCGGGTTCCTCACTCGCTACAACAAGGGATCTTGACTGGTCTGACCGCCGTCGGAGAAGTCCCGGACCTGGTTGGGGTCCGGGGCTTTCCGTTGTGCGACAACAGGTCTAGAGCTGAGCCCAGACCGACTTCGTCTTCAAGTAGATCTCGAGGCCCTCTTTACCGAACTCGTGACCCCAGCCGGACTGCTTGTACCCGCCGAACGGCACATCGTGGTCGAAGACCAGCTGGCAATTGACCTGCACACTGCCGGCCTGCAGTCGCCTCATGATCCGGTGGGCCCGACCGAGGTTCTCCGTCCATGCGGTGGCCGCCAGGCCGTATGTGGTGTCGTTGGCCAACGCCACGGCCTCGTCTTCGTCGTCGAACGGCAGGATGGTGACCACCGGACCGAAGATCTCCTGCTGGTACAGCCGCATGCTGGTGTCGACGTTGGTGAGCACCGTCGGGTGCACGAAGTAACCCTTGCGGTCCAGCCGGTGGCCGCCGGTGACCACTTCGACGCCGTCCTGCTTGCCCTCGTCGATGAAGCCCATGACGCGGTTCAACTGCTTCTCGCTGATCAGCGGGCCACTGACGCAGCCCTCCTCGCTGGGCGCGCCCAGCTTGAACGAATTCGCCATCATCGCAATGCCTTCCACGACCCGGTCGTAGACACCGCGCTGGGCGAAGATCCGCGACCCGCAGACACAGCCCTGGCCCGAGTGCACGAAGATGCCCAGCGACGCCATCATGATGGCGTTGTCCAGGTTCGCGTCGTCGAAGATCAGCACCGGCGACTTCCCGCCGAGTTCGAGCGTGACCTTCTTCAGGTTGCCGGCCGACGCCCGCACGATCTCCTTGCCGACCTCGGTGGAGCCGGTGAAGGCGACCTTCTGGACGTCGGGGTGCGCGGTGATCGCGGCGCCCGCGGTGTGGCCGTAACCGGTCAGCAGGTTGACGACCCCCTCGGGGACACCGGCCTCGTGAACGAGCCTGTCCAGCAGCAGCGCCGACAGCGGTGTCTCTTCGGCGGGTTTGACGAGCAGGCTGCCGCCGGCGGCCAGAGCCGGCGCAAGCTTTGCGCTGGCGTTGAAGATCGGGCCGTTCCACGGAAAGATCAGCCCCACAACGCTATACGGCTCTTTGAGCGTATAGGCGTGCATGTTCACGTAGTTGTCGGTCGCGATGCCGTCCGTCTTCACGTCGTACGCGACGCCGTTGATCTTCGAACACCAACCGGCGTAGTAGCGGAAGAACTCCGAGCAGGTCGACATCTGCAATTGGGCCTGCATCAGCGGCATGCCCGTGTTGAGCGAGTCGAGTTGGGCGAATTCTTCGGCGTGTTCATCGATCAAGTCCCCAATCCGCCACAGGATCTTGGCCCGCTCGCGCCCCGGAAGCTCCGACCAGACACCCGACTCGAACGTCGCCTTCGCCCGCGCGGCTGCGTCGTTGACCGCCTCTTGGCCGCAGTCGGTGAATTCGGTGATCGTCTCCTCGGTCGCGGGATCGATGACCGAGATGACGTCACCCGTTCCGGGACGCTTACGAATGTCGTCCAGTACCTCCTGCACCGTCATCTGATCCCTTTCGTAATGCCAGTCATGGCGCCGCAGCGCCTGATGCGCTCAGTGCTGAGCACTTGCTTAGCATTGTGCACACGGCTGGTCAAGCACTACCGGGTCAGCGCAGTTCCTGGATGCGAATGAGATTCCCCGCGGGATCACGGACCGCGCAGTCGCGAAGCCCGTACGGCTGGTCGGTGGGCTCTTGGACGATGTCGACGTCGCTGGCCTGCAGCCGTTCGAAGGTGCCGTCGAGGTCCTTGGTGGCCAGCAGCAGCGTGGCGTAGCTGCCCTTGGCCATCATCTCGGCGATGGTGCGGCGCTCGTCGTCGGTGACGCCCGGGTTGGCGGCCGGCGGGTTCAAGACGATGGAGGTGTCCGGTTGGTTCGGGGGACCGACCGTGATCCAGCGCATCGTGCCGTTGCCGACGTCGAGGCGAACCTCGAATCCGAGGACGTCGCGATAGAAGGCGAGCGAGGACTCCGGGTCTTCATGCGGAAGGAAGCTCGAGTGAATGGTGATGTCCATGCGGTCAGGCTAGGTGCGGTTCGACGGCAGATGCTTCTCGATTCCTGATCGGTCTCATCACCTGTTTGGCCACGCAGGGCGGCATGCCCGCCAGCGCGTCGGCCGATCGGCGGCGGTACGTGCTGGGCGGTACCCGACCAATTCGGTGAATCGGGTGCTGAAGGTGCCCAACGACGAGCAACCGACCGCGAAGCACACCTCGGTGACGCTCAGGTCGCCGCGGCGCAGCAGCGCCATCGCGCGCTCGATGCGCCTCGTCATCAAGTACGAGTACGGCGATTCGCCGTAGGCGCGCCGGAATTCGCGGCTGAGGTGGCCGGCGGACATGTGCACCCCGCGCGCGAGCGCTTCGACGTCCAGCGGCTGGGTGTAGTCCCGGTCGATGCGGTCGCGCACGCGGCGCAACAGGGCCAGCGTGCGCAGCCGCTGCGCCGCCGGGTCGGACGTGTTGGTCACTTCGGGACCGCCGCTAGACGCCGACGAGGTCGGGGTGGAATTTGGCTGCCATGCGGCGAATTCCGTCGCGCCAGTCGACCGAGGTGCCGCCGATGAGTTCGTGCATGCGCTCGACCGTGGTGGGATTGCCCCGCAGCGCTTGTTCGCTCGCCTCGAAAATCGGCTTCTTGCCGACGAGTGAACCGAGGTAGTCGCACCACTCCTGCAGGCTGACCGTCTGGTCGCCGCACCAGTTGACCGTGGTCGCCGGGACCGACGCGACCTCGAGCAGCTTGGGGATGGTCGCGATGATGTCGTCCTCGTGAATCGGGTTGTAGCGGGCGGGTTCACCGGGTGGAACGGGGATCGGGATGCCGCCCAGCATCATCTCCATGTGGTAGAACGGCCACCCGCCGTTATCGCCGTAGGGAACGTTGAGCCGCGCGATCGTGGTGGGCAGGCCGAGAACGCGCGCCACGGACCGGGCGACCACTTCCCCGGCGATTTTGGAAATGGAGTAGGTGGGAAACAGCGGCTTGTGGTTGTCGCCGAGGGCGGAGCGCTCGCTGCGCGGGTGCGTCGTCCGGTGGGTCATACACGGCGGCCGACGAGCAGTGCAGGAAGGCTTTCGCGTTGCGGCAGTGGGCCATCAGCAGGCCGACCGACTCCGCGTTGGCCGCCAGGTCCTTTTCCCAGCTTCCGCTCTTGGCCACCGCCAGATTGAGCACGTAGTCGAAATCCATTGGCAGACTAGTGAAGTCGCCGGCCGCCAGATTCACTGTTTCGCAACGGATCCCGACCTTCTCGAGTTCGTCGCGCGCGGCGGGGTCGGTGAAGCGAGCGATCCCCCAGACCTCGTTGTCGGCGGCAAGCGCACGGGCGATGGGGGTGGCGATTTGACCGGTCGGACCGGTGATCAGGATTTTTGAGCCACGCATGCGCGCAATGTTAGCGAGCGCCCGCCCGCAGTACCTAGGGTCGCCGGCTTACAACCCGGGCTGGTCTTCGATGATGCCCAGCCAGATCTGCGCGACGTCGATGGCGACCTTCTCGCTGATGAAGGCGTGTTGTGTGCCGGTGTAGATGTCACGAAAGGCGCGTTCCAGCCGGCTGCCTTCGCGGATCGAGCTTGTCCCGGCGACCAGGTGCGCCCATTCGGCGCAGCCTCGGGCCGTGTCGGTGGCGTAGACGGCGGCCACCCGCATGTCGGCGCGCAGCGCCGGGGTCAGGTCCTCCCCCGAGGCCACCGCCGCCTCGGCGGTGGTGAACGCGTCGAGGACCAAGAGGCGTGCCGCACGCCAGGCCGCGCGGTGATGCGCCAGGCCCTTCTGGAAGGTGGGGCGACTCGCGAGCGACGCCATATCACTCATCCGGAACTTCGTCGCGGCCAGCTCTTGGACGTCGTCGAGCATGCTCTTGGCCACGCCCAGCGCCCACGACGCGTGTCCGGCGGCGGTCACGGGCATCAGCCCCATCCGGGTGGCCGGCGATGTCCCACGGTAGGGCTGGCGCACGAACAGTTCGAACGTGCGGCTCTCGGGAACGAATACCTCTTGAGCGCTGTAGTCATAGGAACCGGTTCCCTTCAGCCCCTGCACGAACCAGCCGTCGTTGAAACTGATCTGCTCGCGCGGAATCACGGCCACTCGCATCTCGGGAAAACCCTCACTGATCCAGCGCATCTCGCCGTCATCCATCGGCAGGAAGCCGGCGGCAACGTATTCCGCGTGACCGATGCCAGAACCGAAGTTCCAGGCGCCGGTCACCAGGTAGCCGCCGTCGAGGGCGGCACCCTGTCCGTTGGGAAAGAACTGGCCGCCCATGGTGACCCGGTTGTCGTGTGCGGTAAAGACTTCGGCGAAGCCTTCGTCGGGCAGGTACGCCGCCGCGGCGAAGGATGACGGCAGATTCGCAATCCCGACCCAGCC
This sequence comes from uncultured Actinomycetota bacterium, assembly GCA_963849935.1. GTDB lineage: Bacteria > Actinomycetota > Actinomycetes > Mycobacteriales > Mycobacteriaceae > Mycobacterium. The sequence goes on from CAWKJQ010000008.1 coordinate 478,180, forward strand.
GAATGACCCGTCCTGCCAAGCCATTTCGATCCACGTTTCGATCATCTCGGTGAACGACGGCTCGACGCCACCGGCCACAACCGGGTTGAACGCCGACATCAGGCCGCTGGCCCACATTGCATCGACGATCGCCGGGGTCAGGGTGCGCATGCGCTCGGATTCGGCGGCTTCGGCGCGCACCAGCTCCCGCATACCGCGGGCCAGTGCGACAACCCGGTCTTCGGTGTCGGCGATCGAGGTCATGAGGGTGACCGTATCAACGACCGATGGCATCTCGAACGGAAATGATCGGTCGCGCCGGTTCGTTTACGGTGTGGTTGTGCGCTGGATCGTCGACGGCATGAATGTGATCGGAAGCCGTCCTGATGGCTGGTGGAAAGACCGCAACGGTGCCATGGTCGCATTGGTGGAAAGACTGGATCGATGGGCGTCGGGTCAAGGAGGCCAAGTGACCGTCGTTTTTGAACGACCGCCGTCGACGGCCGTCACCTCATCGGTGGTCGAGATCGCACACGCACCTAAGGCGGCCGCGAACTCGGCTGACGACGAGATCGTCCGGCTTGTCGCGGCCGACGCTGCGCCGCACGACATTTGTGTGGTGACCTCGGACAAGGGGCTGAGCAATCGGATCGCGACCTTGGGCGCTTCCGTCTATCCCGCGGCGAGCTTCCGTGACCTGATCGACCCACGCGGCTGATGGCGGCCGCCGGCGGCGTCCCCGCACCCAATCGGGTCTGCGCACTGGCCAACATCGACATCCCGATCATTCAGGCGCCGATGACCTACATCGCCGGCGCCCAGCTGGCCGCCGCGGTGTCGAATGCCGGCGCACTGGGGATCATCGAGACCACGTCTGACCAGGGCCGGGCAGACCTGCGACGGGTGCGCATCTGAGATGCAGCCGCCGAGGACTTAGCCAGTCGATCCACGATGTCGGCCAGGCCGGTGAAGCCCGCGGCTGCGGCCATGTCGGTCGCGATCCGTTGGCTGGCCTGCCGGTAGCGCGGTTGGTTCAGCACGGCGAGAATGTCGCGGCGCAGCGCGCGTGGTGACGGATGCTCACTTCTGATACGCCGCCCGACGCCCGACCATGCGACGCGGGCGCCGACCTCGGGTTTATCTTCCTTGCCGCCGGTGGCGACGATCGGAACCCCATGACGCAACGCGTATTGCACACCGCCGTAGCCACCGTTGGTCACGAAAACCGAAGTGCGGGGCAGTAATTGGTCGTAAGGCAGGAACATCGCCGCGCGGGCGTTTGCAGGAAGCGGGGGCAGCGTATCCAGTGGCCGACCACCCGTCGCCACCACGATCAGGACATCGTCGTCGGCGAGTGCGTGCAGCGTCGGTGCGATGGCCTGGTCGTAGTCGAAGTTGGCGGCCGTGCCCTGGGTGACATGGATGATGGGCCGCGCCCCGTCGAGGTCGCCCCACCACGCTGGCAGCGGGCCTTCGAAGCCGGTGGCCGACAACGGCCCGATGTAGTGCAGGTTGGCGGGTACATCGGAGCGGGGGTATTCGAAGGCGGGAACGCTGAACTGCACGATCGCGTCGGCGCGGCGGCCCCAGTCGGTCAAGGTGCCCGGCATGGCTTTGCCGTGCACCTCGCGGTGCAGGTCGTTGATGATTCTGGTGGGTCTGCCGGAACATTCGACGACTGCACCGCGGCAAGGGCGGCGTTGCGCTGGCGGTTCAGCAAACGGGCGGGCCGCAACCCCATGCCAAAGGGAGCGGTGTCAAGGCTGTCGATCGGCAGCGGAATCACGGAGCACATGACGACCGCTGGGCGCTTCGGCCGTGGATGGGCAAGCATGAATATGGCGCCGACGAAATCGGGCTCGGCCAACACGACGTCGGCCGGGTGCGCCGCGACGGCGGCCATGAGCGGTCTCGTACTGAGCCTTGCCGGGCCGGGCAAAAACATGTTCAACATCGAAGGTGGCCGCCTTGACGCCCTTTCAATTTCGCGCGTTCGGGAAAGCTCGCCAACAGATTCTCGGTCATCGAAGTCGGCCTCCGGCGGGCAGCGGCACGAAGGCGGCGCCCGTCGCCGCAACCTTGTCTGCGTAGCGTGAGCCGGTGACGAACCGCACGTCGTCGCCCCGCTTGACGAAGTTCTCGGCGACGGTCAGCAACGGCGTGATGTGGCCATGGGCTGGGATGCTGGCGATGATGATCGATGCCACGTCACCCCCCGGTACTCTGCCATTAGCTTGGTAGTGGTAGTATTCATTACTGTGTCACCGGAGTCAATATCTGCGAACACTCGAACTTACCGATCCGAGTTGCGTCAGCAGCAGGCGGAGCAGACGCGGACGCGGGTGCTCGCCGCCGCTGCGGAGCTGTTTGCCGCCGACGGCTACGCACGCACCACGCTGGCGAAAATCGCCGCTGCGGCTGGCGTTTCGACCGAGACCGTCCAGGGTCAGGGATCCAAGGCTGCGCTCCTGATCGCGGCCGCCGAGTTCGCCGGAGTGGGGGTGAGTGGCGAAGAAGACATCTTCAATCTGGACGTCGGCCGCAAACTGATGGCCATCGAGGACTGGGCGAGGCCCTCGACTTTGTGGGCGAGCACCGTAGACCGACATACAACAAGTTACCGCGAAACTGGCGCCCGCGCTGTTTGGCGGCGCCATCGTCTGATCCCGAGTTGGGTCGGTACTTGAACGAGTTCTTCGCCGGGATCAAAGGGCAAATCCGCCGGGTCCTCGACGTGTTCGGCGACCGCGGATGGCTACGCGGCGACGTTCCGTTCGACGAACTCGTCGAGACGGCCGCAGTGCTGTGCAGCGTCGAAATCTATCTGCGGATGGTGCACCGCGACGGCTGGAGCGTCGAAGCGTATCGGGCGTGGTGCCGGCGCATGCTGGCTGAGACTGTGTTCATTCCGCCGCGGCATTCCACCTAGGCCGGCGACGCGGAATCCGCTGTCGCCGTTGACGTCTCAGTGCTGTCTAGGCCTGTACCGCGGCCAGCGCCGCGTCGTAATCGGGCTCCTGCGCGATCTCGGGCACCAGTTCCGTGTACGCGACGTTGCCGTCGGCGCCGACCACGACGACGGCGCGGGCCAGCAGCCCGGCCATCGGGCCGTCAGTGATAGTGACGCCGTAGTCGTCACCGAAGCTGTCCCGGAACGCCGAGGCCGTCTTGACGTTCTCGATGCCCTCTGCGCCGCAGAATCGCGCCTGCGCGAACGGCAGGTCCTTGGACACGCACAGCACCGAGGCACCGCTCGCGGCCGGCGCGCTCGTTGAAGGTCCGCACACTCGTCGCGCACACCGGTGTGTCAACGGACGGAAAGATGTTGAGCACCACGGGCTTGCCGCTGAACTGGTCGTTGCTGACCGGCCCCAGATCCGTGCCGACCAAAGTGAACGACGGGGCCGGAGATCCGACGGCAGGGAGATCGCCGACGGTGTTGATCGGGTTTCCACGCAAGGTTATCTGTGCCATGGGCACAGTCTGCCAAGACCGGCTTCTGCCGAGGCCGCCGGGGCGGCCTTCGCGCATGTCCTAATTGGTGGGATACCTGGCGTAGACGCCATGGCCGGTCTGGCCAACACTGAATCCATGGCTCGCAGGGTGGTGATCGTCGGCTTTCCCGGCGTTCAGGCGCTGGACGTGGTGGGGCCCCACGACGTGTTCACCGGCGCGTCGCTGCTGACCGGCGGCGGATACGACGTCGTCATGTCGTCGGTCGACGGCCAGCCGGTGACCACCGCCACCGGACTGGCCTTCCTGGCGAGCCCGCTGCCCGACCCGAGCGAGCAGATCGACACCGTCGTTCTGCCCGGTGGTGGCGGCGTCGATGCGGCGCGATCCAACGCCGAGTTGGTGGAGTGGATCAAAGGCGTCACCGGAAGCGCCCGCCGCGTCGTCACGCGTCTGCACGGGCGCGTTTCTCGCCGCCGAAGCCGGGCTGCTGGACGGCTGGCGGGCGACGACGCACTGGGCGTTCGCGGGGCGGTTGGCCCGCGAGTTCCCCGCCGTCGACGTCGATCCCGACCCGATCTTCGTCCGCAGCTCGGACACGGTATGGACGGCCGCGGGTGTCACCGCGGGCATCGACCTCGCCCTCTCCCTGGTCGAGGACGACCACGGCACCGAGGTCGCGCAGACGGTCGCCCGCTGGCTCGTCCTGTACCTGCGCCGCCCCGGTGGGCAGACCCAGTTCGCGGCGCCGGTGTGGATGCCGAGGGCCAAGCGGGCTCCGATCCGCGAGGTGCAGGAGGCCATCGAGGCCGCAACCGGGCGGCTCGCACAGCATCGATGACCTGGCTCGCCGGGCCGCGATGAGCCCGCGCCATTTCACCCGGGTGTTCACCGACGAAATCGGCGAGGCGCCCGGCCACTACGTCGAACGCATCCGCACCGAAGCCGCGCGCCGGCAGTTGGAGGAGACCGACGACACCGTCGTCGCGATCGCCGCCCGGTGCGGCTTTGGCACGGCGGAAACCATGCGGCGCAATTTCCTTCGCCGCGTGGGCATTTCGCCCGACCAATACCGCAAAGCCTTCGCCTGACGAACCTGAAGAGGAGGAACACGATGACTCAAATCGCCATCGTGGCCTACCCGGGATTCACCGCGCTGGACATGATCGGTCCGTACGAGGTGCTGCGCAATTTGCCGGGCGCCGAGGTGCGCTTCGTGTGGCATGAAGCCGGACCGATCACCGCCGACTCCGGGGTGCTGGTCATCGGCGCCACCCACTCGCTGGCCGAAACGCCCTCGCCCGACGTGATTCTCGTTCCGGGCGGTCCGTCGACACCGGTGCACGCCCGTGACGACGCGCTGCTCGAGTGGCTGCGCCAGGCCCACCGGACCGCCGAGCTGGACGACGTCGGTGTGCTCGGGGTCGGTGATTCTCGCGGCCGCCGGTCTGCTCGAAGACCGGCGCGCCACATCGCATTGGATCGCCACTTCCCGCGCTGAAGGCGTTCGGCGCCATTCCCGTGTCCGACGAGCGAATCGTGCACCAGGACGACATCGTCACGAGTGCCGGCGTGTCTGCCGGGCTTGACCTCGCGTTGTGGCTGGCCGGCCAAATCGGCGGCGAATCCCGCGCGAAGGCAATCCAACTCGCGATCGAATACGATCCGCAGCCGCCGTTCGACTCGGGCCACATGTCGAAGGCGTCGGCGACCACGAAGGCCGCCGCGACGGCGCTGCTGTCCAAGGACAGCGTGAAGCCGGCCAACCTCAAAGCCACGACCTTGCTCGCCTGGGAGCAGGCGCTGGGCAAAGTTCGGTCGCGGCGACGCAGGCGTGTGTCGCTCAGTGATCAGAACCCGGGCGCAGCCACCGCATAAAAGGCTTCCGGCAGGGGTTAGACACTCGGCGTCAAGCGCCGGGTTGCAGGATCTCCGTCGTGGCGAGCCGACCGCCGGCCTGCATCCAGGCCGCAACGACGCCGGGAGCGTCACGGTCGGGGTTGTAGATGTCTTCCTCGCTGGAGAACAGGCCGTCGCCGGCGTAGACCAGCCGAGTCCAGTTCGGGAACCAAAACGGTTCACCGTTCGGATCGGTCGGGTGGTCGAGCAAGTTCTTGATCATGACCACGACGGCGTCGTTGTCGTCATCGTGGGCGACCCAGTCATTGGGAAAACGCATGTGCGGGAACGGCGCCATCACCGCGACGATCCAGTCGCGGACCGCCTCGCGCCCGCGAAACACGCCGTAGTGATGCTCGGTGTAGACGACGTCTTCGGTGAACAGGTCCGCGAACGGCCGCCAGTCGCCCGAAGCGCTGCACCCTTCGACGACTTTGGTGTAGTTATCGACGGCGTTATCGATTTCCGCCCTGCTGAATTTGCCCATAGCGGACACACTAGAACGTGTTTCGGTTTTGGGTCGCTCGTACGATTGGCGATCTCGGATGAACGTGATGGACTTGTTCGGCCTGCGCGGCAAGCGGGCGTTGGTCACCGGGGCGTCCAGCGGTATCGGTAGAAAAGTGGCCCAGGCCTATGCGCAAGCCGGCGCCGACGTGGCCATCGCGGCCCGGAATGTCGAGGAGCTGGAAAGCGTCGCCGGCGAGCTGGCGGCGGACGGCGGCGGCAAGGTGGTGCCGATCCGATGCGACGTGACCCGGCCCGACGAGGTGAACGGCATGTTGGATCGAGTGATCGCAGAACTGGGCGGCATTGACGTCGCGGTCTGCAACGCCGGCATCATCTCGGTCGTCCCGATGCTGGATATGTCGCCGGAGGAATTCCAGCGCATCCAGGACACCAATGTGACCGGTGTCTTCCTGACCGCGCAGGCGGCGGCCCGGGCGATGGTGGCCCAGGGGCGCGGCGGCGTCATCATCAACACCGCCTCGATGTCGGGCAGCATCATCAACGTCCCACAGCAGGTCGGCCACTACTGCGCCTCCAAGGCGGCCGTCATCCACATGACCAAGGCGATGGCAGTCGAATTGGCGCCGCACAACATTCGGGTCAACAGCGTCAGTCCCGGCTACATCCTGACCGAGCTCGTCGAGCCGTTGACGGAGTATCACCGCCAATGGGAGCCGAGGATACCGCTCGGCCGCATCGGCCGCCCCGAAGAACTCACCGGCCTGTACGTCTATCTGGCCAGCGAGGCTTCCAGCTATATGACAGGTTCGACGTCGTGATCGACGGCGGATACACCTGCCCGTAGATAACTCGGGCGCTCGGCTATAGCTCCAGCTCGCCGGAAATCCCGCGCTCGAGGTTCGCCTGCGTCGCGGACGGCAGCACCAGCAGGCCGTCGAGTTCGTTGCGGGCCAAATCGTAGGCGCGTTGACGTTCCTGCGCTGCCGCCGCGGGGTCGGCCGCGACCCGTAACAGGCTCTGCGCCCGCGCAATTCGCTGCTGATCCGCCCGGGAGAAATCGTTGCGGCGTCTGCGGATCGCTTCGGCTTCGGCGGCGTTGAACGCCGTGACGTAGTCCTCTACGGCGGCCATGTATTGCGCGGCGCCTTCGCGGTCGTCGAGCAGATCCTCGGCCTGGACGGGCCGCAGGAAGTCGGCCCGCAGCTTGGCCTTGTGGAACGCGATCGTGTTGGCATCACGCATGTCGGTCATCAGCGGGAAGTCCAGCAGCTTGGCGACGTCGAGTTCGTACTCCAGCCAGCGCGCGTCGGTGCGGCCATGCTCATCGAGGACGCGTCGGATCGCGCGCCACTGGGCCGCTGAATTCCGAGCGGCGCCGTCAGTGGCGGGCGCCTCGGGTGGTTGGGTCGGGTCGGAATCCCGCGACCGCTCGTCGGTGCGTCGCCGGCCGAACGCGCGCACGGCGGCGACGATCGCACCCGTCAGCGGCAGGATCACGATCAACAGCTCCGCCAACCGGAATATCAGGCCCACATGGCCAGGATGCCAGGAACGGCCGGCGTTGACGTCAACTCTGCGGTCGCACCCCAAGCACATCGCGAAACAGAGCCTGCCGCAACGCCAATTCACGCGGGTCGCTCCAGAGATGAAATCCGAGCCGGTTCATGACGTACGCAAACCCGATGCCGGTATCCGGGTCGGCGCATCCGAACGATCCCCCGAACCCCGGGGTTCCGAAGGCCTTATCCGACGATCCGAAGACGAAGTGCGGGACCGGTTTACAGAACCCGAGCGAATACGCCACATCGATGTGCATCACCTTGTCGCGCACGCCCCGGCTCGGCGGGATCGCCGGTGCCGCCAGCGCCTCGAGGACGCCGGGGCGCAGCGGAACCTCGGCACCGCCGCAGGCCGCGCTGCCGTACATGCTCGCCACCGACCTCACGGTGCCGATGCCGTTGGCCGACGGGATCTCGACCGCCCGGACGTCGTCGCGGTTGTAATCCCCGTTGAACGGGTTGACGCCACGCGGGACCGCGATGCTGCGTGCCGTCAGGCCGACCGGGTTGAGCGACGCGCCTAGGAATCCCGGCGGCATCACGCCCAGATGCAGCAGCGTTTCCGCGCGCGCCCAGTTGTGGATGTGGGCGACTCGAGTGCGGTCGACCGAGCCGGGCAGGCCGATGTGCAGGTCGAGTCCCGCCGGCGCGACGATCTCCTCGGCCATGAACCGGCCAAGCGTGCGCCGGGCCGGATCGGTCCGGCGAATTAACTCGGACTCGTACCAGCCCAGCGTGATCCCGTGATATCCGTGCCGGGTGCCCGGTCGCCACGCCGGCGCTTGGGACGCCAGGATCGGCGAGAGCCGCTCCGGATCGGCCACGTCGGCCAGCGTCGGCTTCGGTTTGAGCGCACAGACTCCGGCCTGATGCGCCAGGAGTTGACGGACGGTGACGTCGCCCTTGCCCGCCCGCGCGAATTCCGGCCAGTAATCGGCGACCCTGGCGTCGTAGGAGAGGAGTCCGCGAGACACCGCCACCGCCACGACCAGGGCGGCGACACCTTTGGTCGTGGAAAACATGTTCACCATGGTGTCGGCCTGCCACGGATCCTTAGTCAAACCGTTCCGGTAGCCGCCCCACATGTCGACCACCTTGACGCCGTCGCGGTAGACGGCGACGGCAGCACCGACTTCGGCACCGTCACGAAAGGCCGCCCGGAAAGCATCGGCCACCTTGCCGTAGCCGGCATCCACGTCGCCGCCGATCAGCTCCGGCGGCACCCTCATCTTGAGAACCATGTCGCGCCTCCGAGAGGAGACTAGCCAGCGGGGTTCGTGCGCAGGGGGTTTTCGCGTTCGGCCCGCCCGGTCAGCGGACGCCCAGCGTGCCGCCGAGGTACTCCGTACGACAGGCCCTGCGGGCCAGCTTGCCGCTGGTCGTACGCGGAATAGCGCCGGCCGGCAGCAGACGCACGTCCGAGACTGAAATGCCGTGCCGCTGCGAGACCGCCGTGCGGATCGCCTCGATCGCCGGCTGGGGATCTCGGGGCTGGTGCCCGCGGCGCGCTCGGCGACCACGACGAGCCGGGCGGCATCCGGGTCATCGTCGGCCGGCACGGCAAACGCCGTCACATATCCGCGCCGGACGATCTCAGAGGCTTCCGCGACGGTGGCCTCGATGTGCTGCGGGTAGTGATTGCGGCCGTCGATCGATCACCAGGTCCGCTATCCGGACGGTCACGTACAGCTCACCGTCGAGATACCGCCGAGGTCGCCGGTGCGTAACCAGGAGCCCGCCAGATCGGCGCCGTCGCCGTGGCCGCCGTCGGCTTGCCGCGATTGCAGCTTGGCGCCGAATGCGCGCCGAGTCTCCTCGGGCAGTCCCCAGTAGCCGCGTCCAATGTTGTTGCCCTGCAACCAGATTTCACCCACCTCGCCGTCCGCCAACTCCGATCCGGCGGCGGGGTCGACGATGACGGCCCATGCGCTGCGTGCGACCTGGCCGCACGACACCTGTGCGACGGCGTTGGGATCGTCGGCGTCGACGCGCACCGCTTGTCCGGCGCCCAGCCGTTCCCGGTCGAAGTACACCGCCGTCGCCTCGGCGGCGGTGCCGATGGTCGCGACGAACAACGTCGCCTCGGCGATGCCGTAGGAGGGTTTGAAGGCGGTACTCGGTAATCCGTAGGGCGCGAACGCTTTGTTGAATGTCTTGATCGCGTCGATGCTGACCGGTTCGGAGCCGATGATCATGACCACGTTGCGCAGATCGATGTCCGCGCCGCGGCTGGGTAGGCCGCGCTGCGCGGCCCACTCGTACGCGAAGTTCGGTGCGGCGGTCACGACGTTGCCCTGCCGCGACTCGTCGGACAGGACCTGAATCCATCGCTGGGGCCGGCGGACGAACGCGGTGGGAGACATCAGCGTGGAATGGCCGCCGTAGACGGCCGGGAATCCGATCATCGACAAACCCATGTCGTGGTAGAGCGGTAACCAGCTGACGCCGTGGGTATTTCGGTCCAGCAGATCGATCGACAGGATCATCTGCACCAGGTTGGTACCCACCGCGCGGTGGGTGATTTTCGACACCGACCGGACGCCGGGTGGAGCCCGACGTGTATTGCAGGTGCGAGACGTCGTCCATGCCGAGCTCGGTAGGCGCGAACGCCTCCCCCGCCGAGTCGGGTATCTGGTCGATGGCGATCACCTGCGGCCGGCGCAGATACGGGTGACCGGCCAAGAACTTCTCTACGTCGTCTCGTGCGGTCGTAGTCGTGAGTACGACGGTGGGCTCCGAATCCCGCATCGCGGTATCGAGGCGTTCGGCGTGCCCGGGCAGTTGCGGGGCGAACAGCGGCACCGCGATGGTTCCGGCCTTGACCGCCGCGTAGAAGCCGGCGACGTAATCAATGCCCTGTGGCGCAAGGACCGCAACGCGTTCAGCGCGACTCGCGGCTTGTTGGATGCGCGCACCGATGGCTTCCAGCCGGGCACCGAACTGGGTCCACGTCACCTCGTCGACATCCCCATCGGCCGAACGGCTGTAATCGACATAGCGATACGCCACGGTGTCACCGACGTTCGCGATGTTGCGGTCGATGAGCGATATCAGGTTGACGCCGGGCGGCAGCGCGACACCGCCCGTGGCGTCCAGGCAGTCCTCGATCCGAAGTAGGCCACCGGCAGGTGGGCCGTCCTGCCGGGAACCGCGATCCATCATTGGCAGTCTAAGCAAGACGATGCGACGGTCCTCATGCCGATGAATCGGCAAACAGCAAGAGCGGCGGGCGCATTCGCCGCTTCGGGCGGAAATTCGATCGCCGGCGAACGGCGCCGGTCAACCCGATCCGGCCGACGCCCGGCGTGGGCGGTAGCCTACCGGGCGAGCGGCGTCCAGGGCCGTCCGTTTGCTACCACCAGGAGTCGTCATGCCGGGCCGGAACTATTCCTTCGAAGTCACCCGCACCACCAGTGCGCCCGCCGCGACGCTGTTTCGGCTGGTAGCCGACGGCGCCAACTGGTCGCGTGGGCCAAGCCGATCGTCATGCACTCCAGTTGGGCCCGCCAGGGCAACCCCGCGCCGGGCGGCATCGGGGCTATTCGCAAGGTGGGCATGTGGCCCGTCTACGTGCAAGAGGAAACGGTCGCGTACGAGCCGGACCGCCGCCACGCCTACAAGCTGGTGGGTCCGCGCACCCCGGCCAAGGATTATTCCGGCGAGGTGGTTCTGACGCCGAATGCCTCCGGCGGGACCGACATCCGCTGGACCGGCTCGTTCACCGAAGGCGTTCGGGGGACGGGTCCGCTGATGCGTGCCGCCATGGGCGGAGCCGTCCGGTTCTTCGCGGGCCGGCTGGTGAAGGCGGCCGAGCGCGAATCCAACGGCGGGCGCTAGCTTCCCGCGACGCGTGACGGCCGCGCGTCCGCCGCCGGTGAGATTTGGCGGCGCCTGGCGAACGGCCTCGTCCGTCAGGCGCACCGATCCGGATCCCAGCCTGGTCTCGCGGTCTGGGGCTCCTGGGCCGCGGCTGTCGCCTTGATGAAGCCGCCCGGCCCAGCGGCAGCCGCCGACCCCTAAACCGGCTATCGGCGAAGCAACCCGTTACGGCGGGTGCGGCGACCCCGCACGGTTTCCCAGATCGCGATGAGGACGATGGCAGCACCGATCCCGATGAGAAATGGGACCCAGGCGATTCCGCCATTGGCATTGTGGTATCCGAACTTGCTGGCCACCCATGAGCCGATCAAGCCACCCAGGGCGCCGAGCGCAATGGTCATGATCATGCCGATGTCTTGTTTGCCTGGCATGAGGAGACGCGCAATCAAGCCGATGAGCGCACCCACAACGATGGCGAGGATGATTGACCCGATCATTGCTGCAACTCCTGTCGTAACCGGCGCCCCGAGTGGGCCCCATCTTCGACTACGGATTCCCTGAACCGGAGATTTGTAACACACGCGTCGAACGGGTCAGCCGCGTGTCGTAACACGCACGTGGAACGGGTCAACGGCGGTCGTCGATCAGACGTCGTTGGCAGAACGCTTTTCGCTTTCATACTTCTCGGTCATGTGCGCCACGGCGTCCAACTGCGACTGCGCCAAGCCCTCCCGTGCCTGACCGGCACGTGCGGCAGCGTCTAGCGTCGGTTGCGCCTGTCCCTGGAAATGTGGCATGACTTCGGCGGCGAACAATTCGGCGGACCGTCGGGTGGCGGCCGGGTTGGCCCACTCGTGGCCCATCTGCAGCATGCAGCCGAAACCGCCGGACTGGTCCCACAATCGCTGCACCTGTTCGCGCGCCCGCTCGGGTGTGCCGATGACGCCCGCCCCGTTCTCGTTGATGACGTCGATCATTTCGTCGAGCTGCTCTCCCGGCATCGTCATCTGGGGGAACGCCGCCACCTTCTGGAAGTACCGGAACCACGGTTCGATGCCGAACTTGACCTCTTCACGGGCCTGCTTCTCGGTCTCGGCGAGGTGGAACAAACCGACCAGGCTCCAGTTATTGCGGTCGACCTGCGTGCCGAAGGCCGCTGCACGCTCTTCGACGATGCCCCAGTGGTAGGACAGCGCATTGAAACCCTCGACGGTCAGCGTCGCCCCGATGGACAACAGGCCGATGCCGTGCTTGCCGGCCAGCCGAGCGCCCGTCGGTGACGCGACCGCGGCGACTGACAGCGGGATCCCGCCGTCGGAGTAGGGGGCAAGCTGCAACTTGGCATCGAAGAGCTGGTGGGTGGCGGTCTTGGCGCTGACCGTCTCCCCTGCCAGCAACCGCACGACGATATCGAGGTTGGTTTCCAGCAGCTCTCGGGTGTCGGTGGGGGTGAGTCCGATCATGGACGAGTCGCTGGGCAGCGAGCCGGGCCCCACACCGCCGATGATGCGGCCGTGCGTCAGGTGATCCAGCAGCATCAAGCCGGTCGGCGACCCAGAGCGGGTTGTGATACGACAGCGAAATGACCCCGGTGCCGAACCGGATGCGCTTCGCCCGCTCGGCGGCTGCGGCGATGAAAATCTCTGGGGAGCTGATGATCTCGCTACCGGCCGAGTGGTGTTCGCCCAACCAGACCTCGTCGAAGCCCAATGCGTCGAGGTGCTCGACGAACGCGAGATCGCGTTGCAACGCCAGCGTCGGATTGGTGCCGGCGCGATGGAACGGGGCGATGAAGTATCCGAACCTGAGCTTCGACATTGAAGTCCCCTTGCATCCGAGTTGCGGAGAACCATAACTCGGATTGCGGGTTCGGCCCCAGACCGGAGCAAGGGTTTAGCCGATGGGGCCAGGTGATCCCGGCCCCACCGGCTAGGGAGCAAGTCTTTGTGGTTGCGCTTGCGCGCTCACTCGACGCGACTCGGCGATCAGTAGCCGCCGCACAGGTTGCCGACGCAACCGCCGCCGCCACCCGGTCCGCCGCCGCCACCGCCGACGCCCGGGATGGTGCCGCCGCCTCCACCGGGGCCGCCGCCACCGGTCGGGCCGCCGGGCACGCCACCGCCGCCTCCGCCGGGGCCGCCGCCACCGGTCGGGCCGCCGGGCACGCCGCCGCCTCCGCCGCCCGGACCGCCGCCACCGTTCGGGCCGCCCGGCTCACCGCCGCCGCCACCGGGCGCAGGGGAGGGCGCAACACTGGACGACGGTGTGGTCGTCGTGGTGGTGGTGCTGGTGCTTGGGCCGCCCTTGTGGCCGCCGCCGCAGGCGACCGACAGCACGAGCATCGCCGCACCGCCGAACAGTGCGACCGTGGTCCTCGGTCCAGATCTCATCGGATCCCCCAATCTCCACTGCGCCACTTCGCGCCGCCAGATTTTTCTTACCCCGGGGCGCCGCCGCGCAAACGGATTCGGATCGCGAAATCGCGCCAGGCAAAGACGGCCCTTCACTCGGGCGTGATGGGCGGGAGGAATCGATTGCGACTCGGTTGGTCGAACCGCTCGCTAATCTTCTTTGGTGATCAGCTTGCGCAGCGCGACTCGGTCGGGCTGCAGCAGTTCGGCGATCCGGGGCCGGTTCACCTCGGCGACGATGATCTCGCCGACCTCTTGATAGACCTCGCTGAAGATGCCGTGCGATTTCATCTTCGAGGTCTGATACTGGTTGTCCTCGGTGGGGGTCACGTAAATTACGGCGTCGGCCTTGAAGCGGTGCACCAGCCAGAGGTGGATCAGGGTCATCAGTCGCTTCTGCCGTAGCTTCTCGGCGAACGTGTTCTGGTCGCGCACCTGAAGGATGCTGCGGCCATGCCGGTCCTTGATCGGGTCGACGACGACGTTGGCCAACTGCTCGTCGTCGTTGCCGTAGATGCCGAGTTCCAGCACGTCCGAGCCAGCCCGCCGGGGCCGCAGCTGCACGCGGAGTTTCTCGCCGAGGTTGTAGTTGTCGCTCCACATCGCCAGCCACTCCTCGAGCAGCTTCTTCGGCACCTCGGTCTGCACCAGGTGCTGGTGCTGGGTCGAGCCCTCGCCCATCGCCTTGGTGGTCGCGGTGCGGCCCGAGGAGGCGGTCAGCGCAGCGTCGCTGCGCGGCCCGCCGACCAGGGTTTGCGGTGTGCGATAAGGCGATTCGACCAGCCGCATCTTGCGCTGCAGGCGGGCCAGCGCGAGCATGCCGTCCTGTTGCAGCGAGGTGGCGAACTCCTCGGCCGCGACGCCGTCGATCTGGTGCCCGCCGTAGGTGATGAAGTTGAAGACGAAGCCCATCTTGCCCAGTTCCTCGGGGAACTGCTTCATCTGCTCGTCGGTCATGCCGGTGGTGTCCCAGTTGAACGACGGCGACAGGTTGTAGGCCAGCATCTGGTCGGGGAACTCGGCGTGGATGGCGTCGGCGAACTGCTTGGCGTCGGCCAGGTCGGCGGTCTTGGTCTCCATCCAGAGGATGTCGGCGAACGGCGCGGCCGCCAGTGACTTGGCGATCGCGTACGGGATGCCGCCGCGGATCTGGTAGTAGCCTTCGGGGGTCTTGGACAGCTCGCAGTCCCAACCCGGGTCGACGCCCAACTCCTTCGCCTTGGTCTTGGCGGAGTACAGCGACGCACGCGCCGCGAAGGCCCGCCATTCGTCGACGCTCATGTCGGCCGGCTCGCCCTCGCTGGCATCGAATTCGAGCACCTCGGCCACGGCCTCGCCATAGGTCATCAACCCGGCGTCGTCCTCCCAGGCCGCCACGAACCGCGACTCGACCTGGTCGAACAGGTCGTCGATCGACTGCTGGCCGTTCTCGCGCCAGGTGTTGACCGCGTCGGAGATCACGCCCTGGATGCCTTGTCGCTCGAGCCAGGCCCCGGCCTCGGCGTACTCCCCTTCGGGGAGCGCATAGAGAAGGTGACCGTTGAGGTCTTTGACACCGAGCTCGTAGAAGCGGCGCACCATCGCCAGGAAACAGGACTTGTACGACGGGATGTTGAGGTTGGTGGCGCCGAGCAGGAACGGCTGGTCGCGCTCGTCGGCCCGGCTGTCGAGCAGGTTGGCCGCCTCGGCATCGGTGCGGGCGACGATGATGCCCGGCACCTTCATGATGTCGAGCTGGAAGCGCGCGGCGTTGAGCCGTTTGATCTGCTCGTCCGACGGCACCAGTACCTTGCCGCCCTGATGGCCACACTTCTTCGTGCCGGGGCGCTGGTCCTCGATGTGGTACCCGGGCACGCCGACCTCGACGAACCGGCGGATCAGGTTGCGCACGTGCGGGTCACCGCCGTGGCCGGTGTCCGCGTCGGCGATGATGAACGGCCGGTAGTCGTATTGCGTGGCGGTGGCCCGCTGCTGCTCGGTCATGCTCACGCGCTGGTATTGCTGGTTGCGGTCGGCGGTCAGCAGCGCGCGCACCAGCACCGCGGCGTCGTCGGGCACCTGACTCAGCGGGTAGCTGGCGAGGTCCGGTCCGGGATCCTCGGTGGTGGAGCCCTTGGCCGACGTTGCCCAACCGCCCAGGTAGATCCCCTCGATGCCCATGCGCTTCATCGCGACGGCCTGGCCGGGCGAGTACGGGCCGAATGTAGTGATGCTCTTCTTCTCGGCGAACAGCTCGCGCAGTCGCTCGTAGAAGGCGGCCGCCGCGTTGCGCGCGACGGTGTAGTCGGTGGGGATGGTGCCGCGCTGCTCCGCTACCTGGCGGGCTGTGAAGAGGCGCGTGATGCGGGAAAAGCGCGGGTCGTCGAAGTATTGCTGCGTGGCAGCGACCTCGTCGTCAAACGATGGTCGGACTTGGGTGTCCTTGTCGATGATCGCCATGTCTTCCGCTCCTCTTCGCACACGATGCCACTGAACGTGAGTCTATCCCCGCGACCGGCGGTTCAATCAGGGGTCGAAGACTGAGCCGAACTGTTGCACAGCCGGACTCGACAGGCTGTTGGCGGGCCGGTGATCGCCGCAGCTCCGTGCAGACGTCCGCGTACCGGTGGCGCGCAGACATGCAACGCGTTGGGACACAACAGTTTTCAATACGTATCAATCATGGGCCGGCGCTGCGACGGGCCAGCCAGTCCCGCTGACGACGGACGAACTCCGCGTCGACGACCCTGCCATGGCCCGGAACGTACATCGCGTCGGGGCCGCCGACCGCCAGCAGCCGGTCCAGGGTCGCGGGCCAGGCCGCGACATCGGAATCGGCGTCGATCGCGGGATCGGCGGACTCCTCCACCAAGTCACCGGTGAACACCACGGTCCGCTGACGTCGATCTGTCGCGGGCACCACCACCACCACATCCGACGCGGTATGGCCACGGCCGAGATAGGCAATCGTCACCGAACGGTTCCCCAGGTCGACGACGGCGTCGTAACCGCCGCTGCGTGGGGGTCGCAGGGCCTCGACGGCCGCGTCCACCTCGGTGGGGTCGGCGCCATGGCGCAGTGCGTCCTCGCGGAGGCGGCCGGTGCCCGACGAAAGGTATTCGACCACCTCGGGCGCACAGTAAACCTGGGCTCCGGTGAACACCGACGAACCCAATACATGGTCAAAGTGCTTGTGTGTCAGGACAATATGGGTTACCGGGCGCCCGGCGAGCAGCCGGGCGTCGGCGTCTATCGCGGCCGCTTCGACGAGCGTGGTCCCGGTGTCGACGAGCAACGCCCGGTGCGGCCGCGCGCCAGTCCGACGGTCACATCGCAGAACGGGAGCCGGCAGCGATGCACACTGGCGGTGAGGCGTTCCCAGGCAAGATGCACATCCAGGAAGGTAGTCCCTCTCTGGTCGGTGCTCGACCAAGCCGCTGACGGCCGTCTACGGGTTCGACCGCACCGCACCGGCGATCTCCCGGACATGGCTATCACCGATTCCCGCGAAGTCGTCATCGAGGCGACGCCCGACGAAATCTTGGAGGTGCTGTTCGACATCGAGTCGTTGACCGAGTGGTCGTCGGCGCACAAGAAGGTCGAAGTGCTCGAGCGCGACGATCAGAACCACCCGACCAGATCCCGACAGGTCGTCAAGCTCGTCGGGGTCAGTGACGAACAGGAGCTGGCATACACCATCCACGACGACGGCGTGGTTGGACCCTGATCAGCGCCAAACAGCAACACGCACAAGAGGGTCGGTATACGCTCACGCCCGAGGGTGACTCCACCCGGGTCCGCTTCGAACTCACGGTCGACCTGGTGGCGCCCGTGCCGGATTTCTGGTCAAGAAGGGGGCCAAGAGCCTGATGGACACGGCCACCCAGGGACTGCGCAAGGGCGTGCTCGAGGCGGAGAAGCGGGGCGAGTGAGTTCCACGACGTCCGGGTGAAAATCGGGCCCTTCCCGGCTGCGGGCGGGCGAGTCAAACTGGTATTCATGGAATCGACGTCGGCGGGCGCGCTTCACCGAATCGCGGCGATGGTCGGAGCGCTGGGGTCCGCTCGGGCCTGGCCGGCTGCGGCGGCCAGGGTAATAGCCACCAGACAACCCCGTCGGGGCCGAAGGTCACCACGCTCGGCCGCACGGCGCCGAACGCGCCGCGGACGGACCGTTGACGATCAGCAGCCCGGCTTTCGCCGACGGCGCGCCGATTCCGGTGCAGTACACCTGAAAGGCGCCAACATCGCACCGCCGTTGGCGTGGTCGGCGCCCTTGGGGGGCGCCCTGGTCGTCGACGACCCCGATGCCGTCAACGGCCTCTACGTCCACTGGGTCGTCGTCGGCATCCCCCCGGCTCCGGCAGCACCGCCGATGGTCAGACCCGGCCGGGGCGACGCCCTGCCCAACACGGCCGGCCAGCCCGCCTACAAGGGTCCCTGCCCCCCGGTGGGAACCGGAACACATCATTACCGGTTCACCCTCTACCAGCTGCCCAATGACTATCAGCTGCCCGGCGGTCTGGCCGGTGTTCAGGCCGCGCAGACGATCGCCGGCGCCGCGACCGCGCAAGCGCAGCTCACCGGAATGTTCGGCGGCTGAACCCGAGCGGGCCCGCCATGCCAACACAATCGACGTTAAACGTCACGCAGGCAATACAATTCGCCCAGCTCGTCAACGCGACCTACACGACGCTGCCCGGCGATCTGACGAATAAGGCGGGTCAGGCGCTCAGCGCCGGCGGCGTCGATTACACCGTGGTCACCACGATCTACGCCAACGATCTGGCGACCGACATTAACCCGGCCCGTGCCGACGACGAAGTATCCATCGGGCTGATCTGCCAGGAGAACACAACGGGAGACGTCGCCATCACGATCCGCGGCACCGAAGGATGGCTGGAATGGATTCACGACGCCGACTTTGTCCAGGTGCCGTGTCCGTTCCTGGCCGGCGCCGGTCACACGGAAGACGGCTTCACCGCCATGTACGAGTCCCTGAGGACGGGAGCCACGCCGGGTTCGCCGACGGTGGTCAACGCGCTCGCGAAACTTCCGTTCGCGCAACCCGTCGGCTTAGTGACGGTCTGCGGGCACAGCCTCGGAGGGGCTCTCGCGACGCTGCTCGCCCTTGACGTGGCCGCGAACACGGCGTTTACCGACCCCGCCGTCTACACCTATGGCAGTCCACGCACCGGCGACTCGCTGTTTGCGGGCACTTTCGACCAAGTGGTCACGAACTCCTGGCGCGTCGCGAACCGGGTGGACATCGTCCCCGCCCTGCCTCCGCCCCTCGACTACGAGCATGTGCTCGATCCGGGTTGAGCTCATCCCGGTCCGCTTGGTTCCGTGGCCCCCGAAGACACTGGTCAAATACGCGGTGTAATGCGAGCATTCGCTGGCGACCTACCTGTATCTGCTCTCCCTACAGTCCGGTGGCCCGGCCCTTCCCCTGGAACCCGCCTGCAAACCCTGAGACTCAGGCCTGGTCGTCGAGCACCTGATAGGCGGCGTTGTAGCCGGGAGTGAAGGTGATGCCCGGGCCGCCGTGGCATCCGGCGCCGCCAAGGTAGAGGCCGTCGATCCCGATGGGCAGGTCGAGAAAGCCTTTCGGCCCGGGCCGGTTGGGCCCCATCAGGTCGGGATGCAGAAGACCGTGGCAGAAGTCGCCCGACGGTGCGCCGAACATGGTGTTCATGTGGTACGGCGCGAAGGTGATATGCCGGATCTGGATGTCCTTGAAGTTCGGCGCAAACCGGGTGATCTTGTCGATAACCCGTTCGGCCATCTCATTTTTCAGCTGGCCGTGATGGTCGCGGGGAGTTCCACCGGAAATGCGTACGCGTACACACTCGCTGCGTGTTTGCCGGCGGGGCCATGCGCGGGTCGTTCACTGACGGGATCTGCATTCCCATCGACGGGTTGTCGGGAACCACGCCGCGCCGGCACACTTCCCAATGCAGCTGTTGCTCTTCCGGCGACCCGAAGATGCCGACCGACTGCTGCATGCCCGGCTCGTTGAGGAACTCGTACGGCGGGGCGAACTCGGGCAGGCCGTCGAGGGCGAAGTGGATCTGGACGAACGAGGCCCGGTGGTCGCGGCCCGAGACGCGCGAGAAAGCTCGTGCGGGCACATGTTCGGCGCGATCAGATCGGTGAGCGTGACGTCGGGGGAGAGGTTGGACACGACGATCGGCGCGAGATGGTCGAACCGTCCGCAGCCGCACGCCGGTGACCCGACCGTTCTCGACGAGGATCTCCTCGGCCTTGGTGCGGAACCGGATCTCGCCGCCGCGGGCGATGAACAGCTCACGCAGGTGTTCGGTGAGCGCGCCGATGCCGCCCTTGAGCTTGGTCATCATCGCGGTGCTGTCGTCGGGCACCGCCAAGGCGAACGCCAGACAGGTGGCACTGCCCGGGGTGTACGGGCCCGCGGTAGGTCGAGTTGACGGCGAGGAACGCCAGCATCCCGCGGATGACCGCGTGCTTGTCCTTGTCGGGCAGGTAGCGGTCGATCGACGTCCATGGCCGAGCCGAACAGCATTTCGTGGATCGCCCTGCGTTCGGCTTCGTTTGTCGCGCAGGCATACATCTCGTCGAGCGTCTTGGGCGGCTGGCGGACATCGAAGCGGCCCAGGGCCTTCGCCGGTCCCTGACTCCAGCCGATCAGTTCGGCCATGCCGGTGACGGCCTCCATGCCGTGCTTTTCGCTGAGATGAGTCATCAGCCGCATCGGGTCGCGGTAGAAGATCATCGGCTCTTCGCCGTGTTCGCCGATGTTGGCCGACATCACGTCGGGCTCGACGGTGGGCAGGGTGTCGAGCCCGAGGTCCTTGGTGATCTCGCTCGCGGTGGGGAACTGCACCGACCCCGCGATCTCGTACCGGAAGCCGTCGATCAACTCGACCGTCGCCGCCATCCCGCCCCCGTAGGTGTTGGCTTCCAGGCACACGGTGCGCAGGCCCGCGCGCTGCAGGATCGCCGCCGCGGTCAGCCCGTTGTGCCCGGCGCCGACAACGATCGCGTCATAATCTGTGCTGCGCCATGGCCTTGCCCTCGCCTCCATCGGATAGCCGCGCGCCAAGATATGTCAGTACTGACATAATTGGAAGATGTCAGTCTGACGCCCCGGGGGCCTGGATACGATCACCGCTGGAGATGACCGCCCGGGCAACCGTCATGAACAGCGACGACGATCGACGCACGAGGCGCTTCGCCAAGCGGCGCTGAAGAGCTTCGCCCACAAGGGGTTTGCGAATGTCACAGTCACCGAACTGGCACGCGAGGCGGGTGTCACCGAACGCACCTTCTTTCGCCATTTCCCGACGAAGGAAGCCGTGCTCTTCGCGGACTACGAGACCCAGTTGGAGTGGCTCGCCGAAGCGCTTGCCCAGCGCCCGCCCTCGGAATCGCTGTTCGATGCGGTGCTGGCCAGCGTCGCCGCGTTTCCGCACGACCTCGAAGTGGTGCGCCAGGCCGCCACCGCTCGTGCGGAGCTGATCAGCGCCGAGCGTATCGCCGGTCACCTGCGGGTCGTGCAGTCCTCGTTCGCCGTGTGCTCACCGACTTCGTCAGGAGACGGAATCCGGAGATGGCGAACATCGATCTGGCGGCCGAGGTTGCGGGTTCCGCGATCGCCGCGGCCCTCGTTGCGGCAGTTGAGAACTGGGGCCGAAGAGGCTGTGGCGGCGACCTCGGCGAATACGTGGCTGCAAGTCTGGATCTGGTGCGCTCCGGTTTGGCGTCACTTGTCTGACGGCTCCCTCGCGGGAACCCGTCGCTCGGGCGGCGTCCACGGCGGTGCGCCGCCTGGATTGGCCTAGACAGCCGAGCGGCGAGTCTGGTTTGCTCAGCTCGGTACCTCATTTCGCGGGCAGGAGTTCGCTGATGGCCCGTCTCAATGTGCCGGATGGCCCCGGCGGCGAAGCCGCCATGATCTGGACCCTGCGGCCGCAACTCGGCGGCATGGTCGAACGCATGATCCACGGCGCATATCAGCAGAGCATCCTGCCCGCCGAGGAGCGGGAGCTGGCCAGAATGCGCATCGCCATGATCAATGACTGCGTGGCCTGCGCGGATTTTCGCGCCCGATCCGTGCTGGATGCCGGCGTGGCGCCCGAGCTGTATGACAATGTCGCCGCATATGCCAGCTACCCGGGATACACGCAGCGCCAACGTCTTTGCATCGAGTACGCCGAACGCTTCGCCATGGACCACGCGTCGATGGACGACTCTTTCTTCGAACGACTTCGCCCGTCGTTCTCGGACGAGGAGATTCTGGATCTCACGCTGTGCGTTGCCGTCTTTCTCGGCCTGGGGCGCTCGTTGAGCGTGCTGGGTGTCGACCAGTCTTGCGCCATGGACCTCTGATCTCGCATTGGAAAGGAACCAATGGACATCGCCACCGTCGACGAACTGCTGAGCACCACGCGGTCGGTTCGCAAACGCCTCGACCTGACCCGCCCGGTCGGTCGCGAGGTGATCTTGGAGTGCATCCAGCTGGCGATGCAGGCGCCCACGGCGAGCAATACCCAGAACTGGCGCTGGCTGGTGATCACCGACGCGGACAAGCGTGCTGCGATCGCCGAGATATACCGCAGCATCGGCGCGCAGTATTTGGCGTACGCGGCCGACAACGCGAGTGACGCACAGACGCAGCGGGTGTATCAGAGCGCGATGAGCCTCACCGAGACGCTGGCGGACGTGCCCGTGCACGTCATCCCCTGTCTCACCGAGCGCATCGACACCGCGGAACCCGGCATCGCCGCGGCGGCGTGGGCATCGATCATTCCGGCGGGCTGGAGCTTTCTGCTGGCGCTGCGCTCACGCGGGCTTGGATCAGTGTGGACGACGATGCACCTGTTCAAGGAGCAGGAGGTCGCCGAGCTGCTCGGCATTCCGCCCACCGTCACGCAGGCCGCGCTGTTCCCCGTCGCCTACACGATCGGCACCGACTTCCGGCCGGCCAAGCGGCCGCCCGCGGAGACCATCACTTACTGGGACACCTGGGAAGGGCCCGCCAGAGGTAGCTGATGCAGTCCTACACCGTGCGATTTCACATCGATGCTCCCCCGCGGAAGGTCTGGCGGGTGCTGCATCCGCCGGTCCCTCCGGACCCGCCGCGGCCGCGGGTCGTCAAGTGGCCGACGGGCAGCATGGAGATCCTCAACGAGGGCAACGAAGCCGGCGAGGGCCTGGTCCGCACCTGCACCTTCGAAGTGCCCAAGTACCTGCTGTCCGGCGGCACGGGGCGATCCTGGGAGACCGTGACGGAGGCGCAACTCAACAAGCTGTCGCGCTACGTGGCCGTCGGCGCCCCGCTGTGGTCGCGTGCCGAGGGATATCACGAGCTCGAGGAGCAGCCGGACGGCACGACCGTGCTGACGTTCCACGAGACGTATCACGCCTACAACCCGGTGCTGCGCTTCTTCCTCGAACGCCCGGTACACGCGAGGATTTCGCGCGACAACCTTCAGACCTACGAGCACGCGCTCGGTTACGCGGGCCGGGTGCGGCGGCTCATCTAGGAGTCGTTGCTGCTCGGAAGATGTCGCAACGATATGAATCAGGTTCTTCACCCCGGTATCCTCGACCTCTATGGGTGGAGTACCTACTGCCGCGAGGCTGCTTGGCGCGAGTCTGATGATCGCGGGCTGGGTCGCCTCGACGGTCGTTGCCAGCGCCGATCCGGACGAGACGCGCGGCCCGGCCCCGGGACCGGGAACGGGTGCATCGGCGTCGCCATCACCGGCGGCATCACCGGCACCCGCAGCGTCACCGCCTGCGGCTGCCCCGTCACCCGCAGCGTCGCCGGGGGCCCCGCCCGCACCGGCCGGACCCAAGACGTCCATCGACAAGGACGGCATCTACGCCGTGGGTAGCGACATCGCTCCGGGCATCTACAGCTCAGCCGGTCCCGCCGGCGACGGCGCCTGCTACTGGAAGCGGACCGGCAACCCGGACGGCGCCCTCATCGACAACGCCATGTCCAAAAAGCCGCAGGTAGTGCAGATCGATCCGGGTGACAAGGCGTTCAAGACTTCGGGCTGCCAGCCTTGGCAGCTGACGCCGGACGCCACTGTGCCTGCGAGCGTGCCGCCCGCGGGTGTGCAGGGAACGCTCGGCATCCTCAATGGCTTGCTGGGTGGGAATGCACAACGGGCCCCGTCGGCCTCTCCGGCTCCACAAGCGCCGGCCGCTGCACCGTCCTCGCAGGCGCCGACCGCTGCACCGTCTTCGTCAGCGCCCGCCGCCTCGCCGGCCTCCTAAGCCACGCGTTCCTGATCGACCCGAGAGCCGCCGAGGCTGAACCCGTCGCGTTTCGCGGCCGGCCCGATTTCGCTACCGTGGCGCCGTGGCACCTAGGCAGCAGATTGTCGTCGTCGGCGCGGGCGTCAGCGGGTTGACGTCGGCCATCTGTCTTGCCGAGGCGGGCTGGCCGGTACGGGTATGGGCGGCGACGATGCCCAAACAGACGACTTCGGCGGTGGCGGGCGCCGTCTGGGCTCCCCCTCGGCCGGCCGAACGCGCGGCTGAGACGCTGGATTGGACCGAGCACTCGCTGCAGGTGTTCACCGATCTCGCCGCCGATCCCGACTCCGGAGTTCAACTGGCGCCCGCGCTGGCGGTCGGCGAGCTGACCGCGACCGGGGCGATGTCGTCGGCGGCAACGCTGATCCCCGACCTACGACCGGCCGAACCTTCCGACCTCCCCGAGGGCTTCGGAACCGGGTTTGGCGCCACCGTGCCGATGATCGACATGCCGCACTATCTCGACTACCTGACCCGGCGCCTGGCGTCGGCCGGGTGCGACATCGAGGAGCACCCCGTGCGGACTCTCGACGAGGCCGCCGACGCCGCAGAAATCGTCGTGAACTGCGCCGGTCTCGCCGCGGGCGCGCTCATCGGTGACGACACCGTCAAGCCATTGTTCGGCCAGCATGTGGTGTTGACCAATCCCGGTCTGCGGCAACTGTTTCTGGAACTGAACACCGGGCCGGAATGGACGTGTATCTTCCCCCACCCGCAGCGGGTGGTCTGCGGCGGGATCAGCATCCCCGGCCGTTGGGACACTGCCGCGGAGCCCGACGTGACCGAACGCATCCTGCGGCGTTGTCGCCGCGTCGAGCCCCTACTCAACGACTCCGAGGTGATCGAGGTGATCACCGGACTGCGTCCCGACCGACCGTCGGTGCGGGTGGAAGCCGAGCCGTTGGGGCGCGCGCGATGCATCCACAACTACGGCCACAGCGGCAACGGCGTAACGCTGTCCTGGGGTTGTGCACGCGACGTGGTGAACCTGATAAACGACCGCTGATTCAGGCGCGGGTCCGTCGAATCACCAAGGACAACAACCAACTAACGATCGACAGCACGATCGCGGCCCAGATAGCCGTCCACCAAAAGTGGTCGATCTGCAGTCCCCAGTGCGTGGTGTGTTCGGTGATCCGCGCGGTGATCCACAGCATCAGCGCATTGACGACGACATGGAACAGGCCGAGCGTCAGGATGTATAGCGGGATCGACAAGATCTGAACGATCGGCTTGATGAAGGCGTTGACGAAACCAAAGATCACGGCCACGACGAAGATGATGCCTACGCGTTCCAGCTTCGTGTCCCCGCCCACGAAGCTCAGCCCGTGCACGAAACGGGTGACGATCCACAACGCCAAGCCGGTCAAAGCGGCACGCAACAGAAAAGGGCCCATGCGCAGGAATCCTGCCAGGCTCCCGATCGGAAGTAAGGGTGAGTCGCGTTGGCCGCTAGTTCAGGTTGTAGAACCGCTGCGCGTTGAGGCTCCCGATCTTTTCCCGCGAGTCCTCAGTCAGGTCGGTTCGCGTGCGCAGGTGCTTGGTGCTTTCCGGCCATTCGCCGTCCCAATGCGGGTAGTCGCTGGCGAACATGATGAAATCGTCGCCCAGCACGTCGATCACGCCGGGCAGGATCGGCTCCTCCGGCTCGCACGTCACCCAGATATTGCCGGCGGCCAGATAGTCGTGCGGATCGCGACGCCAACCGCGCTCCACCCAGTCGCCGCGCTTCTCGTAATGCTCGTGCAGCCGATCCATGAAGAACGGGACCCAGCCTGCGCCGGCCTCGAGGAACGCGACCCGCAACTCGGGGTGGCGCTCGAAAACGCCACCGGAGACCATCGCGGTCATCGCCGTCATCTGGTCGAACGGAAAGCTGACGCAGTGCACCTGGATGTAGTTCGTGAAGCGGTCCACACCGATCTTGGGCAGGTGGATGCCCGGGGCGCCGTGCACGCCTAACGGCATGCCGAGTTCGACTGCGGCGGCATAGAACGGGTCGAGGTCCGGGTGGTCGAGGTTGCGGCTCTTGAGTGCCGGCGGCACCAAAGTCGCAATCAGCCCAAGCTCTTTGGCTTCGGCCATGACGTCGATGGCCGCTTGGCCGTGCTCGATCGGTGTCACGGCCACGCCGCGCAAGCGCCCACCCGACGAGGCGCAGTAGTCCGCGATCCACTGGTTGTACAGCCGTGAGAATCCCGCGGCGAATTCGGGATCCTCGAGGCTGGGCGCGCACAGCCCCATGCTCGGATAGAGCACCATCGTGTCGATGTGATCGCGATCCGCGTCGCCCAGCACCCCCTCGGGCGACCGGCAATTGATGTCGGGAGCCTTACTGATCCCATGCTCGGGCGGGCAACCCGCGCCCGGCCCCGTGTCCTCGGGATAGTTGCGGCCTTCGAGCGTCAAGCCCGGACGTCCGTCCGTAGTGAGCTTGACGTGCTCCGGCCATCGTTTGATCGCTTCGATTGCCAGCGAGGAGTTCTCGGCCACATGTCCGTCGGCGTCAATGATCCGCATATCCGGAACTTACTCTCGGAGCCCGCCGGGTGAAACAGGTCGCGCCAACGCGCCCGGTAAGCCACGATGCTGACGTGACCACACAGCGGTTGACCGCCGATCAGAGAAACTCCTTCATCGCGGCGCTACTGGGCTGGACGATGGACGCCTTCGATTACTTCATCGTGGTGCTCGTCTACGCCGACATCGCCAAGACGTTTCATCACAGCAAGGCCGAGGTCGCATTCGTCACCACGGCCACCCTCATCATGCGGCCCGTCGGGGCACTGCTCTTCGGGCTGTGGGCCGACCGCGTCGGCAGGCGGCTGCCGCTGATCGTCGACGTCATGTTCTATTCCGTGGTGGGCTTCTTGTGCGCGTTCGCGCCCAACTTCACCGTGCTGGTCATTCTGCGCCTGCTGTACGGCATCGGCATGGGTGGCGAATGGGGGCTGGGCGCCGCGCTTGCCATGGAAAAGGTTCCGGTGGAGCGCCGCGGGTTCTTCTCCGGACTGCTGCAGGAGGGTTACGCATTCGGCTACCTGCTTGCCAGCGTCGCCTCACTGGCGGTGATCGACTGGATGGGGCTGTCGTGGCGGTGGCTTTTCGGCCTGAGCATCGTCCCCGCGTTGATCAGCCTGGTCATCCGTTATCGCGTGGAGGAGTCCGAGGTGTGGGAGGCCGCGCAGGACCAGATGAAGCTCACCAGCACCCGAATCCGCGACGTGCTGCGCAACGGCATGATCATCCGGCGGTTCATCTACCTGGCGTTGCTGATGACGGCCTTCAATTGGATGAGCCACGGCACACAGGACGTCTACCCCACCTTCCTGGGGGCGCACGCCAACCAGGGCGCGAGTCTGTCCAGCACGACGGTCAAGTGGATCGTGGTGGTCTACAACGTCGGCGCCATCATCGGCGGCCTCGCCTTCGGCACGCTGTCGCAGCGGTTCAGCCGCCGCTACACCGTCGTCTTCTGCGCGATCCTGGCGCTGCCGATCGTCCCATTGTTCGCGTACTCGCGCAGCGCGGCGATGCTGTGCCTCGGCTCGTTCTTGATGCAGCTCTTCGTGCAGGGCGCGTGGGGTGTGATACCGGCCCACCTCACCGAGATGTCCCCGGACGCCATCCGCGGCCTTTACCCCGGCGTGACCTACCAACTCGGAAACCTGCTGGCGGCCTTCAATTTACCGATCCAGGAACGGCTCGCCGAATCCCACGGCTACCCGTTTGCGCTGGCGGCGACGATCGTGCCGGTGCTGATCGCGGTCACGGTGCTGACGCTGATCGGCAAGGACGCCACCGGAATCCGGTTCGGCACGACCGAAAGCGCCTTCCTCGCAAGCGAAGTGACGTGACGCTATTGCGCGTCGCCCAGGAGGCGGCGCAGCAGGTGCATGGCCACGGTGGTCGAGCGCTCCCGGATATCCGAGCGGTTGCCGGGAAGTCGCAATGTGCGGGTATCGGTTCGACCATCGGCCTTGACGGTGAAACAGACTGTGCCCACGGGCTTTTCCTCCGTTCCCCCACCCGGTCCGGCGATCCCGGTGATCGCGACCGCAACGTCGGCCCCGAAGCGTTGCAGCGCACCCGCGGCCATCGCCTCGGCCACCGGCTCGGACACCGCGCCATGCGCCACGATCAGCGCGCGGTCCACGCCGAGCAACTCCGCCTTCGCCTCGTTCGAATAAGACACGACACCACCGGCCACATAATCCGACGACCCGGGCCGGTCGGTCAGCCGCGCCGCAAGTAGTCCCGCGGTGCAGGACTCAGCAGTCGCGATCCGATGGCCCGCCAGAAGTTGCGCGACCAGATCGTCGACGCGAGAGCCGTCCTCGGAGTACAGCTGGTGTCCGTGCCTCTCCCGCAACAGCTTGGTCAGTTGGGCGTACGCGTCGGCCGCATCCGGCTCGTAACGGGTGACCATTTCAATCTCCCCGCGCCGCAGGCAGGTGGTGATCTCGAGTTGTGCGAAGCCGGGGATGGCCTTCTCCGCGTCACGCAACGTCTCGGCCAGCCCCGACTCGGGCAACCCGAACATGCGCAGCATCTCCTGCCGATAGACGGTCCTGCCCGAGATCGCGTCCTGCGCCGCGGGCGTCTCGATGGCCGTGTGCCACATGGGCTGCAGCTCGCGGGGCGGACCCGGCAGCACGATCACCGCCGGTTTGCCGGGCACCACCACGCCGGGCGCGGTGCCCACCGGGTCGAGCACCTGAGCCCCCGCCGGCACCATGGCCTGCTTGCGGTTGGCGGCTCGCAGCGACTCGAAAGTGCCTGGATCCAAGGCGGATTCAAAGGCGGGATTGCGCGCCATCAGTTTCTTGAGAATGTTGGCGATCTTCTCCTCGACCTCGGCGTCCAACACCAACTCGCGCTGGCAGAACCGCGCCACCACTTCGACCGTCATGTCATCGGCCGTCGGCCCCAGGCCGCCGCTTGTGACGATCAGGTCCACGCCCTGATCAGCAAGGAACCGAAGCTGTGCTTCGATGTCGGCCGGCCGGTCGCCGCAGATGGTGATGTGCGCCAGCTCGACGCCCAGCTCCAGGAGGCGGTCGGCGATCCAGGGGCCGTTCGCATCTTGGATCCGTCCGGTGAGGACCTCGGTTCCGGTGACAACGATGCCTGCTCGTGCGCTCACCGCCCTGAGCCTACGCATGGGATGCGAGGACAATGACCCCATGATCGAGTTAGAGGTGGTCCAGGCCGACGTAACCAAGCTGGAACTCGACGCGATCACCAACGCGGCCAACACGCAGCTGCGACACGGTGGCGGTGTGGCGGCGGCCATCTCGCGCGCGGGTGGGCCCGACGTGCAACGCGAATCGACCGAGAAGGCACCGATCGGGCTCGGCGAGGCGGTCGAGACCACGGCAGGCGACATGCGGGCGCGTTACGTCATCCACGCCGCGACGATGGAGCTCGGCGGACCGACCTCGGCCGAGATCATCACCGCCGCCACCGCTTCAACCCTGCGCAAGGCCGACGAGCTCGGTTGCCGCTCGCTCGGACTGGTCGCCTTTGGCACCGGAGTCGGGGGATTTCCGCTCGCCGAGGCGGCGCGGCTGATGGTGGCCGCCGTCCGCCGCCACCACCCGGACTCGCTGCGCAAAGTGGTGTTCGCCGTGCAGGGCGACGCCGCCGAACGGGCGTTCCAACTTGCCGTGCGGGACTAACCCTCGGCGAGATAGCGCTCGACGGCGGCCACCTTCTGCGTCATCGCGTCGCTGGTCCCGGCGCGCCAGTCAGCCTTGATCACCGTGCTGACCCTGGGCGCGCGGGCGGCGACGGCCTCGACCGCGCGCTGCACCACCGCCATGACTTCTGGCCAGGTTTCGCCTTCGATTACGGTGAACATCGAATCCGTCTTGTTGGGCAGCCCTGAATCACGCACCACCCGAACCGCTTCGGCGACGATCTCGCCGACACCCTCGCCCACCCCCATCGGGGTGACGGAAAAAGCGACGAGCACAGACATTCATCGAGCGTACCCAACCACCCGGTGGCGGATCTGGCACCATCGAGGTCCATGCGGGTGTTGGTGCAACGGGTCTCGTCGGCAACGGTTTCGGTCCAGGGCGCGGCGGTCGGCGCCATCCGTCCCGATGGCCAGGGCCTGCTGGCATTCGTCGGCGTCACTCATACCGACGATGGCGAGAAGGCTCGACGGCTCGCCGAGAAGCTCTGGCAGTTGAGGATTCTCGCCGACGAACGCTCCGCGGCCGATGTGAACGCCCCCGTACTGGTCGTCAGCCAGTTCACGTTGTACGCCGACACCGCCAAGGGCCGCCGCCCGTCATGGAATGCGGCCGCTGCGGCGGCGGTCGCCGAGCCGCTGGTGGCGGAGTTCGCCGAGGCGTTGCAGCAACTCGGGGCCGAAGTGCAGACCGGAGTGTTCGGGGCGAACATGCAGGTCGAGTTGGTGAACGACGGTCCGGTGACGGTGCTGTTGGAGCTCTGAGGCCGCACCTGACCGGTACGGTGGAAACGGCGGCTTTCGAAGCCCATGCCGAGAAGGGGCAGTTATGAGCACTACTCCCGAATTCGGGTCGCTCCGTTCCGACGACGACAACTGGGACATCGTCAGCGGTGTGGGGTACACCGCGCTGCTGGTGGCGGGATGGCGAGCGTTGCATGCCGCGAGCCCGCGGCCACTGGTGCGCGACGAATACGCCAAAGCGTTCATCGCCGCGTCGCAGGACCCGTACTTGGCCGGGGTGCTTGCCAACCCGGGTACCTCCGACGACGAGACGGCGTTTCCGCGCCTTTACGGTGTCCAGACCAGGTTCTTCGACGACTTCTTCGACACCGCATCTGCGGTGGGCATCCGGCAGGCCGTAATCGTCGCCGCCGGGCTGGATTCGCGGGCGTATCGGCTTTCCTGGCCAGAAGACGCAACGGTCTTCGAGGTCGATCTGCCGAAGGTCCTCGAATTCAAGGCCCGGGTTCTCGGGGAACAGGGTGCTACCCCGAAGGCCCGCCGGATCGAGGTCGCGGCCGATCTGCGCACCGACTGGTCGCGTCCGTTGGAAGCGGCCGGGTTCGACGTGGAGAGTCCGAGCGCCTGGTCGGTGGAGGGGGTACTGCCCTACCTCACCGACGAGGCGCAGCACGCGCTGTTCACCCGGATCACCGGGCTCAGCGCACCGGGTAGCCGGATCGCGATCGGTGCGCTCGGCTCGAGGTTGGACCACGACCAACTCCACGCCCTGGAGACAGATCACCCGGGTGTCAATGTGTCTGGCAACGTGGACTTTTCGGCGCTGACCTACGAACCGCAGTCGGACCCGGCGGAGTGGCTCACGGCCCATGCTTGGGCCGTCGAACCCGTGCGCACCACGCTCGATCTGCAAGCCGCCTATGGCATGACCCCGCGGGAGGTCGACGTGAAGATCGACAGTTTCATGCGGTCGCAATACATCACGGCGGCCAGGTGAAGGACTAGGGCCGCAGCAGAATCTTCACGTCGTCGCCCGATCGCGACTCAGCGGTGGCGTAGCCCCTGGCCGCTTCGTCCAACGGCATTGTGGTGGTGAAGATACCGTCGACATCGAGGCGGCCCGACTGCAACAGCGGAATCAATTCCGGCCAGGTGCGCTGCACCGGCGCGGTGGTCATTCGTAACGTGATGCTGCGTATTAGGCAGCCCAAGGCGTTGAGGGGGAACGGATTCATATCGTGCACCCCCACAACGGATACGGTCCCACCGGGACGCACCGCGTTAAGGGCGTCGGTCAAGGAGGCGTCCGTGGCGACGGCGTCGATCACCGCGTCGGCGCCACGGCCGCCGGTAGCGGCGAGGATGGCCGCGAGCGCCGGGGCTTTCAGGGGCGTCGCGCCCCACTGGGCGGCCCTCTCCAACCGGCCATCGACCTGGTCGACCGCGAAAACCGTTGCCGCGCCCTGAAAAAGCGCGCTGCGCAGCGAGCAGAGACCAACCGCGCCCAGGCCGATCACCGCCACCGTGCCGCCGAACGGAATATCGGCCCGCTGCGCCGCGGCCCAGCCGGTGGCCAGGTTGTCGGTGAGGAGTAACGCCTGCTCGGTGCTGATGCCCTCGGGCATCTTCAACAGCTGGAAATCCGCGGCGGGTACGGCGAGCAAATCGGCCTGCGCACCGCCGCAGCACACCCCCGCCGAAGATCTGAAATCCCGAGTAGCACATCACCGGATCGCGGGTGGCGCATCCCGCGCACGCGCCGCAACCGGTCACTGACGACACCATGACCTGATCGCCGACCTTGACGTTGCGCACCTGCGGGCCGGCTTCCACGACTGCGCCGATTGCTTCGTGGCCGAGCGCAATCGGGTCGGGCATCGGAAAGTCGGCTTCGTAGAAGTGCAGGTCGGATCCGCAGATTCCGGCGGCGCTCACCTCGACGATCGCTCCGTCGGGCCCGGGAAGTGCCGGATCGGGGCGGGTGTCGACCCGGATGCTGCGGGGCCCATCGACGACAACGGTGCGCATATAGACGTGCTCACTTTCTCTGTCGCGCAGTATCTTTCGTTCGCACGCAAAATTGTGACCAATCAGGCTCGCGCACGGCCGACCAGTACTCGTTGAGGCGCCACGGGCTCACGGTGTGGATCTCCCCATCGGCGTTCTTGAAATACGAGTGCTTCACCGCCGGATGCGACCAGACCATCTTCTTGATCTGGGTCTGCGTCCGCCGGTGCCAATCGGTGGCGGCCTCGGGTTTCGGCTCCACGGAATGCACGCCGGTTTCGGCCAGGCGCGCCAGGCACTGGTCGACGTAGCGCATCTGTAGTTCCGACTGGAAGATGAGGCTGCCCCCGTGGGCCAGGTGAGTACCCGGACCGTAAACGATGAAGAAGTTCGGGAACTCAGGGACGGTGATACCGAGGTAGGCGTAGGGTCTGCTCCCCCACATCTCATGCAGGTCGGTTCCGTTTCGGCCGGTGACCTTCAGGGGCCAGAGCACGTCGGTGTGCCGAAAACCGGTGGCGTACACGATGATATCGACGGCATGCGTCACGCCGTCATCGGTGACGATGCCGCGCGGCGTGATCTTCTCGATGGGCGTGCGCACCAATTCGACATTGTCGCGCTGCAGCGTACGCAGCCAACTTCCGTTGTCCTGCAACGTGCGTTTGCCGCACGCGGGATAGTCAGGCATCACCTTGGCCAGCAACTCGGAATCCTCGCCGACCTGACTGGAGATCCATTGGGAGAACATCATGTAAGCGGCGGCGTTGATATCGCTGACGGCGTGCTCCTGGTCCGTGTAGCCGGGGTCGCCCTCTGCGGCGTCCAGGCCTTTGTCCGAGCCCGGCCACAGCACCAGAAAGCGATACCACCTGCCGTAGAAGGGAAGATGGCGCATGGCCCAGCGGACACCGTCGCCCACCTCGTCGTGATACATCGGGTTGGGGAACATCCACTGCGCGGTCCGCTGAAACACCGTCAGGTGCTCCACGTCGTCGGCGATCGCCGGGGCGATTTGGAAACCGCTGGCGCCGGCGCCGACGAGCGCGACGCGCTTGCCTCTCACATCGACCGAGTGATCCCAGGCCGCCGAGTGAAATGACCGTCCTCCGAACGTGTCCGCGCCGACGAAAGCAGGAATGTTCGGACGGTTCAGCTGGCCCACCGCGGTGATGACCGCACGCGCGTGCACGGTGGTTATTTGGCCGTCGGCCGAGCGCAGCGAAACGCTCCACATGCCGGCGTCGTCGTTCCACTCGGCCGCGAGAACCTCGGTCCGCCAGCGCACGTGCTGCGCCAGGCCGTATTTGTCGATGACCTTGGTGAAATAATCCTGCAGCTCATACTGCTCGGCGAAAAAGTGCGTCCAGTCGTTGTTGGGTTCGAAACTGTAGCAATAGAAATGGTTCGCTACATCGACCCGTGCGCCCGGATACCTGTTCTCCCACCATGTTCCGCCGGGGCCCGCATTCTTCTCGACGATGGTGAACGGGATGTTGGCTTGCTTGAGGCGCACCCCGGCCAGGATGCCGGATTCGCCGCATCCGACGACCAGGACGGCAAGCTCGGCGGTGCGCTCGGCGGGTAATGGCGCGGGGCGCCGCGGGTCGGCACCGTCGAGGTCGAGTTCTTCTGAGACCAGCGGCAAGTAGTCGTCGGGTACGCGCTCACACGCCGCCCAGTCCATCATCTCCCTGATGAGTTCGGGGCTCAGTGGCTGAGTTTCGGGGCAACCGCGGTCGCGATACTCGGTGATCACTGACAGGGCGTCGCTGCGGGCCCGTGCCTTGTCCTCCTCCGACATGAACCCCTGGACCTCGTTGAGGAAGATGCCCATCTGCTTGAAGTCGCGGATGAACCGCGGGTCGCCGGTGATGTGGACGAGCGAGAGCAACAGCGTGGGAATGCTGACATCCTCTAGCGCGGCGGCGATTTCGGGTGTTGAAGTGGTGAAGGGATCGCCGGCGTAAGGGCTGCGCATCTAGCCGATCCTCTCGACGGTTTGGAGGCCAATTACGCTACGCATGGTTTCGTAATTGGCAGCACTACGCTACCCGGTGGCTCGGCATGGGATCAAGACGTTCGATGCTATGGGTGCTCAGCGCACAACCGTGGGACGTTCCGGTCGCGGTGCCGGCGTTGATCGGGCGTCCGCCGGCGGTGAATCAAGGTGTGTTCAGCACATTTTTCCGAGAGGCCGGCGCGGGCCGGGACGGTTGAATGACCGCATGCCCTGCTCGAGGTGAAGCCCGTAGCCGTTCGCCAGAAAGCTGGTCCACAATTCACGGCTGGCCTCGTTGTGTTCGAGCCACGTCATGATCTGCTGCCACTGTTGGCTAACGGGCTTGTCGCTGACGCCCAGCATCCGAAGAAGGTGGGGCAGCGTTCTCGGTTGAGCGGACGCAACGCTGTCGGCCATTGCTGTTGCCATCCAGGTCACCTCTTTCTGCTGAAAGATAAACCGTGGTAGGCACCTACCGCGGTCAGCAGATGCTATCGCCGCGGCCGCTGCTGCGGGACGTTTCCGCATATCTGCCCCTTGCGTCGCCGAGAACAATGAGTCCAAGCGGCTACCGCGCTGCCGCACGGTGCCCGCTACCTATCAGAGGTGGGTGAGTGCCATGGCCTCGTTGCTCACGGCCTGCAGCGGCTTCCTTTTCGCCGTCTTGTGGATGGACTTGATCTTCGACGTCCAAGTCCTTCGCTACCGGAAGGCGACGACCGAACTGCCCGAGGCGGTGCTCGCTTCCATCGCGGCGTACTACCACCGCGCGACCACAACGTCTCGGCCAATGGGCCGATTGATCGCGCTCGTCATGCTCATTTTGTTGGTGACGTTGGTGGCGCAGGCCGCGCGCGGACACGACCCTGGCTGGCTACTGGTGGCCTCCGCCCCGCTTGCGGGAATCCCGACCATGCTGGCGTTGACGCACACCGTTCCCGATGCGGTGCAGCTCGGGCAGCGCGCGGACAGTCTGCCCGAGCAGTCACGGCTGGCGCGATCCGTGTGCCGCGACCATCTGCTCTGCGCCGCGTGCATGGTCGTTTTTCTCATCATGTGGGTGGTGAACAGCACCGCGCCCTGACTGCGGTGACGGGTCGTAGTAATGAGGCGCAGGTCGGGGCCCACTGGCCACGTCAGTGAGCCACGTACTAAACTAGAACACGTTCCAATTCGGCGAGCTCCCAGGAGTTGTAATGCACACCCCTATCTGCGATGAACTCGGGATCGAGTTCCCGATTTTCGCCTTCACCCACTGCCGCGACGTCGTCGTTGCGGTCAGCAAGGCCGGGGGGTTCGGCGTGCTCGGAGCGGTCGGCTTCACGCCCGAGCAGCTGGAGATCGAACTCAACTGGATAGACGAGAACATCGGCGACCACCCGTACGGCGTCGACATCGTGATCCCGAATAAGTACGAAGGCATGGACTCCCACCTGTCCGCGGAGGAGCTGGCCGAGACGCTGCGCAAGATGGTGCCGCAGGAGCATCTCGACTTCGGGAAGAAGATCCTCGCCGACCACGGTGTGCCGGTCGAGGACAGCGACGGTGACAGCCTGCAACTCCTGGGCTGGACCGAGGCGACGGCCACGCCCCAGGTCGAGGTGGCGCTCAAGCACCCGAAGGTGAAGATGATCGCCAACGCGCTGGGCACCCCGCCGGCCGAGATGATCAAGCACATCCACGACGCCGGGCTCAAGGTCGCGGCGCTGTGTGGCTCCCCCTCGCAGGCTCGTAAGCACGCCGACGCGGGCGTCGACATCATCATCGCCCAGGGCGGCGAGGCCGGCGGCCACTGCGGCGAGGTGGGCTCGATCGTGCTGTGGCCGCAGGTCGTCAAGGAGGTCGCGCCGGTTCCGGTGCTGGCCGCGGGTGGCATCGGCAGCGGTGAGCAGATCGCGGCCGCCCTGGCGCTCGGCGCGCAGGGCGCGTGGACCGGATCGCAGTGGTTGATGGTCGAGGAGTCCTCGAACACCCCGGTGCAGCAGCAGGCCTACGTCAAGGCCGGCAGCCGCGACACCGTTCGCAGCCGCTCGTTCACCGGTAAGCCGGCCCGCATGCTGCGCAACGACTGGACCGAGGCGTGGGAGCAGCCGGACAACCCGAAGCCGCTCGGAATGCCGTTGCAGTACATGGTGTCCGGCATGGCCGTACGGGCCACCAACAGGTACCCCAACGAATCCGTCGACGTGGCATTCAACCCCGTCGGTCAGGTGGTCGGGCAGTTCACCAAGGTGGAGAAGACCTCAACGGTCATCGAACGCTGGGTGCAGGAGTACCTCGAGGCCACCAACCGGCTCGACGAGCTCAACGAGGCCGCCTCCGTTTAATGCGGGGGCCTCGCGCCTAGACGTCGTCGACTTCGTCGCGGCCGGTGAACACTTCCTTCGTCCGGTCCAGCGCGTAGGTGCCGATGTCGATCGAATTCTGAACGATGCCGCTGGCGCCGCCGGCGAGGTCACCGCGGATGATGTCGCCGGCGTGTTCGACGATGTCGGAGGCTTTCTCGACGGCGTTGGTCGCGATGTCCCTCGCCGCGTCGACTGCATCCCTGGGATTGAAGGCCATCTCGAGTCTCCTTTTGTTGCACGACGGCTGCTACGACTCTAGACGGTGCCGAACACCATTTCTCGCGGGCGCCAAGGCGATGGTGAGGCCTAGTAATGCACCAGTGAGCGCCAGTAATCGTCGGGAATTTCGGCGCCAGAGCGCAATATCCGGGCCAACCCGACGGCCATCGCGATGCCCAGCAGTCCCAGCCAAAGCCCGGCCAGTGCGATGACACACCACAGGACGGCGGTGACCGTGGGCCAGGGTGACAGCACGGCCAGCATCGGCGCGAAGAAAAAGCCCGTGCCGATATACCAGGCCGATCCGGCGCGGTCTGAGGCCAGCACGAAACGCAGCCAGCGCGGCATCGACAGTTCGCCGGGCTGACCACGGTTCACGGCTGCACCGATCATCCGGCGGGCGGGAAAAATCCTGCCCCGGTGAACCATCCGGGCTGCCAGCCCTGATCTCCCAGGCACAACATGGGAAGCCCGTCCGGCGTCTGCGCCGCGGCCTGCGAGCCCGGGCATTTCGCGCCGGTCTGCTGGACCCCGTAGAGCGGGTAGGAAATCACCCAGTACCCGGTGGTCGCCGCCGGGAACTGATTTGGGGGCGGGAAGTGACAGGCCTCGGCCTGGCCGCTGGTGCCGCGCCCAAAGATGAAGCGCTCGTAGTTATCGCACGGCGCCCCGAGCGTGGCCTGATAGTTCATCCCCGGTACGTCGCCGTCGTAACCGGCGGCCGCGCAAGGCGCCAAGCCGACCGCGATACCCGCTATCGAAGCCGCGCTGAGCAGTTCCCGAATCATGTCCTACCCCACCTGTTCGTCGCCGGTGACCTGCACCAAAGCATATCTGTCGGATCGGCGGCCACAAGACCATTCCGGCTTACCAACGCGATCGCCGGCAAAGACCCGCTGCCCGCGCGAAAGCCGCGGTAAAGAACACGTTCCAATTCGCCTCCGGCGATCTCGCCTCAATGCTTCCCAACCAAGGTGCGGCAGTGGTTTCCTTGCACAAGGACGACTAGACCACTTCGTCATCAAGGAGCGGGCCATGCCAACCGTCGAGCCAACTGCCAAGCCGGTCCCTAACCTGCCCCCCGGATTCGACTTCACCGACCCCGACATCCACGCCGAGCGACTGCCGGTCGAAGAACTGGCCGAACTGCGCCGGACCGCGCCGATCTGGTGGAACGAACAGCCGATCGGGGTGGGCGGATTCACCGACGGCGGATTCTGGGTGGTGTCCAAGCACAAGGACGTCAAAGAGGTCTCGCTGCGCAGCGACATCTTCTCCAGCCTGGAGAACACCGCGCTGCCGCGTTATAAGGAGGGCACGGTCCGCGAGCAGCTCGAGACGAGCAAGTTCGTCCTACTCAATATGGACGCCCCGCAGCACACCCACCTGCGCAAGATCATCTCGCGGGGCTTTACCCCGCGAGCAGTCGAGCGGCTGCGCGAAGATCTCGCGGAGCGCGCCAGGCAGATCGTCGCCGGCGCCGCCGCGGAGGGTTCCGGCGACTTCGTCGAACAGGTGTCCTGCGAGCTTCCGCTGCAAGCCATCGCCGGGCTGCTGGGCGTGGCCCAGGAGGACCGCAAGAAACTCTTTCACTGGTCGAACGAACTGGTGGGCGACCAGGATCCCGAATTCGCCCGCAACGACCCCATGGGTGCTTCGATCGAATTGATCACTTACGCAATGCAGATGGCCGCCGACCGGGCGCAGAATCCCGGGCCCGATATCGTGACCAAGCTGATCGAGGCCGATGTCGACGGCCACAAGCTGTCCGACGACGAGTTCGGCATGTTCGTCATGCTGTTGGCGGTCGCCGGCAACGAGACCACCCGCAACTCCATCACCCAGGGCATGATGGCCTTCACCGACTTCCCCGACCAGTGGGAGCTGTACAAGCGCGAACGTCCCGTCACCACGGCCGACGAGATCGTCCGGTGGGCCACCCCGGTGACCTCGTTCCAGCGGACCGCCCTGGAGGACTACGAGCTGTCCGGCGTTCAGATCAAAAAGGGCCAGCGTGTCGTAATGGTTTACCGCTCAGCCAATTTCGACGAGGAAGTGTTCGACGACCCGTCCACCTTCAACATCCTGCGTGATCCCAACCCTCACGTGGGGTTTGGTGGCACCGGCGCGCACTACTGCATCGGGGCCAACCTGGCGCGCATGACCATCGACCTGATGTTCAATGCGATCGCCGATGCGATGCCCGGCCTTGAACCGGTCGGCAAGCCCGAACGGCTGCGGTCGGGCTGGCTCAACGGAATCAAGCACTGGCAGGTCGATTACCACACCAACGGTGCTCAGGGATGTCCTGTCGCGCATCAGAGCCAGGGATGACAAGCTAAGGCATGCCCACTCATCGAGCCGTCCATGTCCCGTCCGCAGGTGCAGCTCTGGAGCTGGTCGACGCGGAAACCAAACCACCGGGTCGCGACGAGGTACGGCTGACGGTCGCTGCGTGCGGCATCTGCGGCACCGACGCGCACTTCGTCAACGGCGGATTCCCCGGTATGTCGTGGCCGCTGACCCCAGGACATGAGATCGCCGGCAAGATCGCCGAAATCGGCGATGGCGTACAGGATTTCGCGATCGGTGATCGCGTCGCGGTCGGCTGGTTCGGCGGATGTTGTTATCGCTGTGACCAATGCCGCAAGGGCCATTTCATTCATTGCGAGAACGGCAAGGTGCCGAGTTGGCAGTATCCCGGCGGATACGCGGAGTCGGTGACCGTGCCGGTTAGCGCGCTGGCCCGCATACCGACGGAGCTTTCCGACGCCGAAGCTGCCCCGATGGGTTGTGCGGGTGTGACCACTTATAACGCCTTGCGGCACACCAAGGCGCTGCCCGGCGATCGGGTGGCGATACTCGGGGTCGGCGGCCTTGGCCACCTCGGAGTCCAGTTCGCGCGGGCGATGGGTTTCGAGACGATCGCGATCAACCGCGGAACCGGCAAAGCCGACGATGCCCGAAAACTGGGCGCCCACCACTACATCGACTCCACGGCCAACGACCCGGCCGAGGCGCTGCAGGACTTGGGTGGCGCGACCGTCGTCCTGGCCACGGCGGGCAATTCACAGGCCATGGCCGCTACGGTCGGCGGCATCCTGCCGCAAGGAGAGCTGGTCACCATCGGGGTCACCCCCGAACCGCTGCCGATCAGTCCGGTGCAGCTGATAACCCCGGGCATCAGCATCGTCGGCCACCCCTCCGGGACGGCGAAGGATGTCGAAGACACAATGCATTTCGCGGTCTTGACCGGCGTGCGGGCATGGATTGAGGAACTGCCGCTGTCGCAGGCCGCAGAGGGATACGCGGCGCTGGAGAATGGCCAAGCGCATTACCGCACCGTTTTGACCATGTGACACAGTCAATCCGTGGTTTCCGGCGAAGGCGCGGTGTGGACGATCGGCCCGCATGACGGTGAATTGCTGCTTTATACCGGTGTTACGGGCCGGGCGGCGCGAATGGGCCATCGTCTGACCATCGCGATGACCCGCTGGCGCGCCACCGTGAGCTGGGCCGACTCTCAACCAGTCGGCGCGCAGCTTACGGTCGAGACCGATTCGTTCGACGTGGTGCGCGGTGACGGCGGTGTCAAAGGGCTATCCGGAGCCGAGAAGGCGCTGGTGCGGTCCAACGCCCTGAAGTCGTTGTCTGCCAGTCGATTCCCCGAGATCCGCTACACCGCAGACGCCATCGAAGACTTCGGCGACGGGTATCGGCTGGCCGGCACGCTCGAAATCCGCGGAGCGTCCCGGGATCACGTTGTCGAGGTGCGCACAGAAGATCTCGGGGACTCGTGGCGGATGTCAGTCGAATCCACCATTCGTCAGTCCGAGTACGGCATCAAGCCGTACTCGCTGCTGATGGGCTCGGTCCAAGTCGCGGACGACGTGTCGCTGTCTTTCTCCGCGGTTCGCGCCCAAGGAATTTGAGCGCGCAGGCCGATGACGCCGACGAAATCAGGGTTGTGGGTCAGTCGTCGCACGCGGGGCCGAGTCAACCGCCGTATCCCCGGTGTCACCTGGGATGTGTTCGAGGACCCGGGTCAAGTAGGGCTGTCGGCTACCGGCGTCGGACTGTCGTCCGCCACCAGCGCCCGGTTGCCCTTCCGGAGCGCTCGGTTCCGGCGCCGGTTCGCCGGCAGCCGGCATCGGCCTGCGGGGCCGGCGGGTTGGTCTGCGGGGCTGCGGGAAGCGGCGCGACGGCCGTGACGGCCTCGGCGATCTGGGGTGTGGGCGGCTGCATAGCGTGCTTCGGCGCGGCGGACGTGCCGGCC
Organism: uncultured Actinomycetota bacterium; assembly: GCA_963849935.1. Taxonomy (GTDB): domain Bacteria; phylum Actinomycetota; class Actinomycetes; order Mycobacteriales; family Mycobacteriaceae; genus Mycobacterium. The sequence continues at coordinate 519,357 of CAWKJQ010000008.1, forward strand.
GGTCCGAGGTGGATCCCCACCGCAAGTGATACCGAGCCGACGAAGGTGACGGCGCCGGCCGCCAACGCGGTCACGGCTCCGGCGTACGACAACTGCCGCCTCTGTGTGGGTGCCGGAACGGATTCGCCGATCTGCTCCACCAACTGCTCGTCGGTGAATTCCGTGCTGCGGGCCGCGGACAGCGCCGCGCCGCGCGCGACGGTCACCTGCGCCATCGATTGAACGAAAACCGGTACCGGCAGCGTCTTTTCGAGTTGCCAGGTAAGACCGTCGATGTCGCTCGTGAGCGCCGACCACGACGACGCCGCCCGGCTGCCATCCGTTGCGCTCGAACATGCCGGTCAGCCAAGAGGTCAGACCGTCGAAGCCGCCGCGCACGTGCTTGGTCGCCGTCTGGGTCTCCCCGCCGTGCGTGTCGACCATGACCACCGTCGTCCAGTCATGGTCGAGGATGCAGACCGCCGTCTGCTCGTAACCGATGACGGGCGCGATGGCCTGAGCCAACGTCTCGACGGCCTCGAGAAACCGGATCGGCACCACGTTCTCGAATCCCGCGTCGGTCAACGCCTCCAAAATCAGCGCGGCCTGAGCGGACGCGTCGTCGTTCCAGGTCACTCCAATGACACGCAGGCGGTGATCACTCGCAGCCGCCGCCGCGTCGACCCGTAGCACCTCGTCCACTACTTGCTCTGCGGCACCCGCCGCACGCACACCGTGGCCCGTCGCGCAACGCCAGCTCCTGGTGGTCCAGGATGGTGCCGTCTGCGCCGTGTCCTTCGGCGAGGACCCAACCAACGGCGGTCGGCGTCACTGATAGGCCAAGAACCGTGTCCAAATCTATGCCCCAATCGGCCCCGCGCCCGACGCCCTCAGCCATATCGACGCGCACCATGAAGCCGCAGGTGCGGTGATTCGTGAGAGCCGGAACAGACCCGGGATAGCGTGGTCTTCATCGGCTTGCTTCGAGAGAGCCTACGCGGTCGGCACAAGTCCGGCTGCCCCGGTCAGGCATCGCCCTGGGAATCGCCGGATAGAAAGGGCGGCGCCGGAAAACGGGGCCGGCGCTGCCGGCTGAGTTCGGCTGTTGCGCCGGCCGGGCGGCGCCCGAAGTGCCCGAAGGCGAAGGTCGGTCCACGCGGTATTGCGTCCGCCGCCGAAACCACCGTTCGTTTCTGCGACGTAAATAAGTGCGCATGCGCCGCCGCGCGCCGATGGTGCCGTCAAACCCGCCAAAACACGCCGTGGGTAACCGTGCGGTGGCGGTCCCGCGAAAATCAGTTCGGGGCTGCATTTGGAGCGATTTCTCAACGGAGTCCCTGAAACCGCCCGCGAACGTCCCGCACCGGAACGACGCTGCTACCTGGCGTTTTCCTCACCAGATGGTTTTAACCGCCGCTGAGTGGGCACTTGCGACCTGTCGCCGCCCGGTCGCGCCGGGTGGCTCAATTGTGCAGTGGAAAAGGATGCCAAACGCGACGCGTTCGCGTCCCAATCGACATTTGATGGACTCACACGGTAAATTCCGGTGAGACCACAATCACACTGACCACATCCGACAAGGGGCAGGTATGACAGATCTCAGCGAGAAGGCCCGGGCCTGGGGGCGCCGGCTTTTGGTCGGTGCGGCGGCGGCAGTCACGCTGCCGGGCCTGATCGGCCTTGCCGGCGGCGCGGCGACCGCGAATGCATTTTCGCGTCCGGGACTGCCCGTCGAGTACCTGCAGGTGCCGTCCGCCGCCATGGGCCGCAACATCAAGGTCCAGTTCCAAAGCGGCGGCAACGGCTCTCCCGCGGTGTATCTGCTGGACGGTTTGCGGGCCCAGGACGACTACAACGGCTGGGACATCAACACCCCGGCGTTCGAGTGGTACTACAAGTCGGGCCTGTCGATCGTCATGCCGGTCGGTGGGCAGTCCAGCTTCTACAGCCGACTGGTACAGCCCGGCCTGCGGTAAGGCCGGCTGCTCGACGTACAAGTGGGAGACCTTCCTGACCAGCGAACTGCCCGCGGTACCTGGCGTCCAACAAGAGCGTCAAGTCCAACGGCAGCGCCGCGGTCGGCATCTCGATGGCCGGCTCCTCGGCGATGATCCTGGCCGCCTACCACCCCGCGCAGTTCATCTACGCCGGCTCGCTGTCGGCCCTGATGGACCCGTCCCAGGGCATGGGGCCCGACCCTGATCGGTCTGGCGATGGGTGACGCCGGCGGTTACAAGGCCGACGACATGTGGGGGCCGTCGAGCGACCCGGCGTGGCAGCGCAACGACCCGACCATCCAGGTCGCGAAGCTGGTCGCCAACAACACCCGCCTCTGGGTCTACTGCGGTAACGGCACGCCGTCCGAGCTGGGTGGGGCCAACATGCCGGCCGAGTTCCTGGAGAACTTCGTGCGCAGCAGCAACCTGAAGTTCCAGGACGCCTACAACGCCGCCGGTGGCCACAACGCCGTGTTCAACTTCAACGCCAACGGAACGCACAGCTGGGAGTACTGGGGAGCTCAGCTCAACGCCATGAAGCCCGACTTGCAGGGCAGCTCTGGGCGCTACCCCCGGCGGCGGCGGATAACCGCCTCGCACGCAACGTCACTCCTGCGCCTGACGACTCCGTCAGGCGCAGGAGTGCGTTAGGGCGCAGAACGCGTGTCAGCGTCAGAGGGTCTTGGGCAACGCGAGGCCACGATCGACGCCAGAATTGTCATCATGCCCAGCAGCGTCCATCCGCGCCGCCGAACCATCGCCGCACGCTGTGGAGTCATTGTCGCGAGTCTGGCGATGCTGATGGCGCCGGCCCGGGCCGACACCGCGACTCCGCTGGCGCCTTTGGTCGACGCCGCCGCGCAACGGCTGCACATCGCCGACCCGGTCGCTGCCTACAAGTGGAACACGCATGGCGCCATCGAAGACCCGGCCCGGGTCCAGCAGGAGCTGGCCAGGCTGGGCGACGAGGCCGTCGCCGAACACATCGACCGCGACTACGTCACCCGGGTTTTCGGTGACCAGATCAGCGCCACTGAGGCCATCGAATACAGCCGGTTCGCGGACTGGAAGCTCAACGCAGGAAGCGCTCCGGCCGATGCGCCGGACCTGTCGTCCTCGCGGTCAGCGATCGACGCACTCAACCAGACGATGCTGACTGAGATCTCGGCCAACTGGGGCCTGCTGCGCTCCCCGCAATGTGCGGCGCAACTCGACGCCGCGCGGAGCGGCGTCATCCAGGCGCATCAGCTCGACGATCTCTACCGACAGGCCTTGTCATCAGCGACGCAGTCATACTGCCAGCAATAACTTAATTATTCCTCACCAATTTCTAACGGTCCCATTCGGCCTGCCGATAAGGCGATTTCCGCAGATAGATGGCGTATCTCGGGCCATTTTCGAATAGGTAACGCTTTGGCCACACGCGCCGAAATGCTGGACATGAAAAATCTCTGCAAGCCTCTCGTCAAGTCCGTAGTGGTCGGCGGGGTCGTTGCAGCGTCGATGACTTCGCCCACGGGTGTGGCGGACGCCGCCCACAACCCCCAACTGGGATGCGATCGCGCAATGCGAATCCGGTGGCAACTGGCAGGCCAACACCGGCAACGGCGAATACGGTGGGCTGCAATTCAAGCCGGGCACCTGGGCCCGCTACGGGGGCGTCGGCAACCCCGCGGCAGCCTCCAGGGAGCAGCAAATCGCCGTGGCCAACCGGGTTTTCGCCGAAGAGGGCGTGGAGCCATGGCCGAAGTGCGGCGCCAACTCCGGTCTGCCGATCGGTTGGTACTCGCACCCGGCTCAGGGCATCAAGCAGATCATCAACGGCTTGATCCAGGCGACCGTCCCGCAAAGATGAAACGCACCTGCGCTCTATGCCCCAGCGCCTAGCTGTGTTTGGATCAGCCCATGGAAGGTTCGGCGACTGTTCATATGGCGGCGCCTGCGGCCAAGATCTGGGATCTCATCGCAGACGTCCGTAACACCGGAAGATTTTCCCCCGAAGTTTTTGAAGCCGAGTGGCTGGGCGATGCGACCGGCCCGGCCCTCGGTGCGAAATTCCGCGGTCACGTCAAGCGCAATGAGATAGGGCCGGTGTATTGGACGACGTGCAAGGTGACCGCATGCGAACCGGGCCGCGAATTCGGCTTTACGGTCCTGCTCGGTGACAGGGCGGTCAACAACTGGCATTACCGCTTGGCGCCCAGCGGCGCCGGGACCGACGTCACCGAGTCGTTTCGGCTCAACCCGGCGCCGTGGCTCGGCGTGTACTGGCTGTTCGGCGGCTTCCTGCGCAAACGCCGCAACATCCGCGACATGACCAAGACGCTGAACCGCATCAAAGACGTGGTCGAGGCGGGCTGACGCACGTGAAATCGCGTCTTCATCACCGGCGCGGGCAGCGGCATGGGTCGCGAGGGGGCAAAGCTGTTCCATGCCAAGGGTTGGCGCGTCGGCGCGGTCGACCGCAACGAGGGCGGGTTGGCGACGCTGAGCGAGGAACTCGGTGGCGATCGGCTGTGGACCCGCGCTGTCGATGTGACGGACAGGGCGGCCCTCGAAGGCGCCCTGGCCGAGTTCTGCGCCGGCAACAGCGGTGGCGGGCTCGACATGATGTGGAACAACGCCGGCATCGGCGAATCCGGCTGGTTCGAGGACGTGCCCTATGACGCCGCGATGCGCGTCGTCGACGTGAATTTCAAGGCGGTGCTGACCGGCGCCTACGCTTCGCTGCCCTACCTCAAGAAACCCCCGGCAGTCTGATGTTCTCGACGTCATCGTCCTCGGGGACCTACGGCATGCCCCGCCTGGCGGTCTACTCGTCGACCAAGCATGCGGTCAAAGGTCTGACCGAGGCGCTGAGTGTGGAGTGGCAGCGGCACGGGGTGCGCGTCGCCGACGTGCTCCCCGGCCTGATCGACACCGCCATCCTCACCACGACGCCCAACCACTCCAACGACGGTGGCGCGCCGATGACGGCTGAGCAACTGCGCGCCACCGCGCCCAAGAAGGGCATGCTCCGGTTGATGCCGGCGAGTAGCGTGGCCGAGACGGCGTGGCAGGCCTACCACCACCCGAAGCGGTTGCATTGGTATGTACCCAAGAGCATTCGCTTGATCGACTTGTTCAAGGGCCTGAGTCCGGAGTTCGTGCGACGCAGCATCGTCAAGTCCCTGCCCGCGCTGATGCCGAAGCGGCAGTAAGGAGGTCGGCTGGTGCAAAACCGGTTGCTCACAGTTGCTTTGGCCCTGGCGGCTATCGTCGTCGGCGTCGCGGGCTGTAGCGCGGCGCAGACGACGCCTCGTCGGGCCGCCCGACTGACCATCGACGGTGCCACGCACACGACGCGTCCCGCCGCGTGCCGGCAAGACCAGATGTATCGGACCATCAACATCCCCGACCGCGATGGCGAAGTCGAAGCGGTGGTGCTGCTCAGCGGATACCGGGTGATGCCGCAGTGGGTCAAGATTCGCAATGTCGACGGATTCAGCGGCAGCTTCTGGCAAGGCGGGGTGGGAGACGCGCGCGTCGATCTCAACAACGACGCGTACACCATCACGGGTAGCGCCTACGGCATCAACAGCAGCAACCCCAACAAAGTGGTGACCACCGACTTCAAAATCGTCGCGCGAGTGCTGACTGCCGAGGTGATCGGAGCCTAGGCTCGAAAACGACACCTGATCGAGGGAGGGGCCAGTGAAGGAACGGTTGCACTGGTTCGCGATGCACGGCTTCATCCGGGGCGCCGCGACGCTCGGGGCCCGGCGGGGCGACGTGCAGGCCAGGCTGATTGCCGATCCGGCGGTGGCCGCCGACCCGGTGCGCTACTACGACGAAGTCCGCGCCCAGGGCAAGCTGGTGAAGGGCCGCGTCGCCTATTTGACGGCCGATCACGCACTCGCCCACGAGCTGCTGCGGTCCGACGATTTCCGCGTGTTGATCTTCGGATCGAATCTGCCGACGCCATTGCGATGGCTGGAGCGCCGCACCCGCGACGACCTGCTGCATCCATTGCGTGCACCATCGCTGCTGGCCGTCGAGCCGCCCGACCACACTCGTTACCGCAAAACCGTGTCGGCGGTGTTCACCCCCAGGGCGGTTGCCGCGCTGCGAGATCGCGTCGAGCAGACCGCCGCCGAACTGTTGGATCGGCTGGCCGGCGAGTCGGGTGTCGTGGACATCGTCGGACGGTACTGCTCGCAACTTCCGGTGTCGATCATCAGCGACATCCTCGGCGTGCCTGAGTCCGAGCGGTCGCGCGTCCTGGAATTCGGCGAACTGGCCGCACCGAGTCTTGACATCGGACTGCCGTGGCGGCAGTACCGCAGCGTGCAGCGCGGGATTGCCGGCTTCAGCGCATGGCTCGCCGAGCACCTGCAGCAGTTGCGCCTGTACCCCAGCGACAATCTGATGAGCCAGCTGATCCAGACCGCCGAAAGCGGTTCCGCCGAAACCTATCTCGACGAGAAGGAACTACAGGCGATCGCCGGACTGGTGTTGGCCGCCGGGTTCGAGACCACGGTCAACCTGCTCGGCAACGGGATTCGCATGCTGCTGGACGCACCGGAGCATCTGGACGCCCTGCGCCGACGCCCTGAACTGTGGCCCAACGCCGTCGAGGAGATTCTGCGGCTGGAATCACCGGTGCAGCTGACCGCGCGGATGGCGCTCAACGATGTCGAGATGGCGGGCGGCGGCTGCAACGAGGCGACTTGGTGCTGGTGTATCTGGCCGCCGCCAACCGGGATCCATCAGTGTTCCCCGACCCGCACCGCTTCGACATCGAAAGGGAAAACGCCGGAAGGCATCTCGCCTTCTCCGGCGGCCGGCACTTCTGCCTGGGTGCGGCCTTGGCCCGCGCCGAGGGCGAAGTCGGACTGCGGACATTTTTCGACCGCTTCCCCGAGGTGCGGGCGGCGGGCGCCGGAAGCAGGCGCGAAACCCGCGTGCTGCGGGGATGGTCTTCGTTGCCGGTCACCCTGGGGCCGCACGTGCGCGAGTATGACCCTATTTATTGACAGCGGGGCGGCGACGGGGTTTATTTGCCGCTATGACAGAGGTGTCTACGGTCGGGGTCGACGAGGTCGTACGTGGGCTGTGGCAAGCCCTTTCGCGGCGTGATTGGGAAGCGATCAAGACCTTCCTCTCCGACGACTGCCTCTATGTCGACATGCCGGTCCCGGCATTGGCGGCCTGTGGTCCGGAGGACATCGTCAAGCGCCTCAAAATCGGTCTCGAGCAGTTGGCCGGCTATGAGAACCACACGGGCGTGCTGGTGTCCAACGGTTCCGACGTTCTCTACGAGCACTCCGAGACATGGACATTCGCCACCGGCGAACAAGGTGTGCTGCGGTTTGTGACGGTCCACAAAGTGGTCGACGGCAAAGTGACTGTGTGGAAAGATTATTGGGACTTCAACAGCCTGGTGGCTTTCGCTCCCCCAAACCACTTCGAGGGTTTGGCCACTGGAGACACCAGTTGGGTGTTCGACGCTTCGGAGCTGGTCTGACTCAGTCAGTACTCGAGTCCGTATCCCCCGCGCAAGTCCTTGTGCGCGGCCTCCAGGGTGCGGTCGCATAGATCTACCAGTGCGTCGAGATCCAGGTCCGATTCGCTGCCGAGCCTGTCCAGCCAGACCGTCTCCACCTTCCTTAGCTCGGACCATTTGAGTTCGCCCTCGTAGTACACGGTCACGTCCTCCTGGGGGGCCGGACACGCCGTGGTCTGCGCCAATTGTCTTTTGCACGAATCTAATTGGGTGAGCGAGTAGCCATGCTCGCGGAACTGACGATCCCACTCGTCGAGTAGGCGATTCACCATGTCGCGCACCAGTGGCGCGGCATAGACCATGAGCTCGGCTACCCCATCGTCGAGGCCCAGACGCATGCGGAAGTCGTAGAGCTCACGGATGGCCTCGGCGCGTCGCTGGCTGGCGATCTCCTCTGGGGTGCCGGTCCCCTCGTATTGGGCCGCGCGTTTGACGTAGATGGTCGCGGAGATCAGCGACTTCAACACGGCCTTTTTGTCGTCGGCCGCCCGCTTCTCGAAGTCGAGGATACGTTCGTGGCGGCGGTCTGCCTCCTTGTTCCTGGCGTCGATGCGCTTCGTCCAGATAGCGACGGCGGCGCTCGAGATCACCGACGCAAGAGGCACGAGCGCGTTGCCCACCAACGTCGTCCAGTTCATTCGCCGGCCCTTACCCGCAGTACCCAGGGGGCGGCGACGGCGCGCCACGCGGCACCACGGGTTGGTTACAGAGGCCTGATTCCGAGTGCGGATTTTGGGGCGCAGCTGGGTTGGGGCGAGGGGTGTTGGGCGGTGGCGGGTCTGCACTGGCCATGCCCGCGGTCAACCCCATGACGGCCATTCCGAACCCGGCGGCGAGAACGGCTGCGGCGGCCAATTTTTTCAGTGCGGGCTCAGCGGTGCGGTCGAGGTGGTCGGTCGTGGTCATGACGATTCCTTTTTGTGTCGCAGCCCCCGGTGGGCCGCCCTGCAGGTAGGACCAGAGGGGTGAGCCCAACCTAGATCGAGGCTATTCCGGGAGGTCGCAGGGTGTCTCGTGTTTTGTGGAATTTGGGCGCGCGACGCCTCGAGACCGTCCACATTCAGATGGTGGAGACGTATCCGCCGTCGATGCGGTAGTCGGATCCGGTGACATTTCCGGCGCGGTCACTGGCCACGAACACGACGAGGTCAGCGACTTCTTCCGCAGTGGTGAACCGTCCGGTCGGCGCGGTGCTTGCGAGCTCCGCCCTGACCTCGTCGGCCGTCTGACCTTTAGCCGCGGCGAACCCGTCGGCCATCCCGCCCCGCTCCGTCCACTTCTCGGTCAGCACCGCGCCCGGACTGACCGAATTTACGCGAATGTTCTTCGGCGCCAGCTCTTTTGACAACGCTTTGGCAAAGTTGGCGACGGCTGCCTTCGCGGCGCAGTAGTCGTAGGTGTTCGGGCCCGGAGCGTAGGCGCTAATCGAGCTGACGATGACGATGGAACCGCCCCCGCGCCGGTCGATCTCGGGCAGCGCCGCGCGGGTCGGTCGCACGACGCCCATCAGGTTCAGATCCCAGGACGCCCGCCACTGCTCGTCGGAAATGCCGGCGAGTCCGCCCGGGCGAACCGTGGCACCACCGACGTTGTTGATCAACACGTCGATCCCGCCGCGGCGGGCTGCCGCCGCGATCAAGTCTTCGGCGGCACCCGGCTGGGTGAGGTCTACGGACACATACGACACCTGCCCGCTCTCTTCAAGCAGGGGCAGCTGCTTACCGGGCGTCCGTGACCCGGCCACCACATGCGCGCCCGCGTCGACGAGGGCCTTGGTGACCGCGAAACCGATCCCCTTGCTGGCCCCGGTGACGACGGCAATCTTTCCCGACAGATGCAGATCCATTTGCGCTCCTTCACCCGCCGTGCGCGCTCGACGCTACTCGGTCACTACGGTCGGCGGCAGCGCTTTGCATGCGGGGCGGGAGCGTGGCGATCACTCCCCTGGCACGCAGCAGGATGGTCCGCGCATCGTTCGGTTACGACTCGGCCAACCTCCGGAGGCGTTTCAATGTTTCGGCGAGGGTGCGTCCCACTTGGCGCACGGCGATCCGGTCGGCGACGTACCCGAGCAGTCCACCGGGCGCCTGATAGGACAGCCGGAACGTCACCTTTGTGCAGCCCTCGCCCGCGTCGCGCAACCGCATCCGCCCGCGCAGCGTTACCCCGGTGATACCCACCCAGGCGAGGTCGCGGCCCTCATCGAACTCGACCACCTCGATCAAACCGCCAACGGGTACCGAGCCGATCTTCCAGTGAACGGTGTAGCGCGCACCGGCGCCGGGCGGCTGGTCGTTCGCCGACTCCCATCGCTCCAGGTTCGTCATGAACGCCGGGTAGCCGTCCGGATCGCTGACGATTTTCCATACGGCCGAACGGTCGGCGTTGATGACGCAACAGCGTTCGACGCGCATCAGCCGATCACCGGGAATCGTCGTTCGGCGGCCAGTCGGTCCACGCCGCCCTGCAGGCTGGCCATCACCTTGTCGTGCACGGCTTGATCGTCGCCCTCGACCTCGATCGGGTCTTGAACCTCGATGACGATTTTGGTGGGCAGCGGCAGGTGGCCCGCCAGGTCGCTGATGTTGAGGCCCCAGGGCAGCGCCAGCGATATCGGGATGCTCTTGAGCCGAAGCATTTTGTCGGCCATGAGCAGTTTGGCCAGCCACTGCCCACGATTGAGGAACAACGCGCTTTCCTGCCCACCGATGCTGGCGACGGGGACGATCGGCACCCCGGCCTCGCGGGCCAGCTTCACGTAGCCCATGCGCCCGCCGAAGTCGACCTTGTGCCGTTCCCACGAGGGCCGGAACACCTCGTAGTCGCCCCCGGGATAGACCAGCAGCGCAGCGCCGGAATCCAGTGCGAGCTTGGCGTTTTCGGGATTGGCGGCGACGGTGCCGAATTTGCGCAACCAGCCAAGCGGCGGCGCTGAGACGACGAGGTTGTGGGCCAACTGGTAGAAGGGCCGCTCGACGCCGAAATACGAGCAGAAGGCGAGCGTGAACACGAAGGTGTCGGGCGGCACATTGCCGCCGCTGTGGTTGCCCACCAGCAACACCGGGCCCTCGTCGGGGATGCGGGAAAGACCCCGGACGTCCGCCCTGAAATAAAATGACGCCAGCAACCAGGTTCCCGGCAATTGGTCGCGGATGTAGTCGGGATCGCGCTGGTCAAGATCGGCTTTGGGCACCCACGACACCACCTTGTCCCGGGCCCATTCCAAGACGTCCCTCGCGGTCGCCATGGACGGAGGTATACCCCGGCCTCACCCGGGGTCAAACGCGGTAGATACGCGCGGCGTTCTCGCGGGCGATGAGGTCGACAACCCTGATGGCGTCGGCCTCACTCCATTCACCGCGGTGCACGAATTCGCTTAGCACACGGTCAATACCCCTGCGCCACAGGTCCGCACCGAGAAAATGCAGTTCCGCTGGGCCGAATCCATCGGAGGAATAAAGGATCTTGGCGAATGGCGCCATCTCCATCAGGCGTGCAAGGAACGCCGGCGACCGCGCCCCAAGATGGTTCACGCTCAACCCGCCGTCGAGATAGACGTTGTTGAACGCCTGCGCGAGATATCCGGCCTCCCGCTCGTAGGGATAGCAGTGCAACAGCACGATCGGCACGTCTTCGGTTCGCCGCAGAAACTCAAGGAGCAACAGCGGATTGGCCTTATGCAGATCACAGTCACGGTCGCCGAATCCCACGTGAAATTGCAGAGGCTTGCCCAGCCGCAGAGCCTGGTGCAACCCGAACCGCAGCAGGACCCGGTCCTGCAGCCGGGTACCGCCGCGCTCGCGCCACCGGCTCGCCGCCTCGGCGACCTCCCTTGTCGACGGCTCGCTCAGATCACCATGGAACCCGCCCCGATACGCCAGAATCGATTTCGTTGCGGCCGCGTCGGCTGCGCGCCGATGCAGGATCTCCTCGAAGCTCGTCGCGTAGTCACCCGGCGCTTGCGCCGCCTGTTCGGCCACCTCTTCGAGACGAACGACCTCACGCACATGACCGCCGGATAGCCGAGCCATGTCCGGGACCCCGGCAACGCCATCGCCGCCGATCCCGGTGTCCACCAGCCAGTCGCTCACACCGGCGGCCATCAAAAACCGCCTCGCAAGTTCATCCTCGTTGAATTGGCTACGACGCTCCCAATAGGTCTGCGGGTCGGCGTGTTTGGGCAAGCCTAGGACAGGAGCGCAGTGAGCGCGCACCGCGAACCCGAGTTGTGAGTCGAAACCAGAATGAGTGATGGGTTCGCTGTTGGCCTCATTGAGCGCGTTCTCGAATCGATACCGGTCGATGGGCGCCAGCCAGCACCCGTGAACATGCTGATCGATCAGCGCCGCGTCGCCGATATGCTGGGTCAGCTCGCGGGTGTCGGCGACCATATCTGTCACAGACTCCAGGCCATGCGAAATCTGTCGGCCAGTTGCTCGGGCGCCAGGTCGCCGTAGCGCTCCTGCTCCATGCGGCGTACCGCGACCACCATGTCGACCGCGGGATCGCCCAGGATCCGGCGCATCGCCTCTGAATCATCAAGCGCGGCAAGGGCTTCAGCTTGTGAATCGGTCAGGCGCACGATACCGTCTCGTTCGCGGGCGGAGTCGGACAGGGCCTGCGGGTCGACCGTGACCTCCGGCGGCAGCGTTGCCTGGCACTTGATCCCGTCCAGGGCCAGTCCGAGGATGGCGGCCGATGCCAGGTACGGGTTCGCCGACGGGTCGACGATCTTCACCTCCACGTTGCCCCCGTCCGGACTTCCGGGGCCGCCGGTGACGAATCGCACTGCCGCCTCCCGATTTTCGGTCCCCCAGCATGCATACGCACCCGCCCAGTTGCCGGGCCGCATCCGCAAGCCCGAAACGATCGACCCGCACAGTACGCCCTGTGCTTCGGGTAACCCGCGAACCACGCCCGCTACCGCGCTCTCCCCGGCCGCCGTCATGCCCTGGGTTCCGGCGCCATCGGAGAACAGCGCACCGTCCGGCATCGTCAACGAAAAGTGTTGGTGAGCTCCGGATCCGACGCCGTCGGCGAAGGGTGCGGGCGACAAGCTGATGCGCAGCCCGTGCCGACGCGCCGTGCGGCCGATGATGAGCCGCATCAGTACCAGCTGATCGGCGGCGGCTACCGGCGGCTGCGGCGACAGCGAGATCTCGAACTGGTTGGCGCCGTACTCCGGGTGGAACTGTTCGATCGAAATCCCGGCCCCCGACGCCGACCCGATCACATCACGAATGAAAGCTTCGTGCTCCAGCACGCCGGCCAGGCCGTACTGCGCCCACAACGTCGACGCCAGCCGGCCGCCGTCCGGGCCGACCAGAAGAAATTCGATTTCGTGCCCGATCGCTGCCTCGATGTCGGCTTCGGCGAGCGCGGCCTCGATCCGCCGCAGTGTGCCCCGGCTGCAGGTGGGCACCGCAGTGCCGTCCTGTTCAAAAAAAGCCGCGGGCGCCCACGCCAGCCCATCACCGGCGATGCGCAGCGCGGACAGATCGATACGAAGGCGTTGGTCCCCCACCACGCCCACATCGGGGGTGAAGGCGATTCCCGTCTGATCGATGGCAAAAGCGTGCCAGGACGGGCTGGCCCCGAGACCGGGGTCGGCGAACGTGTTGGTGCGCCGGATCGGGACGGTCTTGGCCAACGTGAGCCCGGCGGGATTGACCACGGTGCCGATCACGGTGTCGACGCCTTCGGCCTCCAGTTGGGCGATCGCCGCGGCGGCAAGTGGTGTGCCGGTCATGGCAGCCATTCTCCAACCTCGAGTTGCCCCGGTGCGGCAAACGGCGTCACCCGAACCGATCAGTTCTGCCGTTCGACGAGTTCGGTGACGAATCGATCGAGGAAGTCATGTGTTGGTGCTCTGCCCGCCGGCCGGATGACGAATTTCGTCAAGCCCGCCTCGATGTAGGCGTCGAGTTGTCGGTGCAGCTGGTCCCAGCCGGCGGCGATCAGCTCGCCGGGGTCACGGTCCGGTCGACGCCCACGCACCGCCGAGATCAACTCCGCGGGCAGTTCGCCGTCCGCGACCGCCAACGAGATGCCGAAGTGGTCGGGCTCGATGCTGCGACCGGCGCGTGCGGCGGCCCGCTCGATCGCTTCGCGCCCGGCCCGGGCCTCCGCCGGGGTCAGGAAGCTGCCCAGCCAGCCGTCGCCCAGCGCGCCGATGCGCCGAAACGCCGCAGCCGCCGAGCCGCCCACCCAGATGTCAAGCGGCGGCGACGGTTTCGGTGCAACGGCCGCATCGGTGACGCTGAAATACCGGCCGGTAAATGTCGCCGACTGCTCAACCAGCACCGCACGCAGCAGCCGCAGTGACTCGTCGAACACCGCGGCGCGCTCGCCGTCGGGCACCACGAACACCTCGCGTTCGGCCGGTATCGCCGAGCGCAGACCGAAGACGGGAAGGACACGCTTGGGTGCGACGGCCGCCAAGGACGCCAACTGTTTTGCCACCAGCACCGGGTGCCGCCCCGGAAGCACGGCCACCGATGTGCCCACCTTCAACCGGGTCGACCGGGCCAGTGCGTAGGCCATGCCCACCACCGGATCGACTGCCGGGGAGTACACCAGTTCGGAAAACCACAGCGAGTCCACCCCATTGGCCTCGAGATGATCGACGATGGCGGCCAGTTGATCGGGAGCGGTATCTGCACCCAGGCCGACGCCAAAGCGAATCTTCACGGCTCCACCCTCCATGCCAGTCGTCGCGTACGTATCGCAACACGGCGGTGGCGCCGTTTGTGCCCGCGAAGTCAGGTGACTAAGCGCGGCTGGGCAGAGTCAGCTTGCAGGCCTGGCCGATGTCCAGAGTCCGGAGCATCCGTCCCATGCCCACCCAGAGCGCGCACGACAGCGCCAGGTCGGCAAGCAGCTCCTCGGAGAAGTGTTCGCTACACCGCGTCCAGAAGTCCTCGTCCTCGCGCAGCTTGGCGTGCTCGGTGGCGAACCGGTGCGCGAATTCGGCCGCCAGGCGCTCCTGTTCGCTGTACCCGGGCCAGGTGCGCCATTCCATGGCGTGGTCGTACAGGTCTTCGTCGACACCTGCAGCGGGTCCGTCGGCGTCGCGGGTGTTGACGCACACGACACATTCGTTGTGGTGGGCGATCACTGCGCGAGCCAGCTCCCGGGTGCGCAACGGCAACCGGTTCTTGGTGTAGACCGCCTGGCTGAAGTTGGCGATCGCGCGGCCGAGGTCAGGGGACTTCGTGGCCCAGCTGTGGACGTCGTCGTCAGCAAATGTTCCGATTCGGCTCATGGCGTGATGGTACGCCCGCGTCATGACCCGGGCCTGGGATGTCGGCGAAATCGGATTGGAGCCGGCTACCGAGCGGCCGACGGGATCGCCATGGTCGGCTGCTCATCCGACCAATCACGCTGGGCCAGAACGCGATCCGCGACCCGGTCCAGCGCGGCCTCCACCGCGCGGCGATCCGGGCGGCCCTCGAAGCTCGGTGATCGCGCGAGCTTGTCGACGAGCCAGGCCGACAGCAGAGAGTGCACGTAGCCGACTTGTTGTCCCCGGCCGGGGTCAGCCACAACTGTTCGCCCTCGCGACGCGCGTAACCGTTGGCTACCAGGCGTGCGAACGTCGGCTCCAAAACCTCGAATGGGATGCGCAGGTAGTCGGCCATGTCGGTCAACCGAGCCGTGCCATTTATCCGCGCATACCGGTTGATGCGCAGCACTCCCCATAACCCGGCGACGTCGAGCCGGCAATCGGGCCGCATGGCGATGCTGCGCAGTCGCATGCCGGGAACGCCGCGCAACACCCGCTCGATTGTGTTCTCCAACATCTGATCCGGTGTCTCGGTGTTCGGCATGCCGAACGCGTCGCCGAGATCGACTGTGCTGTCGTGGAATTCCCGGAGCGGAACCTGCCGCAGGAACAACGCCACCACAAACCCCACCAGCGCGACCGGAACCGCCCAGAGGAACACGTGTGTGAGCGACTCGGCGTAGGCGGCGACGATCGGGGCGGCCGCCTCGCGCGGCAACCGGTGCAGCGCCTCCGGTGACGCGGCGGCCGCGGCCGGCGCGCGGCTGGCCGCCATCGCCGGGCCGATCCGGCTGTGCAGAAAGTTCGTGAACAACGAACCGAAGATGGCGGCTCCGAACGAGCTCCCGATCGTGCGGAAGAAGGTGACGCCGGAGGTCGCGACGCCGAGGTCGTCGAAGCTCGAGGTGTTCTGCACGATCAGGACGAGCGTCTGCATGCACATCCCGATCCCGGCGCCGAGGATGACGAGGAACAGCGACTGAACGAAAGCGGATGTCGATGGGTCCATCCGCGACATCAGAAAGAACGCCACCGCCATCACGGCGGTTCCTGCGACGGGGAAGAGTTTGTATTTGCCCGTGCGGCCGACGATGACACCACTGCCCATCGAGGTGGTCAGCATCCCGAGCACCATCGGCAACGTGCGCAGTCCCGACGTGGTGGCCGAGACGCCGTCGACGAACTGCATGTACGTCGGCAGGAACGTCAGGGCGCCCAGCATCGCGAAGCCGACCACGAAGGATAGGACACAGCAGACGGTGAACACCGAACTTTGGAACAGCCGGATCGGCAGGATCGGCGCGGCGGCGCGGCTCTCCACCCAGGCGAAGATGCACAACGCGATCACCGAGCCGACGAACAGGCCGATGATCGTGGGCGATCCCCACGGATAGGTGGTGCCGCCCCAGCTGGTGGCCAGTGTCAGGCCGGCCGCGCCCAGGCCGACGAACAGGATCCCGGTGTAGTCGATGACCGGTTTGGTGCGCTCGGACAGCGCCGGGATGGCGGCGGCGGCCACGAAGAAGACCACGACCGAGATCGGCACGTTGATCCAGAACGCCCACCGCCAGGTGAAGTGGTCGGTGAAATAGCCGCCGAGCAAGGGACCGATCACGGTGGTGACGCCGAACACCGCTCCCATCGCCCCCTGGTAGCGGCCGCGGTCCCGCAGCGGAATCACCTCGCCGATGAGGGCCATGGCGGTCACCATCAGCCCGCCGCCGCCGATCCCCTGCAGTGCGCGTGACGCGACCAGCATGCCCATCGAGCTCGAGAGCCCGCACATCACGGATCCGGCGACGAAGAACACGACGGCCGCCTGGAAGACCCGCTTGCGGCCGAACATGTCACCGAACTTGCCGACGAGGGCGGTGATGATGGTCGAGGCGAGCAGGTAACTGGTCACCACCCACGATTGATGGCCTGCGCCACCGAGATTGGCGACGATGGTCGGCAGCGCGGTCGCCACGATCGTCTGGTCCAGCGCGGCCATCAGCATGCCGAGCAGGATCGCCACGAAGATGAAATTGCGTCGTTGCGCATCGACCGCGACATTGCCGGCTTGCGGATTCGAAGCGTGGCCGGCCGGAGCCGCTGCTGGTGTCGTGCTCGTCATGCCTGCCTTCCCATGGCGTTCGATGGTAATGAGTGCCCTCGGTTAACCGGTGGCAACCAAAACCGCCGTAGGACGGCGTCCGAGAGTCAGCTGGGTGGCCGCGACACACACTGCGCGGAGTACAGCTCCACGCCCAGCTTGTCCATCAACTCGAGTTGGGTCTCGAGATAGTCGATGTGCTTTTCCTCGTCGGCCACGATGGCCTCGAACAGGTTCGCGGTCGTGGAGTCATGCTTTTCCCGGCACACGATGATCGCCGGCTTGAGCCGGTCCATCACCTCGTACTCGATGGCCAGGTCGGCTTCGAACTGCTCGCGCAGCGTCTGGCCGATGCGCAACGAGAAGAGCCGCTGGTAGTTCGGCAATCCGTCCAGTAACAGAATGCGGTCGGTGATCGCTTCGGCGTGTCGCATCTCGTCGAAGGACTCGGCCCGGGTGTGCTCAGCTAACTCGGTGAAACCCCAGTTGTCCTGCATCTTGGAGTGCAGGAAGTATTGGTTGATCGCGGTGAGCTCGCTGGTCAACTGCTCGTTGAGCAGCCGCAGAACTTCCGGATCCCCTTGCATTGTCACTCCTATGGTGTGAGCGGCCGTCGTGTGTGCCGCGGCCGGTGCGCTGGGCTGGAGCGCACAAACCTGGGCTGTAGCAGCACTTTGCCACGGGCGCTTGGAATCTTCCAGCAAGGTTTGGCTGCACTCAGTGAGCCCCCGAGTGAAGTAAGTCGCCCCTTGGTTAGGTTAGACTGGGCTAACGAAAGAAGGATAGACTCCACTAAGAAGCGGCATGCGTATTCGGCCTCATCGCCATGGTGCCCGATGACTCGGAACGCCAGAGTCCGGGGCCGAATCGCAGACGCTCGACCGAGGTTTCGACGAAGGGGACGCCGACGTGCGGGAGGTGCGCTGATGTACGTGTGCCTCTGTGTTGGGGCAACCAACCAGACCGTGTGCGACGTCGTCGCACAGGGCGCATCAACTTCCAAGGAGATCGCCGCCGCGTGTGGGGCCGGCGGTGACTGCGGTCGCTGTCGACGCACGCTGCGGGCCATTCTCGCCGCCTCGGCGAAGTTGGAAACGGCTCGGTCCGTCTAGCTGCCGGTCAGCGTTTGTTGAAGTCGGCCAGGGCCGCCGCATTGGCTTGCGCGCCCATGAGTTCGGCGAAGTGGGCGTTCTCCCGGGCAGTGGCCGCCACGATTTCCGGGCGGATGGGTTCAGTCATCGTGTGCTTGACGGCCATCAAGCTCGAAATCGGCCGGGAGGCAAGGATTTCGGCGTGTTGACGGGCCTGCGGCAACAGCTCGTCGGGTTCGCAGACACGCCAGACCAGGCCCATCCGCAACGCCTCGGCGGCGTCGACCCATTCCGATGACATCAACAACCAGGCCGCGTTCTGCCTGCCCACCAATTGCGGCAACAAATATGAGGAAGCCGCTTCGGGGGCCACGCCCAGGCTGGTGAACGGACACTTCAGGCGGGCGGTCGACGACATGAACGCCAGATCGGCATAGCCGAGGATGGTGGCGCCGATTCCCACGCCCACGCCGTTCACCGCACAGATCAGGGGCTTGGGGAACGCACTGAGCGCGTCGATCAGTCCGATGAAGCCGTGCTTACCCGGGGTGAAGCCGGGGTCGGTGATCCGAGCCTGCATCTCGGCCAGGTCGGTGCCGGCGCTGAATCCACGACCAGCGCCGGTCAGCAGCACGACAGCGACGTCGGGATCCTCGGCGGCAGCCAGCAGCGCGTCGGCCGTGGCGTCGTAGAGGGCTTCGTTGAACGCGTTGAGCGCCTCCGGCCGGTTCAGCGTCAGGGTCCGCACCCGGTTGTCGTCGTCGATCTGCAGCGTCACGCCAGCAGCCTAACGAGGCTAGCCGTTGCTGTAGACCCGGGTTGGTGCGATCAGCACCACGGCGCGCCCCTCGGAGGCCATCACCCGGTCGTACTCGTCCCAGTTGTCGTGCGTGCCGCCCGCGGCGGTGAACACCTCGCGGAGCAGCAGCCGCAACTGATCGGCTTCCGTCAGCCAGGGCTGCGCATCGTCGGGGCCGACCAGTTCGGCGCGCCCCTCGACCGTCGCCCACTGCCATCCGTTGCGGAACGTCACGGCCAGCTGCGGCCGAGCGCGCAGATTGGCCAGCTTGACGCGGCCGTAGGTGGTGAAGCCGAGGACTTGTTCCCGATTCGAAGGATGAGTCAGCAGGCCCACGTTGACCAGCGAAGCCTGCACCGTCCCGTCAGCGCGAACGGTGGATACCACCGCCAGACCGCTTTCGGTCGCAGCCAAGCGCCACAGCGTCGCGCAGGGTTGTCATGAGCGGTCCTCAATCCCGGAACGGTGTTTCGAAGACGTACCGGCTTGTCGGCACGGTGTCGATGTTCTCGTTGGCGCCGAAGGCGCTGGTGCTGGCGACCATTCGGCCCAGCCGGTCCTGTAGGTCGTTGTCATCGGCGGCTCCGAAGAAGGCGTGGAGGTCGGTGATGGCCTCTTGCGGGAACAACTCCTCGACGATGCCCGCGATTCCCGGCGCTTCCTCGGTCAGGCTCCGCACCACCCAGTTCTGCGTGTAGCCGAACGTCGACTGCGTTTCGATGGCTACCGACGTGTGGTCGCGCTGCCATCGCGTCAGCCACGTTGCCTGGTCCATGCCCTCGGGCCGGCGCAGCAGCGCGACATTGGCCAAACCTGGTGTGCGAGTGCCTGATTCGGTCTTCGGCGCGACCAGGGGAACCGACTCCGTCACCAGATACGCGGCGAGCCGCTCGACATTCCTGGGCGAGGAATTTCAGCGCCGCCACCGTTTGGTCGCCGTAGCATTGCTGGGTCCACATGCTCACCACCGCGGCCACCGGCGGGTCCAAGGTTGTCAGCGTCATCAGCGAGTGACGCACGGCGCTGTCACGAACGTTGATCTGCAGCCCGGCGACGCCCAGTTGCAGCAGGGCATCGGCGACGTGAGCCCGTTGCCGGGCACACCAGTCGTCGTCCGCATCGGCATGCATGAGCACGGCGATCACCTTCTCCATACGCAGAACCTACCCAGGGCCGGCCGCCGGCAAGGTCTACCGCACCAGCCGTACCTGATGTTCGCTGCTCACCAATGTGCCGATGAGCGCGGCCAGCTGACGATAGGACTCGTCGCGCCCACTCGATGAACGGAAAACCAAACCGATCCGCCGTCCCGGCCGGGGAGCGGCGAACTGCGCAAGACCCAATCGGCTTCTCGCCGCCTCGACCGGCACCGCGCTCTGTGGAATGAGCGTCACGCCCAGGCCGCCGGTCACACATTGCACCGCCGTCGCCAATGAGGCCGCTCGGGTGTTGGCCAGCTCGGCGTGAACACCTGCCTTGCGGCAGACGTCGAGTGCTTGATCGCGCAGGCAGTGGCCCTCGTCGAGCAACAGCAGCGGCAGGTCGGCCAGTGCGGTGGCAGGCACCCGGTGCTTGCCCGCCAGCGGGTGGCCGGGCGGCAGGGCGAGCACGAAATCCTCGTCGTAGATCGGGATCGCGGTGACACCGGCGCCCTCGGCGGGCAGGGCGATCAGCGCGGCGTCCAATGCGCCCTCCCGCAGGACCGCCAGCAGGCGTTCGGTCTGGTCTTCGGTCACCCGCAACGTCAGTCCCGGGAGTTGTTCGGCGACCCCGGCCAGCACGGTCGGCAATACATAGGGCGCCACCGTGGGTATCAGCCCCAGCCGCAGGCCGGTCCGCAGCGGATCGGCGGAGCCCGCGGCGGCGGCGCTGAACGCGTCGGCCGCATCGACGACCGCCTGGGCGCGCGGGAGCAGCTCTGCGCCCTGCGCCGTCAAGAAGACACGCCGCGTCGAGCGCTCGACCAGCTGGGTGCCCAGACCGGTTTCGAGCGCCGCCAGCGCCTGCGACAATGTCGACTGGCTGACACCGAGTGACGTTGCGGCACCGCTGAATTGACGCTTCTCGGCGATGGCGACGAACGCGCGCAGGCCGGCAATCGTGGGCTGATAAGTCTTATCGGACATACCTATGAGTCTAGTGTCAAATATCACCTTTACTTCAATAACGGTACGCGGCAGCATGGTGGAGGACATCTAATCTTGAGTTATTCCAGATAAGGAGCGATATGCCTCTGCTGACCATCGGCGACCAGTTCCCCGCCTACGAGCTCACTGCGTTGATCGCGGGCGATCTGTCCCGGGTCGACGCCAAGCAGCCTGAGGACTACTTCACCACGATCACCAACGAGGACCACGCCGGCAAGTGGCGCGTGGTGTTCTTCTGGCCGAAGGACTTCACCTTCGTGTGCCCGACCGAGATTGCCGCGTTCGGCAAGCTCAACGACGAATTCGCCGACCGCGACGCCCAGGTTCTGGGCGTGTCGATCGACAGCGAGTTCGTGCACTTCAACTGGCGTGCGCAGCACGAGGACCTGAAGAAGCTGCCCTTCCCGATGCTCTCGGACATCAAGCGGGAGCTGAGCCTGGGCACCGGTGTGCTCAACGCCGACGGAGTGGCCGACCGGGCGACCTTCATCGTCGATCCGAACAACGAAATCCAGTTCGTCTCGGTGACCGCCGGTTCCGTGGGCCGCAACGTCGAGGAAGTGCTGCGAGTCCTGGACGCACTGCAGTCCGACGAGTTGTGCGCGTGCAACTGGCGCAAGGGCGACCCGACGCTGGACGCCACCGAGCTGCTCAAGCAGTCGGCCTGATTCAGGCGCGATCGCATAAGGTCTGATAAGGAGGCGAGATGAGCGTAGAAAACCTCAAAGAAGCGTTGCCGGAATACGCCAAGGACCTCAAGCTGAACCTGGGCTCGATCACTCGCACGACGGAGCTCGACGAGGAGCAGCTGTGGGGGACCCTGCTGGCCAGTGCCGCGGCGACCCGGAACACGCAGGTGCTCACCGAGATTGGTGCCGAGGCGGCCGACATCCTGTCCGCCGAGGCGTACAACGCGGCGCTGGGAGCTGCCTCGATCATGGGCATGAACAACGTGTTCTACCGGGGCAGGGGCTTCCTGGACGGCAAGTACGACGACCTGCGCGCCGGGTTGCGGATGAACATCATCGCCAATCCCGGCGTGGAGAAGGCCAACTTCGAGCTGTGGTGCTTCGCGGTCTCGTCGATCAACGGATGCCCGGACTGCGTGGCCGCTCACGAGCACACGCTGCGCGAAGCCGGCGTCAGCCGGGAAACCATCCAGGAGGCGTTGAAGGCCGCGGCGATCGTTTCCGGTGTGGCCCAAGCGATCATCGCCTCCCAGACGCTCGCCACCGTCGGCTGATCGCGTGACCAGTGCCGTGACCGGACCCGGGTGGGTGCAGCACGCGATCTGGTGGCAGGTCTACCCCCTGGGGTTCGTGGGAGCGTTTCCCGCGCAGCAGTCAAACGAGCCGCCGCGACCGGAGGAGCACCGGTTGCGGCGGCTCGTCGACTGGTTGGACCACGCCATCGAACTGGGGGCTTCCGGCATTGCGCTGGGACCCGTCTTCGCCTCGCGCACACACGGTTACGACACCACCGACCACTACCGCATCGACCCCCGGCTGGGCGATGACGCGGACTTCGACCACCTAGTCGCCGAGGCGCATCGCCGCGGCCTGCGGGTACTGCTCGACGGGGTTTTCAACCACGTCGGCCAGGATTTCGCGCGCTACCGCGAGGCGGCCGACGACGACGCGGCCGCTCGCTGGTTTCGCGGGCGTCCGGGCCGTTTTCACACCTTCGAGGGCCACGACGGACTGATCACCCTCAACCACGACAACCCCGAAGTGGCCGACTACACCGTCGACGTGATGACGCACTGGTTGGGTCGCGGCGCCGATGGATGGCGCCTCGATGCGGCTTATGCTGTGCCGCAGCACTTCTGGGCCGCAACCATACCGAGGGTGCGCGAGCGCTACCCGGACGCCTGGTTCGTCGGCGAACTCATCCACGGCGACTACACCGCGGTCGTCAAGGCCGCCACCTTCGACTCGGCCACGCAATACGAGCTGTGGAAGGCGATCTGGAGCGGCCTCAACGACGGCAACTTCTTCGAACTGGACTGGGCGTTACAGCGCCACAACGAATTCCTGACCGGCTTCGCGCCGCTGACGTTCATCGGCAACCACGACGTCACCCGCGTCGCCAGTCGGCTGGAAAACCCCGAACACGTCGCCCATGCGCTGGTGCTGTTGCTGACGGTCGGCGGGGTGCCCAGCGTCTACGCCGGTGACGAACTGGGATTCCGCGGGCGTCAAGGAAGAACGCTTCGGCGGTGACGACGCGGTGCGCCCCGAGTTCGGCTCTCCCCCACTGCCACTCGACGACTTCGGCGTCGAGATATGGCGGTTGCACCAGTACCTGGTCGGGCTGCGTCGCCGCTACCCCTGGCTGCATGCGGCGTCCACCACCGCACGGCTGCTGGAAAACCGGCATTACGTGTACGAGACACGCAATGGCGACGATGCCCTGCTGGTGGTGCTCAATATCGACGACCAGCCGCTGCGAGCCTCGCTGCCGGAGCTGGGCACTCCCCGCGCAGAGGTGATCGGCGGGTCGGCGGCCCCACGCCAGGAGATCGTCGATACCGTCGCGGTCGAGGCGCACGGCTGGCGGATCCTTCGCCCCGTCTAGCAATTCGTCAGCCGCTCCAAAGTCAGCGGGTCCTGGCGGCCGTCGTAATACTTGTCGAGTACCGCGACGAAGTCCTGGTTGTCGTCGGTGGCGTGGGCGAACAGCGTCATCGACGAGCAGAGTTTGAGGTCGTCCGGCGAACCGAAGATCTGCCCGATCGAGCGACCCTGCACCGCGGTGACCAGCCGGGCGCACTCGCGCAACCGCGGCCCGAGCAGTTCGTGGCCCAGGTATGCGCCGGCTTCGTCGAGCGAGCCGATGCCGAACCGGGCCGCCATGGCGCTGCCGCCCAGTCCGCGGAGTTGCGGAAAGACGAACCACATCCAGTGGCTGCGTTTTCGTCCCGCCCGCAGCTCGTCGACGACATCGCCGTACACCGGCTGCTGCGCGTCCACAAAACGTTTGAGATCGAAGGGGTCGCCTGCCGATTCCATATGACTACGGTTGCACACATGGCAGTCCAACGACGAGTGCCCAAAGTGCGCGACCTCGCACCGCTGATGCAATTCAAGCGACCCCGGTTCAACGCGACCAAGCGCCGCCTCGACGCCGCCTACACCATCGAGGATCTGCGATCGATCGCCAAACGCCGCACCCCCAAGGCGGCGTTCGACTACACCGACGGTGCCGCCGAAGACGAGCTGTCCATCGAACGGGCGCGACAAGCTTTCCGCGACATCGAGTTTCACCCCACCATCCTGCGTGACGTCAGCAACGTCACCGCCGGCTGGGATGTGCTGGGGCAGCCGGTCGCGTTTCCGTTCGGGATCGCGCCCACGGGGTTCACCCGCTTGATGCACACCGAGGGCGAGATCGCCGGCGCAAGCGCGGCGGCCAGGGCGGGGATTCCGTTCTCGCTCTCGACGCTGGGAACCTGCGCGATCGAGGATCTGGTGACCGCCGTCCCGCAGGGCCGAAAGTGGTTCCAGCTCTACATGTGGCGCGATCGCGAGCGCTCGATGGCGCTGGTGCAGCGCGCCGCCGATGCGGGCTTCGACACCCTGCTGGCGACCGTCGACGTTCCGGTCTCCGGTGCCCGGCTACGGGATAACCGCAACGGCATGACGATCCCGCCGACATTGACGCTGCGCACCGTGCTCGATGCCGTGCCGCACCCGAAATGGTGGTTCGATCTGCTGACCACCGAGCCGCTGGCGTTCGCCTCGCTGGATCGCTGGCCGGGCACCGTCGCCGAGTATCTGAGCACGATGTTCGATCCCAGCCTCACCTTCGATGATCTGGAGTGGATCAAGGCGCAGTGGCCGGGAAAGCTCGTCGTGAAAGGGATTCAGACACTTGAGGATGCGCGCGCCGTCGTCGATCGCGGCGTCGACGGCATCGTGTTGTCCAATCATGGCGG
Organism: uncultured Actinomycetota bacterium; assembly: GCA_963849935.1. Lineage (GTDB taxonomy): Bacteria > Actinomycetota > Actinomycetes > Mycobacteriales > Mycobacteriaceae > Mycobacterium. The sequence continues at coordinate 544,232 of CAWKJQ010000008.1, forward strand.
GCGCCAACTGGACCGGGCCCCCGTGCCCTTCCACCTACTGCCCACGGTCGCGCGCGAGCTCGGGAAGCACACCGAGATCCTGATGGACACCGGCATCATGTCGGGCGCCGACATCGTCGCGGCGATCGCGCTGGGGGCGCGCTGCACACTGATCGGGCGGGCCTACTTGTACGGCTTGATGGCCGGCGGCGAGGCGGGGGTCGACCGCGCGATCGACATCCTTGCGAGCGGGATTCTGCGGACGATGGCGTTGCTCGGCGTCACCTGCCTCGAAGAGCTGTCGCCCGAGCACGTCACGCAACTCAAGCGACTGGGTCCCCTGCCGCCGGTGTGAAGCTGGCCGCACACTCGCGGCTCACTGTGAGGCTGGCCGCACACTCGTGACGGCCGGGGTTCGCGGGAACAAACCGGCGCCCGGCTGGGTTAAGCGCATCAGACTCAACTTTTGGAGGACTTGATGGCTGAAGCCAAATCGGTGCCGGTGCTGTTTGTCACCGACACCATCGTGTTGCCCGGAATGGTGGTGCCGATCGCGCTGGACGACGCCGCGCGCGCGGCGATCGACGCCGCTCAGGCGAGCGAATCGGGGCAGCTGCTGATCGCCCCCCGGCTCGAGGACCGGTATCCATCGCACGGCGTGATCGCGAAAATCCTGCAGGTCGGGCGCATCGCCGGCGGCGGCACCGCCGCGGTGGTACGTGGTGAGCGCAGGGCCCAGATCGGGGCGGGCGCGTCCGGACCCGGCGCGGCGCTGTGGGTTGAGGTGACCGAGGTCCCCGAGACCGAGACCACCGACGAAATCAAGGCGCTGACGGCGGAATACAAGAAGCTGCTGCTGGCCATGCTGCAACGCCGCGAAGCCTGGGAGATCATCGACTACGTCAACGGCTGACCGATCCGTCGGCGCTGGCGGACACCTCCGGATACGCGTCCTACCTGACCAACGCGCAGAAGCGGCAGTTGCTCGAGACGGTCGATGTCGCAGAACGGCTGCGCGTGCTGATCGATTGGACCAGTGAGCACCTCGCAGAGGTCGAGGTCAGTGACAAGATCGCCGAGGACGTCCGCGAGGGCATGGAGAAGACGCAGAAGGAGTTCCTGCTGCGGCAACAGCTGGCGGCCATCCGCAAGGAACTGGGCGAGGGCGAGCCCGACGGATCCGACGACTACCGGGCCCGCGTCGAGGCCGCCGAGCTGCCCGAGAAGGTGCGCGAGGCCGCACTGCGCGAGGTCGGCAAGCTGGAACGCGCCAGCGACCAGAGCCCGGAAAGCGGCTGGATTCGCACTTGGCTGGACACCGTGCTCGACCTGCCCTGGAACGTCAGGACCGAGGATTCGACCGACCTCAAGGCCGCGCGGGAGAGTCCTGGACGCCGACCACCACGGGCTGGACGACGTCAAGGACCGCATCGTCGAGTACCTGGCCGTGCGCGCCCGCCGCGCCCAGCGCGGGCTGCAGGTCGTCGGCGGACGCGGTTCCGGCGCGGTGATGGTGCTGGCCGGTCCTCCCGGCGTCGGCAAGACGTCGCTGGGTGAGAGCGTGGCCAGGGCGTTGGGCCGCAAGTTCGTCCGCGTCGCCCTGGGTGGCGTGCGTGACGAGGCCGAGATCCGCGGGCACCGCCGCACCTATGTGGGCGCGTTGCCGGGCCGGATCGTGCGCGCGATCGGTGAGGCGGGATCGATGAATCCCGTTGTGCTGCTGGACGAAATCGACAAGGTCGGTTCCGACTATCGCGGCGACCCGAGCGCGGCGCTGCTCGAGGTGCTCGACCCCGCGCAGAACCACACCTTCCGCGACCACTACCTGGATCTGGATCTGGACCTGTCCGACGTGGTGTTCCTGGCCACCGCCAACGTCATCGAGAACATCCCGTCGGCGCTGCTGGACCGCATGGAGCTGGTGCAGATCGACGGCTACACCGAAGACGACAAGGTCGCCATCGCCCGCGACTACCTGCTGCCCCGGCAGCGGGAGCGCGCGGCGCTGACCGAGGACGAGGTTTCGGTGACCGATGCCGCGCTGCGCAAGATCGCCGCCGACTACACCCGCGAACCAGGGGTTCGGCAGTTCGAACGGCTGCTGGCCAAGGCATTGCGCAAGGCGACCACCAAGCTGGCCGAGGATCCGGCGCCGTTGACCATCGACGAGCCGGACCTGGTCGACTTCCTGGGCCGTCCGCGGTTCATGCCTGAGTCGGCCGAGCGCACGGCGGTGCCCGGCGTGGCCACCGGCCTGGCCGTGACAGGCCTGGGCGGCGACGTGCTCTACATCGAGGCCGGCGCCACCGACGGCGAACCCGGTCTGCAGTTGACCGGTCAGCTGGGTGACGTCATGAAGGAGTCCGCGCACATCGCGCTGTCCTACGTGCGCTCGCACGCCACCGAGCTGGGTGTCGAGCCAAAGGCGCTGGACCAGCGCATCCACGTGCACGTGCCCGCGGGCGCGGTGCCCAAGGACGGTCCGTCGGCCGGGGTCACGATGGTGACCGCGCTGGTGTCGATGGCTACCGGGCGGCAGGTCCGCTCCGACGTCGGGATGACCGGGGAGGTCACGCTGAACGGCCGGGTGCTGCCCATCGGCGGCGTGAAGCAGAAGCTGCTGGCGGCCCAACGTGCCGGGTTGTCAACGGTTTTCATCCCGGCGCGCAACGAGCCGGATTTGGACGACGTGCCGGCCGAGGTGCTCGAGGCCCTGGATGTGCGGCCCATGACCGATGTCGCCGAGATCGTCACCCAGGCGCTGGAACCGGCCGCCGAACGGCCGCCGCGGCGGCCTGACATCGCTGGTCAGTCCGTTGCCGCCGCGGCGAAGCTGCAAATTCCATGCCGAGTGCCGTAGAGGTTGCTGCGAATATGTCCGGCCGAAGGCGTTTTCGCCTTCCCGGGCCCGGGTAACTAGTCCCTAGGGGGTTTCGGATCCCTGCCCCCGATAACCCGAAGATCGAACGGGGCATTACCGAACAAAACGTCAATGCTGTTGCGCTGCCTGCGTGGCAGTAATACCGCTAGACAAGGAGTTCACATGAAGCTCAGCAAGATTGCCGCCACCGCGGCGATGACCGGCGCCCTCGGATCGGCGGCGCTCGGCATTGGTGCCGGGTTCGCCCAAGCCGACCCCGATCGGTCCGCACCCAGGCCCGAACGTTCCGGGGCCAAACGTGCCGGGTCCGAACGTTCCCGACCGGGATGGACCGGGTCAGGGGCAGTGGGGGCCGGGGCAGCCGATTTGTAACGGCGGTCCGGGTGCCAACTGCAACGGTCCGGGCACACCGCTTCCGCCCGGGCAGCACGGCTTCCCGCCGCCGGGACATTACAACGACCCCGGTGGGTATGGGTACCCGGCTCGCTGGGCGCCGCCTGATCAGCCGGGTGACTACCCAGTCGTATTCAACCCGGACCCGGCCTGGAACCAGTGGGGCGTTTTCCTGCCCGACGGTAGGTTCGTTCCGGCGCCGCCGGTCTAAACAGCGAGATGGAGACAGCCGCCGCTTATGCGGCGGCTGTTCTCGTTTGCGGCAGAATCCAAGCCATGAGTGACTCAGGGAATCTCAAACGGCGAGTGGTCCATCGCGTTCAACGGTTGCTGGTCAATCCGGTGGGCCGGCAGCTGCCGGTGACCATGCTCGAAACAACCGGTCGCAAGAGCGGGCAGCCGCGGCGTACCGCGGTGGGCGGGCGCGTCGTCGACAACCAGTTCTGGATGGTCTCCGAGCACGGTGAGCATTCCGACTACGTCCGCAACATCAAAGCCAATCCCGCTGTCCGCGTCCGGGTCGGCGGGCGATGGCGCAACGGGACGGCCCACCTGCTGCCCGACGATGACGCGCGTGCAGCGGCTGGGCAAGCCTGCCGCGAATGAACAGCGCGGTGGTGCGCCTGATGGGCAGCGACCTGTTGACCGTCCGCGTCGACCTGGATTGACGCCTGCCCGATGGCCTACGACGAGGACCTGGCCAACCGGATCCGCGAACTCCTCGGCTCCGAGCCCGGCGTCGAGGAAAAGCGCATGTTCGGCGGTCTGGCGTTTCTGGTGAACGGCAACATGTCGGTCGCGGCGAGCGGCCAGGGTGGACTGCTGGTGCGCGTGCCGCCGGAGGACATGGACAAACTGCTGAGCGTGCCCACGTCAGCCCCATGGTGATGGCCGGCCGGGAAGCCCGCGGCTGGCTACGAGTTGACGCCGCCGGGGTGCAAACCAAGCGCCAGCTTCAGGGTTGGGTGAACCGCGGAGTCGGCTACGCGCGCAGCCTGCCGCCAAAATAGCGTGCCGGTTTGCTCGCTCAGGGCCCGGGTACGCGGTGCGCTATGGACAAGCGGGTGCGACGACTGCTCGACGTTGCCGGCACGACGTACGCGGCCCAGGCGCGTATCACCCTGAGCGACAAGCCGATGCCGCTGTTTCAGCTCCTGGTTCTGTGCATGCTGGCCAGCAAGCCGATCGACGCGGGCATCGCGATGGCCGCCGCGCGCGAAATGTTCAAGGCCGGTCTGCGGACACCCAAAGCCGTGCGGTCGGCGGACCGGCAGACCATGATCGAGGCGTTCGGACGCGCGCACTACGTGCGCTACGACGAGAGCTCGGCGACCCGCCTCGCCGAAATGGCCGAGCGCGTTCGTGACGACTACTCCGGTGATCTACGCCGGACTGGCCGATCGCAGCAGGCACGACCCGGCCGCGGCCAAACGAATGCTCAAGCAATTCAAGGGAATCGGCGACACCGGCGCCGACATCTACCTGCGTGAAGTTCAAGACGTGTGGACGTGGGTGCGGCCCTACTTCGACGACCGCGCCACCGGGACCGCCAAGCAACTGGGTTTGCCTGCCGAACCGGCGAAGCTGGGATCGCTTGCGCCGCAGGCCAATGCGCGGCTGGCCGCGGCATTGGTCAGGGTGTCGCTGGACGATGATGTGCGTCAGCGGGTGACCGGCTGAGCGGCCCGTGACCATACGCATCGGCACCTCGGGGTGGTCCTACAACCACTGGGTGGATGTGCTGTATCCGACCGGGAACGCCGTCGGGGCGCCGGCTGGCCCGCTACGTCGAGGTGTTCGACACCGTCGAGCTGAACGCGAGTTTCTACCGGTGGCCCAAGGATTCGACCTTCACGGGTTGGCGCCGAGCAGCTGCCGGAGGGCTTCACCATGTCGGTCAAGGCGCATCGCGGTTTGACTCACTACCGTCGGCTGGCCTCACCCGAGCCCTGGATCGAACGGTTCGAGCGTTGTTGGCGTCTGCTGGGTGATCGGCACGGGGTGCTGCTCGTGCAATTGCACCCCGAGCAGCAGCGCGACGACGCGCGCCTGGATTCGTTCTTGGCCCTCATACCCGAGTCGATTCGCGTAGCCGTCGAATTGCGCCACCCATCGTGGAACGACCCCGCTGTGTTCGAGTTGCTGGAGCGTCGCCGCGCCGCGTATGTGGTGATGAGCGGTGCTGGGCTTGCAGTGCATCCCGCGGGCCACCACCGATCTGGTGTACATCCGGATGCACGGCCCGGATCCGGAAGCCAACTATGCCGGCTCCTACTCCGACGACGACCTGCGGTGCTGGGCCGATCGCATCGCCGACTGGGACGGCGGCGGACGAGACGTGTGGATGTATTTCAACAACGACCTGGGCGGCCACGCGGTCCGCAATGCGCTGGCCTTGCGCGAGCTTTTGGGTTGAGCGCGCACGAGTAGGCTGGAATCCGTCGAGGGATCGGAGCATCCATCATGGCCAGCTCGACAAGCATTCGTCATCATCGGCGGCGGACTCGCGGCGAGCCAAGGCGGTGGAAGCATTGCGCGACAACGACTTCGATGGGCACATCATCGCTGTTCGCCGAGGAGGAGCATCTGCCCTACGAGCGACCTCCGCTGTCGAAGGAGTACCTGGCCGGTAAGAAGTCACTGACCGATTTCACCGTGCAGAACTCCGACTGGTACCGCGACAACAACGTCGACCTGACGGCTCGGCTCCCGGGTGACCGCTCTGGACGCCGCCGACCACACCGTCGGGTCTCGCCGACGGCACCACCGTTCGTTACGACAAGCTGCTGCTGGCGACGGGATCGGCCTCGCGGCGTCCGCCGATACCCGGCTCGGACGCCGGCGGCGTCCACTATCTGCGCACCTACGAAGACGCCGTGGCACTGAATTCCGTTCTGACCGAAGGGTCTTCGCTGGCCGTGGTGGGCGCCGGGTGGATCGGCCTGGAGGTGGCCGCCGGTGCCCGCCAGCGCGGCGTCGACGTCACCGTCGTCGAGGCGGCCAAACAACCCCTGCTGGCCGCGCTCGGCGAAACGGTCGGTGAAGTGTTTGCCAACCTGCATCGCGAGCACGGGGTGGACCTGCGGCTAGAGACGCAGGTCGAGGAGATCACGACGGGCGGACGGGGCGGCCACCGGATTGCACATCCGCGACGGGGTCGACCATCGCCGCCGACGCCGTGCTGGTGGCCGTCGGCGCCAAGCCGAACATCGAACTCGCCGAACAGGCCGGACTGTCCATGGGTGACGGCGGGGTGCTGGTCGATGCGTCGTTGCGCACCAGCGACCCCGACATCTATGCCGTCGGTGACATCGCCGCGGCCGAACACCCGCTGTTCGGCATGCCGGATCCGCACCGAGCACTGGGCCAATGCGCTCAAGCAGCCCGCGGTGGCGGTGGCCGGGATGCTCGGCACAGCCAGGCGAATACGCGGAGCTGCCGTATTTCTTCACCGACCAGTACGACCTCGGCATGGAATATGTCGGGCACGCGCCCAGCTTCGAGCGGGTGGTGTTCCGCGGCGACGTCGCCGGCCGTGAATTCGTCGCGTTCTGGCTCGACGGCGACGACCGGGTGCTGGCCGGAATGAACGTCAATGTCTGGGATGTGCTCGACGACGTCAAAGCCCTGATCCGGTCCCGGACCCCGGTCGACGTCGACAAGCTGTCCGATCCGCAGTCGTCGCTGGCCGATCTGCCGAGTGTCAGCCGGCGGTTTGCTCGGCGTCCGAGCCGTCAGCGCCGCGCTGGACAGGAGCCCACGTACCGTCGATGACGTCGGGCGGGCATTGCACCTGCAACCGCTCCCGTTCGGTGCGGCGGCGTTTGATCCGCAGCCGCGCATCGCCGGGCAGGGTGACCAGTTCGTTGCAGGTCAGGTAGTACATATCGTCGATGTCGTCGATCAGGTCCGCCTCGACCCGCAGGGAACCCAAGGCGCGCAACGTCATTCGAAGCTCATGGGTGAACCGTATCGTGGCGTCGTGGGCCAGTTCCCGCGAACCGCGGGCGTTGGCGGCCAGCCGCTCGTTCAGCGTCACCGGCGGTGCTGGCTGTGCGGAGGCGGCTTCGGCGGCGGCCATCAGCAGCATCGCCGGATCGTCGGCGAACGTCGTGCTGGCCAGCTCGGCCTCCCCCGGGCCGCGGTGCCCGATCCGCGCGACGGCGGCATCCACGGCGGCCGCGGTAGCTGGCGACAATGCGCGAATGCTGGCCGAGATTGCCTTCCTCGGCCAGCGCACACAGCGGCGGATCGGCGCGCAGCGCGGCCGCCAACTCGGCGATCTCCGCGCCGACGAGGTCGCTGTCGGCGATCATGCCCAACCCGGAAACGCTGCGGCCCGCCTGGCTGCGCACCGGCGCCGCGGCGCTGACACCGGCCTCGATCAGCCACAGCGCCGTTGAGGATCCAGCCTTGATGAATGCGGTCGCGCAACAGCCGAAGCCGAACCGCCAGTGCGGCCTCCGGCAGCAACGCCAGCTGGCCGGCATCGAGGTGCTCCGCGCGTGCGGCGGCGCGCATAGGCCCGGGTGTCGGCCCGCAGATGGCGCAGCAGGGCCAACGACCGTCCCGCGGCAACGGCCTTGGCGACCGAGCCGAGGGCGCCGGCCGCCAGGGCCGGCTCACCGAACGGCAGCGGATCCCCGATGTGGGGCTGGCCGGCCAGGGCGTCGCGGGCGACCGCGTCCTGGTCCCAACCGGGCAGCTGGGCGGCGGCGACGATGTTGACCGAGACCCCGACGTAGGGACGATGGCCGAAGACCGCGATGGCCCTGCTGCCCCATTCCTCGTCTACCGCGCCGCCGAGCGCGAGCACCTGGCCCATCACCCGGCTCGCCGTGCGCAGCCCGCTCAGTTGGACGTCCAGCGTTATCGGGGTGAGCGGTCCGGGCAGCGCCTCGTTGAGGGCGGAACCACTGAAGACCGGAAACCGCGGATCGATCTGGTCGTCGAATTCGCCCTCGATGCCTTCCGGTGCGGCGCTGTGCGCGTCGTCGGAAGGCTGCCGGGCCTGCGCCAGCACCTCGACCGGGAGCGCAAGCCGGCCACCGTGGTTGACCGCGCCTGCGGTGTCGAGTCGGCGACCGACGAGTCCCCGCGCGGTGTCGGCGACCGCGTCGAGCGCGTGCCAGCCGAACTCGAAAGCCCAATCTTCTTGTGCCGCAGCAACATTCATTTCCGGGATCAGCTGCGACCAGCTGGCAACCCGATGCAGCCGGGAACCGCGGGTCGGTGGCGCGCAGCAGCCGCCACGCCGTGATCAGATTGACGGTGTCCGGGCTGGCGAGGTCAACTATTCCGGTGCGGTCGGTGTTGAGCGCCAAAACCAGGAAGCGCATCAGATCGTCGAGGTGCAGCACCCGCATCGGCAGAGCCGAGACCTTGGCGCGCATCAGAGTGGCCACGGTGCGACAGACCATCCAGTCGAGCTGGCGACCGACCGGCGGGGCGATCCGGATGACCACGCTGGGGCCCCAACTCGAGGACACCAGGTCCTCGGCCGGCCGATACAGCTCGGGCCGGCCCGCGGCCTGCGACACGAACAGCAGCCGGGAACCGGTGCGGGCGGCCGCGTCGGTCACCCGGGCAAGGCCGTCCAACTGCGCGCTGCCGGGAGCGGACGGGTCGATGGGCGCCAGGTGGATCACCGCGTCGGCGTCCTCGGTCAGCTCCCGCAGGACCCGGTCGGTCAGCGACGCGCAAACCAGGTCGACGTTGGGGTCGAGGCACGGGTGCGGACGCTCAGCAATGCCGGTGACGGAGTGCCCGGCAGCGATCAGTTGCCCAGCAACCAGCCGCCCGAGTGCGCCGGTGGCGTCGGTAACCAGGATGTGCACCTGGGCTCACCTCCCCCAACCCTCAGCATCAACAATAGGCAAATGGGCACGGGCTACGCGACCGTCACTCCGGTAACGGTTCGGCCACCCGGCGTGATGCCGGCGGCTGGGGCTATTGCAGCGTCGCGCTGCCGTCAGCGGCGACGGCAACTTTGGCGCCACCGATATCTTCGCTCACCGATGCCTGCGCCGTCCCGCGATCGGTGACGACGGCCAGCGCGCGCGACCCGTCGGGCGTGCGCACGGCCAGGAAAGCCTTCTCGGGCCGGCCGTCGCGATCGAACGGCGTCGTCCAGGCTTCGACGGTGCCGACGCCTTCCCACTCCACCACCGCGTCCGTCGTCGGGCTGTCGATCGACCTCCGGTTGCGTGTCTTCCCAGCGGAATTCGGCCGGCGGCTCGGTGCCGTAGACCCCGAAGCTGTGTTTGGTCAGATAGCCGCCGTTCGCGGTGATCAAGCCGCGCCGGCCGGGATTGGCCACCAGCAACTCCGCCATGGTGGCAATCGAATGCATCACGTAGTTGCTCCACGGTCCGCCCGCGAACGTCAGGCCACCGGTCACGGTCAGCGGGCGCGCGGGATCGTCGGCGCTCAGATCGAGCTCGGCCGCCGCGACCTGAACGGCGGAGGGAAAGCAGGAATACAGGTCGACGTAATCGATGTCGTCGATGCCCAGGCCGGCCAGCTCGAGTGCCCGCGCACCCGCGATCCGGATCGCCGTCGAGCGGTGCAATTCGTCACGCTCGGCGATGGAGGGAGTGTCGTGGGCGTCGGTGCCCGCGTGCGGGTAAACCCACCGCTCGGCCGGGATCTGCAGCCGGGTCGCCTCCTCGACCGAGGTCAGGACCAGCGCCGCGCCCTGGTCAACCATGTTGTTGGAGTTCATCAGCTTGGTATAGGGCCAACTGATCATCCGGTTTTGCGGGCCCGCACGGCGGATGTCGTCGGCACTCGAAGGTTTGCGGATCCAAGCGTGCGGATTGTCTACCGCGACGGCGTTGAAGCGCGCCCACAGCCGCCCGATGCGCTCCAGGTGATCGTCGACCGACTCGCCGTTCGCGACCCGAAGCGCCTGCTCGAACATCGGGTAGACGTAAGCGGGCCGGTCGAGGGAGATCCTGATCTCGGCGTCGCCGGCCATCGGGACGTCGTCGCCGCTGACTTCGGCCATCGGAACGGAAGCGTCCTGCTCGGTCCAGACCAGCTTGCCGCCCTTGGCGCGCAGGCCGCGCCTGGTGCGCCAGGTTTCGGCGCCGGCCAGCAACACCACCCTGGCGCGGCCCCGCTGGATGTCCAGGCAGGCCTGGTTGACCAGCGACTGCGGCACGTTGCCCCCGACCGGGCTGTACAGCGTGGTGAAGTCGGCTGCCCCGATCCGTTGGCCGAGCAGCAGGCCGGGGTCGCGGTACTGCGCCGACAGGATGTTCACGATGCGGATCGAGTCGACGGCCTCGATCACCGCGGCATCGGCGGCCTGCTCGACCGCGGCCACCATCAGGTCCATCGGCTCGACCGAGCGGCTTTGCGGGTCGATCTCGTCGCGATGGTTGACCTGGCCGTAGCCGATCAGCACCGGGGTCCTGGGGTCGACGGTCATGGGAACGAATTTAGCGTGGCTATGGATCTGGACCGCTCGGCGGCCCTCGCCGTGCGCGCGTGGAACTGCCGGTCGGGCCGTTAGCCGTTGTCGGCCGGCCCGGACAGGACGCCGTCATCGATCAGCTGCTGGATGTCCGCGGGATTCATTCCGAGCAGGCCTCGGCAGATCTCGACGGTGTGCTGGCCGGGCATCGGTGCCGGGGCCTGCCGGGCGGCCGGGATGTGGCGAAACGGCGCCGGGCCCGTCTCGGCCGGCAACGGGTTGTCAATCAGCGGATGCGCCATGGGGCTGTATACATTTCGGGCGATCAGCTGCGGGTCTTCGAGCACGTCCGGCGGGCGGTTCATCGGCCCGGCCGGAACGCCCGCCGACTGCAGCAGTTCGGCGACCCTTAGTGGGGTGCGGGTGCGGGTCCAGGCAGAGACCAGGTCCACCAGCTCGCGGCGATTGGCCAGGCGAGCCTCGCCGGTTGCGAAGCGCGGATCGTCGGCCCACCCCGTATGGTCGAAAACTGAAGCGGCGCGGCGCCATTCGTCGTCCGACCTGACCGAGATGACACACCATTCGTCGTCGCCCGCGCAGGGGTAGACCGCATGCAGGCTGGTGTCTTCGCGGATCTGCGCGACGCCCGCGGCCAGCGCCGCCTCGGTGACATACAGCGTGTCGAGCTGATTGACCACGACTTCGGCCTGCGAGATGTGCACGTGCGCTCCCCGGCCGGTGCGGTCGCGGTGGATCAGCGCGGCCAACGCCCCGATCGCGGTGACCCGCCCCACCACGTGGTCGGGGAACACCGTCGTCGCGTCGTAAAATCCGTGCCGGCCCGTGTCGGCTTCGTCCTGCGCGTCGTCGGACGTCCAGAGTCGGGTGACCCCGGTGGCGGCCCGGACCAGCGGCCCATACCCCAGCCGCGCGCTCCACGGTCCGCTGTCGCCGAACGCGCTGCTTTCGGCCAGCACGATGCGCGGGTTGATCGCTCTCAGCTCGTCATAGGAAAAGCCCAGCGCGGCAAGGGTTCCCGGCTTGAAATTGGCGAAGACCGCGTCGGCCTCGGCGACCAGGTGGCCGAAGATCTTTTTGCCCTCGGCTCCGCGTAGATCCAGCCCCAGTCCCCGATTATTGCGGTGCGTCCAGGCAAAGGACTCGCTCATGGCCTCGCCGATTCGGGCCTGCCGCAATCCATCCGGATAATCGACGCTTTCGACCTTGATCACGTCGGCGCCCAGGTCGCCGAACAACCGGCTCAACTCACCGCCGGCGACGATGATGCCCAAATCGAGGATCCGCAGCCCGGCAAAGGGATAGTCGCCGAGTCGGCCCGATGGCGACGGCACCACCGACGGGTTGCCGCGCCAGAAAGGTTCGTCTTGCCCCGCGGGGGGAACCGGCGTCCGAAAACCCGCGCGCCGGCCGTCGACGACGAAATATCCGGTCGGCACGCTGGTGCGCACGCCGGGGACCAGTTCGGCCTCGGTGATGGCGCCCACCGCCCGGAAGTGTTCGGACTCCAGGATTCGTGCGGGCGTCAGCACCGCGGCGATCGGCACCCCGTTCGCCTGTCCGGCGGCCACCAAGTCCTTCATGGTCTGTCCGGCGAACAGCGCCCGGATCAGCTCGCTGATCTGCGGCCAGGCCGCGAATCGCTCGCCGATCGCGTCGAATTTCGGGTCCTGAAACTCCTGCGGCTCCCCAAGCCAGCGCCGCAGGCCGCGCCACTGTCGCGGCGCCATGACGCACAACCGGACGTAACCGTCCTGGCACGGATAGATCGGGTATGCGTCCTGATTCTTCGGCCGGCCCCGCCACCGTCCGCTGCGGCGGACACCGGCAGCGGCCTGCCCATGCGCGCCGAACGCGGGGTCGAGGGCCATGACGACGGCGTCGAACCAGGAGAAGTCGATGTAATCGCCTGTGCCACAGCGCAATCGGTTGTAATACGCCACGAGGGCGGCCCACGCCGCCTGAACGGCGGCGGTCGCCGAAGCGATGCCCTCCGGCGGCAACACGGGGGTGCCCGTGGCGGGGCCGGACCGAGACAGCGCGCCACACATCGCGTACAACACGGGATCGGTGGCACGCCACGACGACCGCGAACCCGTCGCACCGAAGTCGGTGATCGACAGCACCACGAGGTGCGGATAGCGGGCCGCCAGCTCCTCGCCCGAGGTCCCGAACATGGCCCCGCGCTCGTCGGCGCCGGTGTCCACGACGATGTCGGCCTCGGCGGCCAGGTCCAGGAAGCAGGCGCAGTCCTCGTCATCGAACGGGTCGAGCACCGCGCTGCGCTTGTTGGCGTTGTGCACGGCGAACGGAATGCTGGCACCACGCAGCGTGGGCAGCGCATCCCGTCCCAGGCACCCGCCCGGCGCCTCCACCTTCAGCACGTCGGCACCCAGGTCCGCGAACAGCCGGGTGACCGCGTCGGCGACGCCGCTCGACAAGTCGAGGACGCGCACGGCATCGAGCAACCCGTCAGCCATCTGGACACCGTACCTGCCTGGTCAGGCCGCTGCGCGGCGGGCGTTTCGCCCACGTGCCGACCGCAAACGCGGCCAAAGTGCCCGGTGGGCAAGCCGATTCGGTTCGCCGACGATCGGCGTGGGCGCCACGCGGTCGGAAGTTCGCGCCGGCGCGGCGTCGGCTATCGTCACAGGCCGATCCGCCAGGCCCACCCGTCGTCTCACGGAGGAATTCCCTATGACCGCGCAGCTGAGCTACGTCGAGGCCGTGGTGGTCGGCGCATTCCAGGGCGTCACCGAGCTTTTCCCCGTGTCCAGCCTGGGCCATGCGGTGCTGGTGCCGGCGCTCGTCGGCGGGCAATGGGCCCGGGATCTCAGCGTGTCGGCGCCCAAATCGCCGTACCTCGCATTCATCGTCGGCCTGCACGTGGCCACCGCCGCGGCCCTGCTGGTCTTCTTCTGGCGTGACTGGGTGCGCATCGTGACGGGGTTCTTCACATCGCTGCGTCATCGGCGAATCGAGACGCCCGACGAACGACTGGCATGGCTGATCGTGGCGGGCACCATCCCGGTGGGGTTGGCCGGGCTGGCGCTCGAACAGCTGTTCCGCACCACACTCGGCAAGCCCGTCCCCGCGGCGGCCTTCCTGTTGCTCAACGGCATCGCGCTCTACGCGGGCGAAGTGCTGCGCCGACGCGTGGCTCCCGCAGCGGAGAACTCCGCGGTGTCCCGCGCGGAGCCCGAACACGGCGACGAGGCTTCAGACCGTCGGCTCGCCGCACTCCCCCTGCCCCGCGGTGCGGTGATCGGTGCGGCGCAAATCCTGGCCCTGCTCCCCGGCATCAGCCGCTCGGGGATCACCATCGTGGCCGGCCTGTGGCGGGGCCTGTCGCACGAAGACGCCGCCCGGTTCTCCTTCCTGCTTGCGACGCCGATCATCCTGGCCGCGGGCGTGTACAAGATTCCGGAGCTCTTCGGGCCGCTCGGCGCCGGGATCGGTGGCCAGGTGCTGGCCGGCAGTGTCGCCTCGTTCGTCTGCGCCTATCTCGCGGTGCGCTTCCTGACGCGGTACTTCGAAACCCGCACGCTGACGCCGTTCGCGATCTACTGCGCCCTGGCCGGCGGGGCGAGCCTGGTCTGGTTTGCCCTGAGCTGAACCCGCGGGTGCCGGTGGCCGATGCGTCGGCCACCCCCGATTGTTGCGCGGGACGCCTTCGAGTGCTGTGCTTAGCCCACTGTCGGAGTTGACACCCGTCAAGAATCCGGAGGGGACGCGAAATGGCACAGACGGCTTCGGTTGGCGTGAAGGTCCGCGGCAAGGTCGTCGTGATCACCGGTGGCGCCCGGGGAATCGGGCTGGCCACCGCCACCGCGCTGCACGAGCTGGGCGCCAAGGTCGCCATCGGTGACGTCGACGAGGTGCGGGTGAAGGAGTCGGGCGCCGACCTGGGCCTCGACGTCTACGGAAAGCTCGACGTCACCGACCCGCACTCCTTCGCCGACTTCCTGGACGAGGTCGAACGCCAGCTCGGCCCGATCGACGTGCTGATCAACAACGCCGGCATCATGCCCGTCGGCCGGATCGTCGACGAGCCGGACGCGGTCACCCGGCGGATCCTGGACATCAACGTCTACGGCGTGATGCTGGGCAGCAAGCTGGCCGCCCAGCGAATGGTCCCCCGCGGCAAGGGACACGTCATCAACGTCGCGTCGTTGGCCGGTGAGCTCTACATCGTCGGCTTGGCCACCTACTGCGCCAGCAAGCATGCGGTGGTCGCGTTCACCGATGCGGCCCGGCTCGAGTACCGGTCGGCCGGGGTGAAGTTCTCCATGGTGTTGCCGACGTTCGTCAACACCGAGTTGGTCGCCGGGACTCCCGGCATGAAGGGGTTCCGCAACGCGGAGCCCACCGAGATCGCCGACGCCATCGTCAACCTGGTGGCACACCCCAAGCCACGAGTCCGGATCACCAAGCCGGCCGGCGCGATGGTGGTGTCCCAGAGGTTCTGGCCGCGCCGAATCGCCGAGGGGCTCAACCGGATGCTCGGCGGCGATCACGTCTTCACCGACGGCGTCGACGTCGCGAAGCGGCAGGCGTACGAGGCGCGCGCCCGCGGCGAAGGGTAATCGCGCGCACGAGCATTGTTCGCCGAAGGCGCGGACAATCGACCCGGTGAGCCTAGAAACCCGAACCTCCGCGCCCGCGCAATCTCCGCTCTCCGACGACGAACTAGCTCTCATCGACAAGTACTGGCGTGCCGCCAATTATTTGTCGGTCGGCCAGATCTATCTACTCGACAATCCGCTGCTCAACGAGCCGCTGTCCACCGAGCACGTCAAACCGCGGTTGCTCGGGCACTGGGGCACCACGCCCGGGCTCAACCTCATCTACGCACACCTGAACCGGATCATCCGCAACCGCGACGCCGACGTCATCTATGTGACCGGCCCGGGCCACGGCGGCCCCGGGCTGGTCGCCAACGCCTATCTGGAAGGCACCTACAGCGAGGTCTACACCGGCATCGAGGAGGACACCGAAGGGCTGCGCAAGCTGTTCCGGCAGTTCTCCTTCCCCGGCGGCATCCCCAGCCACGTCGCGGCCCAGACGCCGGGATCCATTCACGAGGGCGGTGAGCTCGGCTACGCGCTGGTGCACGCCTACGGCGCGGCCCTGGACAACCCGTATCTGGTGGTGGCGTGCGTCGTCGGCGACGGCGAGGCCGAAACCGGGCCGTTGGCGGCCAGCTGGCACTCCAACAAGTTCCTCAACCCGGTGACCGATGGCGCCGTGCTGCCCATCCTGGCGCTCAACGGCTACAAGATCGCCAACCCGACGGTGCTGGCCCGCATCCCGCACGACGAGCTGGAATCGCTGCTGCGCGGCTACGGCTACCGGCCGATCACGGTCGCCGGCGACGACCCGGCCGACGTGCACCAGCAACTGGCCGCCGCCCTCGACGACGCTTTCGACGACATCGCGGCGATCCAGGCGGCGGCCCGGGGCGGCGGTCCTAGCGAGCGACCGGTGTGGCCGATGATCGTGCTGCGCACGCCCAAGGGTTGGACCGGGCCGAAGATGGTGGACGGCAAGAAGGTCGAAGGCACCTGGCGCTCGCATCAGGTGCCGCTGTCCGAGACGCACGACAATCCCGAACACCGCGCCCAGCTCGAGGAGTGGCTGCGCAGCTACGCACCCGGGCAGCTCTTCGACGAAAACGGAAGGCTGCGTGACGAATTGCGGGCGCTGGCACCCACCGGTGATCGCCGGATGAGCGCCAACCCGCACGCCAACGGCGGGCTGTTGCTGCACGATCTGGACCTGCCGGACTTTCGCGACTACGCCGTGGCCGTCGACCGGCCGGCGGCCGGCATGCACGAGGCCACCCGGGTGCTGGGCACTTTCCTGCGCGACGTGATCGCCCGCAACCGGGACCGGTTCCGGCTGATGGGGCCCGACGAGACGGCCTCCAACCGGCTCGACGCCGTCTTCGGATCGACCGACAAGGTGTGGCTTTCGGAGGTCGAGCCCGACGACGAGCACCTCGCGCCCGACGGCCGCGTGATGGAGGTGCTCTCCGAGCACCTGTGCCAGGGCTGGCTGGAGGGCTACCTGCTGACCGGGCGGCACGGGCTGTTCAACTGCTACGAGGCGTTCGTGCACATCGTCGACTCGATGCTGAACCAGCACGCGAAATGGCTTGCCACCAGCCGGGAATTGCCGTGGCGCCGGCCCATCGCGTCGCTCAACTACCTGCTCAGCTCGCACGTCTGGCGCCAGGACCACAACGGGGCGTCCCACCAGGACCCGGGCTTCATCGACCTCGTCGCCAACAAGCGGCCCGAGCTGACCCGCGTCTATCTACCGCCGGACGGCAACACGCTGCTCTCGGTGGCCGATCACTGCCTGCGTAGCCGCGACTACATCAACGTCATCGTCGCCGGCAAGCAGCCCGCGCTGGCCTACCTCGACATGGACGAGGCGATCGCGCACTGCACCCGCGGTTTGGGCATCTGGCCCTGGGCGAGCACGGCCGCCGACGAACCGGACGTGGTGCTGGCCTGCGCCGGCGACATCCCCACGTTGGAGACGCTGGCCGCGGCCGACATCCTGCGCTCCGAACTGCCGGAGCTGGGTGTCCGGGTGATCAACATCGTCGACCTGATGCGGCTGCAGCCGGACTCCGAGCACCCGCACGGCCTGCCGGATCGCGAGTTCGACGCGCTGTTCACCCGCGACAAGCCGGTCATCTTCGCTTACCACGGCTATCCCTGGCTGATCCATCGGCTGACCTACAGCCGCACCAACCACGCCCACCTGCACGTGCGCGGCTTCAAGGAGCGCGGCACCACCACCACGCCCTTCGACATGGTGATGCTCAACGATCTAGACCGCTTCCACCTGGTCATCGACGTGATCGACCGGGTGGACGGGCTGGCCAGTCGCGCCGCCATGCTGCGACAGCGCATGGTCGACGCCCGCCTCGCCGCGCGGATATACACGCGTGAGCATGGCGAGGACGACCCGAAGATCGCGGGCTGGACCTGG
The DNA here is from genome assembly GCA_963849935.1 of uncultured Actinomycetota bacterium. GTDB lineage: Bacteria > Actinomycetota > Actinomycetes > Mycobacteriales > Mycobacteriaceae > Mycobacterium. The sequence goes on from CAWKJQ010000008.1 coordinate 561,928, forward strand.
CAGAGCGAGCAGAACGAACGCGGTGAGTGATGGGAGCGCCGGTAAACTGGTCGGATGCTCGACGCCACCGGGACAGCTGACATCGACCCTCTGGCGTCCCAGGTCTCGGTGCTGCAGCGATTCCGGATCCACCTCGACATCGCCGTCGTCGTGGTGGTGTTGGTGCTGACCAATCTGATCGCGCACTTCACGACGCCGTGGGCGAGCATCGCCACCGTGCCCGCCGCGGCCGTCGGGCTTGTCGTCCTGATGCGGTGGCGCGGCCTGGGCTGGGCGGACCTCGGCCTGGGCCGTGAGCACTGGAAGCCCGGCATGGGCTACGCGGCGGCCGCCGTGGCCGTGGTGGCCTCGGTGATCGCGCTGGGCGTGCTGCTGCCGGCGACCCGGCCGATGTTCATGAACAACCGCTACGCCACGATCTCCGGGGCGATGATCGCCTCGATGGTCGTCATCCCGCTGCAAACCGTCCTTCCCGAGGAACTGGCCTTCCGGGGCGTGCTGCACGGCGCGCTCGACCGGGCGTGGGGCTTTCGCGGAGTCGCGCTGGCGGGTTCGTTGTTGTTCGGGCTGTGGCATGTCGCGACGTCATTCGGCCTGACCAGCAGCAACGTCGGCTTCACCCGGCTGTTCGGCGGCGGGGTCGTGGGGGTGGTGACGGGGGTGACCGGAGCCGTGCTGGCCACCGGGGCTGCCGGATTCGTCTTCAGCTGGCTGCGCCGGCGCAGCGGCAGCCTGATCGCGCCGATCGCGCTGCACTGGTCGTTGAACGGGCTCGGAGCGCTGGCCGCCGCGCTGGTGTGGCACCTGTCCACCTGAGGCCGATCACACCAGCAGCACGGCCGCGCCGGCGATGCGGCCGGCGCTCAGATCCGCCAGCGCCCGATCGGCTTGTCCCAGCGGATATTCGGGCGTCGTCACCTCGATGTGGTGCTCGCCCGCGAAGTCGAGGAAGGCCCGCGCGTCGGCCCGGGTGTTCGACGTGACGGAGCGAACCTGGCGTTCCTGGAAAAGGTGACGTTGGTAGTTCAGGGTCGGGATATCGGACAGGTGGATTCCGGCGATCGCCAAGGTCCCACCGCGGTCCAGTGCTTCCAGCGCGGGCAACACCAGTTCACCCACCGGCGCGAACAAGATCGCGGCATCGAGCCGCACGGGTGGCGGATCGGCCGCGCCCTGCGCCGACGCGGCGCCGAGCTTCAGCGCCAGTTCTTGGGCGCGGGATCCGCGGGTCATCACATGCACCTCGGCGCCTTGCGCAAGAGCCACCTGCGCGGTGATGTGCGCGCTGCCGCCGAAGCCGTACAGTCCGAGGCGCCCATTGGGTGGCACCTCGGCGCGCAGCAGCGAGCGGTAGCCGATGATGCCCGCGCACAGCAACGGCGCCAACTCGCTGTCGCTATAGCCGCTGGGCAGCGGGTGCGCGAAAGCCGCTGGGACCGTGGCAAATTCGGCATACCCGCCGTCGGCGTCCCAGCCGGTGTAACGGGAGTGCGGGCACAGGTTCTCGTCGCCGCGACGGCAATATTTGCAGACACCGCAGGTGTGGCGCAGCCAGGCGATGCCGACCCGGTCCCCCACCCGGAAGTCGTCGCCGGCCTCAGAACCAATCTCGACGACCTCACCGACCACCTCGTGACCGGGAATGACCCGGTCGCGGTGAACGGGCAAATCGCCCTCGGTGACGTGCAGGTCGGTACGGCACACGCCGCACGCGCGGACTGCTACTAAAAGTTCGGACGGTCCTGGGCGCGGTACGTCGGCGGTGATGAGCTCCAGCGGGCCGGTGTTCATCGGCCCGGGTCGACGCACGCGCCAGGCGCGCATTGCCGTGGTGGTCACCGGTGCAGGCATGAATCCATACTGCCGCTAACCACCACGGCCGCAACGCCTTAAGCCGGTTAGGTCCTGTGGCGCACCATGCCGACGATCCAGAGCAGGAGCAGGGCGCCCAGCAGGGCGGTGACGAAGGTGAAGATGATCCCGCCACCTGCGGTGTTGACGAAGAAGCTGAGGATGAAGCCGCCGATCAGCGCGCCGACGATCCCGATCACGATGTCCATCACGATGCCGGCTCCGCTGCCCCGGATGATCCTGCTGGCGAGCGCTCCGGCCAGGCCGCCGATGATGATGTAGCCGATCCAGCCGACGCTGGTCAAGGTGCTTGAGCGAGCGAGAAATTCGGTGGCTGCCAAGACGGTCATGAGGTCTCCTTACAATCGCTGGCAAAGCCCAGCTGTTTGCTGGGCCATCTCTCGGTATACCCAATCTGGGTAACGAAATGAGCGACGAATCGGCGACGGTTCACCACTCGGTTTCCGTTACAACCGCGGCCGGCCGTTCGCCGCCCGTCAGGCCGAGAGCGTCTGCTGCGGTGTTGGCGTGGGTGTGGGGGTGACCTCGGAGGCCGGCGCGGGCGCTCCCGGACCGCCCGGCGCCACGGGAGCGGCGGGAGCCCCTGGGGGCGCAGGCGCTGCCGGGGCCGGTGGTGCCGCCGGGGCTCCAGGTGCCGCCGGAGCAGGTGCCGCCGGGGCTCCCGGTGCCGGCGCGGGGGCTCCCGGCGCTCCCGGAGCCGATGGCGATGCGGCGGCCGGTGTCCACGCCTGGATCGATTCGGTAAGCGCCTTGGCCGCACCCCTGTCTACCGGATCGTTCGAGGTTCCGAGCCACACCACAAACCAACGTTGGGCCGTCCCGCCGTTGGCCGAACCGATGACGCCCGTCCAGATCTGGCCGTTCGGCTTGGACGCATCGCTGAACTTGACTTCGTAATAGGACGCGCTGCCGGTGCTTCCGTTGCTCCCGGTGAGCGGGGTGGCGTCCTGGTTGATTCGAGTGCCGGGATAGGGCATGAAGAACTCGCCCATGTCCGACCCCAGCCGCACCGCGGCCTTGGCGTTGTTGGCTTCGGCGCTGGCGTAGAGCTTTTGGTCCAGGCGGCCCATCACGATGCGAGTGTCGTTGGCGACAGGCGGTGGCTGGTCGGGCGCCGGCGGCGGGCCGGTGACCTTGCTCAGCAGCGCCGAGCCGTAGTCGAGGTGCGACGCGTCTGACTCCACCCAGCCGCCGGGCAGGACGTAGCTGAATCCACCGACCGCGTTGGTGATACGCCCGGCGTTCGGGTCCGCCGGCGGTGGCGGCGGCGCGTTCGGGTCGACGGGCGGCGGCGCCCCGTTCGGGTTGGGCGGCGGCGGGGCGGCGTTGGGATCAACCGGTGCCGGTTGCCCGTTCGGCGCTGGGACGCCCGGCGGCGGATTGGTCGCCGGCGCGCCGGGCGGGGCCGCGGCCGGGCTTGGCGGGACCGGGGTCGGCACCTCGGGATCGGCGTACGAGGTCGCCGGCAACGCGATGGCGATTGCGCTGGCGCCGGTCACCGTGGCGATTGCCAGTGTCGTCCACAGTCCTTTGCGACGGGTCGAGGTCGGGTCCACCTGCTCCATGGCGACGAACCTACCGTGTTACCGCTGTGACGCAAGGAGCTTTGCGGACTATTGCGCCGCGGATCTACCGATGTTGCCGATGTGCAATCTTTTCTCGGGCCCGGGCCCCCGTTTGCGACGGCTCAGCGAGCGGCGGGATGCAGCGCCACTTCGTGTGCCTTGACCGAGAACCACACCCGGTCCCCGGGTGCTAATTGCAGCTCCGAGGCGGCGTCGACGGTGATCTCCGCAGCCACTCCCGGGGCACCATCGGGTTGCTGCGCGCCGCGCACCACCACCGCTGGACCGCGGACATCCATCTCGGCCACGGTGACCTCAACGGTGTTTCGGGGGCTGCCGTGCGGCTGCTCGCGATAGACGGCCACCGCCGTTGGCGGGAACACTGCGATCGCATGCTGTCCCGGCGAGCACGGTTCGCCGCTCGCCGGTGCGGCTGCATACCAGCGGTCACCGGAGTCCGCGTGTAGCGAGCCATCACGGTCGACGGTTCCGTTCACCAGGTTGATGCCGGCGATGCGGGCCGCGAAATGACTCCGGGGTGCGGTGAGAACATCTGGCACCGAGCCGGTTTCGGCGATTTTGCCCGACTCCAGCACCAGGACGCGGTCGGCCAGGGTGAACACGTCGAGCAGGTCGTGGGTCACCAGGACCGCCGCACACCCGATGCGGTCGATGACCCTGCGCAGCACCGCCCGGATCGCGGCGGCCGCTGCGACATCGAGGCCGGCCAGCGGTTCGTCGAGCAGCAACACGTCGGGTTCGGCCGCCAGCGCCCGGGCGATCGCGACCCGCTGGGCTTGTCCGCCGGACAGCTGTCGCGGTTTCCGCTCGGCAAAGTGTTCCGCATCCACCTCACGCAACCAGCGCAGCGCCGTGCCGGTTTGCCTGGTGCGAGGCCAGCGCAACTTCGCGCGCCTGCTGTGTGGTCCGAAAGCGACATTGGCGGCGACGCTCATGTGCGGGAACAACAGCGCGTCCTGCAGCAGCAGCCCGACCCGACGGTCGTGCGTCGCCACGCTTGTCCCGGCCGCCGTGTCGGTCAAGACCCGGTCCCCCAGTCGCACGAACCCGTGATCGGGACGAAGTAGCCCCGCGATGACATGCAGAACGGTCGATTTGCCCGCGCCATTGGGACCCAGCACGGCGAGAACCTCACCCGCGGACACCGAGAACTCCACGTCGACGTGGCGGTCGGTGACAACCGCGCGCAGCTGCAATTCGCTCATCGTTGCGCTCGCCTGGTGTCAGTCCCGGTCAGCCGGCGCGTGCCCAGGCCCAGCACCACCACGGCCGCTACCACCACCAGCAGGATCGAGAGCGCCACGGCGGCATCGGCGTCGGTCACCCGTTGCAGGTAGATCTCCAGAGGCAGCGTGCGGGTCACCCCCTGCCGGGATCCGGCGAACGTCAGCGTCGCGCCGAACTCGCCCAGCGAGCGGGCGAAGGCCAGCACCGCCCCCGACACCAGGCCCGGCAAGAGCAGCGGCAGCGTGACGCGCCACCAGATGACGCTCGGGCGTGCTCCCAGCGTCGCGGCCACCACCTCGAAATCGGCGCCCGCGGTACGCGCGGCACCCTCGAGAGAAATCACCAGGAACGGCAGCGAGACAAAGGTCTGCGCCAGCACCACCGCGGTGGTGCTGAACGCGATGCTGACACCGGCGGCTTCCAGATACCGGCCGAGCAATCCGAGCCGGCCGAATGCGTACAGCAACGCGATCCCACCCACCACCGGCGGCAGCACCAAGGGCAGCAGGATCAGCGGCCGGAGCAACCGGACCACCCGCGCCGTGCTGCGGGCCAGCACCATGGCCATCGGCACCCCGAGCAGCAGGCACAGCATCGTGCTGGCGGCGGCAGTCTTCAGGCTCAGCAACAGCGCCGTCTCCGACGACGCGCTGGTGATCAGCGACCAGAAATCCGGCCAGTCGACCTTCACCGCGATGGCCAGCAACGGCAGCACCACGAAGACGGTTCCCACCGCCGCGGGAAGGTAGACCCAGCGGGGCAGGTCCGTCGGCCGGTGCATGTGCGGCGGTCAGGGTCTCGCGAAACCGGCCTGGGCCAGGATTTGCTGACCGGTAGGCGAGGTCACCAGCTCGACGAACTTCTGCGCCTGCGCGGCGAGCGGTGCCTTCTTCAGGACACCGATGGGATAGACGTTCACCGCGCTGGCGGCCTCCGGGAAGTTCACCGTCGCCACCTTGGCACCGGCGTTCTTGGCGTCGGTGACATAGACCAGCGCGGCGTCGGCCTGGCCGCTGGTGACCTTGTCGAGGGCATCCGTCACGCTGAGTTCCTCGCTGACCGGGTTGAGACGCACGCCGGTGCTGTCTTCGACGCGATGGGTCGCCGCCCCGCACGGCACCGGCGGCTGGCAGATCACCACGTTGACTGCCGGGCTTGGCCAGATCGGCGAACGAACCGATCTTCTTCGGGTTGCCCGGCGCGGTGACGATGACCAACGTGTTCGACGCGAAGTTCGTCGGGTTGCCGGTCAGCAAGCCGGCCTTGCTGACCGTGTCCATTTGGGCGGTGTCGGCCGAGGCGAATACGTCGGCCGTCGCGCCCTGCGCCAGCTGGGTCGCCAGGTCGGAGGAGCCGGCGAACTCGAATTCGACGCCCAGACCCGGATTTTGGGCTTTGAACTGCTGGCCGATCTGGGTGAATGCCGGTTTGAGCGACGCCGCGGCGAACACCGTCACCTTGCCGGATGCCTGGGAGGGCTGCGCGGAGGGCGACTTTGAACTGCATCCGATCAGGCCCGCCGTCAACACCATGGAGACCACAGCGGACAGGATCCCGACCCAGCGCATGTATGAACCCTAGTCCGCCGATGATGCGGTCCGCGCGGTGGCTGAATCGCCGCAAGAAAGTGACGGCCGAATAGTTATGCAAATGATTCGCGCGTCGCGCCGGCGAAAGTTTCGCCGCCTAGCTACTGTCCAGTAACATATCTGGAACCGATGCCATAACGCGGGAACACGAGGAGGTCATGGCAGTGGAGGTGCTGGTTACCGGCGGAGACACGGACCTGGGGCGCACGGTAGCCGAGGGCTTCCGCGATGACGGCCACAAAGTCACCCTTGTGGGCGCGCGCAAGAGCGAACTGGAGATCGCCGCCAAGGAGCTCGAGGTCGAGGCGATCGTCTGCGACACCACTGACCCCGCCAGCCTCGAAGAGGCCCGTCCGCTGTTCCCGCATCATCTGGACACCATCGTCAACGTGCCGGCGCCCACTTGGGACGCCGGCGACCCGCGCACCTACTCGATCGCCGATACCGCCAACGCCTGGCGCAATGCCCTTGACACGACGGTGCTTTCGGCGGTTTTGACCGTGCAAGCCGTAGGTGATCACCTGCGCTCGGGCGGCTCCATCATCAGTGTCGTGCCCGAGAATCCGCCGGCGGGCAGCGCCGACGCCGCGGTCAAAGCCACGCTGTCGAACTGGACGGCCGGCCAGGCAGGCATTTTCGGCACCCGCGGAATCACGGTCAATGTCGTGGCGAGTGGACGCAGCGCCGAGGCCGGCTATGACGGACTCACCCGCACACCGGCGCCGGTGGCCGCGGAGGCCGCCCGGTTGGCGTTGTTCTTGACCACCTCGGCGGCTCGCCACATCACCGGCCAGACCCTGCACGTGAGTCACGGCGCGCTAGCCCGTTTCGCCTGAGGCGTAACGCCGGCCCGAACCCTTCTCCGGGGCGGGGGCTATCACTACGGTGAATCTCGTGGCTATTCGACTCGGTCTGCAGATTCCCAACTTCTCCTATGGCACCGGGGTTGAGCAACTCTTCCCCACTGTCATCGCCCAAGCCCGCGAAGCCGAATCCGCGGGATTCGATTCGGTTTTCGTGATGGACCACTTCTACCAATTGCCGATGTTGGGCTCGCCGGATCAGCCGATGCTGGAGGCCTACACGACGCTGGGAGCCCTGGCCACCGCCACCGAGCGGGTGCAGCTGGGCACGCTGGTGACCGGCAATACGTATCGAAATCCGAGTCTGCTCGCGAAGACCATCACCACGCTGGACGTGGTGAGCCTGGGTCGGGCGATTCTGGGGATCGGTACGGGATGGTTCCAGCTCGAGCACGAGCAGTTGGGGTTCGAATTCGGCACCTTCACCGACAGGTTCAACCGGCTCGACGAAGCCCTGGAGATCATCCTGCCGATGATCAGGGGCGAGCGCGCCACCTTCTCGGGCAAGTGGTACCAGACCAGCGAGGCGTTCGCCAATCCCCGTTTCCGAGAACACATTCCGCTGATGATCGGCGGCAGCGGCGAGAAGAAGACGATCCCGCTCGCCGCGCGGCATTTCGACCACCTCAACGTGATCGCAGGTTTCGACGAGCTGTCGCGCAAGTTGGACGCCGTGCGCAGGTCCTGCGAGGAGGTGGGCCGCGACCCCGCCACCCTGGAAACCAGCACGCTGATCACGGTGCTGATCGACGACAATGCGAGCTCCGACCAGATTCCCGAGGAGATGACGCAGCGCATGGTGGTCGGTACGCCGGATTCGGTCGCCGATCAGATCAAGACCAAGGTGATCGACGCGGGCGTCGACGGCGTGATCATCAACCTGCCCTTCTACACGCCCGGGGTCATCGAGGCGGCCGGCGCAGCGCTGCGTCCGCTCGTAGGCCTGTAGCCGGTGCCGGTCGTGTGGAGTCGCGAATCGGCCATGCCGCGGTAATACTTTCGTGTAGCAGCGTTTTCCTGTGCCACCACGGCGCAGCGCGAAGCGGAGGGCCGGGACCGCCATGAAGAACCGAGCCTTAGTGGCGATCGCGGTCGGCGTGGCATTCGCCCCGGCTCCCATCGCGCTGGCCGACAACAACTGGATCGCCATGGCGATATCGGACTCCACCGGCCACATCAACATCGCCGACGGGGCATCCAGCCAGGGCGCGGCGGAGAAGGCGGTGATGGAGACGTGCCGCAAGACCATCAGCGACTGTCGCCTGCTGGCCAGCGGCCAGGGTGGGTGCATGGCCCTCGTCTTGAACGCGGCCAAATCCAGATACTTCGGGGGCTGGGGTCCGACACGGGAAGAGGCTGAGGCGGCGGCGCTAGGGCGCGCCCCGGGCGGAACGATTCAGGAAGGCCACGACCACTGCGTGGGCGAAGGGTCCGGCCAGTGACGGCGTCGTATCGATAGGATGATAGCTACGCCACATCGCCGGCGCCCACCAGGTATTTCACTTCCGAACACCGTTAGTGTTGCAAACAACACATGCGTATCGGTTAGGTGCCGGGTATCCGCATTACTAGCGTGGTGGTTGACCAGTCGCGCGTCCATGAGCCCTCGTCAGGAGCAGCGGAAACATGAGCCCCCAGCCAGGAACCACAGATGGACCGGAGCGCCGGCACCAGGTCGTCATCATCGGCTCCGGATTCGGCGGACTGAACGCGGCAAAGAAACTCAAGCACGCCAATGTCGACATCAAACTGATCGCCCGTACCACCCATCACCTGTTCCAGCCGCTGCTGTACCAAGTGGCGACGGGCATTGTGTCCGAAGGCGATATCGCACCGCCCACCCGCGTCGTCCTGCGCCGCCAGCGCAACGTTCAGGTGCTTCTCGGTGACGTCACGCACATCGACCTGGAGGGCAAGTTCGTGGTGTCCGACCTGCTCGGGCACACCTACGACACCCCCTACGACAGCTTGATCATCGCCGCCGGCGCCGGCCAGTCGTATTTCGGCAACGACCATTTCGCCGAGTTCGCCCCGGGCATGAAGTCGATCGACGACGCACTCGAGGTGCGAGGCCGGATCCTGAGCGCGTTCGAACAGGCCGAGCGGTCTCGCGACCCCGAACGGCGCGCCAAGCTACTGACATTCACAGTGATCGGGGCCGGCCCCACCGGCGTCGAAATGGCCGGGCAGATCGCGGAATTGGCGTCCTACACACTGAAGGGCTCCTTCCGGCACATCGACTCGACGAGGGCGCGGGTGATCCTGCTCGATGCCGCACCCGCGGTTCTGCCGCCCTTCGGCGACAAGTTGGGTAAGCGCGCGGCTGACCGACTGGAAAAGATGGGCGTGGAGATCCAGCTCGGTGCGATGGTCACCGACGTCGACCGCAACGGCATCACCGTCAAGGATTCCGACGGCACCATCCGGCGCATCGAATCGGCATGCAAGGTTTGGTCCGCAGGCGTGTCGGCGAGCCCGTTGGGCCGCGACCTCGCCGATCAGTCGTCTGTCGAACTGGACCGGGCCGGCCGCGTCAAGGTGCTGCCCGATCTGTCTATCCCCGGCCACCCGAACGTGTTCGTCATCGGCGACCTGGCCGCCGTCGAAGGCGTTCCGGGCGTGGCGCAGGGTGCCATCCAGGGCGCCAAGTACGTCGCCAGCGCCATCAAGGCCGAACTCGGCGGCGCCAACCCGGCCGAGCGCGAACCGTTCCAGTACTTCGACAAGGGTTCGATGGCCACGGTGTCGCGGTTCTCCGCGGTCGCCAAGATCGGTCCGGTCGAGTTCAGCGGCTTGTTCGCCTGGTTCGCGTGGCTGGTCCTGCACCTCGTGTACCTGGTCGGCTTCAAGACCAAGATCAGCACGCTGCTGTCCTGGACGGTGACGTTCCTGAGCACCCGCCGCGGCCAGCTCACCATTACCGAGCAGCAGGCGTTTGCCCGGACGCGGCTCGAACAGTTGGCGGTGGCGGCTGCCGAGGCCAGACGGCCGGCGGCCAGGCGGGCCAGCTAGGCGGCCGGCAGGCCAACGCCTGAAAGCAACTTCAATCAGGTTGCCGGACAGGGCAATTCACTGCTGGCTGGCTCGCTCGTCGGGCCGGTCAGCGGGTTTCGAGATTCTGCAGACGCACCTGACCGCGGGCGACGACACGGTCGTCGCCGTCGGTGATGGTGACCAACCACAACTGTTGGCTCCGGCCGCGGTGGATCGGTTCGACGGTGCCATACACCATCCCCGAGCCGATGGAGCGCAGGAAGTCGGTGTTGTTGTTGACGCCCACCACATTTCCGCCGCCGCGGGTGGCGAGCCAGGTGTAGGCGGCCACGCTCGCCATGCTTTCGATCATCGAGCAGTAAACACCGCCGTGCACCAGCCCCATCGGCTGCAGCAGCTTGGGTGTGACCTCCAGCTGGGCGCGCGCACCGTCGGGGCTGAGTTCGGTGAATTGCAGCCCGATTTCGCGGTCGAAGGGTGCGGAGAAGTCCGGCGGGATGGTCGTTTTCTGCTGCTCTGACACGTCCATGTGTCTACACCATGGTGCGGCAAGCATGCTCGCAGCGGGATTCTGGCGGGAAAACGGCTGAGCCCCGTGCCTTGACGGCACGGGGCTCGCCGATCGAGTAGACCGGGGGTCGCTGCAGCCCTCAGGACTCTCACACGGTCCGTTATCGCTCGACTGGATTATCATAGGCAAGGCTGCCCTAACTTCGCAAGCGGTATTGTCGTCTTGCCCGCGCCAGGCCCGTACGGCGGCCGACACAGTGATTTGTCAGCCTTCCGTACGACCGCCGGTAGTAAGCCGGAGTACGCTGGTTTCGACGCTCAGGAGATGAACGAACTATGGCCAAACTGACCCGGCTGGGAGATCTAGAACGGGCCGTCATGGACCATCTGTGGTCCACGCCCGAGCCTCAGACTGTTCGCCAGGTCCATGAGGCGCTGTCGGCGCAGCGCGATCTCGCGTACACCACGATCATGACCGTGTTGCAGCGGCTGGCCAAGAAGAACCTGGTCTCTCAGATCCGCGACGACCGGGCACACCGGTACGCGCCGGTTCACGGTCGCGACGAACTGGTCGCCGGCCTCATGGTGGACGCGCTGGCCCAGGCCGAAGATTCCGGTGGCAGGCAGGCAGCGCTGGTGCACTTCGTCGAGCGTGTCGGCGCCGACGAGGCGGAGGCGCTTAGGCGCGCACTCGCCGAATTGGAAGCCAATCCACGCAATGACTCGCCATCTGCTGGCGCTGCACCGGAGGCCTGAGGGACACTTACAGTGTGTCCGCGCTGGCTTTCACCATTCTCGCGGTGCTGCTGACCGGCCCCGTGCCGGCGATGTTGGCACGCGCGCGCTGGCCGCTGCGCGCTCCCCGCGCCGCGATGGTGCTCTGGCAGGCCGTTGCGCTGGCCGCGGTCCTGTCGGCGTTCAGCGCCGGCATCGCGATCGCCACCCGTCTGCTGATGCCCGGCCGCGACGGGCGGCCCACGACCAGCATCGTCGGCGCCGCCGACCGTCTCGGCTGGCCGCTGTGGGCGGTCTACATCAGCGTCTTCACCCTGACCGTGCTGGTCGGCGTCCGGCTGATGGTCGCCGTGATGCGGGTGGCCATCGCCAACCGGAAACGACGGGCCCACCACCGCATGGTGGTCGACCTGGTCGGAGTCGGCCACGGGGCGGCGCTGTCGCAGCCCTGCGCCCGCACGCGCGATCTTCGCGTGCTGGACGTCCCGCAACCGCTCGCCTACTGCCTGCCGGGCGTGCGCAGCCGCGTGGTGGTCAGCGAGGGAACGCTGAGCACGCTCGCGGACCCCGAAGTCGCGGCGATCCTCACCCACGAGCGCGCCCATCTGCGGGCGCGACACGACCTGGTGCTGGAGGCGTTCACCGCCGTGCACAGCAGCCTTCCCACGGCTGGTCCGCAGCGCCAACGCCTTGGGCGCGGTCCAGCTTCTGGTGGAGCTGCTCGCCGACGACGCGGCGGTGCGCGCCGCGGGTCGCGCTCCCCTGGCCCGAGCGTTGGTCGCATGCGCGTCGGGGCGGGCGCCGTCGGGCGCACTCGCGGCCAGCGGCCCCAGCACGGTGCTCAGGGTGCGCCGGCTGGGCGGACGCGGCAACAGCCCGCTCCTGTCGGCGGGCGCGTACCTGGCCGCGGCTGCGGTATTCGTGGTGCCCACGGTCGCGCTGGCCGTCCCGTGGCTCACCGAGCTGAAACGCCTGTTCAACCTCTGACGTCGCCGAGAGCCGATCACCCCGGGCGCTCAACTGTTCGCTGTGCCACAGTGTCACCGAAGGCTTTTCGGAAAGTTCTCCAACTTGAGAGGCGAAAACATGAGTTCGTCGAATTCCAAGACCGGCACCGCGCAGATCGGCGTCACCGGGCTGGCCGTAATGGGGTCGAACCTCGCCCGTAACTTCGCCCGGCACGGCTACACCGTGGCGCTGCACAATCGGTCGATCGCCAAGACCGACGCGCTGCTCAAGGAGCACGGCGACGAGGGCAACTTCGTGCGCTCGGAGACGATCGAGGAGTTCCTGGACGCGCTGGAGAAGCCGCGGCGGGTGATCATCATGGTCAAGGCCGGTGACCCCACCGACGCCGTCATCAACGAGCTCGCCGACGCCATGGAAGAAGGCGACATCATCATCGACGGCGGCAACGCGCTCTACACCGACACCATCCGCCGCGAAAAGGCGATCCGGGAGCGCGGTCTGCACTTCGTCGGCGCCGGCATCTCGGGCGGCGAAGAGGGCGCGCTCAACGGCCCGTCGATCATGCCGGGCGGTCCGGCCGAGTCGTACAAATCACTGGGCCCGCTGCTCGAAGAGATCTCCGCGCACGTCGACGGCGTGCCGTGCTGCACCCACATCGGCCCCGACGGCGCCGGGCACTTCGTCAAGATGGTGCACAACGGCATCGAGTACTCCGACATGCAGCTGATCGGCGAGGCCTACCAGTTGCTGCGCGACGGTCTCGGCAAGACCGCACCCGAAATCGCCGACGTCTTCGCCGAGTGGAACAAGGGCGACCTGGACAGCTTCCTGATCGAGATCACCGCAGAGGTACTGCGCCAGACCGACGCCAAGACCGGCAAGCCGCTGGTGGACCTCATCCTCGACGAGGCCGAGCAGAAGGGCACCGGCCGCTGGACAGTGAAGTCCGCGCTGGATCTCGGTGTGCCGGTCACCGGTATCGCCGAGGCCGTGTTCGCCCGCGCGCTGTCGGGTTCGGTGGCGCAGCGCAAGGCGACCACCGGGCTGGCCTCCGGTCAAGCTGGGCGAGAAGCCAAGCGACGAAACACAATTCATCGACGATGTGAGCAAGGCGCTGTACGCGTCGAAGATCATCGCCTACGCCCAGGGCTTCAACCAGATCCAGGCGGGCAGCGCCGAGTACGACTGGGGCATCACCCCCGGCGACATGGCGACGATCTGGCGCGGCGGCTGCATCATCCGCGCGAAGTTCCTCAACCGGATCAAGGAGGCGTTCGACTCCGACGCCGACCTGCCGTCCTTGATCGTCGCGCCCTACTTCCGCAGCGCCATCGAGGAATCGATCGACAGCTGGCGCCGCGTCGTGGTGAAGGCCACCGAACTCGGCATCCCGATCCCCGGCTTCTCCTCGGCGCTGTCCTACTACGACGCGCTGCGCACCGAGCGGCTGCCCGCCGCGCTCACCCAGGGCTTGCGAGACTTCTTCGGCGCGCACACCTACGGCCGGATAGACGACGACCCAGACAAGCGCTTCCACACACTGTGGAGCGGAGACCGCACCGAAGTGCCCGCTTAGGCAGGCGACAGCAGAGGGCGTAAGGGGGCTTGAGTTGGTGGGGCGACCGCGATGAGGTTTCTCGACGGGCACAGGCCCGCATACGACTTGACCTACAACGACGTGTTCGTGATGCCGAACCGCTCGGAGGTCGCGTCCCGCTTTGACGTCGACCTGTCCACCGGTGACGGCTCGGGCACCACGATCCCGGTCGTCGTCGCCAACATGACCGCGGTGGCGGGGCGGCGAATGGCCGAAACCGTCGCGCGGCGCGGCGGACTCGTCATCTTGCCGCAGGATCTTCCGATCACCGCGGTGCAGCAGACCGTGGAGTTCGTCAAGAGCCGCGACCTGGTGCTCGACACCCCGGTGGTGCTCGGGCCCGACGACTCGGTGTCCGACGCGACGGCGCTGATCCACAAGCGTGCGCACGGTGTCGCCGTGGTCACCTTCGAGGGCCGTCCGCTCGGACTGGTGAGCGAATCGTCGTGCCTGGGCGTGGATCGCTTCACCCGGGTGCGCGACGTCGCGATCACCGATTTCGTCAGCGCCCCGGTGGGAACCGAGCCGCGCAAGGTGTTCGACCTGCTCGAGCAGTCTCCGATCGGTGTCGCGGTCGTCACGAACGCCGACGGCACACTGGCCGGCGTGCTGACCCGCACCGGTGCTATCCGCGCGGGCCTGTACACCCCGGCCGTCGACGCGCGCGGCCGGCTGCGGGTCGGCGCGGCCGTCGGCATCAACGGCGACGTCGGAGCCAAGGCGCGGTCGCTGGTCGAGGCCGGCATCGACCTGTTGGTCATCGACACGGCGCACGGGCATCAGGTCAAGACGATCGAGGCGATCCGGACGGTCGCGGCGCTGCAGCTGGGCGTGCCGCTGGCCGCCGGCAACGTCGTCTCGGCGGAGGGCACCCGCGATCTGCTGGGCGCCGGGGCGAACATCGTCAAGGTCGGCGTCGGACCGGGTGCGATGTGCACCACCCGGATGATGACCGGCGTCGGCCGCCCGCAATTCTCCGCTGTTGTCGAATGCGCCTCGGCCGCAAGGGAATTGGGTGGACACGTATGGGCAGACGGCGGCATCCGGCACCCGCGGGACGTGGCACTGGCGCTGGCCGCCGGGGCGTCCAACGTGATGATCGGGTCGTGGTTCGCCGGCACCTACGAGTCGCCCGGGGACCTGATGCGCGACCGCGACGACCAGCCGTACAAGGAGAGCTACGGCATGGCCTCCAAACGGGCGGTGGTCGCGCGCAGCGGGGCGGACACCGCGTTCGACCGGGCCCGCAAAGCGCTGTTCGAGGAAGGCATTTCGACGTCGCGGATGGGGCTGGATCCGGTTCGCGGCGGTGTCGAGGACCTGCTCGACCACATCACCTCCGGCGTGCGCAGCACCTGCACGTATGTGGGTGCCGCCAATCTGGCGCAGCTGTATGAGCGGGTCGTGGTCGGGGTGCAGTCGACCGCGGGCTTCGCCGAGGGGCATCCGCTACCGCAGGGGTGGTGACGGTGGCTCGGGCTACGAGCCGATC
Organism: uncultured Actinomycetota bacterium; assembly: GCA_963849935.1. Taxonomy (GTDB): domain Bacteria; phylum Actinomycetota; class Actinomycetes; order Mycobacteriales; family Mycobacteriaceae; genus Mycobacterium. The sequence continues at coordinate 577,362 of CAWKJQ010000008.1, forward strand.
GCTGGGGCTAGCATAAGACAGCAAAGATGGAAGCAACCGCGACCGCTCGGCCACCAGGCAGCGAAGGGATCGACGTGCCGCAGGCACCCGTGCAGGCCATTGGCTTGCGGGCGCACGGGCCGTCGGACGAACCGCCCGACGCGGAGCCTCCCCCGGCGCGGCTGCCGCTCATCGGAGCCTTCCCATCGGGGCGGCGCAGTTCATGAACGTCACCGTCACCGTGCTCAGCGTTGTGGCGATCGCGGTGCTCATCTTCGGCAACGCCGTCTTTGTCGCCGCGGAGTTTTCGCTGACCACCTTGGACCGCAGCGCCGTGGAGGCCAACGCGCGAGGCGGTGGACGCCGCGATCGGTGGATCCGGCGCGCCCACCATCGGCTGTCGTTCCAACTATCCGGCGCCCAGCTGGGTATCTCGGCGACCACGCTGGCGGCCGGTTACCTGACCGATCCGATGGTGGACGACTTGCCCCACCCGTGGCTGGATGCGATCGGCATACCCGACAACGTCGGCGACGCGATCATGGCCTTCCTGGTGCTGGTCATCGTGACCTCGGTATCGATGGTGTTCGGCGAGCTCGTCCCGAAATACCTGGCGGTGGCCCGGCCGCTGTCGACGGCCCGCGCCGTTGTGAGCGCTCAACTGTTGTTCTCGCTGCTGCTCACCCCGGCGATCCGGCTGACCAACGGCGCGGCCAACTGGATCGTGCGCCGGCTGGGCGTCGAGCCGGCCGAGGAGTTGCGGTCGGCTCGCTCACCGCAAGAGCTGTTGTCGCTGGTGCGTTCCTCGGCGCGCAGCGGCGCCCTCGACGCCGCCACGGCCGCCCTGGTGCGGCGATCGCTGCAGTTCGGCGCCCTGAGCGCCGAGGAACTGATGACGCCCCGGTCCAAGATCGTGGCGCTGCAGACCGACGATACGGTCGCCGACCTGGTGACAGCGGCCGCCGAATCCGGATTCTCCCGCTTCCCCATCGTCGACGGTGACCTCGACGAGACCGTCGGCATCGTGCACGTCAAGCAGGTGTTCGCCATCCCGCGGGCCGACCGTGCCCATACGCGGCTGATCACGGTGGCCCAACCCGTCCCGAAGGTGCCGTCGACCCTGGACGGCGACGCGGTGATGGCCGAGATCCGGGCCAACAGCCTGCAAACCGCGCTGGTCGTCGACGAATACGGCGGCACCGCCGGCATGGTGACCGTCGAGGACCTGATCGAGGAAATCGTCGGCGATGTCCGCGACGAGCACGACGACGCGACTCCCGATGTGGTGCCCGCCGGCAGCGGCTGGCGCGTATCTGGTCTGCTGCGCATCGATGAGGTGGCCGTCGCCACCGGGTTTCCGGGCGCCGGAAGGACCATACGAGACCATCGGCGGCCTGGTACTGCGCGAGATCGGCCACATCCCGGTGGCCGGTGACACCGTCAAGCTGCCCGCGTTGGACGCCGACGGCTTACTGGACGCGGTGACGCGCTGGCAGGCAACGGTCATCCGGATGGACGGGCGCCGGATCGACCTGCTCGAATTGATCGAACTCAGCAGTCACGACGACGTCCCCGCCGGCGAGGGGCGCACATGAGCGACACCATGGGCCTGCTGCTGGCCTGCCTGCTGATCGGGGTGAACGCGTTCTTCGTCGGGGCGGAGTTCTCGCTGATCTCGGCGCGCCGCGACCGCCTCGAGGCGCTGGCCGAACAGGGCAGGGCGGCCGCGGTCACGGTCATCCGCGCCGGCGAGCAGCTGCCGTCCATGCTGGCCGGCGCCCAGTTGGGCGTCACGGCCGCGTCGCTGCTGCTCGGGCGGATCGGCGAGTCGGCGGTGTCCAATCTGCTTCGAACAGCGCTGGGCCTCACCGGAATTCACCCGGCGCTGCTGCATACGCTGTCGTTTGCGATCGCGCTGGCGATCGTGGTGACGCTGCACGTGCTGCTGGGCGAAATGGTGCCGAAGAACATCGCACTGGCCGGCCCGGAGCGCACCGCGATGCTGCTGGTCCCCCCGTATCTGGCCTACGTGCGGGCCGCCCGGCCGCTCATCGTGTTCTACAACAAATGCGCCAACGCGGTGGTCCGTGCGTTCGGGGTCGAACCCAAGGACGAGCTGGAGATCACGGTCTCCCCCGTCGAGCTGAGCGAGATGATCGCCGAATCGGAGTCCGAAGGCCTGCTGGATCGCGAGGAGCGCACCCGGCTCACCCGGGCGCTACAGCTTCGTCACCGCGTCGTCGGCGACGTGGCGGTCCCCCTCAGCGCAGTACACGCCGTGCCGGTGGCCGCGGCGGGGTCGGGGCCGACTGTGGGGGCGGTCGAACACGCGTTGGCCCAGACCGGCTACTCCCGGTTCCCGGTGGCCAGCGTGGGCGGCACGTTCGTCGGATACCTGCACATCAAAGACGTGCTGACGCTCGACGACGATCCGCAGACGGTGATCGATCTGGCGATGGTGCGACCGCTGCCGCGGCTGTCCCGGTCACTGCCGCTCGCCGATGCCCTGTCCCGGATGCGCCGCAGCAATAGCCATCTGGCGTTGGTGACCGACGGAAGCGGCGTGGTGGTGGCGATGGTGGCGATGGAAGACCTGGTTGAAGACCTCGTCGGGACCATGCGCGAGGCGTAGGGACACTGGCCGGCCAGACCGACTACGCGCAGCCCGTATGATCTTCCACGGCTACCAGTCAAGAAGGTGCTGGAGGGCAGCGGACCGCCCGGCGCGCGGAACATGCGTTGCTGGACACAGATCCCGGTACTCGCCGCAGCGTCGTTCTCGGGGCTGTCAGCGCGGTCTGACCTGCGGATGCCGGATCGGGCGAATAACGCTTGCCACGCTGCGCTCGGTAGTCTTGTGACATTGCCAATCTGGTCCGACGATGGCCCGGTGCGGCCCATGACGGAGGAGAATCATGACTGATCGCGTGTCGGCGGGGAACTTGCGCGTCGCCCGAGTGCTCTACGACTTCGTGAACAACGAGGCGTTGCCCGGCACCGACATCGACCCGGACAGTTTCTGGGCGGGCGTCGACAAGGTCGTCACCGACCTCACCCCCAAGAACCAGGATCTGCTGCGCCGGCGTGATGAGCTGCAGGCCCAGATCGACAAGTGGCACCGGCAGCGTGTCATCGAACCGCTCGACATCGAGGCATACCGCGAGTTCCTCACCGAAATCGGTTATCTGCTACCCGAACCCGCGGACTTCACCATCACGACCTCCGGCGTCGACGACGAGATCACCTCGACCGCGGGCCCGCAGCTGGTGGTGCCGGTGCTCAACGCGCGGTTCGCGCTGAACGCCGCCAACGCCCGGTGGGGGTCCCTCTATGACGCCCTGTACGGCACAGACGTCATCCCCGAAGACGACGGCGCCGAGAAGGGGTCGAGCTACAACAAGGTGCGCGGCGACAAGGTGATCGCCTACGCCCGCAAGTTCCTCGACGAAGCCGTGCCGCTGGAATCCGGGTCGTGGGCCGACGCGACGGGGCTCAGTGTCGAAGACGGCCAGCTCAAGGTCGCGACCGCCGACGGCTCCGTCGGCTTGGCCAGCCCGGAGAAGTTCGCCGGCTACACCGGTGAGCTCGGCTCCCCCAGCTGGTCGGTCTTGCTGGCCAATCACGGCCTGCACATCGAGATCCTGATCGATCCGGAATCACCGATCGGCAAGACCGACTCCGCGGGCATCAAGGACGTGGTCCTGGAATCGGCCATCACCACGATCATGGACTTCGAGGACTCGGTGGCCGCCGTCGACGCCGACGACAAGGTGCTCGGTTACCGCAACTGGCTGGGGCTGAACAAGGGCGATCTGTCCGAAGAGGTCAGCAAGGGCGGCAAGACCTTCACCCGGGTTCTCAACGAGGACCGCACCTACAAGACGCCCGACGGCGAGGGCGAGCTGACCCTGCCCGGCCGCAGCCTGCTGTTCGTGCGCAACGTGGGCCACCTGATGACCAACGACGCGATCGCTGTGGAGCGAAGGCGACGAAGAAAAAGAGGTGTTCGAGGGCATCATGGATGCGCTGTTCACCGGCCTGACAGCGATCCACGGCCTCAAGACCGGTGACGCGAACGGCCCGCTGGCCAACAGTCGCACCGGGTCCATCTACATCGTCAAGCCCAAGATGCACGGACCCGACGAGGTCGCCTACACCTGCGAGCTATTCAGCCGCGTCGAAGACGTCCTCGGTCTGCCGCAGGGAACCCTCAAGGTCGGCATCATGGACGAGGAACGGCGCACCACCGTCAACCTCAAGGCCTGCATCAAGGCCGCCGCCGACCGGGTCGTGTTCATCAACACCGGCTTCCTGGACCGCACCGGCGACGAGATCCACACCTCGATGGAGGCCGGCCCGATGATCCGCAAGGGCGCGATGAAGAGCACCGCATGGATCAAGGCCTACGAGGACGCCAACGTCGACATCGGGCTGGCGGCCGGCTTCAAGGGCAAGGCCCAGATCGGTAAGGGCATGTGGGCGATGACCGAGCTGATGGCCGACATGGTCGAGCAGAAGATCGGCCAACCGAAGGCCGGTGCCACCACCGCCTGGGTTCCATCGCCGACGGCGGCGACCCTGCATGCGATGCATTACCACTACGTCGACGTGGGCGCCGTGCAGGAGGAACTCGCCGGCAAGAAGCGCACCAAGATCGAGGAGTTGCTGACCATCCCGCTGGCCAAGGAACTGGCCTGGGCTTCCGAGGAGATCCGCGAAGAGGTCGACAACAACTGCCAGTCCATCCTGGGTTACGTGGTGCGCTGGGTCGCCCAAGGCGTCGGCTGCTCCAAGGTCCCCGACATTCACGACGTGGCGCTCATGGAAGACCGTGCCACGCTACGGATTTCGAGCCAGCTGCTGGCCAACTGGCTGCGCCACGGGGTGATCACCGAGGAGGACGTGCGCGCCAGCTTGGAGCGGATGGCCCCGCTGGTCGACGAACAAAACGCCAAGGACGCGGCGTACCTGCCGATGGCGCCCAACTTCGACGACAGCCTGGCCTTCCTCGCCGCCCAGGATCTGATCCTGACCGGTACGCAGCAACCCAACGGTTACACCGAGCCGATCCTTCATCGCCGCCGACGTGAAGCCAAGGCACAGGCCTCGCAGTCGAATTGAGCCTGCGCTCAAATCGGGTTCGAAGGAGCATAGTGGCACTGATGACTAACATCGGTGCCGAGTTATCGATGGATCAACGGAAAGGCCGCGGGCACTGCTATGGGTAGGCACAGTGCGCACGACCCTGACGACTCCCTCGACAGGCCATCGCGCGACGACGTCGTCGACGAGTCGTCTCGACGCGGAGAGGCAGGAGATCGCCACCGGGATGCCGGCGCCGACGAGGAAGCCGGTTTCTACTCGGACGAGGGTGATTACGACGAGGGCGACTACGCCGAGGAGGGTTACTACTCCGACGAGCGACGCCGCCCCGACGACGATCGCCACGCGGGCCCAGATGCCTTCGTAGACAACACCGCGGACGATTACCCGGACTTTCCGTCGCGGCGGGCCGGCGCGTCGAGCTCGGAGTCACCGACCTCCTCACCGTCGCTCTTCCGCGGTGGGCATCGCGGGCTCACCGATTGGCGGGGCGGTCACCGCAGCGAGGGCGGGCGCCGCGGAGTCAGCATCGGTGTGATCGTGGCGCTGGTCGCAGTCGTGGTCGTCGTGGGATCGGTGATCCTGTGGAGCTTTTTCGGTGATGCGTTGTCCCAGCGTTCACACAAGGCGGCCGGCGGCTGCGTGGGAGGCAAGGAGACGGTTGCCGTCGTCGCCGACCCGTCCATCGCCGATTCCGTTCAGCAGTTCGCGGAGAGCTACAACAAATCCGCCGGGCCGATCGGTGACCACTGCATGGTGGTGAGCGTCAAGCCGGCCAACACCGACGCCGTGCTCAATGGCTTCATCGGCAAATGGCCCGCGGAACTGGGCGGCCAGCCGGGGTTGTGGATTCCCGCCAGTTCGATCTCCGCCGCGCGGCTCGCCGGGGCCACGGCGCAGAAAACCGTCACCGAGAGCCATTCGCTGGTCACCTCGCCGGTGGTGCTGGCCATCCGCCCCCAACTAGCGCCGGCCCTGGCCAACCAGAACTGGGCCGCGCTGTCCGGGCTGCAAACCAACCCGAATGCGTTGGCCGGGTTGGGTTTACCCGCGTGGGGCTCGCTGCGCTTGGCGCTGCCGATGCAGGGCAATGGGGACGCATCGTTTTTGGCCGGAGAGGCGGTGGCGGCCGCGTCGGTACCGCCCGGCGCACCGGTGACGCAGGGCACCGGCGCAGTGCGCAGCCTGCTGAGCGCGCAACCCAAACTGGCCAACAGCTCGCTGACGGAGGCGATGGACGTGCTGCTCGGACCCCCTGACCCGGCAACAGCGCCGGTGCATGCGGTGGTCACCACCGAACAGCAGCTGTTCCAGCGTGGCCAATCGTTGCCAGGTGCCAAGAACGCTTTGGCGTTCTGGCTTCCACCGGGGTCTGCGGCGGTGGCCGACTACCCCACCGTGCTGCTCAGCGGTTCGTGGCTGAGCCGAGAGCAGGCGTCAGCGGCCAGCGAGTTCTCGCGCTTCATGCACAAGTCAGACCAGCTGGCCAAGTTGGCGAAGGCCGGTTTCCGCGTCAACGGGGTCACGTCACCTAGTAGTCCGGTCACGAATTTCCCGGCGCTACCCGCCGCGCTGTCGGTGGGTGACGACCAAGTGCGTGCCACCCTCGCGGAGGCCATGGCGAGCCCGTCGAGTGGGCAGGCCACGACGATCATGCTCGACCAGTCGATGCCCGCCCAGGAAGGCGGAAAGACCCGACTGGCCAACGTGATCGGCACGCTGCAGGACAAAATCAAAGCGCTGCCCCCCACGGCGGTGGTCGGCCTGTGGACGTTCGACGGCCACGAAGGCCGCTCGGAGGTGGCCAGCGGGCCGCTGTCAGACCCGGTCAACGGCCAGCCCCGTTCGGCCGCGCTGACCGCCGCGCTGGACAAGCAGTACTCGTCGGGCGGTGGTGCGGTGTCGTTCACCACACTACGGATGCTCTACCAGGATATGCAGACGAATTATCATGCGGGCCAAACAAATTCGATCCTGTTAATCACGTCCGGACCGCACACCGACCAGACCCTGGACGGCCCGGGGCTGCAAGACTTCATCCGCAAGAGCGCCGATCCGGCCAAACCCATCGCGGTGAACGTCATCGATTTCGGTGCCGACCCGGACCGGGCGACCTGGGAAGCGGTCTCCCAGATCAGCGGCGGCACCTACCAGAACCTCGCCACATCGGCGTCACCCGATCTCGCGTCGGCGGTCAATACCTTTCTGAGCTGACGGCATTCGGCACACGCGGGCCCGGATGGAGCGTCAGGCGAAAGCCTCCACCGGGGGGCACGAGCAGACCAGATTGCGATCGCCATAGGCGCCGTCGATGCGACGCACCGGCGGCCACACCTTGGGCCGAAAATCCTTGCCCAGCGGGTAGGCGGCCCGCTCCCGGGTGTACGGGTGATCCCAGTCGCTGACCACCAGGCACTCGGCGGTGTGCGGTGCGCCCCGCAACGGGTTGTCGTCGGCGGGCCACTCCCCCGCTCCCACCCGCTCGATCTCACCGCGGATGGCGATCATCGCGTCGCAGAACGCGTCGACTTCGGTCAGGGTCTCGCTCTCGGTGGGCTCGACCATCAGCGTGCCGGCCACCGGGAAGCTCATGGTCGGCGCGTGAAAACCGTAGTCCGCCAAGCGCTTTGCCACGTCGTCGACGGTGACTCCGGTGGACTTGGTGATACCGCGCAGGTCCAGGATGCATTCGTGGGCCACCATGCCGTTCTCGCCGGTGTAGAGCACCGGGAAGTACTCGTCGAGGCGCCGCGCGATGTAATTGGCCGAAGTGATCGCGGTCAGCGACGCCGCACGCAAGCCCTCGGCGCCCATCATCCTGATGTAGGCCCAGCTGATCGGCAGGATCGACGCCGACCCGTACGGCGCCGCCGACACCGGATGCCCCTGCGGCAGCTCGGGGGCGTGCGGGTGCCCCGGCAGGAACGGCGCCAGATGCGAACGCACGGCCGCCGGCCCGACGCCGGGCCCACCGCCGCCATGCGGAATGCAGAACGTCTTGTGCAGGTTCAGGTGGCTGACGTCGCCGCCGAACTTGCCCGGCCGCGCCAGCCCGACCAGCGCGTTGAGGTTCGCGCCATCGACGTAAACCTGGCCGCCCGCGTCGTGCACCGCCGCGCAGATCTCGGCGATGTCGTGCTCGTAGACGCCGTGGGTCGACGGATACGTGATCATCAGTGTCGACAGCCGGTCGCAGTGTTCAGCAACCTTGGCGCGCAGGTCGTCGAGATCGACATCGCCGTTGGTGTGGCAGGCCACCACGACGACCCGCATTCCGGCCAGGGCTGCGGACGCCGCGTTGGTGCCGTGCGCGCTGGACGGGATGAGGCAGATGTCGCGATGCGGTTCCCCGCGGCTGGCGTGGTAATCGTGGATGGCCAACAGCCCGGCGTATTCGCCCTGCGACCCGGCGTTGGGCTGCAGCGAGACGGCATCGTAACCGGTGATCTGCACCAGCCAGGTCTCCAGGTCGGCGATGAGACGCCGCAGGCCCGGGGTGTCGGATGCCGGCGCGAACGGATGCTGACGCGCGAATTCCGGCCACGTGATGGGTTCCATCTCCGCGGCGGCGTTCAGTTTCATGGTGCAGGATCCGAGCGGAATCATGCTGCGGTCCAACGCAATATCCTTATCGGCCAGCGTCCGCAGGTAGCGCATCATCGCGGTTTCGGTGCGGTACTGGGTGAACGCGGGGTGGGTGAGGAACTGCGATGTGCGGGTGATGATGCCGGCGCACTGCGGCTGGGCCGGTTGCGCCCCGAAGGCCTCGAGCACCGCCGCGACGTGCTCGTCGGTGGTGGCCTCGTCGCAGGCCACCGACACGTGGTCGTCGTCCACTCGCCACAGGTTGATGCCCTTGGCTTTCGCCGCGGCGATCACCTCGGCGGAGCGCCCGGGTACCCGCGCCAGCACGGTGTCGAAGTACTTGTCATGGACCAGCGCATCGCCGAGGGCGGCGGCGATCGCCTCGGCGTGACCGTGGACGCGGCGCGCGATCGCCGTCAGCCCCTCGGCGCCGTGGTAGCTGGCGTACATCGCGGCCATCACCGCCAGCAGCACCTGCGCGGTGCAGATGTTGCTCGTCGCCTTGTCGCGGCGGATGTGTTGCTCGCGCGTCTGCAGCGCCAGCCGGTAAGCGGGCGAACCGTCGGCGTCCAGTGACACGCCGACCAGCCGGCCCGGCAGCTGACGGGCGTGGTTGGCGTGCACCGCCAGGTAGCCGGCGTGTGGCCCACCGAAACCCATTGGGACGCCGAACCTTTGGGTGGTGCCGAACGCGACGTCGGCGCCGATCTCGCCGGGCGGGGTGATCAGCGTGCACGCCAGCAGGTCCGCCCCGATGGCGACCAGCGCGCCCCGGTCGTGCGTCTGCGCCACCAACGCCGACCAGTCGGTGATCCGGCCGCTGGCCCCGGGCAGCTGGGTGATCACGCCGAAGAAGTCACCGTCCGGAAGGCCACTGCGCAGGTCGGCGGTGACGATCTCGATGCCCAGTGGCTTGGCCCGGGTGGCCAAGATGGCCGCGGTCTGGGCGAAGACGTCGACGTCGACCGCCAGGCGGTTGGCCTTGCCACGCGCCGCGCGGTGCATCAACGTCATGGCCTCGGCCGCCGCGGTGCCCTCGTCGAGCATGGAGGCGTTGGCGACCTCCAGGCCGGTGAGGTCGCCGACCATCGTCTGAAAATTCAGCAGTGCCTCGAGCCGGCCCTGGCTGATCTCCGGCTGGTACGGCGTGTAGGCGGTGTACCAGGCCGGGTTTTCCAGGACGTTGCGCAGCAACACCGGGGGCGTGAGGGTGTCGTAGTAGCCCTGCCCGATCATGGACACCGCCACCGTGTTCGCCTCGGCCAGCGACCGCAGCTCGGCCAGCGCCTCGGTTTCACTGGCGGGCGGCGGCAGTTGGTCGAGACCCGGTGCGTCGCCGCTGCCGCTCAGCCGGTCCAGGATGCCGGCCGGAACGGCCTTGGCGGCCAGTTCGTCCAGCGAGTCGACACCGATGACGGCGAGCATGGCCGCGACGGCCTGGCTGTCCGGGCCGATGTGCCGAGCTGCGAAGGTGAATTGATCGGACACTGGAACTCCTGAATGGGCGGACGAACGTATCGAGGCAGAGGACTAGCGGCCCTCTCCCTCTGTCTTCACCCGTTCGCCGGGCGCCTGAGAGATTCGGTACCCGATGCTGCCCGAGCGCCTTTCCCCATCGGCGGGCGCGGACCCGAGGGTCCACGCCGCTTTCCAGAGGCATCGTGACGTCGCGCGGTCCGGTTGCCTGAGAGGTTGACGGAGAGGTGTTGCTCCTTCGGCGTCCGTGACTGGCAGCCACGAAACTCTCCCGCACGAATGCGATGCGCAGCCCAGTTTACTCGGCCGCGCCACGCGCGATGTCGCGTGTGGCGCGGGCCGCTGTCAGCCGATCTTGCGGTCGCGGTGCTTGCGCCGGGACGCCAGCTCGTCCTCTGGCTCGGCGATCGATTCGCCGCCGTCGGCCCGCTCGCCGGGGAAGTCGGCGATGACGCCGGTCAGCTCGCGCATGGCACCGGATACGGCGATCCCGAAGACGCCCTGCCCGCCCTGCAGCAGGTCGACGACCTCTTCGGCCGAGGTGCACTCGTAGACGGTGGTGCCGTCGGAGAACAGGGTGATGTTTGCCAGATCCTGAACACCACGCTGCCGCAGATGATCGACCGCGACGCGGATGTTGTGCAACGAGATCCCGGTGTCCAGCAACCGCTTGACGATTTTGAGGACCAGGATGTCCTTGAAGGAGTACAGGCGCTGGCTGCCCGAGCCCGCCGCGCTGCGGATCGACGGGACCACCAGTGAGGTGCGCGCCCAGTAATCCAGCTGCCGGTAGGTGATGCCGGCGATCTGGCAGGCGCTGGGGCCCCGGTAGCCGACCAGCTCGTCGGGCACGGAGTCGTCCGGGAAAAGTCCGGGCTGCACGGGTGCGCTGGCTACGGTGACGCTGCGGTCACCGGTCGCCGGACTACCGGTCTCAGCTAGGTTGAGCTGCTCTTGGCGTGGCTGCTCGCTCACGGTGGTTCCTCTCCGCGATCGCGCTCTCGTCGTTAGCTGCGTCTTGGGCTGCACCGCAGCCACGTTTGCTCAAGCCCGAGTGCTAGTAGAGCTTACGCTCTCCGGTAGCCGCCGCGCCTGTAGTCGCGATCAAAGTATGGCCGCCGCGGGGCCAAGTGGGCGAGCTATCCGCCAGCGTGTCGACATCGCGGTGGTGTTCGAGACGCATCCGTGATGTCCCTTCCAGGTTGAATTTGCCGACCCGCCGAGCCCGAAGCGCTGGTGGTGCGCGCCGCGCGCTAGGTGGCCTTGAAATCGTCGGGAGACACGCTGTCGAGAAATTCCTTGAACTTCTCCACCTCGTCCTCCCGGACGGCGGTGCCGCCTTCCTCGTCGCTTTCGTCGGGAATCAGCAGGCCCGCCTGCGCAAGCACACCTTCCTCGACGTAGATGGGAACGCCGACGCGCAGCGCGATCGCCACCGAGTCCGAGGGCCGCGCCGACACGGTGATGTTGCGGTCGAAGACCAGGTCAGCGTAGAAGGTGCCCTCCTGCAGATCGACGATCCGCACCTCTTTCAACGAATGTCCAAGCGCGGCAATGACATCCCTGATCAAATCGTGCGTCAACGGGCGGGGCGGCTCGACGCCCTGCTGCTCGAGTGCGATGGCCGCGGCCTCCGACTGGCCGATCCAGATCGGCAGGTAGCGGTCACCGTTGGTTTCGCGCAGCAACAACACCGGCTGGTTCTGCGGCTGCTCTACGCGAATGCCGACAACACGAACTTCACCCATTTGTGTCTGCCCTCCGCATGTGGCGCCGGTCCGATTGGTTCTCGAGCACGGCGAGGTCGCATTCGCCCTACTGCTGAGAACCAAGCTGTCGACCGAAGTCTAGTCCTCAGCGATCCAGAACGCCGCGAACGGCGGATTTGATCAGCGACGTGTGCAACGTGATCGCAAGGGCCGCGACTTCGCGCGCCAAATCGTCGGCGCGATCGCGCGCGCCGGCCTTGCCGGCCTTGACTACCGGCCCGGCGATTTGGGCGATCAGGTCGGATTGCCGATCGGCGGCCGAGCGGAACGCACGCAAATGCCGCGGCTCGACACCGTATTCCGACAGCGCCCGCGCGCATTGCAGGATGACCACGGCGTGCTCGTCGAAAAAACCGGCGGGCCCGGTGGTGATGACGCCGGCCTTGAGTAGTGCGGTCAGCATGGCATCATCCACGTCCGCGCGCTGCAGCAACTCTTCACGGCTCAGCCGGACGTGGGTGGGGGCCACCGCCGAAGTGTCGGAACCCGCGTTCGCCCCGGCGCCTTCCACGGTTCCCGCCACGGACACCAGGCGCGGGACCGAATACGACGTTGTGACGGGCGGGAGCTCACCGCCGGGCTGGGCGTCCAGTTGCGCCCTGATGACCTTCAGCGGCAGATAGTGATCACGCTGCGCAGTAAGGATGAACCGCAATCGCGCACAGTCGTATGCGGTGAACCTTCGATACCCCGACGCGGCCCGCTGCGGCGTCACCAGCCCCTCGGCCTCCAAGAAGCGGATTTTGGAGATGGTGACATCGGGGAAGTCCGGCCTCAACAATTCCAAGACCGCCCCGATCGACATCCCGGCCAGCGCCGAGCTATCGGGTGCGCTCACTAGCCTGAAGATCCTCCATCCTCACCCTGCTTGGGTCCGGTCAAGAACACCAAGCGGAACTTGCCGATCTGGACTTCGTCACCGTTGGCAAGCACCGCCGAGTCCACGGGCTCACGGTTGACGTAAGTGCCGTTGAGACTACCAACGTCGACCACACTGAATTCGTTGTTTTCCAACCTGAATTCGGCGTGGCGGCGGCTGACGGTTACGTCATCGAGAAAGATGTCACTGTCCGGGTGCCGCCCGGCGGACGTGGTGGCTTGATCCAGCAAAAACCGCGAGCCCGCATTCGGTCCGCGCTTGACGACCAGCAACGCCGAGCCCGCCGGGAGCCCTTCGACTCCCGATACCGCGCTCTCGGTTCCCGCCTGTGCGGGTGCGTCCAGCTCGTTCAGGAAGTCCGCACGGAAGACGGAAGTCGTCTCTACCGTGACTTCATCCGAATTCTGGTCGTTGTCCATGTCCGTCACGCGCTGCTCCTCACTGGCTGCTGTGGCGTTGTCTGTCCGGGCCGCTCGGCCGGCTTGTGCACCAGGTTTCTTTGCCCGGTATGCCGATTACTGCCGTCTCGTACTGTCAAAGTGTCCGTCACGTGTCTTTCAGCGATCTTCGAAGTATTCAAAGGTCGATCTGTCGACGGTACCGCGCACCGGCCTGCAATGCGCCCACCACCTGACGAACCGAAACTCCGATTCCTCCGTACCCCGACCCCACCGCTCGCCGGCGCTGCGGGACTGCAGGGACATTAGCAATCGTCATTCGGTCAGCGTTCCGCGGTAGGCCTCCGCGTCGAGCAGCGAAGAAATCGCTGAGTCCAATTCGCCCGCCTCGGACAGCTGCACATCGAGCAACCATCCGGCGCCATACGGGTCGGAGTTCACCAATTGCGGGCTGCCGTCCAGATCGGTGTTGACCGCCGACACTTTGCCCGATAGCGGGGCATACAAGTCCGACACCGATTTCGTGGATTCGACCTCACCAAAGGATTCGCCCGCGGCCAACTCGGTGCCCACTTCGGGCAGCTGAACGAAAACCACATCGCCCAACGCCGATTGCGCAAAGTCGGTGATCCCCACTCGCACGGTGTCATCCCCACTTCGACGAACCCATTCGTGTTCGGCGGTGTAGCGCAGATCGGGCGGGATATCGCTCACGGGTGATCCTGTTCTATTCGGGTGGTGCTCACTTGACGGGCTGAGCGTATTGGTGCGGTTTTGGTTGCCGCAAGGTGGTGACGTCCACCCGGTCGGCCTGCTGGACGGACATTCGCGCACCAACGCGCTTGACGGTGTCCTGCGCGCCACCGGGGATGTTCATAGCCGCGGCAAGGGTGGGCGGATCGCCAATCGCCAGAATCGAATACGTGGGCGACAGTGTTTTGGAGTCGATGATCAGCGAACCAGGAACACCCGCCACCCAGGTGTCGACTCCCACCCGCACCGATTGGTGTGCGTCGTTGACTTCGATCGCCTCGGCACCCGCGGCACGCAACTCGTTGATCACGTCGAGCATCGCCTCGGGCGAAACCCCCGGTGCCGGGTCCTCGATCGTGACGGTGACGCCGGGGCCGGTGGCGCCGACCGCGCCTACCAGAATGGACAACGCCGCCAGCCTGGACTGCGCCGACTGAATGGCCGCCTGGTCGTTGTTCCCGGACGCCTGCAACGAATTCAGCGTGTTCTGTAGCTCGTTCACCTCGGTGTTGAGGGTGCCTTCGCGCTGTCGCAAGGAATCCAGCAGCACCAACAGGTCTGCGGGCCGGGCCGTTTCCAGCGAGTCACCCGATTCGGTCTGGCGGACCTGGGTGACGATCGCGATGCCCAGCAGCAGGCACAGCATGGCGGCCAGCGTTCCGAACGCCATCCGGGACCGGCCGCCGCGCACCATCCCGGATAGACCGTTGCGGTGCACCGGGCCGATTTCGGGGCGGGGGCTCTTGGCGCCCAGTTCGTGGCGGCCGTGCGCAGAACCCTGTTCCGACGCGGCATCGGCCGCGGGGTGAGCGGGCCCGGTTGGCCGGTCACCACTTTGATCGCCGGCTCCTTGGCGCGCGGCGTGATCGTCCGGATCGTGACTCACGTTGAGCCCGAGTCGATCATGGCGCCGATCCTCCTCATCGCTTCGCTCTGCATCGTCGCCGCCGCCTCAGGCCCCGAACAGCCTGCGGCGCAGTGCGGCGGCATTGCCGAAGATGCGGATGCCCAGCACGACGATGATGGCCGTGGACAACTGCGTGCCGACGCCCAATTGATCGCCGACATAGACGATCAGGGCGGCGACGAAGACGTTGAACACGAACGAGATCACGAAGACCTTCGGGTCGAAGATCCGCTCCAGGTATGCACGCAGTCCACCGAATACGGCGTCCAGCGCCGCGACCACCGCGATCGGCAGATAGGGCTGGATGCCTTCTGGGACGGCGGGGTGGAAAACGAGGCCGAGCACGATGCCGATCGCCAGCGCCGCGATACCGATCATGCTTGGCTTCCCGTCCGCGTCTCACCCAGGGAAATGTGTCTGTTCACGACTTTTCTCAACGTGGCCCAATCTGCTTGGCGAACTTGACATCCCGGATCGATCCGGCAGGAAGCGTTAATCCGTCGGCGGCGTCCACGGTGACCACGACACCATAGGAGATCTGCAACAGCCTCAATCGCTGCATGCCGGGGCTGTTGTCGAAGACATCTCGCATCGCGCGCGGCGGCCCGATCGCGAGGATGGTGTACGGGCTGCTGGTCGGGTTGTTGTCGACCAGGATCGCGCCGCCGGCTTGCCGGATGGTCACATTCGGCCCGATCCGCACACCGCCGACGGAGATGGCCTCGGCGCCGCTCGCCCACAACGAGTTGACCAGTAACTGCAGATCGCGATCCAGGATGATCTGCCTGCTGCCGCTGACCCGCTGCTTGGACACGTCGGAAAGGTTGGGGCTCGCACCGGGATCGGTCACGGTCACCTTCAGGCCGGGCCCGATGATCGCCGTGCTGGCCGCCGGCCAGGCTGAGCGCGTCAAGTCGTTTCAGCAGCCGTTGCCCCTCGGCGTCGTCGGCCAGGGCGTGGCGCTGCACGTCGTCGACTCGCGTCGCCAGACTCGCTGCGCCGCTGGCTCAACTTGGCGGCGGAGCCTTCCTCCGACCGCACATTGCCCAACAACAACTGCTGGGCGGTGCGGACCCCGGGGGCCACCGAGCGGGCCTGCGCGACCGCGGCGGCGAACACCGTCGCGATCAGCAGCGCCGCCAACGCCTGCCACAGCCAACCGGACACCCGCTGACGTCCGGTGCGCGGTGCATCGGTGGCGTTGCGCTTGGCCGCCGCCGCGTAGCCGGGATCGAGGTGCTCTGACAGCAGGGCGCGCAACAGCGACGGCACCGGAATGCGTTTCGGCAACGACGCCACATGCGCGCCGTGGCCGGCGTTGGGGTCATAGCCGCCGAGCAGGCGGTCCGCATCAGCCATGATCGGCCACCTTGGCCGCGGCCGACGGACGTTCTTCGCGATCGACCTTGGGCATGCGTCGCAGCACGAGAAACATCTGCACCGCATACTGCACGAACGCCCACAGGTAGGCGTACATGCCCCAGATCAGGAAGGCCCATCCGCAGGCGCCGATGACCCGGCTCCACAGTGCGTCCCATGTGCCCAGCAGCACCAGCGGGAACCCGGACATCAGCGCGAAGGTCGCGGCCTTGCCGATGTAGGTCACCGGCAGCGCCGACAGCCCGCGACTCCACAGCAGCGGCAGCGTGGCGGCCAGCAGCCCGTCGCGCGCGAGCAGGACGATGACGAACCACCACGGCACGATCCCGCTGAGCGCCAGCACGATGGGCACGGCCACCATGTAGAGGCGGTCGACTGCCGGGTCGAGCAGGACACCGAGCCGCGAGGACTGATTCAGTAGCCGGGCGATCTTGCCGTCGGCCCAGTCCGAGGCGCCGCTGAACATCAGAATGCCGACGGCCCAACCGTTGGCGTGCGCGACCAGCAGGGCGTAGACGAACACCGGGATCAGCGCCAGGCGCACAGCGCTGAGCGCGTTGGGCACCGTCAGCACCCGGTTGGGTGGAAGCACCGGCTCCATGAGCCGTGACACTACGCC
This sequence comes from uncultured Actinomycetota bacterium, assembly GCA_963849935.1. Classification (GTDB taxonomy): domain Bacteria; phylum Actinomycetota; class Actinomycetes; order Mycobacteriales; family Mycobacteriaceae; genus Mycobacterium. Next base: position 594,211 of record CAWKJQ010000008.1, read on the forward strand.
CAACGGCGACTGCGTGGCTGGCCGCGCGTTCGCGATCAGCGGAAGACCCCGGGCAGGCTCAGGGTCGACAGCGTGTCGTCCGAGAGCGGGTTGTCGTTGACCATGTAGGTCCACGTCGACGTCGGCCGCGCCAGCTTGGACAGATCCAGTCCGGGCTCCTCTTCGAGGACGTTCGCGGTTTCGAACGTCTGCTGGGCCGCCTCGATGGCGTCGGCGGCCAGTGACGCGAAGGCGTCGACCGCCAAGCGGTGAAACTCGTCCAGTGGGTTTTGCCGGCCCAGCGCCCGCAGATGGATGCTCTCGCGGATGTCGGCCAGGTACGCCAGATGGTCGGCCCAGCCGCGGTCGAGGTGATAAAGCATGATCTGCCTGCAGATCGTGTCCAGGCGCTCTTCAGTGATTCCCTCGGTCTTGGCCAGCTCCTTGTAGCGCTTCGGCGCCAGCTCGGCGAGCTCTTCACGCGCGGTTGAGTTGCGCAACAATGTATTACGTCGATCGACGATGATGGCGCGCTGTTGGGCGATCAACTGGTTGTAGCGCCAGGTGTTCGCGTGCACGTCCAGCATGCGGCCCTCGGCCACGCGCTGGGCGTGGTCGAGCAGGCCCGCCGCCTTGGGGCTCACGATCCGGCCGTCCTCGTCGGTTCCCATCGGCAGCTTGTTGTGGTCGAGGTTGGCCGCCACCACGTCGTCTTCCCAGCTCGAGAAGAACACCGACGACCCCGGATCGCCCTGCCGCCCGGCCCGCCCGCGCAACTGGTTGTCCAGCCGCTGGGTGTGGTGCCGGCCAGTCCCCACCACGTGCAGCCCGCCCAGCTCGGCCACCCGGTCGTGATCGGCTTCGTCGGAGCCACCGAGGCGGATATCCGTGCCGCGCCCGGCCATCTGCGTCGAGACCGTGACGATGCCGAACTTGCCGGCCTCGGCGATCACCTGGGCTTCCTCGGCGTCGTTTTTCGCGTTCAGCACCACCGCGGGCACCCCGCGGCGCAGCAGCCGCTCGTGCAGGTCCTCGGATTCGGCGACGTCGCGGGTGCCCACCAGCACCGGCTGCCCGGTCTCGTTCACCTCGGCGATATGGGCCACGATCGCGTCGTTCTTGGCCGCGGCGGTGATGTACACCCGATCGGACTCGTCTTCGCGAATGTTGGGCTCGTTCGGCGGAATTGGTGACACACCGAGCTTGTAGAACTGGCGCAGCTGCTCGCCGGCCGCCAGCGCGGTGCCCGTCATGCCGCACACCGTCGCGTAGCGGTTGATCAGCGCCTGCACCGTGATGGTGTCCAGCACCTCGCCGGTTTCGGTGGTCTCGATGCCCTCCTTGGCCTCGACCGCGGCCTGCAGGCCGTCGGGCCAGCGTTGCAGCTGCGCGATGCGTCCGCGCGCGGCGTTGATCAGGTGCACCGCGTCGTCGCGGACGATGTAGTGCACGTCGCGCTGCAACAGCACGTGTGCGTGCAGCGCGACGTTGATCTCCGTGAGGGTGGTGACGACGTGCTCCTCGGAGTACAGGTCGATTCCGCCGAGCGCCTTCTCGACCTTGCGCGCGCCGACGTCGGTCAGGTGCACGTTGCGGCTGTCGGCGTCGGTGTCGTAATCGGTGCCGGCCTCGAGCTGGCCCGCCAGCTTGATGATCTCCAGCCGCGGCGTCTCCCGGTGGGTCGTTCCCGCCAGTACCAGCGGCACCAGCGCCTCGTCGACCAGCACCGAGTCGGCTTCGTCGATCAGCGCGACGTCGGGGTTGGGCGACACCAGGTCGGCGACGTCGGTCACCAGCTGATCGCGTAGCACGTCGAAGCCGATCTCGTTGACCGAGGCGTAGGTGACGTCGCAGCCGTAGGCGGTCCTGCGCTCCTCACTGGTCGACTCGGCGGTGATCCAGCCGACAGTCAGACCCATGGCCTCGATGACCGGGCCCATCCATTCCGCGTCACGACGGGCCAGGTAGTCGTTGATCGTCACAACGTGCACGTGCCGTCCGGCCAGCGCGTATCCGGCCGCCGCGATCGCGCCCGCAAGCGTCTTGCCCTCACCGGTGGCCATCTCGATCACGTCGCCGGCCAGCATGCGCAGCGCGCCCAGCAGTTGAACGTCGAACGGCCGCAACCCGCTCGCCCGCTCGCCGGCCTCCCGGGCGATGGCGAGGAACTGCGGGATGTCCTCGGAGTCCGCCAAGTCGTCGAGGTTGAGCAGCCCGGCCGCTTTGCGCAGCTGCTCGTCGCTCAGCCCGGCCGCCTCGTCGTCGTACTCCGACGAGTCGGTGACCTGGGTGAGCGAGCGGCTGCGGTCCTTTTCGGTGCTGGCGCCGAGCAGCTTCCAAAAACGGCTGCTCAGCCGGCCAGGTTGAGCGCGGGTCGTCTTAGGCACAGGTCAACGGTACGCGGTGACGTCACCGCGACAGGATCGCCATCATAGCGAGGTTGGACCGGCGTGGATAAGCGACTTCCGGGTCGGTGAGCACATTGACCACGGCGGGCAGGCCGCTGGCGAAGGCCCGTTCCAGTGCGGGCCGCAGCTCACCGGGCGCGGCGACCAGCTCGCCGTGGCCGCCGAGGGCGCGCACCACCTCGTCGTAGCGCGTCCCGGGACGCAGCTCCGCGACCACCGAATAGCCGTACAGCGCTTCCATGGGGTGCTTTTCCAGCGCCCAGATCCCGTTGTTGCCGATCACGGACACGACCGGCACGTTGTGCCGTACCAGGGTGTCCCATTCCATGCCGCTGAAGCCGAATGCGCCGTCGCCCTGCAGCAGCACCACCTGGCGGTCCGGGTGGGCCAGCTTGGCGGCCAGCGCGTAGCCGGGGCCCGAGCCCAGGCAGCCGAAGGGGCCGCTGTCCAGCCAGCAACCCGGCTGATAGCTGTCGATCACCCGCCCGGCGTACGACCCGAAATCGCCGGCGTCGATGACGACGATCGCGTCCCGATCCAGCATGGGTGCGAGCTCGGCGTAGACCCGCATGGGGTGCAGCGGGATGCGGTCGTCGGCGAGTTCGGCCTTCTCCTTGGCGCGCGCGGCGGTTTCGGCGTTTCGCAGTTCGTCGATCCAGTCTCGATGGCCGGCTCCCGTCGCGGGGGCCAGTCGCAGCGAGAATCGTCAAGAGGTCGCCGTAGAGCTCGGCCGCCACCGGCCGCGGATGGCGGCGTTCGGGTGCGACACGGTCCGCCACGATGAGCTGGGTTTGCGCCCCGAAGACTGCGCCGAAGCCCAGCCGGAAATCCATCGGCACTCCGACGATCAACGCAACGTCCGCCTCCCCCAACGCTTTTCCGCGAACCCGGGAGAACGCCAACGGGTGGTCGGCGGGAACCGCGCCGCGGGCCATGCCGTTCATCAGCACCGGAATCTCGAGTTCCTCGGCGAGGCGTAATAGGGCACGCTTCGCCGCGCCCCCACCACACGTTGGTGCCAGCCATGATCACCGGCCGCTTCGCCGCGAGAGCAGGGCGGCGGCCCGACTCAGGGACTCGCCGTCGGGCGCGGGCCCCGGCGGCACGTCGACAAGCGCGCCGGGCCGGCCGTCGTCGTCGGACATGGAGAACACGTGGTCCATCGGGAAGTCGACGAAACCCACGCCCGACGGCGGCCCGACCGCCGCGCGCAGCGCGTCGTCGACGAGCCGCCCGGCGTCGTCCGCCGATTGTGCGGTGGCGGCGAAGCGGGCCAGCGGCGCCACGAACGGCACGTGGTCGATCTCCTGCAGCGAGCCCATGCCCCAGCGTTGCGCCGGCGCCCGGCCGCCCAGCACCACCAGCGGCGACTGATTTTGCTGCGCCGCCGCCATCGCGCTCATCCCGTTGGTGATGCCCGGCCCCGCGGTCAGCGCGGCCACGCCCGGCGACCTCGTCACTTTCGACCAGCCTTCGGCGGCGAAGGTCGCGGTCTGCTCGTGGCGGGTGTCGATCAGGCGGATACCCTCGTCGCGGCAGCCGTCGTAGATGGAAAACAGGTGGCCGCCGGACAGCGTGAAGACGGTGTCGACACCGCTGGCCCGCAGTCGCCGCGCGACGAGCCGGCCGGCGTGCAATGTTTGTGCGGTGGTGGCGTCGGTAGTCATGACCGCAGCCTAGCCAGATCCGTCGGGTACCTTCGCCGAAGGATTTGAAGTTGAGGAGTGTTCGACCACCTCGACCGTAAGGAGACGTCGACGATGGGTCCGAAGCCGTTCAAGCCGTCGATCAACTGGTCGACGGCACCCATGGATTCCTTGCGGTGGCTCGCCATCGCGTGGGTAATCAGCGCCGTCTGTCTGTTCGGGGTCGTGCTGCGTCTTCAGGTACCTCACGCCCTGGGGCCGGCAGTTCTGGCGGATCACCCGCGGCTACTTCGTCGGTGCGACGCAGCGTCCGCGTGTGGCTGATGCTGGGCGTCCTGCTGCTGTCGGTGCTGCTGTCGGTGCGGCTCACGGTGTTGCTCAGCTACCAGGGCAACGACCTGTACACGGCGGTGCAGAAGGCGGTGCAGGGCATCGCGGCGGGCGACGACGCGATCAAACAATCCGGCATTCACGGCTTTTGGATGTCGATCGCGATCTTCAGCGTGCTGGCGGTCCTGTACGTCATCCGGTTCATGGTGGACATCTACCTGACGCAGCGATTCATCATCGCCTGGCGCATGTGGCTGACCGCCCACCTCACCGATGACTGGCTCGACGGCAGGGCCTACTACCGGGATCTGTTCATCGACAACACCATCGACAACCCCGACCAGCGCATCCAGCAGGACATCGACATCTTCACCGCCAATGCCGGCGGTACCCCGAACATCCCGTCCAACGGGACGGGCAGCACGCTTGCTGTTCGGCGCCGTCAACGCGGTGGCCTCGGTGATCTCGTTCGCCGCGATCCTGTGGAGCCTGTCCGGCAACCTGGGCATCTTCGGTGTTGAAGTTGCCGCGCGCGATGTTCTGGACCGTCCTGGTCTACGTGCTGGTCGCGACGGTGGTCGCGATCTGGCTGGGGCGTCCGCTGATTCTGGCTGAGCTTCAACAACGAGAAGCTCAACGCCGCGTTCCGTTATGCCCTGGTGCGTTTGCGCGACGCCGCGGAGGCGGTGGGCTTCTATCGCGGTGAGCGGGTCGAGCGCGCGCAGCTGTGGCGGCGCTTCACGCCGATCATCGACAACTACCGCAGGTTCGTTCGCCGGACCATCATCTTCAACGGCTGGAACTGGTCGGTGTCGCAGGCAATCGTGCCGCTGCCGTGGGTGATTCAGGCGCCGCGGCTGTTCGCCGGCCGGATCGACTTCGGCGATGTCGGCCAGAGCGGCGACGGCGTTCGGCAATATTCAGGACTCGCTGTCGTTCTTCCGCAACAACTACGACGCGTTCGCGGCCTTCCGCGCGGCGATCATCCGGTTGCACGGCCTGGTCGACGCCAACGACCAGGGCCGCGCGCTGCCCACGATTCTCGTCAAGCCCAGCGAGGAGACGGCGGTCGAACTTCGCGGCATCGAGGTGCGCACGCCGGCGGGCGACCAGCTGGTCGACTCGCTGGACATCCAGCTCGACGACGGCGACACCTTGGTGATCACCGGCCGGTCCGGCGCCGGCAAGACGACGCTGCTGCGCAGCCTGGCCGAATTGTGGCCGTACGCTTCGGGGACCCTGTGCCGCCCGGACGGCGACAACGCGACGATGTTCCTGTCGCAGTTGCCGTATGTGCCGCTCGGCAGTCTGCGCACCGTCGTGTGCTACCCGAATTCGCCGGACAACGTCTCCGATGAGCAGCTGCGCGACGTGCTCACCAAGGTGGCGCTGGCACCGCTGATCAACCGGCTGGACGAGGACCACGATTGGGCCAAGGTGCTGTCGCCGGGCGAGCAGCAGCGGGTCGCCTTCGCGCGCATCCTGCTGACCAAGCCGAAGGCGGTATTCCTCGACGAGGCCACCTCCGCCCTGGACGAGGGCCTGGAGTTCGCGCTGTACCAGCTGGTTCGGGCGGAGCTGCCGGAGTGCGTCATGGTCAGCGTGAGCCACCGGCCCACCGTCGAGCAGCACCACGAGCAGCAGCTGCATCTGCTCGGCGGCGGCCCGTGGCGGTTGGGTCCGGTCGAGAAGGAACCCGCGCGGGTTTAGCGCGTAGCTCCCCCGGCCCGTTGGGCCGCGTGCGCTCCGGCGCTGGATGGTGGCGCGCCTACGCTCCCCGGCCCGTTGGGCCGCGTGCGCTCCGGCGCGGCGGCCGAAGAACGACCCTTCACCCAGCTGCGTTCCGCTCGCGTAGCCCTTGCCGTCCTGGGCGAGGTTGGACGCGCACGCCCCCGCGGCATACAAGCCGGGCACGACCGTGCCGTCGGCGCGCTGCACCTCGCCGTCAACCGTCACCGCGAGGCCGCCGATGGTGAATCCCGAGTACATCGCCCGTCCGAGCGACAAATCGAACACCGCCCAGGGTCCGTTGTCTTGTGGCGCAAGGAATTCCGGCTGCTTGTGGAAATCGGGATCCTCGCCCGCGGCGGCGTGCTTGTTGTAGCGATCCAGCGTCGCCGCGAGGTTGCCCGCCGGAATGCCCAGCGCGGCTTCCATTTCCGCGATCGTCTCGTACCCGTCGAGGAAGCGGATCAACGGCATGGCGGGCATTTCGGTGTGCGCCTCGTCGACGATCAGGTATGCCGTTTGGTCCGGCTGCTCCAGCACGAAGGCCGAAGTCCGCGAGTGGTAGGAGTCCTCGGTGACGAAACGCTTGCCCTCCTTGTTGACGATGACACCGGTCAGCAGGACCTCGCGGCGGATAGGCGGCCGCGGTGATGAACAGCTCGTCCATGTTCTTGGTGGCGCCGCCCGCCGAAACGCCCATCCGGATGCCCAGCCCGTCGTCATTGGGGTTGCCCAGGATGTAGGGCGCCACGAGGCCGTGGTGCTTGGTGCGCCGCTCCTGGCCCAATGCGGGCGTGTGCTCGGCGACCATCTCCGGATTCATCGCGAATCCGCCCGCCGCGATGATGACCGAATTAGCTTTGAGGGCACCGGTTTCGGTGAAGTGCTTCCAGGCCACGCCGACCACCGCGCCGTCGTCGTCGGTGACCAGGTTGGTCACCCCGGTCTCATAGCGGATCTGCACGCCCAGGGCGTCGGCGCGTTTCAGCAGCAGGTCGACAACCATGCTCGCGCCGCCCAATTCGCCGGGCACCGGCACGGAATGCCCGCGCGGCGCCGGCTTCGCCCGCTCGCAGAAAGGCCAAACCTTCTCGTTGCCGGTGTAGCTCAGCCCCTCGGTACCCGGCGGAACGACGACTTTGCCGGGGTAGTAGCTGCGCTCGAACTGAAAACCCAAGTCTTCCAGCCAATTGAAATGCTCGACGCTGCCCTCGCAGTACGCGCGGATCTTGTCGAGTTCGGGTTCACGCGACACCTCAACCAGATACTTGTACATCTCCTCGACGGAATCGTCTTGACCCGTCGCCTGCTGCACCGCGGTCCCGCCGCCGAGGTAAAAGTGGCCCCCCGCAAGCGAAGTGGTGCCACCCGCCGCGGCCGCGCGTTCGAGCACCAGCACCCGCGCCCCGGCGGCCGCCGCACTGACCGCTGCGCAGCCGCCGGCGATGCCGAACCCGATCACCACGACATCGACGTCGTCCGACCATGCCGTCACGTCGTCGGCACTGACGGTCGCCGGTATCTCCGTGCTCATCGCGCCACTCCTTTCCATCGCTCGCGCTCCGCACCGTCGCCGGCGAGGCTCACCGCTGCTCCCGTTTGATGTAGTCGTAAAACGCCCTCATCTCGGGCGCAACGTACGCAAGCTCCACATACGGCACGCCCGCCTGCGGCGCCGATAGGTATACGAACTGGATGCCGCCGGGCATCACGCCTCGCTGCACAACCGCGGCGCCCCGCTCGGCGGCCTCGGCCACCGCTACTTCGAGTTGCTCGGGGCTTTCAACCTCCATGCAGATGTGATGCAAACCCGGCCCGCAATCCGACAGGAAGTCACTATAGATGTTCTGGCCACGGACCGGTTGGATCAGCTCCAATTGCATGTCGCCGAGGTAGCTCAGCGAGATGCTGGCAACGAAGTCGGCCGGCTTGCCACGGTAGCTACACGCGTCCGGAGCGAAGTGCACTTCGGGTATGCGTACCCACTTTCGCACGCCTAACAGGCCGGTGAGGGCCGTTTCCGTGGCGTCCAGGTCGGCGGTAACCCAGGCGATCTGCGTCGGTGATTGAACGGAAAGGGTCATCGTCTCGCAGGATAGTCCAGACGCCGGCCCGCCAGAAAGAGCCCAAACGGCTTTGCCGTGACGAGCCGCTTCGGCACCGCGGAATCGCCGGTGAACACGTTCTAATTCCGGTCGCCCGCCGCCGCCGCGGGCCTCAATGCTGGCCGAGTACGTCCACCAGCAGCCGCAGCTGGGCGTCGAAGACCGCCTGCGGGTCGGTCAGCGTATCGGCGCCGTACTGCCCGAACACCTCGAGGCTGATGGCGCCCAGCACCCCGGCCCACAGCAAAAAGCACTTGGCCAACACCTGATCATCGCCCGGGAAACCGAATTCCTGCCGAATCCGCTCGAAGTCTGATGACATCGGTTGCGGGGCAAAGTCATTCGGTCAGCCGGATGTCACCCGTGGCGATTCCGGCCGCGACCGCGTCGAACAGCGCAGCCACCACCCGGGTGCCGACCGCAACCGTGCGCTCGGGGGGCGCGTGATAGCCGGGCACGGGGCTGCCGTACAGCAAGGCCCAGCGGGCCGGGTGCGCGACGGCCCAACGCGCGCGTCGCCCGCGCGATGGCGATGACATCATCACTCCACAGCTCGCCGACGGTTTCGGCGGGCCCGATCCACGGCGTCGGCCAGGTCGGAATAGGCGTCGACCAGCAGCAAGGTCAGCAGTTCGTCGCGGCTGGACACGTAGCGGTACACCGCCGAGGACACCATGCCCAGGTCGCGGGCTATCGCCCGCACCGACAATCCGGCCGCGCCGCGCTCGACCAGCTGGCGGCGACCGAGTTCGATGATGCGTGCCTCGATCTGCTCGCGCGATTCCTGGCGTTTGCCCACGCGGCCAGTCTGACACAACCGAGAACACCGCTCTTGCTTTCCGTCGCGGGTCGTGGCAGCATCGTCACATCAGAGAGCGCTGCTCTCACATTCCGACCAGGATTCGCTGAGAGGCCGCATGATGTCCACCCGATACGAAGAACCGAACCGGGCCGCCCGCGCCGCCAACGGGGTCATCCGCTGGCTCGCCGAGGCGGGGATCAGCATTGCCGGAACCCGGGCGCTGCGGGTGCGTGGCCGCAAAACCGGAAAGCAACGCGGCGGTGGTGATCAACCTGCTGACCGTCGACGGCGTGGACTACCTCGTGTCCCCGCGCGGCAACACCCAGTGGGCGCGCAATGTCCGGGCCGCGTCCGTCGTCGAGGTGGGTCCCCGCTGGCGGCGGCGAAGCGTTCGGGCCAGCGAGGTCGACGACGCGGCCAAACCCGAAGTGCTGAGGCGTTATCTGGCCAGGTGGTACTGGCAGGTGAAGGACTACGTCGCCGGATTGACCCCGGACAGCAGCGACGAGCAGTTCCGCGCCGCCGCACCCACGATTCCGGTGTTCGCGCTGACCCCGGTGGGCGCCGCGGGCTGAATGCCCCTAGTGCGCGTTGTCGCGCACTCCCAGATCCTCGCGAGCCTCCTGCGTGGTGGTCCCCCACGACACCGCGGCCGGGAAATCGCCCCACACGCTGTTGAAGATGCCCACGAGCTGTCCCGGACCGCCGTTGGGCGCCAGGTAGACCGGTCCACCCGAATCGCCGTTGTGGCTCTGCACGCCGTGCGACATGGTGAACCAGCCGTTGTTCACGCTCTCCACCGTCCCGCAGGTTTCCCCGGTGATCACGCCGAAATGGCAGACGGGCTGCCCCGGCGCAAGCGCCAGGCCGGGGTCTGCAACGAGCGGACGTCCGCCCGGCAGGATGTTGTTCGGCGTGACGCTGTTGTCCAGCACGATCGCTTCGTAATCGCTGATCGTCTGGCTCGTGGACACGGTCGTTCCGCTGGGGGTGTTGTCCCGGAAGGCCGCCATCTGGCCGATGACGGTGCCGCCGCGGTCAGTCACCACTCCGCTCCCGCCCCGGCAGTGTCCCGCGGTGAACGCGATCTTGAGGGCGGGGTCGACGTATCCCAGCGTGCACACCCGGTTGCCCTGGCGTATTTCCATGCCCGGGTACACGACGACGTCGGCATTGGCCGGCGCACCCGGCAGCAGGGCAGGCGAGCGCTGCGACAGTAATCGACGCGGCAAATGCGCGCCTTGCCAGACGACGATGCACCATGAACTCCGATCCATCGGGCCGATACCGACGGGAGGCCGAGGTTACGGCGTAACCGTCCTCCCCGCTCAGCTTTTCGCGCCGGCCGGAGCAAATGTTACAGCGAGGTCACGACCGCCGCGCTGGCATCCGTATGCCGGGCCGCCCGCGGCAGCCAGCCGGGCGGGCCGAACACGTAACCCAATCGATCACGCAGGCGCTCCGCCGATCGCCAGTCGCGGGCGATCGCGACGTATTCGCGGGTCTGCAGCGACCAGATGTTGAACGTGTCCACGCGCTTGGTGAGGCCGTAATGCGGCCGGAACAGCTCGGGTTGGAAGGTACCGAACAGCCGGTCCCAGATGATGAAGATGCCGCCGTAGTTCTTGTCGAGATACACCTTGTCCATTCCGTGGTGCACCCGGTGATGCGACGGCGTGTTGAAGAGGAACTCGAACGGTCGCGGCAGCTTGTCGATCCGCTCGGTGTGGATCCAGAACTGGTAGATCAGGTTCAGGGAGAAACTGAAGAACACCATCCAGGGCGGAATTCCCAACAGCGGCAACGGAATCCACATCAAGATCTCGCCGCTGTTGTTCCACTTCTGGCGCAGCGCGGTGGCGAAGTTGTAGTACTCGCTGGAGTGATGGGCCTGGTGCGTCGCCCAGATCAGTCGCACGCGGTGCGCGATCCGGTGATAGGCGTAGTAGAGCAGGTCGACACCGACTATCGCGATGACCCAGGTATACCAACGCGTCGCCGGCAGATGCCAGGGCGCCAGATAGGCGTAGATGGCGGCATAGCCGAGCAGGGCCAGGGTCTTCCAGGCGGCGGTGGTGGCCACCGAAACCAGTCCCATCGAGATGCTCGCCACCGAATCGCGGGTGAGGTGCGCCCCCGACGCCGGGCGGCGCCGTGTCGGCAGCCTCGGCCGTGAGATGTTCCAGCTTTCGGGCCGCGGTCCATTCGAGCGTCAACAGCAGCAGGAAGAACGGGATCGCGAACAGCACCGGATCCCGCATCTGCGGAGGCAGCGCCGGATAGGAAGCCTGAGAGGGCACTCACACAGGTAAGACTACGACGGGCACTGGAGCGCGAGGAAAAGTCGCATGATGCTCGAATGAGCGGGCGGTCCGGACATGAGGTGGTAAGCAGTTGAGCGCTGTGGTGGTGATCGGCTCGGGATTTGCCGGATTGTGGGCGGCGCTCGGCGCTGCCCGCCGACTCGACGAACTCGGTGTCCCGGCGGGCACGGTTGACATCACGGTCTTGAGTCCCCGGCCTTTCCACGACATCCGGGTTCGCAACTACGAGGCCGATCTGAGCGGACAACCGCATTCCGCTCGCCGAGCTGCTCGACCCCGTCGGCGTGGCACACGTCGCCACCGAGGTGACCGCCATCGACGCCGATGCCCGCAGCGTCACCACATCGAGCGGTGCGACGTTCGGCTACGACCGGCTGGTGCTCGCGTCGGGCAGCCAGGTGCTCAAACCCGCGATACCGGGCCTGCGGGACGTCGCCTTTGATGTCGACACCCATGACGGCGCCGTCGCGCTGCAAGACCACTTGCGGCGGGTGGCCGACGGTCCGGCGACAGCGGCGGCGGCCACCGTTGTCGTGGTCGGGGCTGGACTGACCGGCATCGAAGTTTCCTGCGAGCTGCCCGACCGGTTGCGGCGGCTGTTCGCCGGGACGAAGGTCGAGCCCCGGGTGGTGCTGGTGGACCGCAGCGCCATCGGCTCCGATATGGGCAGCTCGGCGCGTCCGGTCATCGATCGGGCGTTGGCGGCCAACGGCGTTGAGACCAGGGCGGGTGTGGGCGTCGCGGGCATCACCGCACCGTGGTGTGTCACTTACCTCCGGCGAGCAACTGCGGGCGGCCACGGTGGTGTGGTGTGCCGGCATGCGGGCCAGCCCGCTGACCGAGCAGCTGCCGGTGGCGCTCGACCGGCTGGGGCGGGTGCCCGTCGATGACTTTCTGCGGGTGATCGGGGTGCCCGCGGTGTTCGCCGCGGGTGACGTGGCCGCCGCTCGCATGGACGACGACCATTTGTCGGTGATGTCGTGTCAACACGGCCGTCCGATGGGCCGCTATGCCGGATACAACGTCATCAGCGAGCTGTTTGGTGAGCCGATGATCGCGCTGCGGATCCCTTGGTATGTAACGGTTCTCGATCTCGGACCGGCTGGCGCTGTCTATACCGAGGGGTGGGATCGGGTGATGGTATCGAACGGCGCCGAGGCGAAGGCGACAAAGCAGGCCATCAATACCCGGCGGATCTACCCGCCGTTGACCGGCAACCGCACCGACCTGCTGGCCGCGGCGGCGCCGGAGCTACAGGCTCGTCCCTAGCGCCGGTCGTCGGCCTGCGCCGTCGTCTCCGGCATACCACTGCACCGCGCGGACTCCGGGCAGCAGCGATAACTCGGCCACCAGCCGTTCGAGCCGGGCAGGGGCATCGCCGTTCATGAGCAGGTGGGCGGTCAGGGTGACCTCGTCGTCGGCCGCGTTGCCGGTATGGATCCCGCGAAGCGTGATGTCGTTGCTGCCGGCGTGCTGGACGATCTGGGCCCGCGCGTATTTCTCGTGCTTGGAACGGCAGACCACCTGCACGAGATAGGGCAGCAGGCTCTCGTCTTCGTCGGCGCTGTTGTCGCGGTCGATCAGCCGGCCGAGCGGACGCCCCAGTAGATGGATGCCGATGACGGTGCCGGTACCGATCAGCGCGAACACCAGATGTCCGGAGGCGGCCAGCACACCGATCGCCGCCGAGCACCACAGAGTGGCGGCGGTGTTGAGGCCGCGGACGTTGACGCCCTCCCGCAGGATCACCCCACCGCCCAGGAACCCGATCCCGGACACGACGTAGGAGGCGACCCGGGTGGGGCTGGTGTCGGAGGTGGCGGCCGCGTAGAGGACGAACAGGGTCGCGCCTCCGGCGACCAGCGCGTTGGTTCGCAGGCCGGCCCGACGCGCCCGCCATTGCCGTTCCAGGCCGATGAGGGCGCCGCAGCCGACCCCGACGCCCAGCCGGAGCACGAAATCGAGAGCGCTCAGCGTCTCCAACCAGTCACTCCTTCGCCCTGGTTACACTGCTGCAGTATCTCCCGGTTGCACCGGACGCATTTCGTCGCGGCCCCGGCGTGGTGCCGGTTGGCGCAGCTAAACACGTGCAGGTGAACGGCAGATGGACCCAACTCAAATCGGACGTGCGGGCACCCACGTCCGCGAAACCTGCGTGTCGCCAGACGGTTACGCTGCAGCCACTTGATGGGCGGCCGTGGCGGACGACTCGGGCCGGTCCGGGCTACGCGTCGGTTAAGTTGCTGCGGGCAATAGTATTTCGCCGCGATCGCCAGGAACGATGCCGCGCGATCATTGGTGAGCTCGGGGTTTTGGCTCTTCAGTTCGTCAACCATTTGAGGGCCGACTTCGCCGTCGCCCATTGACACGCACACCGATTTGGCGAACGTGATCGCCGCCTCGGGCGTCGAGTAGGTGATGCCCGCACCCCGCAGCGAGGCAAGGAAACCGGCCTCATCGCCGCCGGGTGTCACCGGGTCGCCCTGCGCGAGCGGAGCCATTCCGATCGCGGCCGAAACGCCAACGCTCAGCGCCAGCAGCAGTCTCATGACTCGTGATCGTGCCATGTCGCGGCGTTGTTCGCAGGGCGGGCGGTGTTCGGCGGAGATGTCGAGCGGCGGAGCATTCGAACCCGCCGCCAGCGCGGTCGCGACCCGTCCGCCGCGGCTCAGGCCTTGGCGAGTTGGTGGGGGCAGTAGAACTTCGCCGAGATCAGCGCGAAGTTCGAGGCCATCTCCATGTCCATGCCAGGGTTGTGGGTTTTGACGTCGTGAACCAACTCAAGGCCCGATTCGCCGTTGTTCAGGCATGAACACACCGCCCTGCCGGCGGCGACGGCCGAACCCGGGCTGTTGAAGCTGAAGCCGGCTTGCTGCAGCGCGGAGACGAAGCCCCCGTCGTCGCCGTCCGGCTGGGGTGGCGGATCGGCGTACGCCGGTGCGGCAAGGCCGATCATCGCGGAAACGCCGAATAGCGCCAGTAGTCGCTTCATCACTGTCGTCCTTCCGTTGCTGCTGCTCAGGGAACGCCGATTGCCGCTGTCCCTCAACCGAATTGGGCGTCTGCCGGTATGACTTTGGACTTGTCGCCCTTCTTCAGGTGCACCGCATGAATGCCGGGTTTCTTGGCCAGCTGTTCGAGCAGGGCGTCGAGATTTTCCTGATCGACGTTGTGGTGCTGCACGGTTTCGGGCTTCTCCGAGATCTGTGCGACAAGGCGTTTCAGCTGTTCCGGCGATTGTTTGTCTTTGAGGTCCTTGATCGGCGTCATCCGGTTGCGCACGCCCGCACGCGCGACGGTGGGCCCGCCGGAGCCGAGCGCGCTACCCAGCATCCCGGCCAGTCCCATCGAACTGAACAGACTCCCCTCGCCCAGCGCGGCCGCCGGCACGGCCTCGGTTCCGGCGGCCGACAGGGCGGCAGCGACGGTCCTGATGGCCGGGGTGGACGTACGCCCAGCTCGGTGGGACCGACAACTTCCCGACCAGGGTGCCGGCATTGCCCATGGCGGCGATCGGGCTGACCGAGCTGTACAGCGTGCCGCGCCCGAAGCCCAGCGCCCCCAGCCCGGCGCCCAGGGCGTCTTTGGGCAGTGCGCCGTAGCCGACAGGTGGCGCGAACTTGAGCCACTGCGACAACGGGAAGTTGATCAGCAACCCGACGTCGTTGAACTGCGTGGTCAGACCCAGCGGCACTTTGACCGCGCTGTACATGGCTGTGTAGAAGCTGGCCCCGCCCGGGACGGTGTTGAAGAGGTTCGTCATGAACGTTTGGTAGAGGTAGGCCAGGTTCGCCGGGACGGAGAAGGGCCCGGTGTACGGCAGGGTGGTCGTCGCCGCCGACGCGGCGGCATTCGCGACATTGGCGGCCGGAGTGTTGGCCGCAGAACTGACCGCGGCGGCTTGCATGGGCGCCGCCGCTTCAGTGGTGGTTTTGGGCGCCGGGCTGAACTCCGTCAAGTTGTTGGAGGCGGTCGCCGACGAGGCGAAGTAGGTGTCCATCGCCGTGGCGTCCTGCGCCCAAAACTCGCTGTACTGGGCCTCGTTCGCGGCGATCGCCGACGTGTTCTGCCCGAACAGGTTGGTCGCCACCAGCTGTGCGAGCAGGGCCCGGTTTTCGGCGATCACCGCCGGCGGCACGTGCGCGGCGAACGCCGTCTCGTAGGCGGTCGCGGCCTGCGGTGGCCTGGATCGCGGTCTGCGCGGCCTGGGCGGCGGTCTGCTGCATCCACGCCACGTACGGAGCCGCCGCGCTCGCCATCGCAAGCGAGGACGGGCCCACCCAGGGCCCGGACGTCAGGCTCGAGAGCACCGACGAGTAAGACGTTGCGGTGGACTGCAATTCGGTGGCCAGGTTCTGCCAGGCCGTCGCCGCGCCCACCAACGATTCCGCTCCGGGACCGCTGTACATCCGGGCCGAATTGAACTCCGGCGGGAATGCTCCGTAAAACATCTCTCGTTCCCCCTACCTGGCTGCCCGGGTCGACAGCGCCTGGCTGCCATACGGTTTGGTCATCGCGGTCACTCCTCGATGCACGGGATCACGATGATGGTGGCGGCGGCCGGATCCGCTTCGGCGGCAACACCGCCCAGCGAACCCGCCACCGAGGCTGCGCCGCCGAACGGGCGCGTTGCGGCGGCCGCCACGGCGCGGCCGGCCAGGCTCGACAAGGCCATCTGGCTGAAAACGCCCTCCTCGCCGGCCAGCGCGGCCGGCAGCCGCCGCCAGGTTTGTCGGCAGCCCCTGGGCGAGCGTTCGAATCGCCGGGGCGGCTTCCGTCCAGCCCTGCGGCACCGACATGCCGCCCACCAGAGCGGCTTTGCCCATCGACCCCGACGCCTGCCCCGCCCCGACCGCGGAGCTGAGTATCGGCTTGACGGCGTTGGTGCCACTGGCCAGGGGTGCCAACGCCCCGGAAATGGCTTTGGGCCCAGCGAGATACGCAGCCGCGCCCTGACCGTTCTGCCCCCAGGCATACGCCTGGCCGAACGACAGGAACGGACCGCCGGGGATGGTGCTCCACGACTGCGGCGAGTAGGGTCCGGTCACCACCGACCAGAACTCGTTCCAGTTGGTGATGAAACTCGGCGTGGTCAGCTGCGGCGACGTGGTTCCTGCCGAGCCGGCGTTGGTGACGGCCTGTGCCGCCGGCTGCATCGCGGTGCTCAACTGGGACAGGTGGCTGGCGGTGTTCGCGCCGGACTGCCCGGCGCTCTGGGTAACGGCGGCGGTCTGCATGGGGGCCGCCGATTCGTTGGTGGTCTGCGGTGGCTCGCCGAACGGGATCAGCTGAGCGGCACTCGCCGAAGCCGCCGTGTACGCGTACATGGCGGCGGCGTCCTGCGCCCACATCTCCATGTAGTGGGCTTCGGTGGCGGCGATAGCCGGGGTGTTCTGGCCAAGGATGTTGGTGGCGATCAAGGTCGCGAGCAGCGCGCGATTGGCGGCGATCACCGGCGGCGGAACCGTCGCCGCGAACGCGGCCTCGTATGCGCCGGCGGCGAGTTTGGCCTGGGCGCCCGCCTGCTCGGCTTGCGCGCCGGTGGCGTGGATCCAAGCCACGTATGGTGCCGCCGCGGCGGCCATCGCCATGGAGGACGGGCCGGTCCACGGTCCAGTTGCGAGAGTCTCGATGGTCGAGCTGTACGACGCCCCGGTGCTCTGCAACTCCGCGGCCAATTCGTCCCAGGCCGCGGCAGCGGCCAAGAGTGGCCCCGAACCCGCGCCGACGTACATTCGCCCCGAGTTGTATTCCGGCGGATATGCCCCGAAATCCAACATCTAGTACCTCCGGTCCCTGCTGTGGCGGCCATGGTAAGCACGACATCGTGGTCCCGGCATTCACGAACTCACAGCTCTAAGAGAATTCATCGAATCAGCCACCGAATTCATGTGCAGACTCCATGTGCTGAAGACCACAAGCACATACTCATCCCCGACCTAGATCCACGCCCTAATGGTCTTCGAACCAGTTGCAAGCCACGCTGCCTTTGCATTGACGATGGTCGCCGAAACATATTTCACGAAGGTTCCCGTTTGGTAAACGTTTGTTAAAAGTTCATCTCCGGGATGCGCGGGCGCTGTGAGGGTTGTAGCCCCCAACCATGCGCTCTGAGCCGATAACCGCTGGTAGGGCGCATTTTACAGCCGCTAGCGAGCATCGAAAGCGACAAAAGTGTGAATCCGGCACATGGCGGATTAGAAGCTCACAAACGGCGTCATCGCCGACCTCAAATAAAAGTCAGAACTGTCTTTTCGATGTGCGATCGCGGAATTCTGCAACCCCCTAGAGTCGATGTCTGCGGTTGCCCGGAATTGCATTACAAGCATTCAGCGACCGCGTCGCCTACCGGCTCCGTTAAGGCAATTCACCATGGTTGCGGAATGCCGGTGAGGCCAGTGGACCGCGCTGTCGTGCCGGCCGTCTGGCCGCACGGGACGCAAGCTTCCGCCCGCCGGAGTCGGCCTCGTCGAGAGCCCGCACCCCCCCATGCACCGTCACACCGTTCTCAGGTCTCTCATATGAGTAGACGCCGCCGGGCTGCCGTAGCACTGATTAGCCATTGACAGTTTCCTGTGAGCGGACACTAGCTGGCTCACAAGGGATTTCACGGCATTGTGAGCCGTCCATATGGTTTTCACCGTTGCTGAGACGCCGCTATGGGCGAGGGCGCGATTGAGTGGGGGTGCGGCGAGGGGCGGGCTAATCCGACTTCTTCTCGGCGACCGCCGCGTTGAGGCCCTCGGCGAGATCCTCCTCGGTCAATTCCTTGAACCGCAGCAGTTGGCGTTCGCTGAACTCGGTCACATCACTGGCCAGTACCGCATCCAAGTCTTCGTCGTCCAGACGGAAACTGCGGTGGTCGCGCGCCTTTTCCACCACGTTGCGCACGAAGCCCGCGTTGCCGAGAGTATCGATGCCGCGGATGAGATCGCCGTCCTCCGAATAACTTTCGTCGAGGTAGAACTTCGTGTACGACGGCAACAGCGCATGAGCCGATTCATCGGTGATGACGTCTTCGTTCTCCTGGCCCATCAACCGGGTCAGCGCCACCAGCTCGTCCGGGGTGTAACTGAAGAACTCGATGACGGTCGAAAAACGCCGTCGCAGACCCTGATTCACTTCCAGCATCTTGTCCATGGCCTTGGCGTAGCCGGCGCCGAAGACCACCAGCTCGTCGCGATGATTCTCCATGTACAACAGCAATGTGTTGATGATCGCGTTGCCGTAAGGGTCGCCCTGCTGGTAGCCCTTCTCGTGCAGCGTGTGCATCTCATCGAAGAAGACGGCGCCACCCAGGGCGCCCTCGAGCATTTCCTCGGTGTTCTTCTCCGCGTCGGCCATGTACCTGCCCAGCAGCTTGGTGCGGCTGGTTTCAACCACTACCGGTTTGCGCAGCACGGTCAACCCGCACAGTTGCTTGCTGAACGCCCTTGCTACCGAGGTCTTTCCGGTACCGGGCGGACCGAGCAACAGCGTGTGGCGCGATGTCACAGGCACCGGAAGGCCCATCTTGGCACGCGCCAGGTTCACCTTGGTGGTCGACTTGATGAGCTTGATTTCACGCTTGGCGCGTTCCATGCCGAGCATGGCGTTGAGTTCGGCGTCGCCTTCGGCCAGGTATTTCGCCGCCTCTTCGGCGTGGCGAGCGGCCTCGGTCTCGGCCCGGGTCGGCGCGCTGTCGGGGTCCCATGGGTCGGTCCTGGCCTCGATGGTTTCCGGGTCGGTGAGAACCAGGCGAAAGGTGGGATTGTCCAGCGCTTCGCGGGCCGGGGTGAACTTCGGGTCCCGCGAATAGACCCGGCGCAGTAGCTCGACGGCCTCGTCCTCGCGACCAAGGTGCCGCAGGCACATGCCCTGGGTGTACAACGCGATGTTGGCCGCGCCGGGCACCCGGTCGCCTTCGATGGCCTCCTGGCCCCGGCGCAAGGCCTCCTCGAACACACCCAGTGAAGCCAGCGCCGTGGTGGCCATCGCCGCTCCCGCGGCCTTCAGTTCGGGCTGGCGCCAGCTCTTCCCCTCGGCGAACTGGGTGAGCACATCGGGCCAACGAGCGGTGCGGAAGTACAGCACGCCACGCACGTAGGTGACCAATTCCTCTTCGACAGGCTGGCGGGGTTCGACGCCGTCGATCAGTTTCGCGGCTTCCTCGTAGCGTTTGGCCTCCGCCAGAACCGCGGCGTACGCGCACGCCAAAGTCTCCACGCTGGTCACCGCGAGCCGCAGGAACAACCCATCGGAAACCTCGGGACGGAACTGCAACTCGGTGACCCCGAGGCGCCGTGTCTCCCACCCGAAGGTTCGGATCGAAGACCATGCGCCGGAAAGCACGTCGATGCCTTGCTCCCCCGCCAGGATTCGCGCCAGCCAGGCATCACACATCCCAGGATCCAGGTTGGTCGCGGTGGAGAACATCTGCGAGGCAACCTGCGGATTGTGGCTGGGCTGAAGCCCATTCACCGATACGCCGGAGGCCAACAGCCCGGCCACCATCGCGTTGCGGGCGCCTTCAGCGGTTGATTGCGGCCTCGTCATTGCGCTACTGCTGCGCCCGCCGAGCTCCCCCTCAGCTGGTCGATGGATAGCGCAAGGTCAGCATCGTCGGCGCGCAGTGGGCGGCTCGGCACAACCAGCAGCGGGCGGGCCGTCGGGGCGGGCAGGCTGGCTCGTACCGCGGCGAGCTGGCGTCCAGTGAGACGGTTGAGGCCCGACGCGACGTTTCTGCGCAACCGCTTGTCGGTGTGGTAGCGCACCCACGCCGAGACCTGCGGCCGGCCGCCGCGCGAGGTAAGCCGGATTGTCAGCACGGTGGCGAAGGCCTCGTCTTCCCACAACTCGTCCAGCTTGTCGGTGGTGACGTCGGACGGCGACAACCACAAGCTGGTGACGAATCCGTTGAAGTGCTTGAGGCGGCGCCATCCGGGACGACTCCAGGTCGGTTCCAGATCGGCGAGCACCGCTCGGTCGACTTCGGCGAGTTCCGCCGCCGTCAACGGACGGGCCGCACAGGTCAGGCCGTCGAGGTCCTGAGCGAGCCGCTCGGTGGCCGCCACCAGGGTCGACGCCAGCGAATCGCGGGCGGCGACGGCGGCGACGTTGCGCTGCGGGTTCATCCGCAACACCAGCCAGGTGCGGCGAACGTACGAGGTGGGTTGATCGTTCGCCACCTCCCACTCTTCCGGGCCCCAGTCGTCGAGCTTGGACAACTCGGCGGCGCTGGCTCCGGGGCCGCCGCGGCGGACTTTGACCGACACGATGTCGATGTCGTCGAGATGAATGTCGAACTGGCGCAAGCCCGATGCGACTGCTGACACGAGCAAGGTGGGCGGCGAGTTGCGGTGACGAAGCCGCGAGGCCGCCTCGTCGTCGCCGCCGCTGATGGCGATCACCGTGACCAACTGGCCGTCGTGCTGCCGTACGCCGACCGCGTCGCGGCCGTATCTGCGGTGGTAATCGAGGGCGGGGTTGCGGCCTTCGGACAGTGCGGAGCCCGGGTCGGCGGACCAGTCCCACAGCCACGTGGCCAACCCCGACGTCACCGTGAGGCCGTGATACGTGACCAGCGACAACAGGGTGACCAGCAGCGCCAGCGCGACACCCACCCAGAACGCGATGCGATACGTGCCCTGCCAGGACTCGGGGCAGTGACTGGCCACCACCATGATCACGACGTCGACCACGAACACGGTCGTCAGCCGCGGCCACGACAAAGACAACCCAAACCTGCGCTGAGCCTTCATGAGTGTTGCTGCTCCGCCCCTATTGCTGTTTCCGCGATCGCTTCATCAGCATCGCCGTACCGAACACTCCGCCGCCGATGAGTAGCGCCCCGAGCAGGCCTCCGCTGGCCACCCACACTGGCACCATATCGCGGTGCGGGACGGGTTTCGGCATGTTCAGCGGTGCCGAGAGTTGCTGCGGTGGTTTCACCGGACCATCGGGCACGTCCCAGGTCAATGCCGCCACCGGGTCGACGACGCCGTGACCGACCTGGTTATCCACGCCCCGTGCCGGCGCGCGGGCGGTGCGGGTCAATCGGTTGATGACCTGATACGCCGATAGCTGCGGGTACTTGGCCCGAACGAGCGCGGCGACCCCGGACACGATCGCCGCCGAGAAGCTGGTGCCGGCCGGAACCAGCAGCGTGTTGTCGGGTCCGTCGATCGCGTTGACCAGGCCGTCGTCTCGGGGCGACAGGCCGACGACGTCCGTTCCTGGCGCGGCGATCCCGACCCACGGCCCGGCAACGCTCGTAGACGCCTGGCCCTGGTTGCCCTGGCTCATCGGGCGGCCGTCGTTGTCGACCGCGCCGACCGTCAGGACGTAGTCGCTGAACCAGGACGGGGTCACCACCGTGGTGACGGCGTTCCAGTTGCGAGGATCGTTGGGTTGCAACGGATCATGGGCCGGGTTCTGCTTGCAGTCCTTTTTGCTGGTGTCACCGGCGGCGGAGACGATGACCGCGTTCTTGTCGACGGCCGCGTAGCGCACCGCCGCGCCCAGCGAACGCTGGTCGATGATGTTGCGTGCGCTCATGCAGGTCACATCGGAGATGTTGATGACCTGTGCCCCCAAGTTCGCGGCATGCACGATCGCCCGCGCCATCGTCTGAACGCTGTCGATCTTCGCCGAGGTTTGCGGATCCTCGTCACCGGTGTAGGCGTCCTTGAGGCCGAAGGCCTGGCTGGACTGCCGGATCGCGATGATGTCGACATCCGGGGCCACCCCGCTGAACGCGTCCGGGCCGGCCTTGGGCGGTGGGGGTGGCGGCGGAGGTGGCGGCGGGTCGAGCGGGCGCGGGCCGCGCAGGTTGTCGACACCGGCCACGCGTGCCCCACCGGAGTAGCCGGGGATGGTCACCGTGCCGGCGCCGCGGCCGGCCGCCGGCGCTTGCCCGTTGGGGGCCGGTCCGTTGGGCGCCGGCGCGGCCGGGGCAGGTATTGGGAACGGGAACACGGGCTGCGGAGCCGCCGGTGCCGGAGCCGGCGCTTGTTCCTGAGACTGCGGCGGCGCCTGCGTCGGCGGGACCATCGTCACGGTCTGAGGCAGCGGTGACAGGGTGACCGTCTGCGGCGGTGGCGCTTTCGGCGGTGGCTCGGTGGTGGGGATGGTGACCGGCTTGCGCGGTGCCGCCGGTGGCACCCCGGCACCGTTGGCCGATGCCGCGCCGATCATCGACGCCACGATGGTGCCGTGCGCATCGCAGTCGGAGAGCCCGTCGCCGGCCATGATGTAGTCGCCGCCGGGAATGAGGTGGGGAAACCTGGAGTGCGGTGACACTCCCGTATCGATGACGGCCACCTTCACGCCCGCCCCACGACCGAACTGCCATGCCTCCTGCAGGTTCAGCATGTCCATGTACTTGGGTTGCAGCCGGAAGTCGGTTCCCGGCAGCACACCCACCTCGGTGCAGTACGAGTTCTGCTTCATCGGAGCGCCCGGTCCGGGCGGCCCGTCCGGCGGTACCGCGCCCGCGTCGATCGTCGGGGGCGAAATCGCGTAGGCGGGGGGCAGACCGGCTAGTGCGCCCGACGCGAGCAGCGTGGCGGCAATGGTCGCAGCGGACGCGCGACCACGCCACACCTTGCCGTTAGCGATAGCGGATTGCTGCATAGACATTCATCAACCACAATGCCAGCGGGAAAATTGGCATCAGGCAGAGGTATTCAATCCATTCCACGAATTTGCGGAATAGCGGGCTGTAGACGGTGTTCGGCACCACGGCCGCCGATGTCAATCCCGCGGCCGGCAGCAGCACCAGGATCGCCGCACTGATCGAGACCGCAAGCGGGGACTGCAGCACCAGCGCGTAGCGCAACACGACCGCAGCGACGATCAGGACCGCCGTTCCGGCCAGGGTGATCGCCTGCCAGCGGTCGACGTAGGAGCGGCCGCGCAGCATCAGGAAGCCCGCACTGAAGCCCGCCAGCAAAAGCGGCAGCCAGCGTTGTCCGGTGTGCGGATCCGATAGCGCGGTCAGCGAGACGATCATCAGCACGCCGAGCCCGATCAGCAAACCCGACAGGAAGGAGCGGGCGCGTTCGGCCTGGGTCAGCACGTCGCGGACTGAGGCGGGCCCCTCCAGAACCGGAGGACCACCGTCGGAGCGCACCACTGTGGTGGGCAGGTCGGGCCGGGCCTCGAACACCCATCGGCTGGTCGCCGACGGGAAGACGGGCAGTCGGATGCCCGCCAGCCGACGCGAGATGGCCGGCGCGCTCTGGTAGATCATGACGGACACCAGCACGACGCAGGTGAACAGCGTCACGGCGCTGGTCATGGCGACCATGCGCGCCAACGCGGCCACCGCCGCGATCAGGCTGATGGTGACCAGCGCGGTGTAGATCGCCAGTCGGCGGCCCGTGAACCGCAGGGCGAGTATCGCTGCAACGGTGAGGACACCGAAACCCAGTACCGCGTGCGGCGATCCCACGCCGCCGGGCGGCGCCGACGCCGCCGCGATCGACAGCGGGGCGAGGCTGCTGAGCAGCATGGTGTCGGCGACGCGCCGTTCTTGCTGCGTGTTCGCCCGCATCAACAGCAGCAGCGAAACGCCCAGCACGACCGCGCCGATCACGCCCGCGTACGCCGTGGGCAGCCATGAGTTGTGGTGCCAGCGCCACCAGCCGAGCAGGCCGGCGGCGGTCGTCACCCCGATGGCCACCATCGACGCACCGACCTGCACCGCGATGACCGGGTCGATGGCGGCGAAGCGCTTGCTGAGATCCGCCGCGACGGCCGTGGAGATGTGCTCGATGACCTGCGAGCGGTGCTCGGTGTCCGGGATGAACCGGATCCACAGCCGGTCGCCGTCGTAGACGTCCTGCTCGCTCAGCGATTGGGTGGCCCGCAACGGCGAACCGTCCACCAGGCACAGTGCCCAGCGGCCCCGGCCGGTCGCCTCCAGCGGAGTCTCGCCGAGCTCACGGAGCCGGCTGTTGACCACCTTCAGCAACGGGTCGGTCATCACCGAGACGGGGGCGTTGGCGTCCAGCAGGACGCCGATCTGGACACCCG
Source organism: uncultured Actinomycetota bacterium (assembly GCA_963849935.1). Taxonomy (GTDB): domain Bacteria; phylum Actinomycetota; class Actinomycetes; order Mycobacteriales; family Mycobacteriaceae; genus Mycobacterium. Next base: position 618,550 of record CAWKJQ010000008.1, read on the forward strand.
CGCCGGCCATCACGCCGACGACGACTGCCTGGGGCTGTGAGATTCCCTCTACGTCAGGCTGTGGTACTTCGACTACCGCAGTCATCGCCTTGCACTCCTTGTGATGAATGTGTGAACCCGTGCCGCCCGTGATGCGCGGGCGGGCGCCGGTGTACTCGTCGAGGTGCCGGGGCCCCCCGCCAAGTGCATTCCGACTAATTGGAATTCCATCTGCCTCGCCTTGCGATTAAGAGCTGTCGTTGACACCGGTTTGAGATTTGCTGATGCCCTGGAAGAAGTATGCCGTGTTCGCAGCTCAACCGCATGTTGAGTGCAAACTCATTGGTGAACTCTGTGTTTCGCGCGAATGTCAGACCCTGCTGTGCGTCTTCCACTCGCCGTAGGGAAGTGTGTCCAGCACGGTTTTGACGCCGACCTGCACGAGCTGCGGGGTCGCCGGGCAGATGGCCAGCCACGCCTCCCCCGACCCTGCGGTGCGGGCCTGCTGGTAAAGAGCGATGCGGCCGCCGGAACCGTCTTTGAGTGAGAGCACCGACGCGCTCGGCCCCTTCGCGTCGTCCTGGTACTGGCGGGCGTATACCGCGACCTCGGCCGCGGGGTCGGACAGCGCCTGGCCCAGCGCGGCCACGGTGGCGGCGCTGATGCCCATCCGGCGCAGGTCTCCACCGGAGAACACGTTGAACCCCGACTCCTGCCACGACTTGGTCGCTTCCAGCATTTCCTCCAGCGGAACGTTGACCGCGTTGATTGCTGCGGGCTCGGCGTGGTGGATGGACTCCAGCGCGTCGATCACCAGGGACGCGATCGAGGCGCTGTCCGCGACGGCGACGTCGTCGACCGTGATCTCGCCGCCAACCCGAACCGCCGAAACCCAGTGCTGCCCGCGGCGCGCCAGGATCACCCGAAACTCGTTGTCGGGGATGTCGCGCGAGCCCGGGGGCTGATTCTCGTCATCGAGCACCCCATAGGCCAGCTTGCCCCGGGACAGCAGAGCGATCACTTCGAGGTCGGGCGCCGCGAGCACTCGCATCCGCGCGGCCACGTGCTCGTTCACCTCGTCGTTCTCGACGATGCCCTGCTCGCGCATGACCGCCATGCCGGGATGCTCGTTGATCCAGTCGCTCGAGTCGGTGGACACGTATGGCCGGCACCGCAGCTCCGGCGCGACGTGCCGGATATCCAGCAGCGCCTGGAGCATCCAGAAGCCGTCGACATTGACAGTGATGTCGGTGCGGGTGGTCTGTTGATCCATCACTTCCCCACTTCGTCGCTAATACTCGAGCCGAACTGCACGGTAACCGCAGGACGCGGCAGCACACCGACGGGTGGTGTGCTGCCGCGTCTGGAGTTGCGGATTACGCCCAGGAGGACGAAACGGCGCTGTCCGTGGTGGACATGTTGTTGCCCGCCGCCTGGACCTTCTGTCCGTGGGCGTTGGCCTGCTCGTAGATGACCTGGAAGTTGCGACCCAACTGGGTGATGAACTCCTGGCAGGCCACCGAACCCGCACCGCCCCAGAAGTCGCCGGCAGCAAGCACATCGCGCACGATGGCCTGGTGCTCAGCCTCCAGGTTCGCGGCCTGGGCGCGGATCAGCGCGCCGTGGGCGTCCACGTCGCCGAACTGGTAGTTAATGCTCATAACGATGTTCTCCTAATGTCTTGAGATGTTACGCAGCTGCGGTTTTTGGCGCTAGCTGCTGAGGATTTGCTGCGAGGCCTGCTCTTGCTGCTCGTAGTTGTTCGCGTCGCGAATCAGTCCGTCGCGCACTCCGTGGAGCATGTTGACGATGTTGCGGAAGGCCTGGTTGACCTGACCCATGGTGTCGTACGAGGTGGCCTGGGCCTGACCGCTCCAGCCCGAGCCGGCGATGTTCATCGACGACGCCCACATCTTGCGGGCCTCGTCCTCAACGGTCTGGGCGTGGACCTCGAAGCGGCCCGCCATCGCCCGCATCTCGTGCGGGTCGGTCATAAAACGTGTTGCCATGTCGGCTGTTCTCCTTGCTGCGTGGTTACTGGATGGATGATTGGTGAACACGGTGGCCGGATGGTTTACGCGTTACGCAACCGCCGAGCCGAATGAATAGAGATGACCCCCCCTTCCCGTCAGCCGGCGGCCACCGGGCGTTGCCAAGGTGAGACGGACGTCAAACCCGAACCGCGGCGTTTGAGTCGACGGAGTACATATTGCGTTGCTGGACGCTCCCCGGGGCCAACCCTTCGGCCCCGAGCTCGCCCCTGCTGGGCGGTCATGATGGAACACACGTCGGTGACGATCTGTCCCACGGCCCCGAACCGCCAGTCCGATCAGCCCGCGGCGGCCGCGTTCGCTGCCTCGGTGACAGCGTACGAACCCGAGCTCATGGACAGGGTGTTCACGAACTGCTCGTGAATCGCGGCGGCCTGGGCGCTCACCGCCTGGTACATCTGCGCGTGCGCGGCGAACTGAGCCGCGGTCAACGCCGACACCTCGTCGGCAGCCGCGGGAACCACCCCCGTCGTTGGGGCTGCAGCGGCTGCGTTCTGGGCGCTCAAGGTCGACCCGATGGCCTGCAGGTTCCCGGCCGCCGCGGCCAGAGCTTCCGGCTGTGTGGTCACGAACGACATATTGTTCCCTCCTAAGTTCTATCCCCGACTCTGCGAGACTAGATGACGGCGGCCCCCAAGAGCGATGCGGAAGACCGGTGTTTGCAATTGTTCACTTGGCGGTACGGCAAATTCACTTTCGGTAACGACACAGTAACAGCGTCTGACCTCGACCGCTGCCCCTCGATGCACGGTCGCAGCAAACGCTACGGGCCCCCGGTCGAAATAGTTGCTGGTAATCGTCACCGCGGGGTGCCGTGGTTACCGCGGCCGGCATAAAAATCTGACTGCCGGATAACCCCTGGCGATGCATCGATCCGATGACGATTCTCGGTAGCCAGTCGGTGGGACCCCCTTTCGCCCGATTCAGCCGCTGATTGCTCCGGTGGCCGCAACGCGGTCCCGGTAGCGAGCGTGCAACTCGAGGCGCATCATGCCCGAAAGCTGCTCGGCCATTGTCGACGTCGAGCACTCATGGGGCGCGGTGCTCAGCCGGCGAAGGGTGGTCGGGCCATGACGGTGGGCCGGAATCCGTATTTGGGCCCGGCGACGCCGTGTCCGCCGGCGCCCGCGCCGGCCAGCGGCATGCCACCGAGCAGGTTGCCGGGCCCGCCGACGGCCTCCGGGGCGGCGCTGACGCTGCTGACCGGAATGGCACGCCCCAGCGTCGGCGCGGCCCGGACTGCGCCCCCGACCAGGACACCGGGACCGACAACTTGCCGCCGCCCACCGACGCCGCGCTGCCCAGCGCCGCCACCGGATGCGCGGCCCCAGCGGCGCCGCCGCCGAGCATGCCGCCCAGCCCACCGAGTCCGGGCAGGGCCTTGGCCGCGGCCGGCGCCGCGCCACCGATGGCACCCAGCGACTTGGCGATCTGCACGAAGTTGTTGCCCATACCGATGCTGAAGTAGGGCAGACCCTCGGTGTTGTAGAACAAACCCGCGTACGGGGCGTAGCCGTTGACCGCGGCTCCCAGGTTGGTCGGCAGCGAGGTCTGCCCGGTCAACAGGAACCAGATCTCGGATCAGCGGATCCGTGGTGGTCGTGGCCGGTCGTCGTCGCGTTCGTGGTCGCGTTCGTGGCGGGCTGGGCCAACTGACGTCAGCACCTTTGACGTGTTGGTCGCCGTCGAGTTGGCCGTGGCGTTGTTGACCGCCGCGCCCTGGGTCAGCGGAGCCGACTGATTGGTGACCTCGGGCGCTTTTTGGATCGGGGTCATCTTGGTCGCCGTCGAGGACTGGCCCGCATAGCTGTACATCGCCGCGGCATCCTGGGCCCACATCTGGGCGTACTGCGCCTCCAGCTGCGCGATCAGCGGGGTGTTTTGCCCCAACACGTTGGTGGCCTGCAGCTGTGTCGATTGCATGCGGTTGGCCGCGATCAGCGGCGGGGGCACCGAGGAGGCCAGCGCGGTCTCATAGGCCGCCGCGGCCAAACGCGCCTGCGTCGGCCGCCTCTTCGGCCTGAGCGGCCGTGGTGGTCATCCACTCCGCATACGGGGCGGCCGCCTGGGCCATCGCCGCCGACGCGGTCCCGGTCCACTCCTCGCTGCTCAGCGTCGTGACCACATTCTCATAACTCAGCGCCGCCGAGTTGAGCTCGGCGGCCAGCGCACTCCACGCCGACGCCGCAGCCAACAACGAACCCGACCCCGGACCCGAATAAATCCGTGCCGAATTGAACTCCGGTGGGAACGCCCCAAAATCCAACACGAATATGCCCCTTAACCTGTGATGTTCGAATCGATGCGCCGAGTAGTAAAAGACGTTAATGCGCTGGTGGCCACCGCTACGCCGGTCAGCGGCGTAACGGCGGTTTGGCGCGTCTTTGCGCCGGTTCCCGTGGCCGGCCGCTCAATAGCGGCCGACTCGACCCGAGAGGGGCCCAGATGGTGGACGTGAGCTGCTGGAATGGCCGGAGCTCAGCACAGTGTTTGCCGCGTGCGCCGCGGGCGCGCCGCGCGCGTAGCCGAGCGCACATGCATCCAGGCCGAAGATAAAATCCGGCCGCGGATAAGGGTTAGGGAGTTCATGCTGCGATTCCGCCGCTCATCCGGCCGATGGTGGGCGGGTCAGCACGCTGTAGCGGAATCCGTATTTGTTGACGTAGCCGGCGGCCGCGCCGCGCCGGCCCATCGATCCGACGGGCATGCCGCGCAACAGCCCGTTGGGACCCGCACCCGAGGTGCCGGTGGCGCCGACGGCTTGCACGGGAGTGGCCTCCTCGGACACCGCGGCCGGGCTGACCGCCGAGGTCAGCTGGGCCCAGTGCTGGGGCACCGAGAGCATCCCCACCCGGGCCGCCTGCCCGGCACCGGCCGAGACCGCGCCCACATGGCCCACGCCGCCGCAGGTTGCCCAGACCCAGGTTCGCGAACTGCGGAGTCGGGAACCACGCACCACCGGCACCGGCCGTGCTACCACCGGGACCAAAGGTCAACTGCTGGGCGATCGAGGAACTGAACTGCGCCAGACCGATTCGAGAAGTAAGCCAGACCCGTCATCCGTTTCAAGACCGTGTCGTAGTTGGCCGGGACCAGCCCAAGGTAGTTATTGGTCGGGGTCGGCAGCCCGGATGCTCAGAAGTTCTGAATCGCGTTCGGTGAGCCAGCTGAACGGGCCCGGAGCTGTCGACGTGGTCGTCGCCGCCGGCGCCTGCACGGCCGGAGTCGCGCTGAGCGACAACGCTTGTGGCGAGGCCACTTGTGAGGTCGTTTGTGCGGTGTTGCCGGCCGGCTCGGCGACGGCCTTGGCGACCGCGGCGGCCTGGTCGGCGCCCGCATCCGGGGTGGTGGTGTTGGGCGGCGTGGCGAACGGAGCCAACATCGCCGCGGTCGCCGACGCCGCGGCATAACCGGTCATCGCCGCGGCGTCCTGGGCCCACATCTCCATGTACTGCGCCTCGGTGGCCGCGATCGCCGGGGTGTTCTGCCCGAAGAAGTTCGTCGCGATCAGCGTCGCCAGCAGCACCCGATTGGCCGCGATCACCGGCGGGGGCACCGTCATCGCGAACGCCGCCTCAAAGGCCGCCGCGGCCGCCCGGCCCTGCCCGGCGGTCTCCTCGGCCTGCGCGGCCATGGCACTGAGCCAACTCACGTACGGGGTGATCGCCGCCACCATCGACGTCGATGCCGGCCCCACCCAGGGCCCGCTGGTCAACTCGGTAATCACCGAGCTGTAGCCGCTGGCCGCTACACCCAATTCCGCCGCAATCTCATCCCAGGCGGCAGCCGCGGCCATCATCGGCCCCGACCCCGGACCCGCGTACATGCGACCGGAATTGATCTCCGGCGGTAACGCCCCGAAGTCCATGGTTACGAGGCACCGAGCTCGAACGACATGTATCCCCTCGCAGGTGGTCTCTCAGCGATGACCTGAAGAAGTTGCTTGCTCCGGAAGGCTAAGTCGCCGCAGCGCCCCAGTCGCCGGTTCGCGGTGCGACCGCGCGCGCAGCGGCTCCGACTTCGAGAGCGGTGTGCCGCCGTTCCGGCGCGGCGGGGACGCTCGCGGGCGCCTCTCGCCGTCACGGTCACTACCTGCAGGAATGTGCCGACGAAGCCGTCCGCTCCGCGCTCACGGTCCCGATATTGCGGGCCGTTCAGGGGGACGGCGCCGGCGCGAAAGACTCGAGCGCGAGATAAAAATCCGGCCGCAGATAAAGCCCCCGCAACCTGCGCTGTGGCGGCCACGGCGCGGCTCGGCAACGACAGGTGGCGCGTGCGCACGGACTCGCCCATTCCATCGCCGACACCTGTCGGCTCGGCACGGCACGCGAAAACGCGCCCCGCCGCCGACACCGGGGCAGGGCGCGCTTCGAGCTGTGCTGGAGCTGAAGCCTATCCGGCGAAGGGTGGTCGGGCCATGACGGTGGGCCGGAATCCGTACTTGGGTCCGGCGACGCCGTGTCCGCCGGCGCCCGCGCCGGCCAGGGGCATGCCACCGAGCAGGTTGCCGGGCCCGCCGACGGCCTCGGGGGCGGCGCTGACGCTGCTGACCGGAATGGCACGCCCCAGCGTCTGCGCGACACCGGACTGCGCCCCCGACCAGGACACCGGGACCGACAACTTGCCACCGCCCACCGACGCCGCGCTGCCCAGCGCCGCCACCGGATGCGCGGCCCCACCGGCGCCACCGCCGAGCATGCCGCCCAGCCCACCGAGTCCGGGCAGGGCCTTGGCCGCGGCCGGCGCCGCGCCACCGATGGCACCCACCGACTTGGCGATCTGCACGAAGTTGTTGCCCATACCGATGCTGAAGTAGGGCAAACCCTCGGTGTTGTAAAAGAAACTGGCGAAGGGTTGCGTAGCCGTTCACAGCCGCTCCAGGCTGGTCGGCAGCGTGGTCTGCCCGGTCAGCAGGAACCAGATCTCGGACAGCGGATCCGTGGTCGTCGTGGCCGGCCGTCGTCGCGTTCGTGGTCGCGTTCGTGGCGGGCTGCGACAACTGACGACAGAACTTTTGACGTGTTGGTCGCCGTGGAGTTGGCCGTGGCGTTGTTGACCGCCGCGCCCTGGGTCAGCGGAGCCGACTGATTGCTGACCTCGGGGGCTTTTTGGATCGGGGTCATCTTGGTCGCCGTCGAGGACTGGCCCGCATAGCTGTACATCGCCGCGGCATCCTGGGCCCACATCTGGGCGTACTGCGCCTCGAGCTGCGCGATCAGCGGGGTGTTTTGCCCCAACACGTTGGTGGCCTGCAGCTGTGCCGATTGCATGCGGTTGGCCGCGATCAACGGCGGGGGCACCGAGGAGGCCAACGCGGTCTCATAGGCCGCCGCGGCCAAACGCGCCTGCTCGGCCGACTCTTCGGCCTGAGCGGCCGTGGTGGTCATCCACTCCGCATAGGGGGCAGCCGCCTGGGCCATCGCCGCTGACGCGGTCCCGGTCCACTCCTCGCTGCTTAGCGTGGTGACCACATTCTCATAACTCAGCGCCGCCGCGTTGAGCTCGGCCGCCAGCGCACTCCACGCCGACGCCGCAGCCAACAACGAACCCGACCCCGGACCCGAGTAGATCCGTGCCGAATTGAACTCCGGTGGAAACGCCCCAAAATCCAACATCATTGACTCCTTAACCAGTCGCGGCCGCGTTGGCCGCCTCAGTCACCGCGTACGACCCGGAGCTGGTGCCCAAGGTATTGACAAACATTTCGTGGATCTCCGCCGCCTGAGCGCTGACGGCCTGGTACATCTGCGCGTGGGCGGCGAACTGCGCCGCCGTCAGCGCCGATACTTCGTCCGCAGCAGCCGGCACCACCCCCGTTGTCGGGGCGGCTGCCGCGGCGTTCTGAGCGTTCAGCGTTGAGCCGATGGTTTGCAGGTTGCCCGCCGCGGCTGCCAGCGCCTCGGGCTGCGTGGTCACAAAAGACATCTAGATCTCTTCCCTTTCGGTGGCGTTCATCTGGGCTCTCCGTTATCCGGCCGATGGTGGGCGGGTCAGCACGCTGTAGCGGAATCCGTATTTGTTGACGTAGCCGGCGGCCGCGCCGCGCCGGCCCATCGACCCGACCGGCATGCCGCGCAACAGTCCGTTGGGGCCCGTACCCGCGGTGCCGGTGGCGCCCACGGCTTGCACGGGGGTGGCTTCCTCGGACACCGCGGCCGGGCTGACCGCCGAGGTCAGCTGGGCCCAGTTTTGGGGCACCGAGAGCATCCCCACCCGGGCCGCCTGCCCGGCACCGGCTGAGACCGCGCTCACGTGGCCCACGCCGCCCAGGTTGCCCAGACCCAGGTTCGCAAACTGCGGAGTCGGGAACCACGCACCACTGGCACCGGCGGTGCTACCACCGGGACCAAAGGTCAGCTGCTGGGCGATCGAGGAACTGAACTGCGCCAGACCATTCGAGAAATACGCCAGACCCGTGGTCCGTTTCAGCACCACATCGTAGAAGCCGGGGCTCAGCCCCAGGTAGTTATTGGTCGGGGTGGGCAGCCCGGAGTTCAGGAAGCCTTGGATTGCGTTGGTGAGCCAGGTGAACGGACCCGGCGTCGACGTGGTCGTCGCCGCCGGCGCCGCCTGCACGGCCGGAGTTGCGCTGAGCGACATCGCTTGTGGCGCTACTTGTGACGTCGTCTGTGCGGTGTTGCCGGCCGGCTCGGCGACGGCCTTGGCGACCGCGGCGGCCTGATCAGCGCCGGCATCCGGGGTACTGGTGTTGGGCGGCGTGGCGAAGGGAGCCAACATCGCCGCGGTCGCCGACGCCGCGGCATAACCGGTCATCGCCGCGGCGTCCTGGGCCCACATCTCCATGTACTGCGCCTCGGTGGCCGCGATCGCCGGGGTGTTCTGCCCGAAGAAATTCGTCGCGATCAGGGTCGCCAGCAGCACTCGATTGGCCGCGATCACCGGCGGGGGCACCGTCATCGCGAACGCCGCCTCAAAGGCCGCCGCGGCCGCCCGGCCCTGCCCGGCGGTCTCCTCGGCCTGCACGCCCATGGCACTGAGCCAACTCACATACGGGGTGATCGCCGCCACCATCGACATCGATGCCGGACCCACCCAGGGCCCGCTGGTCAACTCGGTAATCGCCGAGTTGTAGCCGCTGGCCGCTACACCCAATTCCGCCGCAATCTCATCCCAGGCGGCAGCCGCGGCCATCATCGGCCCCGACCCCGGACCCGCGTACATGCGACCGGAATTGATTTCGGGCGGTAACGCCGCGAAGTCAAACACCGTGTCCTCCTCAGTCGGCCGGGAATGCGTTCTCGGCTGTCACATAGGAATCAGTGGTGGCCGTGGTCACGGCTCTGTAGACAACGCCACCTGTCGGCCGCTGCGCCCGCGGGAGTCGCCGACGGAGCCTCCTCGCCCCGCAACCCCCGTCAGCCGGGCCGGCCGGCGCATGTTGACCAGTTGGCTGTGCCCGAAAAGGTGGTCTGCCACCGCACTTCTCGGACGTCTGGTCAGGAACAACATGCACCCTCTGCCCCGGCTAATCTCCCGCTATCAGCAACCGAGCGACAGCTCGCGTGTGCCCGAACTGCCGCCCGGCACTGAGATTAGTTTGTTATGAGGCAAACACCGACACCTCAAAGCCACCTGTTCATCAATGGCCAGCCACTGTTCATTCCCGGTCGGCCGCAGTTCATGAAAGGCAACGGATTGTTCATTCTCCGTTTGCTTTACGGCGGCTGCGGCATTGCCGGCCCGCGCCGTCAGTCCTGTTCGAGAATCAAGGCCATCTCGGGACAGGACGCGACGCCGTCGCGGGTAGCTTGCTCGTCCTCGGGCCGGACCTCGTGCTCCTCGAGAATCGAATAGCCCGACTCGTCAATCGGAAAGAGGTCTGGGTCGACGGCGTAGCACTGGGCGTGGCCCACGCATTTCGACTGGTCCAGACGAACCCTCACGAGGCTTCCTCTCTGGCCGGCCCGACACGGCTGTGAAGGCTTCGCGAACACAGGCGGGCTTGCACTTCACGGTTCGGCACCCAGATTAGTCGGTCGGTAAAGTGTCGAGGATGTTCGCCAATCACTTCCCGGCCCCGCAGATCCCGGATTAGCGTGCGCAGACCGGCCGTGTTCCGTTGCCGCGCAGGCAATATTGACGTGCCGCAACGCGTTGGTAGCAACGAAGTCCGACACTCGACCCGAGACCGATTCGCATGAGCGAAAGCCAGCAAGGCTCGTTCTACCTACCTCGGCTCGATTTCGCCACGCTTCCGATGACGGTGGACCGGGGTCTCGGGTGGAAGACGCTGCGCGACGCAGGACCGGTCGTGTTCATGAACGGCCACTACTACATAACCCGCCGCGAGGACGTGCTGGCCGCACTGCGCAACACGAAGGTGTTTTCTTCCACGGTGCTGCAGCCCCCCGGCCATCAATTGCCCGTGCTGCCACTGGCTTTTGATCCGCCGCAACACACCCGCTACCGGCAGATCCTGCAGCCATACTTCAGCCCGTACGCGCTGAGTAAGTCGCGTCCGGTGCTACAGCGCCACGCCAGCGAGATGATCGCCGCGCTGGCCGGCCGGGGCGAGAGCGAGGTGATGGCGGATTTCGCCAGCCTCTACCCCTTTCAGGTGTTTCTGGACCTCTACGGCCTGCCGCTGGAAGATCGTGACCGGCTCATCGATTGGAAGGACGCCGTCGTCAGCGACAAGCCCTTCATCACGCAGAGCGACATAGACAAGTCCGAGCAGCTGCTGGCGTATTTGGCCGACGCCATCGCGCAGCGCCGGCAAAACCCGGGATCGGACATGTTGTCCCAGGTGATGACGGGCAAGGGCAATTTCACCGACCTCGAGCTGCTGGGGATGAGCCATCTGCTGATCCTGGCCGGTCTGGACACGGTGACAGCGGCTATCGGATTCTCGCTGTTCGAACTGGCGCGCAGACCGCAGCTGCGCAAGGAACTGCGCGACAACCCAAAGCAGATCAGGGTTTTCATCGAGGAGATCGTCCGACTCGAGCCGTCGGCACCGGTTGCACCACGGATAACGACCGAATTCGTCGAAGTCGGCGGCATGACACTTCCCCCCGGCACATCGGTGCGGCTGTGCATGGCCGCGGTCAATCGGGATGACAGCGACGCAATGTCCACCAACGAGCTCAACATGGATGGGAAAGTCCACCGGCACTGGGGTTTTGGCGGTGGACCCCACCGATGCCTGGGCTCTCACCTGGCGCGCATCGAACTGACGGTGGTCGTCGCGGAATGGCTCGCCCAGATTCCGGATTTCGAACTGCCCGAGGACTACTCTCCCGTGATCAACTACCCGTCAAAGAGTTTCGCGCTCAAGGAACTGCCGCTGCGCTGGGGCGCGGCCCAGCGGTAACCCCGCCAGCCCCCGGCGCAGCGTCGCCCGTCCTACTTGCGCAACGCGGTCGCCGCGACCTGAACGAACACGCCGGTGTCCTCGGCCATCAGTAGGCCTCGACCACGGGGCAGCGGACCACCCTTCATCTTCCCGCGGATGAATCCCTCGTCGGGGTCGGCGTCCATCACCAGCAGCGGCGCGTTGGCCTGGGCCAGTGCCCGCAACATCGGGTCGCTGCCGGCCGAAGACCAGCCACCGAAGGTGCGCGTGACGAGCACGTGCAGACCGACGTCCGCGGCCCGGGTGACCCAGGGCGCGGCCCTGTGCAGCGGCGAGTCGAAACCCGCGGGCAGCTGTTGGATGTCGTCGACGATCAGGAAGATCTCCGGCCCGCTCCACCAGCTCCGCGAGAGCAACTCTTCGGCGGACAACCCGGGGGGCGGCTCGCGATCGGCCAGGACCGCGGCCAGTTCGCCCATCATCGCCTGCACGCCATCGAGGTTGTAGGCGAATCTCTCCACGTAGTCCGAGCCCAGCGTGGTCAGCAGCTGACGACGCGGATCCACCAGCCACACCTGGGCCGAGGGCTGCCCCGGCGGCGGCGTCGGTGCGCTGGTCGCTCCCGGCGCGTACAGCCGCCCGATCTCGGACATGATGGTGGCCAGCGTCGTGGTACGGCCACATTCGCGACGACCGGTCACCATCAGATGCGCGTTCTCGGCGAAGTTGAGGTAGACCGGCGACAGGTCCAATTCCGATATGGCCCAAGCGATCCCGCCTGCGCCGACGCCCTGACGGGTGTCCTGCGCGGCGAGCTGCCGAAGCTGCTCCACGCCGAAGGTCGCCGGCAGTCGACGCACCGGCGGAGCCTGGCCGGTCGCTATCCGGCTGACGGCATCGACGATGCTGTCGGACTCGAACCGGTTGTCCGGGGTGCTGGCCAGCGCGGGCCGCGCGACCAACGTGTGCAGACCGGACTGTGGGTCGGCGTCGAGGCGGACGTAGTTGACCGCGACCATGCCGCGGCCCGGCTTGACCGGAACATCCTTGGCGAACCGTGAACGCACCAGCTTGGCGTCTTCGACGGCGGCCAGCCGCAGCTCGACCCGGGAACCGAAACCGCTGCGCACCGGCGGCCGCAGCTCCGATTCGCGATCGGCGGTGACCACCACGTGTACCCCGAACGAGGGGCCCTGGTTGATGATCACGTTGACCTGCTCGATCAGCACCTCGTTCTCTTCGGCGAGCGCCCGGTAGTTGTCGACCACCAGGTACACATCACCGAACCCGTCGTTGGGGACCGGGCCCGGCTCGCCGCCGAACTTCCGCCTCCGGAACACCTCCATCGAGGCGATCCCGTACTCGAGGAAGCTGCGCTTGCGCTCCCGCACCAGGGCTAGCAGCTCGGCCACCGTCCGGCGAACACCGTAAGGGTCGGTCGGGCCGGCCACCTCACCGACGTGAGGCAAGCGGGCGACGGTGGTCAGGGCGGTGCTGCTGTAGGCCAGGCAGTAGAACTGAAGCTGCTCGGGCGTGTGAGTCAATGCCGCCGAACAGATCAGCGTCTGCAGCGCCGTGGTCTTACCCGAACCGCCGGCACCCAGAATCAAAACGTTGGCACCGGGTCCCGACGTGTCGACCGTCCACGGCGGCTGGTCGTGCTTGAAGGGACGGTCGATGATCCCGATCGGGAAGACCAGATCCCGCGCGGTGCCGTAGTCCTGCTGCCAGGGGCGACCCAGGAACCGGTTCACCAGTTCGTCAATCGCGACGGGCTGGCTCAGCGGCGGCTGCCACAACCGGTAGGGCTGGAAGTCGATCTTGCGCAACTGGTCGATGATGACGGTGCCGACCTTGGGCGTCCTGATCCCTTCGGCATCGTCGTCGGCGCTCTCGACCTCGAGCAATTCGCCGTCGGCTGGTATGGCGGGGGCGGTGACCTCGGGTCCCCCGACGCTGACTTCCAGCGGGGTGAACGAGTTGGTGAACAGCTGCGGACGGACGTAGTCGATGCTGTGCACCAATGTCGGCGCTTCGTCGCCGTCGTCGGTAATACCGCGTGGAAAGTAGTCCCGCCAGAGGAATTCGGCCTGGAACCGGGTGATGTCTTCCAGGCTGCGGCGGAAGTACCCCAGGCCGGCTTGGGCAGGCAGGTTGACCGCGTTCGGCACGCCGGCCGCCTGCGCCGCGCCGGCGGTACGCGCCTTCAGCACCAACCGGTAACCCATGTTCTCCATCAGCTTTTCGGCGCGGCTCTCGATGGTCTGCGACGCCATCATCAGGTGGATCCAGTACGCACGGCCCTGCCGGCCGATCGAGTCCAGGACGTCCACCGCCGTCGGCATGATGCGGAACCATTCGTAGAACTCGTCGATGACGACCACGAGCATCGGCAGCGGTGCCATGTCCTGGCCGCGCGCCCGCATCCGGCTGCGTACCGAGTTGTATTCCTTCGCGTCGTCGACACCGGCGCTGTCGCAGATCGCTTTACGGCGGGCGATCTCGCCCCACAGCGCGTCAAGGAAGCGCTCCATCAACGCCTGGTCTTCTTCCAGGTCGGTGATGATCCGGGAGACGTGTGGCACACCGGCGAACGGCTTGACCGCTGACCCACCCTTGAGGTCGGCGAGCACGAACTGGAGCTCGTCCGGCGGGTGGCTGAGCATCAGCGACTCGATCACGGTTCGCACCAGGGTCGACTTACCCGAACCCGTCGTACCGGACATGACGCCGTGCGGACCGTCGCCGCCCTCGTCCAGCGACTTCATGTCCAAGAACAGCAGTTCGCCGTTGTCGGAACGAACACCGAACGGCGCGCGCAACCGGGACCTGCCCATCGTGTCGTTGCGGCTTCCCCACAGCGACTCGAAGTCGATGTGGCCCGGGTCGTCAATCCCGTAGTAGCTCATGATGTCTCGGGCGCCGATGTGCGCCACCCGCTGGCCGATTTCTTCGTATGCCTCGGCGAGCCGCCAACGCGCCAGCTTCTGCGAGAACTCCTCCGCCTCGACCATGCTGATGTAGTCGGTTAGGGCGAAGAACCACGGCTTCTCGTCGATGACCATCCAGGTGTCGCGGTCGCGGGGCAGCGCCTCGATCACACCCGTGTCGTCGAACCGCAGCGTGCGCTCGGGGACCGCACTCCACATCGCGGACCCGGTGAGGTCGAAGAATGTCACCCCGTCGACGCCTTCGCCGCTGATCACGTATTCCCATTGCGGGTCAACGGCATCGGCGATGATCACGGTGTGCGGTGTGGGGGTCTGCGCCGACGAACTGGCGTGCCGCGGCGTGAAAGACCCTCGGCCGGCGAACAATTCGGCCTGCTCGGCGGCGAATTCGCGGACCGAGCTGTAGACCATCCGCGCGTTGCCCGCGGCGTCCTGGCGGCGCGGGTCGCCGAAGTGGGGCAGCCACTTCACCCAGTCCCATTCGTCCAGATTGGAACTGACCACGATCATCCGCACGTGGTCGGGTCCGTGCGAGAACGCCAGCTGACAGATGATGGACCGCATCAGCCCGACCACCTGCTCCCGATCGCCGGCCAGCGAATACCAGGGCTCGACCAGCACAGAGATCATCTTGGGCAGGTTGTAGACGACGCTTTGATAGCGACCGAATTCCTGGAGTGCCTTACCGGTCACCGGCTCGAGCTCGATGTCGGTGGGCATGTTCTGGGGCTCACCCCAGGTCACCTCGGGACGGGTCATACCGACCCCGACGCGGACCACGCCGAAGTTCAGGTCCTTGCCGTCGGGCTTGCGCTCCCACATCCGTGGGGAGCCGACCGCAGCGGCCAGCGTGGTGGGTGCGGGGTGGAACCACCGGTAGTTGGCGTCCATGCTGTCGGCCGACTCGTGGGCGGTTTCCCGCAGCATGTCCAGCATCAGCATGAACTGGGCGCGCATCGAGTCCAGCTTCGGCCGGCTCATCTGTTGCTGGCCGCCGAACCGGCCGCCGAACATCATCATCGCGACGCCACCGATCATGAAGATCGGGAAGATCGAGCCGGCGCCACCGAACACGCGCGAGCCGCTGGCGAAGGTCATGGCGACCATGCCGATCAGCAGGCCGACCACCACGACGCCGACGACGATCAGCCACCACGGCTTACCCTCCGGCGGCGGGATGCTCAGTGGCGTCGGGAGGACGATGTTCTCCGGCTTGATCGCCGGAGGCTTCTCCGGTGTCGGCCGCGCAAATCCACGTTTCACTTCGGTACCGCCAACTCTCCTGGGGACATATCCATGGGTAGCGTGTCGTGCTCCACCAGCGCATCCGCTCGCGACAACGTCGGGCCTTGCGGGAGCAGCCGCAGGGCCACCCACGGTGCCAGGCCCGGTTTCGTCTTCAGGCCCAACGCTTCTCGTACGTCGCGGGTGTCGTCGACCCCGAATCGCGCACCGGCATCCGTGAGCCACCACAGCGATTCGGTCGTCTTGGCTCCGGGATCGTTTCCGGTGACGGCCACGAAGTTCGCGTAGTCGGGCCCGAAGAAGACCTGGTCGGCTTCGCGGCCGGTGGTGTCGGCCTTGACCAGCGACACCACCCTGCTGGCGTCCTTCGTCTCGACGGGAATGGTCGCGCCCGAGATGACCTGGACGCGGGCCCGGTTCTCGCCGGAGGTCTTCTGCCACCACCAGCAGGTCGCCGGGTTCTCGCGGATGTCCATCACGTTCAACGGTGCGTCGGGGTAGGACGACAGATCCAGCTTGTTGACCACCGGCATCTTCGCCAGCGCGGACGGTTCGACGGTCGCAGGCTTGGTGTTACCCGGTCCGGCGTTCTGCAGGATTTGGGCCACCAGCGGCGGCAGCGTCTGCACCCCGTCGGCCAACACCAATGAATACTGTTGGGGCCCACTGATTTGCGGGGTGACGATCACCGTGCCGATCGGGCCGGGCGCGTTCGGGAACGATGCCCCGGCGCCCGCGTTCTGGATCTGCGGCACGGTCAGTTCCGGCCCCACCGGCAGGGCGTCGTACAGGGCGCGGCTCATCGGCTTCGCCATGTTGACCTGCTCGGGGGTGAGTCCCAGCGGCAGCAGCACCGATCGGTTCGACCCGTCGACGCGTGAGCGCCGTCCGTCCCGGATCACCCAGGCGTCCCCGCCGTAGTTCAGCACCACCGCGTCCGACCCGGTGAGCACCCGACGGTGGTTGCTCAGATCGGGATTGCCGTCGATCACCGTCACGGTCACGCCGGACGGCGCGCCGGCACCGGTCGAGCTCGCGACGGTGTCGCAGACCAACCACGACGACGCGGCCGGGCTGGTCGGGTGGAAGCTCGACGGTGCACCCGGGATGCCCACCATCGGACCGCGCGGCAGGGTGGCGATCTGGTTGGACTTGACCAGGTGCGGGTTGTCGGGCCGACCGGTGATGAGGCGGGCCGACGCCAAGTTCAGCGCCGGGTACAACTTCTCGCCGACGCGGACGTAGAGCGCGCCGGAGTCACGGTCGGCGATGATCGGCGAATCCCCTACCTGGCCGGCCGGGCTGATGAAGGAGTACAGCAGCGCGCCCAGGCAGATCACCAGCGCGGCCGAGATCGATGCCACGATGGCCAGGTTCTGCCGCCGTCCCGGCTCGACCTCCATGCGGACGCGCCAGCGAGTCAGTGCCATCGCGGTGCGGCGCGCAAGGAACTGATAGCCGGTCACCTGGGTCCGGGTCGACAACCCGAGGCCGTACCCCGACCCGCGCTGCCCGCGACTCTCTTCCGCCACTTACTTCACCATCCGGTCTGCTTGAACATCTGGATATTGTCCCGTTGAACTGATCCAGCGCGAATTACATGACAACCGTAAGGCACCTGCACGGACCTCGCCACGCGGCGCCAAAGCGCATTCACTTCTATATCTCTTTATGCATCTGATTTCAGTCGCGATCACCGCGCCGGAGCCGCCGGCGACGATGGCGCCGACATGCGCCACTGAGCTGGCAGTTCCCGTTCCCCCATGGATGAGCTGAGCGGATCCTTGCGATCTCCTCAGAGCATCGTAGTGGCCGCGCGCGCTCTCGTCCTGTCGAGCGCATCAAGCCGTCGCCGGGAAAGACCCACATGAATGGCAGGCGACCCCCCAGCAAAGAATGCGCAAACTCGCGCCGGGTCCGAGTCGCCGGCCCACGGATCCGGGCAGCAAGATGTCGGCATGACTGAACTCGCGCCGTCGCTGATCGAACTCGCCCGGAGATACGGCATCGCGACGGAGTACGAGGACTGGTCCGGCCGACGGGTGCGGGTTTCCGAGACCACATTGAAGGCCGCGTTGGGCGCGCTCGACGTCGCGGCTGACAACGAGCAGGAGCGCAACGTCGCGCTGACCGCGAAGCTGCGGTCGCACTGGGCCCGCCGGCTGCCGGCGACCATCGTCGGGCGTACCGGCGAGCAGATCCGGTTCTGGGCGCATGTCACCCACGGCGATCCCGCCGAGGTGTTCTTGCAGCTCGAAGACGGCACGGTGCGCGGCGGTGTCGAGCAGGTCGACAACTTCACCCCGCCGTTCGACCTGGACGGGCGCTGGGTCGGCGAAGCCAGCTTCCTGTTGCCCTCCGATCTGCCGCTGGGCTATCACCGGGTGCACCTGCGCTCCGGTGACTCCGAGACCAGCACGGCGCTGATCGTCACGCCGGATTGGCTCGGGCTGCCCGAGCGGCTCGGCGCCCGCCGCGCCTGGGGCCTGGCCGCTCAGCTCTATAGCGTGCGGTCGCGGCAATCGTGGGGCGTCGGCGATCTGACCGACCTGACCGACCTGGCGGTGTGGTCAGCCTCTCGGCACGGCGCCGACTATCTCTTGGTCAATCCGCTGCACGCGGCGGCGCCGACCAAACCGATGGAGCCGTCGCCGTACCTGCCTACCTCGCGGCGCTTCGTCAACCCGATTTATCTTCACGTCGAGGCAATCCCCGAATTCGCCGACCTGACCAAGCGCAGCCGGGTCCGCCGGCTGCGCTCCGAGGTGCAGCAGGGCGCCGGCCGACGTCGACGCAATCGACCGCGACGGTTCATGGGCGGCGAAGCGCGCGGCGCTCAAGCTCCTGCACGAAGAACCGCGGTCGGCGGGAAGGGAGCTGTCCTACGCGGCGTTCCGCGACCGGGAGGGCCGTGCGTTGGACGACTTCGCCACCTGGTGCGCGCTGGCCGAAAAGTATGGCGACGACTGGCATTCCTGGCCCGAGGCGGCTGCAGCACCCCGACGCGCCCGGGGTTGCGGACTTCGTCAAAAAGCGTTCGGACACAGTCGATTTCCATCGCTGGCTGCAGTGGCAACTCGACGAGCAGCTTGCCGCGGCGCAGTCACAGGCGATTCGGGCCGGCATGTCATTGGGCATCATGCATGACCTGGCCGTCGGCGTGCATCCCAATGGCGCCGACGCCTGGGCCCTGCAGGACGTGATGGCGCTGGGCGTGACCGCGGGCGCGCCGCCGGACGAGTTCAACCAGCTCGGCCAGGACTGGTCCCAACCGCCCTGGCGCCCAGACCGGTTGGAAGAGCACGAATATCGGCCTTTTCGCGCGCTGATCCGTGCGGTGTTGCGGCATGCCGGCGGGGTGCGAATCGACCACATCATCGGGCTGTTCCGGCTGTGGTGGATCCCGCGCGGTACCCCACCCACCGAAGGCACCTACGTGCGGTACGACCACGAAGCCATGATCGGCATCGTCGCCCTGGAAGCGCACCGGGCCGGCGCGGTGGTCGTCGGTGAGGATCTCGGCACGGTCGAGCCGTGGGTGCGTGACTACCTCTTGCTCCGAGGCTTGCTGGGCACCTCGATCCTGTGGTTCGAGTTGGACCGCGACGACCCAAGCGCCAGCGGAGCTCCGCTCCGTGCCGAGCGCTGGCGCGAGTACTGCCTGTCCTCGGTCACCACGCACGATCTGCCTCCCACCGCCGGCTATCTGGCGGGTGACCATGTGCGGCTGCGCGATTCGTTGGGATTGCTGACCCGTCCCGTCGAAGAGGAGCTCGAGTCCGACCGGACCGAGCTGGCGGCGTGGATGGCCGAGCTGCGCCGGGTCGGGTTGCTCGAGGACGGCGAAGACGACCCCGAGCACATCGTTGTGGCGCTGTATCGCTATCTGGGCAGGACGCCGTCGCGGCTGCTGGGAGTGGCGCTGACCGACGCGGTCGGTGACCGCCGCACCCAGAACCAGCCCGGCACCACCGACGAATACCCCAACTGGCGGGTGCCGCTGACGGGTCCCGACGGGCGCGCGGTGATGCTCGAGGACGTGTTCACCGATCGCCGGACCGCCACGCTTGCCGAAGCCGTGCGCGCCGCGATAGCACCCGCCGCCGGCCGAAACCACGACCCGCCAGTCGGCCGGTCGGGTGCCTTGTTAGCTTCGAAAACCATGAAAGTCTCAGTCGTGGCCCCGGTTGCCGACGGTGTCACTGCGGACCCCGACTGGATGGTGGCCTTCGCGCGCCATCTCGAAGCCTGCGGGTTCGAATCGATCGTCGTCGTCGAGCACACGGTGTTGCTCACCCGTTACGACAGCGTTTATCCCTACGACAATTCGGGACGCGTCGGGCTGGCGCCAGACTGCCCCATCCCCGATCCGCTTGACCTGCTTGCGTTTTTGGCCGGCCACACCAGCAGCCTGGGGTTGGCCACCGGCGTGTTGGTCTTGCCCAATCACCATCCGGTCGTGCTGGCCAAGCGGGCCGCCACCGTCGACGCCCTGTCGGGCGGGAGACTGCGCCTGTGCGTCGGTGTGGGCTGGCTGCAGGAGGAGCTGGCCGCCTGCGACGTGGACTTCGAGAGCCGGGGCCGGCGGGCGGACGAGCAGCTGGCCGTCATGCGGGAGTTGTGGGCGACAGCGGCCCGAAGGAGCGTCCTTCACGGGCGAATTCTTCAACTTCGAGAACGTCATGTGCTACCCGAAACCCGTTGCGGCGGAGCGTCTCCCGATTCACATCGGCGGGCACAGCCGAGCGGCCGCGCGCCGCGCCGGACGCCTCGGCGACGGCTTCCAGCCGCTCGGGGTGACCGGGCCGCGACTGACGTCGTTGATCGCGCTCATGCGTGAAGAGGCGTCGTCGGCGGGCCGTGATCCGGCGGCGCTCGAAGTGTCGCTGGGCCATCTGGTCACCAAGATCGATGCCGAGCGCGCGGCCGGCCTTGCCGATCAGGGCGCCGACCGTCTGGTGCTGGCCATGCCGCCGACCACCGACATCGAGCAGGCCAAAGACCTGCTGTCGGCGTGTGCGCAACGGCTGTCCTTGAGCTCATGAACTTCCCAGCCGAACAGCGGGCCGCGCTGAGCGACGTGGTGCACCGATACGCGGCCAATGTCGATGATCGCGAATTCGATGCTGTTGCACGACTTTTCACTACCGATGCCGAGCTGCTGGTGCCCGGACCGCCGGCCGAGCTGCGGCCGATCCATGCGCATCGCGGCCAGGAGGCCATCGCCACCGCGGTCGCGGCCGTCGCCGCGGTCGTTCGCACCGAGCACGCGATCATCGGTGAGGTGTACGACGCGGGGGCCCGGCCCGGTACGGCCCGCGGGCGCATCGCGTGCGTCGCGCACCACTGGGACGAGCGCGACGCCGAGGCGGTGGACGTGGCGTGGCACCTGCGCTACGACGACGAGTACACGCTGACAGACGCGGGCTGGCGGATCAGCCGCCGGGCGCTGACGGTCAACGCCATCGAGACCCGGCCGGTACGCCGGCTGCTGCCGCGAGACCCGGCCTAGCGTGTTGGCAGCAACATTATGCGCACACTCACAGCAAAACTCGTTGGTTCGTATCTGCGGAGGGAAATCGGCGGCATTTGTGGGTAGGTGCGGCTAACGTCCGCCAGGTCCGACCGGATTTTGCGCGCTCGATTCGTTCACTGACCATCGCCGCCCACAGTGATGCCGCGACCAGAGCCTTCGTTCCCGATTGACTCCAATTAATCCAGGTGCATTCGTGTAATTTCGGCCGCGTGACGAACACCGTTGATTCCGCGGGGACCGGTGGAGGGCGAGCAGCGCAACGCGGCTCGGTATCGACCCTGGCAGTCGGCACGCCGCTGACGTCCATCCCCGACTACCGCAACGAGATACACACCGCCGAAGACGTCATCGATGTGGAGCATTACGGAGGCGGCTTCGACCTCACCCGGCGGGCCACCGCTCCCAAGCTGCGAGTCGGCCGCGACAAGTGGTTCAACCTGATGTGGCTGATCCCCATCGGCTTTGCGCTCCTGGTCGCGGCGGTGGCCATCGGCAAAGGGCTGTACAACATGCCCTCGGTGCAGGACTTCATTCATCGTTATCCCGGCGCCGACATTCCCGCGAAGGCGCCCGGCGTCCCGGCTTGGCTCGGCTGGACGCACTTTTTCAACCTGTTCATGATGATGTTCATCATCAGGACCGGCATCCAGATCCTGTGTGATCACCCGCGGCTTTACTTCAGCCGCAATGCCACCCCCGGCAAGGACGAGTGGCTGCGCGTGGGGCCTCCGGTGCCCGACGACGAGCTGTGGACCGCCAACGCCGACACCGTCGCACTGCCCCCGCAGTTGGGGTTGCCCGGGTTCCGGCACTCCATCGGCCTGGCCCGCTGGTGGCATCTGGGCATGGACGTGCTGTGGCTGCTCAACGGCCTGGTCTTCTACGTTCTGCTGTTCGTCACCGGGCAGTGGCGGCACATCGTGCCGACCAGCTGGGACGTGTTCCCCAATGCCCTATCGGTGGCGATTCAGTACCTGTCCGTGGAGCACTGGCCGGCCGACAACGGCTGGGTCGCCTACAACGGTATGCAGGTGCTGGCGTACTTCACCACCGTTTTCATCGCCGCGCCGGCCGCGCTGATCACCGGGCTGGGCATGTCGCCCGCACTGTCGCAGCGCGTCCACTGGCTCAGCAAGCGGTTGAGCATTCAGCACGCGCGTTCGCTGCACTTCCTGGTGCTGGTGTACTTCTTGTTCTTCATCATCGTGCACGTCACGCTGGTGTTCGCGACCAGCGCGCTGAAGAACCTCAACCACATGTTCGCCGCACGCGACGACAACAGCTGGATGGGCTTCTGGATTTTCGCTGCGGCCATGGTGGTGACGGCCGTCGCCTGGGTGTGGGCCACCCCGTTCACCATCAAGCATCCCCGCGTGGTCCAGCGGGTCGGCTATGCGCTGGTGGGCCCGTTCCAGCGGATGCTCGAGCAGCTCGACCCCAAGCCCGGCGCCTTCACCGAAGAAGACATCTCGCCGCACCACTGGCGCAACGGCCGCTTGCCGGAGACGGTCGAGTACAAGGAGCTCGAGCGCGACGACTTCAAGGACTGGCGGCTGCGGGTCTACGGTCTGGTCGAGCACCCGATGGAGTTCTCGCTCGAGGACTTGATGGCGCTGCCCTACCACGAGCAGATCAGCCAGCACTTCTGCATCCAGGCCTGGTCAGGCGTCGCCAAATGGGGTGGCGTGCAGATGAAGACGATCATGGACATCGTCAAACCGCTTCCCGAGGCGAAATGGGCGGTCTTCTATTCGATGGGGCTGGGCGCCACCGGCGGCATCTACTACAACGCCCATCACATCGGCCAGATGGACCACCACATGACGATGCTGGCCTACAACATGAACGACCAGCAGCTCCCCTACATGCACGGCAGACCGCTGCGGTTGCGCAACGAATTGCAGCACGGCTTCAAACTGGTGAAGTGGATCAAAGGCATCGAGTTCGTCGCCGACTACCACGACATCGGTAGCGGCTACGGCGGCTACAGCGAAGACCACAAATACTTCGGGCGGCACCAGACACTGTAGGGCCGCAGGGCATCTCCTCCACCAAGTCGTTTGTCCCGACGGCCTTTTGGGTAGCTCCAAAAATTGGGCCGAGACGGATGTGACAGCAGAGGAGACGCCATGGAGGCACAGCCCTGTCGACCATGATCGGACCGCCGACCCATATGCGGATGGACCGAAGCGGACGCCCGGGCTCCTGGTGGTCGCGGCGGCCGCGTTGGCGTTCGTTGTCTGCGTGGCGAACTTCGCCCTGGGTGAGGCCGGCGCCGGGGTCGCGGCCGCGATCTTTTCCATGCTCGCGTTCGGGGCCGGCCTGGCCTGGCTTGCGATGGACCGCAGGCGGATTCGCGAGGCCGAGCGGGATCGATTGACGGGCCGCCCGGCCGCGGTAAGTGCGGCGGCCGGGGCAGGTTATTGCAGTGCCGCGAGGTTGTTGACGGATTTTTGCACGTCGGATCGCAGGACTCTCGCGACCAAGCCGCCGACCGGCCCGCTGAGTACACCGCCGCCGAGATCGGCGGTGAGATGGAAAGTCGATCCCGGGATGGTCGGCCTGGACGTTCATCGCCACCGTGAGGCGGATACCGCCGCGTCCGCGGCCCTGCAGCTCAATCGCTTTCGGCTCGTCGTAGCGGGTGACGGTCCAGTGGATGACGTTACGAAAGCCCTTGACCTTGACGCACGACGAGACACAGGTGCCCTTCTCGATCGTCGACGGCACCGGCTCCGCCATCCGCCGAAAATCGTCATCCACTCATCGAATCGATCCAGGTCGGAAGCCAGCTTCCAAGCGGCTTCCGGTTCCACCTGCGATGACATCGAAACATCTACTCGTGCCAAGGCTTCCTCCTCCTGGCGATCGATAACGCCGACGCATCCCGCCGGCACAAACGCACAACCGTGGCTGGTACCCCGACAGCCGCGCGCGTATTCTCGGGCCGCTCAGGGCCAGGCCTGCTCCAACTGGTGGGCTACGTCGATGATTTGCGCCGCCTGCGATTGGGGCGCGTCGATCTCTTCGGCGACGTACTGCGCGATGAAACGCCGGATCTCACCGTCCACCCCGGCCAGGATGCGCAATACCTCGCCGCGGATCGACTTGGACGAGACATTGACGGTGATGTCGGACGGCCGCGGTTTGGCGACGTCGACAATCAGCAACAGCGGTTCGGCCGCGCGTGCGGTCGCGCGCAATTGCGATGTCCCCGGAGACCACAAACCGCTGCTTGTCCAGCCATAGATCGAGGAGGAGATCGATCGCCAGCGGAATGTGGATGACGAAGGTGATGCTGTCGCCCAGCCGGCGCGTGACCCGGGGCTCTTGGATTTTGACGTTGGCACTGACCTTGGCGATCTTGCCGGGTCCCTGCGCAATCGGCTCCATGGCGAACTCGCTGCCCGCGATGTCGGCAAACGCGGCGGCCACCCGCTCGGGGGTGACGGCGACCTCGAAGAACATGCGGCCAAACTCTTCGTAGGTGACATAATCGTGATTCTGTCATAGGCTTATACCGTCTCATGTCACCTGCCGAGAACGGTCGCTGATCTGCTCGCGTCGCAGGAATTTCCGCGTCAGATTGCCTCAGGTCAGGCTGGCAAATCACGATCGATGCTTCGCCGATGACCGTGCGCCGACTCCGCGATGTTGTGAAGCACGCCACACCCGGGCGCTTCGATTCGGTGTGTCGGCCGGTGGCCTGGGAGGCTTGAGGTGGAGGTGTTTCAGTCTTATGCGCCCAGGAAGTAACTGAGTCGCGCTCGGCCGCGACCCGGGTCGTCGGGGGTGCTGATCTGGCTTGGCGGTGGGCACCGGCGCGAACTGGGTGAGCGTCACGAGCGGTCCACCCATGCCGTCGCCGGCGCGGTTGTGCTTTTCGGCGCGGTGCTGGCCTGGCTGGTCGCGACCTTGGCGATCAGCGGGTCGGCCCGCTGGCCGCTGCTGGCCGTCCTGCCGCTCACCCTGGTCTTCGGTCTGCTGGTCGGCGCCGTGACGCGGGGCACGCCGCGGGCCCGAGCGGGGCGGCCCGGCATCGTGGGACGCGTCGCGGTGGCGGCGGCGGTGGGCGTCGTCGTCGGTGAGCTTGCCGCGCTGGTCCTGTTCTCCACCTCGATCGACCACCGTCTCGACGAACGGGCGCTGCGCAACGCCGACTCGGCGCCCGCCGTCGTGCAGGCATCGGCATCCCTGCAACAGACCAGGGATGCGCGCGCTGCGACTGGACAACGCCGTCGAACAGGCCCGCGACCAGCAGGACAAGGCCTTGGTCGTCGCCCGCTGCGAATACAATCCCACGCCGGCTTGCCCGCAGACCCGGATCACCGGTGTTCCCGGTGCCGGGCCCGAAACACGAACGGCAAACGAGCTTCTCGCCGATGCGCAGCACGAGCTGGACAATGCGCTGGCCGCTCGCGACCGCCAGAGCACCAGAGCTGGACGCCACGATCTCCGCGACAGGAGCAGAGCGCTCGCCGACGCACGCCAAAGCGTCGTGGCGGACGCCGGCCGCGGACTCGGCGCGCGCTGGGTCGCGATGAACGACCTCACATCGCCGGCACCGGGGCGATGAGCTCTGCGGCTGCTGACGATCGCGTTCTTGCGTGCTGGTTTACCTGATGCCGCTGATCTTGCGGCTGTGGCGCGGTGAGACGACCCACGATCGCCGTGCGACCTCGCGCGCCGAGCGCGAACGCGCCGAACTCGACGCGGACACCGCGATCGCGGTCAAGCGCGCCGAGGTTCGCCGTGAGGCCGAAATCTTATGGGCCGAGCACCAACTGACGCAGGCCCGGCTCGCCATCGAGGCGCAGACCGAAATCGACCGCGAGCAGCAACGCCGCCGGGTCGCGGAAGCCCTTGGAGAGCCCCTTGCGCGCGTCCGTCGCAGCGTGCCTTCGAGCCGGGCGACGAAGACATGTATCTGCCGATCGCCGCCGAAGCCGAGGCGGCCAGCCGGGCGATCACCCAACTGCCGGCGCCGAGCCGGCCGCGGGCTTCGTCAGTCCCGCGACCCCGGACGTTCCCGAGCACCTGCCCGCTGCCCTGTCGGCGGACCGGGAGGTCGAGCCGCACGACGAACGGAATGCACCGTTGATCCCGTCGATCCCGGACGCCACCAAGGCAGCGGCCCGCTGGATCCGCCCGCTGGTACCGCCGTTCGTGAGCAGGTGATCGACAACACCACTGCGCCGCTGCGCACCGCGCGCCAGGTGTTCGAAGGGGTCCTGGAAGAGACGGAAGAGATCACGTTCACGCTCAAGCGCAGCCGCAAGGTGACGGTCAACACTGAAACCGCGGCTGCCAGCGACCCGCCCACGCCGCGCGCCGCGACCCACTCCCCTTCTTCGGCAAGGGAATTCGTCGATTCATCTCGCGCCGACGACACGGCGGCCGTGCGGGGACGGATCGGCGGCCGGGAGCACGAAGGGCTGTCGCTGAGCTCGGCGCAGCGCGAAGGCAAACGGGAATTGGTCAAGCGCGACGGGCCCGCCGCACTGGACCCGTACGACGGCCCTCGTCAACTCCCGCCCGCCTGACCGTCCGATTTGTCCCGGGCGCGCTCGTAGACCCGTCGGACCCGGGCGCGATTACCACAGTCGGCCGTACTGCACCAACGGCGGTTCTGCCGATGGCTGGCGTCCAAAAACAGCCATCCGCAGGCATCGTCCCCACATCGTTTGACACGCGACCGCGGCACCGCGGTCAACAGCGTTACTGATTCCAAGGCCAACCGGTGTAACGGTGTTTGCACGGTCAACGCCGTGTCGTGCCATCGCGGTATTTTCTCGTCGAACGCAAGGCTTTTGGCCCGCAGCGCCGATCGGTAAGCGCCCGCGACCTGTTCGGCATCCCGGGCCGAACCGCAGCCTGTCCAAATGGCATGCAGGGCCTCCCGGAGCTCTTTGACCCGACGCAATGTTCTGGTCGCTGCACCGTTGTCGGCGGCGCCGTGCGCGGCAAGGGTGTGCGCCTCGCGGGGCGACATCACACGGGCGTGCTGCGCCCAGGCCACCAGATCGCGATAGTCCACCAGGAATTCGGTACGGCGATTCGGGTCGCCGCGCCACGCCACCGTGTTGATCAAGTCGACTGCGGCATGACCACCGCGCAAGTCGAGAGCAGCCGCCTCCGATCGCACCATACCAGACATGCTAATTGGTCAGATGCGATTTACCCATTAGGCGTACGGGTACCCGATCGATCATGAGAGATAGTTCCGCATACTCCGCGCAGGTAGGTCTGGCGGTCGGCGCCTTGAGCGTGTCGGTGTCGGCCGTGCTGCTCAGGCTCGCCGCGACGACACCGGCTACCGCCACGGCCGCCCGCTGCCTGATTGCATTGCCTGTGGTCATGCTCCTGGCGCTACCGGAATGGCGACGCTGCGGCGGCTTGTCGCGTCGCGAGGTGCTGGCGGCCGTCTGCTGCGGCGCGTTGTTCGCCGGTGACATGCTGCTATGGACCCAGGCCATCCCGGAAGTGGGAGCGGGTCTGTCGACGGTCCTGGTGAACGCACAGGTGGCCCTTGTTCCGGTGTTGAGTTGGCTGGTCGACCGGGAACGGATATCGCGCCGATTCGTGCTGGCGTTGCCCGCATTGCTGATTGGCGTCGTACTCGCCGCGGGTCTACTCGAACACGGAGTCGCCGGCACCAGCCCGGCGCGTGGAACCGCGCACGCGCTCGGTGCGGCAGTGTGCTATTCGGGGTTCCTCTTCTTGCTCCGGCGCGGCGGGCAGGCCGGCCGTCCAATGCAGACCTACAGCGTGGTCTTGGCGACGTGCGCGCTTGTCGCGGCGGCCATTGGCCCGTGGTGGCACGGCTTGAACGCGTCGCCGGGGTGGCGGGCGATTGGATGGCTGGCCCTCGTTGCCCTCACCGGCCAATTGCTCGGCTGGCTGCTCGTCGCCTTCTGCTCGACCCGGTTGCCCAGCACCGCCGGCTCAGCTCTGCTGCTGTTGACCCCCGTGGGCGCGGTCGGGCTCGGGGCCCTCGTGCTGGGTGAGCGCCCGTCGCTGCTGCAGCTCGCCGGTTGCGCGCTCATCGTCTTGGCCGGCTACCTGGGCAGCGTGCAAAGCCACGCCGAATCGGCCAACAGGGCGCGCGACATGTCCGAAACGACCGGCCGGCCGGTTCCCGGACCGCGAAAGCGCCACCCTCGCACGCTGTTTCGGGTCGATGCTGTTTAGTTGGAGGCGGCCGGGTTACCCCTCGAAAGCTCGGCCGCCCCAACGTCTCGGTGCGCGCTTCAACAGGTGAGCGCGGCGGATTTGAACAGCGGACCCCACTCGCGGCGCGCCGCGGACTGCGCGTCGACGAAACTGGGGGTCTTCTCGCCGTCACCCGCCAAGTGGACCAAGGCCCAAGCCATGGCGAATACCGGTACTTTGTGCCGTATTGCCGCGTTGTGCAGTTCGTCCAGAGCGGCGTCAGAAGGGCACCGGCGAAGACCGATGAGAATGCCCCGCGCGGTGTCGAGAATGCGGCCGGAGTTCGGGCCGCACGAAGTTTGGGGGACCCAGTCCATCGTCATATTGCTGATACCTCCTGCTACGCCCTTGTGAAACCGCTACTCGCATAGCGGCAGGAATTCGTGCGTTACGCATCGTCGCGGCCGCAATCCCGAAAAGGCGCCCTGTGCAATGATTTGCGGATCCGCCGCATTGTGCCAGTGCACCACTGACATTGATATGCGGCTGTGACCGTTTCGGAATCGCCCGCTGATCACGAAATTCGCGACTCGTGGTACCGGAAACGCCTGTAAAACGGCGCAATTGGCCGCCGGCCAGGCCTTTTAGAGAATTGCCTTGACGTCCTTCGCCTTGGCGATGTCATCCCAATCGACGTCGAGTTCCAGCAGGATCTCCTCGGTGTGTTGCCCATGCTCCGGGGCCCGCGCGGGAGACGGCGGCGTCTCGTTGAATTGCACTGGCGCGGCGACGATTCGGTACTTCTCACCTTGGTCGTCGACATTGGTGATGACGTATCCGTTGGGTTCGACTTGCGGGTCGTTGAGGGTTTCCCGCGGCGTCGCCAGCGCACCCCACACGCCCGGCTCCTCGGCGAGCACCGCCTGCCAGTGCGCGAGGTCGTGGCGGGCAAAGGTATTCGCCAGCAGCTCGGTCGCGGCGGCCGCATTGGCGATCAGGTTGGCCGACGGGACGAATCGCTCATCGTCGGCAAGTTCGGCCAGTCCCATGCGCCCGCAGAAGCCCGCCCAGAATTTGTCGGGTTGCAAGAACACCAGCTGAATCCACCTGCCGTCTTTGGTCTTGTACCGATTGACCAGCGGGTTGATGGCCAGGCCCGGCGGTGCGCCCGGAATCCCGTCGATGTCGAAGAAGTCGGCCGCCGAAATGGACGGCGCTATCGACCACATCGCCTGCGCCAGCAGCGAAGAGTCGACGATGACCGGTTCGCCGGTGCGTTCCCGGTGGAACAACGCGGCGCAAACCCCGCCGGCCAGCGTTGCCCCGCCCTGCAAGTCGCCGAAGCCGGGCCCCTGGACCGCGGGGTTCTCGCTGCCGAACGGCGTGAGCGTGTAGGCGACCCCGCCGCGCGCCAGATACGTGGCGGCGTCGAATCCGCCGCGATCGCGATCGGGTCCGCGGACGCCGAGCCCGGTGCCGCGCGCGATGATGATCTTCGGGTTGAACGAGCGGATGTCCTCGACGGTCAGCCGGGCCCGTTCGAGCGCGCCGGGCAACCAATTGGTCAAGAAGACATCGGCACTGGCCAACAGCCGGCCGAACAACTCGCGACCCGTTTCGGACTTGATGTCGATGGCGATGCTGCGCTTGCCGCGGTTGCCCAGCTCGAGGATGAAGTCGGCATCCGGACGGGCCGCTTGGCGGGTGAAGCCACCGACGACCAGCGCGCGTCCGGGATCGCCCGCGCTGACGCCCTCCACCTTGATGACGTCGGCACCCCAGTCCGAGAGCGCGGCACCCGCGGAGGGCACATAGGTCCACGACGCCAGTTCGATTACCCGCACCCCTCGAAGGACACCGCCGTGCACGCCAGACATCGCCAAATCCCCTCGTCGCGTCCATTCCTTGCTATTTTAGATATTCTAGCTAGTCTTGGGCGTAGTGATAGCCCATCTGCAGGTCAGCGCAGTTTTTCGTGGAAGAGATGCGATGGAGCCGACCGAAGGTCTCATTCCGATGCCCCCCGCGGTGACAGGTGCGTCGTGGTGCGCCACGGACGCGCGAAAAGTCGATTCCTTCGCGAGCCGGCATCGGTCGTGCCAACGAATGGCGTTGCGCCGCAACGTGGGTCGTGATCTAGTACACACGGACGAAGGACGGGCGATGGGCAGGGTAACCGGCAAGGTGGCCGTGATCAGTGGCGCCGCGCGCGGTCAGGGGCGTTCGCATGCGCGGATGCTGGCCGCCGAAGGCGCGGACATCATTGCCGTGGATCTCTGCACGGACATCGACACCAATGAGTATCCCCTGGCGCGCCCCGAGGACCTGGAAGAAACGGCACGCCTGGTGGAGAAGGAGGGGCAGCGCGCCTTCACCGCGATCGCCGACGTTCGCGACCGCGTCGCCCTGTCGACGGCCATCGACGAGGGCGTCGCCGAATTCGGCCACCTCGACATCGTGGTGGCCAACGCGGGCATCTGCCCACTGACCGCGGGGCTGCCACCGAAGGCCTTCGCCGACGCGGTCGACGTGGACCTGGTCGGCGTGCTCAACCTGGTCCATGCCAGCCTCAAACATCTGCAGGCCGGCGCGTCCATCATCGTCATCGGGTCCAACGCGGCCTTCATGTCGTCGATGAACACCACCGGCATCGACGGCGGCCCCGGCGGAGCGGGCTACGCCTTCGCGAAACTGGCTGCCGCGCACTACGTCAACGACTTCGCGTTGGCGCTCGCTCCGTTCTCCATCCGGATGAACGCGGTGCACCCGACGAACGTCAACACCGACATGTTGCACAGCCCGCCGATGTACCGGGCGTTCCGCCCCGACCTGAAGGAGCCGACCCGCGAGGACGCCGAACCGATCTTCCCGTTCGTCCAGGCGATGCCGATCCCCTACGTCGAGCCCGAGGACATCAGCGAGGCGGTGTTGTTCCTCGCTTCCGACGCCGCCCGCTATATCACCGGACAGCAACTACGGGTGGACGGCGGCGGCTTCCTCAAGGTCAAGCCATGGTCGGGCGCGTGACACCGGTGGCACCAATCCGACTGCACCGCAACGGGACTGCGCGATGACCGAAGACGGCTCGATGCAACGGCGCCTTTACGCGCTCATGGTGCTGATGAAGGCGGCCGACGATCGGCTGTCCAAGGGGATCGGCACCGGGGAGTTCATGTGCGTGTACTGGCCGTCGCGCGGTCAGGAGGCGATCGCCGCCGCGGTGGGTGTCGCGCTGCGGCCCGACGATCAGCTGGTCACCACCTACCGGGGGTTGCACGACCTCATCGGCAAGGGAGTCCCGCTCGAGGAGATCTACGGCGAAATGATGGGCCGCACCGTCGGCGCGAGCCGGGGCAAGGGCGGCACCATGCACATCGCCAAACCCGAGGTCGGCGTGATGCTTTCGACCGGCATCGTCGGAGCCGGGCCGCCGGTGGCCGTGGGGTTGGCGATGGCCGCCAAGCGCAAGGGACTCGACCGGGTCACGGTCGTCAGCTTCGGCGACGGCGCCACCAACACCGGCTCCTTCCACGAAGCCGCCAACATGGCCGCGCTCTGGGACCTGCCCATGGTGTTCGTCTGCCAGAACAACCTGTACGCCGAGATGACCCCGACCACCGACACCATGAAGCTCGAGCACGTGGCCGATCGGGCCGCCGGATACGGGATGCCGGGTGTACGCGTCGACGGCAACGACCCGCTGGCGGTGAAAGCCGCGCTCGACGCGGCGCTGCAGCGGGCCCGCGGCGGCGCCGGTCCCACCTTCATCGAGTGCGTGACCTTCCGCTTCCGCGGCCACTACTTCGGGGACCGGATGCCCTACATACCCAAGGAGCAACTCGAAGCGGCGCTGGCTGCAGATCCCGTGCCGCGCTTCCGCCGCCACCTCGCCGACGCCGGCACCTGCGGCGAGGATGAACTCGCCCGCATCGACGACGAGGCGACGGCGACGGTGGAGGACGCGCTGCAGGCGGTGATGAGCGCGGATTCGCCGGCGGCGGAAGAACTCGACAGGGACGTGTATGCAACTCCGATCCGGTTCCCGGTCTGAGGATTCGGCGATGGACGAAAAAGAGATGACGATGCGCGAGGCGCTGAACCTCGCGCTGGATCAGGCGCTCGCGGCCGACGAGCGGGTGTTCCTGCTCGGTGAGGACATCGCCGACCCCGGAGCCTCCGGCCCGACCGCCGGACTCTCGACGAAATACGGGCACGAACGCGTCCTCGACACACCGATCTCGGAGGCGGCGATCCTGGGTGCGGCCATCGGCGCCGCCATCGACGGGCTCCTGCCGGTGGCCGAGATCATGATCATGGACTTCATCGGCATCGCCGCCGACCAGCTGATCAACAACGCCGCCAAACTCAGGTTCATGACGGCCGGGCGCACCTCGGCGCCGATCACCGTGCGCACCCAGGTGTACAGCGGGTTGGCCACCGGCGCGACGCATTCGCAGAGCCTGGAGGCGTGGTTCATGCACATCCCCGGGATGAAGGTGATCGTGCCGTCCACCCCGCGCGACGGCAAAGGCCTGCTGTCGTCGGCGATCTTCGACCCGGACCCCTGCCTGTTCATCGAAACCATCCGGTTGCAAAGCAAGAAGGGGCCGGTCCCGCTCGATCCCGAGTTCTCGATCCCGCTGGGCCAGGCCGACATCAAGCGGCCCGGCACCGACGTGAGCCTGATCTGCTACGGGCGTTGCGTGCACGACGCGCTCGCCGCGGCGGCCAGCCTCGCCGAGCAGGGAGTGAGCGCCGAGGTGATCGACTTGCGCACCTTGGTTCCGCTGGACGTCGAAACCATAATCGCGTCCGTCGGTCGCACTCGCAGGGCCGTCATCGTCCACGACGCGGTCCAATTCGGCGGCCCGGGAGCCGAAATCGCCGCGATCCTCGCGACCGAGTTGTTCGGCCAACTCGCCGCACCTATCGAGCGGGTCGCCGCGCGGTTCGTGCCCAACCCGGCCGCCGCCGCGCTCGAAGCGCAGGTGTATCCGTCGCCGGCGCGCATCATCGAAGCGGCCCAGCGCACCTGCACGAAGGCGAAGGTGCATGGCTGACTTCGTCATTCGCATCCCCCGGGTATCGGTGGCCGTGTCCGAGGCCGAACTCACCGGGTTGCTCGTCGACGCCGGTGAGCGCGTCGAAGCGGGCACGCCGATCTACGTGATCGCCACCGAGAAGGTGGAACAGGAAATCGAAGCGGGGGCATCCGGCACCGTGCGCTGGACGGGCCAGGTCGGGACAACCTACGACATCGGCGCCGAAATCGGCGTCATATCGTCCAACGAGGAAGGGTAAGGCCCATGGATCTCAACGAGACCCGCGAGAGAATCATCTATCAAAAAGAGGGCCCGATCGCCCGCATCACGCTCAACTGGCCGGAGAAGGCCAACGCCCAGGACCAGAAGCTGGCCGAAGAGGTCGACGCCGCGCTGCTGGACGCCGACCGCGACTACGACATCAAGGTGCTGGTGCTCAAGGCCAACGGCAAGGGCTTCTGCTCCGGACACGCGATCGGCAACAACGCCGTCGACTACCCGTCGTTCGTGGAGAACGCCATGGTCACGGGCCACCCGTGGAAGGCGCAGTCGGACCTCTTCGTCAAGCCGACCCTTAACCTGTGGGAGTTCTCCAAACCGACCATCGCGCAGGTGCACGGCTACTGCGTGGGCGGTGGCACCCACATGGGCCTGACCACCGACATCGTCATCGCCTCGGAGGACGCCTACTTCTCCTACCCGCCGCTGCAGGGGTTCGGCATGCCATCCGGTGAATGTTCCATCGAGCCTTGGGTGTTCATGAACTGGCGCCGCGCCGCGTACTACCTGTTCACCGCGGAGGTGATCGACGCCAAGAAGGCGCTCGACGTCGGACTGGTCAACGAGGTCGTCCCGCGAGACCAGCTCGACGACCGCGTCGACGCGATCGCTCGCCACATCGCGCAGGCACCGTTGACGACCCTGATGCTCACCAAGGCCAACCTGAAACGCGCCTGGGAGCTGATGGGCATGCGGGTGCACTGGCAGAGCTCCAACGACCTCGTCGCGCTCGCCTCGATCAGCAAGGACGTGCAGCAGCTGATCCAGACCGTGTTCAAGGACAAGGTGCTGCCGTCCGAGCACGCCCGGCGCCAGGCCGCGGCCGCCGCCCAGACCGACGGCGCCGCAACAACTTAGGTCCGCTGGTGAACATCGCCGATCACGCGATCGCAGCCGCACAGTCGCCGGCCCTGGTCACCGACGGCGGCACGATCTCGTTCGGCGAACTGTATGCCCGCAGCCAGCGGGTGGCCGCCGTGTTGCACGAGGCTGGTCTGCGCCGCGGTGACGGCGTGGCACTGGTACTGCCGAACCGGCCGGAATTCTTCGAAATCACCTGGGGTGCCCAGCTTTCCGGCCTTTACTACACCGCGGTCAACACCCACTTCCTCCCCGATGAGGTCAGCTACGTCATCGACGACTCGGACGCCAAGGCGGTCTTCGTCGATGCCTCGATGCCCGAACTGGCCGCTCGCATCCGCAATGCCAACGCCGGCGTGGCCACCCACATCGCGATCGGGGATTTCATGGCGGGCTGGCAGTCATATGAGGACGCGCTGGCGACGGCCGGAGCGGCCCCACCGGTTTCGGACGGGTCGGAGATGCTCTATTCATCCGGCACCACCGGGCGGCCCAAGGCGGTGCGGCGACCGCTTCCCGTCGACGGCAACGGGTCCTGGGCTCAGTCGGTGCTCGAGATGGCGCTCATGCACAAGTACGGCATGAGCTCCTCGAGTGTGTACCTGTCCCCCGCGCCGCTGTATCACGCGGCCGGGGTGAACTACACCATGGCGGCCAACCGGGTCGGCGCCGCGTCGATCCTCATGAAAAAGTTCGACGCCGAGGCGGTGCTGCGCCTGATCGAGACCCACCGGGTGACCCACGCCCAGTTCGTGCCGACGATGTTCGTGCGAATGCTCAAGTTGCCAGCGGCCGTCCGGGAACGCTATGACGTCTCGAGCCTGCAATGCGTCATACACGCGGCGGCGCCGTGCCCGGTCGATGTCAAACACCGGATGATGGAGTGGTTCGGACCGATCATCCACGAATACTACGGTGGCACCGAGGGATTCGCGGGAACCACGATCGGGCCGCAGGAATGGCTCGCGCATCCCGGTTCGGTGG
Organism: uncultured Actinomycetota bacterium; assembly: GCA_963849935.1. Lineage (GTDB taxonomy): Bacteria > Actinomycetota > Actinomycetes > Mycobacteriales > Mycobacteriaceae > Mycobacterium. The sequence goes on from CAWKJQ010000008.1 coordinate 653,946, forward strand.
GGATTCCGATGGCCCCGGTGCACGTGGTCGGTGAGGACGGTCAGGAACTTCCGGTCGGCGAATGCGGCGAGCTCTATTTCGAAGGTGGACCCGACTTCGAGTACTTCAAGGATCCCGCCAAAACGGCATCGGTGTACAACGACCGCGGTTGGCGATCGCTCGGCGACATGGGCTATGTCGACCGGGACGGGTTCCTGTATCTCACCGACCGGTCCACGTTCACGATCGTCTCCGGCGGGGTCAACATCTACCCGCAAGAGGCGGAGAACCTCCTCGTCATGCATCCGAAGCTGGTCGACGCGGCGGTGTTCGGGGTTCCCAACGATGAGTTCGGCGAAGAGGTCAAGGCCGTCGTACAGCCGGCCGACGGCGTGGTACCCGGCCCCGAGCTCGAGGCCGAACTGCTCGACTATTGCCGGGCGCACCTCGCCGGCTACAAGTGCCCGCGCACCGTCGAATTCGATCGCGAACTCCCGCGGGACCCGAACGGAAAGCTCTACAAGAGACGCATTCGCGAACGATACTGGCAGGGACGGGCGTCGCGAATCCTATGAAAAGGGAATCGAAGCATGGTGACCACCAAGAACAACGACGTGAACTGGACCCCCCTTCCGGTGCCGTGGGCCGTCCAGGCCGCCGATCGAATCCCGAAGCAGCGCTACTACGACCCGGAGTTCTACGCGCTCGAAAATGAACTGCTGTGGCCGCGGGTGTGGCAGATGGCTTGCCGCCTCGAGGAAATCCCCAAGCCGGGCGACTACGTTGAGTACGAGATCCTTGACGATTCCATCATCGTGGTCCGGCTGGACGCCGAGACCGTGCGCGCCTATCACAATGCCTGCCGCCATCGCGGAGTAAAGCTGGTGGAAGGCAACGGGAATCGGCGCACCTTCGTCTGCCCCTTCCACGGCTGGTGCTGGGGCATGGATGGACGTAACACGTTTGTCCTGAGGCCCGAGGAGTTCGACGAGCACAACCTGAGCCCGGACGATCTTCGCCTCGTCTCGGTGCGATGCGAGGTCTGGGGCGGGTGCGCATGGATCAACCTCGACGACGACGCACCGCCGTTGCGCGACTGCTTCGAGCCGTTCGCATCGATCTACGACGCCTGGAAGGTCGAGTCGCTGCGCGTCGAGTGGTGGCAGTCGTGCCGGCTGCCGGTGAACTGGAAACTGGCGACGGCCGCCTTCATGGAGGGCTATCACGTCCCGCAGACCCACCCGCAGCTGCTGCCGTCGAGCATGCCCGCCTCGTCCGCTAAGCCACCGGGCCTGGCGCAGACCAACCTGTATTTCATGCGCACGCTCGGTGAGGGCATGGCCGGCATGACACACGAGAACGACGTCCGCATCGCCGAAGGCCTGCAGGACATGGAGTTGCCGTCGGATCCGGCCGAGGCGATGGCCGTCTGGCGCGCCACCCTCAACGACGCCATCGTGCACTGGCACCGAGCCAGGGGCTGCGACATCCCCGACCTCAACGATCTGGCGCGTCGCGGCATCACCGAGGCCATCAATTTCTGCTTCCCGCACTACTTCGTGCTGCCGCAATACAGCAGCGCCTCGTCCTACCGGATCCGGCCGCTGGGACCGGAGGAAACCCTCTTCGAGATCTGGTCACTCACCCGCATCCCACCCGACCGGATCACGCCCAAGCCGACGCCTCCGGTCCCGATGGCGCCCGACGACCCACGCTGGCCGCCGATTCCCGCGCAGGACTTCTCCAATCTGCCTAAGCAGCAAAAAGGACTGCACTCCAAAGGCTTTGAATACATGAGGTTGTCCAGCCGCATCGAGGGACTGATCTCGAACTTCGAACGCGTCATCGACGGCTTTCTTGCCGGACTGCCATACGACACGCTGGTGCCCGCCATTCAGAAGACCAACACCACCATCGACGTGCCGATGGTGGATCTCGGCTTCACTTCGGCTCTCGGGGCCGTCGGTAGGGCGGCGCGATGAGCACGCAGTGGGACCACTCCGTCGACCTGCTCATCGCGGGCAGCGGCGGGGGCGGCATGGCCGCGGCGTTGGCGGCGCTCGACTCCGGCATCGAGCCGCTGGTGCTCGAAAAGCAGGCGCTGGTGGGCGGTTCCACCGGACTTTCCGGTGGCATGGTGTGGTTGCCGAACAACCCGTTGATGCGCGCCGACGGCATCGCGGACTCGCACGAGGACGGCCTGGCCTACTTCGACGACGTCGTCGGCGACATCGGGGCGGCCTCGTCACCGGCGCGCCGCGAGACATTCCTGACCGCGGGCTACGAGATGATCAATTTCCTGACCCGCAAGGGCGTCCGGTTCGTGCGGTGCCCCGGCTGGAGCGACTACTACCCAAACCACAAGGGCGGCAACGAGTCCGGTCGTGCCATCGAATGCGTTCCGTTTGACGCGGCGGCGCTGGGAGACTGGCGCGACAAAGTCCAGCCGTCGATGGCCAAGAGCTACGGGGGGTTCGTCCTCAAGACGAACGAGTTGCGCTCGGTGCAGTACTTCAACCGATCGCCGCGCGCCTTCGCCGTGGCGATGCGGGTGTTCGCGCGGACCAGGGCGGCCTGGCTGCGCCGTCGCGAGATGCTCACCAACGGAGCCTCACTCATCGGTCAGATGCTGAAGGTGCTGATCGACCTGCGCGGCGACCCGCCGATCTGGACTGACGCTGCCATGGCCGATCTGATCGTCGAGGACGGCCGTGTCGTCGGCGCGCGCGTCTCCCGGGGCGGCGCCGAACTGAATGTCGAGGCGCGCAAGGGCGTACTGCTCGCGGCGGGTGGCTTCAGCCGCAATGCGGACATGCGCCGCCGCTACAGCGGCGACCAGCCCAACGAGGGGCGCTGGTCGATCGCCAATGCCGGCGACACCGGCGAGGTACTTCAGACGGCGATGGGGCTGGGTGCGAAGACCGACCTGCTGGACGAGGCCTGGTGGCTGCCATCCATTTTCATCGCCGACGGCGGTGATGCCGCGAGGGCGCTCGGCAGCGGGCGGCAGCGGCCCGGTGCGATCTACGTCGACGGGACCGGCAAGAGATTCTGCAACGAGTCGAACTCATACGTGGAAGTCGGCAAGGCAATGTACGCCAACAAGGCGGTGCCCTGCTGGATGGTCTTCGACGAGGGCTACATCCGCCGATACGTCTCGGGCGCCAACCCGTTCAAGAAGCGCAGCCTGCCTGAGGAACTGATCGAGCGGGGCGCGGTCCTGCGCGGTACGACCATCGCCGATCTCGCACGCCAGATCGATGTCCCCGCGGACGCGCTCGAGCAAACGGTCAAGCGATTCAACGGGTTTGCGGTCAAGGGCCTCGACCCCGATTTCGGCCGCGGTCAGTCGGCGTACAACGACTGCCTGGGTGATCCCGGTTACCGCCCGAACGCCGCGTTAGGGCCGCTCGAGCGGCCACCGTACTACGCCACCAGGGTGTTACCCGCCGATGTCGGGACGTGCGGAGGCGTGATCACCAACGAACACGCTCAAGTACTCGACGAGGACGACTGCGTGATCGACGGGTTGTACGCGACGGGCAACATCACGGCGACGGTAATGGGCCGAAACTACCTGGGCGCGGGTGGAAGCATCGCCTACACCATGGTGTTCGGCTACGTCGCGGCGCGGCACGCCGCCGGCCGAAAGATCGCCGGCGAGCGGACTCACTAGGAGTCGTCGCGGTCGACGAATTCCTTTGGCTTCATGCCGGATTGCTTGAGTTCGTCGCGTCGGGCCTGAACGTCGGAGGCCGCACCGACCATGTTGGTCAGGATGTGGCTGACCTGCAGGTGCACCCGCATGCCCATCAATTCCCAGGCGCGCTTGACGTTGTTTTTCACCGCCATCAGCGTGGTCAACGGAATTTGCGCGATCCTGCGCGCCATCTCCTCGACGGTGTCCTCGAGTGTCGTCGCGCGGCACCACCCGGTTGAGCAGCCCCCACTCGAGGGCCTGCTGCGCGGACAACGTCGGCGCCAGCAGCAGCCAGTCCATGGTGCGGTGCCAATTCATCAACAGCCACGGCTCGATCATCGTGTGCCCGCCGGGTTCACCGAGGCTTTGGGCAAGCGGCATCTGGAAATACGCGTCCTCGGAGGCGACGCAGAAGTCGGTGAGCAAGCCCAGATAGATCCCGCCGCCCATGCAGTAGCCATGGATCTGCGAAATCGTCGGCTTCGGGAATTCCCACAGATAGAGCGTCGGCCACAAGAACAGATCGGCGGTGCCCTTGTAGAGGTCCTCGAAGGTGTTTCCGAAGTCGGGATAAGGGTTTTCGTCCGGGCCCCAGCGCGCGACGTGGCCGCCGCAGAAGCCCTTGCCGTTCGCCTTCAGGATGACGACCTTAATGTCCTTGTCGCGGTCGGCCTCGTGCAGGCAGTCGTCGACCTCGGTGACCAGCACCGCGTCCTTGGTGTTGGCCTTATCGACCCGGTTGAGAATGATCCGCGCTATCGGCGGTTCGCGTTCGTAGATGACCGCTTCGAGCTCGCGCCGCTCCATCATCGGGACACTACCCTTCCGGTCGTGCATTTTGCGGTTGCAAGATCGCTACGCAAGGAGTGAGCTATATCGAGGCGCGCACCGACGACGGACGGAGCTCAGATGACGACTGCCGCGGACCGGGCACGGCAGCTGGACCTGGTATCCCGACTGCAGTCGTCCTACCCAGAGCTTCCGGACGCGCCCACCCCCGATCTCATCGATCACGACCGGTTCGCCGCCTACACCAAGACCCCGCATGACGTGGGCGGTGAGCCGGACGCGCCGATTGATTTCGAGAACAAGCAATACGAAATTTGGGAAGAGAGCACTTACGTCCTGTGCGAGGTGCCGGGGTGGCGCGGCATCTGGTTGTCAGAGGAACGCCGCCGGATGGGCAACGTCGACCTGGGGCGCACCATCTATCTCGGACTTCCCTACTACGGTCGCTGGCTGCTCGCGGTGGTGCGCGTGTTGGTCGAGAAGCACCACATCGGCCTGAGCGAGCTGGCCGAACGCATGGCCGAGGTGAAGGCACGCTACGAGGGCGGCCTGCGGGGAAAGTCGTTGGACGCCAAGCCCAAGTCGGAAGGCGATCCAGCTGCGGTCAACCGCAATCGCCATCATCTGCACGCGGTCGGCAAGGGCGATCCGCAAGTGTTCGCCGGCCAGGCCGGCGAGCCCAAGTTTCGGGTCGGCGACAAGGTCGTCGTGCGCGAGCTTCCCGTCCTGCTCTATACCCGCACCCAGGAGTACGTCCGGGGCGCGACCGGTGAGATCGCCAGAGTGTCCTACGAAAGCCCCGCCGCCGAGGACGAGACGTGGGACGCGCCCGGTGCAAAGCCCGAGTGGTTCTACATCGTTCGGTTCAACCTCGCCGAGCTCTGGCACGGCTACACCGGTCCCGACAATGACACGCTGCAAACCGAAATTCCCGAGCGGTGGCTCGAATTCGCCGAGGAGGGGGCGTCAGCATGACAGATCACGACCACGATCACGACCACGACCGCACCGCCGCGCCGATGGTGGACGAGATCACCGACTTCGAAGTCCTGGAGATCGCCCTTCGCGAATTGTGCATCGAGAAGGGGATTTTCACCGCGGAGGATCACCGCCGGATGACCGAGTACGCCGAACAGATCGGGCCAACGCCCGCAGCGCACCTGGTGGCCCGGGCCTGGCTCGACCCAGCGTTCAAAGAGCTGGTCATGTCGGATCCGCTTGCCGCCAGTAAGGAAGTGGGGGTCGACTGGCTGCATCCCACCGGTTTTGGCACGCCAAGTGACTTCACGGCATTTCACGTGCTGGTCGACACGCCGACTCTGCACCACGTCATCGTGTGCACGTTGTGCTCGTGCTACCCGCGACCGATCCTGGGCAATTCGCCCGAGTGGTACCGGACGCCGAACTTTCGTCGCCGCATCGTGCGCTGGCCGCGCCAAGTGCTCGCGGAGTTCGGGCTCTTTCTCCCCGAAACGGTAGAGATCCGGGTCGAGGACTCGAACCAGAAGCACCGATTCATGGTGATGCCCGTGCGCCCCGATGAAACCGATGACTGGACAGAGGAGCAGCTCGCCGAAATCGTCACCCGCGATTGCCTGATCGGTGTGGCGCTGCCCAAGGTCGGCGTGACCGCGAATGCGATCACCGAAACCCGGCCTGCGGTCCATCCGGTTGGCGATTAACTCGGGAGGGTGAATAGGTGAGCACTTCTGAGCCCGTCGATTTGGCCGCAGTCGCGCCATTGACGAAAATCGTTGAGCAAGACCAGGTCTGGAGCCGCGTCGCGGCGAAATACGGAGTCGACAACCCGGTACCGCCGTGGCAGACGAGCCTTGACGGGATCTGCGACGCCCTCGATCAAAGTGCTTGTGGGTCAGAAGTTCTCGGCTGTGTCGATCGGCGCAACGAAGAGGACGCACTGTCGGCTACGGTGTACGCCGACCTGCCGTACCCGGAGAACCGATTGGTTGCATTGGCGCATTCCCTGTTAGCGCGCGGTGTCATCGGCGAGGCCGAACTCGAGGAACGCATGGCCGCAGTGCGGGCCCGCCTCGAATCCTGATCCCGGCGTAATGCGGTAGACGTCACACCCTGTTACCCGAGCGCTTTGTCGTGGTTATCCACCCGGGTGCGCTATGCTCTCGGAAGCGTTGACCTCAAAGCTAGATGTCAACCACGTCGTGGAACGCTTCTTCATCCCACTGGTGTCGCCCTGAAAATCGGGCTCAGCCACCACGTTCAGATGATCCGTGCACCCGCACTAGCTTGTCTCGCGGCGATCGATTTTGCCCTCCGGCAATCTCGCCAATTTGTGCTGGGAACCGCGCGACATAACGCCGGTCCGGCATGACCGATGCCTGAAAGGCACCGAAAAGTGACTACCGAAAGAACTTTTGCCGATCTCGGCGTGCGCAATCACATTGTCAACGCGCTCGCCGAGCGCGGCATCACACACCCATTCCCGATCCAGGTCGAGACCCTGCCCGATACGCTGGCCGGCCGCGACGTACTCGGCCGCGGGAAAACCGGCAGCGGAAAGACCCTTGCCTTCTCGATTCCGCTGGTCAGCCTCCTTTCCGAGGGAAATCGGCGCCCGTCGCGGCCGTCGGGTTTGGTGCTCGCGCCCACTCGTGAGCTTGCGAGTCAGATCACCGCGACCCTCGAGCCGTTAGCGGCGGCCTGCGGCCTGCGTGTCACCACGATCTTCGGCGGCGTCTCGCAACACCGTCAGGTAGTGGCTCTCAAATCCGGAGTCGACATCGTGGTGGCCTGCCCCGGCCGGCTCGAGGACTTGATGAAGCAGCGGTTGATCAGCCTCGAGGCCGTCGAGATCACCGTGATCGACGAAGCCGACCACATGGCCGACCTCGGCTTCCTGCCCGGCGTCACCCGGATCCTGGCCGCTACCCCGAATGGCGGCCAACGGATGATGTTTTCGGCGACACTGGACAACGGCGTCGACAAGCTCGTCAAGCGGTTCCTCCGCGACGAGGTGCTGCACTCCGTCGATGGCGCCGACTCACCGGTGTCCGAGATGACCCATCACGTGTTTCACGTCGCCAACGCCGAGGCCAAGAAAGAGGTTGTGCACCGGCTCGCTTCGGGCACCGGCCGCCGGATTCTGTTCCTGCGCACCAAGCATCAAGCGCGCAAGCTCGCCAGACAGCTCACAGAATCGGGGGTTCCGTCGGTCGACTTGCACGGCAACCTGTCTCAGCCCGCCCGCGAGCGCAACCTTGCGGCGTTCGCATCGGGCGGCGCCCGCGTGCTGGTGGCAACCGACATCGCCGCCCGCGGGGTGCACGTCGACGAGGTCGAACTCGTCGTGCACATCGACCCGCCCGTCGAGCACAAGTCCTATCTGCACCGCTCCGGCCGAACGGCGCGAGCCGGCAGCGCCGGTGACGTCGTCACCGTCGTCCTGCCCGAGCAGCGACGAGACACCCAGGCAATGATGCGCAAGGCCGGCATCAAGGTCGCTCCCCAACAGGTGACCGCGACATCGGAGGCGGTGCAAGTGCTTGTCGGTGAGCTCGCGCCCTACCAGGCGCCCGCCCCGGCCAATGTTGCCGCACCCTCGCCTCGACAGCATCGAGCGAACGCCGGCGGGCAACGGCGTCGCCGGAACGGCAGCCGGTCACCGAAGGGCAATTCCGCCCGCACCGAGTCAGCGATGGTTCACAGCGCCGCCACGCCGACGCGACGCCTAGATCGTCGCCGCTCCAGCCGTGCGCAGGGAAGTGCTCGGTAGTCCGACTGTCAGCGCCGGGCCAAAAGCCACGCCTGGCCGTTGCCTTCGTCGGCGTCGATCAGGTCCAGGCCGCCGAAGGCGGCGGGCAGCTCGCCGGCCACAGCGCGGAAGGGGCCCGGGCTCGCGCCCACCTCGCTCAGCGCGGCGATCGCCAGCAGCCCGCCCGGCAGAAGCCGTTCGATGATCGCCCGGTCGAGGCGAGGGTCGCGGAACTTGCAGCAGAGGACGACATCGACCGGTTTCCCCGCCGGCAGGCCGTCATCGAAATCGACGACGGCAAAGCGACAGCGGTCAGCCACCCCGGCGCGCTGGGCCAGTTCCCGCGCGTTGCTGATGGCGACCGGGGAGACGTCGTAGCCCGCCACCTGCAGTCCGCGTGATGCCAGCCATACGGAGCCGATCCCCTGCCCGCAGGCCAGGTCCAGAGCCCTGCCCGCAGTGGGGAACACATCGGCGTGCGCCGCGAAAACGTCCGGCGGCGCAACCGAACTCAACGCTGGCGGTCCCTTCGCCGCGTACCGTTCGTCCCAGCGATGCCTGTCCGCTTCGCCCATGGGCGCCACTCTAGAACCCGTACTACTTCTGGACGGCTGTCTGTTATAGCAATTCCGCGATTGGGCCGACCGCGGCGAACGGATGTTGTTGGGGAGAGGCCGCGTTTCTACACTGGACGAGTGTCTAGAGGTGCGTCGCTTCCGCTCGCTGCGGGAAAATCGGCCGGCGCCGGCGCCGGCGCGGCCCGCCGGTCCGACCGCCGGCCCGGGCAGACCATTCGCAAGGTCCTCGATGCGGGGCTGGCGGAGCTGCGGGAATCGTCGTACGCGAACCTGACCATGCGTGCGGTGGCGACTCGCGCCGGGGTCTCGCCTGCCAGCGCCTACACCTACTTTCCGTCGAAAAGCGCGCTTGTCGCGGCGGTATATCTGCGGTTCCTGCGTGACCTGCCGCTGCATAACGACGTGAACGACACCACGAAAACCCGGGTCAGCGCGACCCTGCGGGACATGGCGGTCGTCGTCGCCGATGAGCCGGAGCTGACCGCCGCGTGCGGGGCAGCCCTGATGGCCGACGATCCGGCGGTCGCGCCCCTTCGCGAACAGATCGGCGAAGAAGTGTCCAAGCGGATCGGGGCCGCGCTCGGCCCCGGCTGGCCTCGCGCCGTGAAATCCACGCTGCAGATGACCTTTTCGGGTGCGCTGATGACCGCGCGGTTCGTCAGCTGCGCCGAGATCTCCGGGCAGCTGGACGAGGCGGTCAATCTCATCCTGGGCGCATCGGTGGCATGAAACTCACGGCGGCTCAGCCTGATAGGTGGGTTCGCGGCCAGCCGGCATACGCCGACTCTGCGCGCCGGGCTGCCCGCCCGGAAGACTCACCGAATCGCCTCTCGCCGGTGCAATAAGCGGCGGTTAGCCAGCAACGATGGCGTCGCGAAGACGATATGATCCGGCTGTGGGGTTCACCGGCTACGGGTTTGCCGCCCGTTAATCATGCGCAGTCACGGCTGGGCGGGAAACACGCCGTCGTCGGATGCGGAGGCGATCGAGCGCATCCTCGACGCCGCCGACAGGATCATCGACGAACGCGGATCGGCGATGCGCATCGCCGACGTGGCGCGGACGCTGGGGGTGACGCGGCAGACCGTCTATCGATACTTCCCCGGAACACAAGCCCTATTGGTGGCGTCCGCGATGCGCTCGGCCGACGGCTTCCTCGATCGCATGGCGGCCCACCTCGAAGGAGTCACCGACCCCGTGGTGGCCATCACCGAGGGAATGGCTTTCGCCGTCGAAGAGCTCGCCTCGGACAACCAGGTGGAATTTGTGCTCAATCAGCGTCACCGCGGCGGCCAGAAGGTTTCGATCATCTCCGACACCGCTTTGGCGTTCGGCCGGTCGATGCTGCACCGCTACGACATCGACTGGGAGCATAACGGTTTCGACGAAGCGGGGCTGGACGAACTGAATGAGTTCTCGCTGCGGGTGCTCCACTCTCTCCTGACGGATCCGGGCCGCCCGCCACGCAGCGGTACCGATCTCCGGCGCTATCTCACGCGCTGGATCGGGCCGGCGATCGCCTACCCGCAGATGGTCCGCGCAATGGACGCACTCAGCGCCGCGGAGCCGCCCCCAACCAGCCGGCGCCCGTCGAAAGCATCCTGAACCGCTCGTCGACGCGGGTTCTTTGACGCCGGGTGGAGGTTTACGTCACATCCGGGCCAGGGACGGCCAGCTCAGCGCGCACTGCCAGGCATCCTGTGGCAGGATCGCGATGTGCAGGCGAATCCCCTCGCTGTGTTGACTTGTGCTGTGCTGTCGCCGATTTCGGCTCTGCTCATCGGCCCGGTCTCGTCAGCGTCCGCAGAACCATGTCCCGATGTCGAGGTGGTGTTCGCCCGGGGCACCACCGAGCCTCCCGGCGTCGGCCGCATCGGCCAGAATTTCGTCGACACCCTGCGCTCGCACGTCGGCGGTAAGTCAGTAGGCGTATATCCGGTCAACTATCCGGCCACAACCGACTTCCCCACCGCCGCCGACGGCATCAGCGACGCCGGCAATCACGTCGAGCAGATGGCCACCAGTTGCCCCCGCACCAAGATGGTGCTGGGTGGCTACTCTCAGGGCGCGGCGGTGATGGGCTTTGTCACCGAAAGCGCGGTGCCGGACGGCGTGCACCTGGTGCAGGCGCTGCAGCCGATGCCGGTCGAAGTGGCCAGCCACGTAGCCGCGGTGGCGCTGTTCGGCAAGCCGTCGAGCCAGTTCATGAGCATCATCAACCAGCCGCCGGTGAACATCGGACCGCTGTATTCGGCGAAAACGCTCGAATTGTGCGTCCCCGGCGACCCGGTGTGTTCGGACGCGGGCAACCCCGCTGCCCACCGCCAATACGTCGAGGCCGGGCTGGTTGAGCAGGCGGCCGACTTCGCCGCCAATCGGCTCTCTTAGGGCTCGATCGCCTCAGGCGACGGGGCCCGTGTCACCGACCATCCGGTGCACGTCCTGCACCGACCAGGGCGCGGTCTGATGGTGGTCGCGGTAGCCCAGCAGCCGCGGCGTTTGACGGTCGAAACTCCCCACGAAACCGCCCGCGGCAACGAAGATCCGACCGGTCACATCGCGCGAAAGATCGCTCGCCAGATAGGCGTATACCGGTGCGACGAACTCGGGCGGTGCGCTGTCGAGCGACGCCCGCATGGTCATCTCGTCGAGCAGCCCACGGCGGTGCAGGTCTTCGATGTGTTTTTCGTACCCGGCACCGGTGGAGAGCCGGGTCCGTGCGCCTGGACACACCACGTTGGCCCGCACACCATATGGCTTCAGCTCGGCGGCTATGGCCATCGTCAAGCCGTTGACCGCGCCTTTGCCCGCCGGATATCCGGTGCCGCCGTAGTCACCCAGGAACGCCACGGAGCTGGTGTTGACGATGGCTCCGTGCCCCTGCGCGGCCAGCACCGGAGCCGCCACCCGGCAGGTGTGGAAAGCCGTGCCTAGGTGGCCGCGGATCAGACGGTCGAATTCTTCCGGGGAGATGGTCAGGATCGATGAACCGGGGGGTTCAGCGATCCCGGCGCAATTGATCAGGGTGTCCAACCGCCCGAACGTGCTCAGGCATTTGTCGACGAGAGCATGGGCGACGGGCTCCTCGTCTGCGGCTCCCACCACCGCGCATGCCCACCCGCCGGCCACCGTGATCGCCGCGACCGTCTCCTGCACGGCTCGTTCGTCACGCCCGTTGACGACGACGCCGGCGCCGAGGCTGCCCAGCAGCTCTGCCACCGCACGTCCGATACCGCGACTGCCGCCCGAAATCGCCACCCCGCGACCGGCCAGCGGGCCCTCGGGGCCGTTCCGGCTCATCGCGGCCTCCGGTGAGCGATATCCCGCACGACACGTAAAGTGTTGCGCGCGAATCGCTCTCGCCGCCAGATGAGGGGTACGCACTCGACGGGGCTCACGAACATTAGGCGAACAGTACCCAGCCGAATCAGAAATGAGAACGGAAGCCCGCTTGGCGATCACCGGCGCCGGCTTCGACGCCAACCGTCGCCGCGGTCGCCTTGGGGCGCGCTGAATAAGACCAGATTCCAGCAGAAGTGAGTGGAACCGGCGGGGATCTGTTTGCCGCGAGGCTCGGGCGCATCCGTCGCTGGCCGGGCGCTGTCGATAACACCGCAGCTGGGCGATGGTATGCCATCGCCCAGGGAGTCGCCCGCCGCCGGACCACCTGGTTGCCAGCCGCGACTCGTACACCGTGGAAACTGTTCAAAATTTGTTGAAATCTCCTCCGCCTCAGCCATCGCCGGATGAGGCAAGGGGGCGTATAGTCACCAATGAAGTCCGTTATGGACGCGTCGCCGTTTAGCTAAAAGCGGTCCAGTCAGCCGCACGGCTACTGAGCTTGGTATGGCTCCGGCGAGCAAGCCCCAGTCATCTCCCACTCCTTCGTGTGCGTTCGGCAATCGACCGTCCTGCGGATAGAGATGCAGTGGGGGCGAGGTTGCGCAAAGCTGCAACCCTCACTTGCAGTCGACTCTAGGAGTCAGCAATGCAAACTTGTTCTCGCGCAAGTGTTTACCCGACTCGTCGAGTGAACATAAGGTGCGCCAGCCGATGACCAATGTAATTTCTGCAACCCGTCCGGCTCCAGCGCCGCGAGCCACCGCAAAATCCGATGATTCTTACGACGACGTCGTCGAAATGTTCCTGGCGCTGCAGCAGTTGCCCGCCGAGTCGCACGAATACTCCCACCAGCGGGAACGCATTGTGTCCCGGTGCCTGCCGCTGGCCGACCACGTGGCCAGCCACTTCGCCCGCCGCGGCGAAGGTCTCGAGGATCTGATTCAGGTCGCCCGGCTGGGGCTGATGAACGCGGTCAACCGATTCGACCCCGCGAAGGGGCCCAGCTTCATCGGGTTCGCGGTGCCGACCATGATGGGCGAAGTCCGGCGGTACTTCCGCGACTACAGCTGGGGAATGCGTGTCCCGCGTCGGCTCCGCGAGCTGCACGTGCAGATCAGCAGGACCACCGCGGACTTGTCCCAGCAGCTCGGGCGCGCGCCCACCGCCGGTGAGCTTTCCCAGGTGCTCGAGGTTCCGCGCGAGGAGATCGTGGAATGCCTTGTCGCGGGCGATGCCTATCGGCTCGATTCGCTGGACGCGCCGCTTGGCGCCGACAGTTCGGGGACGCCGCGCTCGGTGGCCGACTCGGTCGGCGACATCGACCCGCAGATCGAACACATCACCAATCGGGAAGCGCTGCGGGTATTGGTTGCCACCCTGCCGGAGCGTGAACGCGAGGTGCTACGCATGCGGTTCTTCGAATCGATGACGCAGAGCCAGATCGCGGAGCGCATCGGGGTGTCACAGATGCAGGTGTCCCGCATCCTGGCGAACACCTTGAGTTCCCTGCGCGATCAACTCGAGTAACCTCGGCCGGCCCCACCAGGACGCTGCGCGGCCTCCCGCGCCGCGCAGCAATGTACTGTGCGATCGAAGTACAACCGACTTTGTCGCCGGGACAACCTGGAAGGGAGCTCGATGCGATGAGGATGTCACGTCCGGTGATCGCGAGTATCGCAGCGACGACAGCACTGGCGGTGTCAGTAGCCGGCTGCGGCCACAACAAGCCGCAGCCCTCCCCGTCGAAGTCGGGCTCGGCAGGCTCGGCCACCAGCAGCCCGGGCTCTGCACCGTCGTCGGCGCCCGCGCAGCCCAACGAATACGCCAAGCTGCTCATCCAGGCCAGCGACATCAACGCCCCGGTCCCGTTCACCGCCGCGCCGCCGACCAGCAACCCCAATGGCCAGCCGGGCGTGGCGACGACCTTCAAAGACGACGACGGTAGCCACGCGATCAAGGTGACCATTCAGGTTTACGACGACCCCGACGCCGCCACGAATGCGCTCAACGGCGCGAAGGGTCAACAGGGCGGTGCCGTCAAGGATCCGACCACGCAAGCCTCGAACATCGGCAGTGGTGGAACGATGCTGATGGGCAACAACCCGGACCGCACCAAGGGTGTGGTCATCCTGCTTTTCACCGAGGGCAGGGCATTCGCCACGCTGCAATTCGATGGGCCGGTCGACACGCTGGCCCCGCCAGACTTCGTCAACGACGTCGGCCAAAAGCAAGATGCGGCCATCAAGAAGGGACTCGGCAGCTAGCGCTGCGCTACCACCGCGAAGGACCGCTATGAACGTCATCAACGGCATGCCCGCTCACGCCCTTTTGCTGCATGCGGTTCTGGTGCTCGTGCCGCTGATCGCCCTGCTGGAAATCGTTTGCGGGTTGTGGCCGGCGGCTCGGCGCGGGCTGGTCCTGTGGCTCACGCTTTTGCTGGCGGTGATCAACATGGCATTGACGCCCATAACGATCAACGCCGGTGGGTGGCTCTTTGGGCTGAGAACGAATCCCAGTCCGATCCTGCGCGAACACGCCGAGCGTGGCAGCCTGATGATCTACTTCTCCGCCGCGCTGCTTGCGGCTGCGGTCGCGCTCGTCGTATTGCGGGTGATCGAAAGCCGTTCCGACAACGGCCGCGCCGCCACCCGGATCGTCGTCGCGATAATCGTTCTGGCGGTGGGGATCTCGTCGATGGTTCAGATCTACCGCGTGGGCGACGCCGGTGCTCAATCCGTCTGGGGCAACGAGATCGCGCGGCTGACCAAGAACCACCCCGGCTGACGACGCCGCTCGTGGCGCAGTGCTGCCGGGCGCTGCGGCGGTCTCCGTAATCACGCGGTGGGCGTGAGCAGAAACAGCCGAAAGGGGCGCGCGGCGGCGCGATCCTGGGCCAGGCGATAGTTCGGCCAGAGCGCCAAGGCCGCGGCCCACGCTTCGTCGCGCTCCGCGCCACTCAGCAGCTGCACCGTGGCCAGGAACCGGTGGCCGCGACGGCGTACGGTGACCCGTTGCGCCGCTTTCAGATTGGCCGACCAGGACGGGTGACATGCGCGTCCCCAGTTCGATCCGACCAACAGCAGGCCGCCGCCAAAGGGGACGTACTGCACCGTAGCGCTGCGGGCGAGGCCGGTCTTGCGACCGGAGATGGTGATCCGCACGTTGGGCAGGCCGGCCAGATCCAACACACCGAGTCGTCCACTGGTCAGGAACCGAAGCATCGATTCGAGCCCCTCCACGATCTGATGACCGCTCAGGACCAGCAGACGGTAGGCCGTCGGATTGCGGGCCAGCCGCTGCAGCGGATTCATGGGACGACTGTATTCGGTGGGGGGCGGAGAAGGGCGTCTCGGCGATGAAATGCCGCTGACGAAGCGACGTTTCGTTGACCGCGCGACTTCGGCCGTTTCCGAGTAAATAAATTGCTTGATTTAATACCTCGCGAGGTGTTCACTGAAGCGATGACTGCCGAGCGGGTTGCCCGCTCCGACAGGTCGACCGGCACGCGAGAGGCGATCTTGTCGGCCGCCGAAGAGCTCTTCGCCGAGCGCGGAATGTACGCCGTGTCGAACCGACAGATCAGCGAAGCGGCCGGACAGGGCAACAACGCCGCGGCGTGCTACCACTTCGGCACCAGGGTCGACCTGCTCCGAGCGATCGAAAGCAAGCATCGTCAGCCGATCGAGGAGCTGCGCGCCCAGATGTTGGCCGCCGTCGGCGATTCCACCGAGCTGCGCGACTGGGTCGGCGCCCTGGTGCGTCCGCTGACCGATCATCTGGCCGCCTTGGGCACCCCGACCTGGTACGCCCGGTTTGCCGCGCAGGCCATGGCCGATCCGACATACCGCCATGTGGTCACCAGAGACGCACTGGCATCGCCATTGCTGGTGCGCACACTCGACGGCATCAACCGCTGCCTACCGGAGTTGCCGAAACGGGTGCGATCCGAACGGATGGTGATGGTGCGCAACCTGCTCATGCACACGTGCGCGGAACACGAAGGCGCGTTGGCCGAACACGGACCGCGGTCCCGTTCGGCGTGGCCGGTGGCCGGCGAAGGGCTGATCGACGCGATCGTCGGCCTCTGGCGTGCACCGGTCCACGTGGGCGCGGCCAGCGGCCAACCGGAACAGACGACCCTACAGGGCAACAACTGAGGAGCACGATGACCGAAGGATCCACCGCCACCGACATCCCGGAGTTTCCGATGACGCGGGCGCCCGGCTGCCCGTTCGCCCCTCCTCCGAAAGTATTGGAGCTCAACGCCGCCAAGCAGCTGAGCAGGGTGCGGATCTGGGACGGCAGCACCCCGTGGCTCATCCACGGCTACGAGGCGATCCGCGCGCTGTTCACCGATTCCCGCACCAGCGTCGACGACCGGCTGCCCGGCTATCCGCACTGGAACGCGGGCATGCTGGCGACAGTGCACAAGCGCCCACGCTCGGTGTTCACCTCCGACGCCGAAGAACACACCCGGTTCCGCAGGATGCTGTCTAAACCGTTCACGTTCAAGCGGGTTGAAGCGCTGCGGCCGGCGGTGCAGAAGATCACCGACGACCACATCGATGCGCTGCTCGCCGGCCCGAAGCCGGGCGACATCGTCGGTACCCTCTCCTTGCCGGTCCCCTCCCTGGTCATCAGCGAACTGCTGGGCGTGCCCTACGAGGACGCGGAATTCTTCCAGACGCAGGCCAAGCGGGGCATGGGCCGCTACGCGACCGAGGAGGACACCGCCCAGGGTGCCGCCTCGTTGGCGAAGTACCTGGCCAACCTGATCCGGGCGAAGATGCAAAGTCCCTCAGAGGATTTGGTGTCCGACTTGGCCGAACGGGTCAACGCCGAAGAGATCAGCGTGCGCGAGGCCGCACAATTGGCCACCGGAGTGCTGATCGCCGGCCATGAGACGACCGCGAACATGATCAGCCTGAGCATTGCGGCGTTGCTCGAACATGCCGACCAACGTGCGTTACTGCGCGACACCGATGACCCGAAGGTCATCGCGACCGCGGTGGAAGAGCTGATGCGCTATCTCAGCATCATCCAGACCGGCCAGCGCCGAATTGCCGTCGAGGACATCGAGATTGGCGACGAGACGATCCGCGCCGGCGACGGCATCATCCTCGACGTCGCCCCCGCGAACTGGGACGAGCGCCAATTCCCCGACCCGGGCCGGCTGGATCTGCTGCGTGAGGACGGGCCGCACGTCGGGTTCGGATACGGACGCCACCAGTGCGTGGGACAACAGCTGGCCCGCATGGAATTACAGATCGTCCTGCCCACCCTGCTGCGCCGCGTTCCGACGCTTCAGCTTGCCGTGCCGCTGGAAGACCTTCCGTTCAAACACGACGCGCTGGCCTACGGTCTCTACGAGCTGCCCGTGACATGGTGAAACCCGACCTGCCGCTGGATGTTCCAGATCTGCGTGGCAGATTCGCCGTCGTGACCGGGGCCAACAGCGGCCTGGGATTCGGGCTGGCGAAGCGGTTGGCCGCCGCGGGCGCCGACGTCGTCATGGCCATCCGCGACCGAGGAAAGGGCGAACGGGCGATCGCCGAGATCCGGCGGGAGGTGCCCCAGGCCAAACTCAGCATCAGGCAACTCGACCTGTCGTCCCAGGCGAGCGTGGCCACGCTGGGTGAGGAACTGACCGCACAGGGCCGCCCGATCGACCTCCTGATCAACAATGCGGGCGTCATGACGCCCCCCGAGCGGCAGCAGACCAGCGATGGCTTCGAATTGCAGTTCGGGACAAACCACTTGGGGCATTTCGCGTTGACCGGACGGCTGCTGGGCCTGTTGCGGGCGGCTGGGTCCGCGAGAGTCGTGACGGTCAGCAGCATCGCCGCGACCCAGGGGAACCTCGACTTCGGCGACGTCGACGCGCGACACGCCTACAAACCCATGTACTCCTATGGGGTATCAAAATTGGCGCAGCTGATGTTCGCCGTCGAACTGGATCGGCGCAGCCGCGTGGGCGGGTGGGGGTTGATGTCCAACGCCGCGCACCCCGGCCTGAGCAAAACAAACCTGCTCAGCGGCGCGTCGTACGGCCGCACCACACCGACGTTGCAGGCCCGGATCACGCGGCTGACGTGGCGGCTGCTGCCGTTCATGTGGCTCGACATCGACGAGGGAATCAAACCGACCTTGTACGCGGCGGTTTCACCGGAGGCGGACGGCGGCAAGTACTACGGACCTCGCGGATTCTATGAGACCGTCAGGGGCGGAGTCACCTTCGCAGGAGTCCCCCGCCTGGCGCGCAGCGAACCCGATATGCGACAGCTCTGGCAGCTCTCCGAACAGCTCACCGGTGTCAGCTATCCGAGCTGACATCAGAAAGTGGTGATACATGGCGTTCGTCGGTCGCAGTGATGTCAAGGACCCCGGTGCACAGCAGGACCAGTGGGAACGGCTGGCGCGGCGGCGCGAACGGTTGTACGCGGACGACGAACAGTTCCGCGACACCAAGCCCGACGACGACATCGCGGCCGCCGCACGCGCACCCGGGTTGAGGATCGCCGAGGTGATGGCGACCGTGCTGCAGGGCTACGCCAGGCGGCCGGCACTCGCACAGCGCGCCCGCGAGATCGTCACCGATCCCGCCACGGGACGCTCGACCCTGGATTTCTTGCCGCGCTTCGAGACCATCACCTACACCGACTTGTGGGCGCGCGTGCAGGCCACCGCCGCCGATTGGCATCACCACGAACGCCACCCCGTTCGCGCCGGTGATTTCGTCTGCGTGCTGGGGTTCGCCAGCATCGACTACACGGCCATCGAATGCGCATGCATCCACCTGGGCGCCGTGGTGGTGCCCTTGCAGACCAGCGCGCCGGCCGCCCAGCACGCGCCGATCCTCGCCGAAACCCGGCCGCGCATTCTTGCCGTGGGCATCGACAATCTGGCGACCGCCGTCGAGGCGGCATTGGCGGACACGGCACCGGACCGCCTGATCGTCTTCGACTACGAAGCTCGCGACGACGACCAGCGGGCCGGCTTCGAGGCCGCGGTAGCGCGGCTGTCCGAGGCGGGCAGTGCGCTGACCATCGAGATGATGGACACCGTCGTCACCCATGGCGCGGTCCTGCCACCCGCTCCCCTGCATGTCGCCGCGGACGGCGAAGACCCGTTGGCGTGGGTGTTCTACACCTCGGGTAGCACCGGCACGCCCAAGGGCGCCATGTTCACCGAAAGCCTGTGCATCGGAACCTGGTTGGCGCAGTCCGATCAGCCCGTCATCACACTGAGCTACATGCCGATGAGTCACCTGATCGGCTACGGCTACGTCATCCTGACTTTGGCCAACGGCGGCACCAGCTATTTCGCCGCCAAGAGCGATCTGTCGACGCTGTTCGAGGACCTGTCGCTGGTGCGGCCCACCTCCATGAGCCTGGTGCCCCGGGTGTGTGAGATGTTCTTCCACCACTACCAACGCGAGCTGGACCGCGCCCTGATGGCCGGCGCCGACGCCGATGCGGCGGGAGCGCAGATCATCACGGCCATCCGGGAGGAGATCCTGGGCGGCCGCGTGTTGGCGGTGGGTTGCGGCTCGGCCGCCCTGTCACCGGAGATCAAAGTGTTCATGGAAGAGGTGCTCGATCAGCACCTGCTGATCGGGTATTCGTCCACCGAGATCGCCGGCGGGATGATCGTGGCCGACGAGCACGTGCTGCGCCCGCCGGTCATCGACTACAAACTTCTCGACGTCCCCGAGCTCGGCTACTACAACACCGACAAGCCCTTTCCCCGAGGCGAATTGGCGGTGAAGTCGGCCCGCTTCATGGCCGGCTACTACAACCGGCCCGACCTTACCGCCACGATGTTCGACGAGGACGGCTATTACAAGACCGGCGACATCATGGCCGAGGTCGGTCCCGACCGGCTTCGATACGTCGACCGCCGTAACAACGTGATCAAGCTCGCCCAGGGCGAGTTCGTCGCGGTCTCCCGGTTGGAGGCGTTGTATTCGACGAGCCCTCTGATTCATCAAATTTACATCTACGGCAACAGCGCCCGCTCGTTCCTGCTTGCCGTGGTCGTGCCCACCGACGAGAGCGCCGAGGCGTCGGCGATCGCCCAGTCGTTGCGGCAGGTCGCACGTGACAACCAACTCAACGGCTACGAGATCCCCCGCGACTTTTTGGTCGAAACCGAACCGTTCAGTCTTGCCAACGGCTTGCTGTCGGGCGTCGGAAAGTTCCTGCGGCCCAAGCTCAAAGCCCGCTACGGCGACCGGCTGGAGCAGCTCTACGCGCGCATGGCCGACGACCAGCTCGGGCAGCTCCGCGTCCTGCGCACCGGGGGTGCCGATCAGCCGGTGCTGGCAACCGTCACCAAAGCGGTGCAGGCCACCCTGGGCGTGCCCGCGGCCGACGTCTCCCCGGAAGCCAGATTCATCGACCTGGGTGGCGATTCCCTTTCGGCGCTGACCTTTTCGACGCTGCTTGCCGACATCTACGGCTTCGAGATTCCGGTCGGCGTGGTGATCGACCCGACCGGCGACCTACTCACCATCGCCGACCACATCGAACGGCATCGCGCCCCGGGCGCCGCCCGGCCCACCTACGCATCCGTGCACGACACCGGATCCACCGAGGTGCATGCCGACGACCTGGCCCTGAGCAAGTTCATCGACGACGACATCCTGAAATCCGCAGTGTTGTTGCCGCCACCGACGGCCGAGGTTCGCACCGTCTTGCTCACCGGTGCAACCGGATTCCTGGGCCGGTTCCTCGCCATGGAATGGCTCGAGGGGCTCGCCGAGTCGGGCGGCACCCTGATCTGCGTGGCCCGGGGTTCCGACACCGCGCAGGCCCGTCAGCGCATCGAAACGGCGCTGGGCTCGGATGCCACACTGCTGGAGCGCTTCAGGACCCTGGCGGGCGATCATCTCGAAGTCGTCGCGGGTGACATCGGCGAGCCGAGGTTCGGGCTCGACGAGGCGACGTGGGGCCGCCTGGCCGACACGGTCGACCTCGTCGTCCACCCGGCGGCGCACGTCAACCACGTGCTCCCCTACCGCCAGTTGTTCACGCCCAACGTGGTGGCCACGGCCGAAATCATCCGGCTGGCAATAACGGCGCGGCTCAAGCCG
This sequence comes from uncultured Actinomycetota bacterium, assembly GCA_963849935.1. Taxonomy (GTDB): domain Bacteria; phylum Actinomycetota; class Actinomycetes; order Mycobacteriales; family Mycobacteriaceae; genus Mycobacterium. Next base: position 675,158 of record CAWKJQ010000008.1, read on the forward strand.
ATTCACTACATCTCCACCATGGGGGTCAGCGCCGTCGCACATCAGCTCGTCGACGAGGAGACCGACATCCGCCGCTCGGTGCCCAGCTGCACGATCGACGACGGTTACGCCAACGGCTACGGCATCAGCAAGTGGGCCGGCGAGGTGCTGATGCGCGAGGCACACGACCTGTGCGGGTTGCCCATTGCGGTGTTCCGGCCCGGCATGATCCTGGCCGACAGCCGCTACGCGGGACAGCTCAACGTGCCCGACATCTTCACCCGGTTGCTGTTCAGCCTGGTCGCCACCGGCGTCGCTCCGCGCTCGTTCTACCGGGGCGGGGGCGCGCGCCCGCACTACGAGGGTCTGCCGGTCGACTTCCTGGCCGACGCGATCGCCGCGATCGGGCCACGGCATGGCAGCAGCTTCGACACCTACAACACGACCAACCCGCACGACGACGGAATCTCGTTGGATGTCTTCGTCGACTGGATCATCGCGGCGGGGTATCCGGTCGAGAAGATCGACGACTACTCGGCGTGGCTGACCCGGTTCGAAACGGCGATGCGCGCGCTGCCCGAACGCCAGCGCGCACAGTCCGTCCTCGGCGTGCTGGACGTCTACCGTGAACCCATGACCGCGATAGCCGGGTCGCCGGTGCCCGGGGCGCGATTCCGGGCGGCCGTCGAACACTCGGGTCGCACCATCCCCCATGTCTCGCAGCAATTGATCGAGAAGTACCTCGCCGACCTGGCACGGATCGGTGTCCTGCGCAGGTGATAGCAACGAAGGGACGATGATGTCCAGCCCAGCCCAAACCCTCTACCCGGAAGGCGTGATCGGTGCGCCCAAGGACCGCCACGGTCACGCCGCCGAATTCAGCACCGGCCTGCCGCCCGGCACCGAGGTGTTCTCCGCCGACAACCACATCTCGGTGGCCGACGACATCTTTTACGAAGGCTTTCCCGACGAGCTCAAGGATCAGGCCCCCCGCATCTGGTATGAGGACGGCGCGTATCTGCTCGGACCGCCGGGACAATCCATGGTGGTCGGCGATTTCAGCGCGGTGCTCATGCAATACGACGATCTGGCCGGGGCGGCCACCAACAACGTCGAAGCCCGGGTTCGGGAGCTCGCCGAGGACGGTGTCGACAAGGAATTGGCCTTCCCCAACGCGGTCCTCGCGCTGTTCCACCATCCCGACCACAACATTCGCGAACGGATCTTTCGCGTCTACAACGAACACATCGCCGCCGTTCAGGAGCGCTCCGGCGGCCATTGCTACGGGGTCGGGCTGATCAACTGGTGGGATCCAGCCGGTGCCCGACGCACACTGACGGAGCTGAAATCGTTGGGGCTGAAGACGTTTCTGATGCCGATCAGCCCCGGAAACGATCGCGACGGCCAGCCCATCGACTATTCGAGCACGGCGATGAGCGCGGTGTGGGACGAGATCGAAGAGGCCGGGATGCCCGTCACCCACCACATCGGCGAGAGTCAGCCCAAGTTCCCCAGCGAGGTCAACAGCGTCGCCGTGGCCATGATGGTCAACATCGACTCATTCCGGGAAATGTTCTCCAAGTATGTCTTCGGCGGCATCTTGGACCGGCATCCGCGGCTGCGGATCGGCTGGTTCGAAGGCGGAATCGCTTGGGTGCCAACCGCACTGCAAGACGCCCAGCACGTGCTGGCCTCCTATCGGCACATGCTGGCGCACCAACCCGAACGTGATGTCCGCTACTACTGGGACACACACATGTGCGCGTCGTTCATGGTCGATCCCCTGGGTCTGCGCCAGATCGACGAGATCGGAATCGACAAGGTGATGTGGTCATCCGATTACCCGCACAACGAAAGCACTTTCGGCTATTCGGAGCGGTCGCTGGCCGCGGTGGTCGACGCCGTCGGCCCCGAGGATGCCGTTCGGGTCGTCGGCGACAACATCAAGAAATTCTTGGGAATCTCCGCATGACGAACTCACTGACGGCCCGCGCGTCAGCTTTCGACATCCCCGATGAGCCGGACTGGGCCCGCATGCGCAGCGAGACCGGAGCGCGGCTGCGGTCCGCGATGGCCGAGCACGGCGTCGACGCGCTGATTTTGCTGATGAACGGCTACGTCGGATACGCGACAGGTGCCAGCTGGCCGCTCCTGGACGCCGGCCTCTCCCACGTGGAGCGCCCGGTCGCCGTCGTGCTCGCCGAGGACGTGCATCCGCACCTGTTCATGCCGTTCCGCAGCGGGGCATCCGCGGAGTATCCCGTGCCGGACGATCATCTGCACGGCCCCGCCTACCTCGAATTCGATGCTGGCGTCGACGATTTCGCGCGAACACTGGCGCGGATCATTCCGCCGGGGGCGAGCATCGCCGTCGACGAACTCACCGGCGCCATGCGCCGGTCGGCGGCCAGGCTGTTCCCGGGGGGCCCGCCGTCGGATGCGGCGATCGTGCTCGGCACCGCGCAACTGGTGAAAACCCGCGACGAGCTGTCCTGCCTGCGCAGGGCGGCTCGCATCACCGAACAGGCGATCGTCGACGTGCAGAAGGCGCTGAAGCCGGGGGTGCGACAGATCGATCTGTCGGCCACGTTCGTGCGTCGCGCATTCGAATTGGGCGCCACCACGAACATGCTGGAGGCCATCTGGCAGGTGATGCCGAGTTCGCGAGAGGCCGGGGTGTGGACGACTCACGGGGATCTCGCGCTGCCGCTGCTGCCCACCGATCGCGAAGTGGCCGCCGGCGATGTGCTGTGGACCGACATCAGCATCACCTACCACGGATACTGCTCCGACTTCGGCCGCACCTGGGTTGTCGGCGAGAAGCCCACAAGTCGCCAGCAAGACCAGTTCCGGCAGTGGCGCTCAATTTTGGACGCCGTGCTCGCGGTCACCAAAGCCGGAGTCACCTCGGGTGATTTGGCGCGCGCGGCGATCGCGGCCAACGGTGGGCGCAAACCGTGGTTGCCGCATTTCTATCTGGGCCACGGCATCGGCACCTACCCCGCCGAAGCGCCGATGATCGGCACGGATCTGGGCGAGGAGTTCGACGACAACTTCGTCTTTCCACCCGGAATGGTTCTGGTGCTGGAGCCCGTGGTGTGGGAGGACGGGACGGGAGGCTACCGCAGTGAGGAGATCGTCGTGATCACCGAGGACGGCTACGTGCCGATTACCGACTACCCCTACACGCCTTATGGCGACTGAAGTTCTGCCCGACGCACGCGAGTTGCGGTCGGGCCGCAGGGAACGGGCGCTGGCCCAAATGGAGGCGCACGGGCTGGACATCCTGGTGCTCGGCCGGCAGGCCAACATCCGTTACGTCACGGGCGCCCCGCAGCTGTGGATAGCCGGCACCCGGCCGTTCGGCCCGATGTGTGTGCTGGTGCGCGGGACGGGGGACATCTACCTCAACAGCACCGACGACGAGGGCGTTCCGGAGGAGATCGGCCACGATCACCTGTACGGGCTGGCCTGGAACCCGATGACGCTCATCGACGTGCTGAAGAAGATCGACGGCGCCGAGACGGCGCGGCGGGTCGGAACCGACGCGATCACACCGACTTTCGCGGCACTGCTGCCTGAGGCGTTTCCCAATGCCGAGCTTGTCGACGCCGAGCCGGCGATGCGCGCGGCCCGGCGCATCAAGACGGCCGACGAAATCGCGGCGATGGGCCAGGCGTTGCGCGTCGCCGAACACGGACTGGCCACCGCGCTGGGCGAGTTGGCGCCGGGCGTTTCGGAACGGACGCTGGCCGGGGTGATGATGCAGGCGATGGCCGCGGGCGGGGTGAGCACGCCGGCCACCCAGGACGCCGCGTGGGTCACTTCACGGGAGCACCCCTGGCGGCGCGCCGGTACGCGTGAGGTCCGTTCGGGCGACCTCGTCGCGTTCGCCGCCGGCACGCTGGCGAATGGCTACGTCGCCGAGGTGGGCCGCACCTGGCCGGCCGGCAATAACGTCACCGAAGAGGTCCGCGCGCTCTTCGGGCGGTCGAATGGGTTGTACGACAAAATGCTTGCCGCGTGTCGTCCGGGCGCGTCCACCCGCGATCTGCTTGCCGCGTACGACGCGGCGGGTGAACCGATACCGCCGATGCCGGTCGCACATGGGCTGGGGTTGGGCTTCGATCCCCCCGTGGTGTCCGAAAGCCTCTTCGGCCGCAGGCGAAAACGACCGGCTTGAGTCCGGAATGGTGTTGGCGGTCACCGGATACGTGTGGCAGCAGGGCATGGGCGCGGTGTTCCGCCGAGACACGGTGCACATCACCGAGGCCGGCGTCGACGTGCTGACGGTCAGCCCATCCTGGGCGTAGCGGAATCACGTGTGCCACTTCAGTTTCAGCCGGCACCAGAATGGCATTCTTTGTCGGTGGCCTCCGATAGCTTCGGGGTGTGAGTGTAGATCGGGAGGCCTTGTCGGCGGCCTTTGACACCATCGACGCTGCCCTCGACGATCTGGTCGGGTATGACTGTGATGCTTTGGCCACCCCCGAGCAGTTGGCGGTGTTGGAACGCTGCGAGACGGTGCGCCGCCGTCTGCCGGCCATTGAGCACCCGCTCATCAATTCCCTTGCCCGCCAGGCACCGTCCCAGGAACTCGGTGGCACGCTTGCCCATGCGATCGCCGAAGCAACCCTGATCAACCGCTCCGAAGCTTCCCGGCGCATCAAGGAAGCGCGGGATCTGGGTCCCCGGCATGGCCTGACCGGTGAACCCATGCCGCCGATGCTGGCCGCCACCGCGGCCGCGCAACGCGACGGCACACTGGGACCGGGTCAGGTCGCGGTGATCCGCAAGTTCTACCACCAATTGCCCGGCTGGATAGACGCGACCACCCGCGAGCAGGCCGAGACCAAACTCGCCACCGAAGGCACCCGGTACCGGCCCGAACAACTCGACAAGCTGGCCGCCACCTTGGCCGATTGCCTAAACCCCGACGGCACCTTCACCGACGAGGACCGCGCCCGCCAGCGCGGCCTCACGCTGGGCAACCAGCAGCCCGACGGCATGTCACAGCTGCGTGGCTGGCTGACGCCAGAAGCACGCGCCACCGTCGAAGCCGTCATCGCGAAACTCGCGGCCCCCGGGATGTGCAATCCCAATGACGAAACCCCCTGTGTGGAAGGTAGTCCCAGCGAGCAGGCCGTCGAAAATGATGGCAGAAGCGGCGCCCAGCGTAACCACGATGCGCTCAATGCGGCGCTCAGAAGGTTACTCGCATCGGGCGGGCTCGGGAAGCACAACGGGTTGCCGGCTTCCATCGTCGTGACCACCACCCTCCAAGAGCTGGAAGTCCGCCGCCGGGCGGGGTCTGACCGGCGGCGGCACCCTCCTGCCGATGAGCGACGTGATCCGCCTGGCCCGCCATGCGCATCACTACTTGGCGATCTTCGACAAAGGCAAGGCTCTGGCGCTGTATCACACGAAACGCCTGGCGTCACCGGCCCAGCGAATCGTGTTGTACGCCAAAGATCGTGGCTGTAGCGCCCCCGGATGTACCACGCCCGGCTACTACTGCGAAGTCCATCACGTCACCGACTACAGCAAGTGCCACACCACCGACGTCAACGACTTGACCTTCGCCTGCGGCCCCCAACACCGTCTTTTGCGACCGGGCGCCTGGACCACCCGCAAGAACGCCAGGGGTGACACCGAATGGCTTCCGCCTCCGCATCTGGATCGGGGAAGGCCGCGTATCAACGTGTTTCACCATCCCGAAAAGCTGCTCCAGGACCGAGACGACGACGCGCCCTAGGCGACTCTTCCCTCCTCGGCCATCGCCTCGTCAAGCAGGTCACCCAGCGGGTGGCGCTGCCACAGAACCAGCAGGTTCGACAGCATCTGCAGTGGCGCGCGAACGCTCTCGTCGTCCCTGATCCGCGGGTCCATCCGGCTGCTCGGTGCGGCGCTGAATCGCTTGCGGATCAGCGCCGGTACGTCCAACAGCCATGCCACACCCATCACGGCCGCATACAACAGGGTGTGCCGACGCAACCTGTCCACCTCCAGGCGCGGACCGCCCCAGCGCTGGAATTCGGCGATGAACAGTTCCAGCAAGTCGTCGAGATGCGTGTCCCACAGGTCGGTTTCGGCGCCGGACATGGCTCCCCAGCAGGGCCATGCCCAGATTCAGCTGGCTGACGCAGCCCCAGTCCATCAGGCCGCACCGCAGGATGCCATCGGCATCTCGCCAGAACCACGCGTTGTCGATGTTGGCATTCCAGTGGCACAGCGCCACGTAATCACAGTCGGCGGCCAGGCGATCCGCGAGCGCATCCTCGTACAGCGCCAACCGCGGCGCCTCATCGGCCAAGCGGGCCAAAAACTCCGGAGAGCCAATGCCGTCGGGCACCAGGCCGGGATGAGCCCCGACGAAATCGGCCAGCTGGTTGACCCGTCGTTCCAGTTTGGCCACCGACAGCGGTGCCCGCTCCCCAACCGTCGCGGCTCGCACATCCAGCGGAAAGCGCGCGGTCTGGGCCGCCGGCAGCCGACCGGACCGGTGGGTACCCGCAAGCCGTGCCAGGGTGGTGAGCAGCGCGCGGTAATGCTCCAGTGGCTCGGGCATCTCATAGTCGAGGCACTTGTGGTACTGCCGTTCGATCCCATTGACACCGAACGCGATTCGTTCGGTGATCAGGATTCCGGTGCCGGTTTGACTGTGGTAATCGGCGAACAGCGGGCAGGGTACCGCGATGGGGAAGCCGGGCAGCTCGTGCCAGCTCGGCGAACCGGACCTCGGCCTCCATCTGAGTCTTGCCGCGGTCGCGGACCGGGTTGTCGAAATCGCGGGAGAACTTGACGAACAGTTCGGTGGGCAAACCCGTTGCGAGGCCGTCATATTCGATCGACAGCGCGACCTTGCGTCCCGTGCTGCCGCCGCTGATCTCGCGGAAGTCGCCGACGCGCGCGACGCTGTTCGACCCGAGCACACCGGAGGACCGAAACACTTTGGTCAAAAAGTCCGCTCCGCCGCTGCGCAATTCCGCGGGGTCAGCCGGGAACGGCAATCCGTAGTGATCGCCGATCACCCAGTCCGAGGTCACGCCGCTACCAGGTCTGCTCGGCCGAGCGCACCAGCATGTGATTGACCGCCACCCGGCGGTCACGCGTCACCATGAACAACACGGCATCCGCGATGTCGTCGGGCCGCAGCTTGACCATGCCGGCCGTCTGCCGTTCGAACGCCTCGCGTGACGTTTCGGCGAGGTGGCTGAAAATCTCGGTGTCGACCGTTCCGGGGCCCACCACCCCGACCCGGACCCGCTTGCCGAGCACCTCTTGGCGAAGGCCTTCGCTGAAGGCGTTGACCCCGAACTTGGTGAGCGAATACACCGCGGTGTTCGGCCGCGCGACCCAGCCGGCTGTCGAGCTGATGGTGACCAGGTCGGCCACGCCGCGTGGCGAGTCGGCGGCCGCCTCGATCAGGTGGGGCAGCGCGGCGCGGGTGGCGTAGAGGACACCCTGCACGTTGACGGACACCATCTGGTCCCAGTCCCGCAGCGGCGCCTCGGTCGCGGGCGCCGATTGCATCAGCCCCGCGTTGTTGATCAAAATGTCCAGGCGGCCCAGCTCCGCGACGGTGCGCTGCACGGCGGACGCCACCTGCTCGGCATCGGTGACGTCGGCGGCCACCACCAACGCTGTGCCACCGGCGGATTCGATCTGGGCTTTCAGTTCCGCCAACCGGTCCGCGCGGCGTGCGAGCAGAGCCACCGCCGCGCCCTGGGCGGCCAGCGCTCGAGCCGTCGCGGCGCCGATGCCACTGCTGGCGCCGGTGACCAGGGCCGCCGTGCGCGCCAATGTCGTCATGTTCCGCCCATCGGTTGCCTGCCGAGTATCTCGTCTAGAACGTAGTCGGTGTCCTCGCCCAGGTCCGGCGCCCCGCGCTCGATTCGGGCGGGGCAGCGAGCCATCCGCCAGGACGGTCCCAGCACCGGTCGCTGGCCTTCGCGGTGATCCGTGACGAAGCGGTACAGCTCGCGGTCCCACAGCCGTTGATCGGCAATCACATCCAGCGAGGTGGCGCTCTTGGCGGCCGGCACTCCGGCCGCCCGCAAGCACTGCGCGAGCCGCTCTGCGTCCCGGCCTCCGGTGAGCCGCGCGAGGTCCGCATCGAGCGCCTCGGCGTGCCGGTGTCGCGCATCTCCGGTGGCGTAGCGGGGCTCGTCGGCCAGCGCCGCGTCGCCGAGCGCCTCGCACAACCGTCGCCACTGGGCATCGGTCGAGACGGCAACCGTGATCCAGCCACCTTCGGCGCACGGGTAGCAGCCGTGCGGGCACATGTCCGGATGGGCGTTGCCGCTGGGGCCCAGAGGTCGCCCGGTCAGCGATTGCTCCAGCAGGCAGTCACCGATCATCGCGGAGAGGGTCTCCACGGCCGAGACGTCGACGAATTGGCCTGCGCCGCTGAGTTCACGATGCAGCAGCGCGACGACAGCGGCATACGCGGCCGCCGCGCCCACCGTCGAGTCGCCGTAGCGCATGCTGGTCCCCAGCGGCGGCCCATCGGGATAGCCGACCAGCGAGGCCGGCCCGGCCAGCGCGGCAAAGCATGGCGCATAACCGGTTTGGTGCCCCAGCGGACCGTCGTTGCCCCACATCTTGATCGACACGGAGATGATGTCGGGTTTGATCTCGGTGAGCTGTCGATACCCCAGGCCTTGGCGCTCCATGGCGCCCGGGCGCAGGTTGTTGATGACCATGTCGCTGCGGGCGATCAGCTCGCGCAGCCGCGCCATCCCGCCGCCCGACTTGATATCGAGGTCCACGCTGAGGATCTCGGGGTTGATGCTCAAGAAGAAGGGTGCATGGTTGATGTCCGTGCCGCCGTATGCGCGCATCTCCTCGGGGCTGTCGGCTGTCTCGACCTTGATGACTTCGGCGCCCAGCATCGCCAACAGCTTTCCGGCGTACGGACCGGCCCACACCTTGGTGAGCTCCACGACACGCACGCCTTCCAGCGGTCCACCCCGCGGGGTTCTTGGGCGGCTTGAGTTGTGCGGACTTGACCACCGCCCGTGCGCGCGGGGTGTCCATGCCGTCCAGGACCGATCGAGTGTGTTCACCGAGACTGGGTGCGGCACTGGTGATTCGCGCCGGTGTTGCGCTGAACGCGTACGGCACCGTGGGATACGCCGCTTCGCCCAGCACGGGATGGCCAACGCGCTGGAAGAAGCCGCGATGGCGATACTGCGGCGAATGGTGCAGGTCGGCGGCGCCGTTGACGGGGACCAGCGGCACACCGAGCCGCTGCGCCTTTTCCGAGGCTTCGTCTTTGGGTAGGCCGGCAACCCAGGCGGCGAAGCCGCGCTGAAACGCCGTGACCTTCTTCGCGGTGACGGAGAACTCCAGCCAGTCGTCCTCGAACGCATCGAGCCATTCGGGTTGTCCCATCAGGGCTTTCATCCCGGCCCAGTGCGCCCGGCTGGTCATGTACAAGTAGACGAAACCGTCGGCGCAGGCAAAGAACGACGCCGGTCCCGCCTGGTCGTAATCTCCGCGTTCACCGGCGGCCGGTACCTCGCCGGTGATGAGGCGGCCCAGGATGCAGTCGGCGCGTGAGACCAGCACGGCCTGCTGGGAGACGTCGATGAGCTCGCCCTGGCCAGTGTGCAGGCGTCCGAACAAGCGAGGAAGCGACGCACAGCGCCGCTTCCAGCCCTGCCTCGTAGTCGGCCAGGAAGCGGCCCGGTCCCTGCAGCGGGGGCTTGTCGGGTCCGGCATGACTGGGGGTGTGATACCCCCAGCCGCTGGCGTGGAACACATTGATGCTCCTGGCATTATCGAACTCGGCGCCAGCTCCATGGCCGAACGGGGTGATCGAGCAGAAGACCACCGACGGATGTCTTTCCGACCAACCGGAGGCGTGGTCTTCGATGACGGCGTCGGCCGAAGCGATCAGCTCTGCCAGGCGCTCGTCGTCGAGAACAACGGATCGCTTGTTGGTGTTGAGGAACGCGAACAGGGCGCTGCCTTCGCACCCGTCGGCCAGGATGGGCGCCATGGCGCGGGTGGCGCTGCCGCGCTTCGGCGCCTCGATCTTGATGACTTCGGCGCCGAAGTCGGCCAGCAGCTTCCCGCAGTACTCCCCCGCGACGGATTCGGCCAGCTCGACGACCCTGATACCAGTCAGCGCGGACATGCACGCCCCGCCAAACCGGTCAGGGCTTCGCGCGGCCCGAGCGGCTCAGGCGCCACTCCGGCGGGAAGTTCATGTCGTTGTCCTTGACCACGTTGTTGAGGCCTTTGTTGAAAGTGCCTTCGGTGAGGTCGACCTCTTCCGCGTCGTTTTTGATCATCGGCAGCATGCCCTCGACCATGCCCGTCAGCAGGCTGCCGAAGTACTCGCCCTTGTGTTGCTTGTACAGCTCGAGGAAGGTCTTCTGCACCGCGACCGTGTCGGTCGGGCGGGACCGTGAGCACGCCATCGCGTACTTCTCGGTCTCCGCCTCCAGCTGGTCGCGTGGCACCACGCTGTTGACGAAGCCGCAGTCGTACATCTCCTTCGCGCTGAATGGCCGTCCGGTGAACAGCATTTCGGAGAACTTGCGCAGGCCCATCGTCTCGGCCCACCACCACAGCCGCGGCCCCCAGCCCACATAGCGGAAGGCGGGGTGCCCGAACAGGGCGTCGTCGGAGGAGATCACCAGGTCGGCGTCGCCGGCCTGGTAGAAGTGCCATCCGTAGCAGTAGCCCTTGGCCTCGATGATGCTGATCTTCCGAAGCTCCTGCAGCGGACGGTTACCCGCGCGCGCCTTGGCGTAGAAGTCGGTGACGGTCGACAGGTAGCGGTACGAACCGCCCGGTGGGTACTTGACGTCGTCGTCGTTGATCGCGAGCTCGTGATGCAGCGGGAGACCGGGGTTCTCCAGCATCGGGCGCTGCTCGGGTAGGTCGCCGCCGCTACCGAAATCCTGCCCCTCGCCGCGGATCACGACTACCTTGACGTCATCGTCCACGTTGCACTTGTGGATAAGGTCCGCGTAGTTCTGCCGCATGCCCAGACTGGTGGCGTTCTGCGCGTCGGGACGATCGAACGTGATGTACGCGATCCGGTTCTTCTTGTCCTTTTCGAACTTGATGTACTGCTCGGCTTCCTTCTTCAGCTTTTCGTAGTCATATTCGGGCATGGGCTTCTTCTTTCACTTGATTCCGGTTAATGCCTATTTGAGCAATGCGCCCGCATCGACGGGAAGGGAAACGCCGGTGACATAACGAGATTCGTCAGAGGCGAGGAACAGGACAGCATTGCTGATGTCGGTGGCTTCCACCCAAGGCACCGGCAGTGTGTGCATCATTTGCGAAATGGGGGCGAAGTCGTCGGGCCCCGGGTTCTCCAGGTCGGGTCGAAACAGCCGATAGGTGTTGTCGTTCATCACCATCGTGGTGCTGACCTGGGTTGGGCAGCACGGAATTGACGCGGATCATGTGCGGCCCCAGCTCGACGGCGAACGCCCGCATCAGGCCGATGACGCCGTGCTTGGCAGCGATGTAATGACCGGTGTTCGGATAGGCCTTGTGACCGCCCACCGAACTGGTGAGCACGATGGACCCACCGCGTCCACCCGAAAGAACGTGTGGCACACCGGCTTTGACCGTGTGCCACACGCCGCTGAGGTTGATATCGATCATGTCCTGCCACACGTCTTCGCGAATCTTGTGCAGCTTTCGGCCGTCGGTCCCGACGCCGGCGTTGGCGACGATGATGTCGAGGCGGCCGAGCTGCTCGACTCCGCTGTCCACGGCCGCCTTCAGCGCTTCGTAGTCGCGGACATCCACCTGGGCGGTCACGATGCGCCGGTCGAGGTTCTTGACCAGATCCGCGGTCTCGGCGAGGTCTTCCGGTGTCGAGTGGGGATAAGCCAGGTTGTCGATCGGCCCACACACATCGATCGCGATGATGTCGGCGCCCTCTTGCGCCAGACGCACGGCGTGGCTACGGCCCTGACCGCGGGCGGCACCGCTGACGAAGGCCACCTTGCCCTCGACCCGGCCGGTCATCAGGGCACCACGCGTCGGCAGGGTTTCCCAGCCCCGCACCGACGATGTCGGGCTGAGCGTGGCGTTGGCCAGGTCGAGCTCCCACTCCGGAAACCGCTTGAGGATTTCCTCCAGGGCGACGCGGCCTTCGAGTCGGGCCAGCGCCGAGCCGAGGCAGAAGTGGGCGCCGACGCTGAACGTGAGGTGCGGCCGGGCGGCGCGATGGATGTTGAATTCGCCGGCGTCGGGGCCGAATTGGCGCTCGTCGCGGCACGGCGGCGCCGAGGAGCATCAACATCACGCTGCCTTCCGGCACCGTCTGGTCGTACAGGCTGACGTCGCGGGTCACGTAGCGCGCCATGTGCGGTGCGGGCGGCTCGAAACGCAGCAGCTCCTCGATCGCCTGCGGGATGAGCGCCGGGTTGTCGACGAGTTCGCGACGCTGGTCGGGGTGCTCCGCGAGAACCTTGCCGGCCCAACCGATCAACCGCGTCGTCGTTTCGTTACCCGCTCCGGCCACCACGTTGAGGTACACCAGGATTTCCTCGCGCGTCAGCCGCCGCGTCGTACCGGTCTCGTCGACGAATTCGACGTTGAGCAACTCGGTCATGATGTCGTCGGACGGATTGTCGGCGCGCCAGTCGATATACGCCTCGAACTGCTCACCCACGGACAAGCCATGCTCGGCGGCGCTCATCGGCTTGCCCGGCCTCGGTGCGCAGCTGGGCGTTGCCGCGATCCCGGATGTATTCCTGATCGTCCTCGGGGATCCCCAGCAGTGCGCTGATGACTTTCATCGGCATGATCGCGCCCAGGTCGCTGACGAAATCGAACCGGCCGGAACCCACCAAAGGATCCAGCGATTGCGCGCAGAACTCGCGGATCATCGGCTCCAGCGCGGCGATCTTGCGTGGCGTGAACATCCGCGACAGCAGCTTGCGATGCACGTCGTGGATCGGTGGGTCCTCGAAGATCAACATGCCCGACGGAATCTCGAGGTTGGCCTTGATCAATTCCATGATCACGCCCCGGGCGGAGCTGTATGTGCCGTAGTCGATGATGCGCTTTGTTGACATCGGCAAACCGGCTCAACGCGTAGAAGTCGTATTCAGCGTTGTAGTACAGCGGCGCCTCGTCGCGCAGCCGCGCGAACATGGGATACGGGTCGGCGATCAGATCGACGTCGTATGGATCAAAACGAACATGGCTATCGGTGCTCGCCGTCACGAAAACCCTCCTACCGCTGCAATTTTCGATACCCGCATTACCTGCACCAGGTGCTGCGCCGCCAGCGTTGCAGCGCTGGATTCGGTCCGGGCAATTTATACACTCCGCTTAATTGCGTCACTCTGACATGTGCACCGGCTCCGCTGAAAACGGCACACCTACGTGGGTCTACTCTATTCTCGTAGAGAACCATACAGCGCATGCCCTGGCAAGAGCCAGAGCTCCGTGCGCCGTGTCCCGCGGCGTTCTCAACCCGATCCGACCGCCCCGCGGCCCAACACTCGCAGACCGCCGGCCTGGGTGAGCCTGCCCTTGTCCGAACTCTGCAATATCCCGGCGGCGATCGCCGACAGGATGCCGTCGAGCTGCTCGGCGCTGTCGATGATCCGGTCGCCATGTGCAAATCGCTGTAGTAGGCCGTTGATGAACGTCAGCGTGACGTTGCTCAGATCCTCGACGACGGCCGGATCCAGGTCCGCGCCGTGCGGCATGAGCTGCACCAGGATCTCCCGGTGCAGCTTGGTGAACTCGTCGGTGGCCTGCTGCAAGATCGCGGCCAGCGCGGGGTCGCGGGTGGCCTGCATGGTCAGCTCGTATCGGGCTCTGGTCCGGTACAACTGCGGGTCGCTGCCGGCCTGGATGACGACCTGCGACAACCGCGACGGTGCGCGATCAGGTCCGTCGGCGTCGGAGCTGTCGGCGATCGCCTGCAGCTCGGCGAGGTCGAGTTCGGCCGAGCGCTCGGCCACCGCGCGCAGCAGTGCCGACCGGGTGCGGAAATAGAAGGAGGTCGTGCCGTCCGGCACCCCGGCCTTGCGGTCGACCTTCAGATGACTCAACCCCTTGGCCCCGTCATCGGCCAGCAACTGGATCGCCGCATCGCATAGGTCGCGGCGGCGCTCGGCGGGATTGGGCTTTCGTCGTCTATCCATGATGTTTCTCAGAACGCAAGACTACTCTATATTCGTAGTGTCGGTAAAGGTTGAGTCCGCGATTTCGCCGCAAGTGCCAATAGCCACCAAACAAACTGCGGTCCAGGGGTTCCCGTCGGACTACGGGCGCAATGACCCCGCGGGTAGAGTCCAACCGGATGATTCACCGTCGATGCAGCGCGCGCAACGCCGCCGCCTGGCTTGGGTCTATCGGCCTGCTGCGGCAGCGATGTGTGGCTGTCAGCAGGCGCACAAGCCCGCGCCGTCCCACTCGTCGACCACCGCGGCGCCCAGCACGACCTCGCCGCCGCCCCCGCCACCCCCGCCGCCGCCGGTGAAGATCGCGCCGTTGCCGGTCCGGCCGGTGACGAAGTCACAGCCGACGACGCCCGCCGTGAAGTGCCCGGCCACGAACCCGAACGCTCCCATGAAGGCGACCGACGTCCTCACCACCTGTGACATCGGGCGGACCACCGTCTACACGTTGGGCCCCGAGACCATGCAGCTCGGGCTCGACCAGCGTCGAACCTCCGAAGTCGTTGACCGCGGACTACTACGAACTGACCCTCGTGCTGGATACGCCGTCGGCGGCCGCATGGGCCGCGTTCACGGGCGCGCACCTGCAGGACCACATGGCCTTCATCCGGGACAACATGGTCCTGGAAGCACCGATCATCGAACAACCGGCGACGTCCGGGCGGATCGTGCTGACCACCCAAACAGCCCAGGGCGCGGCGCAATTGGCCCAGTTGGTGGGTCGTCCCGCATGACGGCCTCCGGGCGTCCGGACCGCCTCGGCATCGGCATGCTCAGCGTATTCGGCCTGCCCCCAATCGAACCGGTGACACCGTGCTCGAAATCGAAGTTCCCAGGAGGTCATTGGCGCTGGCCGGGGTGAGCCCGATCGACCGCCTGCGGCCGTGCGTCGAGGCCGCACGGCGCTTGTTGTCGGGTCTTCAGCCCGGGTAGCGCAGCGGGAGGCCCGCGGCGCCATAGATCGCGTCGATGACGGCCATGTTGTCGATCGCGTCGTGCGGGGTTGTCTTGACCGGTTCGCCGCGCAGCACCGCCGCGGCGAAAGCATCGAGTTGATAGGCGTAGGAGGCCCGGCGGCCCGAAGCGTTCCACCCGTTTTCCCGCCCGCGATCGCACCGAGAGCCGATGGAACAATTGTGGCATCACGGGATTCAGGATGCGCAGCTCCCCGTGTTCGCCGATCACCCGAACGCTGATCTGCAGCAGCCGCGACGACCACATCGAGCAGCGCACCCGGCCGGTGTGGCCGGCCGGGAATCGCAAGTCGGCCGTCATGGCCCGGTCGACCCGAGGGTCGCGCAATTTGGCCTGCGCCGAGACGACTTGCGGGGACGCCCCACCGAACGTGCGGGCCATGTGCACCGCGTAGCAGCCGGCGTCCATTGTCGCGCCGCCGGCGAGCTCGTAGTTGTAGCGGATGTCGGAGAACTTCGGCAGTGGGAAACACAGCGCGGCCTCCACGTGCTGCAGCGTGCCCAGCTCGCCGGAAGCGATGATCTCCTCGGCGCGCAGGGTCAGCGGGTGGTAGCGATAGTGGAACGCCTCCATCACCACGCGATCCGAATTGGCTGCCAGTTCGGCGATTTCGCGCGCCTCGGCCGCATTGGCGGTGAACGGCTTTTCGCACAGCACGTGTTTGCCGGCGGCCAGTGCGGCGCGCGTCCAACGTCCGTGCAGGCCGTTCGGCAATGGGTTGTAGATGGCGTCGACGTCGGGATCGGCGATCAGCGCCTCGTAATCGCCGTGTACGCGAGGCGATGCCGTGCTTTGCGGCGAACGCCTGCGCCCGCGAAACATCCCGGGCCGCCACCGCGGCGACGACGACGTCGGCGTTTTCCTTGGCCGGGTCGATCAAGCGCCATCGGCGCGATCCGGGCCGCCCCCAGAATGCCCATCGCGTATCGCGGTGTCAGCCATCGAGCCCCTTCGGTCCGCGACGGGCGAATGCCGGTGCATGCTCGGGCCTGACCCCGACGCCGACGAAATAGGCGGGCACAGCCGACAGCCAGGGCAGCCGTTGCAGCACATTGAGCAGCAGCGCGGGGGGTTTGGGATCCGCACCACGAAGAAGCGGCGCGCAGCAATATCTTCTGCAGCACCCGCTGCGCCGTCTGGGTCACCGCGGCGGGCAGTACGCGGCGGCGGCGGACCGCGGCCAGGTCGTGCTCGGTGACGCGGTGGCGCCGCAGGGGTTCGGCCAATACGGTCGCGGCGGCGACGGCATCTTGGATGGCCAGGTTGATGCCGACGCCGCCCAGTGGGGACATCGCGTGGGCGGCGTCGCCGATGCAGAGCAGCCCGTCGGTGTGCCAGCGGCGCAACCGATTCACCCGGACGTCGAGGTGTTTGACGTCATCCATGGACCCCAGGGCGGCGACCGAGTGGGGCATATCGGGCAAGAGCGCATCGAGGTCGCGCCGGAACGCCTCGATGCCCCGCGCGCGCAGCTGGGCGTCGGTGCCCTTGGGGCCGAGATAGGCGATCTGGTTGTAGCCCTCGCGCGGGATCACCGCCAGCGCCTTGCCCGGTCCCATCCGCGGCAGGAAGGAGATGATCCGCATTGCCTTCGCGCGGCAGTTTGAACCACCACACGTCGAAGTTCACCGGGTATTCGTGCGCGCTGAGCCCGGCCGCCTGGCGCACGATCGACCACCGGCCGTCGCAGGCGACCGTCAATTCGGCGCGCAGCTCCCCGGGCCCGTCGGCCCCGTCGTACCGCACCCCGGTGACGCGGTCGGCCGTCGCGCAGCAGTCCGGTGACCTCGGTGCGCATGCGCAGGGTGAAACTGGGTTCGGCCTGGGCCGCCTCGGCGAGCAGGTTCAGCAGGTCCCACTGCGGCACCATGGCGATGTATCGGTGCGGTTGCCGCAGGCGCTCGAAGTCCAGGTAGGTCACCGATCGGCCACCGGATTCCAAAGTCGCCTCTGCGCACTTTGCTGTACGGCAGTTCCGCGAACCGCTCCCCCAGGCCCAGTTCGTCGAGCAACTGCAGCGTCGTCGGATGCACCGTGTCGCCGCGGAAGTCACGCAGGAAGTCGCCGTGCTTTTCCAGCAGGGTGACCTCGATGCCGGCCCGGGCCAGCAACAGCCCCAGGACCATGCCGGCCGGGCCGCCGCCGACGATCGCGCACGTCGTTGTCTCGACCATCAGCGCTCAAGCATAAGCGGCACCGGGATCCTCAGAGTTGCGCGTCGAACACCGAGACGGGGTCGAGAATCACGCCGGTTTCCTCGACGTAGCGGTCCCACAGCGTCAGCAGCTCGGCCAGCTTGTCGGGCCGCGCCGCGGCCAGGTCGTCGATCTCGCCGGGGTCCGGAAGCCAGGTCGTAGAGCTGCCAGCTGCCCGGCCCGTACGGCGCGGGCAGGTGCAGCGCCTTCCAGTCGCCCTGTCGAATGGCGCGGCGGCCGAACAGCTCCCAGCCGGTGCCGGTGTCGGCGTCGTGCACGGCCTCGGCGGCTCCGGTCAGGTAATCCACCAGAGAGCGGCCGCGCATGGGAGTCACCTCGCGGCCCCGGTAGGACGTGCCCGGGTGGGTGGTGCCGGCAAGCTCCAGCAGAGTCGGCGCGATGTCCATGACGGTGCTGAACGCGGTGCCGATCTGCTGCTGCCGGGCAAAGCCGGGCCAGGTGACGAAGCCGATGACCCGGATTCCGCCCTCGGTGGTGAACGCCTTGTGCAGGCGCGACGGCGCGGTGGCGGCCTGTGCCCAGCGGGGGCCGTACCAGATGAACGAGGTCGGCCGGCCGAGGTTGTCCAGGCTGTTGTCGCAATGCTTTTCGATCTGTGCGGCGATCTGCGGACCGCGCAGCGGCATCGCCTCGACGATCGCGCCCTCGGCGCCGTTGTCGGACATGAAGATGACGACGGTGTCGTCGAGTTCGCCGGTGGCCGAGAGGTATTCGATCACCCGGCCGACGTTCCAGTCCATCCGGTCGACCATCGCGGCGTAGACCTCCATGCTGCGGGCCGAGCGCGCGCGCTGCTCGTCGGTCATGTCGGCCCACTCCGGCAGCACCGTCGGCCACGACCGGGTGCGCGACGACATCGGGCGGGCACAGGCCGAGCCGCTTGAGCGCGGCCAGGCGCTCCTCGCGCAGGGCGTCCGGCCCGGCGTCGTAGCGGCCGCGATATTTCGCGATGGATTCGTCGGGCGCCTGCAGCGGCCAGTGCGGCGCCTGGAAGGGCAGATAGGCGAAGAAGGGCCGGTCGTCGTCGGGGGAGCGCTCGCGCAGGTAGCGCAGCAGCGTGTCGGTATAGGAGTCCGACGAATAGAAGTCGTCACCGACGCGTGACGAACTGGTCGTCTTCGGTGTAAAGCGTTGGCACGGGCGAGAATCCGCGGGCGCCCGCACCGCCGTAGTGGCTGGCGCCGGCCGGCAGCAGGGCGAAGGAGCGCTCGAATCCGCGCGCCCACGGCGAGGTCTCGATGGTGGCGCCCAGGTGCCATTTGCCCGACATCAGCGTCAGATACCCGGCGTCGCGCAACAGCTCGGGCAACGTGACGACCCGGTCGTTCAGGTAGCCCTCGTAGCCGGGCGCGCCGCGGAATTCCGGGGATCGCGACCTCGAGCATCGTGCCGATGCCGGCGATGTGATGGTCGGTCCCGGTCAACAGCATCGCCCGGGTGGGCGAGCAGGCCGGGGCCGAATGGAAATCGGTGAGCCGGATACCGGCGTGGGCCAGCCGATCGAGGTTGGGCGTCTCGATCTCGCCGCCGAATGCGCCGATGTCGGAGAACCCGAGGTCGTCTGCGACGATCACGAGGAAGTTGGGGCGCTTCACGCTCAAGCATCCTGCCAGGTCGGTCGCCGCGGTGGAATGCTGCCGCACCCGCTCGACGCCGATATTGTCGGGGCAGGCACCATGGGATTCATCGCCGCGGACCCGCGAAAGGACACGAAGATGTTGGCGCAGTTTGGCATGTCGATTCCGCTGGTGGCGGCTCCGATGTCGGGCGGCCCGACCACCCCGGCCATGGTGTCGGCCGCCACCCGCGCGGGCGCCCTGGGCTTGCTCGCGGCCGGATACAAGACCGTCGAGGCGATCGAAGCCGAGATCAAAGCCGTCCGCGCCGAGGGAATCCCATTCGGGGTCAACGTCTTCGCGCCCAATCCCGTACCGGTCGACCCGCAGCGTTACCGCGCTTACGCGGCGATCATCCAGGCCGAGGCCGACCAGTTCGGGCTGACGCTGCCAGCCGAGCCCATCGAGGACAACGACAGATTCGACGAGAAGATCGCGCTGTTGCTCGACGACCCGGTGCCGATGGTGTCGTTCACTTTCGGCATTCCGCCGCGCGACGTGATCGCCGCGCTGCAGCGGGCCAACAGCGTGGTGGTCCAGACGGTCACCACGGCGGACGAGGCGGCACAGGCACACGACGCCGGTGTCGACATGCTCGCCGTGCAGGCGGCGGACGCCGGTGGCCATTCGGGCACCCTCTCGCCGCAGCGGCCGTTGACACCGGTCCCGATCGTCGACCTCGTCCGGCAAGTCGTTGCGAAGGTGCCCCTGCCGGTGCTGGCCACCGGCGGCCTGGCCACGCCCTGCCGCGGTGGCCGGGGTGATCCGCGCGGGCGCGACCGCGGCCGCAGTGGGGACCGTGCTGCTGCGAGCCACCGAAAGCGGCGCTTCGGCCACTCACCAGGCGGCCCTGATCGATCCCGCGTATACCGAGACCGTGCTGACCCGCGCCTTCACCGGCCGCCCGGCCCGCGGCCTGCGCAACGCCTTCATCGACGCCCACGAGGCCGAGGCGCCGTCGGGTTATCCCGCGATCCACTACCTGACCAGCCCGCTGCGCAAGGCCGCCGCGGCGGCGGGCAAGCCCGACTACGTCCACCTCTGGGCGGGTACCGGATACCGGCATGCCACCGCGGAATCCGCGGCCGACATCCTGCGCCGGCTCGCATCCGAGCTGTGATCGGCCAGTCAGTACTCGAAGCGGTTCAGCACGTCGTAGTGACGACCGCCCGTCAGCCACATCAGCTTGTACACCAACCGCACGGCGGGCGAGGGTATCCGCTCGTAGCCGGCCAGCGCGGAGGTCTGCTCGAGGAAACGCAGCCGGGGGTTCCAGGTCGCGATAGCCTGCGCGTCCCGGATGCCCCATTCGATGATTCCCCTGGTGAAGATCTTCGACATCAGCGGCGCCAGGGCCGACAGGGTGTCGAAATGCATTTCGCCGCCGGGGAATCGGTCGATCAGGCGCTGCAGCAGCCGCCGAACCTCGGCCTCACGCAGGTACATCAGCAGGCCTTCGGCGACGACCAGCGCCGGACGTCCGGTCGGGACATGATCGAGCCACTGCAGTTCGGTCACGGACGAGCCGATCATCCGATAGCCCTCGGTGTCGGCGTAGAGTTCGCGGCGCAGCCCGATCACGCCCGGCTGATCGACGTCGAACCACATCACCGACGGCGGAACGCCCAACCGGAACGCGCGGCCGTCGAGGCCGCAACCCAGATGCAGCACAACGGCATTCGGATGGCGGGCAAGGTAGTCCGCGCACCAGTCGTCGAGCTGTTTCGCCCGTAACACGACCAGGTATTGATTAGAGGCGGGTAACGACATCCGATGGATTCTCTTGAAGTCGTAGTCGATGCGGTCCACCGCATCGGCGGCCGCCTTGTCCCCCAGGATTGGTCGCTCCGAACGGCTTTCATACGCTCGCAGGTACAGCGTGACAAGGTTCGTCCACTCCACCGAGCCCCAGGGCACGGAATTGAAGTCGACTTTGTTCGTCGCGGTCATAGGTGGGTCAGAACGCCTCGGGGTCGTGTTGCACCGCGGCCGGCACCGGGTGGCGGTACAACCGAGACGCGTTCTCCCAGCTGAACTTTCGGATGACGTCGGGTGGCAGGTCACCGATCTGTTCGTGGATGGTTTGTTGGGTGTGCGGCCACGTCGAGTCGCAATGCGGGTAGTCGGCCTCCAGCATGATGTTGTCGACGCCTATCCGGTCACGCTGCACGAAAGACGACTTGTCCTCGACCGCGCAGAACCAGAAGTTGCGGGTCAGCACCTCCGCGGGGGTTAGGGACTCGCCGAGCGCCTGCCAGGTGCCGTACATCGCGTGGTAACTGAGCATGTGGTCGAGGCGGTCGAGCAGCCCGGCCACCCAACCGATTCCGCCCTCGGACAGGCAGATCTTGAGGTCGGGGAATCGGCTGGGCAGTCCGGAATACAACCAGTCGACCGCGGCGGAAATGGCGTAGGCGAAAAACAGCACGCCCTGCACGTCCGGTGGCGCGTCCGCGGTGGTCGACGGTGACGACCCCGACGATCCGATGTGCAGGTTCACCACGGTGCCGGTCTCGGCGCAAGCGGCCATCAGCGGATCCCAATGGTCGGTGTGAATGCTGGGCAGCCCGAGCATCGCCGGATTCTCGCTGAACGTCACGGCGTGAAAGCCGCGCTCGGCGTTCTCACGGATCATCTTCGCGCCGAGTTCGGGATCGAGCAGCCACGGCAATTGGCAGGGAATGATCCGGTCGGGATACGACCCCGCCCAGACGTCGAAGTGCCAGTCGTTCCAGGCCCGGACCGAGGCCAGCGCAAGGTCGCGGTCGCCGGTCACCTGCTGTAGCCGTTGGCCGGCGAAGCCCGGCAGGAACGACGGAAAGTTCAGCGAGGCGTAGATGCCGTTGAGGTCCATGTCCTTGACCCGCGCGTGGATATCCCATGCGCCCCTGCGCATTTCGTCGAATCGGACCGGCTCGAAACCGTATTCCGCGACCGGGCGTCCGACCACCGCATTGAAGCCGACGTTGGGCAGTTCCTTGCCGTCATAGACCCACGTCTGTCCCCCGCTGTCGGTCTCGACGACTTTCGGTGCCCGGTCGGCGAACTTGGCAGGCAGGCGACCGGTGAAGGTGTCCGGGGGTTCGACGATGTGATCGTCCACCGAGATCACCGTGTAACGACGCGGTGCGCGGGGCGGATCGGGCAGGAAGGTGACCGAACGCTCCGTGCCGGTTTTCGCCGTGGTGAAGTTCAGGTCGGTGGCCAGCTCGTCGATCGATTTCACTCGTCAAACTCCCGCTCAGGTGAGCACATCGGCATCGGCCTTGATGGTCATGCGTGCCGCGCCGGCCCAGTACACGTCGGCCGCTCGTTCGATGAGCGACCGCTGCATGCCGGCCATGTCCGACCACTTCATGGCCACCGGATCCTTGCCGGTGAGCATGACGTCGTAGGCCAGCTTGCAGACTCGTTCGATGGATGCCGCGCGGTAGACGGCCTCGGGCAGGTTGCGGCCGGTCGCGATGACGCCGTGATTGGCCAAGATGGTCAGGTTGGCGCCACCGATTCGGGCCGCGAGTTCCGCGGCGCGATCAGGGCTGTCGATTTCGCCGTCGTAGGCGTCGACCAGGCACAGGTCGTCGAGGAAAAGGGAACCGGTCTGGTGCACCAGCTCGGGCAGCCTGCCCAGCGCGGCGAGCACGCAGACGTAGTACGGGTGGTTGTGGATCACCACTCGGGCGTCGTCGCGCACCCGGTGCAGTTCGGTGTGGATGTGGATAGCAGGGGTCACATCCCAGCGCCCGCGGACCACGCGCGCGTCGACGTCGACCACGCAGATGTCGGACGCGGTGATCTCCTGCCACCACAGTCCCCACGGGTTGACGAACATGTCGGATCGGCCGTCGAGCTGCCAGGTGATGTGCCCGGCCATGTTCTCGGCGAACCCGATGCCGGCCAGGTGGCGGAAGGCGATGGCCAGCGCCTGCTCGTCGGAGAGGTCGACGCCGATGGGGGGAACCACCGACGGCGCCCAGACTTCCAGCCCGCCGCGGCGCGCATCAGGAGCGTTCATGACCAGCCTCCATTCTGGCTCCAATATCCTCGCGCAGCCGGCCTTTGGCTATCTTTCCGCCGGATGATCGGGGCAGCTCGTCGAGAATGATCAGCCGTTCCGGCAGCAGTTCCTTGGAAACCCCCAGCGCCAGCAGGTGTTCGACGAGGCCGGGCAGGTCGACGGTGGCGGAGTCGGTGAGTTCGGCGTAGAGGCAGACCTTTTCGCCGAACACCGGGTCCGGCATGGCGACCGCCGCCGCTATCGCGATGGCGGGATGCGTCATGACGGCGTCTTCGACCTGGCTTGCGCTGATGTTCTTGCCGCCACGCAGGATGAAATCGGACGTCCGCCCGGTGACGTGCAGGTAGCCGTCGGCGTCGATTTCACAGATGTCGCCCATGCGCATCCACCCGTCCGGTGTGAACAGCTTGTCGTGTCCGATGCCGCCGAGGTAACCGAGGCTGGTCGCCGGACCCCGGCAGGCGGGCTGGCCACGCCCCGTCTCGGTGACGTCGCGGTCACCGTCGAACAACCGGACCGACATCTCCGGAACGAGGCGACCGCCGGTGCGCAGCCGGTGATCGCGCGAGTCGTCGACGGTGGTCGCGCTGAGCATCCCGGTCTCGTTGGAGCCGTAGAACTGCAGAATCTTGGCGCCGGTGAGTTCCTCGAACTCGGCCGCGGGCCGGTACGGCAATGCTTCCCCGCCGGTGTAGACGACACGCAGCGAACCGAGGTCGTAGCCGCGGGTGGCCGGGTCCGCCATCAGCATGGTCAATTGGGTACTGACGCAACACAACACCGTGACCTTGTGCTCGGCTATCGCCTCGCAGGTGGCCCTGGTGGTGAACCGGTCCAGGATCACCGCGGTGGCGCCGAGGTAGATCGGGGTGGTGTGGCTGGTCCACAGGCCGAACCCGAACGGGGTGGGGATGACCGGAAGGAACACCTCGTCGCTCGTCAGCAGCCCGTTGGCGACGGCCTTCTGGTGGAAGTAGTGCCAACGATTCTGGGTGTGCACGACGCACTTGGGCAGCCCGGTGGTGCCCGAGGTCGAATTGATCAGGAACACGTCGTCGGGGCCGAGACGGCAGCCGGTCGCCAAGGCCTTGGGCTCGCGTGCGTCGACGTCGAGGCGAAGCGTCCCGTCGTCGCGACTCAGCACCATCGCGGGCACCCGCAGTTCACCGGCCACTTCCGCGGCGGCCCCGCTGCGGGCCGGATCGCTGATCACGATCGTCGGGCCGGGCGCTGCGCAGGATGGCCGACACCTCGCGGGTGCCGGCGCGCGCACCGATGCCCACAACCACCGCGCCGCAGCGTTCGACCGCCACGAACAGCACATGAATGGCGGCGGAGTCACCGTGCCATACCGCCACCCGATCACCGCGGGCGACGCCAATCCCGGCCAGTGCTTCAGCCAAAGAGGTTGCCGCGCGGTCGAATTCATGCCAGGTGAACGCGGGTCCGCCGAAGTCGAGATAGGCCGGACGATCCGGTGCCCGTGCGGCGTTTCGGCGTACCGCGTCCGAGAGCGTCGTATCGCACCACCAGCCGGCGGCGCGAAACCGGTCCGAATCCTCGTCGGTGAATGCCGGCGACCCACGGTTCCAGCCCACCGGCGCTCATCACCAAATGATAGGAAAGCCGTCCGCTGTGTCGTCGCTAGGGATTCGGCGGGGCGGGCGGAGCGTGCTGGTTGCTGTCGAACTCGGGCGGCGCGGATGCGGCGAAGGG
The DNA here is from genome assembly GCA_963849935.1 of uncultured Actinomycetota bacterium. Lineage (GTDB taxonomy): Bacteria > Actinomycetota > Actinomycetes > Mycobacteriales > Mycobacteriaceae > Mycobacterium. The sequence goes on from CAWKJQ010000008.1 coordinate 699,855, forward strand.
CAGGTGATATTGCGAATGCACCCGCAGTTGAGGCCGATGACGCAGCCGCCTCCACCGACGGGTTGCACCGGTAGGGCGCCGCCCGGAGCCGGCGGGCGGCGACGTGGAGTCGTCGGTGGGCGGTGGCCGCCGACCGAAACTCACGCCACGACGAACGCGGCGACGCAGGCGCACAGCGCACGTGTCTGGCGTCGGGCCCCACGGGCCAACAGTAGTGGCGTGTCAGCGGCAGCGCAGGCTTCGTCGACGCGACATCGCCGAACGGGCGGCGTAGATCGCGGCGCTGACCGCGAACATCGCGGCCGTCAACAGCAGCCACCGACCGAGAAACGGGTCCTGGGTCTGACCGGTGGCGGCCCGGTAGGTGGTGGCGCCCTGCCTGGCGATGCCGGGAAGGAACACCAGCAGTGTCAGGCCCGCACCCAGGGCGGGTACCCGGAGGTGGTTGAGCACCGGCACGGCGGCATCGGGCAGCGCCGGCGCACGGTCGGCGCGGCCGCGGGACAGTAGCCGGTCGGCACAGGCGTAGACGGGAAACAACACCAGGTCGTGGGCGACAACGGCCGCGGCGAACCAGACGACGATCGACTGCCACCAGACGTGTGGGTTCCACAGCGTGACCGGCCTGATGACGGCGATGACGTAGCCCAGCAGTGCGAAGCCGGCGATCATCGTCAGCAGGTGCAGCGGGCGGGATCCGTAGATCCTGGTGAAGGCGCTACGCATGTGCGCCCGTCCGAAACGCGATGGCGGCTACCCATTTCGTGTTGTGCACACCTGGCAGCGCGGGCACGATGATGCGCGCGGGAAACCGTGATCCGGGGACAGGTCGGTGCCGTTGACGCGCAGTGCCAACAGCGCGTCCGGGTGCAGCACCTGGTTGCGTTGCAGCGTCGCGCCGGCGAAGGCGCCGGAGCGTTCCAGCGAGGACACCCTGGCGGAGTCCGGTGCCGGCACGCCGGCCAGTCGGGCGAGGTCAGCCAGCCGCACGCCGGTCCAGGTCTGGGTGGTCGACCAGCCTTCGACGCACGCGATCGGCAGCACGCGCGGTGTGCTGCGGCATCGCGAGCAGCGCCGCGCGGTCCAGCACCACCGGTCGGCGGCCGCCGTTCAGGGTGAGCCGCCAGCGCTCGACTGTGTCCCGCGCGGAGATGCCGGCCGCGGCCGCGGTCCGGTTGACCTCGAAGTCCGTTGGGCCCGTCTCCGGGGCGGCGCCCGCGCGGCAGCAGCACGGCGGCGCGCCGGGTGTAGCCGCCCAGCGTCTGACCGGCGGTGATGACCGCCAGGAACAGGGCGCCACCGCCGACCAGCGCCAGCGCGCCGCGACGGCTCATCGTTGCGGGGCGGGGTCGGCGGCGACGAGTCCGTCGGGCCGCCACGGCTCGGCTTCGGTGTCGGCGCGCCCGGTGCGCAACACGTCACGCAACGACAGCGAGCGCAGACCGGCCACATGCGCCGGCTCTTGATCGCGACGTGCATGACGAAGCCGGTGATGAACACCCATGCGCCGAAGTAGTGCGCGGTGTAGAAGCTGAACCCGAAGATGTAGTCGTACTGGATGTTCAGCACGCCGGTCACGATCTCGAACAGGATCCCGCCGACCAGCATGAGCAGCGAAATGCGTTCCAGCAGTTGGGCAATCGAGCGCACCGGCGGCCACGCGAACAGTCGTGGTATCACCGACCACAGTTTGGCCAGCACCACCGGGATCAGGATCAGGCCGAGCCCGACATGAAGTCCCTGAGTCAGCCGGTACAGCCACGGCGGGTTGGTGGGCCAGTCGAAGGTCGGCAGCTTGAGCCAGCCGACGTCGGCGGGGATGGCCTGGCCGAGCCGCGGCCCGTAGGCGATGTAGGACAGCAGGCCGGTGAGGATGACGATCGGCAGCGTCACCAACAGCACCGAGCCGAACACCGACGTCAGCCACGGTCCCCGCAACGGGCTGCGCCACAGCCGCGCGGGAAACCCGTAGCCGCCGGACTCGACCGTCGGCTCGGTGTCGTCGATGTCGGATCTGCGGATGCGCTGCACCATCGAAGATCTTCCACGACGGCGCGCCGCAAAGAGTTCAGATTCGCCGATCTGCGCCGAGCGTCAGTCCTTGCCCCGCGGCGGCGGCTCGCACCTCGACGCCGGTGGAGTCGTGCTCGGGGCCGGCAGCCGGGTGCTCGGCCGGGACACGGTCACGGAAACGGGTGCCCTCGCTGGGCCGTCCGGGTCGGGCCGGTGGACCTTGCCGTGGTAGGGGCCGGGCTTCGGCCGCGGCTTCCCGCCGGGGAATGCCAAGCGGAAGATGCTGCGGTGCACCATGTACCACTGCTTGCGAAACGGCCGGAGTTGTAGGGCAGCTCGTAGCGCTCGCAGATGTCTTTGACCTGCGGCGCGATCTCGGAGTATCGACTGCTCGGCATGTCCGGGTAGAGGTGGTGCTCGACTTGATAACCGAGATTGCCGCTGATGATGTGGAACAGCGGGCCGCCGTCGATGTTGGCGGCCCCGAGCAACTGGCGTACATACCAACCGCCGCGCGTCTCGTTCTCGGTTTCTTCCTGCGTGAACGTGTAGGTCTGGTCCGGGAAGTGGCCGCAGAAGATGATGGCGTGCGCCCAGATGTTGCGGATGACATTGGCCAGCGCGTCGGCGGCCAGGGTGCGCAGGTAGGTGCTTTCGACGCCGGGCGCCACCTTGTCGAGGAAGGTCGCCGTGGCGCCGAGGCGTCCCTTGCTCGACACCTTGCGCAGCCTCCTGCCGAGGCGGGACTTGGCCGGCTGTTCGAGCCGGCCGCGCGAGCGCCAGCTGGACGAGCGCGAACGCGCCGGCGCTGATCAGGCGGCCAGCCGAGGTAGTCCTTGACGATCTGCGCGCGTGCCTTGACCCCGATGCCCTTCAGGTCCTTGCGCACTTCCGACCAGGGCTTCTCGCGCTTACGGATGGCGTCGATATCCAGGTCGTGCACGGCCACGCCCCACTCGAACAGCAGCGTGAGCAGCAGGTTGTAGATCGGTTGGCCCAGGTAGCGCGGCGCCCATTTCTGGTTGGGGTCGATCCGCATGATCTCGTAGCCGAGATCCTTGTCCTTGCCGAGGATGTTCGTGAACGTGTGGTGGATGTAGTTGTGCGAGTGCTTCCACGACTCGGCGGTCGACGCGGTGTCCCAGTCCCATACCGAGGAATGGATGTCGGGATCGTTCATCCAATCCCATTGGCCGTGCATCACGTTGTGGCCGATCTCCATGTTCTCCAGGATCTTGGCCATGGAGAGACAGGCGGTGCCCAGCAGCCACGCCGTCTTCGAGCGCGATGCCAGCAACAGCACCCGACCGGCCACGACGATCTGCCGCTGCGCCGAGATGACGTTCTTGATGTAGCGCCGGTCGCGGTCGCCGAGGTCGGCGAACACCTCGTCGTGGATCGCGTCGAATTCCTTCGCGAGTTTTTCCAGTTCTTGTTCCCCCAAGCGGGAAAGCGGGGTCTCCCCGGCCCTTTTCACGGCAGTTGTCACAAGCCGCTCCTTTCGATCACAGTTCGAGTTCGACGTCGCCCTCGGCGGTGTTGATGCAGATCCGGACGTCCTGCTCGGTCGGTTCGATCACGTCACCCGAGCGCAGGTCGCGCAGCTTGCCCGACTTCAGCGTGCCGACGCAGGTATGGCAGATTCCGATTCGGCAGCCGAACGCGAGGTTGAGACCGGCCTTCTCGCCGGCCTCGAGAATCGATGTGCCGCCGTCACATTCGACTTCCTTGTCGCTGTCGAGGAAGCAGACCGTGCCGCCCTCGCCGGCGTTGGCGTCGCCGCCGATCTTGGGCTGGAACCGTTCGAAGTGCAGGCGGTCGCAGTCCCCGTTCTCTTCCCAGTGCTCGATCAGCGCGTCGAGCATCTCACCGGGACCCGAGCAGAACGCCTCGCGCTCGCGCCAGTCCGGGCACACCTCGTCCAGGTCCTCGGGTGTGAGTCGCCCCTGCTCGGAGGTAAGGCGCAGATCCAGCCGCATTCCCTCGTGGCGCTCCTCGAGCTCTTCCAGGGCGGGCAGGAACATGGCCTGCTCGCGGGTGCGCGCGGAATGAATGACCACCGCGTCGCCCAATTCGTCGCGATGGTCGAGGTCGCGCAGCATGCTGATGATCGGCGTGATGCCGCTTCCGGCGCTGATGAACAGCATCTTGGCCGGCACGGGTCGGGCAGCGTGAACACGCCTTCGATCTCGCCGAGCCGCACCAGGTCCCCCGGCTGAATCTTGTGCACGAGATACGGCGACACGACGCCGCCGTCGACCCTCTTCGGCGTGACGCTGATCAGCCCGTCTTCGGGCCTGGGGTCCGAAGTCAGCGAGTACGCGCGCCAGTGGTAGACACCGTCGATGACCACGCCGAGCCGCACGTACTGCCCGGGCTTATGGCCGGGCCATTCATAGCCCGGGCGGATCAGGACGCTGGCCGCTTCCGAGCCTTGCGCCTCGATGCCTTCGACCTTCCCGCGCAGCTCCTTGGTGGTCCAGAGCGGGTTGATCATCTCGAGGTAGTCGTCGGGCTGCAGCGGGCTGAACAGCCGCCGCACCGCTCGCAGGAACAACCGGCGTCCCCGTGGGACGCGGGGCTCGGCGCCGCGTTCAGCCATAGCGCCAGAGTACACAGTTGTACACCGACATCTAAACATCAATCTGAATGTCTGTTGTCGAGACAAGGTTGCGCATATGTTACAATGAGCAGCGCAGATGACATTTCAGCCGTTCACTGGCCGTTGCGCGCTCTAATTTGGGCTGTTGCGATGGATACCTGTGAGGTGCCCAGGACAACGGTCGCCCAAACGTTTGTTCAGGTATTTCGGCGGATCATGCGCCGCAGCGGCCGGCCGCTGTCACGCCTAGTGTCGGTCAGTGTGCTGATCGGCTTCCTTCTCGCGCTGGGCTGCTCGCTTTGCTACGGGACGGCGACCGTGCTGCAAGCGGCCGGGACGCGATCGGTGGAAGCGGGCAGCGGCTCGGGTGTCGACGCGGTGTTGCTGTTGCGGGCCGTCCGGCAGTGGCGCTATCTGGCCGGGATCGGCCTCGACGTCGTCGGGTTTGCGCTGCAAGTCGCCGCGCTGCGCCTGGTCCCGATCTATGTGGTCGCTGCGGCGCTGGCCGCCTCGATCGCGGTCACCGGCGTCGTCGCCGCATGGGTGTTGTCGGCGCGGCTGTCCTCGGCGGAGTGGACGGCCGTCGGCGTGGTCTGCGTCAGCCTCGTAGTCCTCGCCCTGCGCCGCCGGGCCGGGGCACTTTCGGCACGCCCCGGCCGGGCTCGGCTGGGCGCTGCTGGGCGTGGTGGCCGCGATCTTCATCGGCGGCGCCGCCGCCGGGCGATTGCCCGACCGCCCCCGCGCACTCGCACTGGGGCTGGCCGCCGGAAGCGGCTTCGGCGTCGTCGAGGTGGGCGTGCGCCTGATCGACGCGATCGATCCCACCAAACGCGCGTTCTACACCAACCCCGCCCTGTACGCGGCGGCGGCGGGTGGGGCCGCGGGGTTTCTCTTGCTCACCTCCGCGTTGCATCGCGGATCGGTGACCACGGCGGTCGCGGGGATGGTGGTCGGTGAGACCCTGGCACCGGCGCTTCGTCGGGGTGGTGTGGCTGGGTGACACCGCGCGCGACGGGCTGGGCTGGCTGGTGATCGTCGGGTTCGCCGTCGCCGTGTCCGGAACGCTGGTGCTGGCACGGTTCGGCGAAGCGCCCCAACCTGACCCAGTCGAGGAGGCGGGCTGAGGCCGGCCGCTAGTTCATGATCCGAGGGTGGATGCCGCACGGCCGGCCGCGGTTTCGCCCATCGGCGCATAGCCGGTGTCCCCGTGCGGGCCGCGCCCACAACACGCCGCCTTGCGCGGTGACGCCGGCGGCGATCAGCGCGCGCTTGAGGATCTTGTTGGTCGCCGTCGCGGGCAGTTCATCGTTGATGCGCACATAGCGCGGCCACGCCTTCGGCGACAGGTCGGCCTGCGTGGCAAGGAATTTCTCGAAATCATCCGGGCTCAGGCGCGCCCCGGGCCGCAGCACCAGGGCGGCCATCACCTGGTCGCCGACCCGGTCGTCGGGCACCGCATAGACCGCGACCTGGCTGATTTCGGGCAGCCGCGCCAGAATTCGCTCGATCGGGCCGGCCGCCAAGTTCTCCCCGTCCACCCGCATCCAATCGGCGGTTCGGCCGGCCAGGTAGATCCAGCCGTCGGCGTCGCGGTAGGCCAGGTCACCGGACCAGTACATGCCGTGCCGCATCCGCTCGGCGGTGGCGCCCGGATCGTTGTAGTAGCCGGCGAAGGGCCCCGCGCCCTGGGTGTTGACCAGCTCGCCGACGGCCTCGTCGAAGTTGGTCAGCGCCCCGTGCGCGTCGAACCGCGCGGCCTCGCACTCCCGCAGCGTGGTCGAGTTGTAGATGCTCACCCCCGGGTACGGCTTGCCGATGGAGCCGGGCGGGGTGCCGTCTTCGCGCACCACGATCACCGCGAATTCGCTCGATCCGAAGCTGTCGACGACCCGGCATCCGAAACGCCTTGCGAATTCGGCGATATCGCGATCGGTCGCCTCGTTGCCGAACGCCACCCGCAGGGTGTTGTCGGCGTCGTCGGGACGTTCGGGGGTGGCAAGGATCAGCGCCAGCGGCTTGCCGACGTAGTTCAGGTAGGTCACCCGGTAGCGGCGGACATCGTCGAGGAAGCGGGACGGCGAAAAACGCGCCGGCACCATGGTGGCCCCGCTGCCGATGGCGACCGCCCACCCGGCGGCGACGCCGTTGGAGTGAAAGAGCGGCATCGACAGGTAGCAGACGTCGTCGGCGGTGACGTCGTATTGATAGATCAGGCTGGCACCGCACATGATCGCCATGCCATGGGCGAACCGGACCACCTTGGGGTCGCCGCTGGTGCCCGAGGTGAAGATCATCATCAGGGTGTCCGCGGCTGCCACCTCGCGATGGGGAATCAGCGGCGGCGCGGCGGCAACGGCATCGGCGTAGCGTCCGCCGGCCACATCGATGACCTGAATACCGTTGAGGTCCAACCCATCCAGCAGTTCCCGGTGCTCGGGGTCGACGAGCAGCATCTGGCAGTCGGATCGTCGGATGTCGGCCAGCAGGCCGGCTCCGCGCCGCGTGGTGTTGATTCCGCACAACACGTAGCCGCCCAGCGCGGCCGCCGCCATGGCCCGCAGCATGGCCGGCGAATTGCCCAGTAGGGCACCGACATGCAGCGGCCGCGCGGTGTCGGCGAGCGCGATGAGCGCCGCGGCCTCCGCCTCGGCTTCGGCGAGGTGTTCGCGCCAGGTCCAGGTCCGCTCGCCGTGCACCAGCGCCGGGGTGTCGTCGCGGCGACGCTGCCGCAGTAGCTGTTGAACCGTCTCCAGCACGGGTTCACTTCCTCTTCGACGTCGTCATCGGGTGGTCAGCACCAGCCCCGCGTAGTTGCGTGCGGGCCACCTCGTCGCAATGGCGCCGGTAGGTGCCGAAGCCGCCGATGTAGGGCATGAAGACCCGCTTCTTGCCCTCGATGTTGGCGCCCAGGTACCACGACGATGCCGCCCTGGGGAACAGGGTCCGCTCGGCCGCCTGGGCCACGTGCTCGGTCCAGGCGAGCGCCGCATCGTGGCGGGGCTCGACCTCGCTCACGCCGAGGCGTCGCGCGGCCCGCACCAGATCGACGACCCAGTCGACCTGAACCTCGGCATGCAGCACCATGTTGGCCAGCACCGAGGGACTGCCCGGCCCGCTGATGGTGAACAGGTTCGGCAGCCCCGGCACCATCAGGCCGAGGAAGGTCACCGGGCCGTCGGCCCAGATGTCGCGCAGCCGCTGTCCCCCAGGCCCTTTCGGGTCGATCCGGGTCAGCGCGCCGGTCATGGCGTCGAAACCGGTCGCGAAAACCAGCACATCGCAGGGATATGTCGTTGCGCTGGTTCGCACCCCGTCGGCGGTGATCGCTTCGATGGGCTCGCGGCGCAGGTTCACCAGCCGAACGTTGTCGCGGTTGAAGGTGGCGTAGTAGCCGTCGTCGGTGCAGATCCGTTTGGTTCCGATCGGGTGATCGACCGGGATGAGATCCGTTGCGACGACGGGATCGTCGACGATCTCCCGGATCCGCTGCTCGGCGAACGTCCTGGCGATGTCGTTGGCGGACAGGTCGCTGGTCTGATCGGGGAAGGTCTTGGCGAACAGGACGCCGCCTTCGCGCCAGCGCTTCCACAGCGCTTCGGCCCGCTCGTGAGGTTCGGTGTCGACGGCGTTCTTGTGGTAGGTGCCGTGCGGCGTGCCCGCCGCCGCGTACGCCGAGGCGCGGCGACGCTCGGGATACTGCTCCTGGATCTGTCGCTGTTCCTCGTCCGACCACGGCCGGTTGGGCATCGGGATGGTGTAGTTCGCGGATCGCTGGAATACGACCAGAGTTTCGGCATTAGCGGCGATGATCGGCGCCACCTGGATCCCGGACGATCCCGTGCCGATCAGGCCCACCCGCTTGCCGCGCAACTCGGGATCTTGGCGCGGCCACGCGGCGGTGAAATACACGTCGCCCGAGAAGCTCTCGGCGCCCGGGATGTCGGGCCGGTTCACCGCGGACAGGCAGCCGGTTGCGCACAACAGAAACTGCGCGGCGTAGCGGCTCCCCAGTCGCGGTGTCGACCTGCCAACGGCCTTCGTCGAAGGTGGCGCCGGTGACGTCGACGCCGAATCGGTAGTGGCGGCGCAGGTCGAAGCGGTCGGCAACGTGTCGCAGGTAGGCCAGGATCTCGGGCTGGGCCGCGAAGCGTTCGGTCCACCGCCAGCTCTGCTGCAGTTCTTCGTCGAATGAGTAGGAGTAGTCGACACTTTCGACGTCGCAGCGCGCGCCCGGATAACGGTTCCAGTACCAGGTTCCGCCCACGTCGGGGGCGGCCTCGAGGGCGGTGACCGACAGGCCCGACGAGGCGACTCGGTGCACGGCATAGAGCCCGGCGAACCCGGCGCCGACGACGATGACGTCGCTGACCTCGGTCACGAGACGGCGCTCCGGTAGGCCGGATCCAGCAGCCGGCGCAGGTCGGCGAAGACCAGCCGCTGTGCCGATGCCGCCGGGGGAAAGGATTGGATGGTCATGAAGCCGTGGAACAGTCCGGGAAAATCCCGATGCACGACCGACACTCCCGCGTTGCGCAACCGGCGTGCGTAGTCGCATCCCTCGCTGTGCAGGGGATCGAGCCCGGCGGTCACGATCACCGCCGGCGGCAGGCCCGCATGAGAATCCGCGCGGGCCGGAGCCACCAGATAGGGCGGGTCGAAAACCGTTTGCGCGCCCAGGTATTGGTGCCAGTACCACTGCATCGCGGCGCGGGTGTTGAAGTAGCCGGTGCCGTAACGGTGATAGCTGTCGGTGTCGAAGCGACGGATCGATCGCCGGGTAGATCAGCAGCTGCGCGGCGGGCTGGGTGACGCCGCGGTCGCGGCAGAGGATGGCGGTGACCGCGGCCAGGTTGCCGCCGGCGCTGTCACCGGCGACCGCGGTGCGCGCCGGGTCGATGCCCAGCTCGTCGGCGTGCTCGATCACCCAGCAGAACGCCGCGAGCGCGTCGAGCGCCGCCGCCGGGGCGGGATGTTCGGGGGCCAGGCGGTAGTCGACCGAGACGACGACGGCTTGGCTGCCCGGGCCATCGCCCGGCAGAACCCATCGTGAGACTCGATGTCGCAGAACACGAATCCGCCGCCGTGGTAGAACACGATCGCGGCGCGGTCCTTCGACGGCTCGCCGTGCGGCTGGTAGATGCGCACCGGGATGTCGCCGCCGGGCCCCGCAACCACGCGGTCGGTGGTGCTGTGGACATCGTCGAGGTTGTTGACCGGCATCCGTCGTTCGGCCACCGCGGCGCGCGCCTGCGGCGCCGGTCATGTTCTCGACGCGGGGGAACCCGGCGTTCAACTGGTCGAGCATCGCCTGCACCACGCCGTTGAGCGGATCTTCCATGTGCACCTCCGACCTCGCCGTTGAGGTCATGCGGGCCGATATTTCAGGAGGGTGATGCCCTCGTCAGGCAGATCGTAGAACACCGGCTCGACCCGCATTCCGATGCGGATGTCGCCGGGGTCGACGTCGACCAGCTCGGTGCTGAATTTCGGGCCGGCATCCCACTGCACCACCGCGGGCAACTGGGGCAGCGCGTCGGCCCACGGCGGCCCGGTGGGCCGGCGGGCGACCGTGAAGGTGTACAGCGTTGCGGCACCGTCGATCTCGCGCCATTCCAGGTCGTCGGCCAGCGTTCCGGGGGCAAGGGTGCGCGGATAGAACACGTAGCGCCGCAGTGACGGCGAGTACTGCACCAGGATCCGGTGCTGGGCCAGGCCGTCCCAGAAGGGCTGCGAGACCGGGGTGGGTTCGGGCACGGGGTGGCGCTGCCGGAGCTCATCGCTAGTCCCCCCGCATGAGCAGCGCGACCTGCTCGCTCATGATGCCGCCGTTGCCGGTGACGAACGCGGTGTGGCAGTCGCGCACCTGCGCGTCGCCGGCCCGGCCCATGATCTGGCGGGCGCCGTCGACCACGTGGTGCATGCCACCGGCCATGCCGGCCTGACCGAAGGACAGCTGACCGCCCGCGGTGTTGAGCGGGAAGTCGCCCCGATAGGTCAGGTCGTGCTCGCTGATCCACTTCATGCCTTCGCCTTTCGCGCAGAACCCGGCATCCTCCAGACTCATCAGCACCGTGATGGTGTAGCAGTCGTAGATCGACGCGACGTCGACGTCGGATCGGTTCAGCCCGGCCATCGCGAAGGCTCGGTCGGCGGCGCGCGCGATCGGTGTGGACAGCAGGTCCTCGGCGTAGGTCGGGGTCTTGAAGGCGATGTGTTCGCCGAAGCCCGTGATCCACACCGGGCGGTGGCGGCCGCGGCGGGCGATGTCGGCGTTGGCGATCAGCACGCCCACTCCCCCGTGCACGCGCATCACCGTTTCCAGCATGTGGATCGGGTCGGCGATCATCGGGCTGTCCAGTACGTCGTCCACCGTGATGGGCGTGCCGTGAAACACCGCGCCGGGATGCGCACACGCGTTGGTGCGTTGGTCGACGGCGATCTTGGCGACCGCGGCCGGCGTCGTAGCCGAATTCGGCCGCATAGCGCTGGGCGATCTGCGCGTAGGGCGCGTTCTGGCCCACGTTGCCGTACGGGATCTCGAATTCGGCCTGCGGTGAGCCATAGTTGTTCGACGACGCCCCATACCAATTCGGGTCGGGCGGGGGTCGTCGCTGGGACTGCGGCACCGACGCCGACCCGGGCACCACGGCCAGCACCGCGTCGCAGATGCCGAGTTCGACGGCCGCCGCGGCGCGCCAGATCATTCCGGCGGAGGTCGCCCCGCCGAGGTCGACTCGCTCTCCGAAATCCAGTGCGAGGCCCAGGTATTCGCACAGGGTCGCCGGTGCGAACATGGCCGATTCGGCGATGCCGTGGGTCAGCAGGCCGTTGACACGGCCGGGATCGACTCCGGCGTCCTCGATCACCATCTTCGCCAGCGCCGCGTACTGGTCGAGGGTGAACAGCGGCGGCCCGGGCGGGACGGCGTTCGGCGGGCAACTCCGCGATTCCGACGATGGCCGCCTCGCCACGCAGCCCGGTCATGGCTGGGCTCCGCGCATCGGCAGTTCGACCGTCGCCATCCCGGGCATCAGGATCGTGTCGTCGCGGCGCCCGGCGATGACGAGATCGACCAGCCCGGTCCCCGTGTCGCTCAGCGCGCTTGCCGGTGACCTCGCCGCCGAAGCTGAGCGACTCGCCGGGATAGGCGATCGCCCGGTTCTGCACCGAGAAGGACACCAGTCGGCCGCGCCCACCGATCCAGTCGCCGAGGGCGCGGGCCAGCAACGCCGCCTGAAGCGGGCCGTGCACCAGGACGTCGTCGTACCCTTCGGTGTCGCGAGCCCACTCTTTGTCGTAGTGAATGCGGTGGCCGTTGTAGGTGGCGGCGCTGAAGAAGAACATCTGGGTTTCGTCGACGGTGACGGTCAACGTGGGAATGTGCTCGCCCACGGCGATGTCGTCGAAAAACGGTTGGTCGAACACCTGCGAGTCGGTCATGGCGCACTCCTAGGGCCGGGCGATCATCGACGTCGACGCTTCGGCCAGCAGGTCGCGATCCTGGTTGCGGTACACCGTGTGCCAGGTGACGAGAACGAATCTGCCGGAGCGGCCCTGCTTTTCGACGATCGACTCGATGGTGCGGACCATCTCGATCTCGTCGCGGTGATAGGCGGGCAGGTGAAACGTGAAGCTCTCGCCTCCGGCCATCCGCTTGGGGGCGCGGGGAAACGCCAGACTGCCGGATACCGCGCCGGAGGATCCGTCGGGGCGCAGCGACTGCAGCGGCGATACGCCGAGGACCGCGTACTGCAGGAACAGCGGAGGACAGATGATGTCACGAAAACCATTGGCCCTGGCGTAATCCGGGTCGAAATACAGCGGGTTGTGGTCACCGACCGCCGCGGCCCACCGTTGCCAGTCGCGCCGGTTCACCTCGCCCGTCGCCGTCGCGGCGACCGTGCCCACGCGCGACGCCGATTCCGCGTCGATCAAGCTGTCCTGGCTCAAGGGCGCTCCTCTTCGTCGTCGTGCATGCTCTGCTGAAGCCAGCCCGCCGCGACGTCGGCTCCGCCGCCGAATGTCGAGCCGAACCGTGCCCGCTCGCTCCACAGATGCAGGTCGGTCTCGGTGACGTATCCCATGCCCCCGTGCAGTTGATGGGCGTCCAAGGTGATCAGCCGCGCCGCGGTGGCCGCGTGCATGCGCGCGATCGCCGTCTCCCTGGCTCGCGATGCGACCGCGTCCCAGCCAGAACACCGCCGCATGCGCGGCCAATCGCGCTGCCGCCAAGGCGATGTGCATGTTGGCGACGAGATGCTGGGCGGCCTGGAACGACGCGATGGGCCGGCCGAACTGGTGACGCAACTTGGTGTAGTCGACGGTGCGGTCCAGCACGGCCTCGCCGACACCCACCAGGTCGAGCGACCCGAGCGCCACGGCGGTATTGGCCAGCCGGCGCAGCGCCGGTGCGGTGACCCCGTCGAGCGCAGCGGCGGCCGTTGACGTTGTCGAAGCGCACCGTGAATGCGCGGATGCCACCGGCCATGTCGAGCGGTTCGATGCTGAGCGTCGCGGACGTCGACGACGAAGGCCAGCGTGCGCTCGTCCGCCGCGGCCGACACCACGATGAGGTCGGCGACGTCGGCGTCGAGGACGTAGTCCACGGTTCCGTCGAGCCGCCAGTGTCCCGCGGCCGGATCGGCGCGCAGCGCCGGGGTGACGACGGCGGCGTCGCGGGCGTTGTACAGCGCGGTGGTGGCCCGGATATTCCCCGACGCGACGGGCGGCAGCCAGCGGGCCTTGTCGTCCGGGGAGCCGAGCTGGTCGATGGCCAGCGCGGCCAGAATGCTGCTGTGCACCGTCGTCGGGCACAGCGCGCGGCCGGCTTCGGTGTAGAAGACGGCGAGGTCGTCGAGCGAGCCGCCGGCGCCGCCGTACTCCTCGGCGATCGCGAGTCCGAAGACGCCGGCATCGGCCAGCGCCTTCCACAGTGCCGGCGTGCCGCGGTCCGCGCCGGGTTCGTCGAGCGCGCGCACCAGATCGACCGGGCTTTCGGCGGCCAGCAGTGCGCGTAGCGCGGAGGCGAACTCGCGCTGTTCGGCGGTGGGGATCGTCTTCATCTGCGGTGTGCGAGCGCCCTGAGTCAGCGTCCATAGGAGGGCATTGCGTGCCCGCGCTGGGCGATGATGTCACGCAGCACCTCGTTGGTGCCGCCGCCGAAGCGCATCAGCGGGGCGGCCCGGTAGAGCCGCTCGAATTTGCCTGCCAGCGGCGCCCGTTCGCTGCGATGCGCCAACAAGCCGTCGGGGCCGAGGATGTCGAGCGCCAGGTCGGCGATGCGCTGGCGCAGCTCGCTGGTGAACACCTTCTCCACGCTGACCTCGACACTGGGTATGACGCCGCTGTCGAGGATCGATGCCGCCTCGTAACCCATCAGGGTGGCCACCGCGACGTCGGCCTCGGCCTGCACCAGCCGGCGGCGAAGCGACGGGATCGTGGGCGGGCACGGTCCCGTCGCGCCGCGGCCTTTGCGCCAGCTGGTGCAACTCGCTCGACCGCGCGGCGCAGGTCGCCGGCGTTGGTCAGCGCCCCGCGTTCGAGATCGAGCGCACCGGTGATGTAGGTCCAGCCGCGGTTGACCTCGCCGACCAGGTTGGTGACCGGCACCCGCACGTCGCGGAAGTGCACCTCGTTGGTGCGATAGCCCGACCATGCGTACAGCGGGCGGATTTCGACGCCCGGGCTGTCGATCGGGCACGATGATGACCGAGATGCCGCGATGCCGGGCACCACTCGGATCGGTGCGGACGCAGAGCCATTCGTGCGTCGCGCGCTGCGCGCCGCTGTTCCAGATCTTCGTGCCGTTGATCACCCATTCTTCGCCGTCGCGCGTGGCGGTGGTGCGCAAGCTGGCCAGGTCGGTTCCGGCCTCTGGCTCGGAATAGCCGACGGCGCAGATCATTTCACCCCTGGCGATCAGGGGCAGCCATTCGGTTTTGTTGCGCTCGGTGCCGTGCCGCATGATCATCGGCGCCACCGACGTCACCGTCAGATCCGGGCCGGGCACGCCCCAGTATTCGAACTCGCTCATCAGCAGATGCAGGTGAATGGCGCCGAGCCCCAGTCCCCCGTACTCGCGCGGCCAGTTCAGCCCGAACCAGCCCTTGGCCCCGATCTTGCGCCGGAACCGCACCACCTCGCCGTCGGGAAATTCCAGGTCGTGCTCGGCGAGCTCGTCGAGCAATTCAGGGGTGACGTTGTCGCGCAGGAATTCGCGAATCTCGGTGAGCCAGGCGCGCTGCCCAGCGTCGAGCTCGAAATCCATTCCGGCGCCTGTGCCTTTCCCGCATATTTTTCACCGAGCGTGGTCAGCGTAACGCCACGGCGAGATGGCGCTGGGAATTTCGGGGGTTGCGTCGATGCTCCAGCGCAGCCAGGCCGGTGCGCGAACTGTAAATGCGCTGTCAAACTCCCGTTAAATAACCTCGGCGCTCTCGCGGTTATCGGGACGGGCTGCGAAAATTTTCAGATCGGCTGGTCGACGCGGACCAGGCATTCTGCCCATACCCAGGGAGAAGTCATGCCCACTGTTGAGATGCGCCTCCGCGAAGATCTGCGCAACTACGCCGTCGAATTGCGGCAGCTGGCGTACACGTTGCCGTTGGGCGTGGGCGAGCATGATCTGCTGCAACTTTCCGACCGTATGCGTGCCGCGGCCGAGCAGCTGGTCCGCAAGGGCGCCTGACCGGCTTCAGCCGCCCCTGAGGCGGATCTTCCAGCGCACGAAGCCGAGGTAGACGGCGCTGATCACGAACAGCATGCCGACGTCGAACCACCACGTCGCCGGGCGTGTGCTGCCAGTGCGAGTCCTTCGGGATAAGCGGGCCGGGCACCAACTTGGTCAGGTCGGCGGTCGAAGCCGACGCCGCGAATCCCCACCGCGCCGGTGTGGCCCACGACATCTGGTCGAGCCCGATCGCGCGCGGTGACCGGGATCATCCCGCCGGAGAACACCAGCTGCGACATGACGGCCACCACAAGCAGCGGCATGATCTGCTCGTTGGACTTGGCGACGGCCGACAGGGCCAGCCCCAGCATCGCCGACGCGACGCACGTCAGCGCGACGTCGGCGAACAGCTCCAGAGCCGGCTTGCCCAGCGCCACGGCGCCCTGGGTGGGGGCGCCCTTGCCGAGCACCGCGATGACGCTGACGATCGCCGACTGGACGATCGCGAAGACCGTGTACACGCAGACCTTGGCCAACAGATACGCCGACGTGGACAGGCCGACCGCCTGTTCGCGCAGGAAGATGGCGCGTTCACCGATCAGGTCGCGGATGGTCAGGGCGGTGCCCATGAACACCGCGCCGACGTTCAGCAGCACCAGGATCTGTCCGGGCTCATTGGGCGCGGCACCCATCGGGTTCGGGATCCCGAACCCGACGTCGCCGGGCACCGACATCGACAACGACCCCATGATGAACGGCAGGAGCGCGAGGAAGACGAAGTAGCCGCGGTCCGAGACGATCAGCCGCATCTGGCGCCGGGCGATCGTGGAGAACTGGCGGAACAGGCTGGTGTGCGAGGGATCGCCCAATTCGGCGGGTTTCTCCGCGGGCGGCGGAGCGGGCGGAGGGCCCGTCCGGGCCAGGTAGCGAGCCCGGGACCCGTCAGGGTCGTTGGCGACCGTGCTGAAGATGTCGGCCCAGTTGGTGGTGCCCATGGCCGCGCCGATCTGGCTGGGCGGGCCATAGAACGCGGTCTTGCCGCCGGGCGCCAGCAGTAATACCTGATCGCAGACGTCCAGGTAGGTCAGCGAGTGGGTGACCACCAGCACCACGCGGCCGGCATCGGCCAGCTGCCGAAGCATGGTCATCACCTGCCGGTCCAGCGCCGGGTCCAGCCCGGAGGTCGGCTCGTCGAGGATCAGCAGCGACGGCCCGGTGAGCAGCTCGAGCGCCACCGACGCGCGCTTGCGCTGACCGCCGGACAGCTTGTCGACCCGGGTGTGCAGGTGCTGGGTCATCTCGAGTTCTTCGAGCACCCGGGCCACCACCTGGGCGCGGTCGTCCTTCGTGGTGTCCGGCGGCAGCCGCAGTTCGGCGGCGTACATCAGCGCCTGCTGCACGGTCAGCTGCCCGTGCACCACGTCGTCCTGGGGCACCATCCCGATCCTGCTGCGCAGCGAGGCGTATTCGGCATGGATGTTGTGGCCCTCGAACGACACGGTCCCGGTCGTCGGGTGCGTGTAGCCGGCGACCAGCCGGGCGAAGGTCGACTTGCCCGCGCCGGAAGGCCCGATGATCGCCGTCAGGGTGCCGGGAAGCGCGGTCAGCGAGATGTTGTCCAGCAGCGTTTTGTTGCTCTCGATCGTCCAGGTCACCCCGCGCACGTCGAGGCCACCGGTACGCGTCGCGGTCGCCGTCTGGTCGCGGCGGGCCAGGGTGCCGCCGTGGAAGACCAGGTCGATGTTGCCGATCGTGACGACGTCGCCGTCGTGCAGCACGGCCGAGTCGACCCGCGCGCCGTTGACGAAGGTGCCGTTGATGCTGCGGTTGTCGTGGATCTCGGTGCCGGTGGGCGTCGGAACCAGGGTCGCGTGGTGGCGCGATGCCAGCACCTCGGGAATGACGATGTCGTTGTCGTTGGCGCGGCCGATCTTGATCGCGCCGGGCGCGTCGAGGCCCGCCCTGCCCGGCCGCAGGATCTTCATCATCGACGTCGCGATGACCGAGGAATCACCCCCGATGCGTCCCGTCTGGGGCGTCGGCCGGCTCCGCGCTGGTCGGCGGCACCGCGTGCGCCGACGGCGTCCGGTAAATATGCGGCGCGTGCTGGGGCCCGCTGGGCGGGGCGCTCGGTAGACCGCTGGTCGGGTATCGCGGCTGCGGCCCGGACGGGTAGCCCGGCGTGGGTCCGCCGGCCGGCTGGCTCGGCTGCGTGGCGGTAGGCGGATGGCCGGGGTGCCGGAGCGAGGCCGACGCGGGCTGCTGGGACTGGTCGGGCCACTGCGTGCCGATCGGCTGGTTCTGCGGTGCCCGCGCCAGCGGTTCGCTGGGGTTGCTGACGATCGGTATCGACGTCGTCAGCGGGGGCCGGCCGGCCGAGCCCTGATGGCGGCCGACCTCGAAGGTCAGTGCCGGGCCGTCGGGATTGCCGATGTTGATCCGCAGGCCGTCCTGGATGTCGACGACCGGGACGCGGCGGTTGTGGACATAAAGGCCGTTGAGGCTGCCGTTGTCGATGGCGATCCAGCGGCCCTGGTCATATCGCACGATCAGGTGGGTGCGGGAGATCAGCGGGTGGGCGACCCGGACGTCGGCGCGGAGGTCACGCCCGATCACTACATCGTTGCCTGGCGCGAAGGTGCGCTCGGCTCCCTCGTACCGCACGGTCAGCGCAGGCGGGGCTGGTGGGCTCATCAGGACCAACTGTAACGGCAGCGGCGCAACTTATGCGCCCGGTTCTTCGCCGCGGAACGGGGTCACCCGACGTCGCGGCAGGCTCGAGCGGCGGCAGAGGACGCGGCCTCATCAAAGCGGCAAAAGCAATGAGCTGGCGAACCGGCTTGCGGTGCAATAACTTTCGGCTTCAACCCGCAACTGCTGCGTTGCGCAGACTGCGTACGCTCGGGATCTTGCTGCGGGCGGCGGTGACGTCCTTGACGAAATCCCCGACGTACTTGAGGGCCCGCCTGCCCTCGGGCAAGATGTCGGCCGCTATCGGGAAGTCGTGAATCTGTCCGTCCCACAGGTGCAGATCGCAATGGATGCCACTGGCTTCCAGGCGTTTCGCCATCAATTCGGCGTCGGCGAGCAACAACTCGTCCGAGCTCGCGTGAATGGTGACCGGCGGCATCGAGGACAGGTCCGCGTCGACCGGCGAGGCGACGGTGGAATCACCCCGACCTTCCAAAACCTGTGCGTTGCTGAGATATTGCGCGAACATCGAGAAAGCGCGGCGGGTGAACATGGAGCACTTACGGGCGTTGCGGTGCTTGAGCTTTCGCATCGGGTCCGCGTCGGTGAACGGTGAGATGGTCGCTACGCCCGCAGGTTCCATGATGCCGTCATTGATCGCCAGAAGGGTGGTCATGAACGCGAGGTAGCCCCCGGCCGAGTCGCCGGCCACGACGATCTGGTCGCCGTCGAAGCCGCGATCCTGCAGCCATCGCATACCACTGATCCCGTCGTCGATGGCATCGGTGATCTGGTGTTTCGGCAACTTCCGGTATGCGACCGTCAGGATGGGGGCATCGGCCGCCTTGGACAGGCGGGCCACCATCGAGCGATGGGTGTTGAGGCCACAGGTGAGAAACGCGCCACCATGCATATACAGAATGGCCCGGTCCCCCGATACGCCGGGAGCCCGAACCCACTCGGCGGCGCAATGGTCCAGCCGCACCCGTTCGATTTTCGCCCGGGACTCGAACTTGCGGGACCAATCCCGCGACACCGTCGACGAACTCGAACGGCCAGCGCAGGTTCGGCGTCATGGCCCACGCGCGGACGGTGTTCTTCACGATCAGCCGACTGGCGAGCCCTACCGCCACCGACTGCGGGCTATGGCGATGATGGACACGGCGCGTAATCGCCACGCTCGGCAAAATGTAGGCCGGTTCGGTTGTACTCGCCATTGGGTTTCAACCTCCTAAGTGGAGGGCGGATACCCGCCTCTGCAGCGAGAGCTAACGGGAAATTAACGCGTAAGAAATGTTGCGTACATCACGTTTGCTGGCTCCAGCGATGGGTACTACTCATTTATCTCTCTTGCGGTAACCGCGCGGGCTCAGACGGACCGCATTGGCTGTTGCCGAGGTCGCCGAGCGGCCCGTATATATGAGCGATGGCACATCCCAACCACCCTGATTCGCTCCTGGCCGACCGGGTGGCGGTCGTCACGGGCGGCGCCGGCGGTATCGGCGCGGCGACCGCACGGTTGTTCGCCGAACACGGCGCGCATGTGGTCATCGCAGATAACGACGCTGACCTTGCCGACACGACGGCCGACCGCGATCATCGAATCCGGCGGGTCGGCCCTGGCGGTGAGCACCGACGTGCGCGATCCCGATCAGGTCGCCCGGCTTAGCCCGGACGGTCCTCGATCGGTTCGATCGGGTCGACGTGCTGGTCAACAACGTCGGCCACTGGCTGCGCCACCCCGGCAACTTCGTCGAGACCGACCCGCAGCTGTGGGATGACCTCTACCGGATCAACCTGCACCACGTTTTCCTACTCACCCACGCGTTCCTCCCGACGATGGTTGAGCGGCAAGCCGGCGCGATCGTGAACGTCTCGTCTGTCGAGGGGCTGCGGGGCTATCCGGAGGATCCCGTGTACGCCGCTTTCAAGGCCGCCGTAATCGCGTTCACCCGCAGCCTCGCCGTCCAGGTGGGCAACGACGGGGTGCGGGTGAACGCCATCGCACCCGACGTCACCGAATCCCTGCAAGTGCCCTATTCGCAATGGCTTACGGCCGAGGAAAACGAGCAGTGGCCGCGGTGGGTTCCGGTCGGGCGGATGGGCCTGCCCGAGGACCAGGCCCGGGTCATCCTGTTTCTGGCCTCGGACCTCTCGGCGTTCGTCACCGGCCACACCATCCCCACCGACGGCGGGACGGGCGCGGCCGGCGGATGGTTCCGCTCGACGCGGCGGCCCGACCGTCAGTGGACCAATCGGCCCATCGCGCCGTGATCAGGCATAACCCAGCGCGGCATTCTCCGCGCGGATGCGCACGTTGAGCACCCCGGCATTGGCCACGCTGAACACGATCGCGGTGAGCCACGCGGAATGCACCAACGGCAGCGCGGCCACCTCGGCGGCGACCGCGGTGTAGTTCGGGTGGCGCATCCAGCGGTACGGCCCGCGTTGCACCAACGGCGCGTCGGGGATCACGATGAGCCTTGGATTCCAATGCTTGCCGAGCACCCTGACGCAGCGCCAACGGACGACCGTGCTGAGCGCGACGACGGCCAGCATCGGCCAGCCCAGCCATCCGATGAACGGCCGGTCCAGGCTCCAGGTCTCCACGATGCACGAAACCAGTAGCAGGGCATGCATGCTGACCATCGCCGGGTAGTGATCGCCCCCGAACTCTTTGCCCCCGTGCGCCATTGACCAATTAGCGTTTCGCCGGGCGACTAGCAACTCGACCAGACGTTCGGCTCCGATAGCGACGATGAACAGGTAATAGAACATGTCGATGTCTGCCGTCACCACTGAAGCAGGAGCAGCTCGAAGCTGAAACCCGGACCCATCGCGAGCATCACTCCGAAGGCGCCGTCGTGCGGCGGCTCGGCGACCGTGCGCCGCAGGACGTCCAGCACAGACACCGACGAAATGTTTCCGTTCTCGCGCATGGAGTTTCGGCTGTGTGCGAGCGCTTCGGCCGGCAGGCCCACCGCGTTCTCGATCGAGTCGAGGACCTTCGGGCCGCCGGGATGACAGACCCACGCCGAGATGTCGGCGATGGACAGCCCGTGGCCGCCCAGGAACGCGTCCACCTCGCCGCGCAGGTAGTCGTCAGCCATTTTCGGGACGTCACGCGACATCACCAGCTGGAATCCGCTGGAGCCGACGTTCCACCCCATCACGTCGACGGTCTCCGGGACGACGCGGCTACGGGTCGCCAGGATGCGTGGGCCTATTGCGCTGTGGGACGGCGGATTTCGAGCGGCGCCCGTCACGACCACGGCAGCGGCGCCGTCACCGAACAGGGACACCCCGATGAGGGCGGGGATCGAGGTGTCATCACGCTGCAGCGTGAGTGAGCACAATTCGACCGACAGCAACACCGCCACATGGTCGGGGTAACCGTGCAGATAGTCGTGGACGCGCGCCATCCCGGCAGCGCCGGCCACACAGCCGAGCCCGAACAGCGGTACGCGTTTGACGTCGGGCCGCAACCCGATTCGCGTCATCAGTCGTGCGTCAATGGTGGGCACGGCAATTCCGGTGCTGGAAACCATCACGATGGTGTCGACCTCGTGAGCTGCCACGCCGGCGGCCTGCAGGGCCGAGTTGATCGCCCGCTCACCCAGATCGACGGCCACTTCGAGGTACGCATCGTTGGCTTCGGTGAAGCCGCTCAGTCTCGGGTAACGCGACAGCGGTAGCGCGAGGCTGCGTTGGTCGACGCCGGCGGTTTGCGCGAATCGCAGGAAACCCGGATCGGTCAACTCCGTGAGTTCGCTCGCGACTTCTTCCTGGTTGTAGCGGTGCGACGTGAAAGCCACCGCGGTACCGGCGATCCGTGGATCACCGCAATCTCGGCCCGCAGCCTGATGCGGCAATGTGGAATATGTTGTTGCAGTCATGCCCATGCCGACGACGGCCACCGGGTAAAGGTTCACCGGATGAGCGCCGAAGTGAGTTGAACCACAACGGGACATCGCCTACACGGGGTGCGAGGAACGGTTACCAGTCGGGCCGTCGACGGTCAAACCCCTTGTGGGACTAGGTAAAACGCGGAGCCGTGTGTCAGGGAGCCGGCGCCGGCCGGAAGCGGGCTTGATCGTCGATGATCGTGACCGGGATGCCGTTGAGCACCCCATTGCCGGAGGGCTCGTCGATAAACGTCGGTGGGGAGAGCACATTGGTGTTCGCGCCGGGTGTGTTGTTGGCCACCGACATGCGGGTGCCCGGCTTGCCATGTCCCCAGCCGTGGGGCATCGAGACGACACCGGGCTTGATGGAGTCGGTCACCTCGACGGGAACCCTGATCTCGCCGGCCTCCGATTTGACCGTCACGATGTCGCCGTCGGTGATGCCGCACCGGGCGGCGTCGCCGGGATGGATCAGCAACGTACACCGATCTTTTCCCTTCATCAGCGCGGGCACGTTGTGCAGCCAGGTGTTGTTCGATCGCAGGTGCCGGCGGCTCACCAGCACGAGTGGCTCGGCCGGCCGCTCCATGCGCGCGGCCAGCCGCGGCAGGTCGTCGAGCAGGTATTGCGGGGCGAGCCGGATCTTCTTGTCGGAGGTCGCGAGCAGGTCGGGCAGCTGCGGCACCATGGGCCCGAAATCGATACCGTTCGGGTTGGCCTTGAGCATGTCCAGGGTGAGCCCACCCGGGTTCTCGCCGTATTGGTCGCCGAAGGGACCGGTGCGCAAGGTGAGGTCGAGCATTCGCTCCGGTCCGCCGTGCTCGTAAGCTTGCGGATCTGAGCCCCGTCGAGGCCGCGGGTGAAGGCCAGGTAGTCGAAGAAGCCGTCGTCGATTGCCGCGACATCGACATCCTCGGCTGGGGTGCCGGTGCACAGGCCGGTCAGCCGGATCAGTATTTCCCATTCGTGCGGGCGGTCGACCCGGATCGAACACCGGGGCCGAATAATTCGCGATGCTGTGGATGGCGAAGAGCAGGATCAGATCGTCGTGGTGCGGCTGCTCGAGCGGCGACAGCCCGGGCAGGATGACATCGGCGTGCCGCGTCGTCTCGTTGAGCCAAAGATCAACGGAGATCATCGCTTCCAGCATCGGCAGCACTTCGTCGAGCTTGTCGCCGGCGGGGTGGACAACACCGGATTGCCCGCCACCGTGATCAGCGCCTTGAGCTGCCCATCGCCCGGTGTGGCGATCTCTTCGGCCATGCACGACACCGGCGCCTGACCCAGCACCTCCTTGGCGCCGCGCACCCGGGTGTGCCAACGACCGAATTCCGGCGCACCGTCCTCGAGCCCGGGCAGTGGCGCGGTGGTGATAGACCAGGCCGCCGGCTTGGGGAACATCGCCCCGCCGGGAACGTCGAAATGACCGGTGAGAATGTTGATGACGTCGACCAGCCAGCTGGCAAGACTGCCAAACTCCTGGTTGCACAGGCCAATTCGGCCGTACACCACCGACCTCTCGGTGCCGGCGAGCTCGCGGGCCAGCCGGCGAATGCGGTCTTCGTCGATGCCCGTGACGGCGCTGACCCGCTCCGGCGGCCAGTCCGCGACGGCGCGCCGCATCGTGTCGACGCCGTCGACGTGCGGCCCCGGCTTGACGAGGTCTTCGTCGAAGAGGGTGTGCGCGACGGCCAGCAGCAGCGCCGCGTCGGTACCCGGCACGATGGGAAGCCACTCGTCGGCGCGCGCGGCGGTCAGCGTGCGCACCGGGTCGATCACGATGACCTTGCCGCGTTTGCGAATTCCGTCGATCAGACCCATCACGTTGGGCGCGGCCAACAGTGAACCCTGCGACGCCGCTGGGTTGGCGCCCATGATCACCAGCAGGTCGGTTCGCTCGATGTCGGGCACCGGGAAGTTCCACCACAGGCCGTACATCAAATGCGACGACAGATTCTTCGGCCATTGGTCGACCGTCCCCGGCGAATACGTGACCGGCATGCCCGACATGCCCATCAGCACGCCGGCATAGCGGGCCAGCGAGAACGAGTGCGCCAGCGGGTTGCCCGTGTAGGCGGTGACCGCGCCGATGCCGTACTTCTCGATCACCGGCGTCAGCAACTCGGTGCATCGGCGAAACGCCGCGTCCCACGTGACTTCTTGCCAGTGCCCGTCGACCTTGATCATCGGCTGGCGAATGCGGTCCGGATCGTCGTGCAGGGCGGCAAGCGAGGTGCCCTTGGGGCACAGATGTCCGCGGCTCCACACGTCGTCACGATTGCCGCGGATGCCGTTGACTCTGCCGCCTTCGACGTGAATTTCCAAGCCGCACATGGCTTCACACAACGGACACGTGCGCAGGTGCGTACCGTCTTCGCCCGGTTTCATCCACCCACTGTATTCCGCTACGCCGGGTAGCGGAAGTGGCAAGATTCGAGGTCAGCCGGCCCAGGGCCCGATGCCGCCAACCTTGTCGATGCGGATGTGGGTGAGGTATCCCGGCGGTGCGTTGTCGGGCGGGAATTTCGTGTTCGGGTCACCCAGGACCGGATTGAGCTCCGCGAGCAGCTCGGGGGCGCCACCCTCGGTGATCCGGGCCGGTTCCAGTGATCGAGAGATAGGGCCGCATCCCCCGCCCCGGCTCCTCGAGCGACACGATCGTCACCGCGACGCGGGGATCGTTGCGGACGTTGCGGACCTTCTTGTGTTCGGAGAGGTGGGCGCTGACGAGTTCGTCTCCGTCCGGCGTCGACCGCAACGCGACCCAGACCACGCTCACCTGGGGGCTGCCGTCCGGATTGATGGTGACCAGGGTGGCGTCCGCACCCTTGCCGATGAGGTCGCGGGCGGCGTCGTTGAGCTTCATACGTTGATCTACAGCCGCGGGTGGGGATTCATTCCCGACCTCGGATAATGCGGCTCGGTTCACTGTTCGGTGACAGTCCGTCGGGGCGAGGAGTCGTGACGGTGGAGATGTGGGAACTGGTGGCCCGCGAGCAAATCCGGGACACCCTGGCGCGCTACAACTGGTCCGGCGACGCCGGCCGGCTCGACGGTCTGGCGGAGACGTTCTGCGCCGACGGCGTGCTCGAGATCCGCGGTTTCGAGCCATTGCGCGGGCGATCGGAGATCGCGGCCTTCTTGGGCGGTATCACCGGAAGAATCGCCATCGGCGCCGATGTCAAACCGATTGTGCGCCATAACCTCACGAACGTGTTATTCGTTGAGTTGGCACCCGACCAGGCCAGGGTCGACTCCTACTTCACCGTGGTCACGCACATGGGTCTCGACCACTACGGCCGGTACCGGGACATCCTGGTGCCGCAGAGCGGCACCTGGTTGATCAAGCACCGCAAAGTCTCGACCGACTGGGCGGCACCCGACTCCGCGATGGCCGGCCAACCCTAGGAGGCACAGCGCTCGCCGCGGCGCGGTCACGCGAAACTTGTTGTCCCATCGAGATTTACCGAGGCGATAATAAGCTCCGACATGGGCACGCCCGACGTCGACGGCGCCGACCGGTCCGGCTGACAACCGGTGCCGGCCCGCTTGGCAACCGGTCTACCAGCGGATAACCGATGCCCACCGCCGCAGCCGGCGTCCGCCGGGTGGCGATTTCGATAAATGTGGCGACACCATGTTTGCCGGAAGCGCCTCAACGGCTACAGCTAGAAGTCACACACCAAAAAATTGCGGTCGCCCCGAATCATTCGTCCTTCAAGACCATTGGGATGACCGCGGGTCATGTGACCAGCGGTCATGACCGCGCAAAAGAGACGAGCAGTTATGCAGAGACTCAGTGGGTTAGACGCGTTCTTCCTGCACCTGGAATCACCGACGCAGCCCTTGAATGTTTGCTGCGTCCTGGAGCTGGAACCCATGACGATGCCCGGCGGTTACACCTTCGACCGCTTCCGGGAGGCGCTGGCGGCGCGGGTGGACGCCGTGCCCGAATTCCGCCTCAAGCTGGCCGACAACCAATTGAACTTCGACCATCCGGTGTGGGTTGACGACGATCGGTTCGATCTGGCGCGCCACCTTTACCGCGTCGCCCTGCCTTCACCCGGCGGACCGAAAGAATTAGCGGACATCTGCGGCCACATCGCCGGGCTGGCGCTGGATCGGGATCGCCCGCTGTGGGAGATGTGGGTGATCGAAGGGCTGCACGGCAGGGATGCGCTTTCCGTCGTGCTCAAGGCCCACCACGCGGTGGTCGACGGCGTGGGTGGTGCCAACCTGCTGGCGCAATTGTCCAGCGCCGTGCCGGATGCTGCGCCGCCCGAGCCGGCCCAACGCAGCGGCGCGGCGAACGGGTTACAGATTGCCGCCAGCGGGCTGATCGGCGCGGCGTTGCGCCCGTGGCGGCTGGCCAAAGTCGTGCCGGCCACGGCGCTGACGCTGGCCCAGACGCTGCTGCGGGCCCGCGGCGGTGGGCAGACCATGGCGGCTCCGTTCGCGGCACCGCCCACGGAGTTCAACGGCTCGTTCACCCGGCGCCGCAACGTCGTCCTGACCAGCGTGGACCTCGAGGACGTGAAAACGGTCAAACGCCGATTCGGGGTGACCGTCAACGACGTCGTGACGGCGCTGTGCGCCGGGGCGCTGCGGCAATACTTCCAGGACCGCGACGAGCTATCCGGTATCCCCCTGGTCGCCAGCGTGCCGGTGTCGGTGCGCGGCAATTCCAGCCGGCCCGGCCGTAACCAGCTGACCTGGATGCTCTGCCGGCTCGAAACCCACATCGACGATCCCGTCGAGCGGCTGGCCCGCATCGCCGCCGGGAATGCCGCGGCCAAAGACCACGCCGCAGCGCTTGGCCCGAGTCTGCTGCACGACTGGACGCAAGTGGCGGGACAGACGATGTTCGGCGTGGCGATGAAACTGCTGCCGCACATCCCGCTGCCCGACAAGCCACCACACAACCTGGTGCTGTCGAACGTCGCCGGCCCGCAAGAACAGCTCTACTTCCTGGGTTGCCGGCTCGACGCGATGTACCCGCTCGGGCCGATCATCGCCGGCGCTGCGCTGAACATCACCGTGATGTCGCTCAACGGTCGGCTGGGCATCGGCATCCTGTCGTGCCCTGACCTCGTTCCGGAACTCTGGGACCTCGCCGACGCGTTCCCCGCCGCGCTCAAAGAACTGTTGAGTTGCGGCGAACGGGGCGATCGTCCGATCTGATCGGCCCGGTCAGCGGAACCCCGTCCATGCTCGCCGCAACCGCGTGGCAGGGTGACACCCGTGGCAGACACTCCTGAACCAACGACCATCGCGGCGCTAGACCTGCGCGAAATCAGCACGGAAAAGGGCGCTTTGCGCTACTACGACAGCGGCGGCTCACAGTCGTGCCCGGCGCTGCTGTTCCTGCACGGCTCCGGGCCCGGTGTCACCGGCTGGCGCAACTTCCGCGGGGTGCTGCCCGCTTTCGCCGAGCGGTTTCGCTGCCTGATCCTGGAGTTTCCCGGTTTCGGGGTGAGCGACGACTTCGGTGGCCATCCGATGGTGAGCGCCTTCGGCACCGTGTCGCCCTTCCTGGACGCGCTCGGCGTCGACAAGGTGCACATCGTCGGCAATTCGATGGGCGGTGGCGTCGGCATCAACTTCGCGACCCACAATCCGGACCGCGTCGAACGGCTGGTGACCATCGGCGGAATCGGCACCAACATCTTCAGTCCCAGCCCCAGCGAAGGGATTCGGCTGCTGCAAGAATTCGTCGAAGACCCCACTCGGCAACGGCTGGTCGACTGGCTCAAGTCCATGGTCTACGACCAGGCACTGGTCACCGACGAGCTGATCGAGGAACGCTGGCAGCTGGCGACCGACCCGGACACCCTGGCCGCGGCGCGACGCATGTACGGCAAGGCGGCGTTCGCCGGGATGAACGCCGCGTTGAACGCCTCCGACCGACCGCTGCCGTGGGCGACGATGCACAAGCTCACCGCGCCGACCCTGCTGACGTGGGGCCGCGACGACAGGGTGAGCCCGCCGGATATGGCGCTGATCCCGATGCGCACCATCCCCAATGCGGAGCTGCACATCTTCCCCAACTCGGGGCACTGGGCGATGATCGAGGCCAAGGCGGCGTTCGAAAGCACCGTCCTGGCGTTCCTTTCGCGCGGCTAGCCGCGGCGATGGCGAGCGCGGCGATCCTCATCGCTGCGTGGCCCCGGCATCGACTGGCAGGACGATCGCGGTGATGTAGCGGGCCTCGTCGGAGGCCAGGAACAGCGCGGCATTGGCGACGTCCACAGCGTCCACCCACGGCACGGCGAGCATGTTCATCGCGCGGGCCACCTCGGCGAACTCCGCGCGCGTGGGCGGACGGTCCAGGTCGGGGCGAAATGCGGTACTGACGACGTCGTTGTGAATCATGGGCGTGTCGACGTTGGTGGGGCTGACGCAGTTGACCCGAACACCATGCGGCGCAAGCTCATTGGCCATGCTGCGCATCATGCCTGTCACACCGTGCTTGGCGGCGGTGTAATGCGCGACGCCGACCAATCCGCGTAGCCCCGCGATGGAGCTCGTCAGGATCATCGACCCCGCCCCACGCGCGATCAGGTGCGGCGCGGTCGCACGGCAGGTGTGCCACACGCCGGTGAGGTTGACGTCGAGCATGGTGCGCCAGGCGTTTTCGTCCATCTCGACCGCCATGCCGCGGGAGGTGATCCCCGCGGTCGCGCACACCACATCCAGGCCGCCGAACCGCTCGACGCCGCGGTCGGTGGCGGCCTGCACACCGTCAAGGTCCCGGACGTCGACGACTTCGGTGTGCACCCACCCGCCGGCCTCCCGCACCAGCGATGCGGTGGTGTCGAGGTCGGCCGGGGTGCTGTGCGGGATGCTCACCGTATCGACCGGGCCGCACACGTCGAGCGCCACGATGTGGGCGCCCTCCTGCGCGAAACGCACCGCCTGCGCGCGGCCGATCCCCCGCGCCGCACCGGTGATCAGGGCGACCTTGTCCTTCAGTCGCCCGCCGGGGGTCGCGCTCATGTCGTCTTCTGTGTCAGGCCGGCGTCGACAACGAGTTGGGTGCCGGTGATGTAGCGGGCGGCGTCGGAGGCCAGGAACAGCACGGCGTTGGCGATGTCGACCGGCTCGACCCAGGGCACCGGCAATAGGTTCCTCGCCTGCAGCACCTGCGCCGCATCGGCGGCAGTCGGGTTGTCCAGGTCCGGCCGCAACCGACGAAAGGTGGCCTCGTTCAACACCATTGGGGTGGCGACCGGGCCAGGGTGCACGGTGTTGACCCGAATGCCGCGCGGCCCCAACTCGTTGGCCAGCGTGCGCGCCAGCCCCACCACCGCGTGCTTGCTGGCGGTGTAGTGCGCGGTGTTGGGCAGGCCGCGCAGCCCGCTGGTGGAGCTGATGATGACCACTGAGCCACCGCGGTCATCGATGTGGGGCACGCTCGCCCGCACGGTATGCCAGACGCCGGTGAGGTTGATGTCGAGCGTGCGCTGCCAGACCTGGGGGTCGAGTTCCCATGCCGGCGCGCCGGGCAGGTGGACCCCGGCGTTGGCGACGACGACGTCGAGGCGCCCCAGCTCGGCCACACCGGCATCGACGGCGGCGGTCAGCGCCGAGAGGTCACTGACGTCGGCCAGGCCGGTGACACACCGTCGACCGCGGGTCTCGACTTCGGTTGCGGTACTCGTAACTCGTCGGCCGCGGCTTCCGCGTCGAGTGCGATCACGTCGGCGCCCTCGTCGGCGAAGCGCTGGCAGTGCACCCGGCCGGTCCCTTTGGCGGCACCGGTGACCACGACAACCTTGTCCAGCAATCCCGTCATCGTTCGATTAGATCGAAGCCGCGATAGCCGGCGCCGGCGACCTCGGCGCAAATGTCGTTGTATGTCGCGAAGCCCCCGGTGAACAGCATGAAGCCACGCGGCTTGCCCGGCACATTGGCGCCCATGTACCACGAGTTCGCCTTGGTGAACAGCGTCGTTTCCGCCCGGCGGGCGCATTCGGCGCCCCAGCCGTCCACGCTGTCCACGGTGGCTTCCAGCGCGGCGTACCCGCGTTCGTCGAGGTAGGCGATGGCGTCGGCGACCCAGTTCACCTGAGCCTCGGCGTGCAGCACCATGTTCGCCAGCACAGCGGGTGCTCCCGGGCCCGACACCAAGAAAAGATTCGGGAAGCCGTCGACGCCCAGGCCCAGATATGTGCGCGGCCCGTGCGCCCAGTCCTCCCGCAGGGCGGTGCCGCGGCGCCCGATGATGTCGATCTTGCCCAACGCGCCCGTCATCGCATCGAAACCCGTTGCGAGCACGATCACGTCGACGTCGTAATGGGCATCGGTGGTATTGATTCCGGTAGCCTCGACGGATTCGATCGGGGTGGCGCGGACGCTGATCAGCGACACATTCGCCCGATTGAAGGTCTGAAAGTAGTTGCTGTCGGTGCAGATTCGCTTGGTTCCGATCGGATGGTCGGTGGGGATCAGGAGGTCGGCCACGGCGGGGTCGTCGATGACCGCCCGGACCTTCTCCTCGTAGAATCTGCGGGCCTCTTCGTTGGCCTCCAGGTCGGTCATCTGGTCCGGGAACGTCTTGGAGAACAGCACACCGCCTTGTTGCCAACGCGTTTCGAACGCCGCGCGACGCTCCTAGGCGGTGTGCTGCATCGTCGGCTTGGCGGCGGTGATGTGCGGCGAGCCACCGCCGCTGCGCCATGACAGCGCGCGCCGCTGCGCGTAACCCGCCTTGATCTTGTCGAGCTCCGCGACCGACATCGGTCTATTGCCGGCCGGGACACTGTAGTTGGGGGTGCGCTGGAAGACGTAGAGGCGGGCGGCGCGCTCGGCGATGACCGGAATGGATTGAATGCCCGATGACCCGGTGCCGATGACCGCCACCCGTTTGCCGGTGAAGTCGACGGGCTCGTGCGGCCACCGCGCGGTGTGGTGGACGTCGCCGGCAAAGGTGTTCAGCCCGGGGAGGTCCGGGGTCAGCGCGTCCGACAACGGGCCGGTCGCCATCACACAGAACCGCGCCGAAAACCTCTGTCCCGCATCGGTGGTGACCGTCCAGCGCAGCGTCGACTCATCGAGCTGGACCGAGACCACGCGGGTGCGCACCGCGATGTCGCGGCGCAGGTCGAGCTTGTCGGCGACCCAGTTCAGATACGCGAGGATCTCGGCCTGGGTGGCATACCGCTCGGTCCAGATCCATTCCTGCTGTAGTTCGTCGGAGAACGAGTAGCAGTAGTCGACACTCTCGACATCGCAACGCGCGCCCGGGTAGCGGTTGTGGTACCAGGTGCCCCCGAGTTCGGGCGCGGCTTCCAGCACCCGCACCGAGAGGCCCTGGCCGCGCAGCTTGTGCAGCGCATACAGGCCGGCGAACCCCGCGCCAACCACGACGACGTCCAGAGTCTGTTGGCCGTGATCGTTCACAAGCAGTCACCGTAAGGCCTTCGCCGCCGCGGACCGCGTGCCCTCCCGGTCACCGGAAGGCTCGCGGGAGATTTCCCGGCCATCGGGCACGCCTGTCGGCCGCCAGGCCTTTGTCAGCGACCATCGGCTCATGCCGGAAGTCGCACATGTCAACGTCGAACTGGACGGTCAGCGGCATCGTTTGTGCTGGCCGCAGGGACAGACGCTGGTCGAAACACTGCTGGACGCCGGGATCGCCGTGCCCCACTCCTGCCGGGAGGGCCGCTGCGGCTCGTGCGTGGCGACCGTGATCGCCGGGCGGGTCGACATGAACCCGTGTGACGTCTTGACTGCGGCGGATCTTGCGGACGGCCTGATCCTCGCGTGCCAGGCGAGGGCGGCCGGCGTCGAGGTTCACGTCGAATTTTGACCACCGTGGTGTCCGCTCATCGGGATTTCCTTTGGGACCGCCCGCGACTGCGGTAGACCATTACTACGCCCACACACGTAAGGACAACGATATGAGCGAGCGGGTACTCGACCGGGTGGTGGCCATGGCCGACCAGTTGCGTGACCAGGCCGCCGACGCCGAACGCATCGGCCGGCTCACCGACGACACCGTCAAGCTGATGAAGGGCGCCGGGTTGATCCGGCTGCTGCAGACCAAGCAGTATCAGGGCTTCGAGGTCCATCCCCGGGAGTTCGCCGAGACCACGATGGCCACCGCGGCGCTGGATCCGGCGGCGGGCTGGATCGTGGGCGTCGTCGGCGTGCACCCCTACCAATTGGCCTATGCCGACCCGAAAGTCGCCGCCGAGATCTGGGCCGACGACGTCGACACCTGGATGGCCTCCCCCTACGCGCCGCAGGGCGTGGCCAAGCCCGTCGACGGCGGCTATATCTTCAACGGCCGGTGGCAGTTCAGCTCCGGCACCGACCATTGCGACTGGATCATCCTGGGGGCCATGCTCGGCGATGAGAAGGGCATCCCGTTGATGCCACCGCAGATGCTGCACATGATCTTGCCCCGCAAGGATTACGAGATCGTCGACGACTCGTGGAATGTGGTGGGGCTGCGCGGAACCGGCTCCAAGGACGTCATCGTCAAAGACGCGTTCGTGCCGAGCTACCGGACCATGGATGCCACCAAGGTGATGGACGGCACCGCACAGCGCGAGGCCGGCATGACCGAGCCGCTGTATCTGATGCCGTGGTCGACGATGTTCCCGCTGGGCATCTCCGCGGCCACCATCGGCATCGCCGAGGGGGCGCTGGCGGCGCACCTGGACTACCAGCGCGAGCGCGTCGGCGCCACCGGAACCGCGATCAAGGACGACCCCTACGTCATGCACGCGATCGGTGAGGCGGCCGCCGACATCAACGCGGCCCGCCAGGAGCTGCTGGCCAACGCCGACCGCATCTACGACATGGTCGCCGCCGGCAAGGAGGTGTCGTTCGCCGACCGGGCGGCGGGCCGCCGCACCCAGGTGCGCGCGGTGTGGCGAGCCGTGTCGGCGGTCGACGAGATCTTCGCCCGCTCGGGCGGCAACGCCGCGCGAATGGACAAGCCGCTGCAACGGTATTGGCGTGACGTGCACGTCGGGCAGATGCATGCCATTCACGTCCCCGGCACCACCTATCACGCGTCGGCGCTGAGTTCAATCGGCATCGACCCGCCCGAGGGTCCGCTGCGGGCCCTGATCTGAGCAGGAGACGCATTCGTGAGCGACCTGAAAAGCCTTGGTTACATCACCATCTCGACAAACGACATCGACCGCTGGCGGCAGTTCGCCTTCGGCGTGCTGGGTTTCGCCCAGGGCAAGGGGCCCGACCCGTCCGCGCTGTATCTGCGGATGGACGAGCGCGCGGCCCGGCTCATCGTGGTGCCCGGTGAGACCGACCGGGTGCTGACCGTCGGCTGGGAAGTGCGCGACCACCCGGCGCTGCAGCGAGTGCAGGCCACCCTCGAGGGTGCCGGTGTGGCGTACAAACAGCTGTCCCCGGACGAGGCAGAGGCCCGACGCGTCGAAGAGGTGATCACGTTCGAGGATCCCGCCGGCACCACGCTGGAGGTGTTCCATGGCGCGGTGCTCGACCACAGCCCGGTCGTCACGCCGTTCGGCGCAAGATTCGTCACCGGCGATCAGGGGATGGGCCACGTGGTGGTGCCGGCCACCGACCCCAACGGGCTGTTCGACTTCTACACCGAGGTGCTCGGGTTCCGCGCCCGCGGCGCGTTCCGGGTGCCGCTGCCGAAAGAGTTTGGCCCGGTTCGGGTTCGGTTCCTCGGCATAAACGAGCGGCACCACAGCTTGGCGATCGTCCCGGCCGCACACCAGCGCGACCCGCGCCTGGTTCACATCATGGTGGAGGTCGACACCCTGGACGCGGTCGGGCAGGCGCTGGACCGGGTCAACGCCGAGGGGTTCCAGCTCTCGTCCACCCTGGGACGACACACCAACGACAAGATGGTCTCGTTCTACGTCCGCGCGCCTGGCGACTGGGACATCGAATTCGGCACTGACGGGATGCGGGTCGACGAGACTTACTACACCGCAGAGGAAATCACCGCCGACAGCTACTGGGGACACCAGTGGGTCGGCGAAATGCCCGCGGCCATGCGGCTGTGACGCCCGAATCCGACGTGACGCCGGTTGCGGCGTCCTCGATCACCTCATGGGATGACGAGGCCGACGTCGTCATCGCCGGCTACGGCGTCGCGGGTGCGGCCGCGGCGGTGGAAGCGGCCCGGTCCGGCGCCGACGTGTTGGTGCTCGAGCGCACCGGCTCCTGGGGCGGCGCGGCGTCGATGGCGGGTGGCTTCATCTACCTCGGCGGTGGCACCCCCATCCAAAAGGCCTGTGGTTTCGACCGATTCCGTCGACAACATGGCGGCTTTCCTCAATGTTGCGATGGGACCCGGCGCGGACGAGAACCGGATCGCCGATTATTGTGCCGGCAGCGTCACCCACTTCGAGTGGCTGGTCGGCTGCGGCGTGCCGTTCAAGGCGGAGTTCTTCTCCGAGCCCGGGTGGGAGCCGATGGGCGATCAGGGGCTGATGTACAGCGGCGGCGAAAACTCCTTCCCGTTCAACACCATTGCCTCCCCCGCTCCGCGCGGACACGTCCCGCAGATGCAGAACAAGAAGCAGGGTGAAGCCAGCGCGGGCTACATGTTGATGAAACCGCTCGTGGAGACCGCAACGTCGGCCGGCGCCCGGGCGCTCTACGACGTGCGGGTGCAGCGGCTGATCGTGGAATCCGACGGCCGGGTGGTCGGCATCCGCGCGCGCAAATACGGCACCGAGATGAACATCCGGTCGCGGTCCGGGGTGGTGCTCGCGACCGGCAGCTTCGCCTACAACGACGCGATGGTCCAGCGGTACGCGCCCCGCATCGCAGGACGGCCCGCCGCCTCCATCGAGCAGCACGACGGGCAGGCGATCCGGATGGCGCAGGCGCTGGGCGCCGACCTGGCGCATATGGACGCCACCGAGGTCGCGATCTTCATCGACCCGCAGCAGCTGGTGCGCGGAATCCTGGTCAACGGCCGCGGTCAGCGTTATGTCGCCGAGGACACCTACCCGGGCCGGATCGGTCAGCTCACGCTGTACCAGCAGGACAATGTCGCCTATCTGGTCATCGACGGCGATGCGCAGGAGGAGGCGATGGCCTCGTGGTCGCCGAAGCTCATGCTGCGCCCGGCGACCTGGGTGGCCGACACCGTCGCCGACCTGGAACGCGAGATGGGGCTACCGCCGGGGTCGCTGCAAGCGACGGTGGCCGCCTACAACGAGGGCGCCGTGCGCGGCGAGGATCCGCTGTTGCACAAGAAGCCGGAGTGGATCAAGCCGATCGGCTCCCCCGTCGGCGCGGTCGACCTGCGGGAGAACACCGGCGGCTTCACCCTGGGCGGGCTGGCCACGACGCTGGACGCCGAGGTGCTGCATGTCAGCGGCGCGCCTATCCCCGGTCTTTTCGCCGCCGGTCGGTGCACCGCCGGGCTGGCGGCCTGGGGGTACGCCAGCGGCGTCTCGTTGGGTGACGGCAGTTTCTACGGCCGCCGCGCCGGCCGTTCTGCGGCCAAGGGCTGACCCGCCGATCAAAATTCGCCGCCGACATCGCCGTTGTCCGGCGGTTTTCGCGCGTCGTGTGACAGCGGCCACAGGAATGTGGTAGGAATGGAGTATTCCTAATAGGAATATGCCAGCCAGATATCTCAGCCAGGAGGGCCGGATGCCCGGGACCGCGGAATCAGCCACACCCACGGCGGTCATCGACCGCATCTCGCTCGTCCTGGACGCATTCGATGGCCCCGGGCGCCTCACGCTGGCCCAGATCGTCCGGCGCACCGGTCTCCCACGCTCGTCGGCGCACCGGATGCTCGAGCGTCTGGTGCAGCTGCGCTGGCTGCGCCGCAGCGGCCGCGACTACGAGCTGGGCATGCGCTTGGTCGAGTTGGGCTCGCTGGCCGTGCATCAGGACCGCCTGGTGCGCGCCGCCGGCCCGCTGCTGGGCGAATTGCGCCGCGCCACAGGGCTCGTCGTGCACCTCGCGGTTCTGGACGGGCCAGACGTGGTCTACCTCGACAAGGTCGGCGACTCGCCGCTGGCGCCGATCCCCACGCGGGTGGGCAGCCGTCAGCCCGCGCACTGCACCGCCGTCGGCAAGGCGATCCTGGCCTACGGTGACGAGGACGTTCCGGTGGATCTGCGGGTTCGCAGAACCAAGTACTCGATCGCCACCGGCTCACAGCTGGCCGTCGAGTTGTCCCGGGTGCGCGCGCACGGCGTCGCGTTCGAACGTGAGGAATCGCTGCTCGGATTCGGTTGCATCGCAGCGCCGATCGGGAGTCCAGGTGAGGCCGTCGCCGCGGTCTCGGTGTGCGGCCCGATGAATCGCATGATGTTCGATCAGCGGTTGGCCGCCCCGGTCCGGATGACGGCGATGGGCATTTGGCGCAACGTCGAAGACGGCCCGCGCGGTGGCGCCGACCCTGCAGCCGCTGCGGCCACTGCGTCCCGTGCATCCGCGCGCCTTGCAGTACGCGTGAACGGCGATCCAACCCGACGAGCCAAGCCGCGACGCTATGGAGTACCACTTCCAGCAATCGTGCCGGTGAGCGGGACGACTGCCGAAGTGCATAACGAACTTTCATAGCCTGGACCTATGGCTGAAGGGCGGGTCTACGTGATCGACCGGGTGACCACCCGCCCGGGCTGCGGCCGCAAATTCGTTGACGCTTACCTCACCGGTTACGCGCCCGGGGCGCTCGAGCGTGGTATGACCTTGGAGCAAGTACTGATCAGCCCACCGATCTGGTTCAGCGATCAGAACAACACGGTCACCATCATCTGGTCACTGCCGAACCCGCGGGCCTGGTGGCAGATGACATGGCTCGGCCGGCCCGATCCGGCGGTGGGCCAATGGTGGACCGATATCTGCGACCTGGTTGTGGAGCGCACCCGCAGTGTTGCCGCCGCCGCCGACGACGTAGAAAAACTAAGCGATGTATAGCGTCATCAACCTGATCGACGTGGCCGCCGGCACTGGCGCGCAGGCCCACGATCGGCTGCTGGCCGAGCTTCGCGGCGCCGCAATTCGACTCGGCGCGCGACACGTGCTGGTGGAACCGACCCTACCCGGTACCCGCAACGGCGGCGACATCCTGATGCATCTGCGGTTCGCCGACAAACACGAATGGAATTCTGCTGCAAGGCAACTCACAACCCTACTGGGTGATCCCGTCGTCGGCCATGTCAACGGCGCCACGTACACCGGCATCCCGGTTAGCACCGAACGGGCGGCGAGTCCGGGCACGGTGTACCGCACGCTATTGCTGCGGGTGGCGCCCGGCACCGAGGAGCGGACCATCGCGCATTTCGAGGCCGACCTGCGGCTGCTGCCCAGGTATGTGGAAACCATCACCGCTTGGCAACTGAGTCGCGTGGAGAGCGCCACCGGCGCTTCGAAATGGACTCACGTATTCGAACAGCAATTCACCGACGTCGAAGGACTGTTGGGTCCTTATTTGATGCATCCCATTCATTGGGCCTGGGTCGATCGCTGGTTCGATCCCGAATGCCCCGAGGTGATTGTGCGAGATCGCGTCTGCCACAGTTTTTGTCGAACCGACACGGCTGTCCTCAGCTGAACGGCCAAGCGACACTAGCGTCTTCCCACTTCGCGCTATAGGCCCGCCGCCAGGATATTGGGGTTCGCGGATGCCGGCGGCTCCAGTCGCGGCAGCTCGGACTTACCGTCAAGGCTCTTCACCGCCAGCCGTTGCGACCACGGGTAATGCAGGCTGAACGCCACCAGGCCGGTGCGCTGCGCGGCCGGCAGATGGCACATCGCCAGCACGGTCTCCGCCAGATACTCGACCGGCTCGGTGAAGAACGTCTCCGGGATCAGCGACGACGCACCCGGGGTGCGAACGGCCGTCGACGGGCCGACACAGTTGACGGCGATGTTGGCGTCGAGCAACTCGGCGGCCACCCCCTGGGTGAAGCGATGCAAGGCGGCTTTGCACGACGCGTAGACGACGTCACCGGAGGTTTTGTTGTAATCCCGGTACGGTCGCGCCGGGGCTATACCGGTGACCGAGCCGATGTTGACAATCC
Organism: uncultured Actinomycetota bacterium; assembly: GCA_963849935.1. Classification (GTDB taxonomy): domain Bacteria; phylum Actinomycetota; class Actinomycetes; order Mycobacteriales; family Mycobacteriaceae; genus Mycobacterium. The sequence goes on from CAWKJQ010000008.1 coordinate 737,739, forward strand.
ATCCGCCACCCTGTTTGCGCATATGCGGCAGCGCAGCTTTGGTCAAAGCGAACGGTGTACGGAGGTAGTGCTCGATGGTCCGGTCGAAGGTTTCCAGCGACATGTTCTCGATCACCGAGTAGTCGGCGAATCCGGCGTTGTTGACCAAGATGTCGAGGCGGCCGGTGCGGTCCAGGACCGCGTCGACCAGTCCGTCACGCGCCGAGCCGTCCTCGAGGTCGGCGGTCAACCCGAAGGCCGATCCGCCGGCCTCTTCGATCAGCGCGATAGTCTCCCCGATCGTTCCCGGTATCGCCGAGCTGATCCCGGCCCGGGTGGACGGTGACGGCTGGTTGGCACGCGCCGTAACCGCGACGGTCGCCCCCTCCGCGGCCAGTCGCTGGGCGATCGCGCGTCCGATGCCTCGGCTGCTGCCGGTGACCAAAGCCGTTTTACCGGCGAGCAATTGGCTCATCGCAATGTGAAATCGTCTTCGATCGGCGCACGATGCTGATGCCAGACATCGACCAGCCGATACGGCGTCGCCACCACCACCCGGCCCGACCCCGACCGGTAGTAGGTGTGCGCACTCGGTGTGTGGCACCACACCGTACCGCTCATGGTCTCGTCGATCTCCGCCACGTAGTCCTCATAGGCCCGTTGAGTGACTTCCATCGTGGCGGCGCCGCGCAGTGCCATCAACTGCAGGCATTCGATGATGTAGTGCGCGAGCACCTCCATCGAGAAGTTCGCGCCGGCACCGTGCCCGGGGCTGTAATTCGGTGCAGACATCGTGAACAGGTTTGGGAATCCCGGCACGGTGCCGCCTCGGTAGGCACGCGGGCTGTCGCCCCATTCGTCGATCAGCTTCTTGCCGTCACGCCCGCGGATGTCGATTGTGGACAGGAAGTCCAGGTGGTAGCCGGTGGCGTAGATGATCACGTCGAGATCGATCTGCCGACCGTCCTGTGTGACAATACCTTTCGCGTTGACCGCGGCGGGTTCGCCGGCCTCCACGTCGACGTGATCGCGCGTCAACGCCGCGTAGTAACCGCCCGGATCGCGGATGATCCGCTTGCCGTACGGCGCGAAGTCCGGCGTGACCTTCCGAGCCAGCTCCGTGTCTTTCCCGAATGTCTGCTCGATGTACTCCAGACACATCTGCAGCAGCACGTCGTTGGCCGCCGAGATGGACAGGTGGTCCTTGGCCCACTCGGGATCCTGCAGAATGACCGGATAGTTGTTATCCGCAGTGCCCCAATACGATTTCAGCCGATTCCAGTTCGCGTAGTAAGGCAGGTGACGCCCGAGGTAGCGCCGGTGGGCGGGTACCTGGTCGGTGGGCCGTTTACGCGGCGCCACCCAGTGCGGCTGACGTTGGAACACCGTCAAGTGGTCCACCTCGTCGACGCACGAGTCGACGATCTGCACCGCCGTGCATCCGGCGCCGATGATCGCTACCTTCTTGCCGGTGAGGCTTAGCGAGGGATCCCACTTAGCCGAGTGAATGCTGGTGCCCGCGAACGTCTCTCGACCCGGGACGTCGGGCCAGCGCGGGCGGTTGAGGTAGCCGGCGGCGGTGATCACGACGCTGGCATAGCTGACGTCGCGGCGGCCGTCGGCATCGACCGAATGAATCTGCCACTGGTTGCGATCGGCGTCCCACCACAACGTCTCGACCTCCGTACCGAACCGGGTTCGCTCGCGCAGCTTGTATTTGTCGGCCAGTGCCACCAGATAGCGTTGATATTCCGCACCTTGCGGGTAGTAGCTCGTCCAGTCGGCGTTGACTTCCCAGGAAAGCGAGTAGTACGCCGACGGCGTATCGACGCCGATGCCCGGATAGGTGGTGGTCAGCCAGGTGCCGCCGACTTCCTCGTTGCGGTCGAATATCTCGTAGGACACGCCCTCGGCCGCCGCCGCCAGCGCGACGCTCATCCCCGCGATACCCGCCCCGACGATGGCGATGTTGATGCTTTCGGGGATCGGCACCGTGCGCGGCAACGTCGGCTGTGAGCGGTGAAACCCCCCCTGTTCGAGCAGCAGGTCCACCTGCTCGTCATCGACGTCCGAACCCAGCGCGATCGGTAGCAGTCGGGCGAACAGATCCCGGTCGGCGGGCACCGCGTCATGGGGCCGCGGCTGATCCAGCGCATCGACGATGGCGTTCACCAGCGCCTCGGCGGTATCGGGGTCTGTGACGCCGGCCCGTTCGGGCGGATCGGGAATGTGTGAGATCTTGCGCGCGTAGGTATCGATCACCGATGGGTCACCGGTGAGCTGAGCGAGCACCGCCAACAGCACGCCCGGGTCAGCCTGGCGCAGGTTGTCCCGCAGTTCGCCGGGATCAGCAGCGGCGGGGCCGGTGGGCGACGTCGATTCTGTGGCGGCGGTCATGCCGTCGAGTATCGAAGCCGGCGCGGGAGGCGAGCGGCCACCTGTCTACTCAGCGGGACACGAGTAGGGTCGTGACGCGGCACGTGGTGTTCCACTGACCGGGCACCCGCGGGTTATCGGTGCCACTTTCGGCGTTGACTCACCGACATGAGCAACGACGTCACGCTTCCGGAACTGCAGGAGTTCATCGGAGACTTCTGGTACCACTACGACGAAGCGCACTACGACGAACTTGCGGCGAGCTACGCCGATGATGTGCACTATGTGACCCGCAGCGATTCGGGAGCCAGCCCCTTCGAAGAATTGATGTCACCCGAACTGACCGGACGCGACGCGGTGATGGAATGGCTGTCCGAGCATCGCAAGCAGAGCCCATACCCGTTGCGCCACCACGCCACCAACGTTCATCGCACCGGAACCGACGGTGACGTGACCCGCGCACGCTTCTACATCCTCGTCAATCAAATCGCCAACTTCGTGCCGTTCTCGGTATCGAGCGGCGTCGTCAACGTCGGCGTCCGCCGCGAGGCTACTGGGCTGGTGTTCACCGAGATGGACGTCGTGCTCGACGCCACCGACTCGGTCCTGCTGTCGCAGCTCAGCGTCGACAGCGCCGCCGGTTCGTGAGCGTACGCGAAACATTCTCGGGCGGCCTCGCCGTCATCACCGGGGCCGGCGCCGGGATCGGTGCGGGACTGGCACGATACGCCAGCCGCCTCGGCATGGCCGTGGTGCTGGCCGACACCGACGTCGCTGCGATCGCCGCGCTGCGCGACGAACTTTGCGCGGCGGGCGGCACGGCGGTAGACATCGGCTGCGACGTACGCGACCCCGAGGCCGTCCAGCAGCTCGCCGACCGTGTCTACCGCGACATCGGCCCGGTGCGGCTGCTGGTGAACAACGCCGGGATCGAACAGTTCGGCTACCTGTGGGACACACCGGTACCGAACTGGCGGCGGGTCGTCGAAATCAACATCAGCGGGGTATTTTTCGGCGTACGGGCTTTTCTGCCAAAGATGATGGCCACCGACGAGCAAGCGTGGGTGTGGAACCTGTCGTCGGTCGGCGGTGTGGTGGCAATCCCGTTGCAGGCTCCCTACATCATGAGCAAGCACGCCGTCTTGGCGATGACCGAATGCCTGCATCTCGATGTGCAAACGGCCGGTCACGGCCACCACATCCACGTACAGGCGGTGCTACCGGGCGCGGTGGTGTCCAATATCTTCGAGTCGGCAGGCGGCGTCGACTCCAACGCAGGCGATGCCGCCGCCGCCGAGGCCCAACGCTCCGCCATGCTCGACGTCAAAGCCGCGGCCATGGAGCCGCTGGTGGCAGCCGAGACGGTGTTCGAGCAGGCCGCCGAGGGCCGCTTCTATCTGCTCACCCAGCAATCCGTCGCGTCGGCCATGCGAGACCGTGCGAATACACTTGCCACGCAACGGCATCCGGTGCTGAGATGACACCGGAACTCGACCCCGACGCCGCCGAGCGGTTGGCGTCGTTCGGAGCAATCCCGCCGATGCGCCAGCGCGGCCTGGCGGCGGTGCGCGCCGCAATCGAATCCGCCCCGTTGCCCCATGAAATGCCCGCAATGGCCAGCATCAGCGACGCGACCATGCCCGGGCCGGCCGGGCCGGTTCCTGTCCGGATCTACCGTCCCACAGAGGATTCCGTTCAGCCGGTGCTGGTCTACTTTCATGGCGGCGGGCTGGTCATGGGTTCGCAATCATGCTTTTGAACCGCTGGCCCGGGTATTGGCGTCGGTGTCGGCGGCCACCGTCGTTGCCGTCGACTACAGATTGGCTCCGGAGTCGCCGCCGCCCGCGCAGTTCGAGGACGCGTACGCCGCGACCGATTGGGTATCGCGCAACGCACATGACCTCGGCGTCGATGCGGACCGTGTCGCGGTAGTCGGCGACAGTGCGGGCGGGTCGCTGGCGGCGGCGGTTGCGCTGGCCGCACGCGACCGTGGCGGCCCGGCGATCTGTGCGCAGGTGCTGCTCTACCCAGGTCTGGATCGCGACATGACCGCTCCGTCAATCACCGCGCTCCGCCGACGCCCCGATGCTCGGCGCGCGACGACATCGATTACATGCACGCACTCTGTCGACGGGACCGCGGGGCCGCCGCGCGACCCCTACCTCGTTCCGGCCTACGCGTCCGACTTGTCCGGGTTGCCGCCGGCGATCGTGGTGACTGCCGCCTGCGACCCGATCCAGGACTGGGGTGAGAGATACGCGACTCGGCTGCGCGACGCCGGCGTGCAGACCACTCTCACGCGTTATCCCGGTATGTACCACGGCTTTCTGATGCGTTCCGACGCCACGGCGCGCGGCCGGCTGGCCATCGCGGAGGTCGGGGCGCTGTTGCGGGCGAAGTTCGCCCACCCGATCCGATTTGACGTCCCAATCACCGGTCATGGCAGCGCCGCGGCACGCTGACGCCGCGCACAATCACGCCAACGCAGAATCGGCAGAGGGAGACAGTTGATGCTCACCGACGAGCGACGGATGGAGCTTTCCGACGTGTTGCGGCCGGCCGCGCCGCCCCGCGAGATCGAGAACGTGTACACCGACGATCAACGCGAGCGCCTGCTCGACGTCGTGCGCACCGAGGGTCCGTGGAAGCTGATCATCGCGCAACACTTCGCGTCCGCCGACGAACTGATCGCGACCATGAGCGGCGCCTTTCCCGAAGGGTTCACGCCGTCGCTGGACCTCTTCCTCACCCCGACCTTCCGCGGCTATCTTGCCAACTACGGCGCGGTGCTTTACCCGGAACTGCACGACTGCTTCTACAACGCGCGATTCCTGGAAATGGCCAAGAGCTACTGGGCCGCCGAATACGCCAAGCCACAGCTGATGCTGTTCAACATCAACGGCCCGTGCGCCAATCGCGATCCGGGGCACCTGGATTCGCCGAGCTTCCGCGGAGTGCGGCACGAGAACGCGCCGACCTGGCTCACCAGCGTGATGGGCAAGTCCGGCTTGTTTCAGCGATTACCTGATCAAGATGGCACAGGTGATCACCTGGTTCTCACTCGACTCCGGCAGCGGATTCACCTACTGGCCCGACGGACCGCTGAAGCCACCGAAACGGCGTCCTGCCCCCGATCAGGAACCGGGGTGTGGTGGTGCAGAACGAGATGATGGTGCACCGTGGCGAAGCCAACGGGCCTTTGGACCAACAGATTCCGGTGGGGCTTGCATTTGACACCGTGTTCTCCGGTGATCCCGGCGATCGCGACCACTGGGTGCTGAAGAACGGCGACGACGTGATCGCTCGCCACCACACCGACGAACTGCGGTTCCTGGTGCACTGGTCGGCCGAAGTGTTCTCCGACTTCGACGAACTGAAGAAGAACATGGAGGGCTCTGACGACCTGACGATCGAGAAGGCCATCGACATCATGGTCGACGACGTCAATGCCAAGGGCATCAAACTCGACATTCCCAGTGAGCCGCTGCACGATTCGGCATTCATCGGTGCGCTCAACGCCGCCTACGACCTGGGCGGGCCAACCGTCTATCCCGAAGAGGCGCCGATCAGCGCCTTCCAACTGGCATAACGACGTGTGGCTGCGGCGACCGAACTCAGCTCGCATGACGAAAAGCGGTGGTGCTGGTGTCTGACACGCTCCGCGAGCGGCTCACGCAGTCGGTACGACGACTGATCGACGTCACCATCCGCAGCGAGGCCGATGAAGCCGCAGTGGCGCACGCCCTGGCTCTGGTCGACCAAACCGTCGACCTGTTGAGCACACGGCTCATGCCTGGGTCGTTCGGTGCGCGCACGAACAGTGACGGCAAAACCGTCGTTGCGGGCAATGTGGCTATCGGGCTGCGCAACGCGATCGCTCCGCCACTGATCGTTCAGCAAGACGCGGAGGGCGGCGTTCATGCCGATGTACACCTGGGCGCCGGCTACGAGGGACCGCCCGGCCATGTGCACGGTGGCATGTGCGCTCTGATCCTGGACCATGTTCTCGGAGCGACTGCACATCAGCCCGGTAAACCGGCTTACACCGGGCACCATCACCGTGCGCTATCTGCGCCCCACGCGGTTGGGAGCACTGCGGGCCGAGGCCCGGGTGGAGCGGATCGACGGCAGCAAAACGTATGCGACCGGCCACCTGAGTACCGTCGATGGTGTCACCGTGGAAGCCGAGGGCGTATTCATCACGCCGCGTTAACAACATGAGGTAGACGAGTCACAACGTGGACAAAACTCTGACTTACCTTGTCACGTCTACGTTCTCATCCACAATAGCCAGGTCACCGTGGAGCACGGCGTCGGTTATCGACTCGGTCAGCGCCGCGCACACGAGGAACACTTGACGGTCAGCATGCGCTGACACCTTCTGCGCTTCGGTGCGCTCGGCACACCTGGCCGTCGCCTCAGCGTTCCACTGCACACTCGTCTGATTCCAGCTGCTCTTGCGGGCCAACACATGCGCCCCGCATCTGCGGCACACTATCGGCACCATCGGCATTTCGTCGAGTCGGTTATCCTCGCGCACCGGCGATTTCACCGTCATCAGGTCCGAGCCGCCATGTTGGCCTCGACCTCTTTCATCCACGCCTCATAGGGCCGGGTGGTGTCGAGCTCAAACTCGAAGCGGTCCACCATATCCGGCTGGACGTCAGCCACGTCGACGTAGAACTGCTGATACCAACGACGCAGCTGGTAGACCGGACCGTCCTCCTCGACCAGCAGCGGGTTGTCGATGCGGGCCTTATGCCGCCAGATCTCGACGTCCTGCTCGAAGCCGAGTTTGACGTAGTCACCGAGGGTGATCGCGGTCTGCATGGCCTGGTCATCGGGCAGCGTGTCGGATTTCTTCACAATGATTCCGTATTGCAGCACAAAGGAATTCGAATCGATCGGGTAGTGGCAGTTGATGAGGATCGTGTTGGCGTCGCCGTGCTCGTAGTGATAAGTCAGGTCGTCGATCATGAATGATGGGCCGTAATACGACGCCACTGATGTCGTCCCCAACATCTCCGAGCCGACGCTGCCACCCATATCGGGTCGGCTTCCACCGTTCATGTACTGCGTCGCCACATGCCCCTCGAAGATGTTCTTGAAGTAGGTGGGCAGCGACCCGTGGATGTAGAAAAAGTGCGCCATGTCGACGACATTGTCGATGATTTCGCGGCAATTGCTGCCTACGACGGTGGTGTACCAGTGCCAGTCGGTCCACTGGTCGCTGGTGGCGCCCTCGATGCGTGGGATCGTCACCTCCGACGGAGGCGGTTTGCGCTCCGGGTCGTTCCACACGAACAACATGCCGTCCTGCTCCAGCGTGGTCCACGCTTGGGTGCGGGCCAGTTTCGGAGTGCGCGCGGCTGTAGGGCACCTGCTTGCACCGTCCGTCGCCGCCCCAGCGCCAATCGTGGAACGGGCAGGCGATTTCGTCGCCCTTGACCTCTCCCTGGGACAGGTCTCCGCCCATGTGCCGGCAATAGCTGTCGAGCACGTTGATGCGGCCGTCACCGCCGCGGAACACGACGAGTTTCTGGCCGAAGGCGTTGATCGCGTGCGGCTTGCCGTCACCGAAATCCCTGGTCAGCCCCAGGCAGTGCCAGCCACGGGCGAACCGCGTCGGGGCGGCCTGCGCTTCAATGAACCGAATTTCGTCGGCCTCGGTCTGCGACGTCATGAGCCTGATTTAACTCTCCCGGACCGGATTGCGGGACCCCTTGTTCCACTGATCAGGACGGGCCTTCCTGCGCCGAGCAGCCGCGGCCTACCGTTGCGGACGTGACGACGCACAGCGCGACGATCCCCGCCGGACTTCCCGTGGCCGACGCGTGCGTTGACCTGCTCGTCGTCGGCTCCGGCACCGGCATGGCGGCGGCGCTGGCGGCCCATGAATCGGGTCTGTCGGTACTGATCGTGGAGAAATCGCCGTATGTGGGCGGCTCGACCGCCCGGTCCGGCGGCGCGCTGTGGCTGCCGGCCAGCCCGGTGCTGGCCGAAGCGAACGCCGGTGACACCGCGGAGCGTGCCGGCACCTACCTGGATTCGGTGGTCTCGGGGTCGGCGCCCGCGCAGCGCTCGGCGGCGTTCGTGGCGCACGTGTCAGCGACGGTGGACATGTTGCGGCGGACGACGCCGCTGCGGCTGTTCTGGGCGCGCGATTACTCCGACTATCACCCGGAGGAGCCGGGCGGCAGCGCGGCCGGGCGTACTTGCGAGTGCCGCCCCTTCGACACCTCGCTGCTCGGCGACTACCGCACCCGGTTGGAGCCCGGCCTGATGGAGGTCACCGTCCCGATGCCGACGACGGGCGCCGACTACCGGTGGATGAATCTGGTGGCCCGGATGCCGCGCAAGGGAATTCCCGTATATGGCAAGCGCCTGGCGCAGGGCGTCGGCGGGCGCGTGGTGGGCCGGCGCTACGCCGCGGGCGGCCAGGGCCTGATGGCCGGGCTGTTCACCGGGGTCTTGCGCGCCGGCATCCCCGTATGGACCGGCACGGCGCTGGCGCGTCTCGCCTGCGACGGCGGCCGGGTGAGCGGCGCCGTCGTGGAGCACGCTGGGCGCGAGGTGACGATCACCGCGCGGCGTGGCGTGGTGCTGGCCACCGGCGGATTCGACCACAGCATGGAAATGCGGTGGAAATTCCAATCGGAATCGTTGGGCGCCGATCTCAGCCTCGGCGCCGCGGCCAACACCGGCGACGGGATTCGCGCGGGCCAGGAAATCGGCGCCGGCATCGATCTGATGGACCAGGCATGGTGGTTCCCCGCCATCGCGCCGCTGCCCGGCAAGGCGCCGGCGGTGATGCTTGCCGAGCGATCCCTGCCGGGCTGTCTGATCGTGGATCAACACGGGCGCCGGTTCGCCAACGAAGCGGCAGACTACATGTCGTTCGGGCAGCGATTGCTCGAGCTGGAGCGCTCGGGCAGACCGGTCGAGGCGATGTGGATCATTTTCGATCAGCTGTACCGCAACAGTTATGTCTTTGGCGCCGAACTGTTTCCGCGGATGCGCATCCCGCAGGCGTGGTATGACGCCGGCATCGCGGCCAGGGCAGACAACCTCTCCGACCTGGGCGAGCGAATCGGTGTCCCGGTGCCGGAATTCTTTGCGACGATGAGCCGCTTCAATCAAAATGCCGCTGCCGGTGAGGATCCCGATTTCGGCCGAGGCCGCAGCGCCTACGACCGCTACTACGGAGACCCGACGATCAGGCCGAATCCCAACCTGCGCCCGCTGGTGAAAGGCCCGTTCTACGCCGTGAAAATGGTGCTGTCCGACCTGGGCACCTGCGGTGGGCTCACGACCGACGAAAAGGCGCGGGTGCTGCGCGAAGACGGCCGAGCGATCGCCGGGTTGTACGCCATCGGCAATACCGCCGCCAATGCGTTCGGGAAGACGTACCCCGGCGCCGGAGCAACGATCGCGCAGGGGCTGGTGTACGGCTACATCGCGGCGCGGGACGCGGCGGGCTAGCGGCGATCGCAAGCGCGGCGCAGCCGGGCGAAGCGGGTCGTCGCCATGAGCTAGTCGGCTTCGCGCTTGGCCTGAACTTGCTTTTCGACCTCGCGCCAGTAGCCCGGCTTGGGGCGCGGTTGTCCGAAACCACCCTTGGCGGCCCGCTTCATGATGGCGTCGGCCTCGTCGATCTCCTTGATCATCTCCAGCGCGAACTCACGCTCGGCCGCGTAGTACTTGGCCGCCCAGCGCAGCGCGAGCACCGAGTAGGCCCAGGCTGGCTCCGCCTCGGCTCCCTCGGCATCCTCGACGGCTTTGCGATGCCGTGCTTCCGCGTACGCGACGTGTTCCTGCAGCAATTCCTTGAGCCGGCTGGGGCTACTGAGGTGGCCGAACGTAACCCGCAGCAGCACACTATGTTTGAGCACCGGTGGGTCCACGCGCGCATGGTTGGTCCACTCGGTGACGGCATCCATCCCGGCCGGGGTGACCTTGTAGAGCCGGCGGCTGCGGGTGCCCTCATCGCGTTCGACGCGCGACGTCACCAGTCCCAGCGACTCCAGCTTCTTCAGCTCGGTGTAGATCTGGCTGTATGACGGGCTCCAGTAATAGAGGTCGACGCTCCAGTCGATCCATTTCTTGAGGTCGTAGCCCGAAACTTCTTCCTCGTAGGACATCATGCCCAGCAGCGCCCAGCTGGTGGCGGCGAGCGCCGCATTGGTCAGCTTTTGGCTGGCAGGGTCCGTTTCGGAGTCCATGTCGCCAGGTTAACAACACCGACCCCTAGATTGGTGAACATGGACCGCTGGCTGGGACGCCCGTGAAATTCGCATTCGCCCTCCCGCACCTGCTGCGCCTCAAGGCGATTACGCAACCCTGGGAAGCCGCCGTCACCGGTGCAGACCAGCGACGGATGATGCAATGCGCCGACCGGTGGGGCTACGACATGATCGCGGTGCCCGAGCATCTCGTCATCCCCACCGACCACATCGAATTGTCCGGGCCGCATTACCTGCACTCGACGACCGCGCAGGCATTCATCGCCGGTGCCACCGAGCGGCTGGCCATCAACTCCTGTGTCACCATCTTGCCGTTGCAGCACCCCATCGTGCTGGCGAAAGCTCTGGCCACCGCCGACTGGATGAGCGGGGGCCGGATGATGGTGACGTTCGGAGTGGGGTGGCTGGCCCGCGAGTTCGAGTTGCTGTCTGTGCCATTCCATGAACGAGGCCGCATCGCCGACGAGTATCTGGCGGCCATCGTCGAATTGTGGACCAGTGACGCACCGCGATTCGAAGGCCGGTATGTGTCGTTCGCCGACATCGCCTTCGAGCCGAAACCCGTTCAGAAGCCACATCTTCCGATGTGGATCGGCGGTGACGCGGACGCCGCGCTGCGAAGGGCGGCTACCTTCGGGTCCGGGTGGTGGCCGTTTCTCACACCGCCCGAGCAGATCGCTCAGAAACTCGACTACATCAAGTCCCAACCGGCCTACGACGGCCGGGAATTCGAGGTCATGCACGGGCTCGGCACCAACCGGGTCGGTGAAGGGCATGTCGCGCGCCGGGCGAGTGACCGGCCCGGCATGAGCGCGGGCCAGATCGTCGACCGGTTGAATTGGCTCGCCGAGCAGGGCGTGACCGTGACCGCGGTTCCCGCCCCCGCCGTCGGCGGCGTGGACGAATACCTCGATTACGCGCAATGGGTGATCGAAGAGATCAAACCCCAGGTGTCCTAGCGGATCTGCAACCCGCGCCTGCGCACCCAATACACCGCGGCGATGCTGCCGGCGATCCACACGCTGATGGCGATCGCGAGATGGACGAAGCTTTTCGTTTCGCGCCCGAACACCGGCCAGATCAGGGCGGGCGCCTGCTGCCATAACACGCGATGCTCCACGCCGTTCATCGGATCGGCCACGTAGTACAGCGCGTAGGGCAGTGTCAGGGCCAGTACCCAACTGCGGGTCCGGCGCAGATCGCCGCGCCGGCGCCAGCGCCGGATCAGCGGCTCGACGCTGACCGGATGCAGCACCGAGATGAGGTTGCCGACGCCCAACCAGGACACGACGGGCACCGCGACGGTGGGAATCGTAATGCCCAGCCGCGCAGGCGTTTCCAGCCATAACGTCAACATGACCGCGGCAGCGAAGGTGGGCAGACCGACGATCACGAGCAGGGCGAGGTTTTTGATCATAAGGATCCGCCAGAAAGGCACCCCGTCCGATAAACCCCGAAGGATGCGGTAATGATCGGCGCCCAGGAAGTTCGTGGTGGTGACGTCGGCCAGGACCCACGACGAGAAGTAGGTGCCCACCAGGATCACCCAATCGTGATGTCGACCCACCGGAGTCAGCGGCTGCACCAGCAACCAGCCAGCGGCGAAGACCACATTTGCCACCACACCCATCAGCCAGGTGCGCGGCCGGGTGAACGACCACCGGACCTCGGCGACGACCGCCGGAATCAGCCCCTTCTCGAGATCCTTGGCGGCGCGCCGGGCCGCGGCGGGCCGGGGCGCCGACGCACGGACCGCTGCGCGCAGCGCGACGCCCACGGTTCCTCGGCGATCCATGCAGGGCAGGATAACGGCATGGACCGCAAGCGTGTCATCGTCGCCGGGCTCGGGGACGCGGGCGTCCTCGCGGCGATCCGGCTGTCCCGGTATGCCGACGTCGTCGGGATCTCGGCCAAACCCGCGCTGGTGAGCGGCCAGGAGCTCGGCGTCCGGCTGTCGCGTCCGAACGATTGGGCCCGGGACTACTGGATCCCGTTCGACCGGTTCCGCCGCCTCGACGGCGTTCGAATTGTTCAGGCAACCCTGACCGGAGTGGATCTGGCCGCCCAAACCGTCTCCGGCCGAGGCGAAGACGGCGGAGCCATTACCGAGGGCTACGACGCGCTGATCATCTCGACCGGGGTCAGCAACGGCTTTTGGCGCCAGCCGGCATTGCAGTCGGCCGCCGAGATCGGCGCGGGACTGCGCGCCGCGCACGACCGGCTGGCCGCTGCCGCGTCGGTGGTCGTGGTGGGCGGCGGGGCGGCGGCGGTCAGCAGCGCCCTCAACATCGCAACCACGTGGCCGGACAAGCGGATCGACCTGTACTTCCCCGGTGAGTCCGCCCTCGAGGGGCACCATCCGCGAATATGGCAGCGCATCCGCGACCGACTGACACACCTGAGCGTCGGCCTGCACCCGGGCCACCGCGCGGTGGTGACCGACGGATTCGCGGGCGATGAACTGACCAGCGAACCGGTCCACTGGAGCACCGGGCAGCCTCCGGCCGACGCCGACGCCGTGCTGTGGGCGATCGGGCGGGTGCGGCCTAACACCGGCTGGTTGCCCCCCGAACTGCTCGATGAACGCGGGTTCGTGCGCGTCACCCCGGAGCTTCGAGTGCCCGGCCAGCCGGGCGTCTTCGCGGTCGGCGACGTCGCGGCGACCGATCCGTTGCGCAGCTCCGCCCGAAACCGTGGCGACGCCCTGGTGGCGCGCAACATCCTGGCCGACTTCGCCGGCCGGCCGTTGCGCACCTATCGGGCGCCGACGCGAAGGTGGGGTTCGCTAGTGGGTATACAGCCCAACGGCCTGGAAGTCTTCCTGCCGACCGGCCATGCCTTCCGCTTTCCGTCCTGGTCGGTCGAGCGCGTGGTGATGCCGTGGATCGTGCGCTGGGGAATGTATCGGGGGGTGCGCCAGAACGACCCGCTGGGGTACGAGCCGTAAGCTCAGGCGCTGTTGAGCATCAGCATGAGCCCGTAATCCATGTGGATCTGTTGATGGCAATGCAGCAGCGAAAGACCGGGTTGGTCGGCAACGAAATCGACCTCGATGCTTTGGTAGCCGCCGAGCATGGCGACGTCCTTGCGCACCCCCGCGGTCGGCGTCCCGGCGAATCGGGTGATCTCGAAGGTGTGCCGGTGCAAGTGCATGGGATGCAGGTCGTCGCTGGCATTGCGCAGGCGCAGCCGGTAGCGCTTGCCACGCACGATGTCGAGCACGGGTTTGTTGGTGTCCATCGTGAACGGCGCACCGTTGATCGTCCAGACGTTGAAACCGTTGTCGGCGGCGTTGCGTTTCTCGATCAGCATGTCGATGGTGTGATCGGGCGGTGGAGCGCCCGCGGGCCCAGCCGCGCCGAACAGCCGGTAATCCCACCGGAACGGCGGCGGCGGCGCCCACTGCGGATCCCCGCGCCGTCCGGCATATTCGACAACCACTCCCATTCCGCGGCCTCGATCATCGTCGGACACATCGCCCAATATCCAGACACCCGGGGTGTTCATGTTGACGATGGCCGAAATCCGTTCGCCCGCGCCGAGCCACAACACCGGCACGACCGCCCGCGTGGGTACCGGGTTGCCATCCAGCGCGACGATGTCGAAGGTGTGCCCGGGCAGAGCCAAACTGCGGGTTTCGGTGGCGCTGCCGTTGAGGACGTGCAGCAGCACCCGCTGACCGGTTTGCACCCGGATGGGATCGCCGTGACCCAGCATGCGTCCATTGATGGCGAACGCCTCGTAACCCACCTCGTTGCCGGGTGAATCGCCCCGTGACAGCGACGCGGCCATCGAGGACTCGCCCCTGTCCCTGAGATCCTGCTCCTGCTCACCGGCCAGAAAGTCGCTGGCCATGTCGCCCCCGCGGCTCAACGTGGGCTCAAACTCCTTGAGTGTCAAGAAGAATTCCTGATCGTATGCGCCGGCGTTCTGCGCGGGCTCGATATAGACCGGGCCGACCAAGCCGCTGTATTCGCCCCGGGACAGGTCGGCCCGCGGGACGACGTGCGTGTGATAGAAGCGGAAGCCTGCCGGGCCGGGGACGAACGAAATCCTCCGCATGCCGTGCGCAGGTATGCCAGGAGTCCCCTCCTCGGCCGCGCCGTCGACGTCGACACCGACGTGCTGGCCGTGCCAATGCAACTGCTCCGGTAAATCGGTGTCGTTGAAGACATCGACCGCTGTGCGTCGACCCTCCGTGAGCCGGAGCAGCGGGCCGGGAAACTGGCCGTTGTAGGTCAGGGTCGACACCATCCGGCCGGGGGCCAACTCGACGTTCCCGGAGCCGATCCGCAGTGTGTAATCGGCCTTTCCGCCGGGAGGCCCCTGGGGCGAGGGTCGCGAACAGGCAGCCCCCGCCGTCAGCGCGACGCCGGCCCAGGTGCAGAACTCACGCCGGTTGAGCACCATGCTCACCGCCCGCCCGCACGGGTGCTCAGAACGGGGACGAAGAAGTCGACCCGCCAGCTCAATTCCCTTGCTGTAGAACGGAACTCCGACAGGCCGGCACCGGCGGCCGACGGGTCGGGCAGGCTCCAGTGCATCGTGGTGGCCAGATCGCGCTCGCGCGCATATTCGCGCACCCTGTCACACAATGTGATCACGCAGTCGAAGCGGCGCCTGGCGACCGCGGCGAGAGGTTGGGGCCGGATGCCGCTGAGGTCGATGTCGTACTCCTCGCGCATGACCCGGATGGCGTTGGCGTGGAGTTGAGGTTTCGGATGGCTGCCCGCGCTCGCCGTTCGAACGCGGCCCCCGCTCCGCTTGTGCAGCAGCGCCGCGGCCATCGGTGAGCGCGCGCTGTTGCCGGTGCACAGAAACAACACCGACCGCGATGCCGACTCGGTAGACGGCCCCGGCGCCAACGCCGGATGCAAAGCCGCGGCGGCCTCACCGAATGCCTTGGCGCACTGCGTTCCGTTCAGCCAGTAGTACGTGTCGCGCCCGTCGAAGGTACTGCGTCGGCCGTCGATGAGGCCGGCCGAGCGCAACAGTCGCAAGTGATACGAGACCAGATTCTGCGGCTCTCCGATGGCGGCGGCCAGTTCCCGCACCCGGTGGTCCCCGGATGCCAACTGGGTCAGCAACGCCCACCGCAGTGGATGCGACGCCATGCGCATCAGCGGCGGAACGGCTCCTAGACCGGCTGGCGCCATACGTCCGCACAATACATCAAAATGATTTGATAGGTTAATCGCTGCGCCGCTGCGTTCGACCTGCCAGGAGATCCCGTGTCCGAACCCACCCCGATGAGCGCCCAGCCCGAACACGGCGAATTGCGCCGCAGCCTCGGGGTTTTCGACGCCGTGGTGATCGGGATGGGATCGATGATCGGCGCTGGGATCTTTGCGGCGCTGGCACCCGCGGCGCGCGCCGCCGGCTCGGGATTGCTGCTGGCCCTGGCGGTGGCGGCGGTGGTGGCCTACTGCAACGCCACGTCCTCCGCGCGTCTGGCGGCGCGCTACCCCGAGTCGGGCGGCACCTATGTCTACGGCCGAAAGCGGTTGGGAGACTTCTGGGGATACCTGGCCGGGTGGGGCTTCGTCGTCGGCAAGACCGCGTCGTGCGCGGCAATGGCGTTGACCGTCGGCTTCTACGCCTGGCCGGCGCAAGCACATGCGGTGGCCGTCGCAGCGGTGGCGGCGCTGACGGCGGTGAACTACGCCGGCGTGCAGAAGTCGGCCTGGCTGACCCGCATCATCGTCGCCACCGTGCTGGCCGTGTTGGCCGCGGTGATCGTCGCGGCGTTCACCTCCGCCACAGCCGGAACCGATCACCTCCGCCCGGCCGGCGGCACCACCGGCGGTGTGATTCAGGCCGCGGGTCTGCTGTTCTTCGCCTTCGCCGGGTATGCGCGCATCGCGACGCTGGGCGAGGAGGTGCGCGACCCGGCCCGCACCATTCCGCGAGCGATACCCCTGGCGCTGACCATCACGCTGGCCGTCTACGCACTGGTGGCAGTGGCCGCGCTCGCAGTGTTGGGACCGAGCCGGCTCGCCGAGGCCACCGCCCCACTGGTCGAAACGGCCCGCGCGGCGGGTACGGCCTGGCTGGTTCCCGTCGTCCAGGCGGGTGCGGTGATCGCGGCGGTGGGCTCCCTGCTCGCGCTGATTCTGGGCGTCTCGCGCACCACACTGGCGATGGCACGGGACCGCCATCTCCCCCACGCGCTGGCCGCCGTCCACCCGCGGTTTCGGGTGCCCCACCGCGCGGAGTTACTGATCGGCGTTGTCGTCGCGATCTTGGCCGCCGCCACCGATCTTCGTGACGCGATCGGATTCTCGTCGTTCGCCGTGCTGATCTACTACGCCATCGCGAACGCCGCCGCGTTCACACTGGGGCCAGACGAGGGGCGCCCACACCGCGCCGTCCCGTCGATCGGGCTGCTCGGCTGCGTGGTGCTGGCTTTCGCGATGCCATTGTGGTCGGTGCTGTCCGGTGTGGCGGTGCTGGGCGTAGGCGTCGCCGCCTACCTGGTAAGGCGCCTGGCCGCCCCGACGAGGTCGCGCAGTGCCGACACGATTCCGCGGAGCACGTGACGGGGAAGACTGACCGGATGGCCGACGCGGGAACCGACGCCTTCGACAAGCTGGTGGCGCTGCTGAACTATCCGATGTACGTCGTCACCACACAGGCCGACGACACCAAGGCCGGCTGCCTGGTCGGTTTCGCCAGCCAGACCAGCATCCATCCGCCCCGATTCATGGTCGGCCTATCCCGCCGCAATCACACCTTCCGCATCGCCCAGAACGCCACCCACCTGGCCGTGCACGTGTTCGACCACGAGCGCCTCGACGTCGTCGAGCTCTTCGGCGGCCAGACCAGCGACGAGATCAACAAGTTCGACCGCTGTTCCTGGCACCGCGGCCCAGAACAGATGCCCATCCTGGACGACGCCGCCGCGTGGTTCGCCGGTGAGATCGTGGAACGCTTCTCGCTGGGTGACCATGTCGGACATCTGCTCGCACCGATCGACGGCAGTCCGCCAACGGAACTGGAAAGTTGGGTCTCCTTCGGCGACGTGCAACACCTAGAACCGGGCCACGAGGCCTAGCGCGTGAGCCAGTCGCCCCGAATCAGTGCCGTCCCCAGCATCATCGAGTTGGCACCCTTTTACGACGATCCCCCGGATGGCGTGCGCGTCAACATGATCTTCAGCGCCGACGGCGCCGCCGCGTTCGGCGGCCGCGCCGGTCCGCTCTCATGCCCGACAGATCAACGGCTCCTGAAGATCCTGCGCGGCCTCGCCGACGTCGTGCTGGTCGGGGCCGGCACGGCCCGCGCCGAAAACTACGGCCCGGTAATCCTCGGCGATGCGGCGCGCACCCGGCGGCACCACGAGGGGCGACCCAAACCACCGCCGATCGCCGTGGTGAGCCGCAGTGGTGAGCTACCGGCCCGGCTCTTCAGCGATCCCGCGCAACCGCCAATTTTGGTGACGTGCGCGCGAACCGCGGCACGATATGGCCCCGACGACGATCGGCAACACGTCATGGTCGCCGGAGAAGACGCGGTGGACGTCGCGCATGCGGTCGCGATGCTGCGTGAGCAGGGCATGCACCGGATCCTGTGCGAGGGCGGACCGACACTGCTCGACGAGCTGGTGGAGGCCGATGCCGTCACGGAGATCTGCGTCACCCTCGCCCCCAAACTGGCGGCGAGCCAACCGGTAGGCCACCGGCTTCACCCCGCGCGCCTACCCGCCCCGGTAACCATGAGTCTCGAGCACGCGCTGGTCTGCGACGGCTATCTGTTTTTGAGATATCGCCGCTGAATCCCCGGCCGGGCTCGCCGGAATGGACAGTGCGCCGAGGGCGCTCAACATGCAGTCGGCGACACGTCTTCCTATGATGAAATTGCCCGGTTTGAAATTAGATCGGACCGCTTTGCGCGACCCCCACTTCAATTGATCGCAGTCCACTTCCTCGATGCACACAGAATAGGATCACCGACCCGGTGAGCAGTTCAGACGAGCACGACTACCGTAATCTGGCGGTGAACCGACTGCGTCCCAGTGAAGTTCAGTGGGCGCTGAACCATGACGCGGTGCACGGGATCGCCTACGCGTTCAAGAATCCCGTCGCGGTCGCCGACTCCATCGAGGATCCCGACGACGACCGAAAGACCTATCTGGTGCGGGTCAAGCGCGACGACCTGGCCAACGCCCTGGAAAAGATCAACGAATGGATCTTCGACAATCCCGGTCCCGCCGGGATGCAGGCGTACGGATTCGTCCGGGCGCTGGGCCGAGAGGGGCTCACCGAACGCGCCACCGGCGATGACGACAATCGTTGATCGCGCGCCGACCTAGTCGGTGACCGGTTCCGAATCTTCCTGGCGCTCAGCATCTTCCACGGTCAACGGCAGCGCCAACTCCTCCAGCGGGCGCCGCTCGGCGGCGATGCCGAGCCACAATTCGACCAGGCCCGCGGCCGCCATCACAACCGCCCCGATGAGGAATGACCAGACCACCTCGGTCCGCATACCCGAATTGATCAGCTGACCGAACAGCAGCGGCCCGGTGATACCGCCGATCGCCGTGCCCACCGCGTAGAAGAAGGCAATCGCCAGCGCCCTGGTCTCCATGGGGAAGATCTCGCTGACCGTCAGGTACGCCGCACTGGCGCCCGCCGAGGCCAGGAAGAACGCGACGATCAGCACGCCGATGAAGGCCCAGACACCGCCGACCTGGGTGAGAAACACCAGCGCCAGCGCCACCACCGCGACACCGGAACCGATGTAGGTCAGCGTGATCATGGGTTTGCGGCCGACGGTGTCGAACAGGTGCCCGAGCACCAGTGGGCCCGCGAAATTGCTCAGGGCCCAGATGATGAAGAACACCGGCACCATGCCCGACGGCACGTCGTAGAACCGGCTGAGCAGCGTGCCCAGGTTGAACGTGACGCCGTTGTACAGGAACGCCTGACCGATGAACAGTGCCAGACCGAGGATCGCGCGCCGGGGATAGAGTTTGAACGCCACGGCGGCGATCTCCCGGAATGAAATCGCAGTGCGCTGACGGATCCGCAGAGCCTTGCCCTGTGGTTCGGGCAGCGATTGTCCGGTCTCTCGCTGAACCTCCTCTTCGATCTCGCCGACGATCTGCTCCGCCTCCTCGTCGCGGCCATGGATGAACAGCCAGCGCGGGCTCTCCGGGACGTTGCGCCGCACCAGCAGCACGAAAATGCCGAGAATGGCACCGATTCCGAAGGCGAGCCGCCACCCGATGTTGGGCGGGAAGTTCGACGTGTTCAACAGGATCAGCGCGCCGCCGGCCCCGGCGGCCGAACCCAGCCAATAGGTTCCGTTGATCACCAAATCGACGCGCCCGCGCACCCGCGCCGGGATCAACTCGTCGATGGCCGAATTGATGGCGGCGTATTCGCCCCCGATACCCGAGCCGGTGAAAAACCGGGTCAGGAAGAAATACCACGGCGCGAACGCGAACGCTGTCGCGACGGTGGCAACCAGATAGATTGCGAGCGTGAGGATGAAGAGGTTTCGGCGGCCGAAGCGGTCGGTCAGGTGGCCGAAGAACAGCGCCCCCGAACACGCGCCGGCGATGTAGATCGCCGCCGCCATGCCGATCTGCGCGGCGTTCAACGCGATGCCGCTGTTGTGCTCCATGAGCCGGGCCGACACGTTGCCCACCATCGTGACCTCGAGCCCGTCGAGCACCCACACCCCGCCCAGGCCGACGACGACGCGCCAGTGGAACCGCGACCACGGCAGCCGGTCCAGTCGCGCCGGCACATGCGTCGAAATGGTTTTGGTTTGCGCGCTCGCACTCATGCAGTCTCCGTTCTGGGTTGACAGAGATTTACCCACCAACGCCCATAGCTAGCCCTCGGCGAGGAATCGAACCCGCGCGTGCCGGCCGGCCTCAGCCACGATCGGAGCGGGACTCCTCGGGAGTCCAGGCCTGCGGCTGGCCGGGGTGGCCGGGGAACAGGAAGTCGATGAACGCCGCGGCCGTCGGCTGCGGTTCGTGGTTGGCGAGTCCGGGGCGCTCGTTGGCCTCGATGAAGGCGTACTCGGCCCCCGTGACGTCGGGGACCAACAGGTCGACGCCGGTCACCGGAATGCCGATCGCCTCGGCGGCCGTCACCGCGACGCGGCACAGCTCGCTGTTCACCTGCGCGGTGACATCGTGGATGGTGCCGCCCTGATGCAGATTGGCGGTGCGGCGAACCCGCAGCCGAGTTCCCTGCGGCAGCACGTCGTCCAGCTTCCAGCCGGCTTCGGCGACGGTCGACTCGGTGAGGTCGTCGAGCGGGATGCGGGACTCGCCGCCGGTGGCCGCCGAGCGCCGCCGGCTCTCGGCCGTGATCAAGTCCCGCACGCTGTGCTCCCCCGTGCCGATGATCTCGGGGGGCATCCGCAGCGCCGCCGCCACGACGCGGCCGTCGATCACCACGAGCCGAAGGTCGTCACCGGTCACCCGCTGCTCGATCAGCACGTCCGAGTATTGCTGACGGGCCCGCGCCAGGGCGCAGCTGAGGTCGTCGGGGCCGTTGTCCGGCACAACCCCGACGGTGATGCCCTTGCCCTGCTCGCCGCGCGTCGGTTTGACGACAACCTCGCCGACCTCCTTGAGGAACGCGAAGTCGCCCTCGTCGAAGGTAGCCAGCCGCGCCCGCGGCACGGTTATGCCGGCCTCGGAGACCAGGCGCCGGGTCAACCGCTTGTCGTCACACCGGCACATGGCCACCGCCGAGGTGTACTCGGACAAGCGATTCACGGGTGATGACGCTGCGGCCGCCGTGGGTCAGGCGCATCTCGCCGGTCTCGGCGTCGAGCACCTCGACCCAGATCCCGCGGCGCAGGGCCTCATCGGCGATGATCCGGGCGTAGGGATTGAGGTCGTCGACGGTTTCGGGCGGCGGGCTGAACAGCGGCTCGTTGATCGCGTTCTTGCGCTTGATCGCCAGCACCGGAACGCGACGGAACCCGAGCTTTTCGTAGAGGCCGATGGCGGCGGCGTTGTCGTGGGCCACCGACAGATCCATGTAGGCCCGGCCCGCGCTGCGGAAGTGCTCGGCCAACGCCTTGGTGAGGGCGCCACCGACGCCGGGCAGCCCGGCGGCCGGATCGACCGCCAGGGTCCACAGGCTGGATCCCTCCTCCGGGTCGTTGAACAACAACTCGTGATCCACGCCGGTGACGGTGCCGACCACCGCGCCGTCCTCGTCGCGCACCGCGAGCAGATACTTCACCGCCGGCACATTCTGATGGTTGTGCCAGATCACGTCGACCCCGGCCGGGACCATGCCGCAGCGCACGTAGACGCGGTTCATGGCGTCGGCATCGATGGGGTCGTTGAGCGTGCGCACCGTCACGCCCAACGGCGCCGGCGCCAGATTCTCCGTCTGCGGGGTGAAACGCAGCCGGTAGGTGTGGCTGGGATCGATGAACAACTCGGTGGGCGCCTCGGAGACCACCACATGGGATTCGCGCGCGTAGATGCAGATGTCGCGTCGTCCGGGTCCCTCGCGTCGCAGCGCCTCGACCAGGTCCTGGGAGTGGGCGAAGGTCTGCCCGAAAATCAGTCGGCCCCAGCCCAATTCGAGTTCGACATCCTTGGCCATCGCATCGACCAGCTCGGGCGGCGATGCGTCGTGCAGACCGAGCGTGATCGCCTCGGTGTGGTCGCCGGACGGATCGGCCATGGTCATGCGACCGGGCCGGTGACACCGTGGCGCTGCAACCAGAGCTCGAGCAGCGCGATCTGCCAGAGCTCGTTGCCGCGCAGCGGAGTCAGCTTGCCATTGGGGTTGGCCAGCAGCGCGTCGACCGCATCGGTGTTGAACAGGCCGCGTTCCTTGGCGGTGGGCGCGTAGAGAGCGTCGCGGACCATGTCGAGGTAGGGGCCTTCGAGGTGGGTCAACGCCGGGACCGGGAAGTAGCCCTTGGGGCGGTCGATGACTTCCGACGGAATCACCCGTCGCGCAGCCTGTTTCAGGACACCCTTGCCCTCGTAAGCGATCTTGAGCTCCGGCGGGCAGGTGGCCGCCAGCTCGACCAACTCGTGGTCGAGGAACGGAACCCGTCCCTCCAGACCCCACGCCATCGTCATGTTGTCGACCCGCTTCACCGGGTCGTCGATCAGCATCACCGTCGTGTCGAGCCGCAGCGCGCGGTCGATGCCGGTTTCGGCCCCGGCCTGCGCAAAGTGCTCGGTGACGAACCGCAGGCTGGGGTCCCCGGGTGCGACCATGCCCGATCCGACCAGCGCCTGCACACCGGCCGCGTCGCGGTCGAAGAACGCGCCGCGATACTGGGCGACGGCGCCGTCCAGGCTTGCGGCGGCCGGAGCACCCATCGGTGGGTACCAGTGGTAACCGGCGAACACCTCGTCGGCGCCCTGGCCCGACTGCACCACCTTCACGTGCCGCGCCACTTCCTGGCTCAGCAGATAGAACGCGACGCAGTCGTGGCTGACCATCGGCTCGCTCATCGCGCCGATGGCCCCGTCCAGCGCGGGCAGCATCCGGTCGCTCTCGATGCGGATCTGGTGGTGATCGGTCTCGAAGCGCTTGGCCACGATGTCGGAGTACTGGAACTCGTCACCCTTGACGCCACCCGCGGACTCGAAGCCGATGGAGAAGGTCGACAACCCGTGCTGGCCGGCTTCGGCGAGCAGGCCCACGATCAGGCTGGAGTCCACGCCCCCGGACAACAGACAACCGACCGGGACGTCGGCGACCAGGCGGCGCTTCACCGCCAATCGCAGCGTGGACAGCACGGCGTCTTCCCAGTCGCGCTCCGACCAGTCCGCGCGGTCCTGATGTCGGGTGAAGTCGGGCGCCCAATAGGTGGTGACGGTGCGTTTGCCGTCGGGCTCGATGGCGACCAGCGAGGCGGGCGGCACCTTGCGAACGCCGCGCAGGATGGTGTTCGGCGCGGGCACCACCGAATGGAAGCTCATGTAGTGGTGCAGGGCGACGGGGTCGATCCGCGTGTCGACACCCCCGCCGGCCAGCAGCGCCGGCAGTGTCGACGCGAAGCGGACGCGGTGGTTGTCCTCGGTCAGGTACAGCGGCTTGATGCCCAGCCGATCCCGGCCGAGCAGCACCCGCCCGCTGTCTCGCTCGACGATCGCGAAGGCGAACATGCCGAACAGATGGCTGACGAAGTCATCGCCCCACCGGTGGTAGGCCTTGATCAAGACTTCGGTGTCGCTGTGCGAGAAGAAGCGGTAGCCGTACCCGCTGAGTTCCTGGCGCAGCTCCTTGTAGTTGTAGATGCAGCCGTTCCAGGCCAGGGACAGACCCAATTCCGAGTCGACCATCGGCTGAGCGCCGGCTTCGGTCAGATCGATGATCTTGAGACGACGATGGCCCAGCGCAACGCGGCCCTGCGACCAGGCGCCTCCTGCATCCGGGCCCCGTGGTGTCAGCACCGCCGCCATCGCTGAGACCGCCGCTACATCGGGCGCCTGCCCGTCGAGTCGTACCTCCCCGGTGACTCCGCACACGCCTTCGACCCTACCGTTGACCGAATCGAAGCGGCCAGACGGCCACTGTGACATGCGTCGGCTCGCCGGCCGCCTGACTGAGCCCGGCTGACCTGTGAGTCGCTCGAAGGTGTTGCAGGCGAATGGCATTCACCCATGCGGCAATGACTGAGCCGCCGGTCGATGCGCAATCAGTCTTATGTTCACAATTGCATAGTGCAAGTGTTTAGCCGCCGCCGGGCTCGGGTAGAACTGAGCCAATGTGGGGGTCGGTGCTGGGATTGGGGGTTCTGGCGGCGCTGAACCCTGTGCGTCTGGGCCTGGCCCTCTTGATGATCTCGCGGCCGCGGCCAGCGCCGAACCTGCTGGCGTACTGGATCGGCGGCCTCACCGTATGCATCCCCGAGCTGCTGGTGCCGCTGTTACTGCTGAGCTTCACACCCCTGTTCGGCTCACTCGACCGCGGTTCGGGCACTCCTTCGGCCAGCTCCACCCTCCCGCGAATTCAAATTGGTCTCGGTGTACTCGGGCTGACTGAGCTTTGAATACGCATTTGCGGGTAGCTTCATCGAGAACGCAACGCATAAATCGCGGCGTTCTTAATCAGCGGTGAACAATCGGTGACAAGCGCGGCTTTCACCGGCTGGAGCGCACCCGTTTAGATCAACCCGCACCACGGCGAGCGGCAGCCGGCTGCGAAAAACGAGCTACGTCAATCATGGCCGGCGCCCCTAATCGAGCAGCAAATTCCCGAACCGAGCCACCACGAGATGCAACCGGATCAGATCGTTGCCGCGCGTCGACGGTGCCGGCCGGCGCCTACGGTCGGCGCGCGACGGACGGCGATAGCACTGACCGCCGGCTCGACCCGACGCCGCCGGCGGTGTCTGCCGCCGCCGGCAACGGTTGGCGCACCCCAGGAGGCGGCCGCGCGACCCCATTGCGCGACCCGGCGGCCGATTTGGGCACACGATGGTCGGCTGCCGTGTGAAATCTCGTCGGAGTCTTGAAGCCGGAATGCGCATTCGGCGCACAGCCATAGTGGGCTTCTGCCGTCCAACCCATCCCACAACGCCACGGAGCTGTCGCGTGCGTGGCACGCCGCGCAACTGTGGAACAGTCGCCTGATCGCCCACTGCACCAGTCGCAAATTGGCCCGCAATATATGTAGGCAAAGGGAAACCGCCACCACCGAGATTCCCAGCACCAACAGGCTGACGACCACGCGGTCCAGCACGCTGCTTCCGGCTCCTGCCATCAACACCGATTCGTCCACGGCTAGCGAGTCCTTTGCCCTTTTCGCCCATTTCGGTGCGTTTGTACCGATGGGACCGACCAACGCTGCTCAATGCTAGTTCGCTGCAGCCCGTCAGACCGGCATTTCCCGGGCGTGTCGACCGGCCATCGCGTTTACCTGGGGCCGACGTCGGTAGGGGCTAAGGTCTTCACCTCGGATCGACGGATCGCCCGAACACGAACGCTTCGGTCTCCTCCACCCGCCGACGCCGACAGGCCCACGGCGGCAACGATTTACCAGATAGCGACCGCTCACCCGGCCCAGGCGCGGGCGTGTGAGGCCGTTGCCCGCCGGCGCCACCCGCCTCGCGACCCGGATTGATGCGTAACGGCCGAGTGCCGAATAGGCCAAACCGTCCCGCTCGACCGCCATAACACGTACCATCCCGACGCGAGCTGGAAAATTTCCGCATTTGTCGAGAGGTGTACGTTGCAGGCGCATGATTCGAAGCCACTGCCCATCGTGATCGTCCCCCACCTGCGGAAATGTCTCAACCAGGGCGACGAGCTGCGCCAGCCGGGAGTGTGCATCGAACCCTGCGAGGGTTTGCTACCGGCGCCGGCGGCGTACGAGATGGTGGGTGATCGGAAATGACCAACCTCGAACAAGAGGCTTTGTCGGCCACCGAGACGCAGGCGGGCGAACCGCAGACCATGACTGAAAGTTTCGCCGTCGTCGGCTACGCGGCGCGTTTTCCGGGTGCCGACGATGCGGACGCATTCTGGGATGTGCTGCGGCAAGGGCGGGAAACCGTGTCGGAGGTTCCCCAGGACCGATGGGATGTCGACGGCTTCTACGACCCAGATCCCGACGCGCCCGGAAAGATAGTGACGCGTCGTGCGGGCTTCGTCGATGACGTAACGGGTTTCGACGCTTCGTTTTTCGGCGTTGCGGCCCGTGAGGCCAGTTGGATCGACCCGCAACATCGCCTGTTGCTGGAGACGGCGTGGCAAGCGGTCGAGCATTCGGGGACGGCGCCGACCGCTTTGGCGAACACGCGGACCGGCGTGTTCGTGGGTCTTCCACCCACGACTACCTGGGCATGATCTCCGATGAATCGAAATATGCCGACCTCGAGGCCTATCTTGCGATCGGGACATCGTCCGCGGCGGGCGCGGGGCGAATCAGTTATCGGCTGGGGTTGCAGGGCCCGGCGGTCACCGTCGACACAGCATGCAGTTCTGCGTTGGTGGCGGTCCATCAGGCGTGCCAGGCGCTGCGGTTGGGCGAGTGTGACGTCGCGCTGGCCGGCGGTGTGAATGTCTTGATCAGCCCGGCGACCATGATCACCTTCTCCAAGTCACGGATGCTGGCCCCGGACGGCCGATGCAAGACCTTCGACGAGTCGGCGGATGGATACGTGCGCGGCGAGGGTTGCGGCGTCGTCGTCGTCAAACGCCTCGAGGACGCGATCCGCGATGGTGACCGGATTCGGGCCGTGATCCGGGGCAGCGCGGTCAACCAGGACGGCGCATCGGGTGGTTTGACGGTGCCGAACGGCATTGCGCAGCAACGAGTTATCAACGAGGCGCTGGAGCGCGCCGGTGTGCTGGCGGCCGACGTCGGATACCTGGAGGCGCACGGGACCGGGACGTCGCTGGGTGATCCGATCGAAGTCCAGGCCGCGGCCGAGGCATTCGGCGAAGGGCGCGACGCCAGTCGGCCGCTGCTGATCGGCTCGGTGAAGACGAATATCGGGCATCTGGAAGCGGCCGCGGGCGTCGCGGGTCTGATAAAGGTCATCCTGTCGCTCGAGCACGAGGTATTGCCGCAGCACCTGCACTTCCGGAACCCGTCGTCGCACATCCCCTGGGATCGACTTCCGGTGCGGGTTGTCGACGAGGCCCTTCCCTGGGCGCGCGACGGGCGACCCCGTATCGCGGGGATCAGTTCGTTCGGATTCTCCGGGACAAACGCCCACGTCATCGTCCAGGAAGCACCCGACTTGACCACGGTCGCCGCGGCGTCCGATCAGGTCGACCGGACCGATGACCGGCGATTCAACGTGTTGCCGCTGTCGGCGCGCAGCCCGGCCGCGCTGGTCCAGATCGCTGACGAATACCGCGGCTGGCTGGCCGCCCATCCAGAGGCGAGCCTGGCGGAGGTGTGCTTCACCGCCGGGACCGGGCGAGCGCACTTCGAGCACCGGGCCGCGCTGGTGGTGAACTCGACGGAATCCGCGCGCGAACTGCTCGGCGCGCTGGCCGACGGTCGCCCGGCACCGGGCCTGGTGCGGGCGGATTGCGCTGACACCCCGAAGACTGCCTGGTTGTTCACGGGTCAAGGCAGCCAGTTCGCCGGAATGGCCCGGGAGCTGTTCGACACGGAGCCGGTGTTCGCCGAGACACTGACCCGGTGCGCCGCGGCGGTCGGTGATGTGCTCGAAAAGCCATTGCTCGACGTCATCTTCGATGCGGATGGCCCGGACGCCCAAGAAACCCTGCGGCAGACCGGCTATGCCCAGCCCGCCTTGTTCGCCGTGGAAATGGGCCTGGCGCGACTCTGGCAGTCGTGGGGCCTCGAACCCGATGTGGTGCTGGGCCACAGCGTCGGGCAGTATTCGGCGGCCTGCGTCGCGGGCGTGTTCAGCCTCGAGGACGGAGCGTTGCTGCTCGCTGAGCGCGGCCGACTGTTCGGTAGTTTGCCCGCGGGTGGCCGGATGGTCGCGGCGTTCGCCGCCGCCGAGCGGGTGGAGAGCCTCACCGACGAGTTCCCGAGCCTGTCGGTGGCCGCCTACAACGGCGCCAATACCGTGCTGTCGGGACCCGCGCAGGATCTTGAGCGGGCGGTGGCCGGGCTTTCGGCCGACGGCGTCCGGACTGAATGGCTGGACACCAGCCACGCCTTCCATTCGTCGCTGTTGGATCCGATCCTCGACGAATTCGAGTCGTATGCGAACCGGTTCGAGTTCGCCCCGCCACAGCGGACATTGGTGTGCAACCGCACCGGCGCGGCCGTCGGCTGGAACGCGAAGCTCGATGGCTCATATTGGCGCCGTCATGCGCGTCAGCCGGTCGAGTTCGCCAAGAGCGTTGCGACGCTGGCCGAGCTGGGCTGCACCATGCTGCTGGAGGTCGGCCCCCAACCGGTGCTCACGGCCGCGGCCATGCGGGCGTGGCCCGACCCGGCGGCCGCACCCCGGGCCATCGCGTCGTTGCGTCGGAATACCGCCGACCACCGCCAGATGATGGAAGCTCTTGCCGGCGCGTACGTCGGCGGTCACCTGCCTGACTTCGGCGCGCTGCGGCAGGGTCCGACGCGCAAGCTCGACCTGCCCACCTACCCGTTCCAGCATCGCGAGTACTGGTTCCGTGAGAAGCGCGTCCAGCCCACCGCGACTTCCCAACAGGCCGATGCCACGCGCACCGAAGCCGTGCGGCTCCTGGAGGACGGCCGCATCGATGAGCTCGCTGCGCTGCTCGACGGTTCGAGCAGCAACCAACAGACCATCGATGTGCTGAAACAGCTTGCCGCACAACATAATCAGGAACGCAAAGCTCAATCCATCGCAGATGCCCGCTACGACATTCGCTGGGAGAAATCCACCGTCAGGGTTTCCGACGCGGAAGCCTGCGAGGAATATGCCTGGCTCTTGATCGGCGATAATGCGGAGCTACTGCAACCGTTGGTTGACGCACTCACCGCACGCGGACAACGGCACCAGATAATCGGGCTGCCGGCATCCGACGTCGACGAGGAACTCATCGAAGTCACGCTGCGCGCTGTGGCCGCAGACCAACCGAAGCTGCGTATCTTGCATCTCGCGGCCCTCGACGGCGACACCGCGCAATCGACGCAGTCGCTGGAGCGGATGCAGCACCAAGTGCTGGCCGGAACTCGGCGACTGTTCCGCGCCGCCGTCGCCAGTGAAGTCCCCCGTGCACCCATCTGGCTGATAACTCGTGGCGCACAGCGGGTCAGCAGGCGCGGACGCCGTGTCACCGGCGCAGTCCTGCCTGTGGGGCTTCGGTCGCGCCGCCTCGCTCGAGCATCCGCAACTGTGGGGCGGACTGGCAGATCTGGCTTCAGACGACGCCGGCGAGTGGTCCCGGTTGATCGACCACGTGGTGGCGGCACCGCCCGGCGAAGACCAGGTCGCGCTGCGGGAGCAAGCGGTTTACGTTCCCCGGCTGACCCGGCGCGCGGGCCAGCCGACCGCCACACCGCTGGCATTGCGTGCCGACGCAACGTATCTGGTGTCCGGCGGGCTGGGCGCGATCGGGCTGGAGATCGCCGAGTATCTCGCCGCACACGGCGCCCGGCATCTGGTGCTGACCGGTCGGCGCTCCCCCAGCGATGCCGCGCAACAACGCATCGACGCGCTACGTCGAACAGTGGGCTTGCGAACTCCGCGTAATCGCGGCCGATGTTGCCAATCCGGACGACGTCGCTCGCGTCTTGACCACCGTGCGCACGGAGCTACCGCCGCTGGCGGGCATCGTGCACGCCGCAGGCGAGGTCGGTACCACGCCGCTGCGCTCCTTGGATGACGCCGAGGTGGATCGCGTGTTTGCCGGAAAGGTCTGGGGCGCTTGGTATTTGAGCGAGGCGACTGCGGACATCGAACTGGACTTCTTCCTCAGCACCTCCTCCATCTCCGCGGTATGGGGCAGCGCCGGCCAGACCGCGTACAGCGCGGCCAACGCCTTCCTCGACGGGCTGGCCTGGCGGCAGCGCGCGCGGGGTGTCAGCGGGACGAGCGTGAACTTCGGTCCGTGGTCGGCGGGCATGGCCGACAAGGATGCCCGTGCGCAACTGGATCGGCGCGGCGTCCGGACGTTGTCACCCGCTGAAGCGCTCGCGGGGATGGCCGAGCTGCTGGTGGTCGGTGCGGCCAACGGGACGGTGGCCCGGATCGACTGGGCCCGCTTCCTGCCGGTCTACCAGATGGCGGCGAAGCGATCGTTCCTGGCGCAACTGGAGCGGGAGGTGCCCGAGTCGGCGCCGGCGGCGACGGCGTCTGGAACCACCCCATTGGTCGAACGGCTCACGGTTGCTCCGGTGCAGCAGCGGAAGAAGATCGTCGTCGAGCATCTGCGCGATGCCGTCGCGGAGGTGACGCGGACCGACGGGGCACAGATCCGCGAGTCGACCGGATTCTTCGACCTCGGCATGGATTCCTTGATGGCCGTCGAATTGCGGCGCCGCCTCGAGCAAGCGGTGGGCAAGTCGCTGCCGGCGACGCTCGCCATGGACTATCCGCGAATCACCGACGTGGCGGACTACTTGCTCGGTGAAGTCCTCGGCCTCAGCGAACAGGCGCCCGCCGAGCCGGATCGGGAAACGACGATTCACGCGGACGAGCCGATCGCGATCGTCTCGGTGGCCTGCCGCTTTCCGGGTGCGCCCGATCCCGACGCTTTCTGGGCAGTGCTGTCCGAAGGTGTCGACGCGATCCGCGAGATCCCCGATGACCGCTTCGACGTCGACGAGTATTACGACCCGGATCCGGAGGCGCCGGGCAAGATCTACACCCGCTGCGGTGGATTCCTCGACGGGGTAGACGGATTCGATCCGGAGTTCTTCGGCATCTCGCCGCGGGAGGCCGTCTGGATGGATCCCCAACAGCGGCTGATGGTGGAACTCGCCTGGGAGGGCCTGGAACGTGCCGGCTATTCGCCTGCGGCGTTGCGCGGCAGCCGAAGCGGCGTGTTCGTGGGGGTGGGCGCCAACGAGTATTCGCATCTGCTGTCCGCGGACTCGGCCCAGACCATCGAAGCCCATTTCATCACCGGCAATGCGCTGAATGTCATCGCGGGCCGGATCGCCTTCGCGCTGGGACTGGAGGGACCGGCGATGGCGGTGGATACCGCGTGCAGTTCATCGCTGGTGGCCGTCCACCAGGCCTGCCAGGCATTGCACTCGGGTGACTGCGATTTGGCGCTGGCCGGTGGGGTGAACGTGCTGCTGAGCCCGGCGTCCCTCGTCGCGGCCTCGCGCGCCAGGATGCTGTCTCCCGACGGCCGATGCAAGACCTTCGACGCCGCCGCCGACGGCTATGTGCGCAGTGAAGGCTGCGGGGTGCTGGTGCTCAAGAGGCTCAGCGACGCACAGCGGGACGGAGATCGGATACGGGCGGTCATCCGGGGCAGCGGGGTCAATCAGGACGGCGCTTCCAGCGGTTTGACGGTGCCCAATGGTGGTGCGCAGCAACGGGTTATCTCCGCAGCGCTGGCCCGTGCCGGCATTGCCGGCCGCGATGTCGACTACCTCGAGGCGCACGGAACGGGCACTTCGCTGGGTGACCCGATAGAGGTCCAGGCCGCCGCGGCCGTCTACGGCGCCGACCGCGACTCCCACAACCCGCTGCTGGTCGGCTCGGTGAAAACCAATATCGGGCACCTCGAGTCCGCCGCGGGGGTCGCCGGTGTGATCAAGGTCGTGCTGTCGCTGCAGCACGATGTCCTGCCTGCGCATCTGCACTTCAAGAATCCGTCGCCGCACATTCCTTG
Source organism: uncultured Actinomycetota bacterium (assembly GCA_963849935.1). Taxonomy (GTDB): domain Bacteria; phylum Actinomycetota; class Actinomycetes; order Mycobacteriales; family Mycobacteriaceae; genus Mycobacterium. Next base: position 769,542 of record CAWKJQ010000008.1, read on the forward strand.
GGAGTCGCTCCCCGTTCGTGTCGTCGACACGGCCACTCCGTGGCAGCCCAACGGCAGGCCGCGACGCGCCGGGGTGAGCGCGTTCGGGTTCTCCGGCACCAACGCGCACGTCGTGATCGAGGAGGCGCCACCGCAATCCGCGGCGGACGCACCGGAGTCGCCCACACGAGACGAACCGGTCACCGTGCTGCCGCTGTCCGCGAGGTCACCGGAGGCGCTCGCAGCGCTGGCGCAGCGATATGGAGCGTGGTTGGAGGCGCACCCGGAGGCCGACATCGCCGACGTGTGCTTCACCGCCGGGGCCGGGCGTTCGCACTTCGAACACCGGGCCGCGCTGGTCGTGGATTCGGTGCAGAACGCCCGCGAGCTGCTGGCCGGATTGGCCGAGAACCGGCTGGGACCGGGCGCCGTGCGTGGCGTGTGCGCCGACCCGCCGAGGACCGCGTGGTTGTTCACCGGTCAGGGCAGCCAGTATCCGGGGATGGCGCGCGAATTGTTCGACGCTGAGCCGGTGTTCGCCGAGACCGTGAAACGCTGCGCCGAAGCAGTCGACGGGATGCTGCCGCGCCCGCTGCTGGAGGTGATGTTCGCCGATCGACAGCGGTGAGGCCGGGGAGGCGTTGCGGCACACGTCATTTGCTCAGCCGGCACTTTTCGCCGTCGAGATGGGCCTGGCCCGGCTGTGGCAGTCGTGGGGCATCGAACCTGACGTGGTGCTCGGGCACAGCGTGGGTCAGTACGCGGCCGCGTGTGTGGCCGGCGTATTCAGCCTGGAGGACGGGGCGCGGTTGCTCGCCGAGCGCGGACGGCTGTTCGGCAACCTGCCAGAGGGCGGCCGAATGGTGGCGGTGTTCGCTGACGCCGAGCACGTGGAGGACGTCGCCGACGAATTCCCGCAGGTGTCCGTCGCTGCCTACAACGGCCCCAACACCGTGCTGTCGGTCCGGCCGAGGACCTGGAAAAGATCGTCACCAAGTGCAGCACCGACGGAATCCGCTGCACCTGGCTGGACACGAGTCACGCCTTCCATTCCGAGCTACTGGAGCCGGCACTCGACGAATTCGAGTCGTACGCAAAGCGGCTCGAGTTCGCCGTCCCGACCCTGCCGCTGGTCTGCAACCGCACCGGTGCGGTCCTCACGGCTGAACGGCAATGGACGCACAGTATTGGCGGCGGCATTCCCGGCAGCCCGTGCAGTTCGCCGAAAGCGTCCGCACCATGGAGCAGCTGGGATGCTCGGTGCTCATGGAGATCGGCCCGCAACCGGTTCTAGCGGCTGCGATGCAGGCATGGCCGGAATACTCTGCCCCGCCGCGTGCTATCGCGTCGCTGCGTAAGGCCGTCGATGCCCGGCTGCAGATCGCCGAAGCTGTCGCCGCCGCGTACGTCGCCGGGCATCGGCCCGAATTCGCTCGTGCACCATCACCACTCGCAGAGTCGAACTTCCCACCTATCCGTTCCAGCACCGCCGCTACTGGCCCAAGATATCCGGCATCCGCGCCGACGGCGCCGCCGCGTCCGGAATCCTGGGTTTCGCACAGGATCTCCCCTCCGGGGACGTCGTTTACACCAGTCGGCTGTCCATCAAGTCTCAGCCCTGGCTGTCGGATCACGTAATCTATGGCACCGTAGTGGTTCCGGGCGCGACGTACGCGGCGATGGCGCTCGCATCGGTGCCAACACCGGCGCATGTGCGCGACGTCTATTTCTACGAGCCGATCATATTGGGAGAGAAGAATTCTCGTGAGGTGCAGCTGTCTCTGCACCCGCTAGAGGATGGCGGCACCTGGACCTTCCGGGTGCACAGCCGCCCATACGGTGACCGCGAGGCCGAATGGTCGTTGAACGCCGAAGGAACACTGAACACCGGGAGCGGCGGTGACGATGAACCGGCCCCCGCTGCGCCGGATTCCATCGACGCCGCAACCGAACGGTTGACCCGCAGGCGTCCCCAGGAGTTGTTCGACAGCTTCGCCGACAACGAGCTGGCCTGGGGGCCCA
>CAWKJQ010000009.1:0-140361 GCA_963849935.1 uncultured Actinomycetota bacterium
ACCGGATATCCGGACGTGGCGACATCGGTGAAAGCGATCACCGAACTCGTCAAATGGGGTTGCGACACCATCGAAGTCGGCATGCCCTATTTGGATCCGGGCATGGACGGCCCGACGATCGCGAAGGCGACCGAGGCCGCGCTTCACGGGACGTGCGCGCCCGCGACACGTCGCCGCGGTCGAGGCGATCAGCCCCGCCGGTGGACACGCGGTGGTGATGACGTACTGGAACCCCGTGTTGCGCTACGGGGTTGACGCATTCGCTCGTGACCTGAAGCGGCGGGCAGGTACGGCCTGATCACCCCCGACCTCATCCCTGACGAAGCGCGGCAGTGGATGGCGGCGTCCGAGGGGCACGGGTTGGACCGCATATTCCTGGTGGCGCCGTCCTCGACCCCAAGCGGTGGTGACGACGGTCGAGGCGTCGCGCGGATTCGTCTACGCGGCGTCGACCATGGGCGTGACCGGGGCGCGCGACGCGTCTGGATCTGGCGCCCGAGCTGGTAGCGAGGGTCAAAGAGGATCGGGCATACCCGTGGGCGTCGGCCTGGGGGTGCGGTCGCGGGAGCAGGCCGCCCAGATCGGTAGCTATGCCGACGGAGTGATCGTCGGGTCGGCCTGGTGTCGGCATTGGGTGACGGGGGAGATGCATTGCGTGCACTGACGGAGGAACTCGCCGCCGGTGTTCGTCAGGGGTCTGCCGCCTCGTGACCAAATTGCTCGGCCTATTTCCGAGCCCGCCGCATGGCGTGTGGCACCTCTGGCCGTTGCCCATTCGCGCCTACGCATTCCTCATCATCGTCGGCATCGTGGCGCGCTGGTGGCCGGTGACCGGCGCTGGGAGGCGCGCGGCGGCGAACGCGGCATGATGTACGACATCGCCCTGTGGATCGTGCCATTCGGATTGATCGGCGGTCGGCTGTATCACCTGGCGACCGACTGGCAAACGTATTTGGGCCCGGGCGGCGCCGGGATCCGGGCCGCCTGCGGATCTGGGACGGCGGGTTGGGCATCTGGGGTGCGGTGGCCCTCGGTGCCATGGCGGGTGGATCGGCTGTCGCCGGCGCGGGACCCCCGACCGGCATTCGCGGATGCGATCGCCCCGGGAATCATGTGGCGCAGGCATCGGCCGGCTCGGAATTACTTCAACCAAGAACTCTACGGCCGGGAAACCACCCTGCCGTGGGGCCTGGAGATTTCTATCGTCGGGATCCCTCGGGATACGTGGACCCGCATTCGCTCGACGGCGTCTCGACGGGCCAGTCGCATTCGTCGTGGAGCCGACATTCCTCTACGAATTGCTGTGGAACGTCCTGATTTTCGTTGCCTTGATCTACGTGGACCGGCAGTTTACGTGGTCCACGGGCGATTGTTCGCGCCCTACGTCGCGGGGTATTGCGTCGGGCGGTTCTGGGTCGAGTGCTGCGCGACGACACGGCCACCCAGATCGCCGGTATCCGGATCAACTCGTTCACATCGACTCGTGTTCATCGGGGCCGTGGTCTATCTGTGGCCGCGAAAAAGGGCCGCGAAGAACCCGAAAGGTGCGGGGCAACTGCTGGAGGAGGAAGGGCGGAAGCCGAGTCGGAGAAGAGCTGCGACGGTGGCCGGCATCCGTGGGGCGGCCGTGGAGTCGTTGCCGCGGCGAGGGCCGGGAGCCTCGGCGCAGACCGCCGAAGTTGACGAGAATCCCGCTCGAGCCGGAAGTCGAGGAACCGGTGGCGGACCGGCGAAGGCAGTCGGCGAGGGTCAGCCCAACGACGCCGAGACCGAGGGCCCGAGCCCGAAGCGGAAGCCGACGAGCCCGAGGTCGAGGCCGAAGCATGAGGCCGAAACCGAGGGCGGTGCCGAGGAGCCTGAAGGCCAGGAGGCCGGAAGCTGAAGCGGTAGAGCCGGAAGCAGCAGAGCTCGGAAACCGAAGACGCGGAGCCCGCAGAGCTCGAAACCGAGGAGCCCGAGCCCGAAGTGAAGTTGAGGAGCCGGAAGCCGAAGCCGAAGAACCGGGAGCCGAGGAGCCGGAAGCCGAGGAGCCGGAAGCGAAGCCGAAGCCGAAGAAGCCGGAAGCCGAGGAGCCGGAAGCCGAGGAGCCGGAAGCCGAGGAGCCGGAAGCCGAGGAGCCGAAGCCGAAGCCGAAGCCGAAGCCGAAGCCGAAGAACCGGAAGCCGAGGAGCCGGAAAAAGCCGAGGAGCCGGAAGCCGAGGAGCCGGAAGCCGGGGAGCCGGAAGCCGAGGAACCGGAACGCGGAACCCGAAGCCGAAGAACCCGAAGCCGAGGAGCCGGAAGCCGAAGAACCGGAAACCGAAGAACCCGAAGCCGAAGAACCGGAAACCGAAGAACCGGAAACCGAGGAACCCGAAGCCGAGGGGCCGGAAGCCGAGGAGCCGGGAGCCGAAGAACCCGAAGGCGAAGAACCCGAAGCCGAAGAACCCGAAGCCGAAGAACCGGAAACCGAAACGGAAGACGGACCCGCAGCCGAGGAAACGGACGCCGAGCCCGTCGAAAAACCGCCGAAACCGCCGACGCCGACTCCACGGCGGCGACTGAGACGGATTCGGAGAAACCCGCCGCCGAGCAACCTGCCGTCGAAACGACTCCGGCTCAACCCGAAACGCGTCGGCGACGATGGGGTTCGCGCCTGCGGAACCGGCTGTCGGGTCGGTGACCGCCGAGGCGCCCCGATTTCACCGGTCGGGCGCACCGGATCTGGCATGCTGAACAGCGTGACCAAGGCAAGGTCGGCCGGGCGTCATCACCTCTGCATCGTGGCCGGAACCGGCCTGACGCTGGGGGGCGCGCTCACCTACGTCGCGCTGGCCGACCCGCACAGCCCGGCTTCCATCTACCCGGCGTGCCCATTCAAGTGGCTCACCGGCTGGAATTGCCCATTTTGCGGGGGACTGCGGATGACGAATGACCTCTTGCACGGTGACCTGCTGGCAAGCATCAACGACAACGTCTTTCTGCTGGTAGGAATCCCGCTGCTGGCCGCGTGGCTGCTGGTGCGCCGCGCCCGCGGCAAAGTGTTGCTGCCCAGGGCGGCGTTGCTGACGGTGGTAGTCGCGACGATCGCGTGGACAGTGCTGCGTAACCTGCCCGCCTTCCCGCTGTTTCCCACCGTCATCGGTGGGTAACGGCACACTGCGCGGCGTCGGCTATGTGCGGGCTGTGGGGGTCACACACGACTATGCTGGTTCGGCGTGAGTAGACGCGGAAAGATCGTCTGCACCCTTGGCCCTGCGACCAGCACGGATGAGTCAATCCAGGCCCTGGTTGAAGCCGGAATGGACGTCGCCCGGTTGAACTTCAGCCACGGCGACTACTCCGATCACAAAGCCGCCTACGAGCGGGTCCGGTCGGCTTCCGACGCCACGGGCCGCGCCGTCGGTGTGCTCGCCGACTTGCAGGGCCCCAAGATCAGACTGGGGCGTTTCGCCACCGGGCCCACCTACTGGGCCGACGGTGAAACGGTGCGGATCACCGTCGCGGACTGCGAAGGCGACCACGACCGCGTATCGACCACTTACAAGAAGCTGGCCGAGGACGCCACCGTCGGCGACCGGATTCTGGTCGACGACGGCAAGGTCGGCCTCGTGATCGACGGCATCGAGGGTGACGACGTCATCTGCACCGTCGTCGAGGGCGGCCCGGTCAGCAACAACAAGGGCATCTCGCTGCCCGGCATGAACGTGTCCGCACCGGCCTTGTCGGAGAAGGACATCGACGACCTCACCTTCGCGCTGGAACTCGGTGTCGACCTGGTCGCGCTCTCCTTCGTGCGTTCGCCGTCCGACGTCGAGTTGGTGCACGAGGTGATGGACCGGGTCGGCCGGCGGGTGCCGGTGATCGCGAAGCTGGAGAAGCCGGAGGCCGTCGACAATCTGGAGGCCATAGTGCTGGCCTTCGACGCGATCATGGTGGCCCGCGGCGACCTCGGCGTCGAGCTGCCCCTGGAAGAGGTTCCACTGGTGCAGAAGCGGGCCATCCAGATGGCCCGGGAGAACGCGAAACCCGTCATCGTCGCGACCCAGATGCTCGATTCGATGATCGAGAGCTCACGACCGACCCGGGCCGAGGCCTCCGACGTCGCCAACGCCGTCCTCGACGGCGCCGACGCGGTGATGCTGTCCGGCGAGACCTCCGTGGGTAAGTATCCGATGGCGGCCGTCCGGACCATGGCGCGCATCATCTGCGCGGTCGAGGACAATTCGACGGCCGCCCCGCCCCTGACGCACGTGCCCCGAACAAAACGCGGGGTGATCTCGTATGCGGCCCGCGACATCGGTGAGCGGCTCGACGCCAAGGCGCTGGTTGCGTTCACCCAGTCCGGTGACACGGTCAAGCGCCTCGCGCGCCTGCACACCCCGCTGCCGCTGCTGGCCTTCACCGCGTGGCCCGAGGTGCGCAGCCAGCTGGCGATGACCTGGGGCACCGAAACGTTCATCGTCCCGATGATGACCTCCACCGACGGCATGATCCGCCAGGTCGACAAGTCGCTGCTGGAACTGGGTCGCTACAAGCGTGGCGACCTGGTGGTCATCGTCGCCGGCGCACCACCTGGCACAGTAGGGTCAACCAACCTCATCCATGTGCACCGGATCGGGGAGGACGACGTCTAGCCCGAGGAGAGCGTGTGCCGGCCGGCCGTGAGTCTCAGGAGCCGAATGCGGTGGAAGAAGCCGCGGCACAGCCCCATTCGGACTTCGCCGAGCTGCTGGCGACACTCGAACTCACCCGCGTCGACGACGATGTGTTCATCGGCTCGCATCCGAGCAAGAACCCGATGCGAACCTTCGGTGGTCAGCTCATGTCGCAGTCGTTCGTCGCGAGCAGCCGCAGCCTGATTCGTGCCGACCTGCCGCCGAGTGCGCTCTCGGTGCACTTCATCAACGGCGGAGACACCGCGAAGGACATCGAGTTCCGCGTGACCAGGCTGCGCGACGAGCGCCGCTTCGCCAATCGGCGCGTGGATGCGATGCAGGGTGGCACGCTGCTGTGCTCGGCGCTCATCTCCTACATGGCCGGCGGCCGCGGCCTCGAACACGGCATCGAGCCGCCGGAGGTGGCAGAGCCGCACACGCAGCCCACGATCGGCGAATTGTTGCGTGGCTACGAAGAGACCGTCCCGCACTTCGTCAACGCCCTGCAGCCCATCGAATGGCGTTACACCAACGACCCGGCCTGGGTGATGCGCACGAAAGGCGATCGGCTACCGCACAATCGGGTCTGGGTAAAGGCTCTCGGAGAGATCCCCGACGATCCCGTATTGCACACTGCCACAATGGTGTATTCGTCGGACACCACGGTGTTGGACTCGGTTATCACGACGCACGGCCTTTCCTGGGGATTCGACCGCATATTCGCCGCCTCAGCCAATCATTCCATTTGGTTTCACCGGCAGGTCAACTTCAACGACTGGGTGTTGTACTCCACATCGTCGCCGGTGGCGGCCGATTCGCGCGGACTGGGCACCGGGCACTTCTTCGATCGGTCCGGGCAACCGCTTGCCACGGTGGTGCAAGAAGGCGTGCTGAAATACTTCCCTTCTTCCGGCCGCCGAAATGTGACCTAAAAGCCGCGAAATCTCCGCCCGAAATCTGCCTTGAAAAGGCCGTGATCGGGCGTAACTTTGACGTAGCCGGGAATTTCGGTGCAGAGGCGGCGATCACGCCGCCCAGCTGTTGTCAGCGCATCGGGAGGTGATTGTGAACGGGCCGGTGACAGACGTCACGGTAGCAAGACCTCGCGCGCGCGAACGCGTTGTCGTAGCGGTCGATTCACTGGCGGCCCGCCTGATCGGTGCATTGGCGCTATTCAGCGCGGCGTGTTGGTTCATCCACATACTCGCTCGGTACCACAGCCATCCGAACTGGCACTACAGCGACCGCCTGGCCTGGTCGCTGACCGTGCTGGTGGCGGTGGCATGGATGGCCCGCGGCATCTTCCTGGGCCGGCCCGTGACGACGATGCACGCCGCCGCCGCCGCCTTTTTCGTGCTGGCGGGACTGGGCTTGCATGTGCTGTCCTTCGATTTGCTGGGCGACGTGGTGATCGCCAGCTCAGGCATGGTGTTGATGTGGCCGACGACCTCGTATCCGCGCCCCACTGACCTGCCGCGGATGTGGAAGTTGATCGACGCAACCTGCGGCGACGCGCTCGCGCCGTTCACCATGCAGACCGGCAAGAGCTATCACTTCACCGCTGACGGCACGGCGGCGCTGGCCTACCGGACGCGGATGGGAATCGCCGTGGTCAGTGGCGACCCGATCGGCGACGAGGCGCACTTCCACGAACTGGTAGCCGATTTCGCCGCTACCTGCCACGCTCATGGATGGCGCATTGCCGTGGTGGGGTGCGGCGAGCGGCGGCTCGACCTGTGGAACGATTCGGCGTTATTGGGGCAAGCATTGCGGCCCATACCGATTGGCCGCGATGTGGTCGTCGACGTGGCCGGCTTCGACATGGTGGGCCGCAAGTTTCGCAATCTGCGTCAGGCGGCGAAGCGCACCCACAATTGTGGTGTGACAACCGAAATCGTGTCCGAGCAGGAACTCGACGACAAGCTGCTGGCCGAGCTGACCGAGGTCGTGCGGGAGTCATCCAAGGGCGCACACGCCGATCGCGGATTCCACATGAATCTCGACGGCGTGCTGGAGGGCCGGTTCCCGGGAATCCAGCTGATCGTCGCCCGGGACAAAACCGGAAAAGTGCAGGCATTTCACCGGTATGCCACTGCCGGTGGGGGCACCGACATCACCCTCGATGTGCCGTGGCGCCGGCGCAGCGCCCCCAACGGGCTGGACGAGCGGCTCAGTGTCGACATGATCATGGCCGGCAAAGAAACTGGGGCGCAGCGGGTATCGCTTGCCTTCGCTGCGTTTCCCGAGATTTTCGACGACAAGAACCGGGGTTGGACCCAGCGCGTCTTTTACCGGTTGATCCATGTGCTCGATCCGTTGATCGCCCTTGAGTCGTTGTACCGGTACGTGCGTAAGTGGCATGCGCTTGACGGCCGGCGCTACGCGCTGATCTCGATGACGCAGATCGTCCCGCTATTGTTCGTGCTCTTGTCGCTGGAGTTCATGCCACGCCGGCGACACCTCTGAGTGCGCCGCGTCATCCACGCGTAGCTCGGGACAGCCCGCGCCGTCGGGCAGGTGGTGCGTCGCCACCACCACCGTGCGCTGCGGCGACATCAACCGCGAGTCGGGGGCCAACAGGTCACGCAGGAGCTGTTCGGCGTCGGCGACATCGAGGTGTTCGGTGGGTTCGTCGAGCAGTACGGTGTGCGCGGGGGAGATCACCGCGCGGGCCAACAGCAGCCTCCTGCGCTGGCCGGCCGAAAGAGCCTGCGCACCACCGGTGAGCACCGTGGACATGCCGTCAGGCAGACCGGCGAGCCAGCCGCCGAGGCCTACGACCTCCAGTGCCGCCTCCAGTTCGTCGTCGCGGCAGTCTCCGCGAGCGACCAACAGGTTGTCGCGGATGGTGGTGGCAAAGACATGGGCATCCTCAGCGAAAAACCCAATGGCGCTGCGCAAATCGACCTCGTGGAATTCGTTCAATGCGATGCCGTCCAGAGTGACCTGTCCGTCCAGCGGCGGCAGCAGGCCGGCGAGCGTCATCAGCAGGGTCGTTTTCCCGGAGCCGCTGGCGCCGGTGACGGCCAGTCGAGCACCCGGCGGCAGCTCGACCTCGATGCGGGTCGAGGGTGCCCCGCCGTCGTGACCGGAACGCACGTCGGCGGACAACCGTCCCGCGCTGACCCGCGCCGGTGCGGCCGCCGTTGGCTTTTCGGGCCCCGGCGCGGTGAGGTCGAGCAGGCGTCGAGCGGCGATCCGTGACCGCGTCAACTGAATGGCGGCGGCAGGCAACGGCGTCATCGCCTCGAACGCGGACAGCGGCAACAGCATCAGCACCGCCAGCGTGGTAGGCGCGACCGCTTGCGCCAACCCGATCCCGCATACCACCGCACCCAGCACGCTGGCCCCGATCGCCGCGGTGGGCATCGCCTCGGCGATGGCGGCCGGTTTGGCGGCGGCGTCCAGGGAGTCGCCCCAAGCGCGTTGACGGCGCTGCGATTCGGCGATGACGTCGGGCAGCAGGCCGGCAACCCGAAGCTCGGGGGCGTGCTCGAGAGCGATCATCGCTGCCGTATCGCGTTCGGAATGATGCTGGCGCGCAACGTCTTCCTGAGTTGCGGCGGCGCGGCCCGCAAGACGGGGAGCGAGAAACCCGGCGATCAGCAGGCAGAGGGCCAGCACAACCGCCGCCGACGGCGAAATTGCCGCGACGACCGCGGTCGCCGCCAGCGCCAGCACCACCGCGACGCCGATGGGCACCAGCGCCCGCACCAGGCCGTTGGCCAGCTCGTCGACGTCAGCACCCACCCGGGCCACCAGTTCACCGCTGTGCAGCCGGACGGCGGCGGCCGCCGGTCCGCGCGCCAGCCGTTGGTAAATCTGCACCCGCGCGGTGCCGGCAGCGCGCATGGCGGTGTCGTGGCTTGCCAGTCGTTCGCAGTAGTGCAGCACGGCACGCGAGATCGCGAACATGCGTACGGCGACCGCCGCAACCGACAGGTCGAGCACGGGCGGCATCTGCCACGCGCGCGTGATCAGCCAAGCCGAAACACCGGCCAGGGCCAGCGCGCTGCCCAGCGAGAGCACGCCGAGCGCAATCGCCGCCAGGACGCGGGGCAACCGCGGCCGCAGCAGTGTCAGAGCGTCGACGAGGGGATCACGCTGGGGCATGACGCACCCCCGGTCGGCGACCACCTCGATGACCTGGTCGCCGATGGCCAGGGCCGGCGCGCGGTGGCCGACGACGATCACGGTTGCACCGGCGCGAGCTCGCTCGACGATGGCGCGCAACACGCGTTGCTCGATATGGGCGTCCAGGTGCGCGGTCGGCTCGTCGAGCAACAGCACGCAGGCCGTCGAGCCGAGTGCGCGGGCGAGACCCAGCCGTTGTCGTTGGCCCAGCGACAAACCGACGCCGTCGCGCCCGAGGATGGTCTTGCCGCCATCCGGCAGGTCGGCCAACACCGCGTCGAATCCGGAATCAGCACAGGCCTTTTCGACGTTGTCGAGGTTCCCGAGCAGCACCAGATTGTCGTCCACGCTGCCCGGCACGAGCACCGGGCGTTGCGGTAACCAGGCCAGCTGCGCCCACCATCCGGCCCGCTCCAGGTCGGTGACGTCGACGCCGTTTACCGTAACCCGGCCCGAGGTGGGCGCGCAGATGGCGGCGATTGCCTGCAGGGCGGTGGTCTTGCCGGCACCGTTACGCCCCGTGAGCACCGTCACCGAGCCGGGTTCGATCAGCGCACTCAGATCGCGCGGCGCCTGGCCGTCGCGGCCGTCCACGGTCAGGCAATCGAGGCGAATCCTCGCGCCGCGCGCGATGACCGTCTGAGTCCGGATTTTCGACGCGGTCGGCTCGCCGATGAGGTCGAATGCCGCGCCGGCGGCTGTCCTGCCGTCTTGAGCGGCATGGAATTCCACGCCGATCCGGCGCAGCGGCCAATACACGTCCGGGGCCAGCAACAGGACGGTCAACCCCGTGGCCAGGGTCATCTCACCGAAAACCAGTCGAAGCCCTATTCCGACGGCGATCAACGCCACCCCCAGCGTGGCCAGCAGCTCCAGCACCAAGGCCGACAAGAATGCGATCCGCAACGTCGCCATGGCCGAGCGGCGATGCGCGGCGGCCAGTTCGGCGATGCGGCGTTCCGGGCCCGAGCTACGCCCCAGCGCCCGCAGGGTGGGGATTCCGGCTATCAGGTCCAGCAGTCGGGCCTGTAGCGTCGTCATGGCGGCCAGCGCCGCCGCCGACCGCTCAGCGGTAGCCAGCCCGATCAGCACCATGAAGATCGGTATCAGTGGCAGCGTGATCGTCACGACCGCTGCCGATTTCAGGTCGTAGGCTGCGATCACGGCGACGGTGGCCGGGGTCAGGATGGCGGCCAGCAGCAGCGTCGGCAGGTAGCCGGTGAAGTAGGGACGCAAACCATCCAGACCGCGGGTGACCACAACAGCGGCGGAGTCGCGTTGCGCGGCGAGCTCACCGGGTTGGCGGGCTGTCACCGCCGCAAGCACCTGGCCGGACAGATCGGCGATGACCGCGCTGGCCCCCCGCTGCCCAAGCCGGGCCTGCAGCCAATGCGTCAACGCGCGGACTATCCAGAGCGCCAACAGGATTGACAGCGGGCCCAGGCAGACGCGCAGGTTCCGGGCGGCGGGGTCGCCGACGACGCGGGCGACGATGCTCGCCAAGACGATCGCCGAGCCGATCGCGCAGCCCGAGATCAGCACCCCGCAGCCCACCACTGCGAACAGGTAGCGGCGCAACGCCGTCGAAGCCCGCCACAGTCTGGGGTCGAGCGGCGCCCTGTTGGTGCGGTCCGTACCGCTCAGGACGCGCGCCTTGCCAGACCGATGGGCGCCGGTATCCGGTCAGCCGAGATCCGTTGCCGGAAAATCCAATACGACCATGCTTGGTAAACCACCGTCAGCGGGGCCATGAACGCCGTCACCCACGTCATGACCTTGAGGGTGTAGTGGGTGGAGGAGGCGTTGTAGATCGTCAGGTTCCATTGCTTGTTCAGCGTCGAGGGCACCAGGTTCGGATACAACGAGCCGAAGAGCAGGATCACCACCGCCGCGACCACCAGCGCGACGCAGGCGAAAGCCCAGCCGTCGGACGCACGCCGCCACACCAACAGCACCGCCGCCAGTTGCGCCACCACCGCCACGGCCAGCACCAGCCAGGTCCAGTCCTTGCCATGCGCCAGTTGGGTCCAAAGCCCGAAAGCCGCAACAAGTCCGGTAACCGGGAGCGACAGCCAGACGCCGAATCGGTACGCGTCGTCGCGGATGGCGCCGGAGGTTTTCAGCGCGACGAACGTCGCCCCGTAGAACATGAACAACCCGGCGGTGGCCAACCCGCCCAACAGCGTGTAGGCGTTGAGCACATCGGTGATCGACAGGTGAACGTGGCCGTCGGCGCCCACCGGGAGCCCGCGTACCAGGATGGCGAACGCGACGCCCCACAAGACGGCCGGCAGCCACGACCCGGCCGCGATGCCGACGTCGGCCCAGCCGCGCCATTTCGTGTCGTCGATCTTGCCGCGCCATTCGATCGCGACGGCGCGCACGATCATGCCGAACAGGATCGCCAGCAGCGGCAGGTACAGCGTGGAGAACACGGTGGCGTACCAGCCGGGGAAGGCGGCGAACATCGCCGCGCCGCCGACAATCAGCCAGACCTCGTTGCCGTCCCACACCGGCCCGATGGTGTTGAGCGCCGTGCGGCGCAGCGGTTCGGCTTCGCCGACGCCGACGCGGGCGAACGGCTCCATCAACATGCCGACGCCGAAGTCGAAGCCCTCGAGGATGAAGAAACCCAGGAACAGCATCCCGATGATGCCGAACCACAACTCCTGCAGTCCCACCGTCTCAACTCCTTTCGGTGTCGGTAGGCCCAATCGTCAGTACGCGAAGGACAGAGGTGCCACCTCGTCGTCGCTGGGCGCTTGAGGGGGAGCGGGTTCCGCGTCGTGTTCCAGGGGTCCTTCGACGACGTAGCGCTTGAGCAGAAAGAACCAGAGGACCGCGAGCACCGCGTAAACGAGGGTGAAGGTCACCAGCGAGGTGATGACCATTCCGGGCGCATGATTCGACACCCCTTCGCGGACCGTCATCCGAATCAGTTGGTCCCCAGTGGGATTGGGCGCCACTACCCACGGCTGGCGACCCATCTCGGTGAACACCCAACCCGAGATGTTGGCAAGGAACGGTGTGGGGATGGTCAGCAGGGCGAACCAGGACATCCAGCGGCTCTTGGGTGTTCGACGGCCGCGGGTGACCCACAGCACGGTCAGGGCGAACAACACGGGGATGACCAGAAATCCGATCATCGCCCGGAATGACCAGTAGGTGACGAACAGGTTCGGCCGGTAGTCATCGGGTCCGAAGCGTTGCTGGTATTCCTGTTGCAACTCGTCCACACCGCGCAGCGTCACGCCGCTGAATTTGCCTTCGGCCAGGAACGGCAGCACGTAGTGCACTTTGATCACCTCGGCGACGCTGCCGCAGTTGTTGTGCGTCCCGATCGTCAGCACCGAGAAATCGGGGTCGGTCTGCGTGTGGCACAACGCCTCTGCCGACGCCATCTTCATCGGCTGCTGGACGAACATCAGCTTGCCCTGACGGTCACCGGTGAAGAACAGGCCGAGCGTGGCGATCAGCACGACACCGCATCCGAGGATGGCCGCCGGGCGAAACATGGTGCGAGCATCGGTTGGTGCTTCGGCCGTGGCGGGCCCGGCTTGTTTGAGCGCACCATCCACCATGCGCTCACCGCGGCGACGAACGTGCCCGCAACCAGCAGCGCCCCGGTCACGGTATGCGAAAACGCCGCCTGCGCAGTGTTGTTGGACAGCAGGGCGAAGATGTCGTCGAGTTCGGCGCGTCGCGTCGCCGGGTTGTAGTGTGCGCCGACCGGGTGCTGCATGAACGAGTTCGCCGCGATGATGAAGAACGCCGACGCGTTGACGCCGAACGCGACGATCCAAATGCAGGCCAGGTGTATCAGCTTCGGCAGTCGGCTCCAGCCGAAGATCCACAAGCCGATGAACGTGGATTCGAAGAAGAAGGCGAACAGCCCCTCCATCGCCAGTGGCGCACCGAAGATGTCGCCGACGAACTTCGAGTACTCCGACCAGTTCATCCCGAACTGAAATTCCTGGACGATTCCGGTCGCCACGCCGATGGCGAAGTTGATCAGGAACAGCTTGCCGAAGAACTTGGTCAGCCGGTACCAGGCGGTGTTACCGGTGGCCACCCACACCGTCTGCATGATGGCGATCAGCGGCGCCAAGCCGATGGTGAGCGGCACGAAGATGAAGTGGTAGACGGTAGTGATACCGAACTGCCACCGCGAAATATCGACGACATTCATCTGTCATCTCCCGAAACTGCGGAGGCCCGATCAACGGCTACGACAGAGTGTAGTAGATGGGTCGGCGCCCCCGCTACCTGCGCCCTCCCTCAGCCTGGCGAGGGTTTTGGGACGCCTTACGGATTCCGAACGACGAAACGATCTCGAACACACCGATGACCACGAACCACGCGCCGACCACGATGGCCAGAGTGAAGATCGACTCGAACGGCGAGGCCAGAATGACGATGCCGGCGAGCAGGCTGATGATGCCGACGAAAATTGACCAGCCTCGCCCCGGCAGGTGCGGATCACTTATGGCCGAAACCGTGGTGCCGACACCGCGGAAGATGAAACCGATGCCAATCCAGATGGCCAGGAACAGGATTGCGGTGAGCTGATCTCTACCGAAGTGTCGAAACGCCAGGACCGCGAGTATGAGTGCCGCCGCCCCACTGATGAATAGCAGGATCCGGCTTCCCGCCGAGACATGAAGGCTGAAAGCAAAGAAGACCTGTGCTGCACCGGTAATCAGCAGATAGACACCGAACATTATGGCAGCGACCAGGATGGTTCGTCCCGGCCACGCCAGCACCAGGACACCGAGGACAAGAGACAGAATTCCCGACAGCAGAGCGGATTTCCACAGATGCGGCAGCAAGTTTGGAACGGGGTGGGTTCCAGGAGAGCCAGGGGAGATAGTCATGGCCGAAGTCTGGCACAAACGGCGAGCCGTGGTATAGGGACTTTGGTCAGACGTGGACCGTGCGCGGATCTTCGGCATGCAGGTCGGTGGGTTCTTCGCCCGCCTTGCGGCCGATTAGATACCACGTGCGCATAACGCCCTTGCCCTTGATTTCGATGCGGCCGCGCTCCTGCAGAACGAAGTCGCGTTTGAGGCGTTCGTACATCGCCTCGGGCACCTGGATTCGGCCGACCGAATCGGTGGACTCCATGCGCGACGCTACGTTGACGGCGTCACCCCACACGTCGTAGAAGAACCGGCGCGAACCCACGACGCCGGCGACGACGGGTCCGCAGGCCATGCCTATCCGCAAGGGAATCGCTCGGCCGTGCGGATCTTTGAGTGCCGCGGCAACATTGGCCATGTCGAGCGCAAAATTGGCCAGCGCGAATACATGGTCCGGCCGCGCTCGCGGGACCCCACTGACCACCATGTAGGAGTCTCCGCTGACCTTGATCTTTTCCAGGCCGTGCTTGTCCACCAACTCGTCGAAGGCGCTATACAGCCGGTCCAGAAACTGCACAAGCTCCGCCGGCGCGGTGCTGCTGGCGCGTTCGGTGAAGCCGACGATGTCGGCGAACAAAACGGAGGCCTCGTCGTACTTGTCGGCGATGACGTTCCGGTCGGCGCTCTTGAGACGCTCGGCGATGCTGCCGGGCAACATGTTGGCCAGCAGCGCTTCCGACCGCTGGTACTCGGACTCCATGACCGCCTCGGCGCGGGCGGTGTCACGCAGGGCGAACCACAGCGTCACGACCACCATCACGACGCTGGAAATCGCGGTGACGACAAAGCCGGTCGACTGGGCCCAGGCCGGCTGCAGCCCGGTGCTGCGGGGAACCAGGAACTCAACGGCGATGATCAGCCCGGCGGCGCTGGCCGCCAGCACGGACTGCCAAAACGATGTGTTCGATCCCCAGCAACAGCACCACTATGCAGGCACCCACCAGGAAAAAGAACTGAGCCCCCGCGCCGGTGCCCACGTCCAGACAGCTGGCGAAGACCGATACATAGGCCGCACCCAGAAAGGTAAGCGGCGCAATCAGTTCTCCGAAACGCTGCAGCCACGGAACCATCGCGAAGACCATGGCGCCGACGATGTTGATCGTGCTGACCTGCCACAGCCACGTTCCGCTGACGATTTGTACAACCACAAAGCTCACGCTCACCATCACGGCCAGCCATGCGGCGATGGTGAGAATCCGGGCCCGGCGTGCGGCGCTGTCGGCGTAGTGCTGATTGCGGGCGCGTGACTGCGCTTGCGCCGCGGCAACGCAGTCCGGGCGCTCCGAGGAGCCAGCCAGGCGTCTTGGTGGGGCACCACACTTCTTCGCCGCCACGGAAGTAAGCCTAACCGCTGAGCAGCCAATGTCGCCGACTAACGCCTGAAACTTGCCGCTTTCACCCGTAAGCTTCTCGAGTCTGGTAATTACCTTGGTACCCGGGTGTAATGGGTTTCGCAGCGTCTATTGGATAATTCAACGCGTTTTCGGCAGGGTTGTTACAGACGTATTCGCCTCGACTTAGGGTGCTTGATGGCGGGTGTCAATAGATTTATTCTTGCGTTGATCCTGGCACTCACCGCTGTGCTTATGGAAGGGTGCAGTGGCACCTGCGGCGAGCCGAATTGGCTCCTCCGGGTCGCCGGTGACTCCATCGGCCCCGATGCATCGGGGCTGAATGTCTCTGCGTCCGAACAGGTATACGTCACCCGATCATTCGGCGATTAGGCCGACCGAACCGTCGGCAGGTGGGCTGCGGCGAGGGATCTTCTGGTGCGCGATGCGAGGCGTTGCTGGTTGCATTTCGGCACCGTTGGCCGCCCCTACCGAAGATATGAATTTATTTTTCCGCTACCAGGCTCTCGCTAATGCAACAACATCCTAATCGCGTGCAGTTTATTACCAGGCGGCAACCGATACCCTGTAGTCGCCGCTTCAGTACTGGAAGCCGTCTTCTGGTGCCCTCGGTGAGATTCGAACTCACACTGGACGGGTTTTGAATCCGTTTCCTCTGCCAGTTGGGATACGAGGGCGTGGCGGCCTCTTACCTTAGAGGCAGCCTCCCACCATAGAGGATCAGCAGTGCTCACCCGTCCCACCGCCCCCGAGTTCGCTGGTCCGAGGCGTCCACGACACAATGTGCGTCATGACAGGCCCCACGACCGACGCCGACGCCGCTACGCCGCGCCGGGTCCTGATCGCTGAAGACGAAGCACTCATCCGCATGGATCTCGCCGAGATGCTGCGAGAGGAGGGTTACGAGATCGTCGGCGAGGCCGGCGACGGTCAGGAAGCCGTCGAGCTCGCCGAGCGTCATCAAGCCTGATCTGGTGATCATGGATGTGAAGATGCCGCGCCGTGACGGGATCGACGCGGCGTCGGAGATCGCCAGCAAGCGCATCGCGCCGATCGTGGTACTGACCGCGTTCAGCCAGCGCGATCTGGTCGAACGGGCGCGCGACGCCGGGGCGATGGCCTACCTGGTGAAGCCGTTCACCGTCAGCGACCTGATTCCGGCCATCGAATTGGCGGTCAGTCGGTTCAGTGAGGTCACCGAGCTGGAAAGGAAGTGGCGACGTTTTCCGACCGGCTGGAGACCCGCAAGCTCGTCGAGCGCGCCAAGGGCTTACTGCAGAGCCAACAAGGCATGACCGAGCCCGAGGCGTTCAAGTGGATTCAGCGCGCCGCCATGGACCGGCGCACCTCGATGAAGCGGGTGGCTGAGGTCGTGCTGGAAACCCTCGGAGACCCTCCAAGGAATAGCCTGCGCGAGCGCATGAGATCGCCTAGATCTCGCGCTGTGGAGTGCGATTCTGCGCTGCTGGGCGCAGCGGACGAAGGCCGACTAGCGCGCCACGATCACCGACGAACCATGGCCGAACAGGCCCTGGTTGGCGGTGACGCCGACCGTTCGCGCCCTCCACCTGCCGGCCGGTGGCCTGGCCCCGCAGCTGCCAGGTCAGCTCGCAGACCTGCGCGATCGCCTGGGCCGGGAATCGCCTCGCCGAAGCACGCCAGCCCGCCCGACGGGTTGACCGGGACCCTGCCGCCGATAGTGGTGGCGCCGCTGCGCAGCAGCTGACTCGGCCTCGCCCTTGGGGCACAGCCCCAGATGCTCGTACCAGTCGAGCTCCAGCGCCGTCGACAGGTCGTAGACCTCGGCCAGGCTCACGTCCTCGGGCCCGATGCCGGCCTCGGCGTAGGCCGCGTCGAGGATCTGATCCTTGAACACCCGGTCCGGTGCCGGCACCACCGCGGTGGAATCCGTTGCGATGTCGGGTAATTCGGGCAGATGCTGCGGGTAGCGCGGGGTGACCGTGCTGACCGCACGCACCGACGGCACGCCGTCCAGCGAACCGAGGTGCTTGCGGGCGAAGTCCGCGCTGGCCACGATCAGCGCCGCAGCGCCGTCGGAGGTGGCGCAGATGTCGAGCTGCCGCAACGGGTCGCTGACCACCGGGCTGGCCAGCACGTCCTCGACCGAGGATTCCTTGCGGTAGCGGGCATTCGGGTTCTGCAGGCCGTGCTGGGAGTTCTTGACCTTCACCTGCGCGAAGTCCTCGGACGTCGCCCCGTAGAGGTCCATCCGGCGCCGCGCGAGCAGCGCGAAGTACACCGGGTTCATCGCGCCGATCAGGTGGAAGCGCTGCCAGTCCGGGTCGTTCTTGCGTTCCCCGCCGACCGGGGCGAACGCCCCCTTCGGTGTGGTGTCGGCGCCGATGACCAGCGCGACGTCGCAGAAACCGGCCAGGATGTGGGCGCGCGCGCTCTGCAGCGCCTGCGAGCCGCTGGCGCACGCGGCGTAGCTGGAGCTGACCGGGACGCCGTTCCAGCCGAGCTTCTGCGCGAAGGTCGACCCGGCGATGAAGCCCGGGTAGCCGTTGCGGATGGTGTCGGCGCCGGCGACCAATTGGATCTGCCGCCAGTCCAGCCCGGCCTCGGCCAGGGCGGCGCGCGCGGCGACCACGCCGTACTCGGTGAAGTCGCGGCCCCATTTGCCCCACGGGTGCATGCCGGCGCCGAGGATGTAGAGCGGTTCGGGAGTGCTCATGATTATCGGCCGACCTTCCACGCGTAGACGGTGCGTTCGACGCCGTCGGCGTCGGTGAACAGCGGCATCGTCGTCAGCTCCATCTCCATGCCGACCTTCAGGTCGGCCGCGAGCGTGCCCTCGACCACCTTGCCCAGCACGATGAGTCCCTCGTCGGCCAGCTCCACCGCCGCGATAGCGAACGGCTCGAAGGGGTCCGGCGCGGGGTAGGGCGCGGGCGGTGGGTAGCGGTTCTCGGTATAGCTCCACAGCTTTCCGCGCGTCGACAACGCGACGGACTCGAGTGAGTCGCTGTCGCAGGCCGGATTGGGGCAGTTGTTCTCGCGCGGCGGGAAGACGAAGGTTCCGCACGCGGGGCACTTGCTGCCGATCAGATGCGGGATTCCGGCGTCATCGGTGGCGAACCATCCGTCGATCGCGGGTTCTTGGCTGGTGACCTCTGGCACCGGGTCAGACGTACCCAGCGCGGGCACAGAACTGAAACGTGTTGCAGTTTTGCCGGCCGGTCGGTGGCGCCGGAAGCGCGTCAGACCCGGTGCCTAGAGTGAGAGCCGTGACCGCCACAGCCACCGAAGCGCCAGTGAGACAGCCAAGCCCACGCTGATGTTGCTGGACGGCAATTCGCTGGCGTTTCGGGCGTTCTACGCGCTGCCCGCGGAGAACTTCAAGACCCGCGGCGGGCTGACCACCAACGCCGTCTACGGGTTCACCGCCATGCTGATCAACCTGCTGCGCGACGAGGCTCCCACTCATATCGCCGCCGCGTTCGACGTCTCCCGGCAGACATTCCGCTCCGAGCGCTACCCCGAATACAAGGCCAACCGGTCGGCGACGCCCGACGAGTTTCACGGCCAGATCGACATCACCAAGGAAGTCCTCGGCGCGCTTGGCATCACGGTGCTCGCCGAGCCGGGTTTCGAGGCCGACGACATCATCGCCACCCTGGCCACCCAGGCCGAGAACGAGGGCTACCGGGTGCTGGTGGTCACCGGCGACCGCGACTCGCTGCAATTGGTCAGCGACGACGTCACGGTGCTCTACCCGCGCAAGGGCGTCAGCGAACTGACCCGCTTCACCCCGGATGCCGTCGTCGAGAAATACGGGCTCACGCCCCGCAGTACCCGGACTTCGCCGCGCTGCGCGGCGACCCCAGCGACAATCTGCCCGGCATTCCCGGGCGTGGGGGAGAAGACGGCGTCGAAGTGGATCATCGAGTACGGCTCCTTGCAGTCGCTGGTCGACAACATCGATGCGGTGCGCGGCAAGGTGGGCGACGCGCTGCGCGACACATCTGGCCGGTGTCATCTGAACAGGGACCTCACCGAGCTGGTCAAGGACGTGGCGCTGGCGCAGACGCCGGACACGCTGCGCCTGCAGCCGTGGGATCGCGACCAGATCCACCGGCTGTTCGACGACCTCGAGTTCCGGGTGCTGCGGGACCGGTTGTTCGACACGCTGGCCGCCGTCGAACCCGAGGTCGACGAGGGGTTCGACGTGCGCGGCGGCGCGCTGGAACCCGGCGACTGTCGCGCGTGGCTGGCCGAGCACAGCGACGGCGAAGCGGTTCGGGCTGGCGGTGGTGGGCACCCACCTGGCCGTACGACGCTGACGCCACCGCGCTGGCCATCGTCGCCGCCGACGGCGAGGGCAGCTACATCGACACGGCCACGCTGGACCCCGAAGACGAAGCGGCGCTGGCGGCGTGGCTGGCCGATCCCGACCAGCCCAAGGCGCTGCACGAGGCAAAGCTGGCGATGCACGACCTGGGGGGACGCGGCTGGACGCTGGCCGGCGTCACCTCCGACACCGCGCTGGCGGCCTACCTGGTGCGCCCCGGGCAGCGCAGCTTCACCCTCGACGACCTCTCGCTGCGCTATCTGCGCCGCGAGCTTCGCGCGGAAAACCCAGAGCAGCAACAACTTTCGTTGCTCGACGACGGACGAGCGGGCGTCGACGAGCAAGCGGTGCAGACAGCTATCCTGCGGGCCGTGGCGGTGGTGGACCTGGCCGAAGCGCTCGACGAGGAGCTGGCCCGCATCGACTCCACGGCACTGTTGGGTGAAATGGAGCTGCCGGTGCAGCAGGCGCTGGCCGAGATGGAGAACGCCGGCATCGCAGTCGACCTGGAGCATGCTCACCGAGCTGCAGAGCGAGTTCGCCGATCAGATCCGCGACGCCGCCGAGGCCGCCTACGCGGTGATCGGCAAGCAGATCAACCTGGGGTCGCCCAAACAGCTGCAGGTGGTGCTGTTCGACGAACTCGGGGATGCCGAAGACCAAGCGCACCAAGACCGGCTACACCACCGACGCCGACGCGCTGCAATCGCTGTTCGACAAGACCGGTCACCCGTTCCTGCAGCACATGTTGACCCACCGCGACGCCACCCGGCTCAAGGTCACCGTCGACGGGTTGCTCAATTCGGTGGCCTCGGACGGGCGCATTCACACCACCTTCAACCAGACCATCGCCGCGACGGGCAGGTTGTCATCGACCGAGCCGAATCTGCAGAACATTCCGATCCGCACCGAGGCGGGCCGGCGGATCCGCGACGCGTTCGTCGTCGGTTCGGGTGAGTCGGGGGCCTACAGCGAGCTGATGACGGCCGACTACAGCCAGATCGAGATGCGGATCATGGCGCACCTGTCCAAGGACGCAGGTTTGATCGAGGCGTTCAACACCGGTGAGGACCTGCACTCGTTCGTCGCCTCCCGGGCATTCGGCGTGCCGATCGAGGACGTCACCGCGGAGCTGCGCCGCCGGGTCAAGGCGATGTCGTACGGCCTGGCCTATGGATTGAGCGCCTACGGACTGTCGGCCCAGCTGAAAATCTCCACCGAGGAAGCCAAAGACCAGATGGAGCAATACTTCGCCCGGTTCGGCGGGGTGCGCGACTACCTGATGGACGTCGTGGAACAGGCCCGCAAGGATGGTTACACGTCGACGGTCTTCGGCCGCCGTCGCTATCTGCCCGAACTCGACAGCAGCAACCGTCAGGTGCGCGAAGCCGCCGAGCGGGCGGCGCTGAACGCGCCCATCCAGGGCAGCGCGGCCGACATCATCAAGGTGGCGATGGTCGAAGTCGACAGGGCGATCAAAGACGCCGGGCTTTCCTCTCGGATACTGCTGCAGGTGCATGACGAGCTGCTGTTCGAGGTCGCGCCCGGCGAGCGGGAGCAGCTGGAAGCGCTGACACGCGCCAAGATGGGCGGCGCCTACCCGCTCGACGTACCGCTCGAGGTTTCGGTGGGTTACGGCCGTTCATGGGACTCCGCCGCGCATTAGAGGGAGATCCGATGCTGCCGCGCGCACCGCGGCTACCGGGCATATTCGCTGTTCAGTCGGCCGCCGAGGGTAGCGGCACGGCGAGTCAACCGAAAATTCGCCGTGGCGTTAATTTCGGGCCAACCGTTCGAACGGAGCCGACCGCGCCGAGTTTGGCCAGCATGTGCCCAGTCGAGTAGCCTCGACAGGTAAATCCCAATTGTCCCTACGACCAAACCTGTCCGGAGCAACCCAACAACATGCCGAGTCCCGCCGTCACCTCGCCGCAAGTAGCCGTCAACGACATTGGCTCGAGCGAGGACTTTCTCGCCGCAATAGACAAAACGATCAAGTACTTCAACGATGGCGACATCGTCGAAGGCACGATCGTCAAAGTGGACCGGGACGAGGTGCTCCTCGACATCGGCTACAAGACCGAAGGGGTCATCCCCGCCCGCGAACTGTCCATCAAGCACGATGTCGACCCCAATGAGGTCGTTTCCGTCGGTGATGAGGTCGAGGCCCTGGTCCTCACCAAGGAGGACAAAGAGGGTCGCCTGATCCTGTCCAAGAAGCGCGCGCAGTACGAGCGCGCCTGGGGCACCATCGAGGCACTCAAGGAGAAGGACGAGGCCGTCAAGGGCACCGTCATCGAGGTGGTCAAGGGTGGCCTGATCCTCGACATCGGGCTGCGCGGCTTCCTGCCCGCCTCGCTGGTCGAGATGCGTCGGGTGCGCGATCTGCAGCCATACATCGGCAAGGAGATCGAGGCCAAGATCATCGAGCTGGACAAGAACCGCAACAACGTGGTGCTGTCGCGGCGCGCCTGGCTGGAGCAGACCCAGTCCGAGGTGCGCAGCGAGTTCCTCAACCAGCTGCAGAAGGGCGCCATCCGCAAGGGTGTCGTGTCCTCCATCGTCAACTTCGGCGCGTTCGTCGACCTCGGCGGGGTGGACGGTCTGGTGCACGTCTCCGAGCTGTCCTGGAAGCACATCGACCACCCGTCCGAGGTTGTCCAGGTGGGCGACGAGGTCACCGTCGAGGTGCTCGACGTCGACATGGACCGCGAGCGGGTCTCGTTGTCGCTGAAGGCAACTCAGGAAGACCCGTGGCGCCACTTCGCCCGCACCCACGCCATCGGCCAGATCGTGCCCGGCAAGGTCACCAAGCTGGTTCCGTTCGGTGCGTTCGTGCGTGTCGAGGAGGGCATCGAAGGTCTGGTGCACATCTCCGAGCTGGCCGAGCGCCACGTCGAGGTTCCCGACCAGGTCGTCGCCGTCGGCGACGACGCGATGGTCAAGGTCATCGACATCGACCTGGAGCGCCGCCGAATCTCGTTGTCGCTCAAGCAGGCCAACGAGGACTACACCGAAGAGTTCGACCCGGCGAAGTACGGCATGGCCGACAGCTACGACGAGCAGGGCAACTACATCTTCCCCGAGGGCTTCGATCCCGAGACCAACGAATGGCTCGAGGGATTCGACAAGCAGCGCGCCGAGTGGGAGGCCCGCTACGCCGAGGCCGAGCGCCGGCACAAGATGCACACCGCGCAGATGGAGAAGTTCGCGGCTGCCGAGGCCGCCGGGCACGCCGAGCAGTCGCCGGGCAACGGTGCTCCTCCGGAGAAGCCGCGGGCGGATCGCTGGCCAGCGACGCCCAATTGGCCGCGCTGCGGGAGAAACTCGCCGGCAACGCGTGACACCTTCCTGACCACGCCATGCTGCGGATCGGGTTGACCGGTGGCATCGGCGCCGGCAAGTCGGCGCTGTCGTCCACGTTCGCGAAATGCGGTGCCGTCGTCGTCGACGGGGATGTTATCGCGCGTGAGGTGGTCCAGCCGGGAACCGACGGCCTGGCCGCGCTGGTCGAGGCGTTCGGGAGCGACATTTTGCTTCCGGACGGATCCCTGGATCGTCCGGCATTGGCCGCGAAGGCTTTTCGCGACGACGAGGCAGCGCAAGACGCTGAACGGGATCGTCCATCCCTTGGTGGGCAATCGCCGTTCGGAGATCATCGCCTCGGTGCCCGAGGATGCCGTCGTGGTCGAGGACATTCCGCTGCTGGTGGAATCCGGTATGGCGGCGCTGTTTCCGCTCGTCGTCATCGTGTACGCCGATGTCGAGGTGCGGCTGCGGCGCCTGGTCGACCAGCGCGGCATGGCCGAAGACGACGCCCGCGCCAGGATCGCGGCGCAGGCCAGCGACGAGCAGCGCCGCGCGGTCGCCGACATCTGGCTGGACAACTCGGGCAGCCCCGAGGAGTTGGTCGCAGCAGGCCCAGGACGTGTGGAACAACCGGATCGTTCCGTTCGCGCACAACCTCGGCGCGCGCCAGATCGCCCGGGCCCCGGCTCGACTGGTGCCGCCCGACCCGGGTTGGGCGGACCAGGCGCAACGAATCCTGAACCGGCTGAGGACCACCTGCGGGCACCGGGCGTTGCGCGTCGACCACATCGGCTCGACCGCCGTGCCGGACCTCCCCGCCAAGGATGTCATCGACATCCAGATCACCGTCGAATCCCTCGCCACCGCAGACGAACTCGTCGAACCGTTGTTGGCTGCCGGGTACCCTCGCATCGAGCACATCACCGAAGATGTCGCCAAGAACGACGCCCGCAGTACGGTGGACGCTACGACCACAGCGACGATCCGGGCCTGTGGCACAAACGAATTCACGCGTCAGCCGATCCCGGTCGGCCCACCAATGTGCATATCCGCGTGGACGGCTGGCCCAATCAACAGTTCGCCTTGTTGTTCGTGGACTGGCTGACGGCCGACCCCGATGCCCGCGCCGACTACCTGAACGTCAAGCGGGCCGCCGAAGAAAGCGGTGACGGAAACACCGCTGCTATGTCGAGGGCAAAGAGCCGTGGTTCCTCGACGCCTACCGGCGGGCCTGGGAGTGGGCCGACTCGACCGGGCTGGAAGCCCTGACGCGCGCTTAGGGTAAGGGTGCGCCGCAGTGCACGTTCGCCGTTAATCCCGGCACCGTTTCGCGGCGCGGCTCTGAAAAGCGAGTCGACAAGACGAAGCATTGTCGTCACGTCGGATCGAAGTGCCGTCGACCAGATGCGGCATGCCGGCCTGCTACGGGTTCGGGCAACACCGTGTCGGCCTCGAATGCGTTGCCCGGCACCGAACTCAGCCCGGCCGTGTTCGTCTGACCGCCGTTGATCACGAATGTGGCCTGTCATACCGTGCCCACCGTCGATCCGCTGCTCGTGAAGCCGAGCGAGGAAAACGAGGTCGTCACGCCGTCGATCGGCAGCAGCCTGCGTGCGGCGCAGCTCATAGCCGCTGACATTACAACCGGCATGATCGGCGGACCAGGTGTCACTACGACGCGCGCCAAGTCAACTCCATACCGTGGTGTGCCAGCCACCGCGACAGGTCATAGCCGTTACGGGCCAACCCATCGACGGCGGCCACGGCGCGCCGCACCGCCTGCTCGGCGACCTCGGGGGTCAGCAGGCCGTGGCGGACGGCATCCAGCAGCTCGTCGACATCGGTGAGTTCCGCCCCGGCGCCCGTGCGAATCTCGATGTCCAGGTAGTGGTCTTCGGAATGCCAGGCCGCGGGACCGGGTAGGTATTCGCCGACATCCAGGTAGTAATCATGGTCGCGTTCATGCCCGGGATTGAAGTGAAACACCGTGGCGCGCAGGCCCAACGACGGCAGTAGCCACGACTCGAGGTAATGGAACTGGGGGCGACCGGGAGTGGGGCGGGCGACGTAGAGGCCCCACGGGTGCACGGCATACTCGTCGACGGTCCGCACGATGCCCTTGGGATCGGTGTTCGTGCGGGCCACCAAGTCGAACGTCTCGTGCTTCGGCGGGTGAATGGTGTCACCCTACCGCCGCTGGACGATTGGTTACCGGCGCAGCCGGATCTTCCATCGCACGAAGCAGGCGTAGAAGACCGACAACGCGGCCAGCAGGCCCATGTCGAGCAGCCAGATCTTCGACGTGTGTTGCCAGAACCGATCCTGGGACAGCAGCGAATCGGGGACCAGGTGGCGCAGATCGACCGTCGACGATGCCGCGGCGTAGCCCCAGCGCGCCGGCATCGCCCACGAAAACTGATTCAAACCGAGCCTGCCGGTCACCGGCACCATCCCGCCGCACAGCACCAGCTGCGCCATCACCGTCACCACGAACAGCGGCATGATCTGCTCGCTGGAGCGCACCAGCGACGAAATCGCCAGGCCCAGAATGGCCGAGGCGACACACGTCGCCGCGACGGTGGCGAACAGCTCCAAGGTGGCCCCGACAGTCGAGTGGCCCAACAGAGCCCCGCCGCGCGTGGGGGCGCTTTTGCCGATCACCACGATTGCCGTCACGATCGCCGACTGCAGTATCGCGAACCCGCAGAACACCGCGCTCTTGGCGAGCAGGTAGGCGGTGGTCGACAAGCCCACCGCTTGCTCACGCTGGAAGATGGCGCGTTCGCCGACCAGGTCGCGAATCGTCAAGGCGGTGCCCATGAATGCCGCCGCCGGCATCAACAGGGCGAGTATCTGCGCGGCCTCGTCGGGTGTTCCCGCGTTGGGTGCGGGAACGTGAAACCCGTTGTTGCCCGGGACGGTCAACGACAGTGAACCCAAAATGAAGGGCAGCAGTGCCAAAAAGATGAAGTAGGCGCGGTCGGCGATCACCAGGCGGACCTGCCGCCGGGCGATCGTCGAGATCTGGCGCCGCACGCTGGTATGAACCGGTTCCCCAAGGCTGCTCGCCTCGCCGGACTTGTCCGGCAGGTATCTCTGCGGCCGCTTCTGGGCCTCGTTCTGTTCCAGGAAGCGGCGGTTGGCTTCTTCGGGATCGGCGCCGACCTGGGTGAAGATCTTCGCCCAGTTCGTAGTGCCCATCGCCCCACCGATCTGATCGGGCGCCCCGCAGTAGGCCGTCTTGCCGCCCGGAGCCATGAGCAACACCTGGTCGCACACGTCGAGGTAGGACAGCGAGTGCGTCACCACCAGCACGACACGACCGGCATCGGCCAACTGGCGCAGCATCGTCATGACCTGCAAATCCAGCGCGGGGTCCAGCCCCGAGGTCGGCTCGTCGAGGATCAGCAGTGACGGCCCGGTCAGCAGCTCGAGCGCCACCGAGGCGCGTTTGCGCTGCCCACCGGACAGCTTCTCGACGCGGGTATCGGCGTGCTTGGTCAGGTCGAGTTCCTCGAGCACCTGCGCGACCACCTTGGCGCGGTCGGCCTTGCTGGTGTCGGGCGGCAGCCGCAGCTCGGCGGCGTAACCCAGCGCCTGGTTGATTGTCAGCTGGCGATGCACCACGTCGTCCTGCGGGACGATGCCGATCCTGCTGCGCAGGGAAGCGTATTCGGCGTGAATGTTGTGGCCCTCGAACGTCACTGAGCCGGAGGTGGGGGTGGCGTAGCCGGCGATGAGCCGGGCCAGGGTGCTCTTTCCCGCGCCCGAACCGCCGATGACTGCGGTCAGCGTCCCGGGTCGCGCGGTCAGCGAGATGTCGTCCAGCAACTGCTTGCCGTTGTCGACGACGTATTTGACGTTGCGCACCTCGAGGCCGCCGGTGCGGGTGGCGGCGCTCGCCCTGTTCGGTCAGGGTGCCGTCGCGGAAAACCAGGTCGACATTGCCGATGGTGACGATGTCATGCTCGGACAGGATGGCCGACCCGACCCGGGTGCCGTTGACGAACGTTCCGTTGACGCTGTTGTCGCGGATTTCGGTGCCCAGCTGGGTGGGCACCAGGGTGGCGTGCTGACGGGAGGCGAAGACGTCGGAGACGACGATGTCGTTCTCGGGGGCGCGGCCGATCGTCTTGGCGCCGGTCGTGCCCGCGGCCGACGACGCGCGCGGCGAGAGCAATTTCACAAAACGCGTCGCCAGGTTCGACACATCGGCCGTCTTGGCGTTGATCACAGTGAATTCCGCTGCGGGCGTGGCGGATGGCTGTGGCCGTGCCCCGGTTTCGCCCGCGGCGGGCGGTGTGACCTGCAGCCTTGCCGGCGAGCCAGGGTCGATGACGGTCAGTTCCTCCGGTGGTGTGCCTCGTGGCGCCGGGGACGGCGGCACGCGGGGTGGCGATGCCTGGCGAGGCGGCACCGCGTGCTGGCGAGGGGGTGCATTCGGCGGTCTCGCCGGCTGCCGGGGCGGCACGGGGCGCGACGGCGCACCCTGGGGACCGCCGCGGGCCGGGCCCCTGTTCTGGCTGCCCGGCCGGGCCTGCGGGGGCCGCGGTGAGTGGGTCGGATTCGTTTGCTCGGCAAGCGCGGCCCACGCCACGGTCGGCGGTCCGGAATCATGGCTCGGCCGGGGCCGGGGCGGATGGCCGGCATGGCCCTGCTGGGGGCCGATCGCGAAGGTCAGACGCGGGCCTTGGGGGTTTCCGATGTGAATGCTCTGGCCGTCGTGGATATCGACCACCGGCATCCGGTAGCCGTTGAGGTAGGTGCCGTTCAGCGAGCCGTTGTCGATTGCCAGCCAACGGCCTTGGTCGAACCGCAGAATCAGATGCGCGCGTGAGATCCGCGGATCGGCGATGCGCACATCGGCCTGCACGTCGCGCCCGACGACCACCTCGCGGCCGGCCGCGAAGGATCGTTGAGACCCGTCATGCCGAATCGTCAGGATGGGCGGGGCGGGTCGAGTCACTACTCAAGTATCGGCCAGCGCCGGCAGTGTGCTCTATTGGACGCCGCCTGTGACTTCGCTTTGTGTCGTTTCGGCCATTCATAGCGCTTTCATAGCCTGCTGAGACGAATCGCCTAATGGGGTCCGGCATTATTCGAACGGGAGGGGTGCAATCAGGGTTGTGTCCGCGCGTGCCGAGCACAGCGTTGTGCCGGGCGAGGCCGAGACGAAGAGATAGGCCCAATCGCGATGCGCAGGCCCATGGTGTTGCGATCCGCATCACAGTGCGGCGAACACCTGGGACGGTGCCGGGAAACGAGGGGGCGAGGCATTGATGAACGAGCACAAAGGAACTACCCGGCGCATCGGCGACGGGCGACGGCTGCTGAGCAACCCGCGACAAGCCCGCGAGGCGTTGCGCGCGGGTTTTCAGTCGTTGCCCGCGATGCCCATCGGGCAGTTGTTCCGCCGGATTCCGCCGGTCGATTCGGCCCCGAGCGCCGAACCCGCCGTGGTGCAACATCGCAACGAGTCCAGCGGGTCGCGCCTTACGGTGGGCAACGGCGCATCATTCGCCGGCTACACGATCCTGCGGCAGCTGGGCGCCGGCGGCATGGCCGAGGTTTATCTGGCGCTGCATCCCAGGCTGCCCCGCCGCGACGTGATCAAGGTCCTCGCCGAGGCGGTCACCGCGGATCCCGAATTCCGCGAAAGGTTCAACCGGGAGGCCGATCTCGCGGCGACGCTGTGGCACCCGCACATCGTCGGCGTGCACGATCGGGGCGAATTCGACGGGCATCTGTGGATTTCGATGGACTACGTCGAGGGCACCGATGCCTCGCGGCTGGTCAAAGAGAGCTACCCAGAGGGGATGCCGATCCACGAGGTGTGCGCCATCGTGCAAGCGGTGGCGGGCGCGTTGGACTACGCCCACGACCGCGGCCTGCTGCACCGCGACGTCAAGCCCGCCAACATCCTGCTCACCCATCCGGAAGAGGGGGAGCGGCGAATCCTGTTGGCGGACTTCGGTGTCGCGCGTCACCTGGGCGACATCAGCGGGATCACCGAGACCAACGTCGCGGTCGGAACGGTGGCGTACGCCGCGCCCGAGCAGCTGACGGGTTCGCCCATCGACGGGCGGGCGGACCAATATGCTTTGGCCGCAACAGCTTTCCATCTCCTCACCGGGGCGCCGCCGTTTCAGCACTCCAACCCGATCGCGGTGATCAGTCAGCACCTGCACGAGGATCCGCCCCGGCTCAGCGATTTCCGACCCGAGCTGGCCGCGCTCGACGAGGTTTTCTTCCGGCCCTCGCCAAACAACCCGAGGAGAGGTTCGGGCGCTGCCGCGCGTTCGCCGCCGCCGTCAGCGAGTCGTCCGGCGCCGTCGCCGATGTCGACGGCGGCCAGCCCCGTGCCGTCGTATCGACCGAGCATCGCCGGCGCGGATCGTCGGCCTCGGTCACCGGTTTTCGTCGAAAACCCGGTGGGCGACCGCGCTGGTGTGCGCGGTGCTCATCGCCGTCGCTGCGACGTGGTCGATCCTCTACTCCTTCCAGCCCGACACCCCGCCGACCAACCCCGCGCTCGCGTCGAAACCGTCCGCGCCCGTCGCCAGTGCCGCACCCACCGCGGGCGGACCGGTGCTTCAAGGGACGTACAAGCTGGACTACGACCAGACCAAGCGCACCACCAACGGCATCTCGATTCGGCACGGCGGGGCCGCCACCAACTGGTGGGCGTTCCGTTCGGCGTGCACCACCAACGGATGTGCGGCCACGGGGACCCAGCTGGACGACGCCACCCACCAGGTGGCGAACA
The DNA here is from genome assembly GCA_963849935.1 of uncultured Actinomycetota bacterium. GTDB lineage: Bacteria > Actinomycetota > Actinomycetes > Mycobacteriales > Mycobacteriaceae > Mycobacterium. Next base: position 29,430 of record CAWKJQ010000009.1, read on the forward strand.
CCACCGAGGGCGGCCAGGCCGACACGCTGCGCTTCGTCGGCGGTTACTGGCAGGGTGCGCCCGTGCAGCAGCGGGTTGGCTGCACTCAGCCCAACGGACAGGTCAGGGCCACCCAGCAGGAAACCATCGCCTGGTCGCTGGCGCCGCAGGCCGACGGCACGCTGCGCGGCACGTTGACCGAGACCGTGCTGAGCAATGAGTGCGGCGCCCAGGGGGCGGTGGTGCGGGTGCCTGTGGTGGCCACCCGGACCGGCGATGCGCCCGCCAAGGTGACGTTGGGCGACCCCACCCAGGTGATCAACACCTCGACCACCGCGTCCGCCGCCGGCGCCGCCGGTGCTCGGCGGGCTGTGCAGTGACGTCGGCAAGGTCGCCTACGACCCGACCAACAACGAGCAGATCGTGTGCGAGGGCAGCAGCTGGGCCAAAGCGCCGATCACCATGGGCGCGCACGCCGCCGGCAGCTCATGCGACCGGCCGGGCACGCCGGTGTTCGCCATGAGCACGTCCAGTGACGGCTACCTGCTGCAATGCGATCCGGTCACCCGGACGTGGACCCGCCCGGCGGGGTAGCCCTGACCTGGGAGGACCGCGCCCGCGGCACTTGTCGGTGATCGGTTCTACCCTGGTGGCATGGCATTCGCCACGGAACATCCCGTAGTAGCGCATTCGGAGTATCGCGCTGTCGACGACGTCGTGCGCGTCGGCGGCGACTTCGAGGTGGTCAGCCCGCACGATCCCGCCGGGGACCAGCCGGCCGCCATCGAGGAACTGGAACGCCGGATCAGGGCGGGGGAGCGCGACGTGGTGCTGCTCGGCGCCACCGGTACCGGGAAGTCGGCGACCACGGCCTGGCTCATCGAGCGGCTGCAGCGGCCCACCCTGGTGATGGCGCCCAACAAGACGCTGGCCGCCCAGCTGGCCAATGAGCTGCGAGAGATGTTGCCGCACAACGCGGTTGAGTACTTCGTCTCGTACTACGACTACTACCAGCCCGAGGCGTACATCGCGCAGACCGACACCTACATCGAGAAGGACAGCTCGATCAACGACGACGTGGAGCGGCTGCGGCACTCCGCGACATCGTCGCTGCTGTCGCGCCGCGACGTCGTCGTGGTGGCCTCGGTGTCGTGCATCTACGGCCTGGGCACGCCCCAGTCGTACCTGGACCGCTCGGTCGAGGTGCGGGTGGGCGCGGAGGTGCCGCGGGACGCGCTGCTGCGGCTGCTGGTCGACGTGCAGTACACGCGCAATGACCTGTCGTTCACCCGCGGCTCGTTCCGGGTCCGCGGCGACACGGTGGAGATCATCCCGTCCTACGAAGAGCTGGCCGTGCGCATCGAGTTCTTCGGCGACGAGGTCGAGGCGCTGTACTACCTGCACCCGCTGACCGGCGACGTCATCCGCCAGGTGGATTCGCTGCGGATCTTCCCGGCCACGCACTACGTGGCCGGTCCCGAGCGGATGGCCCACGCGATCTCGACGATCGAAGCGGAACTGGAGCAGCGGCTGGCCGAACTCGAGGGCCAGGGCAAGCTGCTCGAGGCGCAGCGGCTGCGGATGCGCACCAACTACGACATCGAGATGATGCGCCAGGTCGGGTTCTGCTCGGGCATCGAGAACTACTCCCGCCACATCGACGGCCGCGGGCCAGGATCGCCGCCGGCGACCCTGCTGGACTACTTCCCGGAAGACTTCCTGCTGGTCATCGACGAATCACACGTCACCGTCCCGCAAATCGGCGGCATGTACGAGGGCGACATGTCCCGCAAACGCAACCTGGTCGAATACGGCTTCCGGCTGCCGTCGGCGTGCGATAACCGCCCGCTGACCTGGGAGGAGTTCGCCGACCGGATCGGGCAGACCGTGTACCTGTCGGCCACCCCCGGCCCGTACGAGCTCAGCCAGTCCGGCGGCGAGTTCGTCGAGCAGGTGATCCGGCCCACCGGACTGGTCGACCCGAAGGTGGTGGTCAAGCCGACCAAGGGACAGATCGACGACCTGATCGGGGAGATCCGCAAGCGCACCGACGCCGACCAGCGGGTGCTGGTCACCACGCTGACCAAGAAGATGGCCGAAGACCTCACCGACTACCTGCTGGAGATGGGCATCCGGGTGCGCTACCTGCACTCGGAGGTCGACACGCTGCGCCGGGTGGAGCTGCTGCGCCAGCTTCGGCTGGGCGAATACGACGTGCTGGTCGGCATCAACCTGCTGCGTGAGGGCCTGGACCTGCCCGAGGTGTCGCTCGTGGCGATCCTGGACGCCGACAAGGAGGGTTTCCTGCGGTCATCGCGCAGCTTGATTCAAACCATCGGCCGCGCCGCCCGCAACGTCTCCGGTGAGGTGCACATGTACGCCGACACAATCACCGATTCGATGAAAGAGGCCATCGACGAGACCGAACGGCGGCGGGCGAAGCAAGTCGCGTACAACGAGGCCCACGGCATCGACCCGCAACCGCTGCGCAAGAAGATCGCCGACATTCTCGACCAGGTCTACCGCGAGGCCGACGACAGCGAGGCGGTGGAGATCGGCGGGTCGGGGCGCAACGCCTCCCGTGGCCGGCGCGCGCAGGGGGAGCCGGGACGCGCGGTCAGCGCGGGGGTGTTCGAGGGCCGCGATACGGCCAGCATGCCGCGCGCCGAACTGGCCGACCTGATCAAGGACCTCACCGCACAGATGATGGCGGCGGCGCGCGACCTGCAGTTCGAGCTGGCGGCGCGGTTCCGCGACGAGATCGCCGACCTGAAGAAGGAACTGCGTGGGATGGACGCCGCCGGCCTGAAATGAGTTTGCTGGCAATCGATCTCCGGCTTCTGTCTCCGCGTGACCCCATACGGTAGAGGGGTGACCGACGCGGCGACTATCACCGGCGGCTGGCGTGAGCTGCTGGGCCCGAGGTATCTGAGAACTTCCATCCTGCTGGCCGGCGGGGTAGCGCTCTACGCCACCAATGAGTTCCTGACCACCAGCTTGTTGCCCAACACCATCGCAGAAATCGGCGGCAGCCGGCTCTATGCGTGGGTGACGACCCTGTATCTCGTCGGGTCGGTGGTCGCGGCGACGATGGTCAATCCGATGCTGCAGCGCATCGGGGCGCGCTCGTCGTATCTGCTCGGACTCGTGCTGTTCGGCATCGCCAGCATGGTTTGCGCCGCCGCTCCCTCCATGCACGTCTTGATTGCTGGGCGCGCAATCCAGGGCGTGGCCGGGGGCCTGCTGGCCGGCCTGGGCTACGCGGTCATCAACTCGGCGCTGCCGCGCTGGCTGTGGACGCGGGGTTCGGCGCTGGTGTCGGCGATGTGGGGGGTCGCGACCGTGGTGGGGCCCACCACGGGCGGCCTGTTCGCGCAGTTCGGCATCTGGCGATGGGCTTTTGTCGCGATGGCGGTGCTGACCGTCCTGATGGCCCTGCTGGTACCGGTCGCGCTGGCCCGCGTCAGACCGACGACCGGCATCGCGAGGATGAAAGTGCCGGTGTGGTCCCTGCTGATCATCGGGTTGGCCGCGCTCGCCGTCAGCGCCGCGCAGATCCCGCGCAACACCGTCGCGACGTACGGGCTGCTCGCGGCGGGCATCGGTCTGGTCGTCGTGTTCGTGGTCGTCGACTGGCGCATGCACGCGGCCATCCTGCCGCCCAGCGTGTTCACTCCAGGCCCCCTGAAGTGGATCTACCTCACCATGGGCGTGCTGATGGGCGCAGCGATGGTGAACACCTATGTGCCGCTGTTCGGGCAGCGGTTGGCCCACCTGACGCCGATCGCGGCCGGATTTCTGGGAGCCGCGCTAGCACTGGGCTGGACGGTCAGCGAGATCGTCAGCGCATCGCTGGAGAACCCGCGAACGATCGGGCGGGTGGTCATGGTGGCGCCGATGGTGGCCGCGTCGGGCCTGGCGCTGGGTGCCGTCGCGCGGCGCGGCGACGGGTCGGCCGGGACCGCCGCGCTGTGGGCGGTTGCCCTGCTGGTCGCGGGCATCGGGATCGGGATGGCCTGGCCGCACCTGTCGGCCCGCGCGATGGCCTCCGTCGCCGACCCGGGCGAAGGCGGGGCGGCGTCCGCGGCGATCAACACCGTCCAGCTGACCTCCGCGGCCATCGGCGCCGGATTGGCCGGCGTCGTCGTCAACACCGCAACCGGTGGCGAGGAGATGGCGGCGCACATGCTGTTCACGGTGTTCACCGCGCTGAGCGCGGCCGGCGTGGCCGTGTCGTACGCCGCGACGCGCGCCACCCGGCAGGCCGAGCCGGTCGGCGCCGGAGGCTGAGCTCGGTCAAAGCGGTTATCACCGCGTGGACTTGACAACCTGCGAGTAGTGGAATTGCCACCGTTCGACAATGTGGAAGCCAAGATAGCCGGGGAACCGGTAGGCCGGCGCGCGCCCGAATGCGCTTCCGGGTGGTAGTGATCGGCCGGATTGATGGTCGGGCAGCGAGTCGTCTTTATTGGTGATGGTCCAGATTGCCGGGCATTTGTTGATTTTGGCCGTCGTCAGCCACACGGCGACGTGCCCGTCCCACAGCGAGCCCACCTTCGGGCCGTACACGCCCCGCTCGACGTCGATCAACGACCGGAAGGCCGCGGGCCGGGTGGCCAGTAGCGCACGAATCGGCCCGGGCCGCCACGACACGGTGTTGTCCACCATCACACAGTCGCCGGGGGCGGCGTGCGAGATGATCAGATCGGCGACCTGGCTGTAGTCCCAGCCCTCCTTGGCGTACGGCCACCGTTGCACGAACAGGTAATTCGGCACGGCGGCGATGGCGAACAGCAGTACCGCGCCGGCGATGGGCCAGGGGCGGCGGGCCAGGGTGACGATGCACACCGCCAAGACGACGGCCATCGCGGGTGCGGTGAAGATCAGGTAGCGCGGGTAATAGATCGGCTCGTCGACGGCCGAATAGATGACGACCAGCGCGGTGGGAATCACCACCCACGCGGTGCTGATGATCAGCAACCGGCGCGGGTCGCCGGCCGGGGCCGCGACCCCGGCCAGCCGGGTCGCAACCGCCGCCACGATAAGGACCGCGCTGGCGATCGCGAAGGCCACGCTGTGATCGAAGTACTGGCGCAGGACGATGTCGAACGCGTAATGCCAACTGACGGGGTAGATCCAGTTGACCTGCCACACCTGGTTGTGCGCGAACAGGATGAACGGCGTCATCGCCGCGACTGCGACCGCAGAGCCGGCGGCCCATCCGAGCACCGGAGATTTGCGGGCGCCCTTAGGGGCGAGCAGCGGCAGCATGGCGCCATACACCGGCACCAACAGCACCAAATTGAGGTTGAGCAGTATCGACAGCATCAATCCGAGCGCGTACCAAATCCACCCGCGCGCCGTGCCGTGCCGGACGGTGGCGACGAACAACACCGTCAACCAGACGGCTGCGGCCGCCACGAAGGCGTACGGCCGCGCCTCCATGCCCGCCCACGTCGTGCGCGGCAGGATCGCGAACATGGCACCCGCGCACACCGCTGTGGGGCGGGTCGAAAACTGCTTGGTGAACACGGTGATCCCGGCGGCCGCGGCTCCGACGGCCAGCGAGCTGGGGAAACGCGACCAGAACTCGGTGGGCGGGAAGACGGCGAACCAGCCGTGCATCAGCAGGTAGTAGGCGCCGTGGACGGCATCGATGTGGCCCAGCAACCGCCACAGCTCCGGCAGGGTCCGGCTGGCCGCAGCCGAAATCGTCGCCCCTTCGTCAAACCAGAGCGAAGGCCGGCACGCCCAGGCGGCGCTGACAACGGTGGCGAACAGGGCGACCGCCCCGGGATCGAGCAACCTGCCGCGCGTGCCCGCCGGCGCGGACTGGGCTCCGATATCCTCGGCGCGCGGCTCGACGGTAGGCTCGAGGGCGGGCATGGACATGATGCTTGTTACTTTAGGGCGCGACTCATGCAACGTGTCACAAAGCGCGTCCGGTGTATTCATTGTTTGCATCGACATTCGCGAAATACCGCGCAATACAGTGCCTTCCACGTGTGCCGCGCGAATTCATTCCTTTTGTCATTGGCCATATTGTCCGTTGGCGAAGTCACAACTCGCAAATTGCCGACGCGCCGCGCCGCGCTGTGTCGCTAATCTGTCTCCTGCACATCGAGCAAACGCGCTACTGTCTTGGGTTGGCTGACCAACCGGAACTGGGAGGGTAAATGGGCGCCTATCGGACTGTGGTGGTAGGAACCGATGGCTCGGATTCTTCGATGCGCGCGGTGGAGAAGGCGGCGCAGATCGCCGGAGACGACGCCAAGCTGATCGTGGCCTCGGCGTACCTGCCCCAACACGAGGACGGTCGGGCCGCCGACGCCCTGCGGGATGAAAGCTACAAGGTTTCGGGCACCGCACCGATTTACGCGATCCTGCGTGACGCCAAGGACCGCGCCCAGGCCGCCGGCGCGAAGAACATCGACGAGCGACCCATCGTCGGGGCTCCGGTCGACGCGCTGGTGAACCTCGCCGAGGAGGAGCAGGCCGATCTTCTCGTGGTCGGCAACGTCGGCCTGAGCACGATCGCGGGCCGGCTGCTCGGATCGGTGCCGGCCAACGTGTCGCGGCGCGCCAAGGTCGACGTGCTGATCGTCCACACCACGTCCTAGCAGCGGTTTCACGTCGTCCCCGCCGGGACTACCAGCCCCGCTCGCGCCATTCGCCCAGATGGGGGCGTTCGGCACCCAACGCCGTGTCGTCACCATGCCCGGGATAGATCACGGTGGAGTCGTCATACACGTCGAACACCCGGGTGCTGACGTCCTCGATCAGCTGGGTGAAATCGCCGGGCTGCCACGTCTTGCCGATGCCGCCCGGGAACAGGCAGTCACCGGTGAACAGCTGGGTGACACCGCCGGTCGCGGGTCCGTCCAGTGCCAGCGCGATCGATCCCGGGGTGTGCCCGCGCAGGTGGATGACGTCGAAGCTGAGCTCGCCGATCTGCACGGTGTCGCCGTTGGCCAGCAAACGGTCCGGTTTGACCGGCAGCGGGTCCGCGTCGATCTCGTTCGCGGCGGTTGGCGCGCCGGTGGCGGCGGCCACCGCCTCCAGCGCCTGCCAATGATCGAAATGCTGATGGCTGGTCACGATCAGCGACACCTTCGGCGCGTTCTGCCGGATCAGGTCAAGCAGGACGTCCGCGTCGTTGGCGGCGTCGATCAGCAATGTTTCGCCGGTCGCGGAACAAGTGATCAGATACGCATTGTTGTCCATGGGGCCGACCGACACCTTTAGGATCGTGGCGCCGGGTAGGGTCCGGCGGGCCGCGGTACCCGGGTCGACGTGTCCGGTGTAGTTGTCGTCCACTGCAGTCATGTGCGCCACTCCTCCATCCCGCCAGTCACTGGCGGCCACGTTACTGGTCGCGGGTTGCGTGTCGGTATGGGCACATAGCATGGAATGCGCCGTGCGCAATCCCGGTTCGGGATCCGCATCGCGGCCACGAGTAAGTTGCAGATCGTTCTGAGAGGGGCAGCGTTGGCTGACCGTCTGATCGTCAAGGGCGCCCGCGAGCACAACCTGCGCGGCGTCGATCTCGACCTGCCCCGCGACGCGCTGATCGTCTTCACCGGGCTGTCCGGTTCCGGAAAATCGTCGCTGGCCTTCGACACGATTTTCGCCGAGGGACAGCGCCGCTACGTGGAGTCCCTGTCCGCCTATGCCCGCCAGTTCCTGGGGCAGATGGACAAGCCGGACGTCGACTTCATCGAGGGTCTGTCCCCGGCGGTGTCCATCGACCAGAAGTCCACCAACCGCAACCCGCGATCGACCGTCGGAACCATCACCGAGGTCTACGACTACCTGCGTCTGCTCTATGCGCGCGCCGGCACGCCGCACTGCCCGATTTGTGGCGAGCGGATCGCCCGGCAGACCCCGCAGCAAATCGTCGATCAGGTGCTGGCGATGCCCGAGGGGACCCGATTCCTGGTGCTCGCCCCAGTGGTGCGCACCCGCAAGGGCGAGTTCGCCGACCTCTTCGAGAAGCTCAACGCCCAGGGGTACAGCCGGGTGCGAGTCGACGGCGTCGTGCACTCGCTCACCGATCCGCCGAAGTTGAAGAAGCAGGAAAAGCACGACATCGAGGTGGTGGTGGACCGCCTCACCGTCAAGGCCTCCGCGAAACAGCGGCTCACCGATTCGGTGGAAACCGCGCTGAACCTCGCCGACGGCATCGTGGTGCTCGAGTTCGTCGACCACGAACACGACGCGCACAACCGGGAGCAACGGTTCTCCGAGAAGCTGGCCTGCCCCAACGGGCACGCGCTCGCGGTCGACGACCTCGAGCCGCGGTCGTTCTCGTTCAACTCGCCCTACGGCGCCTGCCCCGAATGCTCCGGCCTCGGCATCCGTAAGGAGGTCGACCCCGACCTCGTGGTGCCCGACCCCGACTGCACGCTGGCCGAGGGCGCGGTGGCGCCGTGGTCTTCGGGTCACACCGCCGAGTACTTCACCCGCATGATGGCCGGGCTCGGCGAAGAGATGGGCTTCGACGTCGACACCCCGTGGCGCAAGCTACCGGCCAAGGCGCGTAAGGCCATCCTCGAGGGCTCCGACCACCAGGTGCATGTCCGCTACCGCAACCGGTACGGCCGGACCCGCTCGTACTACGCCGATTTCGAAGGCGTCCTGGCGTTTCTGCAGCGCAAGATGGCGCAGACCGAATCCGAGCAGATGAAGGAACGCTACGAAGGATTCATGCGCGACGTGCCCTGCCCGGTCTGCGAGGGCACCCGGCTCAAGCCCGAGATCCTGGCGGTGTCGCTGTCCGCGGGGAATCGCGGCAAGAAGTCCATCGCCGAGGTCTGCGAGCTCTCGATCTCCGACTGCGCGGACTTCCTCAACGGGCTTACCCTGGGCCACCGCGAGAAGGCGATCGCCGGGCAGGTGCTGAAGGAAATCCAGTCGCGGCTGGGCTTTTTGCTCGACGTCGGGCTGGAGTATCTGTCGCTGTCGCGCGCCGCGGCCACGCTGTCCGGCGGTGAGGCCCAACGCATTCGGCTGGCTACCCAGATCGGGTCCGGCCTTGTCGGTGTGCTCTATGTGCTCGACGAGCCGTCCATCGGGCTCCACCAGCGCGACAACCGTCGTCTCATCGAAACCCTCACCAGGCTAAGGGGTTTGGGCAACACGCTGATCGTCGTCGAGCACGACGAGGACACCATCGCGCACGCCGACTGGATCGTCGACATCGGTCCGCGCGCCGGCGAACACGGCGGCGAGATCGTGCACAGCGGCACCTACAGCGAGCTGCTGGCGAACGAGGATTCGATCACCGGCGCCTACCTGTCGGGCAAGGAACGCATCGAGATGCCGGCGAAGCGGCGCGCGGTAGACCGCAGGCGCCAGCTGACCGTCGTCGGCGCCCGCGAGCACAACCTGCGCGGCATCGACGTCTCGTTCCCGCTCGGCGTGCTCACCTCGGTGACCGGTGTGTCGGGCTCCGGAAAATCGACGCTGGTCAACGACATCCTGGCCGCGGTGCTGGCCAATCGGCTCAACGGCGCCCGGCAGGTGCCCGGCCGTCATACCCGGGTCACCGGGCTGGACCACCTGGACAAGCTGGTGCGAGTGGACCAGTCACCGATCGGCCGCACGCCACGGTCCAACCCGGCCACCTACACCGGGGTGTTCGACAAGATCCGCACCCTGTTCGCCGCCACCACCGAGGCGAAAGTTCGGGGCTATCAACCGGGCCGGTTCTCGTTCAACGTCAAGGGCGGCCGCTGCGAGGCGTGCTCCGGCGACGGCACCATCAAGATCGAGATGAACTTCCTGCCCGACGTGTATGTGCCGTGCGAGGTCTGCCATGGCGCCCGCTACAACCGGGAAACGCTGGAGGTGCACTACAAGGGCAAGACCATCTCCGAAGTCCTGGACATGTCGATCGAAGAAGCGGCCGAGTTCTTCGAGCCGATCACCGGCATCCACCGCTATCTGCGCACCCTGGTCGACGTCGGGTTGGGTTATGTGCGGCTGGGCCAGCCGGCGCCGACGCTGTCCGGCGGCGAGGCGCAGCGCGTCAAACTGGCCGCGGAACTGCAGAAGCGCTCGACGGGACGCACCGTCTACATCCTCGACGAGCCAACCACCGGCCTGCACTTCGACGACATCCGCAAGCTGCTGAAGGTCATCAACGGCCTTGTCGACAAAGGCAATACGGTCATCGTCATCGAACACAACCTGGACGTGATCAAGACCTCGGACTGGATCGTGGATATGGGGCCGGAAGGCGGCGCCGAGGGCGGAACCGTTGTCGCCGAAGGCACACCGGAGGACGTCGCCGCGGTGCCGGAGAGCTACACCGGCAAGTTCCTGGCCGAGGTGATTGGCCGTAACCCGGCGACATCTGCTCCGCGGCGATCGAGCCGCAGTCGCAAAGTCACCGCCTGAGCCGGCGCGTCAGCCTTCTTCGGGTTTCATCGACTCGCGGATCTGGGCCAGCCGCTCGGCCGCCGCGCGCCGGCGTTCGTCGTACCGTTCCTCGACCGAGCGGCCCTCGGGTGATTCCGCATCGAGTTCGGCGGCTCCCTGCGCCGTCGCGTACCGGGCCTCGATCTCATCGCGCACCGAATCAAACGTCGGCACACCGGCGTCGTCGTAATGCGGACCGGGCCCGGCGGAGCTGGAAGTGGTTGGTTTGTCCGGCATCCCGTCACACTACTGCGACGAGTGCCGCGCGAAGACCGCGCGCCGAACACGCGCAACGGAATACATCGACGCTATCGCTTGGCGGTGTTGGAATGCTCGGCCGGCACGACCATCCTGGTACCGGCGCCGGGCGCTGATGCGCTGGGCAACGACGTCTGCGCAATTCCCGGAGTCCCCAACTCCCCGGCCAGCCAGGGCAAGCGAGGCCGCGAACGCGCGGTCGGCGAACGGCCAGTCGTGCTTGCCGGGCTGCGGAACCACCGCGCAGTCGATTCCGTTGGAGCGGCCGAGCGCACAGAGCGAATAGGCGGCCGCGGTCTGATTGCCGGGATTGGCGGCAGCCTCGCGCGCGGCGAGACGGATGGCGCCGCTGTCGGACAACTGGAGGTCACGGCGCGGCGCCGGCGGGCCGTCGGACGAAATCGCGAACCACCCGGCCACGTCGCGGTACGGCCCGTGCCGGTTGATCACCGTGGTCGGATCGAAAGCGGCCCAGGCGTCGGCATTCCCACCGAACAGCCTGGCGATCGTCTGGGTCTTGGTGCCGGCGTTCGGGAAGAAATCGCCGGCGACGTCGACGAACGCGCTGAACAGGTCGGGGTGCATGACGGTCAGATCCACGGCGCAGGTTCCGCCCATGGACCAGCCCGCGACGCCCCAGTTGGCCCGGTGTGAGCTGACCCCGAAGGCCGAAACCATGAACGGCACAACGTCTTTGGTCAGGTGATCGGCGGCATTGCCCCGAACCCCGTTGACGCATTCGGTGTCGTTGTTGAATGCGCCCCCGGAATCCACGAACACCAGCACCGGCGCCTTACCGTCGTGTGCGGCCGCGAAGTCGTCGATCGTCTTGATCGCGTTGCCCGCCCGGGTCCAGTCCGCGGGCGTGTTGAACTGCCCGCCGATCATCATCACGGTCGGCAGCTGCGGAGGCGGGGTGGTGGCGAACCATTCCGGCGGCAGGTAGACGAGCTCACCGCGGTGTTTGAAGTGCGATCCGTCCGAGGGGATCGCCACCGGCAGGACGGTCCCGTGCGACGGCCGGGTTCCCTTGGCGGCCATCGCGCGTAACCGTGGCCTGATCGGTCTGATCCGGCAGCGGACCCGACGTCAGCTGGCTCCACGCCGACTGCACGGTGGGGAAGTAGCCGACCCACAGGTTGAGCATCAGCGCCGCGCTGAGCAAGCACAGCGGAACGGCCAGCACCGCCGCGCACCGCCGCCAGCGCCGCGCTGTGCGCCAACCCAGGACCAGCACCGCCGCCGCCGTCCCCGTCAGCGTGATCCACAGCCACAGCGCCGCCGGGGCGGGGTCATCGGAGAGCCCGCGGTCGACGATGTACCAGTGCGTCAGGTAGGCCACGACCCCGCCGCCCAGCGCGGCCAGCGGCATCCACACCGTGCGCCAGCGGCGCGAGCGCCAGCCGACCGCCAGAATCAGCACAACCGCGGCGAGCACCTGGATCGTCACCGGCACCCAGCCGTGCATCAGCGAGGTGTGGCTACTTGCCAGGAACTGCGCGGAAGCGCTGTCCGTCGGGACTGTCACGTGACTCATTGTGATCTAAAGTTAACCGGCCTGGAACAAATTCACCGAATGTTCGCACGTGGCTCTGCGGGCGGTAGCGCCCCCCACTAATGGGGCTTGGCCAGCGGAAATGGCAATGTCTCGCGGATACTGCGGCCGGTTATGAGCATGACGAGCCGATCGATACCCATTCCCAGCCCGCCCGTGGGCGGCATCGCGTACTCCATCGCCTGCAGGAAGTCTTCGTCGAGCTCCATCGCCTCGGGATCCCCGCCGGCAGCTAACAGCGACTGCTCCTGCAGGCGGCGGCGCTGCTCGACCGGATCGGTGAGCTCGCTGTACGCGGTGGCCAGCTCGACCCCCCAGGCCACCAGGTCCCACCGCTCGGCGACGCCCGGCTCGGTGCGGTGCGGTCGGGTCAGCGGCGACACCGATGTCGGGAAGTCGATATAGAACGTCGGTGCCTCGGTCCGGTCCTCGACCAGGTGCTCATAGAGTTCCAGCACCACCGCACCGGCATCCCAGTTCGCCCGATAGGGGATGTGCGCGGCATCGGACAGCTTGCGCAGGACGGACAGCGACGTGGCGGGGTCGACGCGCTCGCCGAGCGCCTCGGACACGGCGTCATGGACGGTCTTGACCGCCCACACCCCGGAGATGTCGACGGGCTCCAGCCGGCCGTCGGCCCGGTGCCGCATGACGATCTGCTCGCCGTGCGCGGCCTCGGCGGCGTTCTGGATGAGCTCACGGCATCCGTCGATCCACACCTTGTAATCGGCGTGGGCCTGGTAGGCCTCCAGCAGCGTGAACTCCGGGTTGTGGCTGAAGTCGACGCCCTCGTTGCGGAAGGCGCGGCCGAGCTCGAAGACGCGCTCCACGCCGCCGACGCACAACCGCTTCAGGTAGAGCTCCGGGGCGATGCGGAGGAACAGGTCCAGGTCGTAGCTGTTGATGTGCGTGACGAACGGCCGGGCGGTGGCGCCGCCGTGGATCTGCTGCAGGATCGGTGTCTCGACTTCGATGAAGTCCCTGGCGAACAGCGTCTGCCTGACCGAACGCAACACCTCGCTGCGCGCCTTGATCAGCTCGCGCGACTCGGGATTGACGGCCAGGTCGACGTAGCGGGTCCGCACCCGCGCCTCCGGGTCGGTGAGGCCCTTCCACTTGTTCGGCAACGGCCGAAGGCACTTACCGATCATCCGCCAGTCGGCGACGATCAACGAGCGGGTTCCCTTTTTGGAAAAGCCCATGTGCCCGGACACCTCGACCAGGTCACCCAGGTCGATGGCCGCGGTGAAATCGGCGGTCCGTCCCCGCTGCAGCTGCGAATTATCCAGCAGCACTTGCATTTTCCCCGACCAGTCGCGCAGGTCGGCGAACAGCACTCCGCCATAGTCGCGGATGCGCAGGATCCGGCCCGCCACGGTCACGCTTTGCCGGTCGTCGGCGTCCAGGGCGCACGCGATGGTGTGGGTTGGCGGGGACCCGACCGGGTAAGCGTCAATACCGTTGCGTTGCAGGATCTTCAGCTTGGCCAGACGCACTCGAACCTGCTCGGGCAGGCGAGACCTGGACTCCTCCTCGTCGGCGGACTCCCGACGCTCCCGCAGCCCGCTGACGTCGGGCGCGCTGCCGTCGTGATGTAGGAGTCCGGATTCCGCCAATCGCTGCGGGACGGCGGGGTAATGCCCGGTGTGCGTCTTGCGCCGGCCGAACGGCAACACCAGGAACCCCTCGGCGAGGGCCGAAGCGACGCCGACCCGCGGAATCAGCCGGGCGTCCTCGTAGCAGGCGTAGCGCGGCACCCAATCGGGTTGATATTTCATGTTGGAGCGATACAGGGTCTCCAGCTGCCACCACCGGGAAAAGAACACCAACAGCCCCCGCCACAGCCGGGCGACGGGACCGGCGCCGAGCTGGGCGCCCTGTTCGAACGCCGAGCGGAACATCGCGAAGTTCAGCGAGATACGCGTGATGCCAAGGCTTTCGCCATTGAGCGCGAGCTCGCTGACCATCAGCTCGATGGTGCCGTTCGGGGACTGCGGCGAACGGCGCATCAGGTCCAGGGAAACGCCAGTGCTGCCCCACGGAACCAGCGACAGCATGGCCACGACGCTGCCGTCGCGGTCCAGCGCCTCGACGAGCAGGCAGTCCCCGTCGGCGGGGTCGCCGAGTCGGCCCAGCGCCATGGAGAAGCCGCGCTCGGTCTGGGTATCCCGCCAGGCGTCGGCACGGGTGATGGTGTCGGCCATCTCGTCGGAGCCGATGTCGCGGTGTCGCCGGATCCGCACGGTCAGCCCCGCCCGGCGGGCGCGGGTCACGGCCTGGCGGACGCCGCGCATATCGGGGCCGGACAACTTGAAATCGGAGGTCCGCAGAATGGCTTCGTCACCCAGCTCGAGCGCGTTCAGGCCGCCTTGGCGATATGCCCGCGCTCCCTGGGAGCTGGCGCCCATCACGCCCGGGGCCCAACCGTAGGTCTGGCACAGACCCAGCCAGGCGTCGATGGCCTGCGGCCACGCCCTGGGATCGCCGATCGGGTCACCGCTGGCCAGGCAGACACCGATTTCCACCCGATAGGTGACGGCGGCGCGTCCGCTTTGCGCGAAGACCACCGACTTGTCGCGGCGGGTGGCGAAGTAGCCCAGGGAGTCGTTCTTGCCGTACAACTCCAGCAGCCCGCGGATGGCCGATTCGTCCTCACCGGTGAGCGCGTTCTCGGCGCGCTGGGATTGGAAGAGCACGATCGTCGCCAAGATCAGCGCCAGCGCGCCGAACAATCCGAAGATCGCGTTGAGGAACACGTGCGGGCGGCCGGTGAACAGGTCCGGGTCCGCGAGGGCGAACCCGACGACCCGGTTGGCCACGTATGGCAGGCGGTCCTGGCGGGCGAGCGTCCCCGGGAACAACTCGACGAGCCCCCAGGACAGCAGGATCCCCACCACGTCGCCGGCGACCAGCACCGCGGCCGCTTTGACCAGTGCGCCCTTGCGGACCTTGGCCCAGAACTCCCGGTAGGCCAAAACCAGCAAGACGATCGCCACGATGTGCACGGCGAATCCCAGGTTCTCGCCGAAGCTCTCCGCGGCGGTGTTGTCGCCCGCGGCGATGTCGGCGACGTTGAGCGCCGCGGCCAGAATCATGTTGGCCAGCAACAGCAGCCAGGCGATGCGCTTGCGGGCGGTCAGGGCGGCGGCCAGCAACGCCAGGATGAACGACCACGCGATGCTGGTGTCCGGGAAGTTGAACAGATAGTCGTTGATGAACTCGCGCGGGACCTTGATCAGGTACCTGATCAGCGGCGACACGCTGCCCAGCAGTGACACGGTGGCGATGACGCCCACGGTCCATCCGGCCGCCGCCGGCACCCAGCGATACCGCGAATTCGACCGGCCGCGAGGCGCTAGACGCGGCCCCGAACGAGGACCCGAACCAGGCGTAGCGAGTGTCACAGACCGCGAGGATATGCGCTGAATCCGTGAAAAGCTTGTCGAAGCGCTTAGAGTGACGGGCACGAGTTTGGCCGAATTTCGCAGGCCCGGCTGACGGTCGTTGCAGCACGGCCGCCCCGCCGTCGTGCTAAAAGCCACCTCGAGGCTGCTAAACTGGCGGCCGCGACCATCCCGGCGAATGCCAGGAACAGTTAAGTGGAGTCCCACTCCCACCGCGAGCCGATGAAATCCCGTTGCGGATCTTCCCAGGCGTAGCGGTCCGGTCACAGGCATCGCGGATGCCTGTTCCGCGAGTAGCGCGGGCGGCTCGAGCAGTTCTCCAGCCGTGATCGGTCGGCATTGGGCCCTGCTTGTGCAGGGCTTTTTTGCTAGTGGTGTGGTGTCTCCGCCGCTGCTTCCCGGACCGACCGGCCGTGCGCCGCACGGAGATAGAGAAGCCCAACAAGGGAGGCCCCATCAGCACTGAGACCCGCGTCAACGAGCGCATTCGCGTACCTGAAGTCCGATTGATCGGCCCAGGGGGAGAGCAGGTAGGCATAGTGCGCATCGAAGACGCACTGCGCGTCGCTGCGGACGCCGATCTCGACCTTGTCGAAGTTGCTCCGAACGCCAGACCACCGGTCTGCAAGATCATGGACTACGGCAAGTTCAAATATGAGGCGGCGCAAAAGGCGCGCGAATCCCGCCGGAACCAGCAGCAGACCGTCGTCAAAGAACAAAAGCTGCGACCGAAAATCGACGATCACGACTACGAGACCAAAAAGGGCCACGTCATCCGCTTCCTCGAGGCGGGATCGAAGGTGAAGGTCACGATCATGTTCCGCGGACGTGAGCAGTCGCGGCCCGAGCTGGGCTATCGGTTGCTCCAGCGCCTGGGCGCGGACGTCGCCGACTACGGCTTCGTCGAAACGTCCGCCAAGCAGGACGGCCGCAACATGACGATGGTGCTGGCACCGCATCGCGGCGCGAAGACTCGCGCCAGGGCGCGGCATCCGGAAGGACCCGGCGGCGGCGCGGCATCGGATTCCGATGCCGGCGCGGAAGCCGAACCTTCGTCGAACTGACCTAACGCGAAAACCCCCGCGAGCTCGAGTACTTCACCGGGCTCTCGGGCACTTCATAGAACAGAGGAAACATGCCCAAAGCCAAGACCCACAGCGGGGCCGCAAAGCGGTTCCGCCGCACCGGAACCGGCAAAATCGTTCGCCAGCAGGCCAATCGCCGGCATCTGCTCGAACACAAACCGACCAAACGGACCCGGCGCCTCGACGGCCGAACCACCGTGTCCGCCAACGACACCAAGCGTGTCAACAGCCTGCTGAACGGCTGACCACCGCGCCGGCCAGACCCGCGTTGCGAGCTGGCACGGCGACCCGACCAACCAATTGTGAACGAGAGTAGGAACATCCCATGGCACGCGTGAAGCGGGCGGTCAACGCCCACAAGAAGAGGCGCAGCATCCTGAAGGCCTCGAAGGGCTATCGCGGCCAGCGATCCCGGCTCTACCGCAAGGCCAAAGAGCAGCAACTTCATTCGCTGAACTACGCCTACCGCGACCGTCGCGCACGCAAGGGCGAGTTCCGCAAACTGTGGATCTCGCGGATCAACGCGGCGGCGCGCGCCAACGACATCACCTACAACCGGCTGATCCAGGGCCTCAAGGCCGCCGGTGTCGAAGTGGACCGCAAGAACCTTTCCGATATCGCGATCGCCGACCCGGCCGCCTTCACCGCGCTGGTCGACATCGCCCGGGCGGCACTGCCCGAGGACGTCAACGCTCCCTCCGACTCGGGAGAAGCGGCGTAACTAGCGACGGCAGGTGCTGACCGAACGTTCGGCCAGGGTCGCCGCGGCGGTCAAGTTGCATCGCCACGTCGGCCGACGGAGGGCGGGCCGATTCCTCGCCGAGGGCCCCAACCTGGTCGAGGCCGCCGCCCACCGCGGCTTGGTTCGCGACGTCTTCGTCACCGAAGCCGCCCGGCAGCGTCATGCGTCGCTGCTGGCGACTTTGGATTCCACGCGATGCCCGGTACACCCGGTCACCGAGCGCGCCGCAAAAGCGCTCTCCGACACCGTCACTCCGGCGGGACTGGTCGCCGTGTGCGAAACGCCGGCGACCCACCTGCGCGACGTGCTGGCCGGCAGCCCCGCGCTGGTCGCGGTCGCCGTCGAAATCAGCGAGCCGGGCAACGCGGGCACGCTCATTCGCCTGGCCGACGCGATGGGCGCGGCCGGCGTGATTCTCGGCGGCCACAGCGTCGACCCGTACAACGGCAAGTGCCTGCGCGCGTCGGCCGGCAGCATCTTCTCGGTCCCGGTCGCCGTCGCACCCGACACCCTCGCCGCCATCGACGCGGTGCGAGCCGCGGGCCTGCAGGTGCTGGCGACCACCGTGGACGGTGAGAAGCGGCTCGACGAGGCCGCCGGGCTGCTCGGCACGCCGACGGCGTGGCTGTTCGGGCCCGAATCACACGGTCTGGCAAGCGAAATCGCGGCGGCGGCCGATCACCGGATGCGTATCCCGATGGCCGGCGGCGCGGAGAGCCTGAACGTGGCGTCCGCCGCGGCCATCTGTCTGTATCAGAGCGCGCGGGCGCTGGGCTTGCCTACGCGGCCTTGACGGGCCGTTTCGGTCGGCCCCGCGCGGCGCGCAGGCCGGCGAGCGACAGCGTCGTGTGCACCAGGGAGCCGGCGCGTTCCATCAGA
Source organism: uncultured Actinomycetota bacterium (assembly GCA_963849935.1). Lineage (GTDB taxonomy): Bacteria > Actinomycetota > Actinomycetes > Mycobacteriales > Mycobacteriaceae > Mycobacterium. The sequence goes on from CAWKJQ010000009.1 coordinate 47,754, forward strand.
GCCCGGGCGGGCTGCAGCGCGGGGTCCAACGGTGACCTGGCCGACGGCGGAAAGTAATGCATCGGCTGCCCGCGGCGGTCGCGCGGCGGCGCCATGAACGGGGGGGCCTCGACCAGCGGAGCGTCGCGGGGCAGACGTCCCTCGGCCCGGCGGTAGGCGGCCAGTGCCCGCGGGTGCAGCCGGATCTCGTCGGGCACCGCCAGGAAAGCCAGTTCGACGACCTTGCCGAACAGGCGCAGCAACACCTCGTCGCCGGGGGTCCAGTGCATGCCGGCCTTCTCGCGCACCGCGGGCTCGAAGAGCCCGGCCGCGATCCAGCGCTGGCCGGCGACCAGCGGCTTGAAGAGCTGGTCCCAGATCGGCGTAGGGATCAGGACGAACTTCGGCTTCGGGATGCGTATCTGGAAGATGTCCAGCGTCGCCCGGTTGATCTCCAGCTGGTCGCGGCAAACCCGGCCCCAGTACTCCTGAAATTCCTCCCACGATTCGGGTACCGGCCGCATGCTCACGCCATACATCCGGTACCACTGCACGTGCTCGGCGAACAGCTGCCGCTTCTCGGCTTCGGTCAGGCCGCCGCAGAAGTACTCGGCCACCTTGATGATCAGCATGAAGAACGTGGCGTGCGCCCAGTAGAAGGTTTCCGGGTTGAGCGCGTGATAGCGCCGCCCGGCGGCGTCGGTTCCCTTGATGGTGTGGTGGTAGCTGGTGATCTGCCGGCCGGTCTGCGACGCCCGGTCGCCGTCGTAGACCACGCCCATGATCGGGTAGACGGACCGGGCCACTCGCTGCAGCGGCTCCCGCAGCAGGATCGAATGCTCCTCGACGGCCGCGCCGAGTTCGGGGTACATGTTCTGGATCGCCCCGATCCACACGCCCATCATTCCGGTGCGCAGATCGCCAAAATACTTCCAGGTCAGGGAATCTGGGCCGAGCGGGTCGGCGGATTCCGAACCGCAAGCGTTCACAGTGCCAGTCATCGCGGCCTCCTGCTCCAGTTGCGCTCACGATAACTTTGACAACGGACGTTGTCTACGATTTGGGGAATGTGTCCGCCCGGGTGTTATCGAGCTTCCACATCGGTGTGGTGCCACCGTGATCAGGCGGTTTGGTGCGAGATGCGACACATGGGCGACAGCCGTCATTGCCTGCTTCAGAGAAAAGCAAATAACCTGGCCAGGTGGAACTCGCGCGTCGCGATCTGGACCCGGGTGAGCGCGAAGAAATCCAGGCGCAAGCCGCCCCGCAGCGCTCTCGGGTGCACAGCGCGACTGAATGGCTGCACAGCCGCAACCGCAGCCCCGGGGCTGTTGCGTTGATACGGCGTGCGCGCCGACTGCTGCCCGGCGATCCCGAGTTCGGCGATCCGCTGTCCACCGCGGGCGACGGGGGTCCGCGCGCCGCGGCGCGCGCGGCCGACCGGCTGTTGGGGGACCGCAACGCGGTGTCCCGCGAGGTCGGCCTCGGGGTGCTTCAGTTGTGGCAGGCGGTGACCGAGGGGGTGTCGCGCAAGCCGGCCAACCCGGAGGTGACCCTGGTCTTCACCGACCTGGTCGGATTCTCGACGTGGTCCCTGGAGGCCGGCGACGACGCGGCACTCACGCTGCTGCGGCAGGTGGCGCGGGCCGTCGAGCCACCCCTGCTCGACGCCGGCGGACACATCGTCAAACGAATGGGCGACGGCCTCATGGCGGTATTCGGCGATCCGACCGTGGCCGTGCGGGCCGTGCTGGCCGCCAAAAGGGCGCTGAAATCGGTCGAGGTGGCCGGACACAACCCCCGGATGCGGGTCGGCATCCACACCGGTCGACCGCAGCGGCTGGCCGCCGACTGGCTCGGTGTCGATGTGAACATCGCCGCACGAGTTATGGAAAGAGCCACCAAGGGTGGAATCATGGTGTCGAGTTCAACGTTGGATCTCATACCGCAAAGCGAGTTGGACGCGTTGGGCGTCGAAGCCAAACGCACGAGGAAGCCGGTCTTCGGACCGAAGCCGTCCGGCATCCCCGACGATTTGGCGATATATCGCCTCAAGACTCTTAAGGAGTTGTCAGGCTCTGATGACGCGACCGAAGCAGAACCGCAGCAATAATGGATGCCAATGTTAGGGGGCATCGTGTCCCGGCTCGCCCGGGTTCAATTCACGCTGGGGTACGCGGCGGTGCTGCTTGCCATCAGTTGCGCCATGCTGGTCCTCGGCCCGCAAGCGCATGACGTCATCATTGCCCGCGCCAGCACCAACGTGCACAACCTGGCCCACGGCCACCTGGGCACGCTGCTGGGCAGCGCGCTGGTGGTCGACGCCGGCCCGCTCTACTTCTGGCTGCCCTTCCTGACCTGCCTGCTGGCGCTGGCCGAGCTGCATCTGCGCACCATTCGGCTGGTGGTGGCGTTCGTCGTCGGCCACATCGGTGCGACGCTGCTGGTGGCCGCCGCGCTGGCCGCGTCGGTGGAATTCGGCTGGCTGCCCCTGTCGATCACCCGGGCCAGCGACGTCGGCATGAGCTACGGCGCGCTGGCGACGCTTGGCGCGATGACGGCGGTGATTCCCGCACGCTGGCGGGCCGCCTGGATCGGCTGGTGGGTATCGGCGGGCATCGCCTCGGCGATCGTCGGCGGCGACTTCACCGATGCCGGCCACACCGTCGCCGTGATCCTCGGTGTGCTGGTCTCCGCCCGGTTCCGGCAGCCGATCCACTGGACGCCGGCGCGGTACCTGATGCTGGCGGCGTCCTCGGGGTTCGGCTTCCTGATGCTGGCCCATCATTGGGGAACCATGGCGGCGACGCCGGTGTTCGGCGTCCTGGGCGCCTTCGTCGCCTACAAGGCGGCGAAGCTCGCCGGTGGTCGGGGCCTTCCGGCCATGCCGCTCGGCGGTGACGACGCGCTCCCCGCTCCGCAGCCGGCCGCCGCCGGCTGACTCACAGACCTTCCGCCGCTGCGCTGCGTGCGGCCGCTGGCCGCAACCGCCCAGCGCCCGCCGGATGCCTCGCCTCGAATCACTATGATCAGCACTCGACCCGTGCCGCGCGGAAGCACATCGATGCGGGCAGCCCGAACAGCCTCGTCAGCAAGGAGAGTGTCGCCGCGTGGGTGATCAACCCGTCGACCTGTCGCCGCAAGCCTTGGCCCAAGCGGTCAGCGCCGCCCGGGAGGCGTTCGCGCGGGCCGGCGACCTCGACACGCTGGCGCGCGTCAAAACCGAGCACCTCGGTGATCGCTCGCCGCTGGCATTGGCGCGCCAGGCGCTGGGCGGGGTCGCCAAGGACGAGCGTGCCGATGCGGGCAAGCGGGTCAACGCCGCCCGCACCGAAGCCCAGCGCAGTTACGACGAACGGCTCGCGGTCCTGCGCGCCGAGCGCGACGCCGCCGTGCTGGTCGCCGAAGGCATCGACGTCACTCTGCCGTCCACTCGCCAGCCGATCGGCGCCCGGCACCCGATCACGATCTTGGCCGAACACATCGCGGACACCTTCATCGCCATGGGCTGGGAACTGGTGGAGGGCCCCGAAGTCGAGACCGAGCAGTTCAACTTCGACGCGCTCAACTTCCCGGCCGACCACCCGGCGCGCAGCGAACAGGACACCTTCTACATCGCGCCCGAGGATTCCCGGCAGCTGTTACGCACCCACACCTCGCCGGTGCAGGTGCGCACCCTGCTGGCCCGCGAGCTGCCCGTCTACATCGTCTCGATCGGCCGCACGTTTCGCACCGACGAACTCGATGCCACCCACACGCCGGTGTTCCACCAGGTCGAGGGCCTGGCGGTGGACCGCGGCCTGACCATGGCGCATCTGCGGGGAACGCTCGATGCGTTCGCGCGCGCCGAGTTCGGTCCCGAGGCGCGCACCCGGATCCGGCCGCATTTCTTTCCGTTCACCGAGCCGTCCGCCGAGGTCGACGTCTGGTTCGTCGGCAAGAAGGGCGGCCCCGGCTGGGTGGAGTGGGGCGGCTGCGGAATGGTGCATCCAAATGTGTTGCGCGCCGCGGGGATTGACCCGGCTGTCTACTCCGGCTTCGCCTTCGGGATGGGGCTGGAACGAACCCTGCAGTTCCGCAACGGGATTCCGGACATGCGCGACATGGTCGAGGGCGACGTCCGGTTCTCGTTGCCGTTCGGGGTGGGTGCCTGATGCGCGTCCCGTACAGCTGGCTGCGTGAGGTCGTGGCGGGCGGCGCTCCGGACTGGGACGTCGACCCCGCAGAGCTCGAGCAGACGCTGGTGCGCATCGGCCACGAGGTCGAAGAGGTGGCGACCCTCGGCCCGGTCACCGGCCCGCTGACCGTGGGTCGGGTCACCGGCATCGAAGAACTCACCGGTTTCAAGAAGCCGATCCGGTTCTGCCAGGTCGACGTCGGCGAAGGCAATGACCGCGAAATCGTCTGCGGGGCAACAAACTTCGCTGTCGGCGACCTTGTCGTCGTGGCGCTGCCCGGCACCACGCTGCCCGGCGACTTCACCATCACCGCCCGCAAGACCTACGGCCGCAACTCCGACGGAATGATCTGCTCGGCGGCCGAACTCGGCTTGGGCGCCGACCATTCCGGGATCCTGGTGCTGCCGCCGGGCACCGCCGACCCCGGAGCCGACGGCGCCGCGGTGCTGGGTCTCGACGACGTGGTCTTCCACCTGGCGATCACACCCGACCGCGGTTACTGCATGTCGTTGCGCGGCCTGGCCCGCGAGATCGCCTGCGCCTACGACCTGGACTTCGTCGACCCCGCCGGCAGCGAGGTGGTCAAGCCGCTGCCGGTCAACGGTGAGGCGTGGCCGCTGACCGTGCAGCCCGAAACCGGCGTGCGGCGCTTCGCGCTGCGCCCGGTCACCGGCATCGACCCCGCCGCCGTCTCGCCGTGGTGGCTGCAGCGCCGGCTGCTGTTGTCCGGCATCCGCGCGACCTCCCCGGCGGTCGACGTGACGAACTACGTGATGCTCGAACTCGGTCACCCCATGCACGCCCACGACCGCAACCGGATCACCGGAGGCCTCGGCGTGCGATTCGCCCGGCCCGGCGAGACCGTGGTGACCCTCGACGACATCGAGCGCAAACTCGATCCGGCCGACGTCCTCATCGTCGACGACGTGGCGACCGCGGCGATCGGCGGCGTGATGGGCGCGGCGAGCACCGAGGTGCGCGCCGACTCCACCGACGTGCTGCTCGAGGCCGCGGTGTGGGACCCGGCCGCGGTCTCGCGCACCCAGCGCCGGCTGCACCTGCCCAGCGAGGCCGCCCGCCGCTACGAGCGGGCGGTGGATCCGGCCATCTCGGTGGCCGCGCTGGACCGCTGCGCCGCGCTGCTCGCCGACATCGCCGGCGGCGTGGTCTCCGACGGTCTGACCGATTGGCGCGGCGACCCGCCGCGCGACGATTGGTCGCTGCCGCCGATCGAGATCGCCGTCGACCTGCCCGACCGCCTCGCCGGGGTGGCCTATGCGCCGGGCACCACCGCCAGGCGGCTCGCCCAGATCGGCGCCGGCGTGGCAGATCGGGGCGGGACGTTGACGGTGACGCCGCCGAGCTGGCGCCCCGATCTGCTGCAACCCGCCGACCTCGTCGAGGAGGTGCTGCGGCTCGAGGGGCTGGAGGTCATTCCGTCGGTGCTGCCGTCGGCCCCGGCGGGCCGCGGGCTGACCGCCGTGCAGAAGCGCCGCCGCGCCATCGGCAAGTCGCTGGCCCAGTCCGGTTACGTCGAGATCCTGCCGACACCGTTTCTGCCCGCCGGCGTGTTCGACCTGTGGGGGCTGCCGGCCGACGACCCGCGACGGGCGACCACCCAGGTGCTCAACCCGCTGGAGGCCGACCGTCCGCAGCTGGCCACCACGCTGCTGCCCGGCCCTGCTGGAAGCGTTGGTGCGCAACGTCTCTCGAGGCCTCGTCGACGTCTCGCTGTTCGCCATCGCGCAGGTGGTCCGGCCGACGGCGGAGACCCGCGCGGTCGAGCTCATCCCCGTCGACCGCCGGCCCACCGACGCCGAGATCGCCATGCTGGACGCGTCGTTGCCGCGGCAACCCCAGCACGTCGCCGCGGTGCTGACCGGCCTGCGTGAACGCCGCGGACCCTGGGGCCCCGGCCGCCGCGCCGAAGCCGCCGACGCGTTCGAGGCGGTGCGAATCATCGCCCGCGCCAGCGGAATCGACGTGCGGTTGCGGGCGGCCCAATACCTGCCGTGGCATCCGGGCCGGTGCGCCGAGGTGCTCGTCGGGGACACCCCGGTCGGTCACGCGGGCCAGCTGCATCCCGCGGTGATCGAGCGCGCCGGGCTGCCCAAGGGCACCTGCGCCCTCGAGCTGAACCTCGACGCGATTCCCATCCCGCTGACGCTGCCCGCGCCCCGGGTGTCGCCGTTCCCGGCCGTGTTCCAGGACGTCAGCCTGGTGGTGCCCGCGCACGTGCCGGCCCAGGCGGTGGCCGACGCCGTCCGCGAAGGCGCCGGGGAACTGCTGGAAGACATTCAGCTGTTCGACGTCTTCACCGGCCCGCAGATCGGCGAGGATCGCAAGTCGCTGACCTTCGCGCTGCGCTTCCGCGCGCCCGACCGCACGCTGACCGAGGACGACGCCAGCGCGGCTCGTGATGCCGCGGTGCGCCGCGCCGCCGAGGCGGTCGGCGCGGAGCTGCGCGCCTAGTGGAATGGATTTGCAAACCACTGCATAACCATGCAGAATCGGCGGAATGGCCGACGGGATAAAGGTGGCGGTTGCCGGTGCCAGCGGCTACGCGGGCGGTGAAATCCTACGCCTGCTGCTCGGGCATCCGGCCTACGCCGACGGCCGGCTCACGATCGGCGCGGTGACCGCGGCGGCCAGCGCCGGCAGCACGCTCGGTGAGCACCATCCGCACCTGACGCCGCTGGCCCAGCGCGTGGTCGAGCCGACCGAGCTCGACGTGCTCGCCGGCCACGACGTGGTGTTCCTGGCCTTGCCGCACGGGCATTCGGCCGCGCTGGCCGAACAGCTCGGCCCCGACACCCTGATCATCGACTGCGGCGCGGACTTCCGGCTCACCGACGCCGCCGCGTGGGAGCGGTTCTACGGGTCCCCGCACGCCGGCAGCTGGCCGTACGGGCTGCCGGAGCTGCCCGGCGCGCGCGAGCGGCTGCGCGGCGCGCGCCGCATCGCGGTTCCGGGCTGCTACCCGACCGCGGCACTGCTGGCGCTGCTGCCCGCGGTGGCCGAGGACCTCGATCGAGCCCGCCGTCACCGTCGTCGCCGTCAGCGGCACCTCCGGCGCCGGCCGCGCGGCCAAGACCGACCTGCTCGGCTCGGAGGTCATCGGATCGGCGCGGGCCTACAACATCGCCGGCGCGCACCGGCACACCCCCGAGATCGCGCAGGGCCTGCGGCGCCGTCACCGACCGCGACGTCACGGTGTCGTTCACCCCGGTGCTCATCCCGACGTCGCGCGGCATCCTGGCCACCTGCACCGCGCGCACCCGCGCGCCGCTGTCGCAGCTGCGCGCCGCCTACGAAAAGGCTTACGACGCAGAGCCTTTCATCTACCTGATGCCCGAAGGGCAGCTGCCCCGCACCGGGTCGGTGATCGGCAGCAACGCGGCGCACATCGCCGTCGCGGTGGACGAGGCGGCCGCAGACGTTCGTCGCGATCGCCGCGATCGACAACCTGGTCAAGGGCACGGGCGGTGCCGCGGTGCAGTCGATGAACCTGGCGCTGGGTTGGCCGGAGACCGAAGGCCTTTCGGTGGTCGGAGTGGCGCCGTGACGGCCACTGCCGACGCACGCACGGTTGCTGCGCGAGCAGGGCGTCACCGCCCCGCCGGGCTTCCGCGCCGCCGGCATCGCCGCCGGGATCAAGGCATCGGGCAGCCCGCGACCTCGCCCTGGTCTTCAACGAAGGGCCCGACTACGCGGCGGCCGGGGTGTTCACCCGCAACAAGGTCAAAGCCGCGCCGGTGCTGTGGACCCAGCAGGTGCTGACCACCGGCGCGCTGCGCGCGGTGATCCTCAACTCCGGCGGCGCCAACGCCTGCACCGGACCGGGCGGCTTCCAGGACACCCACGCCACCGCCGAGGCGGTCGCGGCCGCGCTTGTCGGACTGGGGAACCGAGACCGGGGCCATCGAGGTCGCGGTCTGCTCCACCGGACTGATCGGTGACCGGCTGCCGATGGACAAGGTGCTCGCCGGCGTGCGCGACGATCGTGCAGCGAGATGGCCGGCGGGCTGACCGGCGGCGACGACGCCGCCCAGGCCATCATGACCACCGACACCGTGCCCAAACAGGTTGCGCTGCATCATCCGGACAACTGGACGGTCGGCGGGATGGCCAAGGGCGCGGGCATGCTGGCGCCGTCGCTGGCCACCATGCTGTGCGTGCTCACCACCGATGCGGTCGCCGACGCGGCGGCACTCGACCGAGCGCTGCGCCGCGCCACCGCCCGCACCTTCGACCGGCTCGACATCGACGGCAGCTGCTCGACCAACGACACCGTGCTGCTGCTGGCCTCGGGCGCCAGCGGGATCGCCCCAGCCCAGGCCGATCTCGACGAGGCCGTGCTGCGGGTCTGCGACGACCTGTGCGCCCAGCTGCAGGCCGACGCCGAGGGCGTCACCAAGCGCGTCACCGTGACCGTGACCGGGGCCGCCTCCGAGGACGACGCGCTGATCGCCGCCCGGGCCGATCGCCCGCGACAGCCTGGTCAAGACCGCGGTGTTCGGCTCCGACCCCAACTGGGGCCGGGTGCTCGCGGCCGTCGGCATGGCGCCGATCACCCTGGACCCCGATCGAATCACCGTGTCGTTCAACGGTTCTGCGGTGTGCGTCGACGGAGTTGGCGGCTCCGGGCGCGCGCGAGGTGGACCTTTCGGGCGCCGACATCGACATCACCGTCGACCTCGGCGTCGGCGACGGCCAGCGCCGCCATCCGGACCACCGACCTGTCGCACGGCTACGTCGAAGAGAATTCGGCCTACAGCTCATGAGCATCACACCGAAGCGCTGCCCACCCAGGTCAAGGCGCAGGTGCTGGCCGAAGCCCTGCCGTGGCTCAAGCAGCTGCACGGCAAGATCGTCGTCATCAAGTACGGCGGCAACGCCATGACCGACGACACGCTGCGGCACGCCTTCGCCGCCGACATGGCGTTTCTGCGCAACTGCGGCATCCATCCCGTCGTCGTGCACGGCGGCGGACCGCAGATCACCGCGATGCTGCGCCGGCTCGGCATCGAGGGTGACTTCAAGGGCGGATTCCGGGTCACCACACCGGAAGTGCTCGACGTGGCGCGGATGGTGTTGTTCGGCCAGGTGGGCCGCGAACTGGTCAACCTGATCAACGCGCACGGACCGTATGCCGTCGGCATCACCGGCGAGGACGCGCAGCTGTTCACCGCCGTGCGGCGCAGCGTCACCGTCGACGGCGTGGCCACCGACATCGGACTGGTCGGCGACGTCGACCAGGTCAACACCGCGGCGGTGCTGGATCTGATTGCGGCGCGCCGTATTCCGGTGGTGTCGACGCTCGCGCCGGACGCCGAAGGTGTGGTGCACAACATCAACGCCGACACCGCCGCGGCGGCGCTGGCCGAAGCGCTGGGCGCCGAAAAGCTGTTGATGCTCACCGATGTCGAAGGCCTGTACACCAGCTGGCCGGACCGCGATTCGCTGGTCAGCGAAATCGACACCGCCACACTGGCGCAACTGCTACCCACGCTGGAGGCGGGCATGATCCCCAAGGTCGAAGCGTGTCTGCGGGCCGTCACCGCGGGCGTGCCCAGCGCGCACGTCATCGACGGGCGGGTCGAACACTGCGTGCTGGTGGAGCTGTTCACCGATGCGGGCACCGGCACCAAGGTGGTGAGCGCATGACCGCGCACGCGACGGACGCCATGCAGGCAGCGGTGGGAAGCCGTGATGATGAACAACTACGGCACCCCGCCGGTGGCGTTGGCCAGCGGCGACGGCGCCGTGGTCACCGACGTCGGACGGCAAGACCTACCTCGATCTGCTCGGCGGCATCGCGGTCAACGTCCTCGGCCATCGCCACCCCGCGATCATCGAGGCCGTCACGCACCAGATGTCGACGCTGGGCCACACCTCCAACCTGTATGCCACCGAACCCGGCATCGCGCTGGCCGAAGAACTGGTCGCCCTGCTTGGGGCGCACGGACGGCGCCGCGGCACGGGTGTTCTTCTGCAACTCCGGAACCGAGGCCAACGAGGTGGCGTTCAAGCTGTCCCGGCTCACCGGACGCACGAAACTGGTTGCCGCACAAGAGGCTTTCCACGGCCGGACCATGGGTTCGCTGGCGCTGACCGGTCAGCCGAGCAAGCAGGCGCCGTTCGAGCCGCTGCCCGGCGACGTCACGCACGTCCCGTACGGCGACACCGACGCGCTGGCCGCCGCGGTCGACGACGACACCGCCGCGGTGTTCCTGGAACCGATCATGGGGGAGAGCGGCGTCGTCGTCCCGCCCGAGGGCTACCTCGTCGCCGCCCGCGACATCACCGCGCGGCACGGCGCCCTGCTGGTGCTCGACGAGGTGCAGACCGGAATGGGCCGCACCGGCGCCTTTTTCGCCCACCAGCACGACGGCATCACCCCGGACGTGGTGACCCTGGCCAAGGGGCTCGGCGGCGGGCTGCCGATCGGCGCGTGCCTGGCCGTCGGGCCGGCCGCCGAGCTGCTGACACCCGGCCTGCACGGCAGCACCTTCGGCGGCAACCCGATCTGCACCGCGGCGGCGCTGGCGGTGTTGCGGGTGCTGGCGACCGAGGACCTGGTCCGGCGCGCCGAGGTGCTGGGCAAGTCGGTGCGCCACGGCATCGAAACGCTCGGCCACCCGCTGATCGACCACGTGCGCGGCCGCGGACTGCTGTGGGGCGTGGTGCTGACCGCGCCGCGCGCCAAGGACGCCGAGGCGGCCGCCGCGCGACGCCGGATTCCTGGTCAACGCCGCCGCACCCGACGTCATCCGGTTGGCGCCGCCGCTGATCATCACCGAAGCCCAGATCGACGGCTTCATCGCCGCCCTGCCGGGCATCCTCGACGACGCCGCCGGAGCGCGCACGCGAGCATGACGATCGCGACACTTCCTGCGCGACGACGACCTGTCGCCCGCCGAACAGGCCGAGGTGCTTGCAGCTGGCCGCCGAACTGAAGAAGGACCCGTTCAGCCGTCGTCCCCTCGAGGGGCCGCGCGGGGTCGCGGTCATCTTCGACAAGAACTCCACCCGCACCCGGTTCTCGTTCGAGATGGGCATCGCGCAGCTCGGCGGGCACGCCGTCGTCGTCGACGGCCGCAGCACCCAGCTGGGCCGCGACGAGACCCTGCAGGACACCGCCAGGGTGTTGTCCCGCTACGTCGATGCCATCGTGTGGCGGACGTTCGGGCAGGACCGGCTCGACGCCATGGCCGCGACCGCGACGGTGCCGGTGGTCAATGCGCTCTCCGACGAGTTCCATCCCTGCCAGGTGCTCGCCGACCTGCAGACCATCGCCGAACGCAAGGGGGCGCTGCGCCGGCCTGAGGCTGTCCTACTTCGGCGACGGCGCCAACAACATGGCCCACTCGCTGATGCTCGGCGGGGTCACCGCCGGCATCCACGTCACCGTCGCCGCCCCCGACGGCTTCGCGCCCGACCCGGCGGTGGTGGCCGCGGCCGGGCAGCGCGCCGAGGCCACCGGCGCCTCGGTCACCGTCACCGCCGACGCCGAGGCGGCCGCGGCGGGCGCCGACGTCCTGGTGACCGATACCTGGACGTCGATGGGGCAGGAGGACGACGGGCTCGACCGCGTCAAGCCGTTTCGGCCGTTCCAGGTCAACGCCGCGACTGCTGTCGCGCTGGCCGACCCGGAAGCCATTGTGCTGCACTGCCTTCCGGCCCACCGCGGGGACGAGATCACCGACGAGGTGATGGACGGGCCGGCCAGCGTGGTCTGGGACGAGGCCGAAAACCGGCTGCACGCCCAGAAGGCGCTGCTGGTGTGGCTGCTGGAGCGGTCGCGATGACTCGTGACGCGGCTCGAAGGCCACACCCGAGACCACCCGGGCCGGCCGCCAGGCCCGCATCGTGGCGATCCTGTCGTCGGCGTCGAGGTGCGCAGCCAAAGCGAACTGGCGGCGCTGCTGGCCGACGAAGGCATCGACGTCACCCAGGCCACGCTGTCGCGCGACCTCGAGGAGCTGGGCGCGGTGAAGCTGCGCGGCGCCGACGGCGGCGTCGGGGTCTACGTCGTTCCCGAGGACGGCAGCCCGGTGCGCGGCGTCTCCGGTGGCACGGCACGGCTGTCCCGGTTGCTGGGCGAGCTGCTGGTGTCCGCCGACGCCAGCGCCAACCTGGCGGTGCTGCGCACCCCGCCCGGCGCCGCCGACTATCTGGCCAGCGCAATCGACCGCGCGGCGCTACCGTACGTCGTCGGCACCATCGCCGGCGATGACACCGTCTTCGTGGCCGCCCGAGAGCCGATGACCGGCGCCGAGCTGGCCACCACTTTGGAAAAACTCACGTAAGCGTCTCAACCTGAAGGAGATTGGTTCATGTCAGAACGCGTCATCCTGGCGTATTCCGGCGGTCTGGACACCTCGGTGGCGATCAGCTGGATCGGCAAGGAGACCGGCCGTGAGGTCGTGGCGGTGGCGATCGACCTCGGCCAGGGCGGCGAGGACATGGAAGTCGTTCGCCAGCGGGCGCTGGACTGCGGCGCGGTGGAGGCCGTCGTCGTCGACGCCCGCGACGAGTTCGCCGAGGGCTACTGCCTGCCCACCATCCTGAACAACGCGCTGTACATGGACCGCTACCCGCTGGTGTCGGCGATCAGCCGGCCGCTGATCGTCAAGCACCTGGTCGCGGCGGCCCGCGAGCACGGCGGCAGCATCGTCGCGCACGGCTGTACCGGCAAGGGCAACGACCAGGTCCGGTTCGAGGTCGGATTCGCTTCGCTGGCACCGGATCTGGAGGTGCTGGCGCCGGTCCGCGACTACGCGTGGACGCGGGAGAAGGCGATCGCGTTCGCCGAGGAGAACGCCATCCCGATCAACGTCACCAAACGCTCGCCGTTCTCGATCGACCAGAACGTGTGGGGCCGCGCGGTGGAAACCGGCTTCCTGGAACACCTGTGGAACGCCCCCACCAAGGACATCTACGCCTACACCGAGGACCCCACGCTGAACTGGAGCACGCCCGACGAGGTGATCGTCGGATTCGAGCGCGGCGTGCCGGTGACGATCGACGGCAAGCAGGTATCGATGCTGCAGGCCATCGAGGAGCTCAACACCCGCGCCGGCGCGCAGGGCGTCGGCCGCCTCGACGTCGTCGAGGACCGGCTGGTGGGGATCAAGAGCCGCGAGATCTACGAGGCGCCCGGCGCGATGGTGCTCATCACCGCGCACACCGAGCTCGAACACGTCACCCTGGAGCGCGAACTGGGCCGGTTCAAGCGGCACACCGACCAGCGCTGGGCCGAGCTGGTGTACGACGGGCTGTGGTATTCGCCGCTCAAGGACGCGCTGGAGAGCTTCGTCGCCAAGACCCAGGAGCACGTGTCCGGTGAAGTGCGAATGGTGTTGCACGGCGGCCACATTGCGGTCAACGGCCGCCGCAGCGCCGAATCGCTGTACGACTTCAACCTGGCCACCTACGACGAGGGCGACAGCTTCGACCAGTCGGCCGCGAAGGGTTTCGTCTACGTGCACGGGTTGTCGTCGAAGATCGCCTCCCGCCGGGACCAGACTTCGACCGGCCCGGCCGAAGCGTGAGCACTCGCGAGGGGTCGCTGTGGGGCGGGCGGTTCGCCGACGGCCCGTCCGACGCGCTGGCCGCGCTGAGCAAGTCCACCCACTTCGACTGGGTGCTGGCGCCCTACGACATCATGGCCTCGCGGGCCCACACCGTGGTCCTGTTCCGCGCCGGCCTGCTGGACGAGGAGCAGCGCGACGGTCTGCTGGCCGGGCTTGGACAGCCTCGCCGAGGACGTCGCCGACGGCAGCTTCGCGCCGCTGGTCACCGACGAGGACGTGCACGCGGCGCTGGAACGCGGACTGATCGACCGGGTCGGGCCCGACCTGGGCGGGCGGCTGCGGGCCGGCCGGTCGCGCAACGACCAGGTGGCCACCCTGTTCCGGATGTGGCTGCGCGACGCGGTGCGCCGGGTCGCCGCCGGAGCGCTGGACGTCGTCGGCGCGCTGGCCGCCCAGGCCGCCGCCCACCCGGCGCCATCATGCCCGGCAAGACCCACATGCAGTCCGCCCAGCCGATGCTGCTGGCCCACCATCTGCTGGCGCACGCCCACCCGCTGCTGCGCGACGTCGACCGGATCGTCGACTTCGACCGGCGCGCGGCGGTGTCCCCGTACGGCTCGGGCGCGCTGGCCGGGTCGTCGCTGGGCCTGGACCCCGACGCGATCGCCGCGGAGCTGGGTTTCACCGCCGCCGCCGACAACTCCATCGACGCCACCGCGTCCCGCGATTTCGCCGCGGAGGCCGCGTTCGTCTTCGCCATGATCGGTGTCGACCTGTCCCGGCTGGCCGAGGACATCATCCTGTGGAGCTCGACGGAATTCGGCTACGTCACCTTGCACGATTCGTGGTCGACCGGCAGCTCGATCATGCCGCAGAAGAAGAACCCCGACATCGCCGAGCTGGCGCGCGGCAAGTCCGGCCGGCTGATCGGGAACCTGACCGGCCTGCTGGCGACGCTGAAGGCCCAGCCGCTGGCCTACAACCGCGACCTGCAGGAAGACAAGGAACCGGTGTTCGATTCGGTGGCCCAGCTGGAGCTGGTGCTGCCGGCGATGGCCGGGCTGGTGCGGCAGCCTGACCTTCGATGTCGAGCGGATGGCCGCCCTGGCCCCGGCCGGCTACACGCTGGCCACCGACATCGCCGAATGGCTGGTGCGGCAGGGAGTGCCGTTCCGCTCCGCGCACGAGGCCGCCGGGTGCCGCGGTGCGCGCCGCCGAGCAGCGGGGCGTCGGACTCGACGAGCTGACCGACGACGAGTTGGCCGCCATCAGCCCCGACCTCACGCCGCAGGTCCGTGAGGTGTTGACGATCGAGGGCTCGGTGTCGTCGCGCGACGCGCGGGGCGGCACCGCGCCGGTTCGGGTCGCCGAGCAGATCGAAACCGTCCTGGCCAGCGCCGATCGGCTCAAAGAGCCAGCTGCCAGCGGCGACCGATTGAGACGGGAGTGAGTTTCCGTGACGGGTCGTGGCATGCAGACTAGACTTCGGGCTCAAAGCGATCCGGTTGAACGTTTCGGGCTGGGTCTTCGTCACCAAGGGGTGGGAGAACGATGAGCGTCATCGCCGGCGTCTTCGGTGCGTTGCCCGCGCACCGGTACTCCCAGCGCGAGCTCACCGACTTCTTCGTCAGCATCCCGGAATTCGAGGGTTACGAGGACATCGTCCGGCAGCTGCACGCCAGCTCCAAGGTCGGTAGCCGCCATCTGGTGCTGCCGCTCGAGCAGTACCCCGCGCTGACCGACTTCGGGATGGCGAACCGGATCTTCATCGAGAACGCCGTGGAGCTGGGCTGTGAGGCGCTGTCCGGCGCGCTCGACGAGGCGGGACTGCGGCCGCAAGACGTCGACGTGCTCATCACCACCACCGTCACCGGCCTGGCGGTGCCGTCGGTGGACGCCCGGATCGCCGCGGAGGCTCGGCCTGCGCGACGACGTGCGGCGGGTGCCGCTGTTCGGCCTGGGCTGCGTGGCCGGGGCCGCGGGCGTGGCCCGTGTGAACGACTACCTGCGCGGCGCACCGGACGCCGTGGCCGCCTTGATCTCCGTCGAGCTCTGCTCGCTGACCTATCCCGGATACAAGCCGTCGCTGGCCGGCCTGGTCGGCAGTGCGCTGTTTGCCGACGGGGCCGCGGCGGTGGTGGCCGTCGGCGAGCGGCGCGCCGAACAAGTCGGCGCCAGCGGGCCCACCATCCTCGACTCGCGCAGCCACCTGTACCCCGACTCGCTGCGCACCATGGGCTTCGATGTGGGCGTCACCGGCTTCGAACTGGTGCTGTCCAAGGACGTCGCGGCCGTCGTGGAGCAATACATCGAAGACGATGTCACCCAGTTTCTCGGTGCGCACGGCTTGACCACGGCCGACATCGGCGCCTTCGTGAGCCACCCGGGCGGACCCAAGGTCATCGAGGCGATCAACGCGGCGCTCAGCCTGCCGCCGGAGGCCCTCGAACTCACCTGGCGCTCACTCGGCGAGATCGGCAACCTCTCGTCGGCTTCGGTGCTGCACGTGCTGCGCGACACCATGGCCAAGCCGCCGCAGAGCGGAAGCCCCGGTTTGATGCTCGCGATGGGTCCAGGATTCTGTTCCGAACTGGTGTTGTTGCGTTGGCATTGATGAGCGCCCGTGCACTCCCGTTCCTACCGTAAGGCGTCGCTTTTTGGGCTTTGAAGAGTTTTCGGCGGTGGGGACCGGTCGGCACGAGGGGGCCCCATCCGTGGAGTATCGCTGTGAGTGACACGAGAGGCCGCCTTCGATGAACGGCAACACCGAAGAGCTGATCAAGGCTCTTCGCCAATCGCTGAAGGAAAACGAGCGGCTCAAGCGCGAGAACCGCCAGTATCTGGCCGCCGCGGCCGAACCGGTGGCGGTGGTGGGCATGGGCTGCCGGTACCCGGGCGGTGTGGATTCCCCGGAGGCCTTGTGGCAGATGGTCGTTGAGGGCCGCGATGTCGTCTCGGAGTTCCCCGCGGACCGCGGCTGGGACTTGGCGGGCCTGTTTGACGCGGACCCCGACGCGGTGGGCAAGTCGTACGCGCGGTGCGGCGGTTTCCTCTCGGATGTGGCCGATTTCGATGCGGCGTTCTTCGGTATCGCGCCCAGCGAGGCGCTGGCGATGGACCCGCAACAGCGCTTGCTGCTCGAGGTGTCCTGGGAGGCGTTGGAGCGGGCCGGAATTGACCCCGTCACCCTGCGCGGCTCGGCGACCGGCGTGTTCGCCGGGATATTCCACGGCTCGTACGGGGGCCAAGGGCGGGTGCCGGGCCACCTGGAGCGATACGGCCTGCGCGGCTCGACGTTGAGCGTGGCCTCGGGCCGGGTGGCCTATTCGCTGGGGTTCGAGGGCCCGGCCGTCTCGGTGGACACGGCGTGTTCGTCGTCGTTGGTGGCGCTGCATCTGGCGGCGCAGTCGTTGCGGTCCGGCGAGTGCGATCTGGCGTTGGCCGGCGGCGTGACGGTGATGGCCACTCCGGCGATGTTCATCGAGTTCAGCCGCCAGCGCGCGCTGGCCGCCGACGGCAGGTGCAAGGCGTACGCGGGTGCCGCCGACGGCACCGGGTTCTCCGAAGGCGTCGGCGTGCTGGTGCTGGAGCGGCTGGCCGACGCCCGGCGGCACGGGCATCCGGTGCTCGCGGTGGTGCGCGGGTCGGCGGTGAACCAGGACGGCGCATCCAACGGCCTGGCGACCCCGAACGGGCCGTCACAGCAACGGGTGATCCGGGCGGCGCTGGCCAATGCCCGGCTGGGCGCGGCCGACGTGGATCTGGTCGAGGGTCACGGGACGGGGACGACGCTCGGCGATCCCATTGAGGCACAGGCGGTTTTGGCGACCTACGGACAGGACCGGCCCGCGGATCAGCCGCTGTGGCTGGGGTCGATCAAATCGAACATGGGTCATACGTCGGCCGCCGCGGGCGCCGGCGGAGTGATCAAGATGGTGCAGGCGATTCGACACGGGGTGATGCCCAAGACGTTGCACGTGGATGAGCCGACGCCGCACGTGGATTGGACGGCCGGGGCGGTCTCGCTGTTGACCGAACAGCGGCCCTGGCCGGCGGTGGACCGCCCGCGGCGCGCGGGCGTGTCGTCGTTCGGTATCAGCGGCACCAACGCGCACGTCATCGTGGAGCAATACTCCCCGGAGCCGGAAACCGCCGCGCACCCGGGCGATGACGTGGTGGTGCCGTGGGTGCTCTCGGCCCGCTCGGGTGAGGCGCTGACCAACCAGGCGGCCCGGCTGCTGGCCCGTGTGAAAGCCGATCCCGGCGTGCGGGTGGTGGACGTGGGCTGGTCGCTGGTTTCGACGCGCTCGCTCTTCGAGCACCGCGCGGTGATCGTGGGTGCCGACGGCGCGCAGTTGCTGCGCGGGCTGGCGGCATTGGCGGCCGGCGAGCAGGGCGCGGGCCTGGTGGTGGGCCGGGCGCAGCCGAGGGGCAAGACGGTGTTCGTATTTCCCGGCCAGGGCTCGCAATGGGCCGGCATGGGCGCCCAATTACTGGACAGTTCAACGGTATTCGCCGAACACATGCAACGGTGCGCTCAGGCGCTCGCCGAACACGTCGACTGGTCACTGATCGACGTGATCCGCGGCGTCCCGGGCGCGCCCGGATTGGACCGGGTGGACGTCGTGCAGCCCGCGCTGTGGGCGGTGATGGTGTCGCTGGCCGAACTGTGGCGCTCGGTTGGGCGTGGTTCCCGACGCGGTGATCGGCCATTCGCAGGGCGAGATCGCGGCGGCCTACGTGGCGGGGGCGCTGTCGCTGGAAGATGCCGCCCGCGTGGTCGCGCTGCGTAGCCGGTTGCTGGTGCGCCTGTCGGGCCGTGGCGGCATGGTGTCGTTGGCGTGCAGTCTGCCGCGCGCCGAGCAGCTCATCGCCGGCTGGGGCGAACGACTGAACATCGCCACCGTCAACGGTATTGCGGCCGTGGTGGTCTCCGGCGAGGTGGACGCTCTGGCCGAACTGATGCAACGCTGTGAGGCCGACGACATCCGCGCCCGCAAGATCGACGTCGACTACGCATCGCATTCCGCGCAGGTGGACGCCATTCGCGAGCCGCTCGCCGACGCGCTGCACGGCATCGAGCCGCGGTCGTCCGCGGTCGCCTTCTTCTCGACGGTCACCGGCGAGCCGATGGATACCGCGGGGCTCAACGCCGACTACTGGTTCCAAAGCATCCGGCACACCGTGCAATTCGAGCGCGCCGTACGCAGCGCGTGCGACGCGGGCTATACGGCGTTCATCGAATCCAGTCCGCATCCCGTCTTGATGGCGGCCATCGAGGAAACGATGCCCGACAGCGAGCGGGGATGCGTCATCCCGTCGCTGGGCCGCGACGACGGTGGCCTGGACCGCTTCTGGCTCTCGGTCGCCCAGGCCCACGTCGCGGGTTTGGGCTGTGGACTGGCGCGCCGCGATGTCCGGGACCGGTGGCCGCCGCGTCGACCTGCCGACATATGGGTTTGTCCGGCAACGCTTTTGGCTTCCGGCCGGGTCGACGGGATCGCAAGACGTCGCCAGCCTGGGCCTGTCCGCGGCCGAGCACGGGTTGCTCGGTGCGGTGGTGCCGCGGCCCGATTCCGGTGGTGTGGTGCTCGACGGGCCGGTTGTCGACGGCCGCGCACCCGTGGCTGGCCGATCACGCGGTCGGCGAGGCGGTGTTGTTCCCGGGAGCCGGGTTCGTCGAGTTGGCCATCCGCGCCGGCGACGAGGTCGGTTGTGGGGTGCTCGACGAGCTGACCTTGTCGGCTCCGTTGCTGCTGCCCGCGGCCGAGAGCGTGCGGGTGCAGCTGGTGGTCGGCGCCCCCGACGCAGGCGGGGCTGCGGCGGCTGTCGGTGTATTCCGCTGGCGCCGAGCCGGATTCGGAGTGGGTGTTGCATGCCGAGGGTGTGCTGCGGCCGGGCACGGTCACGCCGGCCGCGGACTTCTCGATCTGGCCGCCCGTCGGGGCGACCGCGCTGGATGTCGCCGGCGCCTATGCGCGGCTGGCGCAGCGCGGCTACGAGTACGGCGCGGCATTCCAGGGGCTGCGGGCGATGTGGCAGCGCGGGGACGAGATCTTCGCCGAGATCGCCGTGCCCGACGGCGCCGCCGCCGCAGGAGGGCGGTTTCGGAATGCATCCCGTGCTGTTGGATGCCGCGCTGCACGCGATCGGCGTCGCCGCCGGCCAGGACCAGACCTTGTTGCCGTTCTCCTGGCAGGGCGTGTCGTTGCACGCGTCGGGTGCGTCGCGGGCGCGGGTCCGGATTGCGCCGGCCGGTGCCGGCGCGGTCTCGGTGGAATTGGCCGACGGGTCGGGGCTCCCGGTGCTCTCGGTGCGTTCGCTTGGCGATGCGCCCGGTCTCGGCCGAGCAGTTGACGGCCGCGGCTCCCGCGCAGCGCTCCGAGGGATTGCTCGACGTGACGTGGTCCCCGATCGCGCTGGGCGGCGGTGACGGCAGCGCCGAGGCCACGCTGTGGGAGCCGGGCGAGCATGGCGACGACGTGGTGAAGTCGGTGCACGCCGCGGCCGCGGAGACCTTGGCGCGTGTTGCAATCCTGGTTGCGCGACGAAACCGCCGGAGTGCTGGCGGTGCAGACCCGCGGGGCCGTCGCCCTCGCCGGCGAGGACGTTTCGGACCTGGCCGGCGCGGCGGTCTGGGGTCTGGTGCGCTCGGCGCAGGCCGAGCACCCGGGACGGATGGTGCTGATCGACTCCGATGGCTCGGTCGACGCCGGTGCGGTAATCGGTTGCGGCGAGCCGCAAGTGGTGGTTCGCCGGGGTGTGGCGTATGCGGCGCGGTTGCGGCCGGTGGGCGCCGCCATCCGGCTGCCTTCGGCGGCCTGGCGGTTGGATGCCGGCGGCGAGGGCACGCTGGAGGACCTGGTCGTAACACCCTGCCCGCGAACCGAATTGGCCGGCGGGCAGGTGCGGGTGGCGGTGGCCGCGGTCGGGGTCAACTTCCGCGATGTCCTGGTGGCGCTCGGGATGTATCCGGGCGGCGGCCAGCTGGGGGCCGAGGGTTCCGGCGTGGTCGTCGAGGTGGGCCCGGACGTGACCGGCCTGGCCGTCGGTGACGCGGTGATGGGGTTGTTGGGGGTCGTCGGTTCCGAAGCGGTGGTGGACCAGCGCGTGGTGACACGGGTGCCGCCGGGGTTGTCACTGGTTGCGGCCGCGGGTGTGCCGGTGGTGTTCCTGACGGCGCTGTACGGGCTGTCGGTGCTGGGCGGGCTGCGGGCCGGCGAGCGGGTCTTGGTGCACACCGCCACCGGCGGGGTGGGCATGGCCGCGGTCCAGCTGGCGCGGCACTGGGGCGCCGAGGTGTTCGTCACCGCCAGCCGCGGTAAGTGGGACACCTTGCGCGCGATGGGATTCGACGACGACCACATCGGTGATTCGCGCACGACGGAGTTCGAGGCGAAGTTCGCGGCGTTGACGGCGGCCGGCGGGGCGCCGGGTTCGACGTGGTGCTCAACTCCCTGGCCGGTGAGTTCACCGACGCGTCGTTGCGGCTGCTGGCGCCCGGCGGGCGATTCATCGAGATGGGCAAGACCGACGTGCGCGATCCGCAGGTCGTCGCCGACCGATATCGGGGCGCGGTGTATCGCGCGTTCGATCTGATGGAGGCCGGGCCCGACCGCATCGCGGCCATGCTGGCCGAGATCGTGCGGCTGTTGGCGGACGGGGTCTTGAAACCGTTGCCGCTGAAGACCTTCGACGTCCGCTGCGCCGCGGCGGCCTATCGGTACGTCAGCCAGGCGCGCCACATCGGCAAGGTCGCGCTCACCGTCCCGTCGGGACCCGGCGAGGTGCTCAGTGGCTGCGGCGGGGGACTGGCGGGTTCCAGCGTGGTGATCACCGGTGGCACCGGTATGGCCGGTTCGGCGCTGGCCCGTCACCTCGTCGACCGCTACCGGGTGGCCCACGTGATGCTGGTCAGCCGGACCGGCGGCCCGGGCCGCCGGGGTCGCCGAACTGGTGGCCGAGCTGCAGCAGGCCGGCGCGCAGGTGTCGGTGGCGGCCTGCGATGTCGCCGACCGCGAAGCGGTATCGGCGATGCTGGCCCAGATACCGGCGCAGTATCCGCTGCGCGGAATCGTCCACGCCGCAGGCATTCTCGATGACGGGTTGATCTCGTCGCTCACGCCGGATCGGATGGACGCGGTGCTGCGCGCCAAGGTCGACGGGGCCTGGAACCTGCACGAGCTCACCCGTGACTTGGATCTGTCGGCGTTCGTGGTGTTTTCGTCGATGGCCGGGATCGTCGGAACCCCGGGTCAGGCCAACTACGCCGCGGCCAACAGTTTTCTCGACGGGCTGGCCGCCTATCGGCGCACCCACGGGTTGCCCGGCCTGTCGCTGGCCTGGGGCCTATGGGAGCAGGCCTCGGCGATGACGGCGCACCTCGGCGATCGGGACAAGGCCCGGATGAGCAGGATCGGGCTGGCGCCGCTGTCCACCGAGCAGGCGCTGGCGGCGTTCGACGCCGCCATGCTGGTCGACGTGCCGGTGCTGGTGGCCGCCAGGGTGGACCGGGCCGCCCTGTCCGACAACGTCGCCGCGCTGCCACCGCTGTTGCGGGAACTCGTCACCGGTCCGTCCCGGCGCGTCATCGATGACACCGACGTCACCGTGTCGACGACCGGGCTTTCGGCGCGCCTGCACGGGCTGACACCCGAGGCGCGGCAGCGCGAGCTGGTCGACCTGGTGTGCGGCAACGCCGCGATGGTGCTGGGCGTGCCCAATCCGGCGGACATCGACGCCGGCCGCGCCTTCCAAGAATTGGGTTTCGATTCGCTGACCGCCGTCGAACTGCGAAACCGGCTGAAAAATGCTACCGGCCTTACCCTTTCACCGACTCTGATATTCGACTACCCGACACCGACCGTGCTGGCCGCGCACCTGGACACCCAACTGACCGGTGCCGCACGATCAACCGAACCTGATGGGCCGCTTCAACGACATCACCCGCGAACTGCAGGCGCTACTCGGTGCGCCCGACGTGGGATGCGGACGACAAATCGGTGCTGCGGGCCCGCATTCACAACCTGCTCGCCGCGCTCCCGCCGGGCGATCTCTCCGATGCCGAACAACTCGACGACGACCTCGACGCCGCCACCGAAAGCCAACTCTTTGCGATCCTCGATGAAGAACTCGGCCGCTGACACCCCGCAAGGAGCAACGATGCCGGGCACCACGCAACACGTCGACTACCTGAAACGCCTCACGGCGGATCTCAGGCGGACCCGGCGGCGTGTCGCGGAACTGGAGGGCCGGCTCTGCGAGCCGGTCGCGGTGGTGGGCATGGCGTGCCGCTACGCCGGTGGCGTCGAATCGCCGGAAGACCTGTGGGAATTGGTGATCGACGGCCGCGACACGGTATCGGACTTCCCGGCCGACCGGGGCTGGGACGTCGAAGGGTTGTACGACCCCGACCCCGATACCAAGGGAAAGATGTACACCCGGCAGGGCAGCTTCCTGCGGGACGCGGGTGACTTCGACGCCGGCTTCTTCGGCATCGGGCCCAGCGAGGCGCTGGCCATGGATCCCCAGCAACGGATGATGCTGGAGCTCTCCTGGGAAGCGTTGGAGCGGGCCGGCATTGACCCCTTCGCGCTGCGCGGCTCGGCGACCGGCGTGTTCGCCGGGGTCATCCACGCCGGCTATGGCGGCGAGGTGAAAGGCGAGCTCGAAGGCTACGGGCTCACCGGCTCGACGCTCAGCGTGACCTCGGGCCGGGTGTCGTACGTGTTGGGGCTCGAAGGTCCCGCGGTGTCGGTGGATACCGCGTGTTCCTCGTCGCTGGTCTCCATGCATCTGGCCGCGCAGTCGCTGCGGTCCGGGGAATGCGATCTGGCGCTGGCCGGTGGTGTGACCGTGATGGCCACCCCCGCGGCCTTCGTGGAGTTCAGCCGTCAGCGCGCGCTGGCTCCCGACGGCCGATGCAAGGTGTATGCCGGCGCCGCGGACGGGACTTCGTGGTCCGAGGGTGCGGGCGTGCTGGTGCTGGAGCGGTTGGCCGACGCCCGGCGCCTCGGACATCCGGTGTTGGCGTTGCTGCGCGGTACGGCGGTGAATCAGGACGGCGCCTCGAACGGTTTGACCGCGCCCAATGGGCCGTCGCAGCAACGGGTGATCCGGGCGGCGCTGGCCAACGGCGGACTGACGGCCGCGGACGTGGATGTGGTCGAGGGCCACGGGACCGGGACGGTGCTCGGGGACCCCATCGAGGCGCAGGCCCTGCTGGCGACCTATGGGCAGGAGCGGCCCGCGGACCGGCCGCTGTGGTTGGGCTCGATCAAGTCGAACATCGGGCATACCTCGGCCGCGGCAGGGGTGGCCGGGGTGATCAAGATGATTCAGGCGATTCGGCACGGGGTGATGCCCAAGACGCTGCACGTGGATATCCCGTCGCCGCATGTGGATTGGTCGGCCGGCGCGGTCGCGCTGTTGACCGAGCCGCGGCCGTGGCCGGATAGCGGCGGGATGCGGCGGGCGGGTGTCTCCTCGTTCGGGATCAGTGGCACCAACGCGCACGTGATCGTCGAGCAGGCGCCCGCGCCACTCGACAGCGACGCCCAACCGGTTGCGAGACCATCGAATCCGGTTGTCCCCTGGGTCATTTCGGCCCGATCGCCCGAGGCGCTGGCCGGCCAGGCCCAGCGGCTGCTGGATCGGGTCAGCGCCGACGGGGGCGTGCGGGCGGTCGACGTGGGTTGGTCGTTGGCCACCAGGCCGGCCTTCGAGCATCGCGCGGTGCTGGTCGGCGCCGACCGTGCGGCCCTGACGGCGGGGTTGGCGGGGCTGGCGTCCGGGCACCCGGACCCGGGCATGCCGGTCGGCAGGATCCGGTCGGCGGGCAAGCGGGTGTTCGTCTTTCCCGGCCAGGGCTCGCAGTCGCTCGGGATGGGCGCCGAGCTGTACGAACGTTTTCCCGCGTTCGCGCAGGCCTTTGACGAGGCCGTCGCGGCGGTCGACGCTCACGCGCGGCTGCCGCTGCGTGAGGTGATGTGGGGCGCCGACCCGGAGTTGTTGCAGAGCACGGAGTTTGCCCAACCGGCGCTGTTCGTTGTGGAGATCGCGCTGGCCGCGTTGTGGCAGTCCTTCGGTGTGACACCGGATGTGGTGATCGGCCATTCGGTGGGCGAGATCGCCGCGGCGTGCGTGGCCGAGGCGCTGTCGCTGCCCGACGCCGCAAAGCTGGTGGCGGCGCGCAGCCGCCTGATGGCCGGTCTCCCCGCCGGCGGGGTGATGGTGGCCGTGAACGCCACCGAAGCGGAGGTGGCCCCCTTGCTCAACGGTGCCGTGAGCGTCGCGGCGGTCAACGGCCCCCGGTCCTTGGTGCTCTCCGGTGAACGGGCCGCGGTTAGCGCGGTCGCTGACCGGCTGGCCGCCGACGGCGCGCGGGTGCACGGGCTGGCGGTCTCGCACGCGTTTCACTCGCCGTTGATGGAGCCGATGATGGGGGAGTTCGCGGCGGTCGCCGCCGATATGTCGGCAGGGGAGCCGCGGATCGCCCTGGTGTCCAACCTGACCGGGCAACTCGCCGGCCCGGATTACGGGACCGTCCAGTACTGGTCCGACCACGTGCGCAAGCCGGTGCGATTCGTCGACGGCGTGCAACTGGCCGAGTCGTTGGGCGCCGGTGTCTTCCTGGAGGTGGGTCCGGGCGCGGCGCTGACGTCCGCGGTGGAGCAGTCCCTGACGACCGACCGGGCGACCTCGGTGGTGACCATGGCCAAGGACCGCCCCGAAGTGGACTCGCTGCTGCGGGCGGCGGGGCAGCTGTTCGCGGCCGGTGCGGACGTGCGGTGGGACGCCGCGTTCGACGGCTGCGGCGCCCAGCGCATCGACCTGCCCACGTATGCCTTTGTGCGGCGGCGCTTTTGGCTGTCCAGCGATTCGGTCGGTTCGGCGAACATCGCCAGCCTGGGTTTGGCCGAGGCCGAGCACGCGTTGCTGGGCGCGGTGGTGGACCGGCCGGATTCCGGCGGCGTGGTGTTGACGGGCCGGATGTCGATCGCCGCTCAACCGTGGTTGGCCGACCATGCGGTCGCCGGCACGGTGCTGTTTCCGGGTGCCGGGTTCGTCGAGCTGGCGTTGCGGGCCGGTGACGAGGTCGGCTGCTCGACGATCGAGGAGTTGACGCTGTCGGCGCCGCTGGTGGTGCCGGCGGCGGGCGTGGTGCACCTTCAGGTCGTGGTGACCGCCGCCGCCGAGACGGGCACGCGGGCGGTCACCGTGTATTCGCGAGCAGCGCAGTCCGATTGGGTGCTGCACGCCGAAGGTGTGCTGAGTGAGGGTGCGCCCACCGCGGCCGCCGGGTTGTCGGCCTGGCCGCCGCCGGGCGCCGACGCGGTGGACGTGACGGGCGCCTACGACCGCCTGGCGGGCCGCGGCTACGGATATGGACCGGCCTTTCAGGGGTTGCGTGCCGTATGGCGCAGGGGCAACGAGACATTCGCCGAGGTCGAGCTTCCGCAGCAAGCAGGAGTGTCGACCGGTGGCTTCGGCCTCCATCCGGTGATGCTGGATGCGGCGTTGCACGCGCTGGGGGTTGCCGACGAACGGATCGAGATTGCCCTGCCGTTCTCGTGGCAGGGAGTCAATCTGAGCGCGGCCGGGGCATCCCGGGTCCGGGTCAGGCTGGCGCGGGTCGGTGCCGGCGCGGTGTCGGTCGAACTGACGGACTCGTCCGGGCTGCCCGTCTTGTCGGTGCGCGAGTTGGTGACCCGTGCCGTCTCGGCCGATCAATTGACCGCGGCCGTAACGGCCCGCTCTGGCAGCGGTGAGCTGCTCGACGTGGTGTGGTCTCCGGTCTCGGTGTCCGACACCGACTTTAATGAGGATTTCACCGTCTGGGAGCCACCGTCCGCGGACCCGGGCTTGGTCACCTCCGTCTACGGCGCGACCCACGAAGCCCTGGGTGCGCTACAGCACTGGCTGACGGGTGAGGCGGCCGGCGTCCTGGTGGTGCTGACCCGCGGGGCGGTGGGCCTGGCGGGCGAGGACGTCGCGGACCTGGCCGGTGCCGCGGTATGGGGGCTGATCCGTTCGGCACAGGCCGAGCACCCGGGCCGCGTGGTGCTGGTCGATACCGACGGAACGCTCGATGTCGCAGCGGTGATCGGTTGTGGGGAGCCGCAACTGGTGGTGCGCGAGGGTGTGGCGTACAGCGCCCGGCTCAAACCGACCGACCGGCGGCCCCTGCTGCAGCTGCCCGGCCCGCCGTCGGTGTGGCGGCTGGCCGCGGGCGATGCGGGAACGCTCGAGGACTTGGCGGTGCAGGAGACCGCCCCGGCGTCACTGGAGGCCGGTCAGGTGCGGGTGACCGTCGCCGCGGCCGGGGTGAACTTCCGCGATGTGCTGGTGGCGCTGGGCATGTACCCGGGTGCCGCGCAGCTGGGCGCCGAGGGTGCGGGAATCGTCACCGAAGTCGGCGCCGGCGTGCTCGATTTGGGCGTCGGGGATGCGGTCATGGGGATCTTCGGGCTGGCCGGCTCCGAGGCGGCCGTGGACCGCCGGTTGGTGACCCGGGTGCCGCAGGGCTGGTCGATGGCTCAGGCCGCGGCCGTGCCGGTGGTGTTTTTGACGGCCTATTACGGGCTGTCGGTGCTCGCGGGCCTGCGCGCCGGGCAGCGGGTGCTGGTGCACGCCGCAACGGGCGGCGTGGGCATGGCCGCGGTACAGCTGGCCCGTCATTGGGGCGCGGAGGTATTCGCGACCGCCAGCCGCGGCAAGTGGGACACCCTGCGCGCCATGGGATTCGACGATGCTCACATCGCGGATTCCCGCACACTGGATTTCGAGCAGAAATTCAGCGGTGGCATGGACGTGGTGCTCAACTCCCTGGCGGGGGAGTTCAACGATGCGTCCCTGCGCCTGCTCGGGCCGGGCGGCCGCTTCATCGAGATGGGCAAGACCGATCTGCGCGACCCGGATGCGGTCGCGCTGGCCCATCCCGGGGTGACGTATCGCGCGTTCGATCTCATGGAGGCCGGCCCCGGCCGCATTGCCGAGATGTTGGCGGAACTGATGGACCTATTCACCGCAGGGACCCTGGCGCCCTTGCCGGTCAAGGCGTTTGACGCGCGCAGCGCCGCCGACGCCTACCGGTTTGTCAGCCAGGCCCGCCATATCGGCAAGGTCGTGCTCACCATGCCCGACGGGCCCGGCGGGCTGGCCGGCGGCACCGCCCTGATCACCGGCGGCACCGGCATGGCGGGTTCGGCGGTGGCGCGGCATCTCGTCGAGCGGCACCGAGTGCCCCACGTGCTGCTCGTCAGCCGCAGCGGTGAACGCGCCGACGGCATCGCCGAGCTGGCCGCCGAATTGCGCGACGCGGGGGCGTCGGTGTCCGTGGTGGCCTGCGATGTCGGCGACCGGGAGACCGTCGCGGCGCTGCTGGCGCAAGTGCCGGCCGAGTATCCGCTGCGCTCGGTGTTCCACGCCGCGGGCGTGCTCGACGACGCCGTGATCGCGTCACTGACGGCCGCGCGCATCGACCCGGTGTTGCGGGCCAAGGTCGACGGGGCCTGGCATCTGCACGAGCTCACCCGGCACCTCGATCTCTCGGCCTTCGTGATGTTTTCGTCGATGGCGGGCATCGTGGGTGCGCCCGGTCAGGGGAACTACGCGGCGGCCAACAGCTTCCTCGACGCGCTGGCGGCGCACCGCCGCGCTCACGGGCTGCCGGGATTGTCGGTGGCGTGGGGGATGTGGGAAGAGACGTCCACGATGACCCAACACCTCGGTGAGCGTGACAAGGCCAGGATGAGCCGGGCCGGCCTGAGCGCGTTGTCCACTCGGCAGGCGCTGGAGCTGTTGGATGCCGCCTTGCTGTCCGAACACCCCATGGTGGTGGGCACCCGGCTGGACAGAGGAGCGATGGCGCACCACCGCGACACGCTGCCCCCACTGTTGAGCCAGCTGGCCACCCGACCGGCGCGGCGGGTTCTGGAGCACACCGACATGGTTTCCCTGACGGGTCTGCGGGCGCGGCTGGAGGGCATGCGCCCCGAGCAGCGGCACGAGGAATTGGTCGAACTGGTCTGCAGCAACGCGGCCACGGTGTTGGGCCACAGCACCGCGGACGTCAACGCCGACGATGCGTTCGCCGACCTCGGGTTCGACTCGCTGACCGCCGTCGAACTTCGCAACCGGCTGAAAATTGCTACCGGGCTGACCCTTTCGCCCACGCTGATCTTCGACCAACCCACGCCGGCGGCGCTTGCCGAACACCTCGGCGCCGAACTGGCCGACAGCGGCGACGATGCCGCGGCTGTCGCGCCGCCCGATCCCATGGCCCGCTTCAACGACATCGCGCGCGAATTGCAGGCGCTAATCAACCAGCCCGACCTGACTCCCGGCGACAAGGCGAAGCTCATCACCCGGCTGGAAGGCCTGTTGAGCGCCGCGACGGGCCAACCGGCAACCCAGCCGGCCCCGCTCCTGGCCTACCACGAGGACGCGTTCGACGACGACATCTCCACCGCCACCGAGAGCCAGCTGTTCGCGATTCTCGACGACGAAGTCGGCCCCTGACCTTGCCATCGACAGACGTAGCGATCATCGGGCTGGCATGCAGATTTCCGGCCGCGGCCGGGCCCGGTGCGTTCTGGCGTCTCATCCGCGAAGGGCGCGAGGCCACCCAATTCGCCGGGGCAGCAGCCGAATTCGATGCCGACTTCTTCAATCTGTCGCCGCGCGAGGCGTCCGCGATGGATCCGCGTCAACGACTGGCCCTGGAACTCGCCTGGGAGTTACTCGAAGACGCCTTCGTGGTGCCGGGAACACTTCGGGGCGAACCGGTTTCGGTGTTCCTCGGCGCGACGACGGATGACTACGCCGCACTGACGTTGCAGGACCTCGCCGACAACCTGGACCACCACACCTTCACCGGGATCAGCCGGACGATGATCGCCAACCGCGTCTCGTACGCCTTCGGGCTGCACGGGCCCAGCATGGTCGTCGATTCCGGTCAATCGTCTTCCCTGGTTGCAGTTCACCTCGGCTGCGAAAGCCTGCGCGCCGGGCAGTCGACACTGGCCATCGCGGGCGGGGTCCACCTCAACCTCGCCAACGAAATGGCCATGCTCGAACAGGAATTCGGCGCGGTATCGGTGTCGGGACACACCTACGCATTCGATCGGCGCGCCGACGGCTACGTGCGCGGTGAAGGCGGCGGACTAGTACTGCTGAAGCCCTTGCGGTCGGCGGTGGACGACGGTGACCGCATCCACGCGGTCATTCGCGGCGGCGCCGTGGGCAATGCCGGGCACAGCGCAACCCCCCAGACCGTGCCCTCGGCGCGCAGCGAAGCAGACGTGATCCGGCGCGCGCTGGCCGATGCGGGCCTGCAATGCAGCGACATCGGTTACATCGAGGCGCACGGCACCGGAACCAAGATCGGCGATGCGACCGAAGCCCAGGCGCTGGGCGAGATTTTCGGCGAACGCGTCCACGATCCGGTGCGGGTCGGATCGGTGAAGACCAACATCGGCCACGCCGGAAGCGCCGCAGGAATAGCGGGCCTGCTCAAGGCCGTACTCGCGATCGAACATGCCGCGATCCCACCCAGCCTCAACTACGCCGACCCCGACGATGACCTCAATCGGCTGGGGTTGCAGGTCAACGCCGCCCCGGCCGCGTGGCCGTCCACAAATCGTCCGCGACGGGCCGGGGTGTCGTCGTTCGGAATGGGCGGCACTAACGCGCATCTCATCGTCGAGCAGCCCCCGGCGGAAACGGCGCCATCCGAACCACCCGCGGATACCGACGAGGTATTGCCGTGGGTGCTGTCGGCCCGCTGCGAACAGGCGCTGGCCAACCAGGCGCAACGGTTGTCGATGTATGCGGCCGACCGGGCCGATGTGCGGCTCGTGGACGTGGCCTGGTCGCTGGTCAGTACCCGGACGGCATTCGAGCACCGGGCGGTGGTGGTCGGCGGTGACCGCGCGGCGCTAACAACCGGTTTGACGGCCCTGGCGGCGGGTGATTCGCGGCCGGGTGTGGCGGTGGGCCGCGCGATGCCGTTGGGCAAGAAGGTCTTCGTGTTTCCGGGTCAGGGCTCGCAGTGGCCGGGGATGGGGCGGCAACTGTACGACCGGTTCGACGTGTTCGCCCGCGCGTTCGACGAGGCCGTCGCGGCATTGGACGCCCATTCGCGGCTGCCGCTGCGGGACGTGATGTGGGGCGACGACCCGGAGTTGTTGCGCAGCACCGAGTTTGCCCAGCCGGCCTTGTTCGCGCTGGGCATCGCGCTTTCGGCGCTGTGGGAGTCCTTCGGTGTGATACCGGATGTGGTGATGGGCCACTCGGTCGGAGAGATCACCGCGGCGTGTGTGGCCGGGGCGCTCTCGCTCGCGGACGCATCGCGGATGGTGGCAGCCAGGGGACGGTTGATGGCAGGCCTGCCGCCCGGTGGGGTGATGGTGGCGGTCGGCGCCGGTGAAACCGAGGTGGCTGCGTTGCTCACCGACGGGGTTAGCATCGCTGCGGTCAACGGCCCTACCGCCGTGGTGCTTTCGGGCGCCCAGGCCCCGGTGGAAGCGCTGGCGGACCGGCTGGTGCAGGCCGGCCGGCGCGTGCATCGGCTGGCGGTGTCGCACGCGTTTCATTCGCCGCTGATGCAGCCCATGGTGCCGGAGTTCGCCGCCGCAGTGGCCGACATCGAGGTCGGGAAGCCGCGAATCGGGTTGGTGTCGAACCTGACCGGCCGGTTGGCCGGCGCCGGATACGGATCGCCGCAGTACTGGGCGGCGCATGTCGGTGCGCCGGTGCGCTTCTTCGAGGGCGTGCGCGCCGCCGAGGCGGCCGGTGCCGAACTCTTCGTCGAACTGGGTCCCGGTGCGGCGTTGACGGCGGCGGTGGACCAATCGTTGAGCACCGCGCGGGCCGTATCGGTGCACACCATGGCCAAGGATCGGCACGAGACGGAATCACTGCTGGGTGCGGTCGGCAAGTTGTTCACCCGCGGCCTCGACCCGAATTGGTCGGCCGTGTTCGCCGGACAGAACCCGAGAAGGGTCGAGTTGCCGTCGTATGGCTTTGCCCGGCAGAGGTTTTGGTTGGGCGCCGCAGCGACGGGGGCACCGCCCGCCACTGCCACTCGCACACCCGACCTGGCGCACCGGCTGCACGGATTGGCACCCGACGACCAGCGTCGGGTGCTGCTCGAGCTGGTCTGCGAGCATGCGGCGGCCGTCTTGGGACATCCGGGCGGCCACGCCGTCGACCCCGACCGCGCTTTCGGCGACCTCGGATTCGACTCGATGATCGGGATCGAACTGCGCAACCGCCTCACCAGCCACACCGGATTGGCTTTGTCACGAACGCTGATCTTCGATTACCCGACGCCGGCGGCTCTGGCCGATCATGTCCGCCGCCAACTGCTCCACGAGGAGCCCGTCGAATCGGACGAGGAAAAGATTTGGTCGGCGCTGCGCAAAATCCCGGTGCGCGAGTTGCAAAGGACGGGATTGCTGGAAAAGCTTTTATTGCTCGCCGGCACGCCGGAAACGCCCGTCTCCGACGCAAATGTCGGCGCCGACGACATTGACGCACTGAGCCCCGATGCGTTGATCGCGATGGCGCTCCGCTCGACGGATGAGGACGACACCGAATGACGAATTCCCCGCTGGGTGTTCCGACTACTTGGAACTTCCGCACCGTCAAACAGTGCGGCATAAACTTCCGGCATCACGAAGAGTGCCGGCCGGCCATCAAGAGAGCAGAGCATGAGCGTCATCGCGAGTGTGTTCGGCGCGTTGCCGCCGCATCGTTATAGCCAAAGCGAAATCACCGACCAGGTGGTCAAGTTTCCCGCGCTACGGGAACACGAAGCGATCGTCCGGCGCCTGCACGCCGCAGCCAAGGTCAACAGCCGTCACTTCGTGCTACCCCTCGAGCGGTACCACACGTTCACCGACTTCGGTGACGCCAACCAGATTTTCATCGATGAGGCGGTGCAGCTGGGCTGCGACGTGCTGCTGGGTGCGCTCGACGAGGCCGGGCTGAAACCGCAAGACATCGACATGATTGTGACGACGACAGTCACCGGCATCGCGGTGCCATCGCTCGACGCAAGGATCGTTGGGCGTCTCGGCTTGCGCCCGGACGTGCGGCGGATGCCGCTGTTCGGCCTGGGCTGCGCGGCCGGGGCGGCGGGCGTCGGGCGGCTGCACGATTACCTGCGTGGTGCGCCCGACGGCGTCGCTGTCCTGGTGTCGGTCGAGCTGTGCTCGCTCACCTTCCCGACGGTCCGGCCCACCGTGTCGGGATTGGTCGGGACGGCCATGTTCGGCGATGGCGCCGCGGCCGTCGTCGCCGTCGGTGACCGTCGCGCCGAGCAGCTGAGCTCCGCCGGACCGGACATACTGGATTCGCGCAGCCGTCTGTATCCCGATTCGCTGCACATCATGGGCTGGAACATCGGCTCGGACGGAATGCAGCTGGTGATGTCTCCGGAACTGACGAATGTCATCGAACGTCACCTGGCCGACGACGTGAACACCTTCCTCGCCGCACACGGGCTCACCAAGGACGACGTCGGCGCGTGGGTGACCCACCCCGGCGGCCCCAAAGTCATCACCACCATTGCCAACAGTCTCGAATTGCCTTCGGAGGCACAGGAACTGACCTGGCGCTCGCTCGGGGAAGTCGCCAACCTATCGTCGGCGTCCGTGCTACACATCCTGCGCGACACCATCGCCAAACCGCCGCCCAGCGCCAGCCCCGGGCTGATGCTCGCGGTGGGTCCCGGCTTCGGCTCCGAACTGGTGCTACTGCGCTGGCACTGAGGTCTGACTGCATCGCGAAACCCGGTGCGGCTCAGCATCTTTACTCGAGCGGCTCCGAGAGCTCCAGCCAGCGACTCTCCGTGGCGGCCACCTCGTCTTCGAGGCCCCGCAACTCCTGGGTCAGCCGGGTGATGCCGACATGGTCGGACTGGTCGTGCGCGGCGAGTTCGTTGTGCTTGTCCTTGATTCGGTCCGCCAGGCGTGCGAGCTGGCGATCGACGGCGGCCACCTCTTTCTCCGCGGCGCGCCGCTGCGCGCCGGACATCTGTGAGGGCTGCGACGGCGGCGAGGTCTCCACCGGCCGCGACGGACCGGCGGTCGCCTGGCTCGTTCGCCGTTCGGCCAGCCGCAGGTACTCGTCAATGCCGCCGGGTAGATGCCGCAACCGGCCGTCGAGCACCGCGTACTGCTGGTCGGTGACCCGCTCCAACAGGTAGCGGTCGTGTGAGACGACGATCAGCGTGCCCGCCCAGGAGTCGAGCAGATCCTCCATCGCGGCCAGGGTGTCGGTGTCGACGTCGTTGGTCGGCTCGTCGAGCAGCAAGACGTTGGGCTCGGACAGCAGGGTGAGCATCAGCTGTAGTCGCCGCCGCTCGCCGCCGGAGAGATCCTCGACGCGGGCCGACAACTGGCCGCGGCCGAACCCGAGTCTCTCCAGCAGCTGCGCCGGAGTGGCCTCTCGGCCGTCGACCTGATAGTCGCCCGGGAGTCGGGCCAGTACATCGGCGATCCGGTCGCCGCCGACCGCGGCCAGCGCGTCGCCCTGCTGGTCGAGCACCGCCAGGCGCACGGTCTTGCCGCGCTTGACGCGGCCCGCGTCCGGCGCGATGGTGCCATCGATCAAACCCAGCAGGGTCGATTTGCCCGCGCCGTTGGCCCCGACGATGCCGGTGCGCTCGCCGGGGGCGATTCGCCACTCGACGTCGCGCAGCACCGGGCGGCCGTCGAATGAAACCGACGCGTCGAGCAGATCGACCACGTCCTTGCCCAGCCGCGCGGTGGCCAGCTTGGCCAGCTCGACGGTGTTACGCAGCGGCGGCACGTCGGCGATCAGCTGGTTGGCCGCCTGGATCCGGAACTTGGGCTTGGACGTGCGCGCCGGCGCCCCGCGGCGCAGCCACGCCAGCTCCTTGCGCATCAGGTTCTGCCGCTTGGCCTCGGCGGCAGCGGCCATTCGGTCCCGTTCGACCCGCTGCAGGACGTAGGCCGCGTACCCGCCGTCGAACGGTTCGACGATCCCGTCGTGCACCTCCCACGTCGTGGTGGCGACTTCGTCGAGAAACCAGCGGTCGTGGGTCACCAGCAGCAGCCCACCGGTGTTGCGCGCCCAGCGCTGCCGCAGATGACCGGCCAGCCAGGTGATGCCCTCGATGTCCAGATGGTTGGTCGGCTCGTCGAGCGCGATGACGTCCCAGTCGCCGACCAGCAATTGGGCCAGCTGCACCCGGCGGCGCTGGCCGCCGGACAGCGTGGCAACCGTTGCCTCCCAGGCGATGTCGGAGACGAGCCCCGCGACCACATCGCGGACCCGCGCGTCACCGGCCCACTGGTGTTCGGCTGCCTCGCCCACGAGCGTGTAGCCCACGGTGCGATCCGGGTCCAGGGTGTCGGCCTGGCTCAGCGCGGCGACCCGCAGTCCGCTGCGCCGGGTGACCCGGCCCGAATCGGGCCGTTGTTGACCGGTGAGCAGCTGCAGCAGGCTGGATTTGCCGTCGCCGTTTCGACCGACGATGCCGATGCGCGCGCCGTCGTTGACCCCGAGGGTGATCGAATCGAAGACCACCTGCGTCGGATATTCGAGGTGTACGGCCTCAGCTCCAAGTAGGTGCGCCACCGGGCCGACCCTACTGTCGCGGCTATTCCAGGGTCAGCAGCGCCTGGTCCACGTGGCTTTGCGTTTCCGCCGACGCCTTGCTGGCCACGGTATCCAGGAAGCGGCTCGCGACGTCGCGCAGCTTGAGGTTGGCCTCCTGGGAACGCCACACCAGAATGTCGAATGCACGCTCGGCGGAAATGCCGTAGGCGATCATCAGCACGCCCTTCGCCTGCTCGATGCGCGCGCGGGCGTCCGCCACCGCCGACAGCACGTTGGTGATATCGGAGTGCAGCGAGTCGGTGACGTCGACGTAGAACCCGGACGTACCAACGAGCGTGCCGCTGCCGTCGACCATCCGATCGCCGGCGACGACGACGCAGTGGGTGTGCCCAGCGGTGTCGATGATGCGGTGCCGGCCGCTGAACGGCTTGCCCTTCAGCACGCGGTCGAGCACTGCGGCCACCTGCTCCAGGTCATCGGGATGCTTATGTTGCAGCAGCAGTTCCGTGGTGGGCTCGACCTGTCCCGGCTTGTAGCCGTGCATGCGCGCCACCGCGTCCGACCACTCCCAGCGCTGGCCATCCAAGTAGAACCAGAACCTACCGACGCGCTGCGGCTCACCGAGACCGAGCACGAGGTCGACCGCGTTCAGGTCGCCTTCTTCGACGGTGTCTGACGCCGGCACGTCGCCGCGCTCGACAGTTTGGTCATTGGAGTTCGTCATCATCGCGTTTCCCCAATCGCCGTTGTGAAAACCTTGCGTAGCGATTCCCGTTTTTGAGCGAATTCATTCCTCCCCGTCCGGGCATGGTCAATGCCTGACGTTCAGGCCACCCGATACTGCTCGGCGTCGCGGTGTTTGAAATCCAGGCCGAACCCCGGCCGGTGTTGATCGGGCCGCAAGGCCCCGCCCTCGGGCGACAGGGCGCCATCGAAAAGCATGTGTTCGATGCGGTGGTGATCGTGGAAGTACTCCAGGTGCCGCAGATTTGGGACGGCGCTGGCGACGTGGGCGTGCAGGTTGGGAGCGCAGTGCCCGGAGACGTCCACGTTGCGGGAGGCGGCCACGGCCGCGGCGCGCAGCCAGTCGGTGATGCCTCCGCAGCGCGTGACGTCGATCTGCAGGCAGTCGACGGCGTCGGCGGCAAGCATCCGGTTGAAGTAGGCCAGGTCATAGCCGTACTCACCGGCGGTGACGTCCGGGGTCACCTGGTCGCGCACTTCCCGTAGCCCGGCCAGATCGTCGGAGGAGACGGGTTCTTCGAACCAGCTGACGTCGTGGTCGGCCATGGCGTGGGCCACCCGGATCGCCTGCTTGCGGAGGTAGCCGCCGTTGGCGTCGACATACAGCGCGGTTTCAGGCCCGATAACTTTGCGCGCCAGGGCAATCCGATCGAGGTCGCGGCTCACGTCGGAGCCCCACGATTCGCCGATCTTGATCTTGACCCGCGGGATCTTCCACTCATCGACCCAGCGTTCGAGCTGGGCGCGGGTGGTGCGCTCGTCGTACGTGGTGAAGCCGCCACTGCCGTAGATCGGCACTTCGGGATGCGCCATGCCGAGCAGCCGGCACACCGGTAACTCCAGCAGCTTGCCCTTGAGGTCCCACATCGCGGTGTCGAGGGCCGAGATGGCGCAGGACGCCAACCCCGGCCGCCCGTTGTTGCGCATCGCCATGACCATCGACTGCCACCGCGCGGGGATGTCCATGGCGCTGTGTCCCTTCAGCGCGCCGGCGAGCTTGCCGCCGATGAGCTTGCCGCACGCGCCGTCGGCGTAGGTGTAACCGATCCCGCGCCGCCCGCCGGCGGCGACCTCGGCCAGCACCAGCGTGGTTGACGACCAGGACAGGGTGCCGTCGGCTTCCGGTGCGTCGGTGGGGATTTCGTAGACCTGCGCGGTGACCTCCTCGATCCGCGCCTCGGGGGTCATCGTGCCCACCGGCGGCCCGCCCGCGCCGCGAGCCAGGCGCCCACCCCGGCGGCGCTCAAGGCGCCGGTGCCGCTGACAACGGGGTGCTGGGACGCCCACAGTTGCGGGCTGTGGGCATGCGACTTGTCGTCGAACTGGCCGCGGGGGCCATGGTCGGTGCCCGGCTCCTGGTCCAGCGGCTGCCAGAGGTTATTGGGCCGGTCGGCATCGACACGCTCATTGGTCTGCTGGGAGTCGTATCCGGTGCGGCCGAGGTAGCGGTCCAGCAGCGGGGCGACGAACTTCTGCCCCAGCAGCGTCACCATCGTGGAGTCGCCGACCCAATATTGTTTTCGCCCTGGATGATCGGCGGCATACAGCACGCCGCGGGCGGCCACCTCGGGCTGGTAGATCGGCGGCACCGGCTGGGGATGGCGGGGGAGCCGAGACAGCACCCAGGAGAATTGCGGGGTGTTGACTGCCGGCATCTGGACGACGGTGATCCGCACCTTCGAGCCCTCGTGGAACAGCTCGCAGCGCACCGATTCGGTGAACCCGTTGATCGCGTGTTTGGCGCCGCAGTAGGCCGACTGCAACGGAATCGATCGCTGGCTGAGCGCTGAACCGACCTGCACGATGGTGCCGCGGTTGCGGGGGCGCATCTTGGCCAGCGCCGCCATGGTGCCGTGCACATACCCGAGGTAGGACACCTCGGTCACGCGTTTGAACTCCTCGGCGCTGATCTCGCTGAACGGCGCGAAAACCGAGGTGAATGCGACGTTGACCCAGACTTCGATGGAACCGAACGCCGTTTCGGCCTCATCGGCGGCGGCGACGACGGCCGAGTGGTCGGCCACATCCGTCGGGATTGCCAGCGCCTTGCCGCCGCCGGCTTCGACGTCGCGGGCGGCGCCGTCGAGCCCGGCGGAACCGCGCGCGAGCAGGACGACGTTGGCGCCGCGTCGCCCGAATTGTTGTGCGGTGGCGCGGCCGATGCCGGCGCTTGCTCCGGTGATCACCACTGTCTGTGTCATCGCAGAACTGCCTTTCGCTCGGTCGGAGAAATCACTCGTGATGCGATGTCGTCGGTGAGGGTGGCCGTGCACTCGAGCATCAGGGCGTGCGCGAACGCCTGGGGCAGGTTGCCGCGGAGCTGGCGCTGCCGCACGTCGTACTCCTCGCAGAACAACCCCGGCGGGCCACAGGCGGCGCGGTTGCGTTCGAACCAGCGCATCGCGCAATCACCGTGGCCCAGTTGATCTTCGGCCAGCGCCATCATGAATCCGCAGAGCAGAAACGCACCCTCGGCGTCGCCGAGTTCGCGCTCGTCGTGCCGGAAGCGGTAGACGAACCCGTCCTCGGTGAGTTCCCGGCGAACGGCCTCCAAGGTGGCCCGCGTGCGGGGGTCGTCGACGGGTACCGCGCCGCGCACCGGCGGCAGCAGCAGCGACGCGTCGACCCCCGTCAGCCGCGGGCTGCGTTGCCAGTAGCCGTGCGGGTGCAGGCTGCTCGAGGCGGTGTCGGCCAGGATCGCGTCGGCCAGCGAAGCGCAGGCCGCCACCTCGGGGCCGACGCCGGCCAGCTTGGCGACGGCGCGCAGTCCGGCCACGCAGGCCAGCCGGGACTGCGTCCAATGCTCGTCGTCGATTTCCCACACCCCGGCATCCGGTTCGCGCCAGCGCTTTTCGATGGCCCCGATGGCGGTCTGCACCGCCCGCCACCCGTCGGCATCGAGCCGGTCGGCCGCACCGGCCTTGGCCAGCAGCTGCAGCGCCTCGCCGAAGACATCGAGCTGGAATTGCTGGTTGACCCAGTTGCCGACCTTGTCAGTGCCACCGGGGTAGCCGGGCAGGTCGAGCTTTTCTTCGCTGGGCACCGCGCTCCCGGTCACGGTGTAGGCGGGTTTGAGGTTCGGGCCGTCCTCGAGCAGCCGGGCGCCGACGAATTCCACCGCCCGGTCCAGGAGTTCGGTCGTGCCCACGGCGGCCGCGGCCATGCCGGCGTACACCTGATCGCGGATCCAGGCGTAGCGGTAGTCGTAGTTCTGGTTGGTGTGTGCGCGTTCGGGAAGGCTCATGGTGGCGGCGGCCACCATGCCGCCCCCACTGCTGGTCAGCCCGCGCAGGACGGCGTAGGAGTGGCGTCCGTCGCGGGACGCGATGGTGCAGTTCAGCTGGGGCACGCTGCGCTGCCAGGCGGCCTCGGTGGCGTCCCAGGCAAGGTCGGGGTCCGGCGGGTGGTCGGGGAGGGCGCGTTCGGACAACTCCAGCACCAGATCGTGATGCTCGCCCTCATCCAGGGTGAGCTCACAGCTGAGCAGCTCGCTTTTGTCGCGCGTGGCTTTGATGGTGCGGACGTCGCAGCCGGCGAGCCACCGCCAGCGCAACCGTCCCGACCGGCCGCTCCACACCCCGCCGTCGCGGGTGGGCTGGCCGAGGCCGTGCTTGCCGAATCCGCGCGCCAGGCGCCAGCAGCACCCGCACGCGCGCCTTCCCGCGGCACACTGTAAGGCGTCGCAGCAACACCACCCGGTCCCGATCGCCCGGGAAAGCAAGGGCCTCACGGCATTCCACGGTGCCGTCTCTGGTGATCCAGCGGTTGCGCCAGATCAGGCTGCCCGGCTCGTAATATCCGCCCCACACGTGCCGGACCTCGGTCGGGGTGATCGCGTAAACCCCGCCGCCGCCAATGAGATTGGAGAAGACGGCGTCGGAATCCCAGTGTGGTGCGCACATCCACGCGATGTCGCCCTGCGGCCCGATCAAAGCACCCCGCTCGCCGTCGGCCAGGAGCGCGTACTCGCGCAACACACGAGGCGCGTAGGTCGCCTCGGCGTCGATCATGCGCTCAGCCACGAGCTTCCGCCTTCGACCTCCGTCCGGCGGCGGTATCGATCTTGCCGCGCGGCCAGCCGTTCGGCGAGCCGCGAGGCCAGCGCCATGATGGTCAGCGCCGGGTTCGCCGAGCCCTGTGTCGGGCACACCGAGCCGTCAGCGAGGAACAAGTTCGGTACACCCCACACGCGTTGATCGGAGTCGACGACCGAATTCTCCGGCGCGGTGCCCATGCGGGCGCCGCCGATCAGGTGGGCGAATCGCTCGATGGTGAGCACGTCCTGGGCGTCGGCCGCGTGCAGGATGTCGCCGATCACCTTGGTGGAGTACGCCATGTTGGCCTTGTCGTTGTCGCACAGCGCGTAGTCGAATCGGGCCACCGGGATGCCGTACGGGTCCTTCTCGTCGGCCAGTGTCACGCGATTGTCGGGCAGTGGCAACAGCTCGTTGAGCACGCCGACGGTCGCCCAATGGTTGTAGTCCCGCATGTACTCCCGCATGGCACGGCCCCAGTGTCCTTCGGCGAGTACGTGTTCGGCCCAACCGATCGGCAACGGCGACACGGTCTGGATGGCGAAGCCGCGGGCGAAACCTCGCGAGAGGTCGGTCTCGTAGAACTGTTCGGAGGTCACCTCCGGAGGAGGCGCCTTATACATCCGGACCTCTTCCGGCCACCGGCCGGCGGACTGGGTGGCGCCCTGCACCATCACGAAACGCCCGACCTGATCGTCGTTGTTACCCAACCCATTTGGGAAGCGGTCACTGGCCGAGTTCAACAGCAGGCGCGGTGTTTCGATCGAGTAGCCCGCTATGGCAATGACTTTGGCGCGTTGCAACCGCTCTTTACCGCCCACCTCGTCGTAGTAGACCACACCCCGGGCCGCGCCGCTCTCGTCGAGCTCGACGCGCGAGGCCATGCAGTTGGCGCGGATCTCCACGGCGTGGGCCAGCGCGTCAGGGAGGTGCGTGACGTACGGGCTGGCCTTAGCGTTGACCTTGCAGCCCTGCAGGCAGTAGCCGCGGTAG
The DNA here is from genome assembly GCA_963849935.1 of uncultured Actinomycetota bacterium. Lineage (GTDB taxonomy): Bacteria > Actinomycetota > Actinomycetes > Mycobacteriales > Mycobacteriaceae > Mycobacterium. Next base: position 88,815 of record CAWKJQ010000009.1, read on the forward strand.
ATGCAGTGCGGGCGATTGCCGAAGGTCCCGTTGACGATCCCGACGGGCCCCACCCGCATCTCGATGCCAAGCTTGAGCGCTCCCCGCCAGATCTTGGCCGCCGCAGCCTGAAATCGGGTGCGGGGCGAAGGGATAGCGGTGTGGGTCGCCCCAAGGCCAGTTCTGGCCGGCCACCGGCAGCTCGAGTTCGACCTGCTCGTAGTGGCGGCGGATGTCCTCGTAGCGGATGGGCCAGTCCGCCCCGACCCCGTCCCGCGTGTAGGTCTCGAAATCGCTGGGGTGAAACCGCGGGGTGTATCCGGCGTAGTGCACCATGGAGCCGCCCACCCCGCGCCCGGAGTTGTTCTTGCCCAACTCGATTGGGTCGTCGCCACCGATGATGCGTTTCTGTGTCCAGTACAGCGCATGCGAGCCGGCCTCGTCGGATACCCAGTCCTCGTCGGGATGCCAGAACGGGCCCGCCTCGAGGATCACCACCCGCCAGCCCTGCCGCGCCAGCCGCTGTGCCAGCACCGAGCCACCGGCCCCGGCTCCGACGACTACCAGATCGACTTCGTCGTCGTCGGCGTAGCGGCGCATGGTCTGTTCGCCGGGCAGGTCGCGAGAGTGCACGTCGAGCAGGAATCGCGAATCGTTGTCCTTCGGTCCGACCGCTCCCTTGAACAGGCCCCGCAGGAAATCACCCATCACAACTCCCCGTTATTCACTACCTGCACCGGATCCTCGTCGGTGGCGCCGCGGGTCTCGTACGGTTCGCGCCCTGCGGCCGCGCCGAGGGCGCCACCGAGGCGCATGAAACCGCGCGGGTAGGCCGGACCGCCGAACCCGATCTCGTTCCATGCCCACGGGTGGGAGTAGAAGCCCGACAAGACCATTCGCATGCACACCGACCACGCGCGCTTGACGTTTAGATTTTCCCACGCCCCGCCCTGCAGATCCGCCTGCGAGAACTTGTCGATGATCGCCTCGCGGGTGAGGGTGTCGGCGTCTGCGAAAGACGCTTTGCCGTAGTGAGTCTCGGCCGTCTCGTCGAGTCCCCGCAGGACCAGCCGCCAGGTGTCGCGGTCGTCGGGCATGTCGACATATTGGTAACCGTCGAGGCGCCCGTCGGCGAGCTTGGAGTCGACGGACTCCGCCGCGGGCACTCGCGGTTCGACGTCCTGCGCGAGCACCGTGTCGCAGAACGCGCGGAGGCACGGCTCCTCTTCGGGAGTGAAAAACCGTAGCGGGCCGGGCGGTTCCAGCCGGGCCAGCACCACCTTTCGGGTGGCCTCGTCCCACTTGTCGGCGGTTTCCAGCACGTCGTAATCGGGGTAGCGCCCGATCATCTGCGGCGTGGTGCCGCGGCGTTGCTTGGGCAGCCAAGATGGATGCGGCGGCTTGCCATCGGGGCGCAGGTTGGGCAGGTGGTCGGGGCGTGAGGTGTTGGCCATCTCAGTGATCCCCGCGTCCTAATCCCGGAACCGTTCGCGGCGCAGGATCGACGCCAGCAGTCCCATACCGCCGACCATGCACATCAGTCCAGGCGCCGCGATCGGCGGCCCCATCGGAACGTTGTAGGAGGCGTTCTTCCATCCGCCCGGCTTGCGCGCGACGCCGCGCGCGTGCAGGTATTCACCCATCAGTCCGTTGGCCGTATAGATGCCCGCGGTGATGGGCAGCCACAGTTTCGCCCACCGTCGTGAGAACACCCCACCGATTCCGGCGACGACCACCGGCGGCGTCACCACGATCGGACTCCACATCCATTTGTTGCCGAAGCTGGCTTTGTAGTGCTCAAAGTAGATTTCGGCAGTCGTGACCAAGGCCGCTATGGCGGTGAGGCCCGAGAGCGAGCGTTCGAAACGGCCGTGCGCAACGTCGTACAGAGCTCGTCCGGCCAAATGCTGCACCTCGCCGAGTCCGTCGCCGGCGGTGTGGCGCTTCTGCCGTCCGCCGTTGCCCAGCAACAACATCTGTCTCCCTTTCTCGCGCGCGTTTGCCCGGGCGGCCGGTTACCGGCCCAGGAATGTGGTGATGATTTCGGTGGCGCCTTCGCCGTGTGAATCCGTCGTCGTGTCCATTAAGCGACCTCACCTTCGGGTTGGAAGGAAGCACCGTCTGGCCGGCCACGGCCCGCGGCTGCAGTGCAGTAACGGTCGCCAAAGCCGCCCAGAAAACTGGGAAGCGCCCAGCTGTTTCGTTCAACCGAGAAGGCCCCGACAACGCGTCGCGGCCGAAGCGCATCGGCTGGGTACCCGGCGTCCTGCTGCGCAAACGGCTTGCGGCGGGTTCTCAGCGTGCTTTAAGGAGCGCACGCTGTCATGGGGTCACCCCGGGCTGAGGTGAGTAGTGCCCACCTGCGACGCTGCTCGACGATCGGGCTGGCCACGCACCGAATCACGTTGTGATGAAACCTAATTCGGCCATCGGTCGAAAGATCGGCGCTATGGTGACGGGTAGGGCCGTCTGCAGGTGGGCCGCTTGCAGGCGTTAGGCGGAGCTTGTCGTAGCCTTCTGGCAGAATCAAACGCATGTTCGAAGAGGTGATCGCTCGGTTTGACGAGCTGATCGAGCGCCAGTATCCGTCGGTAACGGCGGAGTCGGCGGCGCTGCTCGAGCGGGTCGGGGTGTATTCGCGGGTCGAGAACCGCGCGTGGCCGAGCAATTGACGGCAATCGGTGTCTCGTCTCAGGGGTGTCCCACCTAAACCGGTCTACGGCTTGCGGGTCTTCCACGAGCGTCTCTGGCTGGCCATCCAGTTCTAAGGAGGGGTCACGTCAATCAGGGATTCGGGCCATCGTCGCCTTCATCATCCCAACAGGCCCATTCGGGGAGCGGCGTGTTCGGCATAGCGCCGAACACGGACGCCTCGTACCCAGGTCGGCCGATATGCCCGTTCCATCTTGGGTCCAATCTAATCGCTCGTGAGCGTCTAACCGCCCGGGTGATCAGAACCACCCGCCCCCCGGCAGGCGCACACCGAGGGCGTGCTGGTCTAGCTCAGGTCAGCGCCACCACTTGACCGACTCTGGCTCGGTGTCGCGGCCAAGGCAGACTCCCTCGCCGTAGACGTTACGCAGTCGGTGACGTTTGCCCGGCTCGCCGATCGACAGCGTATTCGTCCGCAGAGTTACTGACATCGTTCGAATTGTGAAAAAACCCGCCCGGACGGTTGTTAGCTGGCAGGATTGGCCCCACACACCCTGCGAAACACACCCAGTTTGATTGGAAGGGGACGTGGTGGGCTGGGGGAATTCACCACGGGAGTCCGGGCTTTCTGCCATTTGCAGACTCCTTTTAAACATCAGGAGTCAGTAATGGCAACCAACAACGTCGACGGCGTGATAAAGCTGGCGGCCAGCGGCACGAGCCGAAGCGTCCACCGACAGGACCGAGGGAAAGTGAAACTGTCGAGAACCCGGACATTTGTTGCGGCGCTGTTTGTTTCGATCTGTACCGTATGGGTTTCCTTGTGCGCCGTCGCATACGCCGACGTGGGCGGGCAGCAAATCAGCCCCGGCCAGTGCCCGTACCCGGCTGTCGGGCCGTTCGGATACGACGGCATCGCACAGCATTACGTGTGCGACTTCCCGACTGAGATCAACGGTAGCCACCATCGTTGCGTATTCGGCGGTGCGGCAGTCACTGTGGTCGGCGGCGTCTCGGTGCTGATATTCAACGCTTCGGCGTTTACATACGCGGGGGTGCTTGAGGGCCAGTGCTATTGGGCGTGCCCGGACGGGAGCATGGCCGAGGAACCTAACCCGGTCATGACATGGCAAGGCAGTAGCGCCTCGACAACGCCGGTCGTCCGCAGCAAGTGCCAGCCCATTGGGCCGAATCCATTCGCCAACCGTGCGCCAGCGCAGCCGCGCACGCCAGCGCAGCCAGCGTCAGAGCCAAGGCCAGCGCCGGAGGTCACGCCAGGGCAGTCGGATTCCGGGCCAGCTGCGCCGGTACAGCTCGTGCCTTAGGGCCGATTCTGGCGCTGTGCGCCACGCTGGGTCACGAACGGGATTGCCTAGTGTGACGGAAACCGGCGGTCTCACACATTCGGTTGCAGTATCAATAAGGTGAGGTGCCGAAACCGGTTGGGACGCTAGCGTTTGCGACGTTCCACCGGTCCTGACATTATCTGGCCTGCCCCGTCGTCGGGTATGGAGTGGTGGAACGTCCACTTGTCCGGTTCGTATTCGTCGAGCTTCCACGTCGAATTTCTCGCTTGCAACCCCGCGACTACGCGGTCAACCCTCACCCACCGATCTTGCTGCGGATAGAACACGTCATCACCCATTGTTATCTCGGGTGGGCTGACTGTTTCGCGGTCGTGCTCGGGTACGTCGTCTAAGTGCTCAAGCTGCATACCACCGACCCTAATCCTGTACGCACATCGCCTGGTTGCTTTTGGATCGTCGGTGACGAAAGGCAATGGCGTCCCGTCGATGACTATCCGGTCCTAGGACCTGGTGAGGCGACCAAACAGTTCGACGTAATGCTGTCCCCTAGCAAACCGGTTGCCGAGGGTGTCCAAATGAGTTTCACCGATGTGCACGGTCGGCCGTGGCGACGTGTCGGCAGTGGTCAGCCCGAGCGCCTGCGGTCGTTGTAAGTCATCCGTTTACCACAAGCCACGACCTCCAAGTTGTCACTGGATAAGAGAGACGAACGGCTAGGTGGGATAGCCTTCTGGATCTATTACTGAGCCGCGATGCGCTCAGCCTCTATTGCCACACTGCCGCCGCTATCTCCGCATAGCTTGGTTCGAGCGTCTGATTTAGATTTCTATCCCTGGTATGCGAGGCGTACGTAATGCTGTCCATACGATGAGCGACCCGTTCGGTCGAGTTTGGCAAGTCGCACACATCATTTGGTGAAAACCTTCTGGGGTTGGCGGGAGAAACAACTGCCCGACGGCACATGATCCTGACCTCACCGGCCGGACACACCTACGTCACCACCCCCGGCAGCGCGCTGCTATTCCCCAGCCTGTGCCAGGCCACCGGCGCGATACCCGCCCCCGAAGCCGACCTGCCGTCCGACTACTGCACCGACCGCAGCGCGATGATGCCCAAACGCCGCCGCACTCGCGCCCAAGACCGCGCCCATCGCGTCGCCACCGAACGCAGGCAGAACCGCGACGCACGACTGGCCCGGGCGGCCCCGCCCGCGAGCTACGCCTGGCCCATCACGCACGGGTTCGACGAGGATCCGCCACCGTTCTGACCGGGTTCATGCCTCTTGCGCGGGTGCAGCGACTGGTGAACCGCCCGGGCCGCCTCTCTAGCTGCCCTGATGTGCCATGATGTCCAAGCTGTCAAGACTCAGGGAGCAGCAGTGGATCTCAATATTTCGATGGTCACACGACCGGTCGAGCGGCTGATAGCCACCGCGCAGAACGGGCTGGAGGTCTTGCGACTGGGGGGCTTGGAAACCGGTAGTGTCCCATCGCCGTCCCAGATCGTCGAGAGCGTGCCGATGTACAAGCTGCGGCGGTACTTCCCGCCGGACAGTCGGCGCGGCCAGTCGCCCGTCGGACCGCCGGTGCTGATGGTGCACCCGATGATGATGTCCGCGGACATGTGGGACGTCACGCGCGAAGAGGGTGCGGTAGGCATCCTGCACGCCCAAGGCCTCGATCCCTGGGTCATCGATTTCGGCGAACCCGACAAGGTCGAGGGCGGCATGCGTCGCACCCTGGCCGACCACATCGTCGCGCTCAGTCAGGCCATCGACACCGTCAAGGATGTGACCGGAAGCGACGTGCATCTGGTCGGTTACTCGCAGGGCGGCATGTGGTGCTACCAGGTCGCTGCCTACCGGCGTTCGAAGGCCCTGGCCAGCATCGTCACCTTCGGTTCGCCGGTGGACACCCTGGCCGCGTTGCCCATGGGCATTCCCGCCAACTTCGCCGCGCCGGCCGCCAATTTCATGGCCGACCATGTCTTCAGCAGGCTGGCCATTCCCAGCTGGATGGCGCGCACCGGCTTCCAGATGCTCGACCCGCTCAAGACCGCGAAGGCGCGGGTCGACTTCGTGCGCCAGCTGCACGACCGCGAGGCGCTACTGCCGCGCGAGCAGCAGCGCCGATTCCTCGAGCGCGAAGGCTGGATCGCCTGGTCGGGCCCGGCGATCTCCGAGCTGCTCAAGCAATTCATCGCCCACAACCGGATGATGACCGGCGGCTTCGCCGTCAACGGCCAGATGGTGACCCTCACCGACATCACCTGTCCAGTGCTGGCCTTCGTCGGCGAGGTGGACGACATCGGGCAGCCCGCCTCGGTGCGCGGCATCCGGCGGGCGGCACCGAACGCCGAGGTCTACGAATACACAATTCGCACAGGGCATTTCGGCTTGGTCGTCGGATCCAAAGCGGCACAACAGAGTTGGCCGACGGTCGCCGAGTGGGTGAAGTGGCTGTCCACCGGAGGCGACAAGCCCACCAGCATCGACCTGATGGCCGACCAGCCCGCCGAGCACACCGACAGCGGCGTGGCGCTGAGCTCCCGGATCGCGCACGGCCTCGGGGAGGCCTCCGAGGCCGCGCTGGGAATAGCGCGCGGCGCGGCCAACACCGTCGTCGCCGCCAACAAGTCCGTGCGCACCCTGGCCGTCGAGACCGCCCGGACCCTGCCTCGCCTGGTCCGCCTGGGTCAGATCAACGACCACACCCGGATTTCGCTGGGCCGCATCATCGAAGAACAGGCGCACGACGCCCCGCAGGGCGAGTTCCTCTTGTTCGACGGCCGGGTGCACACCTACGAGGCCGTGAACCGGCGCATCAACAACGTCGTTCGCGGCCTGATCGACGTCGGGGTCCGCCAGGGTGACCGGGTCGGCGTGTTGATGGAGACCCGGCCAAGCGCACTCGTGGCCATCGCCGCGTTGTCCCGGCTCGGCGCCATCGCCGTCGTGATGCGGCCCGACGCCGATCTGGCCGCATCGGTGCGGCTCGGGGGAGTGACCGAGCTGCTGACCGACCCCACCAACCTCGATGCGGTGCTCGGCTCCGACCGTCAGGGGCTGCGGCAGGTGTTGGTGCTCGGTGGCGGCGAGTCGCGGGATCTGCATCTGCCCGAGGACTCCGACGTCATCGACATGGAACAGATCGACCCGGACGCCGTCGAGCTGCCCGGGTGGTATCGGCCCAACCCGGGACTTGCCCGGGATCTGGCGTTCATCGCGTTCACCGCGGCCGGCGGCGAGCTGGTCGCCAGGCAGATCACCAACTACCGCTGGGCGGTGTCGGCCTTCGGTACCGCATCCACGGCCGCCCTGGACCGTCGCGACACGGTGTATTGCCTGACGCCGCTGCATCACGAGTCGGCGCTGCTGGTCAGCCTCGGCGGCGCCGTGGTCGGTGGCACCCGCATCGCCCTGTCGCGCGGCCTGGACCGGGACCGTTTCGTGCAGGAGGTGCGCCAGTACGGCGTCACCGTGGTGTCCTACACCTGGTCCATGCTCCGCGACATCGTCGACGATCCCGCGTTCGTGTTGCAGGGCAATCACCCAGTGCGGCTGTTCATCGGGTCTGGCATGCCGACCGGGTTGTGGGGACGCGTCGTCGAGGCGTTCGCACCCGCCCACGTCGTCGAGTTCTTCGCCACCACCGACGGGCAGGCGGTGCTGGCCAACGTGTCCGGCGCCAAGGTCGGCAGCAAGGGCCGCCCGCTGCCGGGCGCCGGGCGCATCGAACTGGGCGCCTACGACGCCGAGCACGACCTGATCTTGGAGAACGAGCGCGGCTTCGTGCAGGTCGCCGGACCCAATGAGGTCGGCGTCCTGCTCGCCGTATCCAACGGCCCGATCGATCCGAGCGCCTCGGTCAAACGCGGCGTCTTCGCCGCCGGGGACACCTGGATATCGACCGAGTACCTGTTCTACCGCGACGACGACGGCGACTACTGGTTGGCGGGCCGGCGCGGCTCGGTCGTGCGCACCGCGCGCGGCCTGGTCTTCACCGAGCCGGTGACCGACGCGCTGGGCTGCATCAACGGCGTCGACCTCGCGGTGACCTACAACGTTCCGATAGGTGACCACGAGGTGGCGGCGTCGGCGGTGACGCTGTTGCCGGGGGCCTCGATCACCGCGGCCGACCTGACCGAAGCCTTCGCCAACCTTCCCATCGGCACGGGACCCGACATCGTGTGCGTGGTGCCGGAGATGAACCTGAGCGCGACGTTCCGCCCCACCGTCAGTGCCCTGCGGGCGGCGGGGATCCCGAAGGCCGGGCGCCACGTCTGGTACTTCGATGCCGACACCGACCAGTACCGCCGGATGACGCCGGGGGTTCGTTCCGAGCTGAGCGGAGCACGGTCATGATCGACGATGCACTGCTGAACATCCTGGTGTGCCCGCAGGACCGGGGGCCGTTGGTCCTGGTGGGCTCAGAACTGCTCTACAACCCGCGGCTGCGCCGCGCCTACCGCATCGAGGACGGCATCCCGGTGCTGCTCGTCGACGAGGCCCGCGACGTCGGCGACGACGAGCACGCCCGGCTCATGGCACAAGGCCGTCCGGCAGATCCCCGGTGAGGTAGCGCTGCAGGTTCGGCGCGATGGTCTGTGCGATCTGCTCGGGCGGCAGCGACGCGAACGGCTCCAGTTGCAGGATGTAGCGGGCCATCACCACGCCCACCAGTTGCGACGCCACGAATTGGATGCGGATGGTTCCGCTACCGGCCGGATCGTCCACGCGGGTGCCGACTTCGACGGCGATGACGTCCTCGATGAACGTGCGGAACAGGTTGGTTTCCGAACCGGCCAGGATCGATCGAAGCGTCGCGATGAACGCCGCGCCGACTTCGGAGTCCCACAGCGGCAACAACATTGACGGCAGCCGGTAGCCGAGCTCCTCGATGGGCACCTCGCGCAAGGGGCCGATGACCTCCATCGGGTCGATCGGAATGTGCACGGCCGCCGCGAACAGCTGTTCCTTGGTGCCGAAGTAGTGATGCACCAACGCCGAGTCCACCCCCGCCGCCGCGGCCACCGCGCGTATCGAGGTGTTGCGAATACCCTTGCTGGCGAAGAGCTCTCGCGCGCTGGCCAAAATGCGATCGCGGCTGTCGGAGACCCCGGCCGGACGCCCCCGTCGCCTGCGCCCGGCGCTGGTGGTTGTCACTGGGAGCGACCCGCCGCTAGGGCGTCCGTCGCCGCAGCGTGGCCGCGGCCAGGCAGAGCGCCGCCAGTGCGAAGCCCAACACCACGACGATGTCGCGCACCGCGATGAACGTCAGTTCCGGATGCGCACCCACCTGCTGTAAGGCCTCCAGCGCGTAGCTGGCAGGCAGCACGTTGCTGATCCATTGCAACCAGTGTGGCATCAGCGCGCGCGGCACGATGATGCCGGCCAGCAACAGCTGCGGCACCATGACCAGAGGAATGAACTGCACTGCCTGAAACTCGGTGCGGGCGAACGCGCTACACAACAGGCCCAGACCGACTCCCAGCACGGCGTTGACGATCGCGATGACGAACACCCACATCGGGCTGCCCGCCGTATCGAAACCCAGCAGCCAGAACGACACGATGCACGCCAAAATCGCTTGCGCCGCAGCGGCGATGGAGAAGGCGGTGCCGTAGGCGATGAGCAGATCGAGACGGCGCAGGGGGGTCGTCAGAATCCGCTCCAGGGTCCCCGACGCCCGTTCGCGCTGCATCGTGATCGCCGTGATGATGAACATCACGAACAGCGGGAACAGGCCCAGCAGGATGAGGCAGGCGTTGTTGAACGGGGTCGGCCCGCCGGGGCGATGCGGTGCGTTCTGGAACATGAAGTACATCAGGCTGATCACCAGGACCGGCACCAACAGGATCATCGCGACGCTGCGGTGATCGGCGGCCAACTGGCGCAGGATTCGCGCCGTGGTCGCGGTGTAGCCGCCTAGAGTCAGCCGGCTTCGCGCATCGTGCTGCGCTTGATGATGGACAGAAACGCGTCCTCCAGTGACGTGCATCCGGTGTCCTCTCGCAGTTGGGTCGGGGTGGTGTGGGCGACCAACCGGCCGTCACGCATCAACAACAGGTCGCCGCAGTGGTCGGCTTCGTCCATCACATGGCTGGAGACCAGCAGCGTGGTCCCGGCGCGGGCCAATTCGGTGAACTGCTCCCAAAGGTCCGCGCGCAGTACGGGGTCCAGGCCCACCGTCGGCTCGTCGAGCACCAGCAGGTCGGGCTGGCAGACCAGCGCACACGCCAGCGACACTCGGGTGCGCTGACCGCCGGAAAGGTTGCCGCACAGGGCGGTTCGGTGATCGGTCAGCCCGACCCGGTCGATGGCGGCGTCGGCCGCCTGGCCGTCGAACCCATACAGCGCGGCGAAATAGCGGACGTTGTCCACGATGCGCAGGTCGTTGTAGATCGTCGGGTCTTGCGGCAGGTATCCGACGCGGTGGCGCAGTTCGGCGCTGCCGGCGGCTTTGCCGAGCACGGTCACGGTGCCCTTGGTGAGGATCTGGGTGCCGACGATGCAGCGGATCAGTGTGGTCTTGCCGCAGCCGGAGGGGCCGAGCAGGCCGGTGATGCTGCCCCTGGCGATCTGCACCGAGAAATCGTGCAGAGCGGGGCGTTTGCCGCGGACAACGCGCAGGTGGTCGATGCGCACCGCCGGCTCCGCGGGGCGGGCAATTAATTCATCACGAGATGAACTCATCATGCGATGAATAATCGTCGCGTCGCGCCGGGTTGTCAAGATCTCCCGAGCAATCGGACGCGGCTCGGGGACGCCGCTGCTAGTTGAAGCGTTCGCCGGTCGCCGGGCGACGCTGCGGCAGATGCCCGTGCACGCCCTCGGCGTACGCGGTTTCGGCGTGCTGCGTGACGTCGACGCCGGTGGTCTCATCCTCGGCGCTGACCCGGAAGCCCATCAGCCGGTCGATCACCTTCGCCAATACGAACGTCATCGCGAACGCGTAGAGCGCGACGACCACGATCGCCAGCTCCTGCTTGCCCAGCTGGCCGAAGCCGCCGCCGTAGAACACGCCCTGCGGACCGGCCGTCATGACCGCCGTGGCGAACAAACCGATCAACGACACGCCGACCACGCCGCCGACGAAGTGCACGCCCACCACGTCGAGCGAATCGTCATAGTTGAAGCGCAATTTCGCGCCCACCGCGAACGCGCACACGATGCCCGCCGCCAGCCCGACGACCGTCGCACCGAGCGTGTTGACCGTCCCGCAGGACGGGGTGATGGCAACCAAGCCGGCGACCACACCCGATGCCGCACCGAACGTGGTGGGCCGGCCGTCGCGGAACTGTTCTACCGAGAGCCAGCCGAGCATGCCCAGGCACCCGGCCACCAAGGTGTTGAGGAAGATGGCCGCGGCAGTTCCGTTGGCGGCCAAGGCGGAACCGGCGTTGAAACCGAACCAGCCGAACCACAGCAACCCGACGCCGACGAACAGCAACGGCAGATTGTGCGGCCGCATCGCGTCCTTCTTGAAACCGATGCGCGGTCCGAGCACCAGCGCCAGCGCCAGCGCGGAGGACCCGGAGACGATCTCGACGACGAGACCGCCCGCATAGTCCAGGACACCCAGCTTGGCCAGCCAGCCGCCGGGCCCCCATACCCAGTGCGCGACAATCGAATACACCGCGATCGTCCACACCGGGACGAAGACCATCCAGGCGGCGAACTTGGCGCGGTCGGCGATTGCGCCGCTGACCAGGGCGGCCGTGATGATCGCGAACGTCAGCTGGAACGTGGCGTAGAGCAGCTCGGGAACCGTGCCGTGGACGGTGTCCGGGAGTGATGCCGAGCATGCCGAAGTGCTTGAGGTTGCCGGCGAGTCCGCGCACCCCATCCTCGGAGAACGCGATGGTGTAGCCGACCAGCAGCCACGCCACCGTCACCAGCGGTATGGAGATGAAGCTCATCATGATCATGTTGAGCACACCGGTGGTGCGGACCATGCCGCCGTAGAAGATCGCCAGTCCGGGGGTCATCAGTAGCACCAGCGCGGTGCTGGCCAGCAGCCACGCAGTGGCGGCGGGATCGATCGCATGCATGAAGTGGGCTCCTTCTCGCGGCCCTGGGGTCACGGGACACCGGGATACTGCCACGCCGAGCCTGCCGGTAGGTTCGTTGGGTTAAGAAAAGAGGATTCAGGATCTGATGTGGTCGAGGCTCGAGGACGGTTTCGCGAAGGCACGGCTGCGGCCCAGCTGGTAGTCGACCCGGTCGAGGCCGCGCGGCGGTTACTGGGCGCGACGCTCACCGCGCGGGGTGTGAGCGCGATAGTCGTCGAGGTCGAGGCGTACGGGGGAGTTCCCGACGGTCCGTGGCCCGACGCCGCCGCCCACTCGTACAAGGGCCTGCGTACGCGGAACTTCGTGATGTTCGGGCCCCCGGGGCGGCTCTACACCTACCGCAGCCACGGGATCCACGTCTGCGCCAATGTCTCGTGCGGACCCGACGGCACCGCCGCCGCCGTCTTGTTGAGGGCCGCGGCCATCGAGGACGGCACCGACGTCGCGCGCGCCCGCCGCGGCGAATTGGTGCACACCGCGGCCCTGGCGCGCGGTCCGGGCAATCTGTGTGCCGCGATGGGAATCACCATGGAGGACAACGGCATTGACCTTTTCGCGCGCGACAGCCCAGTGACCCTCGAGCTGCATGAGCCGCTCACCTCGGCGTCCGGCCCGCGGGTCGGTGTCAGCCAGGCCGCCGACCGGCCGTGGCGGTTGTGGCTTCCCGGGCGCCCGGAGGTCTCGGCGTACCGCCGCAGTCCCCGCGCGGCGGCGCCGGGCGCCAGCGACTAGGCGAACCGATCTCGGGTGAAAGGATCTTGGGTCATGGGCGAGAAGATCATCGACGAGCTGAGCTGGCGCGGCCTGATCGCGCAGTCGACCGATCTCGATGCGCTGGCCGCCGAGACGCAGCGCGGGCCGATGACGGTGTACGCCGGCTTTGACCCCACCGCGCCGAGCCTGCACGCCGGACACCTGGTGCCCCTGCTCGCGCTGCGCCGGTTCCAGCGCGCCGGCCATCGCCCGATCGTGCTCGCCGGCGGGGCCACCGGCATGATCGGTGACCCGCGCGACATCGGCGAGCGCACCCTCAACGAGGCGGACACCGTCGCGGAGTGGACCGAGCGGATCGGCGGGCAGCTCCAACGCTTCGTCGACTTCGACGATTCGCCGACCGGCGCCGTGGTCGTCAACAACCTAGACTGGACCCGCCCGCTGTCGGCGATCGAGTTTCTGCGCGACGTCGGCAAGCACTTCTCGGTCAACGTCATGCTGGACCGCGACACCGTCCGGCGGCGCCTCGAAGGCGACGGCATCTCCTACACCGAGTTCAGCTACATGCTGTTGCAGGCCAACGATTACGTCGAATTGCACCGCCGCTACGGCTGCAACCTGCAGATCGGCGGCTCCGATCAGTGGGGCAACATCATCGCCGGGGTCAGGTTGGTGCGCCAGCAGCTCGGCGCTTCGGTGCACGCGCTGACGGTGCCGCTGGTGACCGCCGCCGACGGCACGAAGTTCGGCAAGTCCACCGGCGGCGGCAGCCTGTGGCTGGACCCGGCGCTCACCACGCCCTACGCCTGGTACCAGTACTTCTTCAACACCGCCGACGCCGACGTGATCCGGTACCTGCGCTGGTTCACCTTCCTGACCGCCGACGAGCTCGGCGAGCTCGAACAGGCGACGGCCGAGCGCCCCCAGCAGCGCGCCGCCCAGCGGCGGCTGGCGCGCGAACTGACGGTGCTGGTGCACGGCGAGGCGGCCACCGAGGCCGTGGAGCACGCCAGCCGGGCGCTGTTCGGGCAGGGCGAATTGAACCGGCTGGACGAGGCCACCCTGGCGGCGGCGCTGCGTGAAACGTCGGTCGCCGAGCTGAAACCCGGTGGCCCCGACGGGATCGTCGACCTGCTGGTCGCCAGCGGCCTGTCCGAGAGCAAGAAGGCCGCGCGCCGCACCATCGGCGAAGGCGGCGTTTCGGTCAACAACGTCCGCATCGACAGCGAGGAATGGGCGCCCCAACCGTCGGACTTCCTGCACGGCAAATGGCTGGTGTTACGGCGCGGCAAACGCACCGTCGCCGCGGTCGAGAAGCTCTAGCCGGATCGGCGGCCGTCGGGCCCCGCGAAACGCGCGCGTGCACAGATCTTTACCGCACCGTGTCGTTGACGTGACCCTGTAGGACGACTGTTGTCACGATGATTCTCGCGGCGTGCGTGCGGTTGACCGTCGTGCGGATTCTGGGGGCGAGCACCGGCCTGGTGGCGCTGGCCGCGGTTCTGTCGGCGCCGATCCGCGCGGACATGCTGGGCAACGCCTTCCTGTCGGCGCTGACGAACGCCGGGATCGCCTACACGCAACCGGCCAGCACCATGGCGTTGGGGCAGTCGGTGTGCCCGATGCTGTTCGAGCCGGGCGGGTCGTTCGACGAGGTGACGTCCAAGGTGGCCGAGGGCAACGGCATGTCGTTCGAGATGGCGGGCCGGTTCACCATAGTCGCGATCGCGACCTACTGCCCGGCGGTGATCGCGCCGCTGCTGGGTAACCGGCTGCAAAGTTAGGCGCAGCGCTGCCCGTATTGTCGGCAGCGTGGTCGACGACAGGCAGCGCGGCGAACGGCGGGGACGCCCGGCATCCGAACGCTGGTCCGGTCCGGGCCGTGCGCGCCCGGTCCAACCCCACAACGCTGACCGCCGCGACGCCCACGCCGATCGTGCGCCGCAGGACGGCCCGCCGATACCGCCCGGGGTGGAAGCCAAGCAGCTGGCACCGGATATTCGCCGCGAACTGAGCACCCTGGACCGCGCGACCGCCGATGCCGTGGCGCGCCACCTGGTGGCCGCCGGCGAGTTGCTCGACGAGGACCCCGAGGCCGCCCTGAGCCATGCTCGGGCGGCCCGCGCCCGGTCCAGTCGGCTCGCCACCATTCGGGAAGCGGTCGGCATCGCCGCCTACCACTGCGGCGACTGGTCGCAGGCGCTCGCGGAATTGCGCGCCGCCCGCAGAATGGGCAGCAAGTCTCCGCTGCTCGCCCTGATCGCCGATTGTGAACGCGGACTCGGTCGTCCGCAGCGGGCGATCGAGCTCGCGCGCGGACCGGAGGCCGCCGAGCTCAGCGGTGACGATGCCGACGAGTTGCGCATCGTCGCGGCCGGGGCGCGCGCGGATCTCGGCCAGCTGGAACAGGCGCTCACCGTGTTGTCCACGCCGCAACTGGATCCGGGCCGCACCGGTACCACGGCGGCGCGGCTGTTCTACGCCTATGCGGACACGCTGTTGGCGCTCGGCCGCGACGACGAGGCGCTGCAATGGTTTCTGCACTCCGCGGCCGCCGACGTCGACGGCGTCACCGACGTCGAGGACCGGGTCAGTGAACTCGGCTGACATGGCGGGAACTCAGCCCAAAACCCTTGCGCAGCAATATGACTGCCTACTGATCGATCTGGACGGCACGATGTTTCGGGGCGGCAGCCCCACGGATGGCGCGGTGCAGGCGCTGGCGCAGGTGCGCAGCCGCGCCTACTTCGTCACCAACAACGCGTCGCGCAGCGCGGACGAGGTCGCCGCGCACCTGACCGACCTGGGCTTCACCGCCGTCGCCGACGACGTCGCCACCAGCGCGCAGAGCGCGGCGCGGCTGCTGGCCGACCAGTTGGCGCCGGGCTCGCCCGTGTTGATCGTGGGCACCGAGGCCCTGGCCGACGAGATCACGGCCGTCGGACTGCGCGCGGTGCGCAGCTACGACGACGAGCCGGCCGCCGTCGTGCAGGGCCTGTCCCAGACCATCGGGTGGCCGGAGCTGGCCGAGGCGGCGCTGGCCATCCGGGCCGGCGCGCTGTGGGTCGCCTCCAACGTCGACCTGACCCTGCCCACCGAGCGCGGGCTGCTGCCGGGCAACGGATCTTTCGTGGCCGCGCTGCGGGCGGCCACCGGTGGCGAACCTCGGGTCGCGGGCAAACCGGCGCCGGGACTGTTGCGAGATGCGGCCGCCCGGGGCGCCTTTCACGCCCCCCTGGTGGTCGGCGACCGCCTCGACACCGACATCGAAGGCGCCAACGCCGCCGAGCTGCCCAGCCTGATGGTGCTCACCGGCGTCAACTCCGCGCGGGACGCGGTGTACGCCAAGCCCACCCAGCGCCCTACCTATATCGGCCACGACCTGCGCTCCCTGCACACCGACGGCGCGCGGCTCGCGGTCGGGCCGCAGCCGGGCTGGCGGATCGAGGTCGCGGACACGACGATCACCGTCACCGGCGACGGGTCGGACGACGGGGATGACCTGTCGATCGTTCGCGCGGTCGCCGACGCGGTGTGGGGTGTCGCGAAAACGGAGTCCGACGCGGTGCGCATCGAGCCGGGAGACGACGGCGCCCGCGCCGCGCTGGAGCGCTGGTCTTTGGTGCGCACCGACTGACGGGTGACTAGCGTGGTAACGCGATGACTATCGATCCCGATCAGATTCGCGCTGAAATCGACGCCCTGCTCGCCCGGCTGCCTCAGCCCGGGGACGGCGAAGACCCGCAGAAGGTGCCGTCGCTCGACGAGCTGGAAGAGATCGCGCGGCGCCTGTCCGAGGCGCACGACGTGCTGCTGGCCGCGCTGGAGTCGGCGGAGAAGGGCTGAGTGCGCGGATGTCCCGACGCGCCCGCGTTGACGCCGAGCTGGTCCGGCGCGGCCTGGCCCGGTCACGTCAGCAGGCCGCGGAGTTGATCGGCGCGGGCAAGGTCAGCATCGACGGGATGCCGGCGCGCAAGCCGGGCACCGCCGTGGCCGTCACCGCGGCCCTCACCGTCGCCGCGGATGGTGAGCGCGGCTGGGTTTCGCGCGGAGCGCACAAGCTCATCGGGGCCCTGGACGCGTTCGACATGTCGGTCGCGCGGCGGCGTTGCCTGGACGCCGGGGCGTCGACGGGTGGCTTCACCGAGGTGCTGCTGGATCGCGGGGCCACCGCCGTGGTTGCCGTGGATGTGGGGTACGGCCAGCTGGCGTGGTCGCTGCGCAGCGACGCGAGGGTGGTCGTCGTCGAGCGGACCAACGTTCGCGACCTGACGCCCGAGGCGATCGGCGGCCCGGTGGACCTCGTGGTGGCCGACCTGTCGTTCATTTCGCTATCAACGGTGTTGCCGGCGCTGGCTGGATGTGCGGCACCGAACGCGGATATCGTTCCCATGGTGAAGCCGCAGTTTGAAGTGGGCAGGGGCCTGGTCGGCGCCGGGGGTGTGGTGCACGATCCCGGCCTGCGCGCCGACGCCGTGCTGGCGGTGGCCGGTCGCGCGGGCGAGCTGGGTTGGCACACCGTCGACGTCACCGCCAGCCCGCTGCCGGGACCGTCGGGCAATGTCGAGTACTTTCTGCGGCTGCGCGCCCAGACCGATCGGCCGCTCGCGGGCGACGAGCTGGTGACGGCGGTGCGGCGCGCGGTGGAAAGCGGGCCACGGTGAACGACGACGCTTCCCGCACCGTCTTGATGGTGGTCCACACGGGCCGCGACGAAGCCACCGAGACCGCGCTACGCGCGCAGAAGGTGCTGGGCGACAACGGAATCGAGCTTCGTGTGCTGTCCGCCGAGGCGGTCGACAAGGGGCCGATGCACCTGGCCCCCGACGACATGCGCGCGCTGGGCATCGAGATCGAGGTGGTCAACGCCGACCCGCAGGCCGCCGAGGGCTGCGAACTGGTGCTTGCGCTGGGCGGCGACGGCACGTTCCTGCGGGCCGCCGAACTGGCGCGCAACGCCAACATTCCGGTGCTGGGCATCAACCTGGGCCGCATCGGCTTCCTGGCCGAGGCCGAAGCCGAGGCCATCGATCGGGTACTGGATCACGTTGTCGCGCAAGACTATCGGGTCGAGAACCGCTTGACGCTTGACGTGATCGTGCGCCACGGCGGCGACGTCTCGGTGCACGGCTGGGCGCTCAACGAGGTCAGCCTGGAAAAGGGCCCGCGGCTGGGTGTGCTCGGGGTGGTCCTGGAGATCGACGGGCGTCCGGTTTCGGCGTTCGGCTGTGACGGGGTCCTGGTGTCGACGCCCACCGGATCGACCGCCTATGCGTTCTCCGCAGGCGGGCCGGTGTTGTGGCCGGACCTCGAGGCAATCCTGGTGGTACCCAACAACGCTCACGCACTGTTCGGCCGCCCCATGGTCACCAGCCCCGATGCCACCATTGCGATCGAGATCGAGGCCGACGGGCACGACGCCCTGGTGTTCTGCGACGGCCGCCGCGAAATGCTGATCCCGGCCGGCAGCCGGCTGGAGGTAAAGCGTTGCGACACACCGGTGAAATGGGCCCGGCTGGACAGCGCCCCGTTCACCGACCGGTTGGTGCGCAAATTCCGGTTGCCGGTGACCGGGTGGCGCGGGAACTGACCGCCCCGACACAGGTGCTGACTGAATGCTGACTGAGATTCGCATCGAGTCACTCGGTGCCATCAGCGCCGCGGTGGGGGAGTTCGACCGCGGCCTGACGGTGCTGACCGGCGAGACCGGCACCGGCAAGACCATGGTGGTGACGGGGCTGCATCTGCTCGGCGGTTCGCGCGCGGACGCGACACGAGTACGGTCGGGGGCCGATCGGGCGATCGTCGAAGGCCGTTTCACCACAATGGATCTCGACGAATCCATGGTCGTCAAGCTGGACGAGATGCTGGACGCCTCGGGCGCGGAACGCGACGAGGACGGCAGCGTGATCGCGCTGCGCTCGGTCAGCCGTGACGGGCCGTCGCGGGCTTACCTCGGCGGCCGCAGCGTGCCCGCCAAGTCGCTGGGCGACTTCACCGCCGGGTTGCTGACCCTGCACGGGCAGAACGACCAGCTGCGACTCATGCGGCCCGAGGAGCAACGCGGTGCGCTGGACCGGTTCGCGAAGGCGGGCCCGGCGCTGGAGCGCTACTGCAAGCTGCGGGACTCCTGGCTGTCGGCGCGGCGCGACCTGCTCGACCGCCGGAACCGGATGCGCGAACTGGCGCTGGAGGCCGACCGGCTGAACTTCGCCCTCAACGAGATCGATGCCGTGGACCCGCAACCCGGCGAGGACGATGCGCTGGTCGCCGAGATCCTGCGGCTCTCCGAACTGGACACCCTGCGCGAAGCCGCGGCCGGCGCGCGCGCCGCCCTGTCCTCGGACGAGGCGGACGGCTCCGGATTGAGCGCGACGGACAGCCTCGGAAAGGCAAGGGCGGCATTGGAATCCACCGATGACGCCAAGCTGTTGGCATTGGCCGGGCAGATCGGCGAGGTGCTGACCGTGGTCGTCGACGCGGCCGGCGAGCTCGGCGGCTTCCTCGACGAGCTGCCCGTCGATGCCAGCGCGCTGGAATTCAAACTGGCGCGACAGGCCGAACTGCGCACGCTGACGCGAAAGTACGCCGCGGACATCGACGGCGTCCTCGCCTGGGCCCAGGAGTCGCGGCAGCGACTGGCCCAACTCGACGTCTCGGAGGAAGGCTTGGCCGCGCTTGGGGGCCGGGTCGATGAGCTCGCGGGCGAATTGGCCGCGGCCGCCATCGATCTCAGCAGCATGCGGCGCAAGGCCGCCAAGCGGCTGGCCAAGGAGGTCACCGCCGAGCTGGCCGGTCTGGCGATGGCCGACGCCCAATTCAGCATCGACGTCACCCTGGAAGCCGCGTCGGCCAACGACGACGCGGCCACGCTCATGCTGCCCTCCGGCGAGCTGGTCAGGGCCGGTGTCGACGGCGTCGACCAGGTGGAGTTCGGCTTCGCCGCGCACCGCGGGATGGACCAGCTGCCCTTGGCCAGGAGCGCCTCTGGCGGCGAGCTGTCCCGGGTGATGCTGGCGCTGGAAGTGGTGCTGGCCGCCTCCCGCAAAGAGACGGTGGGCACCACGATGGTGTTCGACGAGGTCGACGCCGGCGTGGGTGGCCGGGCGGCGGTGCAGATCGGGCGGCGGCTGGCCCGGCTGGCGCGCACCCACCAGGTCATCGTGGTCACACATCTCCCGCAGGTCGCGGCGTACGCCGACGTGCACCTGGTCGTGCATGGCGCCGGGCCGAGGGGGACCAGCGTGGTGCGGCGGGTGGCCGACGACGAGCGGGTGGCCGAGCTGGCGCGCATGCTGGCCGGGCTGGGCGACTCCGACAGCGGCCGCGCCCACGCCCGTGAACTCCTCGACGCGGCGCAGAAGGATGAGATCTAACCGTCGGACACTCGCAATACAGCTGTGACTGGTGGGACTCTAGATAACTAATGAGGCAGATGTTACGGCGCGCCTCCCGTTCTCCCTGACGCATCGCGGACAGAATCGCCCCCATGAAGATGTCAGGTCTGCTTTCGCGTAACCCCGCCCGGCCGGGCCTCGTCGGCACAGCCCGCGTCGACCGGAACATCGACCGACTGCTGCGCAGGGTCTGCCCCGGCGACATCGTGGTGCTCGACGTCCTGGACCTAGACCGCATCACGGCGGACGCGCTGGTGGAAGCCGACATCGCCGCGGTCGTCAACGCGTCTCCGTCGGTGTCGGGCCGCTACCCGAACATGGGCCCCGAGGTGCTGGTCAACAACGGGATCACGCTGATCGACGAGGCCGGACCCGACATCTTCAAGAAGGTCAAGGACGGCGCCAAGATCCGCCTGCACGAGGGTGGCGTGTACGCCGGTGACCGCAGGCTGGTCCGCGGCACCGAGCGCACCGACCACGACATCGCCGACCTCATGCGCGAGGCCAAGAGCGGGCTGTCCGCGCATCTGGAGGCGTTCGCCGGCAACACCATCGAGTTCATCAAGAGCGAGAGCCCGCTGCTGATCGACGGCATCGGCATCCCCGACGTCGACGTCGATCTGCGCCGCCGGCATGTGGTGATCGTCGCCGACGAGGACAGCGCGGCCGAGGACCTGCGGTCGCTCAAGCCGTTCATCAAGGAGTATCAGCCGGCGCTGATCGGCGTCGGCAGCGGCGCGGACGTCCTGCGCAAGGCCGGCTACCGCCCCCAGGTGATCGTCGGTGACCCCGACCAGATCAGCACCGACGCGCTCAAGTGCGGTGCCCAGGTGGTGCTGCCCGCCGACGCCGACGGCCACGCTCCCGGGCTGGAACGTATCCAGGATCTCGGCGTCGGGGCGATGACGTTCCCGGCCGCGGGCTCGGCGATCGATCTGGCGCTGCTGCTGGCCGATCATCACGGCGCCGCGCTGCTGGTGACGGCCGGCCACACCGCCAACATCGAGACGTTCTTCGACCGCACCCGCGCCCACAGCAACCCTTCCACCTTCCTGACCCGGCTGCGGGTGGGGGAAAAGGTGGTGGACGCCAGGGCCGTGGCCACCCTGTACCGCAACCACATCTCGGCGGGCGCCATCGCGCTGCTGGCGCTGACCATGTTGATCGCCGTCATCGTCGCACTGTGGGTGTCGCGCACCGACGGTGTGGTGCTGCACTGGGTCACCGACTACTGGAACCACTTCTTCGCGACGGTGCAGAAGTGGGTGACATAAATGATCTCGTTGCGTCAACATGCCTTTTCGCTGGCCGCCGTCTTCCTGGCGCTGGCCGTGGGAGTCGTGCTGGGCTCCGGCTTCCTGTCGGACACCTTGTTGTCCAGCCTGCGTGACGAGAAGCGCGACTTGAACGCCCAGATCACCGGGTTGAACGACCAGAAGAATGTGCTGAACGAAAAACTGAGCGCGGCAAACAATTTCGACACCCAGCTGGTGGGCCGGATGGTGCACGACGCGCTAGGCGGCAAGTCGGTGGTGGTGTTCCGCACGCCGGATGCCCAGGACGACGACGTGGCCGCGGTGTCGAAGTTCATCGGTCAGGCCGGCGGGACGGTGACCGGGACGGTGTCGCTGACACAGGAGTTCGTCGAGGCCAACTCGGCGGAGAAGCTGCAAACGGTGGTGAACTCCTCGGTGGTGCCCGCTGGCCAGCAGCTGAGCACCAAACTCGTCGACCAGGGTTCGCAGGCGGGCGACCTGATGGGCATCGCCCTGCTGGCCAACGCGAACCCGGCAGTGCCCGCGGTGGATGACATCCAGCGCAACACCGTGTTGGCGGCGCTGCGCGACACCGGTTTCATCACCTATCAGGCAACCGATCACATCGGCGCGGCCAATGCCGCACTGGTCGTCACGGGCGGTTCGTTGCCCGCGGACGCCGGCAACAAGGGCGTCAGCGTGGCCCGGTTCTCGGCCGCGCTGGCCCCGCACGGCTCGGGCACGCTGCTGGCCGGACGCGACGGGTCGGCGACCGGGGGCGCCGCCGTGGCCGTGACCCGCGCCGACGCCGGAATGAATTCGGCCGTCAGCACCGTCGACGACATCGACGCCGCGCCCGGCCGCATCACCGCGGTGCTGGGCCTGCACGACCTGCTGAACGGCGGTCACGCCGGGCAGTACGGCACCGGTCACGGGGCGACGTCGATCACCGTGCCGCAGTAGCGGGCGTGTTAGCCGCGGCACAGCGCGGTGGATGTTAGGGTGGATTTCCGTGGGTCGGCAGGCCCATCTAGTTATTCGCTAGAACAATTTTGACGCCCTGCCCGTCTTCACGGAGGTCGCCTGTGCGCAAGCACCCGCAATCCGCCACCAAGCACCTCTTCGTCAGCGGGGGCGTCGCATCCTCGTTGGGCAAGGGGTTGACCGCCAGCAGCCTCGGCCAGCTACTGACGGCCCGCGGGTTGCACGTGACGATGCAGAAGCTCGATCCGTACCTCAACGTCGATCCGGGCACCATGAATCCGTTCCAGCACGGCGAGGTCTTCGTCACCGAAGACGGCGCCGAAACCGACCTGGATGTCGGCCATTACGAGCGATTCCTGGACCGGGATCTGTCCGGTTCGGCGAATGTCACTACGGGGCAGGTGTATTCGACGGTCATCGCCAAGGAGCGGCGCGGCGAGTACCTCGGCGACACCGTCCAGGTGATTCCGCACATCACCGACGAGATCAAAGGGCGCATCATGTCGATGGCCCAGCCCGACGCCCAGGGCAACCGTCCGGATGTGGTCATCACCGAGATCGGCGGCACCGTCGGCGACATCGAGTCGCAGCCGTTCTTGGAGGCGGCCCGCCAAGTGCGGCACGACCTGGGCCGCGAGAACGTCTTCTTCCTGCACGTGTCGCTGGTGCCCTACCTGGCGCCGTCGGGCGAACTCAAGACCAAACCCACCCAGCACTCGGTGGCCGCGCTGCGCAGCATCGGTATCACCCCCGACGCCCTGATCCTGCGCTGCGACCGCGACGTCCCCGAAGCGCTGAAGAACAAGATCGCGCTGATGTGTGACGTCGACATCGACGGCGTCATCTCCACCCCGGACGCGCCGTCGATCTACGACATCCCCAAGGTGCTGCACCGCGAGGAACTCGACGCCTATGTGGTGCGCCGGCTCAACCTGCCGTTCCGCGACGTCGACTGGACCGAATGGGACGACCTGCTGCGCCGGGTGCACGAGCCGCATGAGATCGTGCGAATTGCCCTGGTGGGCAAGTACGTTGAGCTTTCCGACGCCTATCTTTCGGTCACCGAGGCGCTGCGGGCCGGCGGGTTCAAGCATCACGCCAAGGTGGAGCTGGTGTGGGTGCCCTCCGACGACTGTGAAAGCGGACCCGGTGCCGCGTCGGCCCTGAGTGACGTGCACGGCGTGCTGATCCCCGGCGGGTTCGGCATTCGCGGCATCGAGGGCAAGATCGGCGCCATCCATCACGCCCGCGCGCGGGGGCTGCCGGTGCTGGGTCTGTGCCTCGGGCTGCAATGCATCGTGATCGAGGCGGCCCGCTCTGCCGGTCTGGCCCAGGCCAATTCGGCCGAATTCGACCCCGAGACACCCGATCCCGTCATCTCCACGATGGCCGACCAGGTGGACATCGTCGCTGGCGAAGCCGACCTGGGCGGCACCATGCGGCTGGGCGCCTACCCCGCTGTGCTGGAACCGGAATCGATTGTGGCCCGGGCATATGACGCCACGGAGGTGTCCGAGCGTCACCGGCACCGCTACGAGGTCAACAACGCCTACCGCGACAAGATCGCGGAGAGCGGCCTGCGGTTCTCCGGCACATCTCCGGACGGCCACCTGGTGGAGTTCGTCGAGTACCCGCCGGACGTGCACCCGTTCATCGTCGGCACCCAGGCTCATCCGGAGCTGAAGAGCAGGCCCACCCGGCCGCACCCGCTGTTCGTCGCATTCGTCGGCGCGGCCATCGACTACAAGGCGGGCGAGCTGTTGCCGGTGGAGATCCCGGAGCAGTCACCGAACGGCATCCAGCACCGGGACAGCGGGGCGCGGCCGATACCCGAGCCCGCGACCCGTGGCTGAGCACGTCTTCGAGACGGCGTCATCCGAAACGCTGTACACCGGAAAGATTTTCGCGCTGCGCAGCGACCAGGTCCGGATGCCGGGCGGCAAGGAGGTGACCCGAGAGATCGTCGAACATTTCGGCGCGGTCGCGGTGGTCGCGATGGACGACGACGGCAACATCCCGATGGTCTACCAGTACCGGCACGCGTTCGGCCGGCGGCTGTGGGAGTTGCCCGCGGGGTTGCTCGATGTCGACGGTGAGGCGGCTCATCTCACCGCGGCGCGTGAGCTGATGGAGGAGGCGGGGCTGAAGGCCGCGGCCTGGACGGTGCTCGTCGACCTCGATTCCACGCCGGGCTTCAGCGACGAGTCGGTGCGCGTCTATCTGGCGACCGGCCTGACTCAGGTCGACCGGCCCGATGCGCACGACGAAGAAGCCGACATGACATTGGAGTGGTATCCGCTGTCCGAGGCCGTCCACAAGGTGCTCAGCGGTGAAGTCGTCAATGCCATTGCCGTGGCGGGGATTTTGGCCGCCCACGCCGTGACGACAGGGTTCGCGCAGCCCCGCCCCGTGGACAGCCCGTGGCGGGACAAGCCGACGGCGTTCGCCGCGCGCAAGGGCGCGCAATGACGACGGTGGCACTGGACACCCAGTTGCAGGGCTACCTTGACCATCTGACGATCGAGCGCGGCGTCGCCGCCAACACCTTGAGCTCGTATCGCCGCGACCTGCGTCGTTATACAAAGCACCTGTCGGACCGTGGAATTCACGACCTGGCCAAGGTGGGCGAGAACGACGTGAGCGAGTTCCTGGTGGCGCTGCGCCGCGGCGACCCCGAGACCGGGGCAGCGGCCCTGTCCGCGGTGTCGGCCGCGCGAGCGTTGATCGCGGTGCGCGGTCTGCACAGGTTCGCCGCCGCCGAAGGACTGGCCGAACTCGACGTGGCGCGCGCGGTCCGCCCGCCGACGCCGGGCCGTCGGCTGCCGAAAAGCCTGACTCTCGACCAGGTGCTGGCGCTGCTGGAGGCCGCGGGCGGCGACAGCCCGGCCGACGGCCCGCTGACCCTGCGTAACCGGGCGCTGCTGGAACTTTTGTATTCCACCGGCGCACGGATCTCCGAGGCCGTCGGCCTCGACGTCGACGACGTCGACACGCACGCCCGCTCGGTGCTGTTGCGCGGCAAGGGCGGTAAGCAGCGGCTGGTGCCGATCGGGCGTCCGGCCGTGGCCGCGCTGGATGCCTATCTGGTGCGGGGCCGCTCGGAGCTGGCGCGCCGCGGCCGCGGCACGCCAGGGATCTTCCTCAATGTGCGCGGCGGGCGGTTGTCGCGGCAAAGCGCCTGGCAGGTGCTGCAGGACGCGGCCGAGCGCGCCGGGATCACCTCGGGGGTGTCGCCGCACATGCTGCGGCATTCCTTCGCCACTCACCTGCTCGAGGGCGGCGCGGATGTGCGCGTCGTGCAGGAGCTGCTGGGGCACGCGTCGGTCACGACGACGCAGATCTACACCATGGTCACCGTGCACGCCCTGCGCGAGGTGTGGGCTGAAGCCCATCCCCGGGCGCAGTGACTCTGTCGCACACGCCTGTTCAGCCCAGGTAGTCGGACTCCAGGACCAGGTCCGACACCAGCGACTGGTATTCCAGGTGCGCCTTGTGCTCGACGGTGTTGAACCGCTTGCCCTGTTGTTGACGCATGTACTCCCGATACTTCGGCGCTCCCGGCACCCGGACGTTGTCGGCGACGACGATGGAACCCGGATGCAACCAGCCCCGGTCCAGGATGCTCTCCAG
Organism: uncultured Actinomycetota bacterium; assembly: GCA_963849935.1. Lineage (GTDB taxonomy): Bacteria > Actinomycetota > Actinomycetes > Mycobacteriales > Mycobacteriaceae > Mycobacterium. The sequence goes on from CAWKJQ010000009.1 coordinate 114,807, forward strand.
GTCGTCCAGGTAGGCGTCCTTGTCGTGGTCGAGAAACACGAAATCCAGTGTGCCCGCGGCAAACCCGTGGAGGGTGGCCAACGCGTCGAGGGTGCGGCCGCCGTCGCCGATGGTGCCGACCACGCACGTCACCCGGTCGGCGACGCCGGCATGCGCCCAGATCTGGCGGGCGTTGGCCGCGTTGGCCTCGGCGAGTTCGACCGAGAAAACCCTGGCCCTCGGCGCGGCCCGGGCGATCCGCAGCGCGCCGTAGCCGCAGTAGGTGCCCAGCTCGAGCGCGAGCGCCGGATCGGCACGCCGGACCGCGGCGTCGAGCAGCAGCCCCTTCTCGTCGCCGACGTTGATCAGCAGTGATTTCTCATAGGCGAACTTGTCGATGGTGGCCAGGACGTCGTCGATGTCGCCGGCCCGGGCGTTGCGCAGGACGTATTCGACGGCGGCGGCTTCACGCCCGTCACCGATCTGGCCCGTGGTGGTGATGTTGCGATTCCCGACGGCCATGCGCCAGACCGACCACCGCAGTAGGGGTATCCGCCGCTTCAGGTTCATAGCCGCCCACCCTAGGCCGGTGGCCGATGCTAGCGCCTTTCGCAGTCGCCTCGCCGTCGGAAACTGGTGCTGTTGTGACGGAAGTTAACAGGCTGTCGGGATGTGCGTTCTACCACCGATTTTCCCCCATATTGGCTGGTTAATTGCCTGCGGGTCGCCGAGTTTCGCGCGACGAACCCGTTAGACTTTCCGACGATGTTCACCTCCCGAACACCCCCGCCATGACCGAGCAGCCGGACACCGGCGTCGAGCTCGGTCTGACCGGGCGGCCGCCGCGGGCGATCCCGGAGCCAGAGCCGCGCACCTCGCACGGCCCGGCCAAGGTCGTCGCCATGTGCAATCAAAAGGGCGGCGTCGGGAAGACCACGTCCACCATCAACCTCGGTGCCGCGCTGGCCGAATACGGCCGTCGGGTGTTGTTGGTGGACATGGATCCGCAGGGTGCGCTGTCCGCGGGGCTGGGCGTGCCGCACTACGAGCTGGAAAAGACCATCCACAACGTCCTCGTCGAGCCGCGGGTGTCCATCGACGACGTGCTGCTGCAGACCCGGGTCAAGCACATGGATCTGGTGCCCAGCAACATCGACCTGTCGGCCGCCGAGATCCAGCTGGTCAACGAGGTCGGGCGGGAGCAGACGCTGGGCCGCGCGCTGCACCCGGTGCTGGACCGCTACGACTACGTGCTCATCGACTGCCAGCCGTCGCTCGGCCTGCTCACCGTCAACGGACTGGCCTGCGCCGACGGCGTGGTGATCCCCACCGAGTGCGAGTACTTCTCGCTGCGCGGGCTGGCGCTGCTGACCGACACCGTCGACAAGGTGCGTGACCGGCTCAACCCGAAGCTCGAAATCAGCGGGATCCTGCTGACTCGGTACGACCCCCGCACGGTCAACTCGCGCGAGGTGATGGCCCGGGTGGTGGAGCGGTTCGGTGACCTGGTCTTCGACACCGTCATCACCCGGACCGTCCGATTCCCGGAGACCAGCGTCGCCGGCGAACCCATCACCACGTGGGCCCCGCGGTCCACCGGCGCCATCGCCTATCGCGCATTGGCCCGCGAATTCATCGACCGTTTCGGCGCGTGAACGCGACCGCAACCGGTGAGGCGCCACAGCAGAACGGATTCCAGGTCCGCCTAACCAATTTCGAGGGCCCGTTCGACCTGCTGCTGCAACTGATCTTCGCCCATCGCCTCGACGTGACCGAGGTGGCGCTGCACCAGGTCACCGACGACTTCATCGCCTACACCCGGGAAATCGGCCCCAAGCTCGAGCTGGAGGAGACGACCGCATTCCTGGTGGTCGCCGCGACTCTGCTGGATTTGAAGGCGGCCCGGCTGCTGCCGGCAGGACAGGTCGACGACGACGAAGACCTTGCGTTGCTGGAAGTGCGCGATCTGCTGTTCGCCCGGCTGCTGCAGTACCGCGCGTTCAAGCACGTCGCCGAGATGTTCGCCGAGCTGGAGGCCGCGGCGCTGCGCAGCTATCCGCGCTCGGTGTCGCTGGAGGACCGGTTCACCGAACTGCTGCCCGAGGTGATGATCGGCGTCGATGCCGAACGCTTCGCCCAGATCGCCGCGATCGCGTTCAGTCCGCGGCCCGTCCCGACGGTGTCCGTCGGGCACCTGCACCAGGTCCAGGTCTCGGTTCCCGAGCAAGCCAAAAAGCTGCTGGCCATCCTGGAAGCGCGGGGCAGCGGCTCCTGGGCGACGTTCTCCGAGCTGGTCGCCGACTGTGCGGCGTCGATGGAGGTGGTCGGGCGCTTCCTGGCGCTGCTCGAACTGTATCGGTCCCGGGCGGTAGCATTCGACCAGTCAGAGCCGCTTGGCGTGCTCCAAATCTCATGGACCGGGGAACGTCCGGTCACCGAAGCCTTGGTAGAAGTGCGGGACGAATGACTGAAGAACTGCCCGAGATCGACCTGGATTCAGGCATCCCGGACATCGCCGAAGTCGCGCCCATGGAATCCGAGGAACTCGGCTCGGTGCTCGAGGCGCTGCTGTTGGTGGTGGACACCCCGGTTACCGTGGAGGCGCTGGCATCGGCCACTCAACAACCGGTGTACCGGATCGCCGCCAAGCTGCGGAGATGGCCGAGCAATTCACCGAACGCGACAGCGGCATCGACCTGCGGAAGAACAGCGAGGGCTGGCGGATGTACACCCGCGCCAGGTTCGCGCCGTATGTCGAGAAGCTACTGCTGGACGGCGCGCGGTCCAAGCTCACCCGGGCCGCGCTCGAGACGCTGGCCGTGGTCGCCTATCGCCAGCCCGTGACACGCGCGCGGGTGAGCGCGGTGCGCGGCGTCAACGTCGACGCCGTGATGCGCACGCTGCTGGCGCGTGGCCTGATCACCGAGGCCGGCGCCGACGAGGACACCGGCGCGGTGACGTTCGCCACCACTGAGCTGTTCCTGGAGCGCCTGGGACTGACGTCGCTGGCCGACCTTCCCGACATCGCGCCGCTGCTTCCCGACGTCGACACGATCGAGGACCTCAGCGAATCATTGGACAGCGAGCCACGTTTCATCAAACTTTCCGGCGGTCAGCCGTCCGATCAGGCACTGACGTTCGACGTGGACCAGGATTGATGGAACAAGCTCGAGGGAATCCGGCTGCAGAAAGTGTTGTCGCAGGCCGGAATTGCGTCGCGGCGGGCGGCCGAGAAGTTGATCGTCGACGGCCGCGTCGAGGTGGACGGGCAGGTGGTGACCGAACTGGGAACCCGCGTCGACCCCGACTCCGCGGTGATCCGCGTCGACGGGGCCCGGGTGGTCCTCGACGATTCGCAGGTGTACCTGGTGCTGAACAAGCCGCGCGGTGTGCACTCGACCATGTCCGACGACCGCGGCCGGCCGTGTATCGGTGATCTGATCGAGCGCAAAGTCCGCGGCAACAAGAACCTGTTTCACGTCGGGCGGTTGGACGCCGACACCGAAGGGCTGATCCTGCTGACCAACGACGGCGAACTCGCCCACCGGTTGATGCATCCTTCTCACGAGGTGCCCAAGACGTATCTGGCGACGGTGACCGGGTCGGTGCCGCGCGGGCTCGGCAAGAAGCTGCGTGCCGGGATCGAGTTGGACGACGGCGTGGCGCAAAGTCGACGAGTTCGCCGTGGTGGATGCCATTCCAGGCAAGACGCTGGTGCGGTTGACGTTGCACGAGGGGCGCAATCGCATCGTGCGCCGGCTGCTGGCGGCCGCGGGCTTTCCGGTGGAGTCGTTGGTGCGCACCGACATCGGGGCGGTGTCGCTCGGCAAGCAGCGGCCGGGCAGCTTCCGGGCGTTGGCTCATCACGAGATCGGCCAGCTCTACAAGGCGGTGGGCCTGTGAGCGGCGACGTCGTTGTCGCCATCGATGGCCCGGCGGGCACCGGAAAGTCTTCGGTCTCAAAGGGATTGGCGCAAGCGCTGGGTGCGCGCTATCTGGATACCGGCGGCGATGTACCGGATGGTGACGCTGGCGGTGCTGCGCGCCGACATCGACCCGGCGGACGCCGAAGCCGTCGCCGCGCACGGCGGAGATCGGTGCAGATGTCGGTGGACTATCGTCCCGACGGCGACCGCTATTTCCTTGCGGAGAAGATGTTTCGACCGAGATCCGCGGCGACCGGGTCACCGGCGCGGTGTCGGCGGTGTCGTCGGTTCCCGCCGTGCGCACCCGACTGGTCGGCCTGCAGCGCGAAATGGCCAAGGGCTCGGGCAGTGTGGTCGTCGAGGGCAGGGACATCGGCACCGTCGTGCTGCCCGACGCGCCGGTGAAGATCTTCTTGACCGCGTCGGCCGAGACCCGGGCGCGGCGGCGCAACGATCAGAACGTCGCGGCCGGGCTGGCCGACGACTACGAGGCGGTGCTCGCCGACGTCCGCCGCCGCGACCATCTGGATTCCACCCGGGCGGTGTCGCCGCTGCGGGCGGCGCCGCGACGCGGTGGTCGTCGACACCAGCGAGATGACCGAGGCGCAGGTGATTTCGCATCTTCGCGACCTGGTCAAGCAGCGAAGCGGAGCGGTGCGGTGAGTCAAGACGGCACGTGGAGCGACGAAAGCGACTGGGATTCGGTCGATTTCGGCCTGGATGAACAGGAGGAGGCCGGCCCGGCGCCCGTGGTGGCGGTGGTCGGCCGGCCCAACGTCGGCAAGTCGACACTGGTCAACCGGATCCTGGGCCGACGGGAAGCGGTGGTGCAGGACGTCCCCGGGGTCACCCGTGACCGGGTGTCCTACGACGCACTGTGGACCGGCCGCCGGTTCGTCGTGCAGGACACCGGGGGATGGGAGCCCGACGCCAAGGGGCTGCAGCAGCTGGTGGCCGAGCAAGCCTCGGTGGCCATGCGCACCGCCGATGCGGTGATCCTGGTGGTCGACGCAGTCGTCGGCGCCACGACGGCCGACGAAGCCGCCGCCCGGATCCTGCTGCGGTCGGGCAAGCCAGTCTTCTTGGCCGCCAACAAGGTTGACAGCGACAAGGCCGAGGCCGACGCCGCGATGCTGTGGTCGCTGGGGCTCGGCGAGCCGCACGCGATCAGCGCGATGCACGGCCGCGGGGTCGCGGATCTGCTCGACGCGGTGCTGGCCGCGCTGCCCGAGGTGTCCGAGGTCGGCGTCCGCGCCGGGCGGCCCACGCCGCGTCGCGCTGGTCGGCAAGCCCAACGTGGGCAAGAGCTCGTTGCTGAACAAGCTGGCCGGCGATCAGCGCTCGGTGGTGCACGACGTCGCCGGAACGACGGTGGACCCGGTGGACTCGCTGATCGAGCTGGGCGACAAGGTGTGGCGGTTCGTCGACACCGCGGGCTTGCGGCGCAAGGTCGGGCAGGCCAGCGGGCATGAGTTCTATGCCTCGGTGCGCACCCACTCGGCCATCGACGCGGCCGAGGTGGTGATCGTGCTGATCGATGCGTCGGATCCGCTCACCGAACAAGACCAGCGGGTGCTGTCGATGGTCATCGAGGCCGGCCGCGCCCTCGGTGCTGGCCTTCAACAAGTGGGACCTGGTCGACGAGGATCGGCGCGAACTGCTGGAGCGCGAGATCGACCGCGAACTGGTGCAGCTGCGGTGGGCGCCGCGGGTCAACATCTCCGCCAAAACGGGGCGGGCGTTGCAGAAGCTGGTGCCCGCGATGGAGACCGCGCTGGCGTCGTGGGATGCGCGGATCGCGACGGGGCCGCTGAATTCGTGGCTGAAAGAGGTGGTGGCGGCGACGCCGCCCCCGGTGCGTGGCGGCAAGCAGCCGCGCATCCTGTTCGCCACCCAGGCAACCGCCCGGCCCCCGACGTTCGTGCTGTTCACCACCGGCTTTCTGGAGGCGGGTTACCGCCGCTTCCTGGAGCGACGGCTGCGCGAGACGTTCGGGTTCGACGGGTCACCGATCCGGATCAACGTGCGGGTGCGCGAAAAGCGGGGAGCCAAGCGGCGCTGACTTTCGCGCGGTGACGGGGGAGGTCGCTTGGCGGGTCGGCCGGGTGTTTACGGTAGGCTTTCGACCTGCTGCCGGTGCAAGCATCGGCGCGCGGGCTGTGGCGCAGTTTGGTAGCGCACTTGACTGGGGGTCAAGTGGTCGCAGGTTCAAATCCTGTCAGCCCGACACAGGTCAGAGTCGCTTTTTCCGACCGCCTCACGGGCTTTTCAGGGGGGGCGTACCCCAACGCCTACCCGAACCAGAATGACAAACTGTCAGCACCCCCAAGCCCAACTGGGGCGCTCAGTTCCTTCATTTGCCACACCGACAGCTGCAAGGACGCGGATAGTGAGTAGCTGCCGCGTATTGGGTGCAAGCGCAATCCGTAGATGGGGGGTCACGATGGCTCAAGTCGGGCAAACGATCGAAAATCCCCTCACGGGCGAACGACTCACCTTTCTTGAAACCGCCTCGACAACCGGCGGTGACCTCCTCAAGATCAGTATCGAAATGGCACCAGGCGGTGCCCTGGCCCGGCCCCATGTTCACCCTCGGGCAGAGGAGGAATTTGAGGTCGTGAGCGGACGCATACAACTCAAAACCTCGGGCGCCACTCGGATAGCTGAGGCAGGCGAGGGTGTCGTCGTGCCGCCCGGCGTCGATCATGTGTGGGGCAATCCCTTCGACGATTCGGCCACCATCTCGGTCGCGATCCGCCCCGCACTCAAATTGGAGACGTTCTTTGAGACCTACTTCGGACTCGCCAGCGACGGGAAGTTGGACCCAAAGACGCAGATGCCAAGTTTCCTGCAACTGGTCTTGATGGTGCACGAGTATCGCGACGAGACCACCCTGCCGGGAGTCGCCGGGATGGCCACACGTGGGTTGGGCGCAGTCTTAGCCCCTCTTGCTCGGGCACGCGGGTATCGCGGACGTTACCCGCAATACAGCGACCCAGACGCGCCTTAGGCTAGCAACGCATTACAGGCCGAGTCGCGGGATTTCACAATTCCGATGTGAGTGAGCGCGGAAGCGTAGACTGGCTCCACAAATCGGGCCCCCGCCACCAAACATGCGCGACACCAAAGGAGGCGACACCGATGAATTCGAGCCCTCTGATCGTCTGACGCTGGTCGTGGTACCACACACCGCTCAGTAACACCCCTTTTTTGCTACTGCCCATCTCCGTGGGTGCCTGTTGCTTATGTACGGGCACCGGTCTTGGCGCAACTTTTACTCCGCCGCGCTGATGAGGATATTGATGTTTGGGTCCATGTTTGGCATGGGGCAGTGCGAGGCCTGTGGCAGCGTCGAAGAACGTGTATTCACCGACTCGTGGACCGAACTGGTCCTATGCAACAAGTGTTTGTCCCGGGTGATCGAAAAGCTGGTGTCCAACCCTGCCAGCGAGGGAGACAACCTGAAGCAATTACTCGGGGAACTCACGGACTATGCGGGTTGACGACCGCAGCTCGTCGACTCAACGAGCGTCGTTGCGCCGCTGAATAACTCGGGCGTCATTCACGGGCGTTGGTCATCGTTTGGATCCTTTCGCAGTGGCTGGCCCACGCCGACCATCATCTACTCAGCACACGGCAAGCTAGCCACATGCGAAGCGCAATGGTTTTCATTCTTCGTCGTTAGCCGAAGTCGGCCCGCATCCTGGGATCAAGTGGCCGCAGGTTCAAATCCTGTCAGGCAAGTCAGAGCGTGTATTTCAGCTTGGAGGCCAGTTCGCGAGGCCGTACTGGATCAGCCCGACCATCCAGGAGCCACCGGCGAAGACCGAGTCGTGCTCGATGCCAGCGGGAAATACGTACTCCGATTCGCTGTCCGAGTCGACGCCGATCACTGTCCACTGGTTGTTGACTGGGCCGTAAAGCGGTCCTCCGGACCATCCGGGGCTGGCGAAATTGTCGGTCTCGAGTTCGATCGCGCCTTGACCGTCGTCATCGGTGTCGTGCAGGTTCGGGAAGTACACCCACTCTGGTTCTTCGGCGTTCTTGTACGCCCCCGGATAGCCGATGCTGAACAGCGAATTACTCATGTTCTCGTAGGTGCTCAGGTCGCGCCAGGATTGGGAGCCCATCCAGCCGACCGTGTTCCCGATACTGGTGTACAGCCGACAGATGGCGACGTCATGGCCGGTGTCCGCGCCGCTGGCGTCTTGATAGCGAGCTACGCCGTAGCCGGTCTGTACATAGGAGGAGGCGACCCCGTTGCCGTCTGCGTAATTGGCGACGAACTTCATCCACCACGCCTGCCCGGCGTTGGAGGCAGCCCACGGCACCACATGACTGGCGGTCAGAAGCAGGTTGGGTCCGACCAATGTGCCGGTCCCGCTCCAGTCCCAAGTCCTCAAGTCGGGGTTGGTGCCGGTGAATACACGACCGATGGTCGTGTACGGCCAAGCAGCGCCTGGACCGAACGGTGCTGCTTGGGTCACGTAGGCGGGCCTGATGCCGTGGGATTCCCTGCTCAACGCACGCCGTGAGCGGACACGACGACCGGTGGGCCGGAGATCGACCGTGTCGGCCTTCATCCCTGATGGACGGTGACCCTTCGTGTGCTCAACTTTCGGAAGATGGCCCGGCAGCAGCACTTTCAGGTCCTCGCCGGCGCGTGGTTTCCCGTAGGCCGAGCCAAAATGCTCGTCGACGGACAGCTTCCGATGCTCGGTGTTTCTCCAAACAAGCTGATTCCCCGCCAACGAATTCCGGGTGGTCTCGGTACTCATCTGATCCTCCTGATTCGTGATGATGTCTCATGACGCTTTGCGGAGCAGCGCTTACAGCTGCCGCGTCGTAAACAGTTTCGGGCGGTGACACGAAAATCAGCACGCGTAGTCGGGTACCTGTCTCCGGCACTCGTCGAGCCCGACGGATCTGTTAACCGCGCGTTTGAATTCCCGGGTCCATGGGTATGGCACTTGAACCAGCTAACGCGCCGTCACGAGAGGTTGCGGATCATGACCATAGGTGTCCGCCCCAACGTCTGCGCTGCCTGCGGCTATCCCGTGGTTGGCCCCGACGTCTGCTACTTCTGCCGCCCTCTCGTGGCAACGGCGCTCGTCCCGTTCCCCCGCCCTGCGGCAGTGGACGCAGAACCTCCTGCGGTCGCCGGGCCGTCCCGGGAACCCCTCGCCGCTGCCGGCTAACCGGACACCGCCCTCGTCGCGACGGCCGCCCAAGGCAGTTCGAGCGCGCTCCCGCTTTTGTATGGCTCCAGCGACGGCTCGAGCGTCGCTCGGATCGCGTCGACCTGTTCACTTCCCAGAGAGCCGACGAGCTCCGCCACGGGCCCGGCCACCTCGGCGATGTGCGACCAATAGTCGTCGACGCTCTCGAAGCGCATGGTGGCGGTGATCTCTTCGACGATGACGTCCGAGAAGCCGGCACCGCAAGCAAGGTGCTGGTTGCGCTCGGGGGTGGAAAGCGAGAAGAGGCCTCCGGGAGCGAAGGGATCCTCGTGCGGCACAACGCCGTTCTGCAGCAGCGCCGCCACGATCTGAAAGATCCATGGGTTGCGCTCGGGTGGCCCCCAGGTCGCGTAGCTGAATCGGCCGCCTTGCCGAAGCACCCGCCGGACCTCCGCGGCGGCTCGGTCCTGCTCGGGGATGAGCATCAGGCCGAACCGGGAAAGCACCCCGTCAACGCTGTTGTCGGGCAAGTCGATCCGCTGCGCATCGATGACGCGGCACTCGACATTGTCGAGGCCGCGATCACTTGCGCCCCGACGGGCAGCGGCCACCATCTCTGGCGCGAAATCACTCGAGATGAGCAGGCCGGACCGACCGAGCCGGGCGGCGGCGAGGAAGCCCGTTTCGCCGGGTCCCGCCGCCAGCTCCAACACCGTTTGGCCGGGCTGCGGATCTACTTCTTTTACCAGCCATTCGGACACCGATCGCACGTCGGAGAACAGGCGGTCTCGATGTTTGTCCCAGGCCGCTGCGACCGCGCTCCACTGACGCAGGGCTTCCTCTGCCGAATTCGTCTCAGACATGCTTGCTCCGATCTCAGCGAACTCCGACCGCCAAGTGTGCCGTTCTGGCCGTTCTAGCCCACCTGCCAATATTCATTCATCGATTGGGCGAATTTGTCATTATTCGTTAGTCGGGGAAGTTGCAGCGAGTCTTCGATCGTGCGGAGCAGGCTGTAGTGGTCGTTGTAGTTGGCGGCAACGATGTGGCCTTGGCGCATACCGGAGTTCGGCGACGGGATAACGATCATGGGGACGTGGTTGCCTTCGTTGCCTATGCCCAGCGACAGGTTGTCGAAGTCCTCGTCCCAGGTGATGAAGATGGCGCTGCGCTGCGTCTGGAAAGCCGGCGAGTTCAGAATCGTGGGGAGCGTGGCCGCGAGGAACTGGTCGCCGGCCTTGATGTTGTATTGGTGATTCGTGAGCAGGCTGAGGATGAACTCGATGTTGATCGGGCCTTCCATGTTGTGGTTTTCGTCCGCTGCCCACCAGACGTAGTTCGGAGTCGTCGCGGGCGTGGCGAGGTCGGTGGCCATCCGCTCCAGGGGCAGCACGTGTCCCTGGCAACGAGCGGTGTTGGCGACGATGTCATGGAAGGCCAAAAACGGTAGTTCGCCAGGGCTGTAGGGACCGGAGGACTGCGTGAAACACGGTGCGGGCATCGACTGTTCATACGAAGCCCATCCCTTGCCTGCTCTCTCGATGTTGTCGGCCAGGTTGGGCTTGTCGAAACAGTCCATCTCGCAGTTGTAGTTGAAGCCGAAATCGGATCCACCAAGGATGGGGTAGTAGTTCGGAAGGCTCGGATGGGTTTGGGCGTAATAGTTTTCGCCGTACCCGTAGTTGTTGATCAGGCCGTTGATGTACGGCGCATTGCGGCTGCCGACAATGTCTTTCACGCCATGGTTCTCTAGATAGATCATGAAGACGTGGTCCAGGGGGCCGACTTTCGACGTTGGTGGCGTCGGCGGCGGCGGGAGAGGCAGTGGGGCACCGATATTGAGCGAGACGTTGTCGGCGTAGGCGTTGTTGTAGTTGCCGATCACCGGGTTTCTGTCTTTGAGGGTTACGACGACACTCGCCGTGCGCGTCCCCGCGGGGATGGTCCCGGTGGTCTCACGTTGGAGGAGAACGGTTTTCACGCGGCGATCGAGCACGGTGACCGGCCCGATTTTGCCGGCGCCCAGTGCTGACTGGTGGTCGGCGGCAATGAAAGTGACGGTGACCGACGCTTCGGACGGGTCTTCCAAGAAGCCTCCGAGCCAGCCGCTCAGCCTGTATGGCACAGTGCCGGTGTCGATCTGTTGCGCCGCACCGGACATATCGACGAATTGGGTCAGCGTTGATGTGGCCACATTCCCACCGCCGAAGAATTGGACGGCACCGTCGGGCGGTCCGTTCTGCGGCGACGGAAATCCCAGCGCCGCTGGCAGAGTCGGCCCCGGCGACCCGAGCGGCCACGGAAGGCGGCGCAAGGTGCCGTATTTGATGACCGTCGGTGTGCCGGTCACGCTCCAGCCCGGGATGGACACCGAACTGTATGCCGACAGCGACGGGTCGCCGAACTCGGCACCCGGGTTCATCAATAGATTCGGGCTCATCACAACGGCGGCCGACACTTTCGACGCGGTGAACGCCGATAGCACCAGCAGGGCAGCCCCGGTGGCGGCACCAGCCACCCGACCAAGCCGACAGAACATCAGGTACCACCTCTGCGGTGAAGGCGCCGCGATTTGCTCCGTCGATCGTGAGCTATGTCACGCCGAACTCCTACGTTCTTGCGCGAACCGATACCCAGCAGTTGCCATTCGGTGACCGAGTTGGTGAAGGGATTATCAGCGAGATCGTGTATGAGCGCCTTGGGCTACGGCGCTTTCCGCATATCGGCCAGTGAATTTCGAAGACCACCGTCCAGCCGGATCTGGACGGCCGCCACCGCGACCATCACCGCCGCCGTGACCAAGTGCACGACCGCGTCGGTGGTGTTGTTGGGAAAGGTGAATACGAATGCGACCTGGTGAGAGAAGAAGGCCCAGATGCCGGGCAGCGCACCGGCTATCGCGGCGAGCAGCAGATACAGCACGGCCCATGACTTGCGGATCGCAAACACCAGACCTGGGGCGAATAGGGCCAGACCCGCGACGGCATGCCAGCCGTTGTAGTCCATCCCGAGCAGCTGCACGGTGGGCGCGGTGGGGCCGGTCGCGAAGCTGGGATTGATGACGAGGCCGACCACCGCCTGAATGACATGGAAAATGCAGATGATCAACAACCCGATCTGGGCGAAACTCCACCTCACATTGCACCTCCTTGTGCACGGCGGGATGGCCTTGATACTACGTTCGGTAGTAGGTCCCGGCAAGGAGGGCAATGACTACGCGGTGGCGTCCCGTTCGATCCATCGGGTGAGCGCATCTTCGAGTGCGGTCGCGACGTCCACACCGGCGCTGGCGGCGGCCTGCTCGAACCGCTCGAGCAAGTCGGTGTGGATGGCGGCGCCCAACCTGGAGAACGGCGGTTTTGGCTTTGGCGGCAGGTCCACCGGCACGTGGCGCGCGACCGAGGCGTCGATGATCTGGCGAAGTGCCGGTATCTCGGCGAGCAACGTGTCGAGATCGTCCCGTTCGATACGTAGTAACTCGGCCGGCCCCATCGTTGTCACGGTGGCAGAGCGCAGTCTCCCGCGGTGCAGCGCCGATTCGCCGATCACCTCGCCCGGCCCCAGCGCGGCGACGCGATCGCGGCCGACGTACACCCCGACCTCCCCGCTGAGCAGGATGTAGCAAGAGTCCGACGGAGTTTGCTCATGGATGAGCGGCAACGGGGCCGACGTCGAAGTGCGATGAGCCGCTCGGGCGAGACGCTGTAATTCATCATCCGAGAAGCTACCGAAGGTGTCGTACTGGCGTAGCCGACGAGCGTCTTCCTCATATCGCTTCGCGTCTGCCTTCATAGCGGACTCCTGACGTGCGATGTGCCGCGAACACCGAAGAGCGTAACGCGCGCCGACAGACCACGATGCGGTATTGCGAACGCGGAGAGCGGCCGCGTCAGTTTCGGCCCGGAAGCCTCATCACCGTCCGCACGATCGGCAGGAGCGACTTCTGCCACAAGGTCCCCGGAATGCCAAGGGGCGGATCAAGATTGAACACGCGAGCTGTCGCGATCGTCTGCGATTCGGTGTACTTCAACAGGCCTTCGGGACCATGCCGGCGACCCACGCCGGACTGTCCCATTCCGCCCATTGGCGCGCTGAGGCTGCCCCAGGCGAACGCGTAACCCTCGTTGACGTTGACGGTTCCCGAGCGCAGTCGGGCCGCGATCTGTTCGCCCTCCGCCGAGGAGCCGGCCCACACGCTGGCGTTGAGCCCGTACTCGGTGTCGTTGGCCTTCGCGACGGCCTCGTCCACGTCGGCGACGGGGTAGATCGACACGACCGGGCCGAACGTCTCGTTGGCCGCACACTCCATCTCCGGCGTGACATCGGCCAGCACCGTCGGCTCGTAGAACAGCGGCCCGACGTCCGGTCGGGCTTTACCGCCTGTAATCACCTTGGCGCCCTTGGCTTTCGCGTCGTCCACGTGGTCAGTCACGGTGTCGAGCTGACCCGCGGAGATCAAGCTTCCCATGTCAACCGAGAAGTCATATCCGGTGCCCAGCTTCATGTTCCGCACCGCGGTCCCGAACTTGCCGATGAAATCGTCGGCGATGTCCTTCTCGACGTAGATCCGCTCGATGGAGATGCACAGCTGGCCCGCGTTCGAGAAGCACGCGCGGGTGGCCGCCTTGGCGGCCTTGTCGAGGTTGGCGCCCCGCGTGACGATCATCGCGTTCTTGCCCCCGAGTTCGGCCGAGAACCCGATCAGCCGACGGCCTGCGTGTTCTGCGAGCTGCCTGCCGGTGGCGGTCGAACCGGTGAACATCAAGTAGTCGCAGTTGTCGATGATTGCGGTGCCGACCACCGAGCCCGGGCCGGGCACAATCGCGTAGAGCGCTCGCGGCAGCCCGGCCTGGTACAAGAGCTCGGCACACGCGAGCGCGCAATACGGCGTCTGGCTGTCCGGCTTGAGCACCACTGCGTTACCGGCCAGCAGTGCCGGCACCGAGTCGGATGCGGTCAGCGTCATCGGGTAATTCCACGGCGAGATCACCCCGACGACACCCTTGGGCTGGTAACCGACCTTGGTCTTGCCGATACCGGGGAGCAGCGCCTGCACTGTGCGAGGCTTCAGCAGGTCAGCCGCAACGCTCACGTAGTAGTTCGCGTTCGCCATCAGGTCGATGATTTCCTCCTGCGCCGCCCATCGGGCCTTGCCGGCCTCGGCTTGCAGGAGATCCATCAGGAACTCGCGGTTTTCGACCACCAGGTCCCGGTAGCGGCCAATGACATCGATGCGCTCGGTGACCGGACGGTTGGCCCACTCGACCTGGGCCGCGCGCGCTTCGGCGAAGGCGGCTTCGACGTCGTCGGCCGTACCGATCGGAATCGTGGTCAGCGGCTTGCCGGTGAAGACCTCCTCAATTGTCTTGGTTTGGCGCGCGGTGGTGTCTTTGATCGCGGCCAGCTGACGTAGGCGGTCGAAGACCGCGGCTGACGGTGCAGGCATGTCGTTACCTCTCGAACGGCGTCAAAACACCAGACTATTGGCTTTGCAATGTGAGCTCACCCGTGGCCGTAGGGTGGTGTTGAGCGGCTATCGCTGCGGGTAGCCGGAAGGTCACCGTCACGACGAAGGTGAGTGGATGCCATCTGAGCAGCCGCCGCCCCCGCCCAAATCGGCGCCGGGCTGGTACCCCGATCCAGCAGGGGTAGGTCACGGGCTGCAACGGTACTTCGACGGCACTAACTGGATGAGCGAGTGGGCTTTCTCCACGGAGCCGCCGAAAAAAGGTATCCAGGGAAAGGCCGCCCTGGCGCTGGCGGTGTTTGGTGCACTGGTTCTGCTCGTCATCGTCGGAAAGAGCTGGGGTTACGACGAAAGGAAAGACGGCGAATCGGCCTCATCGGGCACTCCGACCGCGGTGGCACCCTCGTCACCGACCGAGGCGGCCCCACCAACACCGACCGGCCCCCCGAAGCCGGACGGAGTAACCTTCACCACCGCTCCAGGGCCAGACGGCGATGTCGTCAATGCCCGGTTTGCCATTCGGGACAACTACTCCGAGGCGCTGATCAAAGACGGTGCGCGGCTCGACACCATCAACATCCTGAGATACGCACGAGCCACTTACCCTGCAGCTTCCGCGGTGAACGTTCAGGGCACATTCCCGATGACCGACCCGTACGGAAACACCGCGACTCACGTCGCTATCGACCTGACCTATTCGAAAGCAACTCTGAACAAGATCAACTTCGATGGCGTGACCAAAAACAGCATCTGGGAGATTCGCGATTCCGGCACCGTTCTTCCGGCGTTTGAGCCCTAGCCGTTGAAGTCCGCGGTCAGTCGTCGCGGTCGGGCTTGGTGAGTTCGGGCGCGTTCTCCCGCGTCGCCATCCCGCCATCGCGGCCATGATCGGCGGGGCCGGGAGGGTCATCCTTCAGCTCTTCTTGGTCGGTGTCTGACTTTTTGGTCATCGCAACCTCCTTCGTCGACCCAAGGTCTACCCCATCGAGCGCCGCCGCAAAAACAGTGGTCGTCAGCGACAGCAAAAGTGGGTAAGCAACGTACAAGCGCGGCATCGCGTCAGTTAGCAACCAAGTACTAGTCGAAAGGCGGCATCGGATGGTTCGTCACGAAGGAGGCCGCTGGGACGTCGGCGCCGACAACGATGCGGTTTACCTAGAGCGCATCTCCGAGAGCGACGAGCGGTTGTTCGACGACTTGCTGTCACCTCAAGAGGCTCGTCAACTGGCTGGGCTCTTGACGAAGTATGCGGATAAGGCAGAGGAGGCGGGCGACTCGGACGACGATTCTGAGGACAAGTCGGACAAGTCGGACAAGTCGGACAAGTCGGACAAGTCGGACAAGTCCGAGGACTCTGACGACAAGTCGGACAAGTCAGACAAGGACGCTGCAAAGTCCGATGATTCTGACGACGAGGACGCCGAGAAGTCCGACAAGTCTGAAGGCAAGAAAGAGAAGTCCGACAAGTCTGAAGACAAGAAGGAGAAGTCCGACAAGTCTGAAGATTCTGACGACAAATCGGACGACTCGAACAAGTCTGACGACTAAGCGGTCCGTGGGCGCACTACGAGTCCGGCATCGAGGACTCGGCGCCTCAGGCTTTCTTGGTATGCAGCAGAGGTTCGGTCGACGAGATCTGGGTGGCTTTGCCGCGCTTGGCGGCACGCTTCTCTTTCAAGGACTTGCCCGATTTCTTGGTCATGGCTTGCCGTGGGGATTTGTCAGACATTGCGGCCCTTTGAATTTGGGGGCCTGGGTGGTCCCGGTTCGGTGAGTCTACACGTCCTCGGGGCTGTCGGATTTGCTCCACTCCAATCGGCCGCGGACCGAGCCGTCCGAAAACCTTGAAAAGAGCGACAATCCAGTTGGTGTACGGCAAACCGTCCTGGCCTGCCTCGTGGCCGGCCATGCAGTGACACATGAGCAGCCGTGGGCGTAAGGTCGCAGTAGAGCCATTTCGTTGTCGGCACTGTCCTCGAACGTCATAGGCGAACGAGATCACGGACAATGCGATTCCTCCGTCGCCCCGACCTACGGGCCGATCGCGTCGAACTGTGAAGGGTCGCTGCATGATTCGCCCAGATCTGCCGGTCGGACTAGTTGCCGCTGACCGAAACCCGGCACCAGATGTGAGGGTTGCGGAGCGCCCGGTGACCCCGCTTCGGCTCACGTTGGCATCCCGGCTCGGGAGCAAGATCGATGGCGCTTGGTGGCCTCGTACGAGAGTGGTTTCGCGAGAACTGCCGAGTTTGGTCTCTGTGTTGGAGTTTCGCTTGGGCCAGGTCGTCGACATCAACGTCAATTGGTCGTCATTGCAAAGCCAGCAGGACCTGAATTGGGGTTGGTTGCAGGGAGTTCATCCGCAGGTCATCACCATCGTGGGCCGGGATGCGCGCGCGACGCTGCTTTTGGTTCCGTACCGAACCGGTACAGCGCTTGCGGTAATGATCTTGCGTCGCGCTGCCGGCCTACCCGTCTACCCGATTCATCACGATTCACGAGCGTTCAAGACCGCCGAATGTATCGTCCGCGCGGCCCGGGGCGAAAGCATGTTTGAAGCGCGTCGTCGGGTCCCGATGAACCGCGGCGCCGGCGCGCGGTAGCCGCCGGGGCGGCCTATATGCGGGCTTCCGTTTCTTTCTCACTGACCATCAGGAGGCTGTCGACCGTCAGGGTGTTGTCCGGGCCAGCCGCGGTCATCATGACAGCGTGTGCCTGGTCTGGGTCGGTGTGCGGAGAAACCACCAGGAGAACCATTCTTGTGCGGTTGAGCCCGATCACTTCGACGGTGTTGACTGGCTGCAGGCGATATCCGTCCAGCCGTACCGTGCGCGCGCCAAGCGCCAATTTTCTGGGCGCCGTTGACCATTCGGTGAGCTTGTAGATCACTCGGCCAATGGGACCGAGTCGAACTGAAAGTACAGCCAGCAAATCTGGGAGTTCTGCCACGAGATCGTCACTGTGCGGCCACCACGCTCCGTCGACGAAGCCGCTGGGAGGCGCTTTGGGCTTGAGGCGCAAGCGCGGTGTGTGTAATGGCGGGGTGTGCCGGCCGTCGGTTGAGTGGTCCTTTTGCGGCGCCATATTGACGCTCCCGTCTTGACCGCGGAACCGGCCAATCATTTGTATCGACGACGACATGGCTTTGAGTAGTCAAGTACGAAGTACCGCCGACAGGTCCCACACTACGCCGGTGGTCGCGTCCGTACGCGAGGTGGACCAGGCCGCGGGTTGGGTGCGAGGCCGCAAGCTTGTGGGATGCACCCGATGAGCTTGTCCCGCAGGCGAGTTCAGCGGATGCAAACCAGCTGGTCGATGGAATCGCGGGGCAGTTCGCCGTCAACGAGCGCGGTCACCATCAGCCGGTGCAGCGTGATCGCGCCCTTGTGGTTGTCGAGGAACGCTGTGTCGGAGGCGTCGCGACCGGTGGCAATGCGCACCAAGGTCTGCCGCGGCGCCAGCAGGGTCGCGTCAACCACCTGCCAATGCCCGTCGACGAAAGCCTCGGCGACGGCGTGGAAATCCATCGGGTAAACGCCAGGTGCGTACACGGACGCCACGCGGGCCGGGACGCTGACCGCTCGCAGCAGTGCCACCACCAGATGCGCATAGTCTCGGCACACACCGGCGCCGGCAAGCATCGTGTCCACCGCCCCGTCGATCGGATCGCTGGAGCCGGGTACATAGTCCAGTCTGGTGCCCACCCAGGAACTCACGTGCTCTAGCAACTCCGCCGAATCGCGGTCGTTGCCGAATTCCGTTGCGGCGAAACCAAAGAACTTATCGGATTCAGCGTAACGACTGGGTCGCAGGTACATCGACTGGTCATACTCAGTTACCGGAGGTGGATCGGTCTGACCCACGATTGTCGCCTCGTAGTTGACTTGCAGTGTGCCGACCGCCGCGTGGAACTTATGGATGCGGTTTCCGTGCAGACCGCTGACTTCCAACGGCGTGACCAGCCGCCCGTTCAAGACGAAGCGCAGCGACTCGAAGACCTCGGCGCGCGGGTGCGGTGCAACAGCAATCTGGAATTCCAACGTCGTGGCCGCGGTGATCTCGACTTCCATCTCGGCGCCCACTTCTCGTCTCATAGCGAGATAGTGCGCCAGTTCCGCAGGATTCGCCACCTGGCGATGGCTGCAGGGGCACCCGGCGTGAGCTGTTTGCTGCTCGATTGCGACCTGCGCCCTGCTACCCTCCTTCAATGCAGTCAAGGAGAGCTGCGATTGCTCTGGCGGCGGTAGTCCTTGCAGGTTGCGGCGGCGGGACGACCCACGCAACATCGACGGTTACTTCCACACGGGAAGTCACCCACACCGTCACGGTGACCTTGTCACCGCCGCCAGCCGCCCTCAAAACGGCCATCGAAACCGATGGAATGTATCGAGTAGGGGTCGACATCGTGCCGGGCACCTACCGCTCGGGTGGCACCAGCCCGAACGGTGAATCCGATTGCTATTGGGCGCGGCTGAAGAGTCTCAAACCCACCGACATCATCGACAGCGCCATCGGCACTGGTTCCCAGTCGGTGACGATCCAGCCGAGTGATACCGCATTCGTGACGCACAGCTGCCAGGTTTGGCAGAAGCAATGACCATCCGCCCGAGATAGCGGGGGAGTGATCCTCCCGGCCAACGAATGTCCGGACTACGCGTCCAGGCGTTCGAACCGATTTTGCCGGTACTGCTCTACGCAGGCCGCTCGCCGGACCTTGCCGCTAGTCGTCAGAGGGATGGAGCCGGGTGCAACCAGAACTACCTCTGCGACGCTGAGCCCGTGTGAGTTGGATATCGCAGAAGTGACTTCACGTCTGACGTCGCGGAGTTTGTGCATCGCGCGGGTCTTCTGTTCGATGATGGCAACAAGCTTTTCGGTGCCCTCTTCGGGAACCGCGATCGCCGCGCACCGTCCCGGCGCGATGGTCTGGATCGTCGCCTCGATGTCGTCAGGAGAATGGTTGCGCCCGTAGACGATCAACAGGTCCTTGATGCGCCCGATGATGAAAAGTTCGTCGTCGGAGAAGAAGCCCAAGTCTCCGGTTCTCAACCAAGGGCCCTCAGGTGTGCCGGCCGATGCGCCGACAAGCCTTGCGCCGAAAGTGTTTTCAGTGTTCTCAGCTTTCCGCCAATAGCCGACGGCGACATTGTCGCCGTGCACCCAAATCTCACCGGTCGTTCCAGCCGGACACTCGATGCTGGTCTCGGGATCGACGATGCGCACCATCGGCGAGCGCGGCACGCCGTAACTGACCAGCGGTGTGCCGCTTCCGCTTTCACACCGCTTCGCGTGACCCGCAGTCAGTTTCTCGGAGTCGAAAGAAGCGATTTCGGGTGGTAGCCCCGCTTCGCGGGTCGCTATGTAAACCGTCGCTTCTGCCATTCCATAGGACGGTCGCAACATTTTGTCCTTCAGGCCGAAACCGGCGAACCGATCGGTGAAGCGCTGCAGCGTCGCGGGCTGTACGCGTTCGCTCCCGTTGAGGATGCTGGCCACGTTCCTGAGACTATGCCCGGCCATGTCGTCGTCTGATGTTTTGCGCGCCGTCAATTCAAAAGCGAAGTTCGGTGCCGCCGAAAGTGTGCGACCGTTGCTCGAGAGCAGATGCATCCATCGGGCAGGTCGCTGCAGGAACGACACCGGACTTGTGACTACCGCGCCAGACCCCGCCAGAATCGGAAAGATGATTCCGAGATACAGGCCCATGTCGTGATAGAACGGCAGCCACGACACGACAGTGGTGTCCGCGGGGGTAACGCCGCCATCCTCGAAGAAGTCCGCGGCGATTTGCTCGAAGTTGGCCTGGATGTTCTTGTGCGACACCATGGCCCCGGCGGGCGTCCGAGTTGAACCGGAGGTGTACTGCAGATAGGCGAGTTCTGTTGAGCCCTCGAGCTGTGGCGCGGGCCTTTCGTCCGAGTCCAGATCCAGCAGATCAACCTCGATGACCGATGGAGCGGATTCGTCGGGCTTCGCGTCGATGTACTTGGCGATGTTGGCCGCCGCCGTGGATGTAGTGAGGACGATAGATGGAGATGTGTCGCGTAGCACCGAACTGACTCGGTCATCCAACGCGCCACCGAGTGGGACCGATAGCGGAACCGCGATCAGTTCCGCCTGCAGCGCGCCGAGAAAGGCGATGATGTAGTCAAGTCCTTGCGGCGCCAATATGACCGCGCGGTCGCCGGCCGCGCCCCGAAGTCTGAGCTCGTGCGCAAGGTTGAGCGCTCGCCGGTACAGCTGCGACCACGTCAGACTTTTGGCGACGCCGCCCCAGTCATTCTCGTAGTCAACGAATGTGAATGCAGTGTCGTTGGGCTGCATGCTGGCGCGCTCACGTAGCACAGCCGGAATGGAGGACTCAAACACAGGCGTCAGGTTACCTTGGCCGTCATCACCGCACCCTGAGAAAGCCAACTTCCGTCGGAGATCGCCCACCAGCGCGTTTCGAGCGCTTCGATCATCGGCTGGATGCGGATACGGCTGCGGATTCGGTCTCACCCTCCGGCACCTGACCCGCCAGGTATTCGGCGAGCGAACCGATCGTCGGATAGTCGAATACCGCGGTTGTGGTGATGGTGAACGCGCTACCGAACTGGCCGAGCAACCGGTTACGAAGTTCGACCGCCATCAGTGAATCCATCCCCAGCTCCAGGAACCGGCTAGTCGCGGCCGGCAGCTGCGCAAGCCGCAGGAAGCCTTGCAGCTCGTTCTGCAGGTGTTCGGTGAGGAAGCTGCCGCGCTGCGCAACGGGTACGTCGCGTAGTTGTCGGAGCAACTCGCTGTCGACGGCTGTCGTCGCGACAGCGCTGGGCAGCACGTGGTCGAGAATCGGTGGGCGGGAGTTGCCCAGGACCTTCGCCGCACGCTGCCAATTGGCTTTGATGACGGTCGCCTGCCCGACGCCGTGGGCGATGATTTCGCCTAGCGCGTTGAGGGCCATGCCGGGTTCCAGCGGAATCAAGCCCAGCGCAGTGAGATTGGCGCTCGCGGCCTGCGAAGCGGCCATACCGGCGTTCGCCCAGGGACCCCAGTTGACGGTGGTCGCCGGCAGGCCCTGCGCCTTGCGTTCCGCAACGAGCCCGTCGAGCGCCGCATTGGCGGTCGCGTAATTGGCCTGGCCGGGTGAACCGAGCAAGCTGGCCAGCGAGGAGTACACGATGAAGAAGTCGAGATCGTCGTCCTTCGTCAACCGGTGTAGGTGGTAGGCGCCGAAGGCCTTTGGCGCCAACGTTGTTCGGAACCGCTCCGGGCTCTGCTGCGGAAGCAGCGCGTCGTCGATCACACCCGCCAAGTGCGCCACCCCTGCGAGCGGCGGCAACTCCGCCCGGATCCGCTCCAGCAGCTCTGTAACCTGGCGCTCGTCGCCGACGTCGGTCGCAAAGGTATGGATCCGGCACCGGTAGCGCTCTGTGATGTTGGCGATTGCCTGTTGGGCGTCCGCGTTCGGCATCCGCCGGCTGGTTAACACGATGTCGCCGGCCCCCAGTTGGGCGAGGTGGGCGCATGTGTTCAGGCCGAGTGCGCCGAGCCCGCCGGTGATCAGATAGCTCCGATCGCCGCGCGCCTGTAGGGGATTCGGGATCTGCAGCACGATCTTGCCGATATGGCGCGCCTGCTGCATGCGACGGAACGCGGTCTTCGCCTCCGTCAGCGGGTAGATCTCGACAGGAAGCGGCTCCCACTCGCCGCTGGCCAAGCCGTCCGACACCTCGGCCAGCATGCCCCGGATACGGTCGGGTTCCCGCTCCATGGTGCCGTCCAACGCGACGATTTCGTAGTTGATATCGGGACGGGCGGCGGCCATCTGCTCCGGAGTCCAGATGTCGCGCTTGGCGATCTCAGCGAAGCGGCCATTCTGGGCGGTCGCCCGCACGGTCGCCGCGACGAATCCTTCGTTGGTCAGGCTGTTGAGCACGACGTCCACGCCCGCACCCTCGGTGTCGGCGAGGATCTGATCCGCGAAATCTGTGCTGCGCGAGTCGTATATGTATTCCACGCCCATTTTGCGCAGCGTCGCACGCTTGTAGGTGCTGGCGGTGGCGAAGACGATCGCGCCGCGCTGCCGTGCCAACTGGATTGCGGCCAGCCCGACACCGCCGCTGGCGGCGTGAACGAGCACTCGATCGCCGGGACGCAGTTGAGCCCAGTCGAAAGCGAGCCGGGCGGTGAGCGCCGCGGCCGGCATACTCGCCGCCGCCACCGCACTCAGCCGGTTCGGCACCGGTGCCAGGAACTGGGCCGGCACGTTGACCCGGCTGGCGAACGCCCCCTGCACGATGCCGTAGACGCGTTGGCCCACCTCGAAGCCGGTGACGCCGGTGCCGATTTCAGTGACGATCCCGGAGACGTCACCGCCGATCAGCCCCGGATCGCCCGGGTAGAGGCCGAGCACGTTGAGCACATCCCGGAAGTTGAGACCGGCGGCCTCCACGCGAATTTGCACATAGCCCTCGTCCGGCGGCAGCACTTCCGTCTGGGTCACGTGCAGGTTGTCGATCGCGCCCCGTTCGGTGGGTGCCAGGACGTAGTCGCCTGCGCGAGGTATCGCGAGGTTGCCGCTGCGCGACCACGGCAGTAGCCGGGACGCCAGGAACTTCCCTTGTCGCAGTGCGAGTTCCGGTTCTTGAAGAGCTGCGTTGGACGTGGCGAGAAGGCCGGCCAGCGAGCTCACGGCCTCGTCGGACCCGTCGTGGTCGACGAGCCTGCAGCGCAGGGCCGGCTCCTCGGTGATGACGTTGCGTCCGAGTCCCCAGAGCGCCGCCTGTACCGGATCGACCGGCTCGCTGGATTCTGTGGCCACCGCCCGCTCGGTGATGATCCACAATCCGCCGGGCAGTTTCGCCAGGTCGTTTTGCAGCCGGGCATGAACGGCGCTGAGCAGGCTGCCGATCTCGGTCTCCAGTCGCGCGGCGAATGCGGCGCTCGACTCTTCCGCGCTCGGTTGTTGAGTGCTTCGCCAGACGATGCCGGAGACCGGCGCATGGTCCTCTTGGGCCTGCGCGATGAGTTGCTTCCATTGCTCGGAATCGGTCGAGCGGTCGATCGCGATGGAACCCGGGACGCTGGCCGCCAACTCGTCGAATCCGGCAATCAGCCAGGTGCCGTTAGCTTTCGCGGTAGCCCCACCGTCACCGTTGGACTCCGGCGAGGACACCTCGTGCCACCCGAGGGTGTACAGGAGCCGGGTAGCGTCGCCACCGAGTCCTCGCAGCAACGCCTCGCGGGGCGCGCGCTTCACGGTGAACTCGCGAATTCCGCCCAGCTCGTTGCCATCCCGGTCAACGAAGGCCAGATCGAAGACCTGCGTTTCGCTGTCGAAGCCGCCACTTTGCCACTTCGCGCGGCAGAGAACCGCCGGGGCATCCGGTCATGCAGCACTACGCGCCCATATCGCAACGGCAAGAACAGATCGCCGTCAAGCTTGGGCCGTGGCGCTGCCGACGACCCATTGGTGTGCGCGTTCGCCGCCAAGGGGCCGGCGTCGAATCCCTCGTCGTCGGCTTGCGCGCCCGCGAGCACGCCACCGGCGATTCCGGTGCACAGGTCCAGGAGCACCGGATGGATCGGCTCGCTGCCGAGCTGCTCGCCGAGTTCGGCGCCCACCGCGATATCGCCGATCGCCTCATCCCCACCGACCCAGAGGGACTTCAGGGAGGTGGACCAGGTGGGCCCCAGGCCAGCTCGTTGTCGGCGAAGCTGTCGAACAACTCCTGGGGACGCCTGCGGGTCAACCGTTCGGTTGCGGCGTCGATGGAATCCGGCGCAGCGGGGGCCGGTTCATCGTCACCGCCGCTCCCGGTGTTCAGTGTTCCTTCGGCGTTCAACGACCATTCGGCCTCGCGGTCACCGTATGGGCGGCTGTGCACCCGGAAGGTCCAGGTGCCGCCATCCTCAGCGGGTGCAGAGACAGCTGCACCTCACGAGAATTCTTGTCTCCCAATATGATCGGCTCGTAGAAATAGACGTCACGCACCTGCGCCGGTGATGGCACGGCTGCGAGCGCCATGGCCGCGTACGTGGCGCCAGGCACCACTACGGTGCCGTAGATCACGTGATCCGACAGCCAGGGCTGGGACTTGATGGACAGCCGACTGGTGTAGACGACGTCCCCCGAGGCGAGATCCTGTGCGAAGCCCAGGATTCCGGACACGGCGGCGCCGTCGGCGCGGATGCCGGATGTCTTGGGCCAGTAGCGACGGTGCTGGAACGGATACGTGGGCAGTTCGACTTTGCGGTGTGAACCGTGATGAACGATGGCGAATTCGGGCCGATGCCCGGCGACGTACGCGGCGGCGAGAGCTTCGGCAATCTGCAGCCGGGCATCGACGCCCTTGCGCGCCGACGCGATGGCACGCGGCGGGGCAGAGTATTCCGGCCACGCCTGCGTCGCGGCCGCTGTCAGAACCGGTTGCGGGCCGATCTCCATGAGCACCGAGCATCCGAGCTGCTCGATGGTGCGGACGCTTTCGGCGAACTGCACCGGCTGGCGGGAATGCCGTCGCCAGTAGTGTGCGTCCAATGCCGTTCCAGCCGTGAGGACCGCTCCGGTGCGGTTGCAGACCAGCGGCAGGGTCGGAACCGCGAACTCGAATCGCCTTGCATAGGACTCGAATTCGTCAAGTGCGGGCTCGAGTAGCTCGGAATGGAAGGCGTGACTCGGTCCAGCCAGGTGCCGCGAATTCCGTCGGTGCTGCACTTGGCGACGATCTTTTCCAGGTCCTCGACCGGACCCGACAGGACCGTGTTCGGGCCGTTGTAGGCGGCGACCGAAATTTTCGGGAATTCGTCCGCGACATCCTCCACGTGCTCGGCGTCAGCGAACACCGCCACCATCCGGCCGCCCTCTGGCAGGTTGCCGAACAACCGCCCGCGCTCGGCGAGCAACCGCACCCCGTCCTCCAGGCTGAATACACCGGCCACACACGCGGCCGCGTACTGACCCACGCTGTGCCCGAGCACACGTCGGGTTCGATGCCCCACGACTGCCACAGCCGGGCCAG
>CAWKJQ010000010.1:0-66241 GCA_963849935.1 uncultured Actinomycetota bacterium
CCACTCGTCTATCTGTCAGTTCGCAGCCGCCATTGTCCCAGAACGGGTCGGGCACACCGTTCGCCGACGGCGGGCGGACTCGCACACAACCGGGTCGCCTCGTCGCACGGGTCACAGTGGCCACACGCGCCCCGGCGGCGAAAGGACATGCGATTGCCCGCCTCCGCGCGACAATCCCCGGCAATAACGCCGCCGCCGCGACGTTGTCGCTAAAAGGCGGGCAGCACGCACATTGCCTCCCCGACGGGACCACTGTGACCAGTGTGACAACTCGGTCGGCAGAACCCCGCGGGGACGCCCCGACTCAGTGCGCGAAGTGCTCAGCGCTGTAGTGCCCGCCCGGCTTCAGCTTGTCCAGCGACGCCAGCGCGGTGCGGGCGTCGTCGTGCAGGGCGCGGGCCAGGTCGGCGGACAGACCCTCGCGCACCACGATGCGCAGCACCGATATGTCCGTGGCGTTCTCGGGCATGGTGTAAGCCGGCACCTGCCAGCCGTATCCGCGCAACTCGTGGGAGACGTCGAACTCGGTGTAGCCGAGGCCGCGCTGCAGGCGGAAGGCGACCACCGGGATCGCCGAACCATCCGAGATCAGCTGGCAGTGGTCGCCGACCCGCAGTTGCTCCCCCAGCCAGCGAGCCGTCGACGACAGCGACTGCATCACCTGCGTGTATCCCTCGCGGCCCAGCCGCAGGAAGTTGTAGTACTGGCCGACCACCTGGTTGCCGGCGCGGGAGAAATTCAAAGTGAAGGTCGGCATGTCGCCGCCGAGGTAGTTGACCCGGAACACCAGGTCGTCGGGCAGGTACTCCTTGCTGCGCCACACCACGAACCCGACGCCGGGATAGGTCAGCCCGTACTTGTGGCCGCTGACGTTGATGGACACCACCCGCGGCAGCCGGAAATCCCACTTCAGCTCGGGGTGCAGAAACGGCACGACGAACCCGCCGCTGGCCGCGTCGACGTGCACCGGGACGTCCACGCCCCCGCCGGCGGCCAGCTTGTCCAGCGCGCCGCAAATGTCGGCGACGGGTTCTAGCTCGCCGGTGTAGGTGGTGCCCAGGATCGCCACCACGCCGATGGTGTCCTCGTCGACGGCGTCGACCACCTGCTCGGGGGTGATGACGTAGCGCCCCTCCTCCATCGGCAGATAGCGGGGTTCGACGTCGAAGTAGCGGCAGAACTTCTCCCAGACCACCTGGACGTTGGAGCCCATGACCAGGTTGGGGCGGCGGGTCTCCCAGCCCTTACCGACCTTGGCCCGCCAGCGCCACTTCATCGCCAGGCCGCCGAGCATCACCGCCTCGCTGGACCCGATCGTGGACACCCCGCAGGCGCTGGACGGGTCGGCGTCGTTCAGGCCGTCGGCGTGAAACAGGTCGGCCACCATGCACACGCAGCGCTGCTCGATGGCCGCCGTCGCCGGGTACTCGTCCTTATCGATCATGTTCTTGTCGAACGTCTCGGCCATCAGCCGGCCCGCCTCGGGGTCCATCCAGGTGGTGACGAACGTCGCCAGGTTCAGTCGCGAACTTCCGTCGAGCATCAGCTCGTCGTGAATGAAGCGGTAGGCGGCCTCGGGATCCATCGACTCGTCGGGCATTCGCAGGGCCGGCACCGGCGAGGTGAACAGGCGGCCGGTGTAGGCGGGCGCGATGGCGTGCGCGGGCAGCGACGGATGTTGCGGCACTGGGAATTCCTTTGCTCTAAAGGGCGGCGAGCGCCGCCCGGATGTGCGGAACCATGCGGGACGACGATGTGGGCGCTTCACCGGGGCCCGGATCGGCGGCCGAGAGCGCCGCCGCGCGCGCGTGCACGAAGGCCGCGGTCGCGGCCGCCTCGGCCGGCGGCAGGCCGGCGGCCAGCAGCGCGCCGATCATCCCGGACAGCACGTCACCCGATCCGGCGGTGGCGGCCCAGGACTGCCCGGCCGGATTGAGGTAGACGGGACCGCCCGGGTCGGCGACGACGGTTACGTTGCCCTTGAGCAGCACGGTCGCACCGAACGCGTCGGCCAGCTTGCGGCAAGCGCCGACGCGGTCGTCGCCGGGCGGGTGACCCGCCAGCCGGGCGAATTCGCCGGCGTGCGGGGTGAGCACGGTCGGCGCGGCGCGGGTGACAACCAAGTCGGGGTGGGCCGCGAGGATCGTCAGCCCGTCGGCGTCCACGACCACCGGCAGGTCGGTTTGCAGCGCGAACCACAGCGCGGCGGCGCCGGTGTCGTCGGTGCCCAGTCCCGGCCCGACGACCCAGGACTGCACCCGGCCGGCCGCCGCCGGAGTGGGCGAGGCGATGACCTCAGGCCACTGCGCGAGCACCTCGCGGTGCGCGCTGCCGGCGTAGCGCACCATGCCGGAGGTCGCCGCGACCGCGGCGCCGGTGCACAGCACGGCGGCGCCCGGATATGTCGACGAGCCGGCCATCACGCCGGTGACCCCCTGGGTGTACTTGTCGTCGTGGGGCCCGGGCACCGGCCAGCGGGCGGTCACGTCGGCGGCCTCGAAACCCAGCACGTCGGTGTCGGGCAGCTCGAGGCCGATGTCGATCAGCCGCACCCGTCCGCAGTCGGCGAGCGCGTGCACGGGTTTGAGCCCACCGAAGGTGACGGTCAGCACGGCGTGCACCGCGGGGCCGGTGATCGCCCCGGTCGCCGCGTCGATGCCGCTGGGAATGTCGACGGCGATCACCGGGATTCGCGCATCGTCGACCGCGGCGAAGATGTCCGCCGCGGCGGGTCGCAGCGCTCCGGAGCCGGAGATGCCGACCACGCCGTCGATGACGAGATCCGTTGTCGGGAGACAGTTTCGACGATGCGACCACCGGCCCGCCGAAACGCCGCCAGGCCGTTGCGGTGGGTGCGCTCGGGGTTGAGCAGGATCGCGTCGGCGGCCGCGCCCCGACGGCGCAGGAAGGTGGCCGCCCACAGCGCGTCTCCGCCGTTGTCCCCCGAGCCGACGACCGCGCACACACGCCGCCCGGTTACCCCGCCGGTGCGGGCGGCTAACTCGCCGATGATCTCGGTGGCCAGCCCATAAGCCGCGCGCCTCATCAGCGCACCGTCGGGCAGGCTGGCCAGCAGTGGCGCCTCGGCCTGGCGGATCGCGTCTACGGAGTAGTAATGCCGCATCAGGTCGGGGTCTCCGGCGGCACGTTGCGGCGCGCCATGGCCCGCAGGCCCGCGGGACTCAACGGGCTACTGCGTTTGGAGCTCGTGCGTGTCATCGGGTAGAAGCACAGGCCGATGAGGATCGAGGTGAAGTGCCCGATCGCGGTGAAGTTCAATTCATTGCCCATCGTGATCAGCGGGAAACCGAAGATGATGAACAACACCGCCAGATACCCCCAGCGCCACGGCCGGACGATGTGGTAGCTCAGCACGGCCATCACTCCGACGAGGAAGTAGCTGACCCCGATGTCGCGCGCGTGTATCAGCCGTTGCGGGGCGTCGTGGTCCTCGATCGCGAAGTAGAGGATGCCTTCGCTGATGTAGGTGGCAAGGATGTGCGAGCTCAATCCGACAGTGAGCCAGCGGAGCTGGCCGAGCCAGTGTTCGGCCGGCGCCAGAAACAAAGTGAACAGCAGCAGGTAGGGCTCGAAGTTCCTGCCGTCGATCCACAGCAGACTGGCGAAAAGGACGCCGAGCGGGTCGCTGCCCAACTCGTGAATGTTGGTGGAGCGGTGCAGCAGCACCGAGTGCAGCTCCCGGCCGGTGAGATGGGTCTGGATGAACGTCGTGATCATCAGCACCAACAGCCAGCCGTAGGTCAGCGGCGCGCTGAAGACGAAATGCCAGACCACCAGCGTCATGCTGCGCACTCGTCTGCGAACCGATGGATGCGCCACAACATCAACCTTCGCACGCGCGGCGGGGTGCCGGACAAACTTCGGTGGCAACACGTCGCCGGCGATCGGCTACTTCGCGGTCGCGGGGGCCGGATCCGCCGGTGCGGGGGCGGGTTCGGCCGGCACGGGGACATCGTGTCGAAGATGCCGCCACCAACAGGCGATGTAGAGCAGCATCGAGATCACCAGCACGACGAGCACCCACATCACGAGCGCAATATCGATCCATCCGCCAAAGGGCGGCGAGCCGGGGAGGGCGTTCCTCAGCGGCACCACCGCGAACAGCATCGCCGCATACCACGTCGTCATGGGTGGCTGGAACTTCCGCCGGTCGCGCACGGTCTGGATCGCGACGAACAGGGCCACACCGGCGATGGCGACGAGCACCGCGAGGATGGCGACACCGAACGCCGCCGCGCTCAGCGACCTCTCCAGCTCCAGGTGGTAGGGACCGAGCTCGCCGGGCTTGGTGACTTCGAGATGCCAGCCGGGAAAACGGTCGACGAACGTCACGGGTACCTGTTCGGGGACGCTCCCCTCGCCGCGGATGAGTTCAACCTCGATCGGCCCCGAGCGGTAGTCGTCGAATGGCCACTTCTCGATGTCGCCCGCGACCGTTAGCGGGACGGGAAAGACGCCGGGCAGCATTCCCTTCGTCCAGCTGCGGCGAACGGGCGTTGCGACGGACCTGACTCTGATGCTGACGTCTTGGTTGAGGTGCTGGGTCTGCGGATCCAGCAGCGATGCTCCGGGGGAAACGGTCAGGTTGGCGTTGAGCGCGCTGTAGTTCGACTGGATGTCTTCCACCGTCAACGTCGCCCTGGTCCGGTCGCCGACCGTTGGAGGATCCACCGCGCGATGCCAGTTACCGCTGTGGGCGTACAGCGCAACCGACGCGACGTATGCCGCGATGCCCACAGCGACCAAGCCGACGATGCCGAATCGCATGACCGCGCTTCGCACGTTCCTCCCAACATTCAACGGAAATGTCTTTCCCGGGCAATGTAATGGAACACACGGGTGCCGGCGGCCATTACGGCCGAAGCGGCGCGGGCCTATTCAACGGTGACGGACTTGGCCAGGTTTCGCGGCTTGTCGACGTCGTAACCGCGGGCCTGTGCCACCGAGGCGGCGAATACCTGCAGCGGGATGGTCGACAGCAGCGGCTGCAGAAGCGTTGACACAGAAGGAATTTCGATCAGGTGGTCGGCGTACGGGCGCACGGTGTCGTCGCCCTCCTCGGCGATGACGATGGTGATCGCGCCGCGCGCCTGGATCTCGCGGATGTTGGACAACAACTTGGCGTGCAGCACGGCCGACCACTTGGGCGACGGCATGACCACGATGACCGGCAGGTCGTCTTCGATCAGCGCGATTGGCCCGTGCTTGAGTTCGCCGGCGGCGAATCCCTCGGCGTGCATGTACGCCAATTCCTTGAGTTTCAGCGCGCCTTCCAGTGCCACCGGGTATCCGACGTGGCGGCCCAGGAACAGCACCGTCGGGGACTGGGC
The DNA here is from genome assembly GCA_963849935.1 of uncultured Actinomycetota bacterium. Classification (GTDB taxonomy): domain Bacteria; phylum Actinomycetota; class Actinomycetes; order Mycobacteriales; family Mycobacteriaceae; genus Mycobacterium. The sequence continues at coordinate 5,352 of CAWKJQ010000010.1, forward strand.
GAATTGATAGGCCAGGGCGGCCACCGGCTTGATCGTCGCGATGACGCGCGCCACGAGGTCCGGCATCGCTTCGAGCTCGTGGTATTCGCGCTGCACCTCGTCGGGATACTTGGTCCCGCGGGCCTGCGCCAGCGCCAGCCCGACCAGATAGTTCGCTGCGATCTGCGCCAAAAACGTCTTGGTGGAGGCCACCCCGATCTCCGGGCCGGCGCGGGTGTACAGCACGGCGTCACACTCGCGCGGAATCTGCGAGCCGTTGGTGTTGCAGATCGCCAAGACCTTCGCCTTCTGCTCCTTGGCGTGCCGGACCGCTTCGAGGGTGTCCGCGGTCTCGCCGGACTGCGAGATGGCGACCACCAGGGTGCTGCGGTCCAGAACCGGGTCGCGGTAACGGAATTCGCTGGCCAGCTCGACCTCGACCGGCAGCCGGGTCCAGTGCTCGATCGCGTACTTCGCCAGCAGTCCGGAGTGATACGCGGTGCCGCAGGCCACCACGAACACCTTGTCGATCTCGCGGAGTTCCTGATCGGAAAGGCGCTGTTCGTCCAGCACGATCCGGCCGTCGACGAAGTGCCCCAGCAGGGTGTCGGCCACGGCGGCGGGCTGCTCGGCGATCTCCTTGAGCATGAAGTACTCGTAGCCGCCCTTTTCGGCGGCGGCCAGATCCCAGTCGATATGGAACTCGCGGTACGCCCCGGGTCCCAGGTCGTCGTTGCCGTCGAAGTCGGTGATCCGATAGCCGTTCGCGGTGATCACCACCGCCTGGTCCTGGCCGAGTTCGATGGCGTCGCGGGTGTGCGGGATGAACGCCGCGACGTCGGAGCCGACGAACATCTCGCCGTCGCCGATCCCGATCACGAGCGGGGTGGAGCGGCGTGCGGCGACGATGGTTCCGGGCTCGTCGGCGTTGGCGAACACCAACGTGAAGTGGCCGTCGAGGCGGCGCAGCACGGCCAGCACCGACCCGACGAAATCGCCTGCGGTGCCGCCGTGCCGATACGCCTGCGCCACCAGATGGACCGCCACCTCGGTGTCGGTGTCGCTGGCGAACTCCACACCCTGGGCCTCGAGTTCGTGCCGCAGGGTGGCGTAGTTCTCGATGATGCCGTTGTGGACCACCGCGATCTTGCCCGCGGCGTCGCGGTGCGGGTGGGCGTTGCGGTCGGTCGGGCGTCCGTGGGTGGCCCACCGAGTGTGGCCCAGACCGGTCGTTCCGGTCAGTGACGACGGCGGCATCTGGGCTACCGCCTCTTCGAGGTTGGCCAGCCGGCCGGCACGACGGCTGACCGTCAGGGTGCCGTCACCGTTGACCAGGGCGACCCCCGAGGAGTCGTAACCGCGGTACTCCATCCGGCGCAGCGCGGCCATGACGACCTCACAGGCGGGCTGCTGCCCGACGTAGCCGACGATTCCGCACATTCTGAACAGGGTAGTGCAGGCGGACCACCAACCCGGCACCCCGCGGTCGGCGTCAGACCGCCCACCTGTGCGAAAGCCCGCGTTGCCGGACCCATCCACCCACGTGCCCCGCGCCGGGTCGCCGGCGGTTTCATTCACGCACTCGTCACAATCGGCGGAAACGATTTTCACCTGGTGTATTCGTGACGTTTTCATTTGCATCCCCAGCATGCGGATGCTCGCCCCTAACATTCAATATGCCAGCAAAGACCGAAAGTAATCGGATCGCAGGGAAAGGACGAGCCGCTTGAAGCCCGCCCGCTCCCGATCCCACAGCGTGTCGGCAGCGAACCCGCGGTTATCCATTCGAAGTCAGGCTATTATTTGGCTTCAGCCGGATAATCCGGCTACCTGGGAACACACTTTTAGCCGAACCATGAATTCAATCGTCAGTGGTTGTTAACCGGGAATTGTGCATCGGGTCGTATCGAGATGCGTAACTTTCTCCAACCGCCTATCCGGCGCCATGAGGAGGCAATCATGACCGCAGTTCGCTACGACGATGTGGTGCCCGCCTCAGTGGCACCGGCGCCCACACATACATCCAAGCCGGGCCCGCAGGCGCGGGCCGGTTCCGGAGACCCACTGACGGACCTGACCACCCGGTTGCTGTCCATCCCGCTGCGCCAGCTCTACGCGGCGCTATGGCGAGCGGGTCTCATCGAGGTCAGGGGTTAGAACCGCTCGGGAAACGGCGCGAGCCGGCCGGCGTTGCTTCACACGCGGAGCCCGATCGCGATGCGCTAACGTCAACGCGTGGCCCGCATCCGCAAGCTCGTCGCAGCCCTCAGCCGCCGTGGTCCGCACCGGGTTTTGCGTGGTGACCTGGCCTTTGCGGGCCTCCCGGGTGTGGTGTACACCCCGGAGGAGGGGTTGAATCTGCCCGGCGTGGCGTTCGGCCACGACTGGCTCGCCGGTACGGCGCGGTATGCGAACCTGCTCGAGCATCTGGCGTCGTGGGGCATCGTGGCCGGCGCGCCCGACACCCAGCGCGGCCTGGCGCCGTCGGTGCTGAACTTCGCCTTCGACCTGGGCACCGCGCTGGACATCGTGTCGAGCGTGCGGCTCGGCCCGGGCAAGATCAGCGTGCATCCCGCCAAGCTCGGCGTGGTCGGCCACGGTTTCGGCGGCTCGGCGGCGGTGTTCGCCGCGGCCGGGATGCCGTCCAAGCCGGCGGCGGTGGCGGCGCTTTTTCCCAGCGTCACCAGTCCGCCGGCCCAGCAGCCGGCCGCGACTTTGAAAGTTCCGGGGGTGATCTTCACCGCGCCGGGCGAGGCAAAAACGCTGAACTCCAACGCGTTGTCGCTCGCCGACGCGTGGGACGCGGCGACGCTACGCATCGTGAGCAAGGCCGAATCCGGCGGTCTGGCCGAGGGCCGGCGACTGACCAAGGTCCTTGGGCCTGGCCGGACCGCACCGGCGCACCCAGCGGTCGGTCCGGGCGCTGTTGACCGGCTACCTGCTCCACACCCTGGGCGGGGACAAGAAGTATCGCGACTTCGCCGATCCGGACGTGCAGCTGCCGGGCACCGAGGCGGTCGACCCCGAGGCCGAAGCGATTCCCCTGGAAGAGAAGATCGTCGCCCTGCTGAAGTGAGACGGCGACGCCGAGAGGTGAATTGGCCTCGCGGGTCGCTGGTCCGGCCCGAGCGCATCCCGCCCGCGCCGCCGCGTGGTAAGTGTCATTGATGCGCATCGGGATCGCTCTGGATTATTCGGGCGGCTTTCACGAGGCCGTGGACCGCGTGGTCGACCTCGAGAGGTCCGGCATCGAAGTCGTGGTGGTGGCCGAGGCGTACGCCTTCGACGCCATCAGCCAGCTGGGATACCTGGCCGCCAAGACCAACACCGTCGAACTGGCTTCCGGCGTGCTGCCCATCTACATCCGCACGCCGTCGCTGCTGGCGATGACGGCCGCGGGCCTGGACTACGTGTCCGACGGGCGATTCCGCCTCGGCATCGGCACCTCCGGGCCGCAGGTGATCGAGGGATTCCACGGCGTCCCGTTTGACGCCCCGATCGGCCGCACCCGCGAGATCGTGGAGATCTGTCGCAAGGTGTGGCGCCGCGAACGCGTGCAGTACTACGGCAAGCACTACCAGCTCCCGTTGCCCGCGGATCGTGGGACGGGCCTGGGCAAGTCGCTGCAACTCATCAATCATCCTGTGCGCGAACGAATTCCGGTCAGCATCGCCGCGCTGGGGCCCAAGAACGTCGAACTCACCGCCGAGATCGCCGAGGGGTGGCAGCCGGTCTTCTACCTGCCGGACAAGGCCGCGTCGATCTGGGGCGACGCCCTGGCGGCCGGTGCCGCCAAGCGTGATCCCGCGTTGGGACCGCTCGATGTGATGGTGCACGCGTCGTTGGCCATCGGGGACAACGTCGACGAGCGGCTGGCCTGGGTCAAGCCGCAGCTCGGTCTCTACATCGGCGGGATGGGCGCCAAAGGCCGCAACTTCTACCACAATTTGGCGACGCGCTACGGGTTCGGGCAGGTCGCCGATCGAATCCAGGAGCTGTACCTGTCCGGCCGCAAGCAGGAGGCGATCGACGCGGTGCCCGACGAGCTGGTGCGCGGCATGTCGCTGATCGGGCCACCCGGGTACGTCGCCGAGCGCATGGCCGCCTTCGCCGAGGCCGGGGTGACCACGCTGTTGGTGAACCCGTTGGCCGCCGACCGCGCCGAATCCATGCGCTTCGTCGAGGAAGCCCTGAAGCTGCAACCCTGAAGGACTCACTGCCCGGCTTGCGGAAGTTGGTCCGCGGCAATCTCGCACGGCGTTGCCGCCGTGTCGGCTGGCGGTACCGGCTCGGCGGCCGGGGCGGCGGGAGGCACCGGCGGCTCGCCCGGTGGCGGTGCATCGGCCGGGGCCGGGGGTGGGGTCTCGACCGGTTGGATCGCGTCGTCGGGCTCGGGCCCAGTCTCGTCAACGGGGTGGGCCTGATCGGCCTCGGCGGGAGCTTCGGCGGCCTTGTCGTCGGCGGTGGTGGGTTGCTCGGGCTCGCCGTCGCTATCTTCGGGATCTTCTGCGGGGAACGGGTTTTCGTCGAAAGGGTGTTCGCTGTCGTCGTTCAGGCCGTTCGCACCGTCCAGTCCGTCGCCCGCCGATCCGATCAGCCCGCTCACCGCATCGACGATCCTGCCGGCGAGCCCGAGCAACCCGCCGCCCCCGCCGAGCCCACTACCGAGGTCACCACCGCCGAACCCACCACCGAGGTCACCCGTCGGCATGCCCAGGGCGTCGCCGAGCGCGGTTCCCCAGTCCGCGGGCGGCGCGGCAGCGAGCGGCGCCGGTGCCGGAGTCCCCGAATATGTTGCGGCACTGAGGCCCGGATCGGACATAGCGGCCGTCGACGTCGGCGCGGGATCCACGGCCGGTGGGGGCGCGGCGGCCACCGGCGGGGCGAGCTGCACCGGTGCAACGCCCGTCCCGAGATCGCCGGGCAACTCGAAGCGCGCCGTTGGGACGGCCGTCATCTTGTCGATGACCATGGCGTAGGACGTATCGACCCCATCCGAGGTAGACCGCATCGCCGTCAACCAGTCATTGCGAATGTCGTTGTCCACGTACGGCATTACCTGGTTGCGCACCATGTCGGCCGCGCCGTCCCGGTCCCCCGCCGTCACCGCTGCAGCCGCGGCCAGCCATGCCGGCCGCTGCACACGCACGCGGTCATCGACCGCGATAGTGGTCGCTACCTCCGAATCGATGAGATACCAGAGGTTGTCGCGCAGCGACTCGTATCGTTGGGCGGCCGCGCGCAGTTCGGTGGCCACGGCGTCCGCGGTGTCGCAATGCCGCTGCAACAGCTGAACCGCGGCGTCACCGCTCGGGCCCGTCCACGCCGCGGCCAGCTCGGCCACCTGCGCGCGCTGCATCCGCAGCGCTTCGGCCGCCACCACTCCGGCCGCACGCAGCTCCGCACAGTCGCGGTCCAGCGCGCGCAGGTCGAGACCGTCCTCGCTCGCATACCACTCGCGAATCTGGGCGGGATGCGTTGTCAAATCCGAGTTTTCGTAGCCAAGCGCATGGCAGGCCTGCACGTAGGCCTGCGTGCGCTCGACGGCGTCCCGGCCCTCGGCGAGGCGCGCGGTCACATCCAACCGGTCGGCCATGGGTCAGGCGATCCGCGCCGCGGCATACAGTTCGGCGTCGGCGTAGCGCTCGGCGCTCGACCGCAGCGCGACGGCGATCTCCGCCGTTGCGCGTGACCACTGCGATACCTGTGCCACCAGCCGCTCGGCTTCGACGCGCAGGGCGTCGCCGCGCGCGGTGTGCGTGCGCCCCGCGCCGGCGCCACCGAACGCCAGCCTGGCCAGGTGATCGTTGACCGCGCGGTCGATGAACTCGGCCGCCATGGCGAATTGGTTAGCGACACGTTGCGTCGCCGGCGCGTCGATCCGCATGCCGGCGATAGCTACAGGGCGTGTTCCCCCAACGGATTTCATGCCTTATCCGACGCCCGCAGTCGCGGCGGGGTTCCGGGGAGATCTACAGCGCGTTGCTGACCGCTTCGGCGACCCGGGTGGCGATCCGCGCAGCGATGTCTTTTTCGGGTGCTTCCACCATGACGCGGATCATCGGCTCGGTTCCCGACGGGCGCAACAGGATTCGTCCGGTGTCGCCCAGTTCTGCCTCGGCCTGACCGACGGCGTTGCGCACCGAGGGCGCGGTCGCGGCGGTGTCCTTATCGGCGACGGTGACGTTGATCAGCACCTGCGGCAGCGTCTGCATCGCCGAGGCCAGCTCGGCAAGCGAGGAGCCGGTCTGCACCATGCGAGTCATCAGGCGCAGGCCGGTGACGACGCCGTCGCCGGTCGAGCCCAGCGCGGGCATCACGATGTGGCCGGACTGCTCGCCACCCAGGCTGTAGTCACCGGCGCGCAATTCCTCCACGACGTAGCGGTCGCCAACGCCGGTGGTGCGCACCGTGATTCCCGCAGAGCGCATGGCCAGGTGCAGCCCCAGGTTGCTCATCACGGTGGCGACCAGCGTCTTGGACGCCAGTTCGTCGGCCTCCTGCATCGCCAGCGCGAGCACCACCATGATGTGGTCGCCGTCGACCAGGTTGCCGTTGGCGTCGATGGCCAGGCAGCGGTCGGCGTCCCCGTCGTGGGCCAGGCCCAGGTCGGCGCGGTGCGCGACGACGGCCGCGCGCAACGAATCCAGGTGCGTGGAACCGCAGTTGTCGTTGATGTTGAGCCCGTTGGGCTCGGCGTTGATCGCGATCACGCGCGCACCGGCCGCGCGGTAGGCGCGCGGGGCCACCGCGGAGGCTGCGCCGTGGGCGCAGTCCACGACCACGGTCAACCCGTCGAGTCGCAGCGTGCTGGCCTTGCTCAGGTGGCGCAGGTAGCGGTCGTCCGCGTCCTCGGCGTCGATGACCCGGCCGATCCCGGCGCCGACCGGACGCAACCCGGGATCCCCGGGGACATCAGCGAGCAGCGCCTCGATCTGGTCCTCGGTGCCGTCGTCGAGCTTGTGCCCGCCGGGCCCGAAGATCTTGATGCCGTTGTCGGGCATCGGGTTGTGCGACGCCGAGATCATCACCCCGAAGTCGGCGTCATAAGCACCGGTCAGGTAGGCCACCGCGGGGGTGGGCAGGACCCCGACCCGCAGCGCGTCGACTCCTTGACTGGTCAGCCCGGCGATCACCGCGGCCTCCAGCATCTCGCCGCTGGCCCGCGGATCGCGACCGATCACCGCGACCCGCCGGCCCGGTGCCGGCGCGCTCGCCAAATGCCGCGCCGCCGCAGAACCCAGCGCCAGCGCCAGCTCGGCGGTCAACTCGTGATTGGCGACCCCACGGACACCGTCGGTGCCGAATAGTCGACCCATGCGACCAAACCTCTCACAGTTTCGGACTAGCACCTAACGTTGCCCGTTCCTTTGTGAACGAAACGAGCCGCGTCTGGGCACAGACACGCCGCAACCGGCCACAACTTGTGCACCACGATGCCAAGTTGTGGCCAGATAGCGACCGCTGATCAGCGCTTGCTGTACTGAGGCGCCTTACGGGCCTTCTTCAGGCCGTACTTCTTGCGCTCGGTGGCACGCGGGTCACGCGTGAGGAAGCCGGCCTTCTTCAGCGGGGGCCGGTCCTCGGGCTGGGCGACGATCAGCGCCCGCGCGATGCCCAGGCGCAGCGCGCCGGCCTGCCCGGAGGGGCCGCCGCCGTGCAGCAGCGCGTAGATGTCGAAGCTCTCGACCCGGTCCACGGTGACCAGCGGGGCCTTGATGAGCTGCTGGTGGACCTTGTTGGGGAAGTAGCTCTCCAGGGTGCGGCCGTTCAGGTTGAACTTGCCGGTGCCGGGCACCAGACGCACCCGCACCACGGCCTCCTTGCGGCGGCCGACGGTCTGGATGGGCCGGTCGAACACGAAGGACGCGGCGGGCGCGGGGGCCGCGGCGGTCTCAGCCGGGGCCTCGGTCACCTCGGCGACGGCCTCGACGGCTTCTGCGGCTTCTGCGGCGTCTGCGGCCTCGGGTTCTCCGGGTTTTCGGGGTTGTCCACGGCCTCGGTCGTTTCGGTCACTGGGCCACCTGCTTGATCTCGTATGGAACGGGCTGTTGTGCGGCGTGGGGGTGCGTCGGACCGGCGTAAACGTGCAGCTTGCGCGCGATCTGACGGGCGAGCTTGTTCTTGGGCAGCATGCCGACGATCGCGTCCTCCACGACACGGTCGGGGTGCTTGTCCATCAGCTCGCGCATGGTTCGGCTGCTCAGACCGCCGGGATACCCCGAGTGGCGGTAAGCCAGCTTCTTGTCCAGCTTCTGGCCGCTGAAGGCGACCTTGTCGGCGTTGATGACGATGACGAAGTCGCCGCCGTCGACATTGGGGGTGAACGTCGGCTTGTGCTTGCCGCGCAGCAGGGTGGCTGCCGCGACGGCAAGGCGGCCAAGCACCACGTCCGTGGCGTCGATGACGTGCCACGACCTCGTGGTGTCACCCGCCTTTGGCGTGTACGTAGGCACAGCGCTTACCACTTTCTCTTTGCGAGCCTCTTGGCTCGGGGTGATCCCGGTGTGACCCGGGGGCCGGTCAGGCGTCCGCGGTAGGGGCTTGGTCTCGGCGACCGACATTGACCCGAGGCCCCGGCGTACCGCACGCCAACGGAGCAGCTTACCGACCGTCATCCCCGCAGGTCAAAATGACTGTGTGGTCCCAGCGGCTCTCCTCCGCCAGGACCACACAGTCTCACGGCGCGGCTACCTCCGCGCGGTGTCTCTCCGGCCGCTACCGCGCCCAGACGCCGGCGGCCCGGCGGTCGGCGTTGGCCACCTCTTGCGCGCCGTCGCGTACGGCGTTTCCCAGCTCGGCCAGTATCTCGTTGAGCGCGGTCGCCGACTGATGCCACTTCAGCTGCTCAGCCTGGTAGGCAGTGGCCGCTTCACTGGTCCAGAGCTGCCGCAACGGTGCAATCTGGGAGCTCAGCTCGTCCAATGCCGCGTTGAAGCGGGCCGACGTGGAGTGGATTTCCTGGCGCACCGAGTGTTCGATTTCGCCGAAGTTATAGGAAAGCACCTGGTCCATCGGGATCCCCTCTCGTCACAGGTTTCCGCCGGCGGCGGCGATGTGGTGTGCATGGTTTTGCCCGGCCTCCTGCAGGGTGGCCGCGTTGTGCCGGATGGTCTCGGCGATGTTGTTCAATGCGTGATACAGCCTCAGCGACTCCGCGTTCCAGCGATCCATCACATCTTTGAAGCGCGCGGCCGCGAGCCCACCCCACGCCGACGGCGGCACGCCGTTCATGCGGCCGACGAATGCCTGCAGCATCGCCCTGATTTCCTCGTTGCGGGCGTCGGTGGTACCCTGCCACCGACCGCATCAGGTCGAAGTCGGTGCTCAGTGAGTTCGATGCAGCCATACCGAATACGACCCCCGCAACCGTCCGTCGGTTCCACAGAATTTCTCAGCCGATCGCGTGGGCGGATCGCACCGCCTGCTCGCATGCATCGCGAACGGCGTCTTCGCCGCCAGGCCGGCTCTGGCAGCCGATGCTGATCCGAACCGGGCCGTCGAGCAGCACCGTCCAGCGCACGTGATGGCCGGCGCGCACTTCGCGATAAGTCACCGCCGGTCGGCCGGCGCTGGTTCCCGACGGATCGAAGTCGACGAACACCCCGGGGGGCTCGGTGTCGATCGCGCGCTTCAACCGGTCGGCGGTGGCGCGCAGCGTCTCGCCCGCGACCGGGGACTGGGTGATGTGCAAAGCCACTTCGGGGTCGTGTCGGCGACGTGACCTGTACCCGTGCCGAGCCCGGCCCGTAGATCACCCGTTGGGTCGACCACGCCGCCGGGACCGACACCGCCACCCGGCCTTCCACCAAAAAGGTTGTCGGCGCGGCGTGGACCGGCTTCGGCACGACGCCACCGGGTCGGCCCATGCTCACCGCGGTCGGTGCCGCCGCGGCGACCACGATCGCGGCCGCCCCGAGTCCGCTCAGCGTCCGACCGCGCCGTCGTACGGCACCGACGGGTGCGACTGCCACCCGCGCCGGGCGCGCGGGCCGCGCGAGACGGGCCAGCCGGAGGTCGTCGATTTCGAGTACGTCTCGGCCCTTCTGTCCGGTCCCCCGCACCGCGGTCGGCGATCAGCCTCGCCAGCGCCGACGAACCGGTGACGGTGCTCGGCACGTCGATCATCACGGCTGCGGGGCACATTCCGGCGACGACGTCCGCAACGTCATGGGCGACCGACTGCGGTTCCGCGTTGCGCGGTACAGCGGTGACCTCGTTTGCGGTTATCGCCACCAGTCGCTCGGCGATTTCGATCACCACGGTTGCATCGGGCGCCGCGCCGGACGCCTCCCTCAGCAGCGACGATCGCGTCCGGGTCCGCGTCTGCCCTGCCACGGCCGCACCGGCAGCGCTCACCACACGCACGCGCGAGGCCGACCACCATGACGGATGAATGACGACCATCGCGTCGCAATGGCCGCGGGCTGCGGATCGCAGCGCGGATTCCCACAATGCGGCGACGCGCACCGGGCGCTCCCCGATCAGCGCCACCGGGTCGTCTATCGCGTCCAGCGCGACCCGCACGGTCTCGCCCGTGTCGTCATCGGCGCCGGCGTTTGTGGCGCAACATAATCGACGGATGGTTCTGGGTCCGGCTTCGACGATTGCCGGGTGATCGCTCAAGGAGGGCTCCAGGCAACCTGGACAAGTTCATCGTCACCGGCCCGAGTGGTCAGGACGCCGCGGCCCGGCGCCAATCTCGATCGGCTCGATGGAACCGAACGACGCGCGCTCAGGCTGGACATCCGCTCATCATCAGCGACATACAACCCAAGTCGCGCAGACTGGCCAACAGTGGCTCGAACATCGCGCGCTCGATGCCGCCGCTGCGGCGGGCGATGACCAGATGCAGCCCCAGATCTGCCGCATACGGCAAGAATTCGATGATCGGCCCAAGCGGATTGCCCGCCGTGGTGGCCACCAAGTCGTAGTCATCGACGATGACATAGAGGTCCGGTCCAGACCACCAGGAGCCATCGCGCAACTGGGCCTGGCTGGCGTCGGGCGGCGGCATCCGCGCCTGCAGAGACTCGAGCAGGCCGGGCAGCAACACGGCCAGCGCGGCGGGCGACATGGCATAACCGCTGAGATGTTCCGACTCGACAACAGCAAGCAAGGCGCGGCGAAAGTCGACGATCAACAGCTGGGCTTGCATGGCCGTCTTCGTTCGGACGATTTCGCGGCACAGCGTCCGCAGCGTCGCGGTCTTGCCGCACTCGTTGTCGCCGAGCACAAGCAGATGCGACTGGTGCTCGAAATCGATTGTCCACGGAGCTCAGTCCGTGCTCCCGCAGACCGAGCACCATCGTCGTAGTCCAACTCGGCGTTCGATCCACGTACCAATGCCTCGCGATCCACGTGCGGGGGCAGTAGCGGTATCGGCGGAGCAACCGATTCACCGGCGGGTACCTCGGCGATGGGCAAGGCAATCACCATGTGCAGGCCCTCCCGGGAAAGACCACGGCCAGGGCTGTCGCGCGGCACATGCCGCGCGGCCTTGCGGTCGATTTCGGAGTCCGCGGGATCGCCCATCCGTAACTCGATCCGAGTGCCGATCTGGTCCCTCAGCGAAGGCCGGACCTCGGCCCATCGCGAAGCCGACAACACCACGTGTACACCAAACGAAAGACCCTGCGCCGCAAGCGCTGTGATCGACTCCTCCAGCGATTCGAATTCCTGGCGCACGCTGGCCCAGCCGTCGATGACGAGGAAGACGTCACCGAACGGGTCTTCGCTCATGAGCCGCTGGCGGTATTGGGCGATCGACGCGATGCCATGCTCGCGGAACACCGCTTCGCGGCGACGAACAACCGACTCGAATTCGGCGACGATCCGGCCGGCCAGACGCGGTTCCGCACGCCCGGCAACCGCACCCACATGCGGCAGCGTGTGCACCGTCGACAGCACCCCGCCACCGAAATCCAGGCAGTAGAACTGAACGTCGGCAGGATCATGCGTCGCCGCCAGGGCCGTAATGAGCGTGCGCAGCGCCGTCGACTTTCCCGATTGAGGCGCGCCGACGATCGCAACGTGCCCTGCCGCCCCGGACAGGTCGACCATCAGCGGTGTGCGGCACTGATCGAAGGGGCGGTCGACGATGCCGATTGGGACGGCCAGGCTCCCCGGCCTGCACTCTACGTCGGCGAGCACGGCGTGCAGCGCCGGCGCCCGTTCGAGCGGGGGCAACCAAACGCGGTGCGCGAGTGGGCCCTGGCCAGACAACCGGTCCAGGACGGCATGTGAGACTGTCCGTTCGGGTTTCGGGGCCGCTTCGGCGGCGCGGCTGACGGCGCCGGTGATCCTGGTACTGAACACCCGCACCGGAAACGAGGCCCCGGCACGAGACCGACGTATCCGTCGGCAACGGAGCCGATACCAGGGCGGCCTGGAAGCGAATCGATTCACCGGCGCCGACGCGCAAGAAGCCGGCGCCAGGGGCGTTCGGCAGTCGATATGCGTCGAGATTACCCAGTACGCTCTGAGATTCGGCGGCGGACAGCGTTTTCAGGCAGATTCGGTACGAGAGATGGGCATCCAGTCCGCGGAGCCGGCCCTCATCGAGGCGCTGACTGGCCAGCAGCAGGTGCATGCCCAGCGACCGGCCAAGGCGCCCGATCGCTGCGAACATGTCGGCGAAATCGGGTTGTTGGCTGAGCAATTCGGAGAACTCATCGACGATGATGAACAGCGTGGGCAGCGGGGCCGATGCCACACCAGCCCGGCGCGCGCGTTGGTATGCCGCGACGCTGGCGCAGCCCGCCGTTCGCAGCAGTTGCTGACGACGGTTCATCTCACCGGACAGGGCATCGCGCATCCGCGCCACCAGCGGCGCATCATCGGCCAGGTTGGTGATCACCGCGGACACATGTGGGGCGGTCGCATAGTCGAGAAAGGTTGCGCCGCCTTTGAAGTCGACGAGCAGCAGGTTGAGCGCTTCCGGGGAGTTGTGGGCCATCATGCCCAGCGCGATGGTGCGCAGCAGCTCTGATTTTCCCGACCCGGTGGCGCCGATACACAGCCCATGTGGGCCCATCCCGTTTTCTGCCGGTTCCTTGATGTCCAGCTCGACAGTGGCGCCCTCTCCGGTGATTCCGATCGGTACCCGAAGTCGCGGTCGGTGACGCCACCGAGCGACCGGGTCGAAACGATCCAGATCGGAAAGTCCGGCCAGCTCGGCCCAATTGAGCGCAGAGCCCCTCGCCCCGCCCGCGCGCGCGTCGTAGCCGGCCAACCGGCGCGCACAAACTAGCGCGTCGATGGGCGACATCCAGTCGGGGCACCATCCCGGCGCCAGTTGGGCGGTCGACGAAATCTTCACCGGTGCGCCGTCACTGCTGGTGCCGACCGAAATGGTGGTGGCGCCGGCGATCGGATCGGCGTCTCCGGCCAGGTCGGCGACCACCACCAGCACGTCGGGCCGTTGGACCGCGGCCAGAGCACTCTGTGCCTGGGCCGCGCTCGAATAGATCATCCGCACCGGGCCCGCTTCGTCGGCAGCCGCCGGATGTTGGTTGTGTGGCAGCCATTTCAACCACTCCCAGTGACCGCGATTCTCGTCGTCGGCGGCGGCGGCGATCAGCACCCGATCGGGCGCATGTAGCACGGCGAGTTGGCACAGAATCGCTCGCAGGAGCCCGCGGACCTCGGCGACATCGCCGTCGATCCTCACGCGGGTCCCGTCGCGCAGGCCGATCGTGACCGGAGCCTGAATCGTCGAGTGCGCCGTCAAGAATCGCGCAAGTGCCATGGCGGTGACCGGATCACGCAGGTTCTCCGGGGGAAGCTGCGGGGCGACCAATCGGCGAGCGAGCGGCTGTGTTCCCATCCCCACCCGTAGGTGGCCGAACTCGGCGTCGGTAGGTCGCCGCTGCCACATCCTCGGGCCGCCGATCAACGTCCACAGCGTATCGGGATCGGGATGGTTATCGATTGATGACTTTTGCTGCGCTACGGCAATATCGGACACTGATCGGCTCAGCCCGGCCAGGTATTCGAGATATCGGTCCCGGTCGGCGTCGATCCCACCGCCACGCCGCCGGGCACCACCGCTCAGCCCGGTCACCGCGGTCGAAACCAGCATCATCGCCGAAAGTGCCAGAAACATGGGGCTGCGGTTCATGCCGGACCCCGCGGTGAACACCGCTGCCATGAAACCCATGCACGCCAGGGAGAGCGCAACCGGAAGCAGCCGCGGCAGCATGCCCGGCGATGCCGGTGACGGCAGGTCCGGCGGTGCGTCAACAACGATGTCGGCAGCCGGAATGTGCGGTCCCGCCGGCCCGATGGCCTGGGTCATCTCATGCCTCCCTTGTGCGACGACGGTAAGTAGCACCGGCATCAACGACAAGTCACTTGTGGACAGCTGAACACCGGGTCGCTCAGACCTGGCTATGTTCCCTGCTAATCCGAAGAAGGGTTCGCTGTTGCCTGCAACCGATACCGGGCTACGACACGTATCCGTGCACTGGGATACCGCCGTTGTCGATCTCACCTTGCCCGCCGGAATCCCTGTCGCGGTGCTGATTCCGCCGATCGTTGACATGCTCGACGTCGACCGCCCCGGCGGTGATGCCGGACGCTACCGCTTGTCGGTGCCCGGGGCGCCCGGATTGGATCCGTCGATGACATTGGTGCAGAACAATATTGGAGACGGTACGGTCCTGGTGCTGAGCCGGAGCACCACGCCATTGCCCGCTCCCCGTTACCTCGACGAAGCGGAGGCCGTCTCGGCCTCCCTCGACGCGACCGCTGAGCCGTCCCGCGACCCGTCACGTCGGCGCGTAGCCCGGATCATCGGTGCAGCGACGGCGGCACTCTCAGTCGGCGTCGCAGGGCTGCTGATCGTGCGTAACATGTTCGGCGCGAGTGCGATACGGGATAGCGGCACGCCCGTCGCCTTGATAGCGGCCGGCGCCCTCGCCGTCGGGCTGGCGGCCCTCGCGCACCGCGGCTTCAAGGACAACACCGCGGGGCTGACGCTGAGCGTGACCGCCACCGCGTTTGCCGGTATTGCCGGTTTCTCCGCGGTGCCTGGCGCACCCGGTGCCCCCAGTGTCCTGCTGGCCGCAGCGGCGGCCGGGGCCACGTCGGTGGTGGCGATGCGCGTATCGGGTTGCGGTGTGGTCACATTGACGGCCGTGTCGTGCTGCGCCGCGATCATCGCGCTGGCGGCGCTGGTGAGTGTGATCAGCGGGGCACCACTGCACGTCATCGCCGCGGCGGCCGGGCTGGCATCTCTCGGCCTGCTCACGATGGCGGCGCGCGCATCAATTGCACTGGCAGGATTGTCGCCCCGGCTGGGCACTCCGGACGCGGCCGAGAACGAGCCCGGCGGCGCGGTCTTGCGCTCCCGAGCGGTTCGCGCCGACAGATGGTTGGCCAGCCTATTCGCCGGATTGTCGCTGTCAGCCACGGTGGCCGCGGTCGTCACCGTGCTGGCCGGTGCACCGCGCCTAACGTGCACCGCGTTCGGCACGCTCACCGGCGCGCTGCTGCTGTTGCGCTCTCGGTCCACCGACACTGCAAGGACGCTGATGTTTGCGATCAGTGGAATAGTCATTGCGGCAACGACCTTCGCCGTAACCGCCGCGCGCACCGGGATGAGCGGCCCCTGGGTTGCGACCGCCACGACATTGTCGGTGGCGGTGGCGATGTTCCTCGGGTTCGTTGCTCCGGCAAGGCCCGCGCCGCCCTGGCTGCACCGAAGCGCCGGGCTCCTTCAGTGGCTGGCGCTGGCCGCCATGGTTCCGTTGACCTGCTGGATTTGCGGACTCTACGGTGCGGTGCGGGGTTTGAGCCTCGCATGACCGGGTCGCGTGCCGGCCGGCTGCTGGCGGTGTCGGCGGTGACGCTCGCGATCGCGTTCAGAACACCAGCGGCGCTAGCGGTTTCGCCCCCTGGAGTCGATGACAGGTGGTTGCCCAAGTCCGCCCGCCCCGCGTCCCCATGGCCCACAGTGCAACGGGAGATCTGCGCGACCATGACTGCCGATTCCGGACCTGGCCACAACCGGCCACCAAACTCAGGCGACCTCTCGGAGGTCTGGCAATTCAGCCGCGGCGCCGGTCAACGGATCGCGGTCATTGACACCGGGATTTCACGCCACCGCCGGCTGCCCGATGTGGTGCCCGGCGGTGACTACGTGTCCACCGGCGACGGTACACAGGATTGCGATGCGCACGGCACGCTGGTCGCCGGAATCATTGCGGCGACGGCAGATTCGACGTCCGACCGCTTCAGCGGGGTGGCACCGGAAGCCACATTGATCAGCATTC
Source organism: uncultured Actinomycetota bacterium (assembly GCA_963849935.1). Classification (GTDB taxonomy): domain Bacteria; phylum Actinomycetota; class Actinomycetes; order Mycobacteriales; family Mycobacteriaceae; genus Mycobacterium. Next base: position 21,608 of record CAWKJQ010000010.1, read on the forward strand.
GTCAGTCCAGCGCGAAGTTCGCGCCGGCGGGTGACCGGTCCCGCAACGGAGTGGGCGACGTCGACACCATGGCGAAAGCCGTGCGAACGGCGGCCGACGTGGGAGCCTCGGTGATCAACATTTCGTCGGTTGCCTGCGCACCGGCGACTTCCAGGCTCGACGACCGCGCGCTGGGGGCCGCACTGGCGTACGCGGTGGACGTCAAAAATGCCGTTGTCGTCGCCGCGGCGGGCAATACCGGCGGGGCCGGGCAGTGCCCCCCGCAACGGTCCGACGCCACGTGGCAGACCCTCACCGTCACGGTCAGTCCCGCCTGGTACGACGACTACGTGCTGACCGTCGGTTCGGTGAACGCGGACGGGACGCCGTCACCGTTCACCCTTGCCGGCCCCTGGGTGGATGTCGCCGCGCGGGGTGAGGGGGTGACGTCGCTGGCGCCAGAGCCGGTGTCCGGCACCAGCTATGCCGCCCCGGTGGTCAGCGGGCTGGCCGCGCTGATCCGCGCCCGGTTCCCGGCGTTGACGGCCCGCCAGGTGATGCAGCGCATCAAGACGACGGCGCATCATCCTCCGGCCGGGTGGGATTCCCTCGTCGGCAACGGCACCATTGACCCGCTGGCCGCGGTCAGCGCCGGCGCGGGCGCCCCCGCCACGGCGCTGAGCCCATCGCCGGCACCGGTGCCGATCACCGCGTCGCCGCCGCTCCAGCCGCACGGTTCGCGCGCGCGGGACATCGCGCTCCGCGGAGCCGCGATCTGCCTGATTGTGCTGACGGTTGCGCTGGCCGCCGGGGCGATCAGAGGTCGCCTATGGCGGCCCCGCGACCGCATCGCGGGCGACTGACGCGTTCTGCCGGCTCAACTCTGGGCCGGCCGGTAACAGCGTGAGAAGCGGCCACGGTGCCCGTCCCGCGTCGCTGAGACCGAGGTCGCGCGCCGCGTCATCGTCGTGAATGGCGAACCGGACCCCGGTGTCGGTGATCAGGTAGCGGGTGCCGGCGTTGTCGCCCGCCCGCACGAAGACGCTTCGCCCGGCCGGTATGTCGACGGCATCCAATGCCGGGCCGTTGCCGTCAGCTTGCGCCAAGGCCACCGGCGCCCGACCCGACGGCACCGGTAGCGTGCTCGCCGGCCAGGAAAGAGACGTCGGCTTGGCCGGATCGCGTCTCCTCCCAACTGACGCACAACGTGCCGGCAGACTCCGCAAGCGCCGGCGCCCGCCCGGGAAACAGGGCAACAGGCAGCTCGGCGACGACGGGGGCGGCCCGGATCACGTCGGGCGCGACGGGCACGGGGTTGGCCGTTCCCTGCGGGTTGCTGAAGCGCAATAGGTCGGCGGCCACTTGACCGATGCGTTGCACCCCGTCTGCCAGCACCGCGTAATACTCGTCGCCGTCGGCGCGTGTGATGCGAAGCACACTGCCGACCGAAAATCCAGGTAATTTGGGCGTCTTGCCACCCAGGCCATGGATCCTCGGCGCCGCGAGCGGTGGCGCTTCCGGCACGGCATTCAGCAACGCGTCCGGGACGAGCAGCGGCGCACGGCCCTCGATGCGTAGCGCGCGCAACACACCAGCATCGTCGAGGTCGACCATCGCCCGGTGCCCGTCGTAGAGCAGATAGGCCGGCGAACCCGGAGCGGCCGCCACCAGGACCGCTTCCCCGCGCGGCCATCGCGGTGAGCTGGGCGCGCCTCGTTGCTGCGGCCGATGATGACGGTCGTGGTGCCGGCGCCGGTGCTAGCGCATATCGACCAAGCCACATCCCCCGAAGACAGCGGCCTGCCGAGAAACTCCGGAGCGCCCGGAATGCCCAACAGCGGACCGCGTTTGGTGTTCTCCAGGTCCGATTCGGTGACCGGCTGCGGCACGGCGGCGGTCGCCACAATCAGCCGGGCCGAGGCCAGGTTGAGCACCGGATGCCAGACGTCGCCCACCCGGACGAAGAGGGCGCCGGATTCACGGCTCACCACGATCTGTGCGTGCTCGAGCCTCACATGTGGTCTCAGCACGGCGAGCAGCGCGCAGCCGGCCACGGCAACAGCGGTGATCACACACCCGAACGCCACCGGACGCGCGCCTAACCCGGACCGGGCGCTTGCCCCCAGCAACGCGCATTCGATGCGCCGCAGCAAATACCGATAAGCGCTGAAATGCAGCCACGTGGCCGGCTGACGCGGCACTTGGTCTCCTAATCCCGTGGAGTCGGAAACACCCACGGTAAGCCGCCATTTCGCGGCATCAGGGCATTCATCCACAGGCGCTGGAGTTTTCGCTGCACCGCGAATTGGGTAAAATCGCCCGGTGCAAACTCACCGTGTACGTACCCGTCGGGCGGGCACCGCGCGGTCAGCAGGCCGTTTGATCGGCCTGGGTGCTGCTGCCCTGGTTATCGCTGCTGGCCTGCTCGCGACCCCCGCCGCGGCGCCGAAAGCCTCCGCCGACGACTGCCCGGACGTGGAGGTCATCTTCGCCCGCGGCACGAACGAGCCACCCGGTCTGGGCCGGGTCGGTGACGCGTTCGTGGACTCGCTGCGCCAGCAAACCAACGGCCTGAACATCCTGCCCTACGGCGTGAACTACGCCGCCAGCAAGCTGCAGCTGCACGGCGGCGACGGCGCCAACGACACGATCGACCGCGTCAAGAAGAGCGTGGAGAAGTGCCCGAACACCAAGATCGTGCTGGGCGGCTACTCGCAGGGCGCGTCGGTGATGGACATCGTGGCCGGCGTCCCGATCGGCGGCATCGGCTGGGGCAACAAGCTGCCCCCGCAGTACGCCAACAACATCGCCGCCGTCGTCACCTTCGGTGACGTTGCCGACCGCGCCGGTGGCACGCTGCCCAGCCAGAGCGCGCTGCTGGGCTCCAAGGCCGCCGACTATTGCAACCCCAACGACCCGATCTGCCACGCGGGTCAGGGCAACGAGTGGAGCGGGCACACCGAGGGCTACGTCCCCGTCTACACCACCCAGGCCGCCGCGTTCGTCGCGCAGAAACTGGCGGCCGCCGGTCTCGGCCAGCAGTCGCCCGCGTTCGGTCCACCGCTGGGCCCCGGCTACGGCCCGCAACACCCCGGCTACGGCCCGCAACAGCCGGGCTACGGCCCCCAACAGCCGGGCTACGGCCCTCAGTCACCGGTCTACGGGCAGTACCCACCCGGGTCGGGCCCGTCGATCAATGGCGGCACCGGGCCCCGGTCCGGTGCCGTCGGCGCCGGCTACGGCAACACCGCAAGCACCTCTCGTCTAAATCGTTACCGTCGGGTTATCAACGCCCCCTTAACATCTCTGTGTGAGGCTTATCCCGTTAGGGCTGGGCATCGGAATTGGCGCAATTGGCGCGTTATTGGTTGCTCCCCAATTGGTTCCGCATGCGTCGGCGTCGTGCCCCGGCATTGAGGTGGTGTTCGCCCGGGGCACCGACGAGCCACCCGGTGTCGGCAAGGTGGGCGGCGCCTTCGTCAACTCGTTGCGCGAGCAGACCCACAAAAGCGTTGGCGCATACGGCGTGAACTACCCGGCCAGCAAAGACTTCCTGGCCGCCGCCAACGGCGCCAACGACGCCAGCGCCCACATCCAGCAGATGGCCGCCAACTGCCCCGGCACCAAGCTGGTGCTGGGCGGGTACTCGCAGGGCGCCGCCGTCGTCGACATCGTCACGGCCGCACCGGTGCCCGGCCTCGGCTACCGCCAGCCGTTGCCGCCCGCGGCCGCCGATCACGTCGCCGCGGTCGCGCTGTTCGGCAATCCGTCCGGCCGGGCGGGTCAACTGATGAGCGCCCTGTCCCCGAATTTCGATGGCAAGACCATCGACCTGTGCAACTCGGGCGACCCGATCTGCTCGAGCGGCATGCAGTGGAGTTCGCACCTGGGCTACGTCCCCGGATTGACCGATAGGGCAGCGAATTTCGTTGCGGCCAGGGTTTAGCGCGAGCGCACATCCCGGGTGATCAGGTTGCGCGCGGCCAGCTGGTCGTCGGGAGGGTAGTCGACACCGACCAGCGACAAGCCGTGGGCGGGCGCGGCGGCGAAATCGCTGGATCGCTCTGTGGCGCTGAGCAACTCGCGGCAGTACGAGACCGGGCGGCGGTGTTCGCCGACGGCCAGCAGCGCGCCGACCAGTGAGCGCACCATCGACCAGCAGAACGCGTCGGCGCTGACCTGCGCGGTGATCAGGTCACCGTCGCGGGTCCACTCGAGTCGCTGCAGGTCGCGAATGGTGGTGGCGTTCTCGCGGTGCCGGCAGAACGCGGCAAAGTCGTGCAATCCCAGCAGGTCTCGCGACGCGGCGGCCATCGCCTCGACGTCCAGCGGACGCGGCCAGCCAGTGATGTAGCGGGCCTGCAGCGGCTGCACACCCCACGGTGCCGTCGAGATCCGATACACGTAGTGACGCCGCAGCGCCGAGAACCGGGCGTCGAAACCCTCAGGCGCGCGGGTGATATCGACGACCCGGACGTCGGTCGGCAGGAATCGGCCCAGCCGGCGCAGCAGCGCGCAGGAACTCGGGTTCACCGACGTGCGGCGCCCGCGGATAGGCATTCGGCAGCGCATCCAGCGGCACGTCGACGTGAGCCACCTGTCCGGTGGCATGGACTCCGGCATCGGTGCGTCCGGCGGCGCGCAGCCGCACCGGCGTGCGAAAGACCGTCGTCAGCGCCTCGTCGAGAATTCCGGCCACGGTCCGCTGGCCGGCCTGAGCGGCCCAGCCCGCGAAACCTGTTCCGTCGTAGGCGATATCAAGCCGCAGACGGACGTCCTCGCTAACTCTCGTCAGCCTCGTCGTCCGCCTTCTCCGCGGCCTCGGCTTCGGCTCTCGCGGCGACGGCCTTGTCGGCCTTCTCCTCGGCGTCGGCCTGGGCCTTGGTCGGCTCGGCCTCGGCCTCGGGCTTGGTCGGCTCGGCCTCGGTCGCGGTCGGCCTCGACCTCGGCCGTGGCCTCCTCGGCCGTCGGGCCGACGGCTTCCTGCGGCTCGACAGCCGCCTGAGGTGCCGCCGCTGCCGCGACAGGAGCGTCGGACTTCTTGGAAGCCTTCACCCGACGGGCCCGATCGGCCTCGGAGGTGACCGTCTTCTCCCGCACCAGCTCGATCACGGCCATTGGCGCGTTGTCGCCCTTGCGCGGCTCGACCTTGATGATGCGGGTGTAGCCGCCATTGCGGTCGGCGAAGAACGGACCGATCTCCGCGAACAGGGCGTGCACCACGTCCTTGTCGCGGATCTTCTTCATCACCTCTCGACGGTTGTGCAGCGCACCCTTTTTCGCGTGGGTGATCAGCTTTTCCGCATACGGCCGCAGCGCACGCGCCTTGGGCTCGGTCGTCTTGATCCGGCCGTGCTCGAACAGCGACGTGGCCAAGTTGGCCAGCAGGGCCTTCTGGTGCGATGACGACCCGCCGAGGCGAGGTCCCTTGGTGGGCTTGGGCATTGCGACTATCTCCTAATTGGGGCCGGCCCCCGTATCAGGTAGGGCCGGGACGGAATTCTTTACAGCTGTTCGGTTTCCGCGTAGTCCTGGTCGTCGTAGGACGCCTCGCTGGACCAGGTGCCGGTGGCGACGTCGTAACCCGCGACCTGCGAGGGGTCGAAGCTCGGCGGGCTGTCCTTGAGCGACAGGCCCAGCTGGTGCAGCTTGACCTTCACCTCGTCGATGGACTTCTGACCGAAGTTGCGGATGTCGAGCAGGTCGGACTCGGTGCGCGACACCAGCTCGCCGACGGTGTGCACACCCTCGCGCTTGAGGCAGTTGTAGGACCGCACCGTGAGATCCAGGTCGTCGATCGGCAGGGCGAACGACGCGATGTGGTCGGCCTCGGCCGGCGACGGCCCGATCTCGATGCCCTCGGCCTCGACGTTGAGTTCGCGTGCCAGACCGAACAATTCGACCAGGGTCTTACCCGCCGACGCCAGCGCGTCGCGTGGGTCGATCGAGCTCTTGGTCTCGACGTCCAGGATCAGCTTGTCGAAGTCGGTGCGCTGCTCGACACGGGTGGCGTCCACCTTGTAGGTGACCTTGAGCACCGGCGAGTAGATGGAATCGACTGGGATACGGCCGATTTCGGCACCGGAGGCGCGGTTCTGCACGGCCGGCACGTAGCCACGGCCGCGCTCGACGACCAGCTCGACCTCGAGCTTGCCCTTGTCGTTCAGCGTCGCAATGTGCAGGTCCGGGTTGTGCACGGTGACACCCGCGGGCGGCACGATGTCACCCGCGGTGACCTCACCCGGGCCCTGCTTGCGCAGGTACATGGTGACCGGCTCGTCCTCCTCGGAGGAAACCACCAGGCTCTTGAGGTTCAAGATGATCGCGGTGACGTCTTCCTTGACGCCCGGCACGGTGGTGAACTCGTGCAGCACGCCGTCAATGCGGATGCTGGTGACGGCCGCACCCGGGATCGAGGACAGCAGCGTCCGGCGCAACGAATTGCCCAGGGTGTAGCCGAATCCGGGCTCCAACGGCTCGATGACGAACTGGGAGCGGCTGTCGGTGAGGACTTCCTCCGACAATGTGGGTCGCTGAGAGATCAGCATGGTGTTTCTTCTTCTCCTTCTCGGCACCCGCTATTTGATGCCGTTTCGTTCTCGCGTCGACCCGCTTCGTCCGGCTTCGCCGCGCTTGCGATCGCCGCAAGGGTTTTTCGAGCCGGCCGGCTCGAAAGTCTCTTACTTCGAGTAGAACTCGACGATGAGCTGCTCGGTGAGCGGCACATCGATCTGCGCCCGCTCCGGCAGCTGGTGGACGAGGATGCGCTGACGCTCCCCCACGACCTGCAGCCAGCTCGGGATCGGACGGTCGCCCGCCGTCTCCCGCGCGATCTGGAACGGCACGGTGTTCAGCGAGCCGTCCCGCACGTCGATGATGTCGTGTTGCGACACCCGGTAGCTGGGGACGTTGACGTGCACGCCGTTGACGCTGAAGTGTCCGTGGCTGACCAGCTGGCGGGCCATCCGGCGGGTCCGCGCCAGCCCGGCGCGGTACACGACGTTGTCCAGCCGGCTTTCCAGGATGCGCAGCAGCTCCTCACCGGTCTTGCCGGATTGCCGGGAGGCCTCTGCGTAGTAGCGGCGGAACTGCTTTTCCATCACGCCGTAGGTGAAGCGGGCCTTCTGCTTCTCCTGCAGCTGCAGCAGGTATTCGCTTTCCTTGATCCGCGCGCGGCCGTGCTGGCCGGGCGGGTAGGGGCGCTTCTCGAAGGCCTGGTCGCCACCGACGAGGTCGGTGCGCAGCCGGCGCGACTTGCGAGTGATGGGTCCGGTGTAACGAGCCATGGTTGTCTCCTAGACCCTTCTGCGCTTCGGCGGGCGGCAGCCGTTGTGCGGCTGGGGGGTGACGTCGGCGATAGCACCGACCTCCAGGCCGGCGGCCTGCAGCGACCGGATCGCGGTCTCCCGGCCCGAACCCGGGCCCTTCACGAACACATCGACCTTCTTGACGCCGTGTTCCTGCGCCTTGCGCGCGGCGTTCTCGGCGGCCAGCTGGGCCGCGAACGGGGTCGACTTGCGGGACCCCTTGAAGCCCACGTGGCCCGACGACGCCCAGGCGATGACGTTGCCCTGAGGATCGGTGATCGTGACGATCGTGTTGTTGAAGGTGCTCTTGATGTGGGCGGCACCGTGCGGGATGTTCTTCTTTTCCCGCCTGCGGGTCTTCTGACCCTTCTTGGGCGCGGCGGCGCCTGCCTTCTTTGCTGGTGGCATCGGGGGTTACCTGGCCTTCTTCTTGCCGGCGATGGTGCGCTTGGGGCCCTTGCGGGTGCGCGCGTTGGTCTTTGTCCGCTGGCCGCGCACCGGCAGGCCGCGGCGGTGCCGCAGGCCCTGGTAGCAGCCGATCTCGATCTTGCGGCGGATGTCGGCCTGCGTCTCGCGGCGGAGGTCACCCTCGACCTTCAGATTTGCCTCGATGTAGTCACGCAGGTGGGTCAGCTGGTCATCGGTCAGGTCCCTGGTGCGCAGGTCCTTGTCGATCCCGGTAGCCGCCAGAATCTCGTTCGACCGGGTGCGGCCGACGCCGAAAATGTAGGTCAGGGCGATCTCCATCCGCTTGTCACGCGGAAGGTCGACGCCGACTAGTCGAGCCATAGGTGGCGTTTCCTCTTTTTCTTAGGCGGAGGTCTGTTCCCAGCCCGTTCCCGATCTTGATCGGGGCCCGGCCTCCGTCCGGGCGTGGATAAGCGGGCCCATCTCTATAGATGCCAGCCGCTTACTGGTGCTGGGAGGTCTGCATTCAGTTGTGTGGGTACTGCGGTGGCTACGGGGCTAGCCCTGGCGCTGCTTGTGGCGCGGATCGGAGCAGATCACCATGACCCGCCCATGCCGACGGATCACCCTGCACTTGTCACAGATTGGCTTGACGCTCGGGTTCACCTTCACGGCTGTTCGATCCTGTTCTGTTTCGCTCGTAGTCGTTGGAGATAAGGCGCTTACTTGTACCGGTACACGATGCGGCCACGGGACAGGTCGTAGGGAGACAACTCCACCACCACCCGGTCCTCGGGCAGGATGCGGATGTAGTGCTGCCGCATCTTGCCGCTGATGTGGGCAAGCACCTTGTGGCCGTTCTCCAGCTCAATGCGGAACATCGCATTGGGCAGGGGCTCGACCACCCGGCCTTCCACCTCGATGGCGCCGTCCTTCTTGGCCATAACTAGTTAAGAGTCCTCGTCGTATAGTTTCGTTCTCGTCTGCGCCCAGTCGACGCAACATTGCACCGACTTGGAAACGTGAGCCGGTGACAGGAAATTCCTAGGGACTTGGCACACAAAAAGCCGGCGCGGATGCCGCACCGTTGTTCCACGATACCTGGTCATTCCGCTCCACCAAAATCGCTGTCGGCGGAAAGCGGTCCGCCGTCCTCGACCTCCCACATGGCCGCTGACGAGCGCATACTTAACGCCGATGACCATCTCCCCTCAGGCCACGCCGTCGGTGCCGCAGCGCAACAGCGCAAGCCCGTCATGCTGACCGTCGACGACGATCCCTCGGTTTCTCGGGCGGTCGCCCGCGACCTGCGCCGCCACTACGGCGAGGACCACCGGATCGTGCGCGCGGAATCCGGGCCCGACGCCCTGGGCACGCTCAAGGAGCTCAAACTGCGCGGCGAGACCGTCGCGATGCTCATCGCCGACTACCGGATGCCGCAGATGAGCGGCATCGAGTTCCTCGAGCAGGCCATGGACCTGTATCCGGCGGCGCGCCGGGTGCTGCTGACCGCCTACGCCGACACCCACGCCGCCATCGACGCGATCAACGTCGTCGACCTGGACCATTACCTGCTCAAGCCGTGGGATCCGCCGGAGGAGAAGTTCTATCCCGTCATCGACGGGCTGCTGGAGGCCTGGCGGGCGGCACCCGAGCACCCCATCCCGCACACCAAGGTGATCGGCCACCGCTGGTCGGCCCGGTCCTGGCAGGTGCGCGACTTCCTGGCCCGCAACGGCCTCTACTACACCTGGTTCATGGCCGACGAGCCCGCCGGCGAGCGGCTGCTCAACGCCGCCGGCGAGGACGGCCTGCGGCTACCGGTCGTCATCACCGAACGCGGCGACCCCCTCGTCGAACCCACCGACGCCGAACTGGCCGACAAGCTGGGCCTGACCACCACGCCGTCGCAGGAGTTCTACGACCTGATCGTCGTCGGCGGCGGGCCCGCGGGCCTGGCCGCCGCCGTGTACGGCGCCTCCGAGGGCCTGCGCACGGTGCTCATCGAGCACATCGCCACCGGCGGTCAGGCGGGGCAGAGCTCGCGCATCGAGAACTATCTGGGCTTCCCGGACGGGGTGTCGGGCAGCCAGCTGGCCGAGCGCGCCCGCCGGCAGGCGGAGAAGTTCGGCGCCGAACTGATCACCGCCCGCAAGGCCGTCGCCCTCGAGGTGAACGGATCCAAGCGCACCGTGCGGTTCGCCGACGGCGGCTCGATCGACGCGCACGCGGTCATCCTCGCCACCGGGGTCGCCTACCGCCAGCTGCAGGCCGAGGGCTGCACGGAGCTGACCGGCTGCGGCATCTACTACGGCGCGGCCGTCTCCGTCGCGTCGGAGTGCGAGGACGAAGAGGTCTACGTGATCGGCGGGGCCAACTCGGCCGGCCAGGCCGCCATGTACCTGTCCCGGACGGCCAAGTCGGTCAACATCGTCGTGCGCGCCCCGTCGCTGGAGGCGTCGATGTCGTACTACCTGATCCAGCAGATCGAGGCGAACCCGAAGATCAACGTCCTGACCTGTACCGAGGTGCAGCGCGCCACCGGCGACGGCCACCTGGAGAAGCTGACCCTGGTCGACAACCGGACCGAAGAAACCGAGGAAGTCGCCTGCGCCCGGATGTTCATCTTCATCGGGGCCGCCCCGCGCACCGACTGGCTGGACGGGGTGGTGGCCCGCGACGACCACGGCTTCATCCTGACCGGCCCGGACCTGCGCAACGTGTGCGGTTGGACGCTGGACCGCCCGCCCCATCACCTGGAGACCAGCGTGCCGGGGGTGTTCGCCACCGGCGACGTCCGCTCCGACGTCCGCCAAACGGGTCGCCGCCGCCGTCGGTGAAGGGTCGATGGCCGTCATGCTGGTCCACCGATACCTGGCCGAAGCATGACCGCCACGGAATCCAGGCCCATGCCGTGTCAGCCCGACGAGCTGCGCAGCCTGTTCCTGTTCGAGGCGCTCACCGACGAGCAGCTCGCGGTGCTGTGCGCCAACGGGCACATCCAGCACTACGAACCCGGTCCGATCTGCGTCGAGGGCGAACCGGCGACCTGCTTCTACGTCCTCATCGACGGGGAGCTGACCATGACCAAACTCTCCGGCGGCCAGGACATCGAAACCAACCGCACCTCGCAGCGCGGCGTGTACTGCGGGGCCTGGCGGGCGTTCACCGGCGGCAAGCAGAAGAACTACGACGCCTCGGTGCACGTGACCAAGCCGTCGCGGTTCTTCGTGATGGACGCGCCGGTGTTCGCCCAGTTCATGCAGCGACCAGTTCCCGATGGCGGTGCATCTGCTCGACGGCATCGCCGTCGGCACCGACCGCACCCGCCGGATCATCGACAACCGGGAGAAGCTGCTGGCGCTGGGCCGGTTGTCGGCCGGGCTGACGCATCAGCTGAACAATCCCGCGGCGGCGATCGCGCGGTCCGCGGCGGATCTGCGCGAGCGCGTGGCCAACATGCGGCACAAGCTGGCGATGCTCGCCGACGGCACCGTCACCCCCGAGGCGCTGAGCGCCCTGGTGCAGCTGCAGGAACAGGTCGCCGAGCAGGTCGCCAAATCCGCGTCGCAGCACCTGAGCGCGCTCGAGACCTCCGATCGCGAGGACGCCGTCGGCGACTGGCTCGAAGACCACGGCATCGACGGCGGGTGGGACATCGCGCCGACGTTCGTCGAGGGCGGCATCGACACCGATTGGCTGGAGCGGATTTCCGTGGTCACCGAAGAGCTGGCGTCGACATCGTTGGAGCAGGCGATCCGATGGATCAACTACACCATCGAGAGCGAGCTGCTGATGAACCAGATTCGGAAGCGAGCAAGCGAATTTCGGCGCTGGTAGCCGACGCCAAGCAGTATTCGCAAATGGATCGGGCGCCGTTCCAGGTCACCAACGTGCACGACCTGCTGCGCAGCACGCTGGTGATGTTCGCCGACCGGTTGACCAAGGACGCGGGCAAAGAGGCGGCGAGAACCCCGCGATCACCGTGGTCAAGGACTTCGACCAAACGCTTCCCGAGATCCCTTGCTATCCAGGCGATCTCAATCAGGTGTGGACCAACATCATCGACAACGCGATCGCCGCGATGCGCGATACCGGCGGCACGCTGACCGTCCGCACCTGCGCGGAAGGCGAAAACCTGGCCCGCATCGAAATCTGCGACACCGGACCGGGGATACCCGAGGACGTGCGCGAGCACATCTTCGAGCCGTTCTTCACCACCAAACCCTTCGGCGAGGGCACCGGCCTGGGACTGGACCTGGCGTTCAACATCGTCGTGAAGAAGCATCGCGGAGATCTGCGGGTGGAGTCGGTGCCCGGCGACACCCGGTTCATCGTGCTGCTCCCGCTCACGGCGCCCGCCGCCGACGTCGCGGCCGCGGAGCTCGACGATCTCGACGAGGATGTAGCCGGTTCGGAATAGCGTTCGCGGGGCGCGGGTTGGGACAACCATGACCGATGCAGCGAGCAAACCCAATCTCGGCCGGTTCGGATCGTTCGGACGCGGCGTCACACCCGAGCAGGCCAGGGACATCGAAGCGCTGGGCTACGGCGCCGTCTGGGTGGGCGGTTCACCGCCCGCCGAGCTGGCCTGGGTCGAGCCCCTCCTCGAAGCGACCACGACGTTGCAGGTGGGCACCGGCATCGTCAACATCTGGACCGCGGCGGCCAAGCCGGTGGCCGAATCCTTCCACCGCATCGACAGGGCCTACCCGGGCCGGTTCTTGCTGGGCATCGGCGTCGGGCATCCCGAGGCCCACACCGAGTACCGCAAGCCCTACGACGCACTGGCCGATTACCTGAAGCAGCTCGACGATTACGGCGTGCCCGCCAACCGCCGGGTGGTGGCGGCGCTGGGCCCGCGCGTCCTCAAGCTGTCGGCGGAGCGCTCCGCCGGGGCACACCCGTACCTGACCACCCCGGAGCACACCGCGCGGGCCCGCGAGCTCATCGGACCGTCGGCTTTCCTGGCGCCCGAACACAAGGCGAGTCCTGACCACCGACGCCGACAAGGCCCGGGCCGTCGGCCGCAAGGCGCTCGACATCTATTTCAACCTCGCCAACTACCGGAACAACTGGAAGCGGTTGGGTTTCACCGAGGATGAGGTCACCCGGCCGGGCAGCGACCGCCTGGTGGACGCGGTGGTGGCGTATGGCACCGCGGACCAGATCGCGGCGCGCCTGAACGAACACCTCGAGGCCGGCGCCGATCACGTCCCCGTGCAGGTCCTGACGAAGGATGAAAACCTGGTCTCGGCGCTGGCCGAACTGGCGGGGCCGCTGGGGCTGAAACAGTCCTGACTCGACGCTAGGGGGAGCCAGATGACCGGCGGAGTTTCACTCAAGCCCGAGCTCGGCCGGTTCGGCGTGTGGCTGCCCAGCCGATCCATCTCCCCGGAGTTGGCCGCCGGCATCGAATCGCTGGGCTACGGCGCCGCCTGGATCGGCGGGTCACCGGACGCCGACCTGTCCTGGGCCGAGCCGGCTTTGGCGCGGACGACGTCGCTGCAACTGGCCACCGGAATCGTGAACATCTGGACGGCGCCCGCCCCGGCAGTCGCCGAGTCCTTCCATCGAATCGAATCCGGCCATCCGGGAAGATTTTTGCTGGGTGTCGGGGTGGGCCATCCCGAGCACACCCGGAGAATACGTCAAGCCGTACGACGCCCTGGTGTCCTACCTCGACGAACTCGACGCGGCGCTGGTGCCGACCAGCCGGCGGGTGGTCGCGGCGCTCGGGCCACGTGTGCTGGGTCTCGCGGCGCGGCGCAGCGCCGGTGCGCACCCCTATCTGACCACGCCGGAACACACCGCCAAGGCGCGCGAATTGCTCGGCGAGGCGGTGTATTTGGCGCCCGAGCACAAGGTGGTGCTCACCACCGGAGACGAAGAGGGGGCCGAGAAAGCCCGCGCGATCGGCCGCCAGACGGTCGAGTTCTATCTGGGCCTGAGCAATTACGTGAACAATTGGCTGCGGCTGGGGTTCACCGAAGCCGACGTGCGCAAGCCCGGCAGCGACAAGCTGATCGACGCGGTGGTCGCCTATGGCACCGCGGAGGACATCGCGGGGCGGCTGAATGAGCACCTTCAGGCCGGGGCCGATCACGTGGCGATCCAGGTGCTCGGCGCGCAGGACGAAGAATCGCTGCTTGCCGCGCTGCGTGAATTGGCCGGAGCGCTGGGGCTGACCCCCGCAAACTGAGCGATCGGCTCGGTTAGGGTTTGGGGCATGCGGTTACTGGTCACCGGCGGCGCGGGATTCATCGGCGCCAACTTCGTGCACAGTACGGTCCGCGAACACCCCGAGGATTCGGTGACGGTGCTCGACGCGATGACCTACGCGGGTCGGCGCGAGTCGCTGGCCGACGTCGAGGACTCCATCGACCTGGTGATCGGCGACATCACCGATGCCGACCTGGTGTCGCGGTTGGTCGCGGAATCCGACGCGGTGGTGCACTTCGCCGCGGAGAGCCACGTCGACAACGCGCTGGAGGGCCCCGAGCCATTCCTGCGCACCAACGTCGTCGGCACGTTCACCATCCTCGAGGCCGTGCGGCGTTACGGTGTGCGGCTGCACCACATCTCGACCGACGAGGTCTACGGCGACCTGGAGCTCGACGACCCCCAACGGTTCACCGAGGCGACGCCCTACAACCCGTCCAGTCCGTATTCGGCGACCAAGGCCGCCGCCGACATGCTGGTGCGGGCCTGGGTGCGCTCGTATGGGGTGCGCGCGACGATCTCGAACTGCTCCAACAACTACGGGCCCTATCAGCACGTCGAGAAGTTCATCCCGCGACAGATCACCAACGTGCTCACCGGGCGGCGACCCAAGCTGTACGGCACCGGCGCCAACGTCCGCGACTGGATCCACGTCGACGACCACAACAGCGCGGTCCGGCGCATCCTGGACTCCGGTGAGATCGGGCGCACCTACCTGATCAGCTCCGAAGGCGAGCGCGACAACCTGACCGTGCTGCGCACGCTGCTGCAGATGATGGGCCGCGAACCCGACGACTTCGACCACGTCACCGACCGAGTCGGCCACGATCTGCGCTACGCCATCGACCCGTCCGCGCTGTGCGACGAATTATGTTGGGCGCCAAAGCATACCGACTTCGAGGAGGGTCTAGCGTGCAACCATCGACTGGTATCGCGCGAACGAATCCTGGTGGCGTCCGTTGAAAGACGCCGCCGAAGCCCGTTACGAAGAGCGCGGGCAGTAACGTGCAGGTTCGTGAACTGAAGATTCCCGGCGCCTGGGAGATCACCCCCACCGTTCATGGCGATTCGCGCGGCCATTTCTTCGAATGGCTCACCGACAAGGGATTCAGTTCCTTCGCCGGTCACCGGTTGGACGTCCGGCAGGCCAACTGCTCGGTGTCGTCGGCGGGCGTGCTGCGCGGATTGCATTTCGCCCAGGTGCCGCCGAGCCAGGCCAAGTACGTGACCTGCGTTCGCGGTTCGGTGTTCGACGTCGTCGTCGACATCCGGGTGGGATCGCCGACTTTCGGGCAGTGGGATTCGGTTCTGCTTGACGACTCGGATCACCGGACGATCTACCTTTCCGAAGGCCTCGGGCATGGGTTCCTGGCGCTGCAGGACGATTCGACGGTGATGTATCTGTGCTCGGCGGAATACAACCCGCAGCGTGAACACACCATCCGTGCAACCGATCCGGCGCTGGCCATCGACTGGCCGCTGGTGGACGGGGCGGCGCCCAATCTATCCGACCGCGATGCCGCGGCGCCCAGCCTCGAAGAGGTGCGCGCCTCCGGCCTGCTGCCCGACCTGGGACGAAACGCAGGCTTTCATTGAGGGACTCAACCAGCAACGGCCCGATCCCGCCTAGCCACCAGAACGCCCGCCCACAACACCACCGTGAGCACTTCGGCGCACACGCTGACGGCCGCGTATGGTGCTGGTTCCCAACCCCGTTCGGAGAATCCGGAAAGGCCGACGGTGCGCGAGAGCGCGAACCCGGCCAGTGAACCGATCGCCACCGCGGCGCCCGCCCAGCGCAGCCAGCCGGGGCCGCCGACCAGGATCAGCAGTGCGATCGCGAACGAAAGGCTGGCCTGAGCCATGAATGCCGCGCCGATCTTCGGAATGTGTTGATAGCCATGCACGTAGAGATAGGCGTGGCAGAGGGCGGCGACGATCAACGACACGGCGAGGCCGAGCCGGACCGCGATGTTCGTCAAAGTCATTGCAGTGTCTGCTCCTTCAGGGCCAGGGCGGCCTGCCCCCTGGTGTAGGTGACCTCACGGATGCCGAGTGCGTCCCGCAGCTTGCCGGGAGGCAGCGTGACCGGCTTGGGCGCGGGCCCGTCACCCGGGCGCGGCAGCGGGTACGCGGTGGTGGTCCCGCTGTAGAACGTCACGTTGTCTTCCGTCTTGGAGAACAGTTGATGTACATGGCCGTTGAGGCAGGTGACCGAGGAGAACCGGCGCAAGTAGCTCAGCGCCTGGGTGGCATCGTCGGTGCCCCACCCCCACTGTGGGTACATGGCGAACAGCGGTATGTGACTGAACACGATGATCGGCGTGTCGCTCGAAAGGCGGGCGACGTCCTTCTTCACGAACTCCAACTGATCGGCGCCCAGGTGACCGAGCTTGCGCAGATTCAAGGTGTTGATCAGCGCGATCAGGTGCACGCCCGCGATATCGAGGCTGTACCATCCGTCGCCAATGGACCCCGCGCCGAACGCGTTTCGATACTTCTGCCCCGCGTCGTCGATCGAGTCGTGTTCGCCGGGCACGGTGAACACGTGCGGGGTCTTGAGGCCGGTCATCATCTGCTTCACCTGGTCGAACTGCTCCGGGCTGGACAGGTGGGTGAGGTCCCCGGTGTGGATGACGAAGTCCGGCGTGTAACCGAGGTTGTTGACCTGATCGATCGCGTGGCTGAACGTTGCGGCGACGTCCGGGTTGGGTGCGCCGGTGAAACCGAGGTGACTGTCGCTGATCTGGGCGAATCGCAGCGTGGGCCGGGCCGCCGTGTGCTGAGCCGCCGCCTCACCGGCGACATGGGAGATGACCTCGCCACCGGCCACGGCGAACCCGACGGCCGCACCGAACCATGCCGTGTGCCTGATGAGCTGGCGGCGGGTCATGCCGTTCTCACCGGCGGGAGTCATGCGCCGCTCCTCCTCATCGCTTCGCTCTGCATCGTCGCCGGCGGGAGTCATGCCGTCACCACCACGGTGCCGCGCATCATCGGGTGGATCGAGCACACGTAGTCGAACGTCCCGGCGGCGGCGAAGGTGTGGGTGAAGGTTCCCCCCGTCCCCATGCCGGGTGAATGAAACGAGCCGTCGCTTGCGGCCACCGTATGGGGCTCTTCGTCACGGTTGGTCCACGTGACGGTGGTGCCGGCGGTGACGGTCAGCGAGACGGGCTCGAACGCGAAGCCGTCGATGGTGACCTGGTCGCCCCGCACCGGAGCGGCCGGCGCGGTGATCGACACTCCGGTCGTGGGCGCGGCGGGGGTCGCCACCGGCCGTGACTGGGAGCAACCGGCCAACAGCAACACGCCCACGGCCGGCACCGCCACCAAATGTCTTCCAAGCAAGGGGATATCCATGCCCGAAGATATGTCGGGGGGTTACACCGCTCAGGCCGGCCGTTCGGTCTGCGGCGGGGCGAACACCTCGATGCCCCCGTTCACCTCACGAACCATCAACGCGGGCAACGGCTTCGGCGCGATCGGCAATTGGTGGTTGAGCACCTGCCCGCTGGGCGAGAACGACGTGGTGTGGCACGGGCAGCGCAGCGTGTCGTCGGGTGCGTCGAACCACAGTTTGCAGCCCTGATGGGTGCACACCCCGGAGACGGCCTGGACTTTTCCATCGACGCGACGAACGAACCCGCTCACCGAGCCGAGGTCGAAGGCGTGCATGGCGCCATCGGGCACATCCGAGCCGGCCGCGATGCGCTGCCAGCTGCCCTCGTTGGGCGTGAGTTGCCCGGCGGCGGTCTCAGGGGTACGCCCGTCGCCGGAGCGGCCGAGGATCAGGGCGCGATCGACGGAGACCGCGGCGACGGCCGCGGTGGCGGCGGCCGACGTACCGACGATGACCTGGCGGCGCGTGCTGCCGCCGCCCGGCGCGGTTTGCTTTGGTGCGCCGGACATCTGTTCGGCGAGACGCCGGTGCAGATCGGTGACGAATTCCTGGCGCGGCTGGTCACCACCCTCGCGAGCCGCGCGCAGCTCGATCGCCGTGCGCAGTTGCGCCGCCTCGAAGTCGTCGGGCGCGAACGGCCGGGGCCGGCGGCCCCGCAACAGATCGTCGACATAACGTCGCAACCCTCGCGCGTTCATGGCTGGCCCCCGTCGTTGACCTGCGCCGCCAGCCGCAGGGCGCGGTGCTGGAGCACTTTGGCATTGGCCACACTGATCCCGAGTTCCGCGGCCGACTCCTTGATCGAATTACCCCGCAGGAAGCGCGATTCCAAAATCTGGCGGTAGCGGTCCGGCAGGCTGTCCAGAACCCGGGCGACACGCTGCGGCGCAGTGCTGATCGCGTCCCCGCTGTCGGCCGGTTGTTCGATGTCCTCGATCGAGGTTATCTCGCGTCCCAGCGTCTCGCGCCAGTGCGCGGCCAGCACCGTCCTGGCCGTCGCCCGCAGATACGCACGCACCTCGGCGGCGCTCGCGGTCAGCCGCAGCGGCCGCAGCGCGGCCAGGAACACCTCGGCCGTCAGGTCTTCGGCGTCGGTTCGGTTGCCGACGCGCGCGAACAGCGTGCGATACACCCAGGTCACGTTGTCGGAGTACACGGCTTCCCAGCTCGGGTAGCCGGCATCATGCCCAGTGTCGGGCACCGCGCGCAGGGGTCGCGGGCCGACGGGTTCGTTTCTTGCCGCCACATGCCTCCTTCACCCGATGAATATCGACTCGGGTTACACGGTCAGGGCGCAGCCAGCGCGGCTTGCTCGACCAGGAGCTGGTCGAGCTTGGTGGCGGTGGCCGAGAACGCGGACTTGGCGATGCTCAGTATCCGCTCGCGCACGCGGGGCTTCGCAGACGCCGACGGCAGCAGGTGGCCGATCAGATGACCGAACAGGTCCAGGCGCGCCGCGGACAACCACGACATCAGCTCCGGGTCATCGAACCAGCGCAGCTGATTGGTGTAGTCGGCCTGCGCGAGCCGCAACCAGTCGAGGTCGGTGTCCGGGTGCGGCAGGGGCACGCAGAGCCGGTTTTTCACGGCGTCGTCGCGATAGGCGGCTTCCACGTGGGCGATCAGAGCGGCGCTGAAGATCTGCTGACAGCCGCGCACGCTTTGCAGCGTGATCCTTCCCGCGTCGAAAATAGGTGTGGCCGGCCGCTTTTCGGCGCCGTCCGCGGTGCAGTCGATGTACAGTTCGTCGCCGCTGACCGCCAGGGTGCCCCCGTCGAGGACCATCCTGTCCGCCTCGATCGCCAGCAGGTGGCCCATGCGCACCACATCGGTGATGCGGCGCAGCTGCTCGAGTTCGAGCCGGGTGACGGTCGCGCAGCGATACATGGCGGGCCGGATCGCCGGATCGATCCGCAACAGCACGCCGGCGTCCTCGAGACGCGCCAACAGATCCTGCGCCGAAGCCGCGTCGTTGATCGCGCGCAGTTGCGCGGTGAAGCTGGCCTTGAGCTTGTCGGCGAACAACGAGCCCGGCTGCATCGTTTCGCGGTCCAGCAGCCACGAATCGCGGGGCATGATCCAGGTCAGCCGATCCGGCCCGACGCCGTGACCGAGCAGCCACAGGCAGGTGTCGATGCCGGTCTTGCCCGCCCCGACGACGACATAGCGCTGGTGCGCGCCGCGCCGGGGCAGGTCGTTGGGCGGGACGCAGTCGATGCCGTCGGCGACCTCGTACGGCGCGCGGCGCATCGCGGGAACCGTGACCCGCATGTAGGTGGCGTCGACGACGCGGCACCTCACGCGGACGGTGTGGTCGGCGCCGGCCAGCGTGCGAAACCGGCCGTCACCCAGGTATTCGCTCATCGGGAAGTAGCTCACCCGCCCCGACGGCAACCACTCCCGGCGCATGATGCGGTCGTAGTACGCGCAGATTTCGCCGGCGGTCGCCAACTCGTAAAGGCCGCGGTTCCAACCCACTTGGTCGACGGTGTCGCTGCCCAGCCGTGACGAGTTGACGCCATAGAACGCCGAGGGCTGATGCAGCCGCACAAACGGGTACGCCATGGTCCAGTGCCCACCGGGCGCGTGGTGGCGGTCCACCACCACCACGCGGGCCTCCGTCTCGGAGACCAGCGTGTCGATGAACGCCATGCCCATGGCGCCCGCCCCGACCACCAGGTAGTCGGCCTCGATGGTGCGCATCAGCTGTCAGGCTAGCCCGGCACTCTACCTTGCCAAGGTCCGAACCTGGTTACTAGGATATGCAAGTATCCGCTCAAGCGCCGTCAACCACACTTCGAGGGCCCCATGACCACACAGATTCCGCACTTCATCGACGGTCAGCGCACCGCCGGCCAGTCCGGCCGCAGCGCTGACGTCTTCGACCCGAGCACCGGGACCGTCCAGGCGACGGTGCCCATGGCCGGCCAGGCCGACATCGACGCCGCCGTGGCGTCGGCCGTAGAGGCCCAAAAGGGTTGGGCCGCAACAAATCCACAGCGTCGCGCCCGGGTGATGATGCGCTTCATCGAGCTGGTCAACCAACACGACGACGAGCTGGCCGAGCTGCTGTCGCGCGAGCACGGCAAGACCCTGGCCGACGCCAAGGGCGACATCCAGCGCGGCATCGAGGTCATCGAGTTCTGCATCGGCATCCCGCACCTGCTCAAGGGCGAGTACAGCGAAGGGGCCGGACCCGGCATCGACGTCTACTCGCTGCGCCAGCCGCTGGGCGTGGTCGCCGGCATCACCCCGTTCAACTTCCCGGCGATGATCCCGCTGTGGAAGGCGGGACCGGCGCTGGCTTGCGGGAACGCCTTCGTGCTCAAGCCGAGCGAGCGTGACCCGTCGGTTCCGGTGCGGCTGGCCGAGCTGTTCATGGAGGCCGGGCTGCCGCCCGGGGTGTTCCAGGTCGTGCACGGTGACAAGGAGGCCGTCGATGCGATCCTGAACCACCCGGACATCCAGGCGGTCGGGTTCGTCGGCAGCTCCGACATCGCCCAGTACATCTACGCCGGGGCGGCGGCCACCGGCAAGCGCTCGCAGTGCTTCGGCGGTGCGAAGAACCACATGATCGTGATGCCCGACGCCGACCTGGACCAGGCCGTCGACGCCCTGATCGGCGCCGGGTACGGCAGCGCCGGCGAGCGCTGCATGGCGATCAGCGTCGCGGTGCCCGTTGGCGACCAGACCGCCGACCGGCTGCGCGCCCGGCTCATCGAGCGAATCAACAATCTGCGCGTCGGCCACAGCCTGGACCCCAAGGCCGACTACGGTCCGCTGGTGACCGAGGCCGCCGTGGCACGGGTGCGCGATTACATCAGCCAGGGTGTCGACGCGGGGGCCGAACTGGTCATCGACGGTCGCGAACGCGCCAGCGACGACCTGACTTTCGCAGACGCCAACCTTGAAGGCGGGTTCTTCATCGGCCCCACCCTGTTCGACCACGTCACCCCCGAGATGTCGATCTACACCGACGAGATCTTCGGGCCCGTGCTGTGCATCGTGCGCGCGCATGACTACGAAGAGGCGCTGAGGCTGCCGTCCGAGCACGAATACGGCAACGGCGTTGCGGTTTTCACCCGTGACGGCGACGCCGCCCGCGACTTCGTCGCCCGCGTGCAGGTCGGCATGGTCGGTGTCAACGTGCCGATCCCGGTGCCGGTGGCCTATCACACCTTCGGCGGCTGGAAGCGTTCCGGCTTCGGTGACCTCAACCAGCACGGCCCGTCGTCGATCATGTTCTACACCAAGACCAAGACGGTGACTTCGCGGTGGCCGTCCGGCATCAAGGATGGCGCCGAGTTCGTCATCCCCACAATGGATTAGGGCTGGCTGTTCATGGCTTCATTTACCCTCGACGACGACGAACGGGTGATCACCGAGACGGCCGCCGCGTTCGCCGCCAAGCGCCTGGCCCCGCACGCCCTGGAATGGGATGCGGCCAAACATTTTCCGATCGACGTGCTGCGCGAATCCGCCGAACTGGGCATGGCGGCGATCTACTGCCGTGAGGATGTCGGCGGCAGCGGACTGCGGCGGCTCGACGGGGTCCGCATTTTCGAGCAGTTGGCCATCGCCGACCCGACCACCGCCGCGTTCCTGTCCATTCACAACATGTGCGCGTGGATGATCGACAGCTTCGGCACCGCCGAGCAGCGCAAGGAGTGGGTCCCACGCCTGGCGTCGATGGACGTCATCGCCAGCTATTGCCTCACCGAGCCGGGCGCCGGTTCCGACGCCAGCGCGCTGAGCACTCGGGCCGTCCAGCAGGGCGGTGATTACGTGCTAGACGGCGTCAAGCAGTTCATCTCCGGCGCCGGAGCCTCCGACGTCTATGTGGTGATGGCCCGCACGGGCAGCGAGGGGCCGCGCGGCATATCGGCCTTCGTCGTCGAAAAGGGCGCTCCCGGGCTGAGTTTCGGCTCGCCCGAAGAGAAGATGGGCTGGCATGCCCAACCCACCGCCCAAGTGATCATGGAGGGGGTCCGGGTGCCGGCCGAGGCGATGCTGGGCGGCGCGGACGGCGAGGGCGCCGGTTTCGGCATCGCGATGAACGGCCTCAACGGCGGCCGGCTCAACATCGCCGCGTGCTCGCTGGGCGGCGCCCAGGCCGCCGCGGACAAGGCGGGCGCCTACGTTCGCGATCGGCAGGCGTTCGGGTCGTCGCTGCTCGACGAGCCGACCATCCGGTTCACCCTGGCCGACATGGCCACGGGCCTCGAGACATCGCGAATGATGTTGTGGCGCGCCGCCAATGCGTTGGACGCCGACGATCCCGACAAGGTCGCGTTGTGTGCGATGGCCAAACGCTACGTCACCGACGCCTGCTTCGAGGTCGCCGACAAGGCTTTGCAGCTGCACGGCGGCTACGGCTATCTGCGCGAGTATGGTCTGGAAAAGATCGTGCGCGACCTGCGGGTGCACCGAATCCTGGAAGGAACCAACGAAATCATGCGAGTGGTCATCGGCCGGGCCGAAGCCGCACGGGTCCGCGCAACCGCATAGAAAGGTCTGCAGATGACCGAGCACCTGACGGTGGCCTTCCTGGGCCTGGGCCACATGGGCGGTCCCATGGCGACGAATCTCGTTGCGGCCAACCACGCGGTGCGCGGATTCGATCCTGTGCAGGCGGCGCTGTCCGCGGCGGTCGAGGCCGGGGTCACCGGGTTCGGCAGCGCCACCGACGCGGTGGCCGGCTCGGACGTGGTCATCACGATGCTGCCCAACGGGGAGCTGGTCAAACGCTGTTACGCGGAGATCCTGCCCGCCGCGCGACCCGGCGCGCTGTTCATCGACAGCTCCACGATCTCGGTCAACGATGCCCGCGAGGTGCATGCGCTGGCCGAGTCGAACGGCGTCGCGCAGCTGGACGCGCCCGTCTCGGGCGGGGTGAAGGGTGCCGTCGCCGGGACGCTGGCGTTCATGGTGGGCGGCGACGACGATGCCCTGCAACGGGCGCGGCCGGTGCTGGAACCCATGGCGGGCAAGATCATTCACTGCGGTGCGGCCGGGGCCGGCCAGGCCGCCAAGGTGTGCAACAACATGGTGCTGGCGGTGCAACAGATCGCGATCGGCGAGGCGTTCATCCTGGCCGAGAAGCTCGGGCTGTCCGCCCAATCCCTGTTCGATGTCATCACCGGAGCGACCGGCAACTGCTGGGCCGTACACACCAATTGCCCAGTGCCCGGCCCCGTTCCGACCTCACCGGCGAACAACGGCTTCAAGCCTGGCTTCGCCACCGCACTGATGAACAAGGACCTGGGCCTGGCAATGGATGCGGTGTCCTCCAGCGGCTCGGCGGCGCCGCTGGGTGCGCACGCCGCCGAGATCTACGCGAAATTCGCGGCCGACCACGGCGCCTTGGACTTCAGCGCGGTCATCGAGATGCTGCGCGGCAGCTGAGCGGCTCCGCGGTTATGCGGCCCTGGCTTCAACCACGCTGAGCGGTGAGGCGGTACGTACCAGCCTAATCATCTCAAACCCCGCTTGCCCCAGCAGATATCGGTACTCGGCCGCCGTGCGTTCTCGAGCCCCCAGGTTCAACAGCATCTCCAGGTCCACCCAGTTCCCCGGGAAGTCGCGGTCGTCGTCCGGGATGACCATTTCGACCAGCAGCACCGTGGCCCCCGGGCCCGCCGCTGCGCGAACGTTGCGCAGGATCCGGACCGCCATCTCGTCGCGCCAGTCGTGAATGATGTTCTTGAGGATGTAGGCGTCACCACCACCCGGAACGCTGTCGAAAAACGATCCCTCCGCGATGCGCACCCGGTCAGCAACACGTTGCCTTTCCAACAAGGGCCGCGCCCTCGCGACGACGGACGGCAAGTCGTAAAGCACACCGTGGGAAGCGGGCGCCGCCGCGAGGACGGCTGCCAGCAGCGGGCCCTGACCACCGCCTACGTCGACGATTGTGGGGTAGGCGCTGAAGTCGTAACCGGCGATCACCGACGATGTGGTCAGCTTCGAAATGTTCGTCATCGTCTGGTTAAAGAGCTCAGCGAGCTCGGGCTCGTCGGCGAAGTAGTCGAAGCTGTCCTTGCCGTGCAGCGCCGGGACGACGGAGCGACCCGTGCGGACCGAATCAACCAGTAGGGTCCAGCGTTCGCGCTGCTCCCGCGACCCATAGAACTGCGCCGCGGATGCCGTCGACACCGGCGCATCCGAACACAGCGTCGCGGCAAGGGAATTCAGCTCATAGCTGCCATCGCGGCGGCGGTGGAAAACTCCGCGCCCGATCAGGGCGCGCAGCAAACGTCGCAGCGCGTCGGCGTCCGCGCCCACCCGGACTGCCAATTCCTCGATCGGCAGTGGGCCGTAAGCCAGCGCGTCGGCGATGCCCAATTGGGCCGCCACCGTGATCGCCTGCGAAGTCCAAGTGGCGGTGATCATTTCCATCATGGCCGCCGGCGGGGGTACCAGCCGTTGATGTAGCCGATACAGGAGCCGGCGGACCCGCTCGACAACGCGGGCCAGCCGCGGCGGCGGCATCTTGGTACTCGTCGACATCACCTCACCTCCGATCGGACGCCCGCGGGCGCGGCGCCCGCGAGTTCCCGGCTGATCTCCGCGGACATCCGGCTGTGACTCACCTTGTGCAGGAACGCCGCCAGCGCCCACGTCATAAACCGGTCCGAAATCATCGCCGCCGGCTTCAGCATGGACTCGCTGCGGGACACCTGCTGCGTCGTCACCCAAGAAACGGCCTTGACCTGGCGTCGCCGGGTTTTTTCGTACCAGCGCAGCGCGTTCGCGAGATGACGTCCGCCGCCAGGAAGGATTGTCCGGTCGAAATTCGAAAGCGCCTTGCACAACACCATCGTGTCGAGGAGCGCCTGATTGGTCCCCTGCGCAAGGGTGGGCGGCATCGTGTGTGCGGCATCGCCGAGCAACGTGACGGCGCCACGGCCGGCGCGGGGAATCGGATGCCGGAAATGTGGGAACGGTGACGGGGCGAGATCCTCGTCGTTCAATGTCGCAAGCACGCGGTCGACGAGATCGGACCACTCGGTGAAGTGGGAGCGCAGCATGTCGATCGGACCTGGCGGTCTGATGAATTCGGATGACCACGGCAAGTCGAACCACCACTGCAGATCCGACCCTCCGGCAGGCCACAGGCCGATGTTTCCGTGCTCGCCGATGATCATGAGCGCGACGTTCCTATCGACGTTGCCCGAGAGCGTCACAAGCCCCTGCCAGCTGCACCACCCGGTGGGCCGCGCGGAGGGTCCGCCAACGTAGTCACGGACGCTCGAGTGCAGACCGTCCGCGCCGAGCAGCAGATCCCCTTCGGCCGAGCTGCCGTCGTCGAATTCGACCCGCACCCCATTGCACGTGCTGGCGAACCCGGCGGCGCAGCGGTTGAACCGAATGCGCTCTGCGGGAAACCCTTCCAGCAGGCGCTCAAGCAGGAGCCGACGCGGGACCATCCGGACCGGTGCGCCCAATCGTGCCGTGATCGTGGTCAAGTCCACCGTGGTGATCCGCCTGCCCGTGGGTGTCGTGACGCGCACCGTGGACAGTAGCTGCCCCGCGCCGTCCATATCGACACCGAGCTGATCCAAAACCCTTGCGCCGTTGGGCCAAATGGTTACGGCGCCCCCAGCCAGCTGCGAATCTGGGCGTCGCTCGAAGACGGTGACATCATGCCCGTCGCGCATGAGTCCCCGGGCGACGGAGATCCCGCCGACACCGGCACCGACGACGAGGATACGAAGCGGCATCGCTGTTAGTTCCGCGCGGGACAAACATTCATCGCAGACCTCCTGCCGCTACCACGTAGAACGTCGACGAGAGGTTCAAAAGTCGCCGGCGTTGCGCCGCAGTGTCTCAATGGACGACACGAGCGCTTCGGACTCATCGGCGTCGATCCCGATGTCGGCGAACACCTGCTCGTTGAGCGTGATGGTGGCGTCCTCGACGGTCGAGCGGCCGAGATCGGTGATCTGCACCAGAGTGGTGCGCCCGTCAGTCGGGTGGGGCACGCGTTGCACCAGTCCGTTTGCCTCCAGCCGACGGATCGCATGTGTGACGCTGGTGACGTGAACCTGCAGGCGATCGGACGCCTTCGTGATGGGCAGCGCACCGCTGCGGCTGAAGGCCAGGAGCCGCAATAACTCGAAGCGGGAGAAGCTCAAGTCGTAGGGGCGCAGCGCGTTCTCGACGCGAGCGAGCAGAATCTGGTGAGCCCGCATCACGGACGTCACCGCGACCATGCCCGGCGCCACATCACCCCAGCCGGCACGCGTCCAGTTCGCCCTCGCCTGTGCGATCGGGTCGGGTTTGTCGGATGCGGAAGGGGCCACGCCCCTTCTTACCGCACTTGGCCGCCAATTACCTCAGGCTTGTGACTTTGCCACCGCGGCCAGCACCGCTCGGGTGGATGCGCGGCTCCCGACGGTGATCCGCGCGCCTCCGTCGGGGTAGTGCCGGACCTTCAGCCCGGCCGCACCGAACACCTGTTGCCAGTGCCGCCCGACGGGCGGCAGGTAGACGAAGTTGGCGTGGCCGTCGGTAGTGCTCACCCCCTTCGCGTCGAGGTGCCGGGACAAATATTGCCGCTCACCGGCGATTCGCAGAATGCGTTGCCGCAACTGGTCGTCGGCCGCATACGAAGCAGCCACCGCAACCAGGCTGGTGATCCCCATGCCGAACGGCAATTGCATCTTCCACAAGATCGCGGCGAGCTCCGGTGAGGCGAACCCGTAGCCGATACGAAGGCCGGCCAAGCCATAGGCCTTCGAGAATGTCCGCAGCACAACGACGTTCGGAAAGCGCCGCACCAGATCCGGTCCGCCGACGCGGTGTTGAGGGGCGACGAACTCGATGTAGGCCTCGTCGAGCAGCACGACAGTGTCTTCCGGTACGTGGCGCAGGAATCGTTCGACTTCACTGACGGGTTCCATCGTGCCGGTCGGATTGTGCGGCCGGCACAGCACCACGACTTTCGCGCCCGTCGCCGCATCGGCCATGGCCCGCAGGTCGTGGTGGCCGGATTCCTCGAGTGGAACGGTGATCGGCGCCAGGTGGGCCATATTCGCGAAGATCGGATATCCGTCGAACGTCGGCTCGCTCAACACAACTCGGTCACCGGGTAGCGTCACCGCGTGCAAGACCTGCATCGCCACCCCGCTCGCCCCGGCTCCAAGCACGACCTGCTCCTCGCCGACCCCTATGTGCCCCGCGACGAGCGTCCGCATCCGTTCGGGCCGGAATTCGGGATAACGGTTGGCGGCGTCGATCGAGCGGATCAACGCCGACCGCACGGCCGGCAGCGGCGGGAAGGGGTTCTCGTTGAGCGACAGCGCCAGCGGATCGATCGCGTCCGGCAGCGCGGTGCCGATCGGGACGGGGTCCGCTTCCAGCACGGTCGACATCAGCGTCGCCCGCCCCAGCGAACCGCGGCCGCGCCCGCAAAGTCGCCGGCGTGCGCGAAGGCCGCCATCATCACCACGTCGCCGGCCTTGACCTGACCGTCCGATATCGCCCGGTCGAGGTTGATGGGGATGCCGGCGCCGAACAGGTTGCCGCACTCGTCGAAGGTGTCGCGATGACGTTCGGGCGGCACCTCGAGCGCCTCGCGCCAGTTACGCAAGAACACCCGATTGGGTTGGTTGGTCACCAGCAAATCGATCTCTTTGGCGGGCAACCCGATTCGGTCGCAGACCGCGAACGCGACTTCGGGAACCTGCCTGTTGCCTCGCGCCAACACCTTGGCGATCTTGCTTTCGGTGAAACCGATGCAGCCTTCACCCGGTCCGGGTTGCCACCATTTGCGGGGCGGGTCGACGGCGATCGTCATGTCGCCGGCATATTCGCCGTAGGTGCGGCACTCGACATCGAGGATCGGTGAATCGTTCGACAGCGTGACAAGGCCCACGGCGGCGCCGTCACCGGGTACCGAAGACTGTGCCTTAGCCCGCACTCCGGGTTGGTCGAAGATCTGTCCGGCGGCGTTCTGGGCGACCGCGATGAGTGCGGTGGGCCCTTCGCCGGACATCAGGAGCCGGCGGGCCACCTTGAGTCCCAGGACGAACGCGGCGCAACCGCCGTTGTGCAGGTCCAACACCCAGTTGGGTCGCATGCCCAGGCGGTGCGCGATGCTGCCACCCCCGCCGTAGAACGGCATGTCGGGCATCTGAGCGTGGGTGATCAGCACGTCCACGTTGGAGATGGCGTCACGGCCGTGACGTTCGATGACACCCGCGGCGGCCCGCTCGACCATGTCGACGGCGGTTTCGTCGGCCGCGACGTGGTGGCGGAATTTAGGGGCACGGAACATCAGGTTGTCGGCCAGCTCGTCGGAGCCGGCGAACTGCGCGTAATAGTCTGCGCCGATCGGTTTTCCGGGCAAATAGGTTGAGACGTCGGTCAGGCTCGCGGCTGGTTGCTTCATGGCGGTGCTTACCTCATCCAGGTCGGCGTGATCGGCAGGCCGTTGCGGTGGCGGTACTCCGCGATCGTCTTCAGGTTGTTCAGTTCCACCCCGTGACCGGCGCCGAAGATGTCCCAGAAGTCACCCACCCAGCCCGTGCGTTCCGGTGGCGCGGCATCGCCATACGGGTTGTCGTCGTAGAAGGGGTGGTGGCAATTCGTCCACGTGACAACGGATCCCGGCTTGTTCAGCACCATCTGCGCATCGACCACCCGCATCAGGTAGATCATCCAGAGGTGCTGGCCCTGGTCCCAGGCGCAGTGGTAGTCGACGGTGCCTGCCTCGGCGTTGGCCACCGTTTTGGTGAAGATCTTGGTATCCGGCAGCAACCGGTCGTAGGCCAGCCACAGCCCCGGCTCGTCGGTGGGGGCGAAGTCGCGCAGCGTGTACGTCCACTCCTCGAGGCTGCGCGTATCGGCCAGGTATGCGAACAGCTCGCCGGGTGGGCAGTCGACGTAGTCGGTGACCGTGCAGTATCGCCCATAGACCTCGTCGTGCGGGTACACAGACCGCATCTGGGCCATGAACATCGGAGCCGTCTTCTCAAGCGGCGAGGTCTCGATCCGGACCAACCCCTCGATCGGTTCGGTGGTGCCGGTGTGAACGTGAATGTCGTCAAGCGCTGGCAGGGACATCTGATCTTTCCCCTTTGTGAGGTGTCGGTCGGCCAATGAATTTGGTCGCTCGCTGATTCAAAAATGCTGCGAAGGGCGGGATTTCGTCGGCAGAGCACTCCACGCTGATCACCGACGGGCCATCCGCTGTCATCGCTCCTTCCAGCACGGCAGCCAGGGCGCCGACGTCGGCGACATCGATCGCCGACAGCCCCGGGAACATCGCCGCCAACCCGGCGCCCAGCCGGCTGGGGCCGAACCGGTTGTAGCTGTACAGGTCGTCGTAGAACAACTGCTCGCGGGTCACGCACATGGCGTGGGCGTTGTTGTTGAAGAGCACGAACGTCACCGGCAGCCGGTACTGCACCGCTGTGTGGACTTCCATGCCGTGCATGAAGAATGCGCCGTCGCCGGCGATTACGACAATGCGCCGGCTGAGCCGGCCGCTGACGGCACGGCCGAAAGCCATCCCGATAGCGGCGCCGAAGCTGTAACCCATGCCCCCCATGCCGAGCGCGACGGCGAACCGCCCGCCACGCCGGACCGGCAGATGGTGAATGGCCGCCGCACCGGTGTTGCCCGCGTCGACGACGATGTCCACGCCGTCGGGCAGCACCCGGTCCAGCACCCCGACCGCATCGCGGTAGCGGATGCCCGGACCGCGGCAAGGTGGTGGGCGCAGTTCGGTGTCGGTCACGAAATCGGGCACGCGCAGCCCCCTCGGCCGCCCCCGCCCGGACAGTTCCATGGTCACCATGCGCAACGAGGTCCGCAGGTCGTCCGTGTGCACGTGAGTGCACGCGACGTAGGGCGCCGCCGACCCGATCGAGACCGTGCGCGCCGCGCTCAGCGCGTCGTCGAGTCCTGCCCGGGCCGTCACCGACAGGCGGGTGCCCACCACCAGGCACACGGTGCTGTTACCGACCGCCTCGGCCACGCCGGGATGTCCCATGACACCTGTGACGCCCAGCGCCGACGACGAACCCGAACCCGGCGTGCCTGCAACGTCTTTGGCGTCGGGCACGCAAGCCACCCGCGCGCGCAGCATCGCCCGCAGCGTCTCGAGCTCCGCTCGGGCATCGTCGCGGGCCACCTGCTCGCCGGCAATGATCGTGACCGGCCCATCGGCGGCGCGTAGCGCGCGCAGTACCGGATGGAGGTCACCGATTCGAGGCGCCGACGACGCCGTATCGCCGGTGGTATGCCCGTCGTAACCGATGGCGGTGACCGACCCCTGCTGAATGTCCTTGGGCAACAACAGGACAGCGGGCCCACCTGTGCGTGCCGCCGCGATGGCCTCCGGCAGGGCGGTGACGATGTCGGCGGGCGTCAGCACTCGCCGGCACCAGATCGATACCGCCGAGAACAACGCCTCGGCATCCAGCGAGCCATTGCGACCGCTGGTGTCCTGAAAGCTGCCCCGCCCGTCCATTGTTGTCGCCGGCTGGCCCACCAAAGCCAAAATTGGGACGCGGCTGGCCAACGATTCCCCAAGGCCGGGAACAAGATTGAGAGATCCCCCGCCAGAAGTCGCCGCCACTACTCCTAGGCCGGCGCCGCTGCGGCTGTACCCGTCGGCCATCGTCGCCGCGGAGAATTCGTGCTTGGCCAACACGGCGGTGATGTCTGCGCAAAAGTGTGCGGCGTCGTAAAGGTCTTCGATGTTGGCGCCGTCGACGCCGAATATGTAATCGGCGTCGGTCCTCGCGAGATGCTCGACGATGTGGTCTACCACCCGGTATTGCCTCGACATCTGCTCACCTAACTTATAACGATGTCAGTGACACGACCGGCAAGTAACTTCAGTTCACTGAAGAGCAGGATCCGTACGGATTGCCGGCGCCTTTAGGTACGTGTCAAATAGCTGTGGAAGCGGGCATCCGGGTCGTAAGCCGCGCGTACCCGGTCCAGCCGTGCCATGTTGGACTCGGTGATGAATCGCGCCGGGCGCCGGCACAGGTTCTCGTCCGCCAGCGAGATACCGGTCGCCAGGTGCGACATTGTGGCCATGTTGGACGCGGCCCAGTGCCGGTACCGTTCGTCGTCCGCCGGATCCTGCCAAATGGTGTACAGCGCCATGTAGATGTCGTCTTCGAGGCCGTACACCATGTCGGCCCGGCCCGGCGACGTCTTCCAGCCCGTAAAGATGAAGTGTGACGGGTGCGGCGGCAGGGTTTCGATGATCCGGCGGATGCCCGGCAGCAATTCTTCAGCGGAAGCCGAGGTGAACATGTTGTCCGCGATGTAGCGGTGGCCCTTCGGGTAACTGGTCATCACGGCCGTGTACCAATTGGCCAGTGTCGTCGGCGCGTAAGGGAGGCTGACGATCGCTTTATCGACAACCGGGCAACCGCCCAGCGGGGCAAGGGCTTTGGCCGCCTCGTCCTCCGAATCGGCGAAGACGGGCGAGGCGATCGTGATGCCCGGCTGGTCGAGGCCGGCTCCCGGAAAGCTGCGGGCGGTATGCATCTGCAGTTCGACGCGGTCGTCGAGCTCGCCGCTGATCGAGCGCGCCCACGTGAAGACCTCGTCGGCGAGTTCGATCGGGTACATGTACAGACAGGTGCCCCAAACCGCCGGACGCGGATAGACCCGTAGCCGAAACGAGGTCACCACGCCGAAGAAGCCGGGCCCCGAACCGCGTGCAGCCCAATACAAGTCGGAGTGATTTTCGGGATCGCAATAGATCCGCTCGCCGTCCGCGGTGATGACCTGTAGCCCGAGCACGCTCTCGCACGCCGGTCCGAGAGCCCGGCTGTTCCAGCCGTAGCCGCCTTGCAGCAGGTAACCACCCAGGCAGATCCCCTCACAATGACCCGAGGGAAAGAACAGGTTTTGCGCGTCCAGTTCGGCCGCGAAGACGCTGGCGATCTTTCCCGGGCCCACGTCCGCGGTCATTCGTTCCGGATCGACGCTGCAGTAATCGAGGCGGCTGACGTCGAGCAGCAGGCCGCCGTCGCGAAGGTGGTTGGCGACCCAGCTGCGCCCACCCGAACACACCCCGACGCGATGCCCGTTCGCCCCCGCATAGCGGAGCGCCGTGACCACGTCGTCTGCATCGTGCGCCTGCACGATGACATCCGGAAATCGTTCCGGCACAAGGCCGTTCCACACGGTGTCGAGACGGGCCGTTTCGTAGCCCGCTTCGCCGCGGAAGAAAGCGCGTTCGGTGGTGAGCAGAGCCATTCGCGTTCCTTAAACCGGTGCCAGTTGTTCGCTGTTCTGCGACCGTCTGAGATAGCCCGCCACCTTCGCGGCCAGCGGCGTGGCGGCCAGCCGGATCGCCCGCAGCGGACCATTCGGCGGAATCCCATATCCGATCGCGAACATTCCCTCGCCCACGTGGCAGGCGAAGCCGCCGCGCGGGTTGCCATGCACGTCGAGGACACCCAGGTGGCCGACCAAACCGCGCAGGTTCGTCTCGAAACCCGTTGCGGCGATGATCACCTCGGGCGTCACCGATGTGCCGTCGGCAAGGATGACGGAGTCGGATTCGAGCCTCGTGACGGCGCCGACGACTTCGACGCGCAACGCTCGCACCACATCGACCAGCCCGTCGGCCAGCGTGGGAATGCGGCCCCGCGTCTCGACAGTCGCTTTGAGGCCGACCGCGGGTCGCTGAAAACCGTAGGGGGACAAGTCACCCCACATCAGGCGGGTCGCGCGGGCAATCAGCGGATCGACCATGCGCGCGGGGACCCTTGCGGACAGCTCGAGGAAGATGTCCGACGGGAACCCGCCGATGGCCCGCCGCACCAGGTGCGGCGGTGTGCGCACCGACAACCAGATCCGGCGAGCGCCGTCGTTTGCCAGCTGCACGGCGATGTCGGCGGCGGAGTTACCCGCGCCGACGACGAGGACGTCTCGGCCGCGGTAGGGCCACGCGTTGACGAACTCCCCGGAGTGAACGATCGGGCCTTCGAAGGACTCCAGCCCGGGCCAGGAAGGGACGGCCGGCGCGCCATAGTTGCCTGTGGCGAGAACTATTGTGTGGCTTTTAATTTGGCCTGATGACGTGTCAAGCCGCCACACTCGACCGCAGCGGTCGACCGAGTGAACCTCGCACCCGAGCACGAGCGGGATTTTCTGCCGCACGACGTAGCGATCGAAGTAGCGGACCATGTCCTCCTTGGTAGGCCACCGGCCGGCACGCAACGGGATCCGTTGTCCCGGTAGATGAGACAAGAATCCGGTCGTGTTGAGGCGAAAGTCGTCATAACGCGTGCGCCAGGAGATCGCTGGGGCCGCTGCGCGGTCGAGCACCAGCGCTTTGACACCGTGCCGATGATCGAGTTGCCGTGCGACGGCCAGCCCCGCGGGCCCGGCTCCGATGACAACGGCATCGACGCTGTCCCGAATCCCGGCCGCGGGCTGGGTCCTTGGCATGCCTGTGTAACGACACGCGACGGCGTTGAGTTCACCTGCGGGTGTTTACAGCGAGCGCTGCAGCAGCACTTGGCCGCTATCGGCGGCAACCACCTGCACGGCGGCGATCTGGTCGACCGGCGTCGAGATGGCGCCAGCGGGCGTGGCGGTGTGGCCTGGCACGGCCACCCACGTCGCCAACCGCGTCTGGCTGCCGTCACGCCCCACCACGACCATCGCGAGCGTGTCGTGGTGCGCGTTCAGCGGAGCCAGGCACACGCAGCGCAGGTCGATGGATGTCCCCCAGTGCTGGCTGCTGACCGCGACCGTCGACGTCAGCAAGGTGGTGCCCACCTGAGCCATCGACTCCGACGATGCGGTCACCTGCTGGGACGGAGTCGACGACCACCCTTGGAGCCCGACGAACACCCCGATGGCCAGCACCGCGGCCGCGGCCGTCGACGCCACCCAGGTCACCACCCGGGTGCGGCGCCGGCGCCAACGAACAGTCGCCAGCAGGGACGGCAGCAGTTCCTCGGACATCTGCGGGGCCGGACCGGACTGGTCGATCGCGGCCACTTCTGCATGGTCGAGCTGGGACAGCAGGGCCGGAACCCCGCTGAGGTCGGCGACGGCCCCCCGGCAAGCCGGGCAGTGCGCCATGTGCGTCTCGAATTCGCGGCGTTCCGCGGCCGACAGAGACCCCAACACGTATGCGGCATCCCACATCGCGTAGCGGTCTTCGGGAGGGCCGACATCCCGCACCGGCGTCCTCATTTCATCCATGTCTTCTCACCCCTCGACGATCGGAGCCCCTCATCGGGTTACTCCAAGTTCTTGCAGAGTGAGTCGCAACGCCCGCACGGCATAGTGTAGTCGCGACTTCACTGTTCCCTCGGCGATGCCGAGGTCTGCAGCAATCTGTGTGGTGGTCCATCCCCGGTAGTAGGACCGTTCGATCACTGCTCGGTGCTCGGCGGACAGCTGGGCCATGCCGTCCGCTATCAGCAACCGGTCCAGCGCCGCATTGACCTCATCCGGCGTGGACTGTTCGGGCGCCCCCGAGACGTCTGTGGAAGCGACGACGTTGCGGAACCGCGCGCTGCGCCGGTCGTCGATGATCATGTTGCGTGCGACCGTGAACAGCCACGCCCGCGCCGAGCGGTCGGTGTCGCCGACGACTTCGGGGTGCTGCCATGCCCGCAGCAACGTCTCTTGGACCACGTCTTCCGACTGGCTCGCGTCCCCCGTCAAGCGCAGCGCGTATCGCCACAGAACCGCGGCGTGCTCGTCGTAGAGCGCCTTCATCAGAGCGGCTTCGGCAGCCCCAGAAGCTCTCCATGTGCCAGCCACACGAGCCACTCGATCACCTCCTGCCGGGGAAACGAGGTGAGTGGGCGTTTAGTTCAAGCTAGTCCGTGCCTAAGCCGAGGTCAGGATGCGTGGGCCGGCGTCGGTGACCGCGACGGTGTGTTCCCAGTGTGCCGCGCGCGAGCCGTCGGTGGTGGTGACCGTCCACTGGTCGTCGAGCACCACCGTCTTGCCGGTTCCCAGCGTCAGCATGGGCTCGATGGCCAGCACCGACCCGGCGGCCAGTAGGGGGCCGCGTCCCGGCGAACCCTCGTTGGGCAGGAACGGGTCCATGTGCATCTGTCGGCCGATGCCGTGGCCGCCGTAGCCCTCGACGATCCCGAAGGAGCGCGAATGGCGGGCCTCGGCGTCCCGCGTCCCCATCTCGATGGCGTGTGACACGTCGGTCAGCCGGTTACCGGGCACCATGGCCGCGATTCCGGCCTCCAGCGACTCCCTGGTGGCCTGCGACAACGCTTCGTCGGCTGGGTCCAGCGTTCCGACCCCGAAAGTGATCGCGGCGTCACCGTGCCAGCCGTCCAGCACCGCCCCGCAGTCGATCGACACCAGGTCACCGGAGGTCAGGATCTCGGCGGCCGAGGGTATGCCGTGGACGACCCGCTCATTGACCGACGCGCAGATCGACGCGGGATAACCGTGATAGCCCAGGAACGACGGCACCGCGCCGGCGTCCCGGATCACCGATTCGGCGATTTCGTCCAGGCTCAGCGTCGACACCCCGGAGATCGCGGCCGCCCGCACCGCCTGCAGCGCCGCCGCGACCACCGCCCCCGCCGCGGCCATGGCGTCGAGTTCACCGTCGCTGCGCTGCGGCACGACCTTGCGACCCCGCAGCCGCGCCAGCGGGTTCATCGCTACTTGCCCAGCGCCTGCAGCGCGCGAGCGAACACTTCGTCCATGCTGCCGACGGCGTCGACTGTCTTGAGTTGGTCGCTGTAGTAGTCCAGTAGCGGTGCGGTCTCGTCGCGGTAGATTTTCATCCGGTTCAGGATGACCTCGTCGGTGTCATCGGCCCGGCCGCGGCCCTTCAGCCGCTGCAGCAACTCGTCCTCCGAGACCCGGAATTCCAGCACCGCGTCGATGTCGGTGCCCCGGCGTCCCAGCATCTCGTGCAGCGCCTTGGCCTGCTCCGTCGACCGCGGGTAGCCGTCCAGGATGAATCCATTGGCCGCGTCGGAATCGTTCAGCCGGTCGTCGACGAGCCGGTTGGTCAGTTCGGAGGGCACCAGGTCGCCGGCGTCCAGGTAGCGCTTGGCGTCCAGGCCTAATTCGGTCCCTTTGTCGATGTTGCTGCGGAACAGCTCGCCGGTGGAGATGTGCGGGATTCCCAATTT
Source organism: uncultured Actinomycetota bacterium (assembly GCA_963849935.1). Classification (GTDB taxonomy): domain Bacteria; phylum Actinomycetota; class Actinomycetes; order Mycobacteriales; family Mycobacteriaceae; genus Mycobacterium. Next base: position 58,045 of record CAWKJQ010000010.1, read on the forward strand.
TTCGGAGAGTTTTTGAGCCTGCGTTCCCTTGCCCGCCCCCGGCGGCCCCAGCAAAACGACCCTCACTTCAGGAACCCTTCATAGTTGCGCTGCATGAGCTGGCTCTCGATCTGCTTGACCGTATCCAAGCCCACGCCGATCATGATCAACACCGCGGTACCGCCGAACGGCAGGTTTTGAACCGCCCCGCTGTTTCCGATCTGCAAGAACAAGTTGGGCAGCACCGAGATTGCGCCCAGGTAGATCGAGCCCGGCAGGGTGATCCGGCTCAGCACGAAACGCAGGTAATCGGCGGTCGGCTTGCCCGGCCGGATGCCGGGGATGAACCCACCGAACTTCTTCATCTCGTCGGCACGCTCGTCGGGATTGAACGTGATCGACACGTAGAAGTACGTGAAAAAGATGATGAGGCCGAAGTAGATGGCGATGTACACCGGATCGCTCGGGTCCGACAGGTAGCTGCCCACGAACTTGTCCCACCAGCTGTTGCCGACGCCGCCGCTGCCGCTGCGGATCAGCTGGGTGATCAGGTGTGGGATGTAGATCAGCGAGGACGCGAAGATCACCGGAATAACACCGGCCTGGTTGACCTTGAGCGGCAGGTACGTCGAGGTTCCGCCGTACATGCGGCGGCCGACCATGCGCTTGGCGTACTGGACCGGGATCCGGCGCTGGCCCTGCTCGACGAATACGACGCCGACGATGATGACCAGCGCGGCGACCAGGACGGCGGCGAAAATCATGCCACCGCGGCTGTCCAGGATCGTCTTGCCCTCCGCGGGGATGCGCGCCGCAATGCCCACGAAGATCAGCAAGGACATGCCGTTGCCGATGCCCCGCTCGGTGATCAGCTCACCCATCCACATCACCAGCGCAGCGCCGCTGGTCATCACCAGCACGATCACGACCAGCGTGAAGATGCTCTGATCAGCGATGATGTCCAGCGAGCAGCCCTGCAGCAACCCGCCGTTGGCGGCCAGGGCCACGATGCTGGTGGCCTGCAGGACGGCCAGCGCGATGGCCAGATAACGGGTGTACTGCGTCATCTTGGCCTGGCCGGACTGGCCTTCCTTACGCAGCTCCTCGAACCGCGGGATGACCACCGTGAGCAGCTGAACGATGATGCTGGCCGTGATGTAGGGCATCACCCCCACCGCGAACACGGTGAGCTTGAGCAGCGCACCACCGGAGAACAGGTTGATCAGCGAGTAGATCTGTCCGGCGGCGCCGCCGCTGGCCTCTTTGATGCACTGCTGGACGTTCGGAAAGTTGACGCCAGGGGACGGCAACGCGGCGCCGACCCGGTACAAGACGACGATGCCAAGCGTGAAGAGGATCTTCCGTCTCAGGTCGACTGTCCGCAACGATGAGATGAAAGCGGAAAGCAACTCTTCCTCCTGCGCAGCCGGGGTTTCCTGCATCACGCGCCCAACACCCGCAGGCCAGGACGTACGGCCGACTTCTCTACAGCGCGTCAAACCGTGTACGAGACTAACAGCTGGTACGGCCAGGTTCGGGCAGACCCTTTCCCGCGACCCCTCGCGGCGCCGTTATCCGGGTGTTTGCGCGCCGCCCCGAGGTGGGAGAAAAAACACAGGAAGCCGTAAGCCGCGAGGCGTAAAGTTCCCCTGACTCGTTGCATTTGCTAAGTAACTTGGGAGCAGCATGACACGCACTGACCAAGACAGCTGGGACTTGGCCTCGAGCGTCGGTGCCACCGCCACTATGGTGGCCGCGGCCCGCGCACTGGCCAGCCAGAGTCCCAATCCGATCATCAACGACCCCTTCGCCGCGCCCCTGGTGCGCGCGGTCGGGCTGGACTTCTTCCGGCGCCTGGTCGACGGGGAGGTCGGCGAATCCGACGGCTACGAGGGCAGCGGCAAAGACCTGGGGCTGGAGACGGACTCGATCGCCGTGCGCACCCGCTTCTTCGATGATTTCTTCCTCAACGCCGCCCGTGACGGCGTTCGCCAGGCGGTGATCTTGGCGGCCGGCCTCGACGCCCGCGCCTACCGGCTCAGCTGGCCGCCCGGGAGCGTCGTCTACGAGGTCGATCAGCCCGCCGTCGTCGAGTTCAAGAGCACTACGATGTCCAACCTGGGCGCCACCCCGGCGGCCGAAAGGCGCACGGTCAGCATCGATCTGCGCGAGGACTGGCCGGCTGCGTTGCGCGCCGGCGGCTTTGACGTGACGCAACCGACGTCGTGGAGCGCCGAAGGCCTGCTGATGTATCTGCCGCCCGACGCGCAGGACCGGCTCTTCGACAACATCACCGAGCTCAGCGCTCCCGGCAGCAAGCTGGCCACCGAATACCACCCCGACACCGCCGGCACGACGATGTCGCAACGGGCGCAGGAGTTCAACGACAGGTGGGCCAAGGTCGGCTGCGACATCGACCTGTCGGGACTGTTCTTCGACGGCGAGCGCAACAACGTCGTCGACTACCTCACCGCCCGGGGCTGGGAGGTGGCCGCCCGGCCGCGCCGCGAACTGTTCGGCGACTACGGCCTTCGATTCCACGACGACGAGGCGATGGCGCAGTTCCGCAACATCATCGCCGTCACCGCAACCCTGCGTGAGCGGGTCGCCGCATAACCCGAGCCGGGAGGCTTCGTGACACGCACCGATCAAGACAGCTGGGACCTGGCTTCGAGTGTGGGGGCCACGGCGACCTGGGTCGCCGCTTGCCGGGCGCTGGCCGGCAACCAACCTGACGCGCTGATCGACGATCCGTTCGCCGACCCGCTGGTCCGTGCGGTGGGCGCCGAGTTCTTCATCAAGGTGCTCGACGGCGAAATCACCGACGAGACGGGCGGTCTCGATGCCGACGCCGACCCCGACGCGGAGTTCAACCTGCAGCGCATGGTCAACATGATGGCCGTGCGCACCCGGTACTTCGACGACTTCTTCACCGACGCAACCGCTTCCGGCATCCGCCAGGTCGTGATCCTTGCCGCCGGCCTGGACTCACGCGCGTACCGCCTGGCCTGGCCGGCGGGCACCGTGGTGTACGAGATCGATCAGCCCCCCGTCATCGAGTTCAAGTCCGCGACGCTGGCGAAGTTGGGGGCCCAACCCACGGCGGAGCGGCGCACCGTGTCGGTCGACCTGCGCGACGACTGGTTGAACGCGTTGCGGGACAAGGGCTTCGACGAGTCACGGCCCAGCGCATGGAGCGCCGAGGGCCTGTTGATGTATCTGCCACCGGAGGCGCAGGACAGGCTGTTCGATGCCATCACCACGCTGAGCGCCCCGGGCAGCCGGCTGGCAACCGAATACCACGACCGCGGCACTCCGCACCTGCTGGAAAAGCGCGCGAAGGCGATGGCCCGGCGGTGGGGCCGATTCGGCTTCGACGTCGACGTGTCGACGCTGGTCTACCGTGGCGAACGCACGCCGGCGGCGGCGTATCTGACCGACCACGGCTGGCAGGTGTCGACGCGCACCCGCGCCGACATGTTCGCCGAGGCCGGGCTGCCGATCCCGCCGGGTGACAGCTTGGAGGCGCTGCAGAACAGCATCGCGGTCGACGCGGTTCTGCGTTAACGCTCAGCGGGGGTTGGCCGCCGGGGCGCGCACGATCATCGGCACCGCGGGGAAACACCACGCCATCTCCGAGCGCGACTTGCGCAGCGCGGCGGTGCCGTAGCCCCGTTTGCGGTACTCGGGGTGGATCCAGATCCGCACGTCGACCTCGCCGCGGACCAGCTCGCCGAACACCATGCCGACCTTCTCGCCGGAGTCGATGGCCACGAACCACGCGGCCTCCTCGTCGTCGACCCGGCGGAGCGCGGCGCTGATCTCGTCGTCCACGTTGCCGGCCGGTCCACCGGACCCGTCGCCGGCGAAGCCGATGTCCTGGGTGCGCACCGCGAAGATGTCTCGGTCGGCCGCGGCGGAGAAGGGCCGCAACTCCAGCGTCTCGCCCAGGCTCGCCGGACGCTCGCCCAGCGTGAAGCTCAGCTGCTTGTTCAGGTCGTCGAGCTCGGCGAGGATCTTGCGGCGCGAATCGATGGTGAGCTGATCGAACGACATGCCCATCACCGCTTCGGCGGCGACGTGCGAGGTGTCGAGCAAGCGGACGATCGCCTCCACCGCGGCCGCCTTGTTCTCCGATTCGACGACGACGTCGGCTATTTCGTGCCGTCGTTCAAGGGCTTTCAACAGTGCGTCGGCGATTTCGCGGCGGGCGGCTTTGCGGTCCTGGTCGGTCATTGCACCAGCCTAGAACGCCGGTGGTGTCACCGCGCTGCATCTGCGGCTTCCCAGCTCCTGGAAGCGTTGGTAGCGATCCTCGACCGGGCTCGCCCACGCGGGGTCGGGCTCGACGACGCGCCCGGTGCGCGCCCATCGGGCGGCATCGGCGATGGTCGTCTCCAGGCCGGCCGCCATGCGCGCCAGGAAGGCCGCTCCGAGCGCGGCCCCTTCCGCCACCCCGGACACCTCCACCGGCCGGCCCGTGGCGTCGGCGATCGCCTGCAGCCACGGCCCCACCCGGGTTCCGCCACCGGTGGCCACGATGCGCGACACCGGCGCCCCGGACAGCTCGATGAGCTGACGGACCACGAAGCCAGACGCCTCGTAGGCGGCCCGTCGCAGAGCGGCGGCGTCGTGGGTCAGATCGAGGGCCTCAAGCATGCCGCGGCGATCAGGGTCGTGGAACGGCGTGCGCTCGCCGCGCAGATAGGGCGACCACACCGGTATGCGCCCGGGTTCGACGGCGCCCGGGTCCGCCGGTGCCACAACGCGATCCACCCAGCCCAGGAACAACCCGCCGGCGTTGCTGGCCCCGCCGATCTGGCTCTTGCCGGGCGCGGTGTGCGGAATGGTCCACAGGCCGGGCATCTGCCGGGCCTCGGCGATGGTCGTCCACACGATCAGCGTGGTGCCGCACATCACCAGCACGTCGCCGTCGCTGTCGGCGCCGGCGACGATCTGTTCGCACAGCGCGTCGATGGCGCCGGTGGCCAACGCGGCATCGGTGCCGCGCACCTGCCCGACGACGGCTCCCATGCTTTCCACTCGGGGCATCTGTTCGACGGCCGCACCCCGCTCGGCGCACGCCTCGGGATTCCAGCCGGTCCCGTCGAACAAGGGAAACGCCGTGGCGGCGGTGGCCATGTCGATCACGGCTTGTCCCGACAGCGCGTGGTTGGCCACCGCCGGCGCGGGCCAGTAGCCGGCGGCGCCCGGCGCCTGCGCGGCCGTCCAGCGTAAGAACTCCGCGGCCTCGCCCAGGGCAGGCAGCGGCTGCGCGTCGCCGCCGGGCGTGCGGCCCCGTCCGTCCCCGTAGAGCAGGCCCGGCGTGATGGGCGTGCCGCTGTCGTCGACGGCGGTCATCGACGGCACCATCGCTGCGACGGCCACCGCCGCGACGCCTGGTTGGTCCATCAGTTCGTTCAGCGCCGCCGAGGGCCCACGGCGCCAGGCCGCCTCGGCGTCGTGCTCCAGCCGGTCCGGCGCGGGTACGCGGAGCTCGTGCGGGAGGCGCACCCGGCCCGTCACGTTGCCGTCGGCGTCGGCGGCTATCGCCTTGACCGCGGTGCTGCCGACGTCGATGCCGATTGTGACGTCTTTGCGTGACACGGGCGTCACCGTACGCCAGCATTGGCACTCGTGACGTCTAAACCACGCGCCTTGGTGACCGCCCCCCTGCGGGGACCCGGCTTCGCCAAACTGCGACAGCTGGCCGACGTCGTCTACGACCCCTGGATCGAACAGACCCCGCTGCGCATCTACGGCCCCGAGCAGCTGGCCGAGCGGATCACCGGCGAATCCGCCGAAATCGTGGTGGTGGAAAGCGATTCGGTGCGCGGCCCGGTGTTCGACCTCGGCTTGCGGGCGATCGCTTCCACTCGCGGTGACCCCAACAACGTCGACATCGCCGGGGCCACCGCGTCCCGCATCCCGGTGCTGAACACCCCGGCCCGCAACGCCGATGCCGTCGCCGAGATGACGGTGGCCCTGCTGCTCGCCGCCACCCGTCATGTGTTGACCGCGGACGCGGATGTACGCAGCGGCAACATCTTTCGCGATGGCAGCATCCCGTATCAGCGGTTCCGCGCCGCCGAGATCGCGGGACTCACCGCCGGGCTGGTGGGCCTCGGTGCCGTCGGCCGCGCGACGCAGTGGCGGCTCTCGGGGCTGGGCCTGCGGGTCATCGCCTACGACCCGTACAACCCCGACGCCCGGCACAGCCTCGACGAGCTGCTGGGCGAGGCCGACGTGGTCTCGCTGCACGCCCCGCTGACCGACGACACGGTCGGCATGATCGGCGCGCGGGAGTTCGCGGCGATGCGCGACGGCGTGGTCTTCCTCAACACCGCCCGCGCGCAGCTGCACGACACCGACGCCCTGGTCGACGCCCTGGCCGCGGGCAAGGTGGGCGCCGCGGGGCTCGACCACTTCGTCGGCGAATGGCTGCCGGCCGATCATCCGCTGGTGGGCATGCCCAACGTCGTGCTGACGCCGCACATCGGCGGCGCCACGTTCGACACCGAGGCGCGGCAGGCGCAGATGGTGGCCGATGACCTGGAAGCGCTGCTGGCCGGCAAACCACCCGTCCATATCGTCAACCCGGAGGTGCTAGGGCCATGAAGTTCGTCGACAACCCGGAATCCGCGGTGCTGGACGCCGCCAAGGACATGCTGCGCCGCGGCCTGGTCGAGGGGACGGCCGGCAACATCTCCGCGCGCCGCGCCGACGGCAACATCGTCATCACCCCGTCTTCGGTGGACTACCGCGACATGCAGCTCGACGATCTGGTGCTCGTCGACGCGGACGGAGCGGTGCTGCAGGCGGCCGAGGGTCGCTCACCGTCGTCGGAGATGCAGTTGCACCTGTCCTGCTATCGGGCCTTCGACGACGTCGGCAGCGTCATTCACAGTCATCCGGTGTGGGCGACCATGTTCGCCATCGCCCACGAACCGATCCCGGCGTGTATCGACGAGTTCGCGGTGTACTGCGGCGGCGACGTCCGGTGCGCCGACTATGCCGCATCGGGCACACCCGACGTCGGCGGCAACGCGGTGAAGGCGCTCGAGGGCCGCGGCGCCGCGCTGATCGCCAACCATGGTCTGGTGGCGGTGGGACCGCGGCCCGACAAAGTTCTGCACATCACCGCGCTGGTCGAGCGGACGGCCCAAATCGTCTGGGGTGCAAGGGCTCTCGGTGGACCCGTCCCGATCCCCGAGGACGTCAACCGCAACTTCGCATCCGTCTACAGCTATCTGCGCGCCAACGCGTGATGCGCCCGGTCCGGTTGGGCCGCGCCAGCGTGGCGCGGGTACTGGAATTTCGATTCGACCTGGGAACACAGCTTTTTCCCGCGGACGCCGCCGTCCGGTTGGCGGGACAATGCCGATCTGCTGGTGCCGGACTTCTTCGATCCCTCGACCGATCAGTGGCACATCGCGATCCAAAGCTGGGTCATCGAAGTCGACGGGTTGACCGTCGTCGTGGACACCGGTGTCGGCAACGATCGCCAACGCCCGCACATGCCGTCTCTGGACCACCTGAACACCGGCTTCCTGGCCGCGCTGCGGTCCGCGGGGATCGACCGCGCCGCCGTGGACGTGGTGGTCAACACGCACGTCCACTCCGACCACGTCGGGTGGAACACGATGCTCGACAACGATGCCTGGGTCCCAACCTTTCCCAACGCCCGATACCTGGTGCCGGCCGCCGACTACCGCCACTTCGCTCCCGATGGGCCCGCTGCGAGGCGAACGCCACGCGGCGAGGCCGAAGCCGCTCAGCAGCGCGGCGACCAGCTCGTGTTCGGCGACAGCGTTCTCCCAGTCGATGAGGCGGGGCAGCTCATCCAATGGTCGGATGACTACCAGGTCAGCCCCTCGCTGACGCTGCGGCCCGCCCCGGGACACACGCCTGGCTCCTCGGTGCTGTGGTTGGATGCGGGTCAGCCGGCGGTCTTCGTCGGCGACCTCACGCACAGCCCACTGCAGCTGCGCCGGCCCGCCGACGCCTGCGCCTTCGACGTCGACGCGCCCGCCGCCGCGCTCACGCGCCAGCGGATATTCACCGAGGCCGTACAAGCCAAGGCCGCCATGATTCCCGCGCACTACCCCGGTCGCGGTGGCGCAACGATCCGCGCGGTCGAGGACCGATTCGACGTTGGCCAGTGGCTGGACATCGAATCGCTTTGACGACCCGTGAACTACGGTGAGGCATGGCGCCA
>CAWKJQ010000011.1:0-131751 GCA_963849935.1 uncultured Actinomycetota bacterium
GGCGATCGTCGCTTCGACGACGGCCCAGACGTCGTCGGCGGCGGTCGTGATCGGCGTGGGGCGGATGGCGGTGTACACCAGCTTGCCTCCCGAATCCGCCAGAGCGGCAGCTATTTTGGTGCCGCCGATGTCCAGGCAGAGGGTCAGCATGGGCGTTCAGTGCCGGTGGGTGTTGTCGGGTTGGCGGGGGTCGCCGGGATGCTCGTAGCCGGGTGCCAGCTGAACCAGCGCGGCGCGGCGCGCATCCAGCCACAGCCGGAAGGCGCGTCGCCGTGCGGCGCCGCGCAGATGCTCTTCGATCGCCGAACGCACCTCGTCCAGCGGCGGCCCGGCCAGCGCGGGGGTGTGCCAGCCGTGTTCGGCCCGTCGCGGCGCGGCGAAGCGCAGTGGGTTGCGGGCGTGATAGGCGGCCACCTCGGTGTCGGCCACCTGCACCGCCGCGGTGACGTCGGCGAACAGGGCCCGGGCACGCGGATCGGCCAGCACGGCCGCGGCGACGCTGCCGATCTCCAGCCGGGCGGTCACGTCGGGCAGCAGCTCGGCCTCGGAAGGTGCGCCGCGCGCGCTCAGCCCGCGCGCGGTCGCCTCGGCTGCGACCACCCGCTCGGTCACGATCAGTTGGGTCAGCCACCGCCGCAGTTGGCGGCCCTCGCTGGTGCCGCTGACCGGCAGGGCGGCCGCCGCGCGCGCGGTGCGCAGCCGCGCTTCGGCGGCGTCGAGGACGCCCGGCGGCACCGGCACGCCGGCAACGGTCGCGATCGGATGCACGCTCATGTCACCGTCACCTTCACCGCCGGCGAGTAGAGCAGCCGGCCGGCGCAGCCGACCCGCACCAGCGCCCACCACTGGCCGGGTTCCAGCCAGGCCGGCGGGGTCAGCTGAAAGCCTATTTCGACGGTGCCGCGGGCGGGTAGCACCGCGCCGAGCGCGCGCGGGACCCATCCACTCCCAGGTGCCCCACGGGCTGATCAGATGCGCCTCCAGCGCCAGGTCGGCCCCTGCGTGGCTGCCGACCGTGACGGTCACGGCGCCCGCTTCGCCGGGCTCGAGCGTGACCTCGGCGGGCCCGTCGGCCAGGTAGACCAGCTCGCCGGGCGCGGCCCACCGCCACCACGCAGACATCCTCGACGAGCTGGCGCCACGCGGCCGGGACCCCGTCGCCGGCGATGCGGAGTTCGGCGCGGACCGGGTAGAGCCCCGGTTCGGCGCCGGCCGGAACCGCCACCACCACGCCGGTGTGCAGGTGGTCGCCGCTGCGCAGGGTGAAGGGCAGCTCGGCGGGTGTGGCCGTCCAGCCGTCCGGGCACCGGAGGGTCACCGCTCCGTGCAGCGTGGCGTCGGTGCTGTCGCTGGCCGCGGTGAGCCGCAACGTCACCTCGCCGCCGGGTTCCGCGCTCACCTGCGGCGGGTGCAGGTGGGCGACCGCCGGTAGCCCGCCGAGCGGTGCGGGGCCGCGATTGTGCAGCCAATAGCGCGCGTACAGCGGCTGCGCGGCCTCGGCGTGCGGGGCCAGGTCGGCCGCGCCGGTCGCCGCCTGGGTCGCGTCGAATCGGGCCAGCACGGTCGCCACCTGGTAGCCGTGCAGGTCGATCGAGGACACGGGTTCGGGGTGCGTTTCCAGCAGGTCGGCGCGCTGCAGGTCGCGCACCGTCGCGACGTCCGAATCGATGACGACGCGGGCGTGCCGCGCCGGTGGTCTCCACCAGGCGCAGGGCGACGGCGTTCGGGTCCAGCCGCGCCGCGCTGCCCGCGGTCAGCGGATTGCCTGCGGCCTTGAGCGCGGCCAGCTGTACCGATTCGGCGGGCTCGACGCGCAGCAGCGATCCGGCCGCGGGCAGCGCGCCCCCGCGCCGGCCCGGCGTGACGGCGAGCAGCGGTTGGGAGAACTGCGCGCTGCGGGCGGGGATCTGGGCGCGCCGCCAGTCGCCGGCTCCGCTGACCAACGCGTAGTCGAAGGCGTGCGTCCAGTGCTGCAGTTGGAAGTTGGAGCCGTCCGGCGCGGTGCGGCGCGGGTCGTCGATCCAGATGCCCGATGGCCAGCCGGTGCAGGACCGCATCAGCGCGGTATGCAGGGTGCCCTCGGTGTCGACGGCGAAGCTGGGCACGCCGCGGTTGAGCAGGGCGACGGTGCGGTCTTCGAAAGCGCCCGTCCGTGCGGGTGATCGCTGGGTTACGGCGATCTCGGCATCGCCGAGGTCGTCGACCACCGCGGCGATCGCGGCCCGCAGGTGGTCGTCGTCGCGGCCGTCGATCACCAGCACCGGCAGCGCCCGCGTCGCTCGCAGGTCGGCGTCGGGCACCCACACCGCATCCAGCGGCGCCTCGGCCGGCACCCACACCCGGGCCCGGCCGGTCGCCGCCAGCTGGCACTCCAGCTCCTCGGCGTACGCCGGCGCCTCGGCCAGTACGGCCGCGGCGAAGGCGTTGCGGGCGGGCCCGCCCAGCGCGATGCGCACGTCGGGCAGGTTGGAATCGACCTCGAGGTGGCCGTAGCGCGGCCTGTCGGCGGCGCTGCAGGTGGCCGTGACGCCGGCGCGGACCAGCGCGACCATCAGCTCCCGGGCCAGCGGACCGGACACCGCCTCCGACGGCGACACGACCTCGGCGACCGACACCGCCCGCACGTCGCTGCCCGCCACCCGGATCCGGGCCGCCGAGGACAGGCCGAACCAGCCGTACGCGGGGTTGTCCAAGGTCCACAGGTGCTGGGCGGTGTCCACCGCGCGCGACCCCTCGTGCAGCAGCGCGAAACCGCGCCCGACGACGGCGTCGCCCACCTCGCTGACCGGCATGGCGCCCGGCACCGGGCACGGCCAGCGCAGCCGCACCAGCTGGTCGGCGCCGCTGAACTCGTCGATCGTGGTGCGGCAGTCCACCCGCGCGACGCCACGCAGCAGCGTCAGGGTTTGGGTGTAGCGCAGCAGGGCGCCGATCCGGCCCTGCACCACCAGCCGCTGACCGAGCGGGCCGCGGTAGGCCTGCACTCGCGCGGGCTCTTCCGACGAGCACACCACCGGCCCCTTGGGCAGCAGATGCCACGGCCCCTCGCCCTGGGTCGGGTGCGCCGGGTATTCCTCGTAGACGGCGAGCTCGTTGCCCACCCGCCCGTGGGCGATCAGCTCGACGGCCGTCCTGCGTCAGCGAGGCGACTCCCCCGCCGCGCGCCGGGTCCACCTCGAGCCGGTAGTGCTCGTTGGAGATCGCCGATCCCGGCACCGGTTCCCAGCCGGCCGGTTCGCCCGGTTCACCGGGCACGAGCCGATACGCCCGCCAGCCCAGCGACGGCACATCGCGCGCCAGCCAGCTGACCGACCGGCCGTCGTGCTCGACGTGCGCGGCCAACTCGGCGCCCTCGGAGTCGAGCACCCGGACCCGGGCACCGACCGGCTGATCAAGGCGCGCGGTGACGATGTCGGTGCGCCGGCAGGTCAGCGGATTCCACACGATCGACGTCGCCCCCGGCGGTGCCGACGGCGCTCGGACAGCAATGCCAGCGAATTGTCGCGGGCCGCGCGGCCCAGCTCCCAGGCGTCGCGCCAGCCGGTCAGCAGGTCGAGGTACACCTGGTCGGATTCCGAGCCGGTGATGGCGTCGTGGTGCGCGCCGTAGACCAACTGCACCCACGCCTTGGCCAGGGCGGCCTGCGGATACGAGGCGCCGGTCAGCAGCCCGGCGAACACCGCGAAGCGCTCGGCTTGCAGGACGGCGTTCTCGGCCGCCCGGTTGGCCTGCTTGGTGTCGATGTAGGACACGTCCTTGCCCGTGTAGATCGGGTTCATGTCCCGGGTCTGCGGCGACGGCGCGCGATCGCGCTGCGCCAGTTCGGCACGCACCGCCGCGAAGAACTCACTTGGCAGGGCGCACACGAAGCGCGGCCAGGTGTAGCGGGCGGCCCAGTCGCGGTGGATCTCGGTGACCCACTTGTTGGGCGGCGTGTAGTCGGTGCCGACCGGCAGCAACACATTGCGGGTCAACGCCACCTTCTTGAGCTGGTCGAAAAGCTCACACGTGGCGGCCTCCGCTTCGCTCAGCGACGCGGCCGAGTCCATCCACCAGCCCGCCGAATAGTGCGCGGGCATGTAGTGGGTGAGCAGGCCGCGTCCCGACGGCGAGATCCACTCGAACTCGCTGCGGAACTGCATGCGCTCGACGCCACCACTTTCGGGCCCACCCTGCGCCGGACCCCACTGGTGGTGCGGCCCCCTGGCCCACGAGCTCGACGTCAGGCCGGCGTCGGCGGCCATCCCGGGGAACTGCGGATCGTGGCCGAACACGTCGAGCTGCCACGCGGTGGCCGGGTTCGCCCCCACGACATGGCGTTGAAACCCCATGCCGTGCACCAGGTTCCGAATCGTCGTTTCCGGGCTGGTGAGGTTGGTGTTCGGTTCGTTGTAGGTGCCGCCCATGACCTCGACGCGGCCCTCGGTGATGAACCGGCGCAGGTCGGCACGGTCTTCGGGGCGGGTGTCCCAGTACGGCTTGAGGTAGTCGACCTCGGCCAGCACGAACTTGTACTCGGGATCGCGGCGCGCCATCTCCAGATGCGCGTGCACCAGGTCGAAACCGTTGGTCTGGCGGGCCCGCCCCGGGGGGTCCTCGGCCCACTCGCTGGTGTAGGCGCCCTGGGTGTTCCACCACACCGGGTCGTAGTGGAAGTGGCTGACCATGAACATCGTCCAGCCGGGCTCGGCCACGGTGAATTCGAACGGCAGCCGCTGGCCGCCGGCGTGCGCCCGCGCGGGCCGGCGCTGCCCGACGACGGCCTCGTCGACCGTCACCGCAACCTCGACGACCTCGGATCCGGGTTCGGCGGTCGCCCGCCCGCGCAGGCCCTGGCCGTCGATGCGAATCGGCGTCGGCTTCCCGCACTCGGCGACGGTCACGCGGACCAGCTGCAGCGGCGCATCCGGCGGTCCGACGAAGAGCTCGGTCGACTCGGCCTTCGTCATTCGCATGCCGAAACCACCTGCATCCACGCACCTTACGGCGCGCGAGCCCTAGGATCGACCAATGCCCGCCCTCGCCCCGCCGGTGTCCGACGAACGCAGCGCCCTGCGCGAATTCCTCGCGTATCCACCAGAGCGCGTATTTCGCCGTCAGCTATGGCCTGACCGACGAACAGGCCCGATCCACCCCCTCGGTCAGCGCGCTTTCGATCGGCGGGCTGATCAAGCACGCCACCGGGATGCAGCGCAGCTGGATGGCGCGCGTCGCCGCCGCGCCGGACGCGCCGCCCAAAGACCCTCGCCCGTTCGAACAGATCGCCGCGGAGTACGCGGATCAGCACGTGATGCGGCCCGACGAGACGCTGGCCGGGTTGCTGCGGGCGTTCGAAGAACAGAACGCGACATCGCTGCGGCTGGTGGAAACCGCGGACCTCGACGCGGCGGTGCCCGTCCCCCGCGACATCCCCTGGTTTCCCAAGGACCAGGAGGCCTGGTCGGTGCGCTGGGTGATTCTGCACGTGATCAACGAGCTGGCCCGGCACGCCGGCCACGCCGACATCATCCGCGAAACCATCGACGGCGCCACCATGTACGAATTGATCGCGGGGCGTGAGGGCTGGGCCATCGAGGGCTGGGTCCAACCGTGGGAAAGCGGTGAGCATCCCAGCTAGACGATTGGGATTTGCCAGCGCCGGTTTGGCACACTGCACAGATGAGCTCTACCAAACATCGAGAGGGGGCCAAGCTCGACCGGGTGCCGTTGCCGGTCGAAGCGGCCCGGGTTGCCGTGACAGGTTGGCAGGTCACCCGCACCGCCGCTCGCATCGTCACCAAGCTGCCGGGTAAGGGTCCGTGGCAGCAGAAGGTGATCAAGCAGCTCCCGCAGACCTTCGCCGACCTGGGACCGACCTACGTGAAGTTCGGACAGATCATCGCGTCCAGCCCCGGGGCGTTCGGCGAATCGTTGTCCCGAGAATTCCGGGGTCTGCTCGACCGGGTGCCGCCCGCCGACCCCGACGAAGTACACAAGCTCTTCGTCGAGGACCTCGGCGGCCGACCCCGTCCGACTTGTTCGCCAAATGGGACGAAACGCCGTTCGCGTCGGCGTCCATCGCGCAGGTGCACTACGCCACCCTGCACACCGGCGAGGAGGTCGTCGTCAAGATCCAGCGGCCGGGCATCCGGCGCCGGGTCGCGGCCGACCTGCAGATCCTCAAGCGTTTCGCCCAGGCCGTCGAACTGGCCAAGCTGGGCCGCCGGCTCTCGGCGCAAGACGTGGTCGCCGACTTCTCCGACAACCTGGCCGAGGAACTGAATTTCCGGCTCGAGGCGCAGTCTATGGAGGCGTGGGTGTCGCACCTGCACGCCTCCCCGCTGGGCAAGAACATCCGGGTGCCGCAGGTGTTCTGGGACTTCACCAGCGACCGGGTGCTGACGATGGAGCGGGTGCACGGCATCCGCATCGACGACGTCGCCGCCATCCGCAAGGCCGGGTTCGACGGCACCGAGTTGGTCAAGGCGCTGCTCTTCTCGCTTTTCGAAGGCGGGTTGCGGCACGGGTTGTTCCACGGCGACTTGCACGCGGGCAACCTCTACGTCGACGAGGCGGGCCGCATCGTGTTCTTCGACTTCGGGATCATGGGCCGCATCGATCCACGCACCCGCTGGCTGCTGCGCGAGCTGGTCTACGCGCTGCTGGTCAAGAAGGACCACGCCGCGGCGGGCAAGATCGTGGTGTTGATGGGCGCCGTGGGCACCATGAAGCCGGAGGCCGAGGCCGCCAAGGACCTGGAGAAGTTCGCCACGCCGCTGACCATGCAGACGCTGGGCGACATGTCCTACGCCGACATCGGCCGGCAGCTGTCGGCGCTGGCCGACGCTTACGACGTCAAGCTGCCCCGCGAGCTGGTGCTGATCGGCAAGCAATTCCTCTACGTCGAGCGGTACATGAAGCTGCTGGCACCCAGGTGGCAGATGATGTCCGATCCGCAATTGACCGGCTATTTCGCGAATTTCATGGTCGAAGTCAGCCGCGAGCACTCCTCCGACATCGAGGCATAGGAGCTTCTCTGGTGCAGGTCCGCACGGGGCACGCCATTTCCGGCGATCTGAAGCTGTACTACGAGGACATGGGCGACATCGACGACCCGCCCGTCCTGCTGATCATGGGACTTGGCGCCCAGCTGCTGCTGTGGCGAGTCGCATTCTGCGAGAAGCTTGTCAGCCAGGGCCTGCGCGTCATCCGGTATGACAACCGCGATGTCGGCCTGTCCAGTAAGACGCAACACCGCAGCTCGGGCCAACCACTGGTGACGAGGTTGCTCCGGTCCTGGCTGGGCCTGCCCAGCCGGTCGGCGTACAAGCTCGAAGACATGGCCGACGACGCCGCCGCCGTGCTCGATCATCTGGGCATCGAGCGCGCCCATATCGTTGGCGCGTCGATGGGTGGCATGATCGCGCAAATCTTCGCGGCACGGTTCTCCGAGCGGACCCGGACCCTGGCGGTCATCTTCTCCAGCAACAATTCGGCGTTGCTGCCGCCGCCGTCCCCGCGCGCATTGCTGGCGTTGCTGAAGGGCCCGCCGCCCAACTCGCCGCGCGAGGTGATCATCGACAACGCGGTGCGCGTCGGAAACATCATCGGTAGCCCGCGCTACCGCTTGCCTGAGGAGCAGGCCCGCGCCGAGGCCGCCGAGGGCTACGACCGCAACTACTACCCGCAGGGAGTGGCGAGGCATTTCGGCGCGGTGCTGGGCAGCGGCAGCCTGCGGCGCTACAACCGCCGGACCACCGCTCCCACCGTGGTGATCCACGGCCGCGCGGACAAGCTCATGCGGCCGTTCGGTGGCCGCGCCGTGGCGCGGGCGATCGATGGCGCCCGATTGGTGACTATTCGACGGCATGGGTCATGATCTTCCACAGCAGTTGTGGGATCAGGTGATCGGCGTGCTCACCAAAAACTTCAACGAAGCGAGTTAGCCAAAAACATTTGGTAGAAACGCATCCCCGTGATTTTCCGTCCGCGTCGCGGGGTTGTACGGTTGGCACAGAAGGGTGGGTGTCTCAAATGGCCAAGCTGAAGCCATATTACGAAGAGTCGCAGGCGACCTACGACATTTCGGACGACTTCTTCGCGCTGTTCCTCGATCCGAACATGGTGTATACCTGCGCCTACTTCAAGAACGACGACATGACTCTGGAAGAGGCCCAGCTCGCCAAAATCGATCTGGCGCTGGACAAGTTGCACCTCGAGCCGGGAATGACGGTGCTCGATGTCGGGTGCGGCTGGGGCGGCGCTGTGGTCCGCGCGCTGGAGAAATACGACGTCAACGTCATTGGGATCACGCTGAGCCGCAATCATTACGCGCGCACCAAAGCGCGGCTGGCGGCGATCCCGACAACGCGGCGGGCCGAGGCGCGGCTGCAGGGTTGGGAAGAGTTCGACGAGCAAGTCGACCGGATCATCAGCTTCGAGGCCTACGACGCATTCAAGAAGGAACGCTGGCCCGCGTTCTGGGATTGGGCTTATAAGACCCTTCCCGACGGCGGCCGGATGCTGATGCACAGCATTTTCACGCAGCCGCAGTCGTACTGGCGCGACCACGGCATCCCGATCACGATGACAGATTTGCGTTTCCTGCACTTCCTCGGCAAGGAGATTTTCCCCGGCGGGGGAATGTGCGGCGAACCCGATATCGTTGACAATGCACGAAACAGCGGTTTCACTGTCGAGCAGACCCAATATCTGCAGCCGCACTACGCGCGCACGCTGGACATATGGGCGGCCAATCTTGCGGCCAATCGCGAACGCGCCATCGCCATCCAGTCTGAAGAGGTCTACGACCGCTACATGCGCTATCTGACCGGTTGCGCGGAGCTTTTCCGCAAGACGATCGCCAACGTTGCCCAGTACACGCTCACCAAATAGCGGCTGAGCGGCAGAGTCAGCGCGTCCCCCTCGAGTGGCGGGTGGACGCGAATCGGTTCAGCGTGGACAGTAGACTCCATGGCCGCGGCCGGCCCTGCGACGCGCGCCTGCACCGTTTTCGAATCACGCCCCGACGTTGGGTATCGTTGCTGGTCAAACGCGACCCCGCCGATGCGTGCACGGGTTGTAGAAGTGAGCCTCATTGAGGAGAACAGGACCAAGATGGCTGAGCAACCGACTAGCCCAACGAAGACGCGGACGCGTTCGGAGGACATCCAGGCCCATTACGACGTCTCCGACGACTTCTTCGGCCTGTTCCAGGACCCCACCCGGACCTACAGCTGCGCCTACTTTGAGCGCGACGACATGAGCCTGGAAGAGGCCCAGTACGCCAAGATCGACCTCAACCTGGACAAACTGGACCTCAATCCGGGCATGACCCTGCTCGACATCGGGTGTGGGTGGGGCACCACCATGAAGCGCGCCGTCGAGCGGTTCGACGTCAACGTGATCGGGTTGACGCTATCCAAGAACCAGCACGCCCGCGCCGAGGCGCTGCTCGCTTCCATCGAGAGCGACCGCTCGCGCCAGGTCCGCCTGCAGAACTGGGAAGACTTTGCGGAGCCGGTCGACCGCATCGTGTCCATCGAGGCCTTCGAGCACTTCGGCCACGAGAACTACGACGATTTCTTCAAGCGGACGTTCGACATCATGCCCGAGGATGGCCGGATGACCGTTCAGAGCAGCGTCAGCTACCACCCCAACGACCTGCACGCCCGCGGCAAGAAGCTGAGCTTTGAGACGGCCCGGTTTATCAAGTTCATCGTCACCGAGATCTTCCCCGGCGGCCGGCTGCCGTCCACCCAGATGATGGTCGACCACGGCGAGAAGGCGGGATTCGTTGTGCCCGAACCGCTTTCGCTGCGGCCGCACTACATCAAGACGCTGCACATCTGGGCCGACACGCTCGAGTCCAACCGGGACAAGGCCATCGAGGTCACCTCCGAAGAGGTGTACAACCGCTACATCAAGTATCTGCGCGGCTGCGAGCACTATTTCGCCGACGAGATGCTGGATGTCAGCTTGGTGACCTACCTCAAGCCGGGAGCCGCCGCCTGATTCTGGCGGCTGTCGGATCGGCGCTGCGGCGTTCGTCGATTAGGTAGAGAGTGGAGCACGAGGCTTCGCCCACAACCGGAGGTCACGAACATGCAGTACTTCGCGCTGTTGATCAGTCAAGAGCAAGACCGCACACCCGAGGACGCAGCCGCCGCGATGGCGGCATGGGAGAACTTCCACGCCAAAGCCGGCTCCGCGATCAAATCCGGAGATGCACTGGCTCCCGCTGCCGCGGCGGTGGTCATCACCGGCGGACCGGACGCGCCGGCGGTCACCGACGGGCCCTTCGCCGAGGCCGCCGAGGTGGCCTGCGGCTACTACGTGTTCGAAGCGGAAAACCTCGACGAGGCGCTGGCACTGGCGCGCGAAATCCCGCTCGCCACATTCGGGGCCGTGGAAGTATGGCCCGCCGTCCACTCGATCGAGCCGTCCCGCAAGCTCACCGGCAACGACTGGCTGGCGCTGCTGCTGGAACCGGCCGAAAACGCGCACACCCCGGGCACGCCGGAGTGGGAGGCAGTGGCGGCGAAGCACGCCGATCTGCACGCGGCCGCGGGCGATCACATCGTCGGCGGTGCCGCGTTGCACGACCGGTCCACGGCGACGACCGTGCGCGTGCGTGACGGCGAGGTCCTGATCACCGACGGGCCATACGTGGAGGGCGCCGAAATCGCTACCGGGATCTACCTGATCGGCGCCGGCGATCGCGACGAGGCAGTCAAGATCGCATCGATGATCCCCGCATCGACCGTGCAACTGCGCCAGCTGGCGGGCGTCTCCGGCCTGTAACAAATGGCCGACCTGGACGGCGTCTTCCGCCGGGAATGGGGCCCGGCCGTTGCCGCGCTCGCGCGGTGGTCGGGTGACCTCACCGTCGCCGAGGACGCCGTCCAGGAGGCCTGCGCCGAAGCGCTGCGCACCTGGCCGCGCGACGGGACGCCCGCCAACCCCGGTGGATGGCTGGTGACCGTCGGCCGTAACCGCGCCCGGGATCGGCTGCGCCGCGAATCCGCGCGTCCCGGAAAGGAATTGGCGGCTGTGCTGGACGACATCAGGGCCCGCACCGATCACACCGAACCGCATCCGGTTCACGACGACGAACTGCGGATGATGTTCACCTGCGCCCACCCGGCGCTGGATCGGCAGTCGCAATTGGCCCTCACGCTGCGATTGGTGTCCGGTTTGACCGTCGGCGAGATCGCGCGCGCACTCTTGCAGACCGAGGCGGCGATCGGTCAGCGAATTACGCGCGCCAAGAACAAGATTCGCCATGCCAACATCCCGCTTCGGGTGCCGCCCGCCGAATGGCTACCCGAGCGCACACCGCACGTGTTCGGTTGCGTCTATTCGGTTTTCACCGAGGGCTACTGGTCGACCGCGGGCCCGTCGGCCATCCGCGACGACCTGTGTGACGAAGGGATCCGGCTGGGCGGTGAGCTGTGCGCGCTGCTGCCCGCCGAGCCGGAGGCGCACGCCTTGTCCGCCCTGATGCTGCTGCACGACTCGCGGCGCGCGACGCGGGTGGACGACACCGGGATGCTGGTGCCCCTCGAAGACCAGGACCGGCGCCGGTGGGACCGCGGGCGCATTTCGCGCGGGCTCGAACAGCTGCGCCGCGCCCAGGGCTCGACCGGCTCCTACCTGCCCCAGGCCGTGATCGCCGCGGTGCACGCCACGGCGCCGTCCTGGGAGCAGACCGACTGGGTCACCATCTGCGCGGCCTACGACCGGCTGATCGCAATGACCGGCTCACCGGTGGTGGCCGCCAACCGGGCGCTGGCGATCGGATTGCGCGACGGCCCCGATGCCGGCCTGGCCGCCCTGGACGAGGTGACCAACGATCCGCGGCTGACCCGCTCCAATCTCGTCGCGCCCGTGCGCGCCGACCTGCTGCGACGCGCGGGACGGCCCGCCGAAGCCCTCAGCTGGTACCGAAGTGCGTTGGAAGCCAACGGTTCTGAGCCCGGGCGCGAGTTCCTGCGGCGACGGATCGCCGAGTGCGGCGGCTGAGTCAGCCGGAGCTCAGCCCTCCGAGAAGTTGCGGGTGACGCCCGGGTCCACCGGGATGCCCGGTCCGGTCGTCGTCGAGACCACGATCTTCTTCAGGTAGCGGCCCTTGGAGGCGGACGGCTTGAGCCGCAGCACCTCGTCTAGCGCGGCGCCATAGTTCTCGGCCAGGGCCTTCTCGTCGAACGAGGCCTTGCCGATGACGAAGTGCAGGTTGGCTTGCTTGTCGACGCGGAAGTTGATCTTCCCGCCCTTGATGTCGGCGACGGCCTTGGCGACGTCCTGGGTCACGGTGCCGGTCTTGGGGTTCGGCATCAGGCCACGCGGGCCGAGGATGCGCGCGATGCGACCGACCTTGGCCATCTGGTCGGGGGTGGCGATCGCGGCATCGAAGTCCAGGAAGCCGCCCTGGATCTTCTCGATCAGGTCGTCACTGCCCACGACGTCGGCGCCGGCGGCCTCCGCCTGCTCGGCCTTGTCGCCGACGGCGAACACCGCGACGCGGGCGGTCTTACCGGTGCCGTGCGGCAGGTTGACGGTGCCGCGGACCATCTGGTCGGCCTTGCGCGGGTCGACCCCAAGCCGGATCGCCACCTCGACGGTGGAGTCCTGCTTGCTCGACGACGTTTCCTTGGCGAGCTTGGCCGCCTCCAGCGGGGAGTACAGGTTGTCGCGGTCCACCTTTTCGGCGGCGGCGCGGTATGCCTTGCTGTTCTTGCTCATTGATCAATCCAATCGGGTGTTGGGTCCGTGGTTGTTGGTAATTGTCGGACTCCTCCTCAGGCCGCTAGGGCCTGAATCGTCGTCCGACGGCGGGCCGAAGCTGGCCCTCCCACGGTGGTGGTGCGGGGTATTACTCGACGGTGATGCCCATCGACCGGGCGGTGCCCGCGATGATCTTGGCGGCCGCGTCGATGTCGTTGGCGTTCAGATCGGCCTTCTTCGTCTCGGCGATCTCCTTGACCTGATCCCAGCTGACCTTGGCGACCTTGGTCTTGTGCGGCTCGGCCGATCCCTTGCCCACGCCGGCGGCCTTGAGCAGCAGCTTGGCGGCGGGCGGCGTCTTGAGCGCGAAGGTGAAGCTGCGGTCCTCGTAGACCGTGATCTCCACCGGGATGACCTGGCCGCGCTGGTTCTCCGTGGCAGCGTTGTATGCCTTGCAGAACTCCATGATGTTGACGCCGTGCTGACCGAGCGCGGGCCCGACCGGCGGCGCCGGGTTGGCCTGCCCCGCCTGGATCTGAAGCTTGATCAGCCCGACGACTTTCTTCTTCGGGGCCATGAGATTGTGCTGTTCCTTCCTGGTTTACGCCCGGCGTATGCGCCGGTTAGAGCTTGGAGACTTGGCCGAACGTCAATTCGACCGGGGTTTCGCGGCCGAAGATCGACACCAGCACCTTGAGCTTCTGCTGTTCGCCGTTGACCTCGCTGATCGTGGCGGGCAGCGTGGCAAACGGCCCGTCCATGACGGTCACCGATTCGCCGACCTCGTAGTCCACCTCGATGGCGGGGCGTTCCAGCCCGCCGACCTCGGCGGCGGCCGCCGCGGTTGACGCACCCTTGGCGGCCTTCTTCGTCGCGCCGCGCGGCAGCAGGAACTTGACCACGTCGTCGAGCGTCAGCGCCGAGGGGCGCGAGGTCGCGCCGACGAACCCGGTGACGCCGGGAGTGTTACGCACCGCGGCCCACGAGTCGTCGGTCAGGTCCATGCGCACCAGGATGTAGCCGGGCAGCACCTTGCGGTTGACCTGTTTGCGCTGGCCGTTCTTGATCTCGGTGACCTCTTCGGTGGGCACCTCCACCTGGAAGATGTAGTCCCCGACATCGAGGTTCTGCACACGGGTTTCGAGGTTGGCTTTGACCTTGTTCTCGTATCCCGCGTAGGAGTGGATGACATACCAGTCGCCGGGCTTGCGGCGCAGTTCCGCCTTGAGCGTGGCCGCCGGGTCGGCGTCTTCGGCCGATTCGCCGGGCGCCTCTTCGGCGTCGGCCGTCTCGTCGCCAGCCTCGTTCGCAGTCGCCTCGGTGACCTCGGCGGCCGCAGGCGTGTCCGTGGCCTGGGCCTCGGCAGCTTCGTCCACGTCGACCGCTTCACCCGCGGACGGGTCACCGTCGAAGGTAGTCACGGTTTGAGTCCTCTCTGTCACTTTAAAGCGGCGTCACTTTCAAAAGCGCGTCACTCGCTCAGCCGAACACCAACAGCACCAGCTTGGTCAGCCCGAAATCCGCCAGGCCGACCAGCGCCACCATGAAGGCCAGGAAAGCCAGCACAACGGAGGTGTAAGTGAGCATCTGCTTGCGGTTGGGCCAGATGACCTTCCGCATCTCCGCAACGACCTGCTTGAGGTAGTTGTAGACGAACACGAACGGGTTGGCCCGATTGTCGCCGGCCTTGACCTTTGCCGCCTTCTTGGCCTTGGCGCCTTTTTTGGTCTTTTCCGGCGCCGCGGCCTCGACCTCGTCCGCCGAGTCGGTGTCTTCGCCGACGTCGGCCGCCCGCTGGCGGGACCGCTTGCCCGTGGGGCGCTGTGGGCGCGTCACCACCGCTGTCCGACCGGCGCTCGCGCGGCCGTCCTCCTGGTCAGTGCCGTCGCTTGCGGCGTCGTTGGCAACGTCACCTTCGTCGCTCACCGCATGCTCCTTTGTTTGGTAGCTCTTCGCGAACCATCCCGCCTATGGTGGGATCTCTTCCAGTGTCCACCATGCCAGCACGCTCGCCATTTGCAGGGGCGACAGGACTTGAACCTGCAACCTGCGGTTTTGGAGACCGCTGCTCTGCCAGTTGAGCTACGCCCCTTCGCGGTTGGCAGGCCAACCTGCGCTTACCTACCGGGGCTTACATGACACGCGCGCTTTCCGATTGCTCGACTCACGGAAAGCGCGCTGGTGCTGGGAAAACCCCGAGAAACGAGTGTACATCGGCGCGGGAGCCAGATACTAATTTGCCTTTCTCACGACCTGGCCGGACTCCGGATCCCATCGCAGGTTGTCCGACTCCTCGCTGTACTGGGTCATCAACGTGGTGTAGGCCTCCAAGACCAGCTCCCCCTGATCGTTGACGCAGATGTTCTTGGTGACGACGATGTCGGCGCCGAAGCGCTCGGTCACCGATCGGATCTCCATGCGGGCCCAAAGTCTGTCGCCGGCCTTGATCGGCTTTGCGAACACGAACCGCTGGTCGACCTGGACGATCACCATGTTCTCCATGCCGATGTCGACATTTCGGAAGAAATCCAGCTGGACCAGCTTGGCGAGGATGGTCCCGAAGGTCAGCGGCGCGAGGATCGCGCTGTGGCCCAGTTCGGCGGCCGCGTCTTCCGTGTAATAAGCCGGGTGGTCATTCTTGATGGATTGCGCGTACGCGCGCAACTGCTCTCGCCCCACCTCGAAGCAATCCGCGTACCGCCAGATCATTCCCCTGATGTCTGTCTTGAGGGCCATCGGCTATGCCAGAGTTGCGGACGCGATCGCCCGGCCGAAGATCTTCTTGCCGCCGGTGGTGGCCGTGAGCGCGATGGTCACGGACTTGGTCTCGGGATCGGCGGACTTCACCCGACCGCTGAAGACGAGCTCGGCGCCCTTGCCGTCGTTGGGCACCGGCACCACGGCGGTGAACCGCACGTTGTACTCGGTCACCGCGCCGGGGTCACCGATCCACGCGGTGACGTACCCGCCGCCGATACCCATGGTCAGCATGCCGTGCGCGATCGCGGTGTCCAGCCCGACGAGCTTGGCGATCTCGTCGTCCCAGTGGATCGGGTTCAAGTCGCCGGAAACGCCCGCGTAATTCACCAGATCCTGTCGGGTCAGCGGATAGGTCTTCTCAGGAAGCTGGTCACCCACCTTCACCGAGCTGAACTCACGCAGTGGCATCAGTAAATCCCTCTTCTCCATCCTCGCCGGCACGGCCCGCGAGGGTCGTGTAGGTCTCTTGCACCACTTCACCGGCTTCGTTGGTGACGATGTTCTTGGTCACGATGATCTGGGTGCCGTGCGACTGACGCACCGAGTCCACATAGACATCGCAGTAGAGCTTGTCGCCGGCAACGATCGGCTTCTCCATCTTCAGCACCTGGTCGACCTGGACGATCTGCTGGTCGGCGATCGCGATGTTCGCGTACTGGAAGAACGCCGTCTGGGCCTTATATCCGAAAACACAGATGAAGGTCGGGGGCGCCACCAGCCCTTTGTAGCCAAGCTCGGCCGCCGCCTTCTCCTCGAAGAAACAGGGGTCGTCGTTCTGCACGGCCACCGCGTACTCGCGGATCTTCTCCCGCTCCACCTCGTAATGGTCGGGGTAGCGGTAGTGCATCCCGACGATCTTCGAAGTTAACGGCACGGGTCTCAAACTACCTAGTCAATCGGATTACACGCCCGCGGGTGGCCGCTAGCGTGTCTCCCGGTGCGCCTGGTGCTTACCGCAGTTGGGGCAGAACTTCTTCAGCTCCAGTCGGTCCGGATCGTTCCGGCGGTTTTTCTTGGTGATGTAGTTGCGGTGCTTGCACACCTCGCATGCCAAGGTGATCTTCGGCCGTACGTCGGTACTGGAAGCCATGACGGTTCTCTCTCAATTCCTGAAACTGTGCTGTTGTGTGTAGCGATGGCCGGACTCGAACCGGCGACCTAACGATTATGAGTCGTTCGCTCTAACCGACTGAGCTACATCGCCTCTGGCCACCCCTTTCGGGGCCGGGGCCGCCACGCGCCTGCTCGGCGTCCGCCGAGCCCCCTAACGGAATCGAACCGTTGACCTTTTCCTTACCATGGAAACGCTCTACCGACTGAGCTAAGGGGGCCGTTCACCCGAAGCGATTCAGTCCGCGCGGGCCTAAAAGAGGGTACAGCGTGGCTTGCAGCGGCACCAAACCACGGGAGGTGACAGCGCCGAACCACGTCGGTCGTTCGGAATCGTGGCGTTCATCCGGCGATCGACGGGGCCGGGGCAAACATCAGCCACTCCCCGCGCTGCGCCGCGGTTCCCAGGCACCGAGGTCACTGAACTCGTCGTACTCGTCGTCCTGTTCGACGGATTCGCCATCGCTCAGCAGCGTCCGCAACGCGAGACTGATTGCCTCGCGCGCGTCGAGGAGATGGAAGCGGCGAATCGCCTCATCGACCAGATCGACGTCGATCTCAACTTCGATCTTCTTCCTCATGCGCCCACAATACCCACTGCGTGCGGGCCTAATCGGCGGCGAAATGACCGTGTCGGGCCGCGTCTGCCGAGGCGTATCCGAAGTGGTGGCGGACTACTCGTCGCGCGTTGCGGTCGGCGTCCTAGTCTGGTCACGTGTCAGAGGACCGGCTGTACTTTCGTCAACTGCTCTCCGGTCGCGACTTCGCGGCCGGCGACATGGTGGCGACGCAGATGCGCAACTTCGCCTACCTGATCGGCGACCGGCAAACCCGTGACTGTGTGGTCGTCGACCCGGCCTACGCCGCCGGTGATCTGCTCGACGCACTCGAGGCCGACGGCATGCACCTGTCGGGCGTGCTGGTCACCCACCACCACCCCGATCACGTCGGCGGATCGATGATGGGCTTCGTGCTGGCGGGGCTGGCCGAACTGCTGGAGCGGGCGTCGGTGCCGGTGCACGTCAATAGCCATGAGGCGCTGTGGGTTTCGCGTGTCACCGGGATAAGCATGAGCGACCTGACCTCGCACGAGGACCATGACAAGGTCAGCATCGGCGACATCGAGATCGAGTTGCTGCACACCCCCGGCCACACGCCGGGAAGCCAGTGCTTTCTGCTCGACGGCCGCCTGGTCGCCGGTGACACGTTGTTCCTGGAGGGCTGCGGACGCACCGACTTCCCCGGCGGCGACTCCGACGAGATGTACCGCAGCCTGCAGCGGCTCGCGACACTGCCCGGTGATCCGACGGTGTTTCCGGGCCATTGGTATGCGGCGGAACCCAGCGCCGCGCTGTCGGAGGTCAAGCGTTCCAACTACGTGTATCGGGCCGCGGACCTTGCCCAATGGCGGATGTTGATGGGCGGCTGAGCCCTCGGTCACGACCCGTCGGCTCGACCGCCCCTGTGATATAAGCGGAGGGTGGATTCCATGGGTTGGATCCAGGACAGCTGGCATGAAGTCACGCACGTCGGGTCCGGCACCTGGATTGCGTGGGCGGCGTGGGCGGCTATCGTCCTGGCCGTCGTCACGCTGGTCTTCACCAACAGCCAGATCAGCCGCAATCGCCGCGCGGTGGCCGAGCAGACCCGCCCGCACGTCGCGATGTTCATGGAGCCGCATTCCGCTGATTGGCATGTGATCGAACTCGTGGTCCGAAATTTCGGTCGCAACGCGGCCTACGACATCGGGTTCTCCTTCGTGAATCCCCCGACGGTGGCCGAATACGAGAACGCCAGCGACGGCTACGCCGACGTCGTCGAACTGCGACTACCCGAGAATCTGCCGATGCTGGCGCCCGGCCAGGAATGGCGCATGGTGTGGGACTCCGCGCTCGACCGTGCCGAGATCGGCAGCGGCATCGAATCCCGCTTCACCGGCACCGTGACCTACTACGACCGGCCCGATCCGCCACACGGCCGGCGGTTCTGGCAGCGCAAGCGTGCGCCGCTGCGGACCGATGTGGTGCTCGACTGGAACACCCTGCCGCCCGTTCAGCGCATCGAGTTGATGACCACCCATGATTTGGCGAAGCGGGAGAAGGAAAAGCTGGAGCTGCTGCGCGGCCTGTTGACCTACTTCCACTACGCCAGCAAGGAAACCCGGCCCGAAGTGTTCCGCAGCGAGATCGAACGGATCAACGCCGCGGTCCGGGAAACCCAAGACAGATGGCGCACCCGCCAACTCGACGAACCCACCGACGTCAGCCTGCGCTGGAGTAACGCCGAAGACGACCTGGGCAGACACCACAGCCAGCCCGCCTGACGGCAAGGAGTAACCGATGACCGCCCCGGTCCACTACAGCACCAACGACTCCGTCGCCGTCATCAGGATGGACGACGGCAAGGTAAACGCGCTGGGCCCCACCATGCAGCAGGCCCTCAACGACGCGATCGACCGGGCAGAGGCGGACAACGCCGGGGCGCTGGTGATCACCGGGAACGAGCGGGTTTTCAGCGGCGGCTTCGACCTGAAGATCCTCACCTCCGGTGAGGTGCAGCCCGCGATCGACATGCTCCGCGGCGGATTCGAACTGGCGTATCGCCTGTTGTCCTTTCCCAAGCCGGTGGTGATGGCGTGCACCGGCCATGCCATAGCGATGGGGGCGTTTCTGTTGTCGGCGGGCGATCACCGGGTGGCCGCGCATGCCTACAACATTCAGGCCAACGAAGTCGCGATCGGCATGGTCATCCCGTATGCCGCCTTGGAGATCATGAAGCTGCGGCTGACGCCGTCGGCCTACCAGCAGGCCAGCGGGTTGGCCAAGACGTTCTTCGGTGAAACCGCCCTCGCCGCAGGCTTTGTCGATGAGATCGTGATGCCCGAGATGGTGGTCGATCGCGCCGAAGAGGCCGCGCGAGAATTCGCCGGCCTGCACCAGCGGGCGCACGCCGCCACCAAGTTGCGCGCCCGCGCCGGCGCTCTGGCGGCCATTCGCGCCGGCATCGACGGGATCGAAGCCGAATTCGGGATGTGAGCCGCTGAAGGCGTTCGCCGGGGCCGGTTTCGCGGGCCGCTGCCGGGAAGTCACCAGAATGGCCATAGATCGCATCGCGGACCCTTGGGGAACGCGCACTCCCTACGAACCCGGCACCCGTTGGCCGGAACGAGTCGATAGCTACCTGGCTGACGGAGTGACCGCCGAGTCGGTCGACCGATGGGTGCAATCGGCCGCGGTGTTGCATTCGAACGGCGACGGTCTGGACATCGCCGTCAAGGACGGACAAATCGTCGGGGTGCGCGGACGCGCCGTCGACCGCGTCAATCACGGGCGGCTCGATCCAAAAGATCTCTTCGGCTGGCAGGCCAACTCCTCGGCCAACCGACTCACCACACCGATGGTCAGGATCAACGGCGAGCTGAAGCCGTGCGACTGGGACACCGCGATGCAGCGGATCGTGGACCGTACCAAGGACTTACTCGACAACTACGGCCCCAGCTCGATCGGTTTCTACACATCCGGGCAGTTGTTCGCCGAGGCGTACTACACCCAAGGGGCCATCGCGCACGGGGCGATCGGCACCAACCACGTCGACGGCAACACCCGGTTGTGCACCGCGACGGCGGCCGAGGCGCTCAAGGAATCGTTCGGCTGCGACGGGCAACGGGGTCCTACACCGATGTCGATCATGCCGACGTCATCGCGTTGTTCGGGCACAACGTGGCCGAGACACAAACGGTGCTGTGGGCGCGGATGCTGGATCGGCTGGCCGGCAACTCGCCGCCGGCAATCGTCTGCGTCGATCCCCGGCTCACTCCGGTGGCCCGGCACGCCACCGTTCACCTGGCGCCGCTGCCGGGCACCAACGTGGCGTTGATGAACGGCCTGCTGCACGAGATCATCGGTCACGGCTGGATCGACCAGGACTACATCGACTCGCACACAGTCGGATTCGATGAACTGCGCGACCGGGTCCAAGAGTTCCCGCCCGAGCGGGTAGCCGAGATCTGCGGTGTGGCGGCCGACGACATCCGGCATGCGGCGCGGCTGCTCGGCACGGCCGAGCGGCTGATGTCGACTGTGCTGCAAGGCTTTTATCAGTCCCACCAAGCCACCGCGGCGGCCGTGCAGGTCAACAACATCCACCTGGTTCGCGGCATGCTTGGCAAGCCGGGCTGCGGTGTGCTGCAGATGAACGGCCAGCCGACCGCGGAGAACACGCGCGAGTGTGGCGCCGACGGCGACCTGGCCGGATTCCGCAATTGGTCCAACGATTCGCATGTCGCCGAGTTGGCGAAATTGTGGAACATGGAGCCGCTGCAGATTCCGCACTACGGACCGCCGACGCACGCGATGCAGATGTTCCGCTTCGCCGAGGAGGGCACGATGCGGATGCTGTGGGTCACCGCCACCAATCCCGCGGTGTCGCTGCCGGAACTCCCACGCATCCGCGACATCCTGTCACAGGACCGGCTGTTCCTCATCGTGCAGGACATTTTCATGACCGAGACCGCTGCGCTGGCCGACGTGGTCCTGCCCGCCGCGGCGTGGGCGGAGAAAACCGGCACCTTCACCAACGCCGACCGCACCGTGCACCTGTCCGAAAAGGCCGTCGAGCCACCGGGTTTCGCGCGTTCGGACCTCGATATCTTCCTGGACTACGCGCGACGGATGGACTTTCGCGACAAGGACGGACAACTATTCCCGCCCTGGACGGATCCGGAGTCGGCGTTCGAGGCGTGGAAGGAATGCACCGCCGGACGGCCGTGCGACTACACGGGGCTGAGCTATGACAAGCTGCGCGGCGGCAGCGGCATTCAATGGCCTTGTAACGCAGAACATCCCGACGGTACCGAACGGCTCTATGCCGATGCGGAGTTCTGGGCGACACCGGACTACTGCGAGGCATACGGCAAGGACCTGATCACCGGCGCCCCGCTGGCAGCCCGACGAGTACCGCTCCATGAACCCGTTCGGCAAGGCGATCATCAAGGCGGCCGAATACGTGCCGCCGCACGAGCCCACCAGCCCGGAGTTCCCATTCGCGTTGATCACCGGCCGCACCGTCTACCATTTCCATACCCGCACCAAAACCGCCCGGGCGCAGCAACTTCAGCGGGCCGCGCCCGACGTGTGGGTCGAGGTGTCGGAGCGCGACGCGCGCCGCCTGGGTATCGAGGAGGGGGACCTCGTCGAGGTGAGCACAGCACGGGGCTGCGTGGTGGGCGCCGCACGCATCTGCGGCATCCGCGACGGCGTGCTGTTCGTGCCCTTCCACTACGGCTACTGGGATACCGCCGGCAATGATCATCACCGCGCCGGCAATGAAATGACGCTCACCGACTGGGATCCGGTGTCCAAACAACCGATCTACAAGACGGCCGCCGCCCGGTTGCGCAAGGTCCGGATGGCGCAGCCCGACAGGAACGGCGCCGGATATGCGCCGACCACCGCGGCGTCCGCTCCGATCAACGGATCGGTGCCCGCGACCGAGGGCGGCGCGCTGGCCGGCGTGACCGAAGTCGTCTCGACGGGGAGCTGATCATGAAGCTGAAATTGGCGATCCGCGAGCTGCACCGCTCCGAACGCAAGCTGGCCCATCGACTGAACGTCGTCGCCGCGCGCCACCACAGTGATCAGGACATCTGCCACCTGGCGCACGACATGGCCGGTTGGTCGCAGCAGCACATCAGAGAACTGGCGCAGCACGGCCGCCACTATGGTCTGCGTCTGTCCGCCGACCCGCGTACGAGCGCGGTCACCGGATTCCTGCAATCGCGAATGAGTGGCCTGCTGCGACACCGGCCCGAGCCCGCCCTGGCGCTGCTCGCCGACCTGCGACGGATCCACCGACTGGCGGCGGGGGTGTCGCTGGATTGGGAGCTGCTGGCCCAGGGCGCACAGGCCGCCAAGGACTCCGAGCTGCTGAGCCTGACGTCGCGGTGCCACCCCGAGACGTTGCGCCAGATGCGCTGGGCCAACGCCATGCTGAAAGAGCTTTCCCCGCAGGTCTTAATGAACTGAATGACGAACGCGGTGGCCGCCGTCGGCCGCCACCGCGTTCCCTTCGCCTCCTCGACGCCCCAGTCTGGCACGCGTGCGCCGTGCCGTCACGTCACCGCCGGCGCCCTCCGCGTCAGTCGCCCGCCGCAACCCATTGATAGGGAAGGAACTTCCCGTCGAACGTCACCACCACCCGATCGCCGGACGGGTGCGGCTTCTTCTGCACGTCGAGACTGAAGTTGATCGCGCTCATGATGCCGTCGCCGAACTGTTCGGCGATCACTTCCTTGAGGGCGCCGCCGTAGACCTGCAGGGCTTCGTAGAAGCGGTAGATGGTCGGGTCCGTGGGGACGGCCGTGGGCAGCCCGGCGCGCATGGGCGGCGCCGCCAGCACGGGTACCGCGGACTCATCGAGACCGAGCATCCCGACGAGAACCTTGCCGAGCTCAGTGGGAATCGGATGCTGGCCGAGCAACGCCGACGTCGTCCACAGCAGCGGCCGATCGATCGCGTCGGCCAGCTCCTGCCACGTCAGGCCTTTCGCGAGCCGAGCGACGACGATCCGTTCGGTGATCTCGGTTCTGTTCATAGCCCTCAAGCATGCCCCTCGACGTCCTCGGAGGCACTGGCAGCGAGGGCGCCGTGGCGGTCACCAGCGGCCGTGGTGCACGACCTCGGAGAACGGCCGCCGGTTCGGCTTGCGGATCGGGGTGAGCGGGCGATCGGCGGGATAGCCGACCCCGAGCAGGAAAGCCACCAGGTGATCATCGGGGACACCCAGGATCTCGCGCGCCTTGGCCTGGTCCCCCACCGATGAATGACCGGTCCCGATCCCCAAATCGGTTGCGGCGATCATCATCGCCATCGTGGCCTGTCCGACGTCGTAGTTGTCGGTGACGACTCGACGCTCGTCGGGCGGCACCGGGACCGCGATGGCGATCGCGGCCGCGGCCCCGGCGATGTGACCGGCGCCCCGCCAGACCGTGGACAGCTCCTGCAACTGGTTGCGGTCGGTGACGATGATGAAGTCCCACGGCTGGCGGTTCTTCGCCGACGGTGCGCGCCAGCCGGCTTCGGCGATGCGGTCCAGGTCGTCGGCCGGTATCGGCTTCGGCTGGTACTCCCGCACATTGCGACGTGCGCAGATCGCGTCCCAAGCTTCCATGTGGTCCCCTCCGGTAACTGTTCTCTTGGATCAACCGGCGCCGCATGGCGCCGATTCCCAGGGGCACCGCACGCCGTAAGCGCCCACTCGCGTCGGTGTTCGGGTTTATCGTGACAGCGCAATGCCGCTTCATCTACACCGTGCCGAGCGCACCGATCTTTTGGCCGACGGTCTCGGCGCCCTACTGGCCAACCCGCTGGCCGACCCGTTCGCCACCGAACTCGTCGTGGTCCCCGCGCGTGGCGTCGAGCGCTGGCTCAGCCAGCGGCTCTCGCATGTCCTCGGTGCGCGCGGCGGCGACGGGGTGTGCGCCGGGGTGGCGTTCCGCAGCCCGGGCTCGTTGATCGCCGAAATCACCGGCACCGCCGACGACGATCCGTGGTCGCCGGACGCAATGGCCTGGCCGCTGCTGGAGGCGATCGACTGCTCGCTGGACGAACCGTGGTGCCGCACGCTGGCAATGCATGTGGGCCACTTCCACACCGGCGCGGAGGCCGAGCTGCGCCGGGGCAGGCGATACGAGGTCGCGCGCAGGCTGGCCGGGCTGTTCGACTCCTACGCGCGGCAACGCCCGCAACTGCTCGTCGACTGGGGCAATGGGGAACTCGGCGACCTCGACGAGGACCTGCGCTGGCAGCCCGAGCTGTGGCGGGCATTGGTCGCGCGGGTCGCCGCCGACCCACCGGACATCCGCCACGCCAACACCATCAGGCGGCTGCGGGCGGCGCCCAGCGAGCTGCCGCCGCGGCTGTCGCTGTTCGGGCACACCCGGTTGAGCCGCACCGACGTCGAGCTGCTGGACGCGGTGGCCGTCCACCACGACCTGCACCTGTGGTTGCCGCACCCGAGCGAGGAGCTGTGGCGGGCGCTGGCCGGCACGCACGGCGCGATTCCCCGGCGCGAGGACGTCAGCCATCGCGCCGTCTCCCATCCACTGCTCGCGACGCTGGGACGAGACCTGCGCGAACTGCAACGCAGCCTGCCGGCGGACCCGCAGACCGACGACTATCTGGCCGGTGACGTCCGCCCGGACACCCTGCTCGGCTGGCTGCAGTCCGACATCGCCGCCAATGCCGTTCGCCCACTTGGCCGCACGCTGGCCGCCGACGACCGATCGGTCCAGGTCCACAACTGCCACGGCGCCGCCCGCCAGGTCGACGTGCTGCGCGAGGTGCTGCTCGGCCTGTTGCAGGACGACCCGACGCTCGAGCCGCGCGACATCCTGGTGATGTGCCCGGACATCGAGACCTATGCGCCGCTGATCATGGCCGATTTCGGTCTCGGCGACGTGGTGCACGGCGCCCATCCCGCCCACCAGCTGCGCGTGCGGCTGGCGGACCGCTCGCCGATCCAGACCAATCCGCTGCTGGGCGTGGCCGCGCAACTGCTGACCCTGGCGGCCGGCCGGGTGACGGCCAGCGAGGTGCTCAACCTGGCCCAGGCCGCGCCGGTGCGCGCCCGGTTCGGGTTCACCGACGACGATCTGGAGGCCATCACCCGCTGGGTCCGGCAGGCGAACATCCGGTGGGGTCTGGACCAGGAGCATCGCCGGCCCTATCACGTCGACTTCGTGCACAACACATGGCGTTTCGGCATCGACCGGATACTGGCCGGCGTCGCGATGTCCGACGATTCCAACGCATGGATCGACGCGACACTGCCGCTCGACGACGTCAGCAGCAATCGCGTCCAATTGGCCGGACAGTTCGCCGAATACGTTGCGCGGCTGCAGCATGTCCTCGACTCGTGCACCGGCACCCGGCCGCTGACCGAATGGCTGGCCGCCCTCGTCGACGGCGTTGCGCTGCTGACGCGGGTCCGCGATGCGGACGCATGGCAGACCGGTCAGATGCAACGCGAGTTCGCTCAGACGGCTGCGCACGCCGGATCCCGTTGCGACGCCGCCTTGCGGCTGGCCGACGTTCGCGCGCTACTCACCCGGCGTCTGTCCGGTCGCCCGACCCGGGCCAACTTCCGCACCGGCACCCTCACGGTGTGCACCATGGTGCCGATGCGCTCGGTGCCACACCGGGTGGTGTGCCTGGTCGGCCTCGACGACGGGTTGTTCCCGCGGCTCGGCATCGTCGACGGCGACGACGTGCTGGCCCGCTGCCCGATGACCGGGGAGCGCGACATCCGTTCCGAGGACCGGCAATTGCTGCTCGACGCGATCGGGGCAGCCACCGAGAAACTGGTGATCACCTACACCGGCGCCAACGAGTATTCGGGGCAGCCGCGCCCACCGGCGGTGCCGTTGGCCGAGCTCCTGGACGCCCTCGATATGACCACTTCGGCCGCGGTTCGCGACCGCACCGTCGTCGAACATCCGTTGCAGCCGTTCGACATTCGCAATGTGATCCCCGGCAGGCTCATCCCGGATGTGCCGTTCAGTTTCGATCCCACGGTGCTGCGTGCCGCACGCACGGCCACGGGCGAACACAGCCCGCGACCGAAATTCATCTCGGCGCCGCTGCCGCCTCCACCGGCCGGCGACGTCATCCTCGCGGACCTGGTCGGCTTCTTCAGGGATCCGGTGAAGGGCTTCTTTCGCGCGCTGGAATTCACGCTGCCCTACGACATCGACGGCGTGCAAGACGCGATGCCGGTCGACATCGACGGCCTCGAGGAGTGGACGGTGGGCGACCGGATGCTGGGCGACATCCTGCGCGGGATGACTCCCGACGATGCGCGGCAAGCCGAGTGGCGCCGCGGCACGCTGCCTCCCGGCCAGCTGGGCTGGCGCAAGGTGACCGAGATCCGCGACCAGGCCGCTCTGCTGGCACTCGAGGCGCAGCGCCACCGCCCCGCCGGCGCGGCCGCCTACGACGTCGACGTCGACCTGGGCGGCGGCCGGCGCCTCACCGGCACGGTGTCACCGGTGTTCGGCGACCGATTGGTGTCGGTGACGTATTCGCGGCTGGACGGCAAGCACCTGCTCGAATCGTGGATTCCATTGCTGGCGTTGATTTCTCATGATCCCGGCCGGGATTGGTCGGCGGTGTGCATCGGGCGTCCTGAAGAGAGGCACCACTGTTCGAGTCGAAGGGCTGGGCCGGCCGGATCAGGACGCCGCGCGGTTGCTGCGCGACTTGGTGGCGATCTACGACGCGGGCCGCCGCGAGCCGATCCCCCTGCCGCTCAAGACTTCCTACGCCTGGGCCACGGCGCGCTATGAGGGTGACGACCCGCAGCGCGCGGCGGGATACCGCTGGAAATCCGACCGATACCCGGGAGACGACGATGCGCCCGCCCATGTACGGGCGTGGGGCAAGGGTGCGCCGCTCGATGCGCTGATGCAGCCCCTGCGGCCGGGCGAGGCGTATGACGGCGAGGACAACCGGCTCGGCGCCTATGCGGTCCGGGTTTGGCTGCCGATGCTGCGCGCCGAGAGGAAGCCCGTCTGATGGAGCGCTTCGACCTGTTGGGTGCGCTGCCGGCCGAGCGCTCCACCACCGTGCTGGAGGCCAGCGCGGGAACCGGCAAGACCTTCGCGCTGGCCGGTCTCGTCACGCGGTATGTCGCCGACGGCGCCGCGACGCTGGATCAGATGCTGCTCATCACCTTCGGCCGGGCCGCCAGCCAGGAGCTACGCGAACGCGTCCGCTGTCAAATCGTCGATGCGGTCAACGCTTTCGCCGATCCGTCGACCGTCGGCGACAACCAGATACTGGCGTACCTGCTGGACGGCACCGACGATCAGCGCGCGGCGCGCCGGCGGCGCCTTCGTGATGCGCTGGCCGGCTTCGATGCCGCGACGATCGCCACCACCCACCAGTTCTGCCAGCTGGTGTTGCGCTCGCTCGGCGTGGCCGGCGACACCGCGGTGAGCGTGACGTTGCTCGAGAGCCTCGACGACCTGGTGACCGAAATCGTCGACGATCTGTATCTGGCCCACTTCGGCCAGCAGCGCGACGATCCGGTGCTGCACTACCGCGAAGCGCTGCGGCTGGCACGCGAGGTGGTCAAGAATCCGTCGACCCAGCTGCGGCCGTGCGACCCCGCTCCCGACTCGCGGGCCGCCGTGAGCATCCGGTTCGCCAATGACGTTCTGGCCGAGCTGGATACGCGCAAGCGCCGACTGGGCGTCCTCGGCTATGACGACCTGCTGATCCGCCTGGCCGATGCGCTGGCCACCGACGGCTCCCCCGCGCGGCTGCGCATGCATCAACGCTGGCCCATCGTCATGGTCGACGAGTTCCAGGACACCGACCCGGTGCAATGGCAGGTGATCGACCGGGCGTTCAGTGGGCGCTCCACCGTTATTCTCATCGGCGATCCGAAGCAGGCCATCTACGCGTTTCGCGGCGGTGACATCGTGACCTACCTGCGGGCGGCCGAGACGGCGGGTGAGCGCAAGACGCTGGACACCAACTGGCGCAGCGACTCCGCGCTGCTGCAGCGGTTGCAGGTGGTGCTTGCGCGGGGCCCAACTCGGTGACCCCGCAATCGTGGTGAACGACGTCGATGCGCATCACCGCGGCCATCGGCTCGCCGGAGCACCGCACAACGAGCCGTTCCGGCTGCGCGTGGTCGCACGGAAGACGCTGGGACGCCGCGGTATTCAGAACCTGCCGATCGACCAGGTGCGCGAGCACATCGGCGCCGATCTGGCCTCCGACATCCGCACGCTGCTGGCCAGCGGTGCCACGTTCGGCGGCCGAGGGCTGCAGGCCCGCGACATCGCGGTGATCGTGGAGAAGCACCGGGATGCGCATGCCTGCTTCAAGGCGCTCTGCGATGCGGGCGTCCCCGCGGTGTACACGGGAAACTCCGACGTGTTCACCTCCGAGGCCGCCGAGGATTGGCTGTGCCTGCTGGAGGCCTTCGATCAACCACACCGGCCCGGGATGGTGCGCGCGGCCGCGGCGACGATGTTCTTCGGGGAGACCGCCGAAACACTGGCTGCGGGGGGTGACGCGCTCACGGACCGGATCGCGAAAACTCTGCGCGAGTGGGCGGGCCATGCCCGTGAGCGCGGTGTCGCCGCCATATTCGAGGCCGCTCAATTGCTGGGCATGGGCAATCGCGTGCTCGCCTGGCAGGGCGGTGAGCGGCACATGACCGACCTGGCGCATGTCACCCAGCTGCTGCAGGATGTCGCGCACCGCGAGCATTACAGCCTGCCCGCGCTGCGCGACTGGCTGCGCCGGCAGCGTGACGAGCGCAGCGGCGCACCGGAACGCAACCGCCGGCTCGACAGCGACGCCGCCGCCGTGCAGATCATGACCGTCTTCGTCAGCAAGGGCCTGCAATACCCGATCGTGTATCTGCCGTTCGCGTTCAACCGCAACACCCAGGACAGCGACGTGGTGCTGTTCCACGACGAGGACGGCACGCGTTGCCTGCACGTCGGCGGCAAAGACAGCCCCGACTTCAAAGCCGTTGAGCGGCTGGGGCGTAAAGAGGACGCCAGCGACGACAGCCGCCTGACCTACGTCGCGCTGACCAGGGCGCAGGCCCAGGTGGTGGCGTGGTGGTCACCGGCCTACTACGAACCCAACGGCGGCCTGTCGCGGCTGCTGCGCGGCCGCCGGCCCGGCGAGCCGGTGGTTCCGGACCGATGCGAACCCGCGAAGATCTCCGATGACGACGCGATGGCCCGGCTGCGCGAGTGGGAGGCGGCCGGCGGCCCGGTCATCGAGGAATCGCTGGTCGCGCCGGCCCCGTCGCTGCCCGTCGAGCCGGTGCCCCGGCGCCTGGAGAATCGCCACTTTCACCGCGGCATCGACACCCGCTGGCGGCGCACCTCCTATTCGGGATTGATCCGGGCGGCGCAGACCAGCGGGGTGGGCAGCGAACCCGAAATCGGCGAACTCGACGACGAAGTCGGTGACATCCCGTTGGTGTCCGCGCCGTCCGGGCCGGACATGCCCTCGCCGATGGCCGATCTTCCCGCGGGCGCCACGTTCGGCACCCTGGTGCATGCCGTGCTGGAGACGGCCGACCCGTTCGCCGCGGACCTGGCCGCCGAGCTGCAGACGCACATCCGGGCGCATTCGACATGGTGGCCGGTCGCCACGGCGCCCGAGGAGCTGGCCGCGGCGATGGTGCCGATGCACGACACACCGCTGGGCCCGCTGATGGACGGATTGACGCTACGACAGATCGGATTGTCGGACCGATTGCGCGAACTGGACTTTGAGCTCCCACTGGCCGGTGGCGATCGGCGCACGACGGCGGCGGAGGTGACGCTGGCGGACCTGGCGCCGCTGTTGCGCGAGCACCTACCAACCGATGACGTGCTGGCATCGTATGCCGACCGGCTGGCCGAACGCGGCCTGGGTGATCAGCCGCTGCGCGGCTACCTCACCGGCTCGATCGACGCCGTGCTCCGCGTCCCGGACGGCACGGGGCACCGGTTCGTGGTGGCGGATTACAAGACCAACCGGCTCGGTGACCCGGAGCGACCGCTGACCGCCGCCGACTACGACCGGTCACGGATGGCGGAAGCGATGTTGCATTCGGACTATCCCCTGCAGGCGTTGCTGTATTGCGCGGTGCTGCACCGCTTTTTGCGCTGGCGGTTGGCGGATTACGATCCGGGCCGCCATCTCGGTGGCGTCCTCTATCTGTTCCTGCGCGGCATGTGCGGCGCGGACACGCCTGTGCTCGACGGCCATCCGTCGGGCGTCTTCGGTTGGCGGCCGCCCTGGTCGCTGATCGCGGCCCTGTCGGACCTGCTCGACGCGCGGGAGGTGGCGGCGTGACGGTTGAAGCCATGTTCGCGACCGGGTTACTGCGCACGTTCAGCGATGCCGGCGTTTTCGAGCCCGCCGATGTCCATGTGGCACAACGGCTTACGACACTCACCGGGGAGACCGATGAGCGGGTGGCGCTCGCGGTCGCGCTGGTGGTGCGCGCGCTGCGGGGCGGGTCGGTCTGCGTCGACCTGCGAGCGGTGCCCGCCCAGGTCGGTGGAGCCGACCTGCCCTGGCCGGTCGCCGACGACTGGATGACGGCGGTGCGGGCCAGCGCATTGCTGCGGACGCCACCAGTGCTGCGGTTGCTGGGCGACCTGCTGTACTTCGATCGGTACTGGCTCGAGGAAGAGCAGGTCTGCACCGATCTGCTGGGGCTTTCGGTAACGCCGGCCGTCGTCGAATCATCCAGCTACGAAAGGCTTTTCCCGGCCGGATATGACGAACAGCGGGCCGCCGCCGAGGTCGCGGTGTCGCAGGCGCTGACCGTGCTGACCGGCGGACCCGGTACCGGCAAGACCACCACGGTCGCCCGCCTGCTCGCCCTGCTGGTCGAACAAGCGGAGGGTGCCGGGCTGCCGCGACCGCGGATCGCGCTGGCCGCACCGACGGGTAAGGCCGCCGCCCGGCTGGCCGAGGCGGTGGCCGCGGGAATCGAGGAACTCACCGCGGCGGACAGGGCGCGGCTGACCGGTCTTCCGGGAACCACGCTGCATCGGCTCCTGGGGCCCCGGCCGGATACGGCGGTGCGGTTCAAGCACAATCGCGGAAATCGGCTTCCGCACGACGTCATCGTGGTCGACGAAACCTCGATGGTGTCGTTGACCATGATGGCCCGTCTGGTGGAGGCCGTCCGGCCGGACGCCCGGCTGATCCTGGTCGGTGACCCCGATCAGTTGGCCTCGGTGGAAGCGGGCGCGGTGCTGGCCGACCTGGTGGACGGGTTGGCCGCTCGCGACGACGTCCGGGTGGCTGCCCTGCGCACCCCACACCGATTCGGCACATCGATCGGCGCCCTGGCCGAAGCGATTCGGGTCGGCGACGCCGACCGCGTCGTCGAGTTGTTGGCGGCCGGCGGTGAACACATCGAGTGGCTGGATTCCGAGCGCCCGGCCGAACGGCTGCGTGAGGTGCTCGTGGCGCACGCGCTGCGGCTGCGCGCGGCCGCGCTGCTGGGCGCGGTGACCGAGGCGCTGGCCACGCTGGACGAACACCGGCTGTTGTGTGCGCACCGCGAGGGGCCGTTCGGGGCGGCGCACTGGAATATGCTGGTGCAGAAGTGGATTGCCGAAGCGACGGGCCAGCCGGCCTGGTCGCAGTGGTATGCGGGGCGTCCCCTGCTGGTGACGGCGAACGACTACGGGTTGCGTCTGTACAACGGCGACACCGGGGTGACGGTAGCGGGTGCCGACGGCCTGCGCGCCGTCATCGCCGGTGCGGCCGGACCGCTGGACTTCGCGACCAGCCGCCTCGGCGAGGTGGAGACGATGCACGCCATGACCATCCACAAGAGCCAGGGCAGCCAGGCCGACGAGGTGACCGTGTTGATACCGCCGGAGGATTCGCGATTGCTGACGCGGGAATTGTTCTACACGGCGGTGACCCGGGCGAAGACCAAGGTGCGGGTGGTGGGCCCCGAGGCGTCGGTGCGCGCGGCGATCGAACGCCGGGCGCTGCGGGCCACCGGACTACGGCAGCGGCTGCGTGCCCGCGTCGCCGCGAGCTGAGGGACGGCATGGACGACAACGACGCTCCCGCAACGGCATCGCGGCCCGGATCGCGACGGGCCCACATCGTGCGGCTCGCCGTGTTCGCCGGATTTCTCGCCGTCGTCTTCTATCTGGTGGCCGTGGCGCGGGTGATCAACATCGACGAAATCCGCGGCGTGGTGTCGGCCACGGGGCCGGTGGCGCCGCTGACCTATGTGGTGGTCTCGGCGGTGGTCGGCGCGTTGTTCGTTCCGGGCTCGATTCTGGCCGCGGGTAGCGGGCTGCTGTTCGGTCCGCTGCTGGGGGTGTTCGTGACGCTGGGCGCGACGGTGGGCACCGCGATCGTCGCGAGCTTCGTCGGCCGACGGGCCGGCCGCGACAGTGCGCGCGCCCTGCTGGGCCCGACGCGGGCCGATCGCATCGATGCCCTGATCGGGCGCGGCGGACTGTGGGCCGTCGTCGGCCAGCGCTTCGTCCCCGGAATTTCGGATGCGCTGGCCTCCTACGCGTTCGGGGCGTTCGGAGTTCCGTTGTGGCAGATGGCCGTTGGCGCGTTCATCGGTTCGGCTCCGCGCGCCTTCGCCTAC
This sequence comes from uncultured Actinomycetota bacterium, assembly GCA_963849935.1. Lineage (GTDB taxonomy): Bacteria > Actinomycetota > Actinomycetes > Mycobacteriales > Mycobacteriaceae > Mycobacterium. Next base: position 32,737 of record CAWKJQ010000011.1, read on the forward strand.
ACCGCGCTGGGCGCTTCGATCGGAAATCGGTCGTCGCCGTTGGCCTACGCGGCGATAGCGGTGTGGTGCGTGAGTGCGGTCGTCGGCGCGTTCGCTGCGCATCGCGGCTACCGAAGATGGCGCGGGCACGCGAAAGATGACGGGGGCAGCGGCTCGCCAGAGTCGGATTCCGCCGCCCGCTAGGGATCGTCGCGCTGTAGGAAGTGATTGATCAGGGCGGACCCGGTCGGCACGAGACTAGCTTCGCCTCTGAAGCTACTGATCGGCCTCCGGGGACTGCGCGTCGGAGTCGTCTTCTCTTCTGTGGTTTGCGGGGGTTGTTCGTCGCCTTCGGGCGGCGGTTGTTCGGCGGTGGTCACGAGATGTCTCCTACCCGGGTTCACCGCGCGGGAAACCGGGGGTAGGACAAGTTGCCACTGTCAGGCGGGAGCCTGCTTGACGGTGTTGACTTCGCCACCCGGAGTGGGCGAGTCGACCGGTATCGCATGCGATTATGGGCGCATCGTGGAGATGTGGCGGAGATCGATCGCGACGAGCAGGTGCGGAGGGTCACCGCCGCCCGCGCGAAGCCGGCGGCGGCGGCCTGGAAGACCGGCTGCTCGCCGGCGGAACGCCGAAAAGATCGCTCCGATCGCGGGCCGGCTGCCGCGAGTTCCCCGCGCTGCGCGCGGGTATGCGACGAGGGCCGGCCGTCGCCGGACGGTCTTTGTCATCGCGGCGCGCGCCGGCCAGGCGTCCGATGCGCATTACGCGGCGCTGGCCGCTCCCGCACGGTCACTCAGCTGCGTCACCGCGTTCAAGCTCGAACGGCGACCCGAACCCGAACCTCAGCGCCAGCCGAGCGCCCGACACGATGACCGCCAAAGAGCCGTGCGGCTGCATCGTATCACACTTCCACCCCATGGACGCCCCGACGCCGACGCCGCTGTTGGCCGCTCATCGCGATGCGCTGATCGGCCACTGGCATCGCTGTCACGTCTAACGCTTGCGGGCGCTCACGAGCCGCGGTTGCCCCGTTGCCGAGCCCGACGATCCGTCCACGCCCGCTTGGAGGCCGAGCTGGGACGCGATACCGCCCGGCGCCCGGGCGGTCAGCAGACCACCGTCGTGGTCGCATCTCGACGCCGACCCGGCGCAAGCTCGCGGCGCTGCAACTGGGTTCGCTGGTCCCGACGCCAAACGCCGAAACCGGATTCTTTTGGCAACTGTGTATGTGTTCGAACGCGACCGGGGAGCCGTCCGGTGGCTGGCGGGCTGACCCGGCTGATCAGCCGGGGGCTGCGCCGCGCGCACGAGGACCGACACCTCATGTGGCGGTGCCCGGCGGTGGTGCCACCCGCTTTCTCCACGCCCATCACCTCGCGGCACTGGGAAGACGGCGGCCCCACCGAGTTGGCCAAGCTGGTGCTTGTTATGCCCCAATCTACTCACCGGCCAGTCACCTCGGCGGGCGTCATCACCGACAGCGGACTTCTCGACGCGCTCACCGTGAGCCGCCGGCACGCCGGTCGCCTCACTGAGGCCGGCAGCTGGGAGGCCGCCGACCAACCCGTCCGCTGGCAGCCTCAACGGCACCTACGTCGACCGTCAGCCGGTGGATTCGGCGGTGCTGGCCAATAACGATCAGGTGCAGATCGGTAAGTTCCGGCTGGTCTTCCTGACCGGATAATCCTGGCTTCTGCGGTCCGGCAGACATTTTCGACCACCCGTGCGACAACGATCGTCGCTCCTGTGGCCACTGAAGTTGAAGTGGCACAGGGGATTTGAAACTCGCTAGCTCGCCGCCCGCTGCGCGGCCACGAACAGGTTGCCGGGCACGTAGTCCCGGACTTCCTCGGGGGCCGCGCGCCCGTAGCCGGCCATCAACTCGTCGGCCGGCGTCACCGTCACATCCCAGCCGTGGCGGCCGAACCACTCGCCGACGTCCTCGCGCTCCTCGAAATACCAGAGCTCGTCGGTCCGGGGCAGCTCGCGGTCCGGATCAACGTCGGCCATCAGCCCGCGGATCCGATCCATCCGTTCACGGCGCTTGGCGCGGGCCTGCGGGTCGAGGAATTTCGGACCCAACGCCTCCACGGCGACCCGGCTGCCCGGAGCGGTCAGCCCCTGAATGCGGTCGAACAACAGGTCCTGGGCGGCCGCCGGCAGATACGGCATCAACCCCTCGGCCGACCAGACACTGGGCGCATCGACGTCAAATCCCGCCTGCCGCAACGCGGTCGGCCAATCATGGCGCAGGTCCACCGGCACCGCCACGCGATTGCAGGCGGGCTGCGCCCCGTGTTCGTCCAGGGTGGCCGCCTTGAAGTCCAGCACCTTGGTCTGGTCGAGCTCGTAGACCGTCGTGCCCGCGGGCCACGGCAACCGCCACGACCGCGCGTCCAAGCCGGCCGCCAGGATCACCGCCTGGCGGATGCCGGCGCCGGTGGCCTCGAGGAAGAACTTGTCGAAAAACGCTGTGCGCGAGGCCATGTAGCCAACCATCGACTGCCTCTGCAGCGGCAGCGTCGGTTCGGCTTCGATGACCTCGGGCGGCAGCTGCGCCGCCGAGTGCCAATTCCAGACGCCGTCGCCCGCCGCGTCAAGGAACACCTGGGCGAATGGGTCTGAGATCAACGGGTTTTCGTTGCGAGTCTCCGCGGCTCGGGCCGAGGCCACCCCCAGCGCGGTCGCCCCCACGCTTTCGGTGATCTCCCAGCTGTCGTTGTCGGTTCTGGCTCCGCTCATCTCGGGTCACACTTCCCTTCTGGTCCGCTGCGCCGCCACGAACAGCGTCTGCGGGGTGGCGTCGTCGATGTCTTGTGGCGGTCTGCGGTCGTAGCTTGCCATGAGCTCCGGCGCCGGGGTGACCGTCACATCCCAGCCGTGCCGGCCCAGCCAGTCACCCACGTCTTCGCGTTCCTCGAAGTACCACAGGTCTTGCACGTCGGGGATGTCGCGGTCGGGATCCATTTCGGCCATCAGGTCGCGCACCCGCTGCATCGTCTGACGTTGCCTCGCACGGGCGTCCTCATCGAGGAAGTCGGGGCCGGGCGCTTCCACGGCGATGCGGCTGCCTTGCGCACCGAGCGCCTGTACCCGCTCGAACAAGAGCTCCTGAGCGGCCGCGGGCAGAAACGGCAACAGCCCCTCGGCCGACCACACGCTGGGCGCGGTGGCGTCAAATCCGGCCTGCTGCAAGGCGGATGGCCAGTCGTGGCGCAGGTCAACGGGAACGTTGACGAGCTCGCAGGTCGGCTGGGCGCCCTTGTCGCGCAGCGTCGCGGCCTTGAAGTCCAACACCCGCGGCTGGTCCAACTCGTACACCGTGGTGCCATCCGGCCAGGGCAACCGCCACGCCCGCGAGTCCAGCCCCGCCGCCAGAATCACCACCTGGCGCACGCCCGCGCCGGTTGCGTCGAGGAAGAACTTGTCGAAGAACGCCGTCCGCGCCGCCATGTAGTCGACCATCCCCTGCATCCGCGGCTTCAGGTCCGGCTCGATCTCGGCGATCCGGGCGGGCAGATTGGGAGCCGCGAACCAGTCCCACATGCCTTCTCCAGCGGCCTGCAGGAACACCCGCGCGAACGGATCACTGATCAGCGGGTTCTCACTCTCGGTCTCGGCGGCCCGCGCCGCCGCCACGCCCAGCGCCGTCGCCCCGACGCTCTCGGTGATCTCCCAGCTGTCGTTGTCCGTCCTGGCCATGCCGGTGTCCTCCCCAATTCGCTAGCACGACTATCTACCCGACCCTACGCGCGCCGGATGTGTAGTAGCTGTCAACGAACCCGGTATTGAGTTAACTTGTCGGCGGGCGATTCAGCAGGCCGGAAGCAAAGGCGTCAGCGTGAACGCAGAGGATCGTTGATACATGCGAGTTGACGGGCGCGACATCATCGTCTCCGGCAACTTGCTGCAGCCATTGACCCGGCGGACCAATGACATCCTGCGGCTGACGCTGGCCTCGCTGTTCTTGGCGCTGGTGATCACGGGCTCGGTGATCACCCGCCCGCAATGGATCGCACTGGAAAAATCGATATCGCAGATCGTCGGCGTCTTGTCGCCGACCCAATCCGACGTGGTGTACCTGATCTACGGGTTGGCGATTGTGGCATTGCCGTTCATGATCCTCATCGGCCTCATCGTCGCCGGACAGTGGAAATTACTGGGCGCGTACGCCACTGCGGGGCTGAGCGCCATCGTCTTGTTGTCGATCAGCGGCACCGGTCTCGCCGCGCCACGGTGGCACTTCGAAGGCCTCGACCGGTTGACCACGCTGCCCGCGCAGTTGCTCGATGACCCTCGATGGATCGGGATGCTGGCGGCGGTGCTGACGGTGTCGGGCCCATGGCTGCCGGCGCGCTCGCGGCGCTGGTGGTGGGCGCTGCTGCTGGCCTTCGTCCCCATCCATCTGGTAATCAGTGCCATCGTCCCGGCCCGCTCGTTGGTGGGCCTGGCGGTGGGGTGGATCGTCGGCGCGCTGGTGGTGCTGGTCGTCGGCACTCCCGCGCTCGAGGTGCCGCTGGATGGTGCGGTGCGCGCGCTGGCCAAGGGCGGTTTCGCAGTCTCGCGGCTCGCCGTCGTCCGGCCCGCGGGACGTGGCCCGCTGATTCTGTCGGCCGACGGCGAACACCTCGGCGAGACGGCGCTGATCGAGTTGTACGGCCCGCATCAGCGCAGCGGCGGGGCGCTGCGCCAGCTCTGGGGAAAGCTGAGGCTGCGCGACGCCGAGACCGCACCGCTGCTGACCTCCATGCGCCGGGCCGTCGAGCATCGCGCGCTGATGGGGATCGCCATCGGTGAGGCGGGTCTGGCCAACACGGCGACGGTCGCGGTCGCGCCGCTGAACCGGGGGTGGATGCTGTATTCGCACCGGCCCCCTCGCGGCACACCCATCGACGAATGCGCGAAGACGACTCCCGTTGGCCGCCTGTGGGAATCGCTGCGAATCCTCAACGAACGACGAATCGCCCACGGCGACTTGCGAAGCCACCACATCACGGTGGAAGACGACGCCGTGATGTTCGGGGGGTTCGGCACCGCCGAATACGGGGCAACCGACGCCCAACTTCAATCCGACATCGCGCAGCTGCTGGTGACCACGTCCGCGTTGTACGAGCCGAAGCCCGCGGTGCGCGCGGCGATCGAGGTGTTCGGCAAGGACACCATCCTGAGCGCATCGCGCCGCCTCACGAAAGTCGCTGTGCCGCGGTCTATTCGGCGGTCGATACCGGACGCGGGTGCCGTAATCTCCAGTGCGCGGGCGGAGGTCAAGCGCCAAACCGGCGCCGACCAGATCAAGTCACAGACCATCACCCGGTTCACCCGCAGCCAGATCGTCCAACTGGTGCTCTTCGGCGCGCTGGTCTATGTCGCTTACCCCTTCATCAGCACCGCGCCGACATTCTTCTCCCAGCTGAGGACCGCGAACTGGTGGTGGGCGCTGCTGGGCCTGCTCGTGTCGGCGCTGACCTACGTCGGAGCGGCCGCCGCTTTGTGGGCCTGCGCCGACGGCATGGTGAACTTCTGGACGTTGTCAATCGCCCAGGTGGCCAACACTTTTGCCGCCACTACCACACCGGCCGGTGTGGGCGGCCTGGCGCTCAGTACGCGCTTCTTGCAGAAGAGCGGCTTGTCGGCGATGCGAGCGACCGCCGCCGTGGCGCTGCAGCAGTCGGTACAGGTGATCGCGCACCTCGCGCTGCTGGTCTTGTTCAGCGCCGTGGCCGGCGCCTCGATGAACCTGCGGCATTTCGTGCCGAGCGCGACGTTGTTGTATTTGATCGCGGGGGTCGCGCTCGGCATCGTCGGCGCTTTCCTGTTCGTGCCCACGCTGCGCAAGTGGCTGGCGAACGAGGTGCGCCCGAAACTGAACGAGGTGGTGTCCGATCTGGTCAAGCTCGCGCGCGAACCGCGGCGGCTGGCCCTGATCCTGCTGGGTTGCGCCGGCACCACCCTCGGCGCGGCGCTCGCGTTGTGGGCCAGCGTCGAAGCCTTCGGCGGCGGAACCACTTTCGTCGCCGTCACCGTGGTCACCATGGTCGGCGGAACGCTGGCCTCCGCCGCTCCAACGCCCGGCGGTGTCGGGGCGGTCGAAGCGGCGCTGATCGGTGGCCTGGCCGCGTTCGGTGTGCCGGCGGCCGTCGGCGTGCCGTCGGTGCTGCTGTACCGGGTGCTGACCTGCTGGCTACCGGTGTTCGTCGGCTGGCCGGTCATGCGGTGGCTGACCACCAACGACATGGTCTGAGGGCGTCGAATAACGGCGTAATTCGAGTGCGTGACGAGGTCGGAAAAGATACTGGCAAAGCGACGACAAATTTCGGTTACTGTCATCCCACCACGGCTGGCGCTGGTACCGGCCCAATTTTCGGGAGATTGGATCGATGAAACATTTGACGCTAGCAACCATTTCTGTGGCGCTGAGTCTAGCGCTCGTCGGTTGCGGAAACGACCACAAATCCGGCGATAAAACGTCGACGTCCACTTCGACGACGACGTCGGCGTCCACTTCGACGTCGTCGCAAACCAGCGCAGCACCGGCGGCGAAGGCCAAATACACCATCGCCGATTACGTCAAGGACAACAACATCGCCGAGACGCCGGTGCACCACGGCGATCCCGGCCCGAACGTCGACCTGCCGGTACCGGCGGGCTGGCAGCTCAGTCAGAACTCCGGCACCTCCTATGGCGGCATCGTGCAGAGCCAGCCCGCCGACCCCTCCGATCCGCCCACCATCTCGGCGCTGTTTTCCAGACTGAGCGGCAACGTCGACCCGGCGAAGCTGATCCAATACGCCCCGGGTGAGGTGCAGAACCTGCCCGGATACCAAGGCGGCGGTGACGGTTCCGCGTCCACGCTCGGCGGTTTCCAGGCCTGGCAGGTGGGCGGCACGTACCAGCGCGGCGGTAAGACCCGGGTCATCGCGCAGAAGACGGTGGTGATCCCCAGCCAGGGCGCGGTCTACGTGCTGCAGCTCAACGCCGACGGACTCGAGAGCGATCAGGGCCCGTTGATGGACGCCACCAACGTCATCGACGACCAGACGACCATCACCGGCTGAGCCTGGATGCCGCGCGGCCGCGGAGACGGCCGGCTCCGCGGCTTCACCGCATCGCTAGGCTGCGGAGCCCAATGGTTCTACGGTGAACGCATGACGGAACAGTCATATGCAGTGGACGCAGGGCACCCACCGTCGGCGCTGATGCGTGTCGTCAATCCGGCCATGCGCTTCGTGCTGCGCAGTCCGCTGGCCGGGCTGGCCCGCAACCAGTTCATGGTGTTGAGTTTCACCGGCCGCAAGACGGGTCGCCGGTATGCGATTCCGTTGAGCGCTCACGTGATTGACGGTCAGCTCTACGCGCTGACCGGCAGTCCGTGGAAGCAGAACTTCCGCGACGGCGCACCGGTCCAGGTCGTTCACGGCGGAAAGACGACGGCGATGCGCGGTGAGCTGATCCGCGACCGTGCCGTCGTCTCCGATCTGTTGTCGCGTTGCGCGCAGTCCTACGGCGTCCAGCGCGCACAACGGATGATCGGGTTGAAGTTTCGCGACGATCGCATGCCGACTCGCGACGAGTTCGCCGAGGCCGTCGACCGGCTGCACCTGGGTGCGGTCCGGCTGAGCCCGGCCGAATAGGCCTGGCCCGCTCACGCAATCCCCGCGCCCGCGGCGGCGCGGGTTCGGGTGACGACGGGTCGCTCGTAGCCGGCGTCGACCGCGGCCCGTTGCACCGCCCCGCCGACGGCATCCGCGCGGTCCAGCGGCACCAGGGCGATCACACAGCCCCCGAAGCCGCCGCCGGTCATCCGCGCGCCCAGCGCGCCCTCGCGCACCGCCGTGTCGGCGATCAGGTCGATGCGCTCGGTGGTGATGCCGAAGTCGTCGCGCATGGAGGCGTGCGAGGCGGTGAAAATCCGCCCGGCCTCGGTGTAGTCCGAATGCCGCAGCGCCGCAACACAATCGATCACCCGTTGATTCTCGGTGAGGACATGGCGGGCGCGACGGGCGTCGACGGGGTTGCGCACCCGGGTCAGGACGCCGGGCAATTGAACGCCCGCGCGGTCCTGCACCTCCCGCAGCGACGACGCCGACAAATCGGCCGCCGCCCGCTCGCACGACGCGCGCCGCGCCGCGTAGTCGCCGCCGGCATGGCTATGGCGCTCCCGGGAGTCGATCAGCAACAGCGCAACACCCGCGGTCGCCGGGTCGAAAACGACAGGCGTGACAGTGAGGTCGGCGAAGTCGATCAGCACCGCCGTCGCTTCCCGGCCGAAGAGCGCGGCCAGCTGGTCGAGCAAACCCGTTGGCGCGCCGACGTATTCGTTTTCGGCACGCTGGGCCAGCCGGGCCTGTTCCGTGGCATCGATGTGAAGACCGGCGGCCGACGCGATCGCGCCAAGAGCCGCGCATTCCAGCGCCGCCGACGACGACAGACCCGACCCCATCTCCACGTCGCTGGTGATCGACATCGTGCCGCCCGGCACCGGGTGACCGCCCTGGCGCTAAGGCCCAGATGACCCCGGCCACGTAGGCCGCCCAGCCGGCAACCTCACCGGGGACGGTGTCGGTCCGAATACGCACCGGGGCATCGGCGCGGTCGCTGACCACGGTGATCGCGTCATCGTCGGCGGGCGTGAACGTCGCGACGGTGCGCTGCGGTAACGCGATGGGCAGCGCGAAACCGAGGTTGTAGTCGGTGTGTTCGCCGATCAGATTGATCCGTCCCGGTGCGGCGTAGCGGATCGTCATCGCAATTCGCGCAGTCGCTGGGCCACGCTTTCCGGCGTGACGTCGCCGATGAAGGCATCCATCGCCGACTCGGAGGCCGCCAGGTACTTGAGCTTGCTGGCGCTGCGCCGGATCGACATCAGTTCGACGTGGAAATAACCCTCGGCCTGGGCCTCGTTGTCGGCGTATTGGTGCAGCGCCGAAATGTAGGGCAGCGGCGCGGAATACATCCGGTCGAAGCGCCTGAGCACGTCGAGGTAGACGTCCACGAACGCATCGGACTCATCGTCGCCGAGTTCGGTCAGGTTGCGCACGAACCTGTTCGGGTAGATGTGCACCTCGACTGGCCAGCGCGCCGCGAACGGCACGAACGCGGTGAACAGCTCGTTGCGCGCGATGACGCGGCTGCCGTCGGCGACCTCACGGGCCAGCAGGTCGCCGAAGAGGTTGCTGCCGTGGCGCTTTCGGTGCAGGCGCGCCTGATCCAGCATGACGGCGGTGCGCGGCGTCACATAGGGGTAGCCGTAGATCTGACCGTGCGGGTGGGTCAACGTCACCCCGATTTCCTCGCCGCGGTTCTCGAAGCAGAACACCTGCTCGATGCCCGGTCTGGCCATCAGGTCGGCGGTGCGATGCCGCCACGCGTCGACCACCAGCCGCGCGTGGGGCGGCTCCAGCTGCGCGACCGATCCGGTGTGGTCGGCGGAAAAACAGATCACCTCGCAGCGGCCGTAGGCGGGCGCGGCCCCAAATCCGTCATCGGCGGGCACGGGCGCCGACGCCGGCAACGACGGCAGCGCGCCGGACAGGCTGGGGAACCGGTTCTCGAACACGACCACGTCGTAGTCGGGGGCGGGCACCTCACTGGTCAGCCCGGTCGGGCCCGGGCACAGTGGGCACGCCTCCGGTGGCGGCTTGTAGGTGCGGTCCTGGCGCAGTGCCGCGATGATCACCCACTGCCCGGTGGACCGGTCGAACCGCAACTGCGACTGCGCTGCGGCCTCGGTGGCGCGGGCGGGCAGCGGTCGGCGATCTTCGACGGGCGCGGGACGGTGCCCCGGCAGCGCGAAGAACAGCAGGTCGCGACCGTCGGCCAGCTTCGCGCGCGTCGGCAAAGTCACGATGTCGAAGACTAGCTTGGTCGGCGCGGCACGCTTCGGGTAACCATGGTGGATCAGCGCAAGAGAGGCGGTCATCCGATAACTGTTCTTTACGAACGCGCCCGCAACTGGGTGATCGGCTCCGATCCTGGCTTGCTTCGGCTGAGAATGGCGACTCGGACGACGGCCGCGCTCGGCCTTTCACTGCTGGCGCTCTTCATCCTGACCAGGGCGACGGGACAACCCCTGACCGTCGCGCTGCTGGGCGTCGTCATCACCATGGTCGCGTCACGCTCCGTCAACGAACCCGACCCGCGCCAGCAGCGGATCACCATGTCCCTGCTGCCGCTGGCCGCCGCTGTCTCCATCACCGCGGCCGCGGTGCTCGCGCAGCACACGGTGCTCAGCGACATCGTCTTCGTGATCGTCGTGTTCACCGCGGCATACATCCGGCGCTTCGGGGCGCGGGGCAGGGCGCTGGGCATGGTCGCGTTCATGTCCTACTTCTTCACGCTGTATCTGCGCGCCCGCGTCACCGAGCTGCCCTGGATGATCGGGGCGGTCGCGGTAGGCACCGTGTGCACGTACGTGATGAGCGCCTACTTACTGCCCGATCGACCGGAGCGCGTGCTGCGAGCCACCATTCGGGCGCTGCGGGCGCGGATGGCGATCGTCCTGGACACCACGGCCGAAGCGGTGCGGACGGGCCGGCTCGACGAGCGGCGGCGCCGCCGGATGCGGGCCCGAACAATCCGGCTCAACGAGACCGCCCTGATGGTGCAGAGCCAGGTCGAGGACAAGGCCGATCCCGCTGCCCTATGGCCCGGCGTCACCGCCGAACGACTGGCCCCCTGGCTGCTGGATGCCGAGCTGGCGATCGAATGGGTCGCCACCGCCGGCCGACGGGCGGCCGTGATCGCTTGCGAGGAACCCGGTTCCATCCCGGAGTCCACCCGGGCCGCGCTGGTCGACGCGCTCAACCAACTGTCGCGAGCCATCCGGCTTCCCGCGCCCGACGGGCTGCGCCGGGCCGCCGACCAAGCGCAACGGCTGCTGGATGCGAGTAGCGGCCCAGGTTCGGTCCCGGCGGCCGACGACGCGGGCGGCGCCGCCGTGCGCCGCCTCGCGCTGGCGATCATCAACGCTGCATCCGCAACGTCCGACGTGCGGGCGATCGTTGACCGGGTGGCCGCCGGCCGCCCCCTCGACGACGCCGACGACTCAGCCTCGGCGTCCGAGGATGCCGTGCCCGAAGAGGCCACTGAGGAAGAGGAGACCAGCGGGCTGCGGCCGACCACGCGGCAAGCCGTCCAGGTCTCCGTCGCCGCGTCGTTGGCCATCGTCGTCGGGGAGCTCGTTTCGCCGGCGCGCTGGTACTGGGCGGTGATCGCCGCGTTCGTTATCTTCGCCGGCACCAATTCCTGGGGCGAAACCCTGACAAAGGGCTGGCAACGCCTGCTCGGGACGCTGCTCGGCGTGCCCTGCGGCGTGCTGGTCGCCACGCTGCTCACCGGCCACAAGACCGCCGCGCTGGCCGGCATCTTCGTGTGCTTGTTCTGCGCCTTCTACTTCATGACGGTCACCTATAGCCTGATGACCTTCTGGATCACCACGATGCTGGCGCTGCTGTACGGCCTGCTCGGCCAGTTCTCGTTCGGCGTGCTGATGTTGCGGATCGAAGAGACCGCGATCGGTGCCGTCATCGGGGCGACCGTCGCGGTCGTGGTGTTGCCGACCAACACCAGAACGGCGATCCGCGGCGACACCCGCGCCTTCCTGACGAGCCTGTCCGCCCTGATCGAAATCTCGGCGGCGAGCATGTTCGGTGCCCAGGACAGCCGGCAGCCCGTCGGAGCAGGCGCGCCAGCTCGACCGCGACCTGCAGCAGTTCCGGGTCACCGCCAAACCGCTGCTGGCCGGTGTCGCCGGGCTTGCCGGCCGGCGCAGCATCCGCCGCGCCCTGCGGATCTTCACGGCCTGCGACCGATACGGCCGAAGCCTGGCTCGCAGCGCCGAGCAGTATCGGGAGCCTGTCGGAGCACCATCGCTGGCCTCAGATTTGGCGCGGGCATTTTCCGCGGCCGCGTCCCAGACGAGGCGCAACATCGACGCGCTGCAGGAAGCCATCGAGGGGGGCCACGCACCGACCCTGGTCTCGGCGGCCGACGAGCTCGACGCCGCCGAGACCGCGGCCCGCCAACACGACACCGACGGCCGCGACGACATGGGCCCGGACACCCGGCGATTTCTCACCGCCGTGCACGCCCTGCGCCAGATCGAGCGAGCGGTCATCACCGCGGCCACCAATCTCGGTGGGCGCGAAAGCGTCAGGACGGCCAGCCCCGCGTCACGCTGAAGGAATCGCCGTTTATCCAGTACCGCAGAGCTTTTCAGCTGCACCATCATCGTTCACCGACGCACGCTGGGTGCCTCAGCCGTGAACGATGGCGCGTTCCGCACTCGATCTCAGCTGGGTGCAGCTTCACCACGTTCGGTCTTTGGGCCCTATTTACAGAGCGCCGATCCCGCAAGAGGTAGGGTGTTAGGCGGTTGATTTCCCAGCCTTACGGAAACGTCGCGGCGGCGATTTGCACTCCCCGTCGTTCGGGCCCCACTCAGACGTACGCCGACAGATTCAGGTTTCTTACCCACTGCTGATTCGGTCGCCTGTGGATTCGGGTTCTACCGCTCCCAATCGCGCCGATCGTGGCGGTGTGGTGTGCGGTACGCAGCGGAGTCCGTTCAGGGGGCCGCGCTGTCGGCCAAAGGATATCCGTGAGCAGATTTACCAAAGGAATGTTCGCCAATGCCCAGTGGAGTTTCAACGGCATAACCACCGGTGAGCCCGACGCGCCGGTCCGGCACACCTGGCTCGAGGTCCACGCGCGGGCCCGGCATATCGCAGGCGGGCTGGCTTCCGCGGGCATCGGCCATGGGGACGCTGTCGCGGTGCTGGCCGGAGCCCCGGTTGAAATCGCTCCAACAGCACAGGGCATCTGGATGCGCGGCGCGAGCCTGACCATGCTGCATCACCCCAACCCTCGCACCGACCTGCAGCGGTGGGCCGAGGAGACCGCGAACGTCATAAAGATGATCGGCGCTCGAGCTGTCGTCGTCTCCGACCCGTTCATGACCGCGGTGCCATTGCTCTCCCAATGGGGCATGCGGGTGCTGACTGTCGAGCAGCTGCTCGCAGGGCGCCCGATTGATCCCCTCGACCCAGACGAGGACGACTTGGCTTTCATGCAGTTGACCTCGGGATCCACGGGCGCGCCCAAGGCTGTCCGAATCACCCATGCAAACCTCGTCGCCAACGCCGAAGCGATGTTCACCGCGGCGAACGTCGATATCGATTCCGACGTCATCATGAGCTGGCTGCCGTGTTTCCACGACATGGGCATGACTGGTTACCTGACCGTGCCGATGTACTACTGCGCTGAGCTTGTCAAGATCACTCCGGCCGACTTTCTGCGAGATACGTTGTTGTGGGCCAAGCTCATTGATAAGTACCGGGCCACCATGACGGCGGCGCCCAATTTCGCTTACAGCATGTTGGCCAGGCGCCTGCGCCGCCAGGCTACGCCCCGCCAATTCGACCTGTCTTCGCTGCGGTGGGCGTTATCGGGTGCCGAGGCGGTCGATCCGACCGTCGTAGAAGACCTCTGCGAGGCGGGGGCGCCGTTCGGTTTGAAACCGGAGGCCATGGTGCCGGCCTACGGCATGGCCGAGACGACGGTGGCGGTGTCGTTCACCCAATCCGGAGACGGCATGGTGGTCGACGAAGTGGATGCCGATCTGCTGACGGTGCTGCACCGGGCCGTTCCGGCCAGCAGGGGGCGCACCCGCAGACTGGTCTGTCTCGGCCGGCCCCTGCAGGACATGGATGTGCGCGTTGTCGACGAAAACCGCCGCGCGCTGTCCGCACGCGGCGTCGGCGTCATCCAGGTACGCGGTCAGGCGGTGTCCGGCGGGTACAACACTCAATCCGGTTTCGTTGCGGCACAAGACGAGGAAGGCTGGTTGGACACCGGCGACCTCGGCTACCTGACTGAGACGGGCAACATCGTGGTGTGCGGCCGGGTCAAGGACGTCATCATCATGGCCGGCCGCAAGATCTACCCCACCGACATCGAACGCGCCGCCGTGCGGGTATCAGGGGTTCGGCCCGGATGCGCCGCGGCAGTGCGCTTGAACGCCGGCCTGTCCCGTGAAACCTTCGCCGTGGCAGTCGAGTCGAAAGTGTGGCAGGAAGCCCCAGAAGTGCACCGCATCGAGCGGCAAGTCGCGCACGAGGTGTTCACCGAGGTGAATATGCGGCCGCGCAACGTCGTGGTCCTCGAGCCGGGCACGATTCCGAAGACCCCGTCCGGAAAGTTGCAGCGTGCGCTGGCGATGGCACTGGTGACTTAGTCGGCCGGCGCACCGGGTTATCTAGAATGGGCCGCATCATGGCCGACTACGACGCTCAGCCCGGCCGGACTCCGGCGCAGCAACCCGAACCTTCCGCCGAGCAGTTGGAAGCCGATGAGGTCGATCTGCATGCCGGTTTGGTCGGCGTGGCAGGACTCGTGGCCGACGCGCGCCAAGTAGACGAAATCCTCAGGGATGTAGCCGAATTCGCGGAACGAGCCATACCGGGCGCCGACGGCGCCGGGGTGACCTTGATCAGCTCTGGTGATGCAACGCCGCGAATCCGAACGTGGGCGGTGACGGCGGAATTCGTCGCAGAGATCGATACCGTCCAATACCGCGACCTCAGCGAGGGACCGTGCATCACCTGCATGGACTCGCGGCGTCCGGCGGTGAGTGGATCGCTGGGCAGCGACAGCAGGTGGCCGCACTTCGGAGGACGGGTGGCGCGGATGGGTGTGCATTCCGCGCTGGCGCTGCCGCTTGTCGTCGGCGACCGGGTGATCGGCGCGATCAATTCCTATGCGCACCGCCGCGACGCTTTCACTGAGCACGCCGTGCAATTGGGTTCGCAATTCGCCGGCCCCGCGGCGGTGTCGGTCTACCATGCGCAGCTCTTGGCCAGCGCCCGGGAGCGCACCGACCGATTGCAGCGAGCGTTGAAGAGCCGAGCCGTCATCGATCAGGCCATCGGAATCATTCGAAGCCGCAGTGGTCTGAGCGCTACGGCGGCCTTCGACCGGCTCAGCAATATCAGTCAAGAAGAAAACGTCAAGCTGACCGTCGTCGCCGAGCGGCTGGTGGACGAGGCTGTGCGACGCGCCCGGTTACGGCAACGCTGACGGTTCATTCCGACGGTTCGGCGAGCTCGGTCAGGGCCGCGAGCAGACTCGGGCGACCATGGCGCTCGGTGATCAAACGCCGGGCCACGTCGCTCAGGTGTTCACCGTTGTTGCGGGCATAAGCCCGCATTAACGTAAAGGCCTCGTCTACCGAGACGTTGAGACGCTCCCTAAGGAAGCCCTTGGCCTGCTCGATCGCCACGCGGCTGGCCAGGACGGTACGGAGTTGCGGCAAGACCGTCGACGGTGTCGGGGGTCGTTCCTGCAGGATCGCAACGCTGGCGATGTGCGCCAGTGTTTGGGCGACAAGCAGGTCAGCGTCGGATAGCGCGCCCGGCCGATCGCCGAACAAGCCCAGAGCACCCAGGACGAGGCCCGCGGCACGCATGGGCGTGGCGTGCACCGAGAGGAATCCGGCGTCGTGGACAGCGGACGCGAACTGGGGCCATCGGCCTGCTTCAGCCCTGACATCGGCAATGGAAACTGGTTGGCCCGTGAGGTAGCACTCGACGCACGGTCCCTGGTCGGCCTGCACCTGGAAGAGTTCCAAATCGCGAGCTTGCTTGGACGTTGCGGCTAGCAAGCGGAGCTGTTGAAGGGGGTCGCCGAGCAACAAGCCGGCGGCCGCGACATCCAGCAGTTCGGTGCATTGCTCGGTGAGGTCGGTCAACAAATCGACCACGTCGAAATCCTCGAGCAAGCTGTCGACGAGCGAAACGACGGCGTCCAGCACGCGGGCTTCCCGGGCGGTGTCAGTCAACTTGGCCTCCATTCTTGGGTTCGAGTACCCGCATCAGTCGTTGTCCAGCTTCAGCCGGCGCGCGAGGATGTCGCGGGCGACATCGGTGGCGTTCCGCCCGGTGGCGTAGGCGTGGGCCCGAAGCCGCACCAGGGCTTCGGCGGGTTCGACTTCGAGCTGTGCGACCAGCATGCCGGTGGCCTGGCTGACCTCGGTGCGTGACAGCGCGTTGAACTCGGCCCAGGCATTGCTGTTCGGATCAGCGACGGCGGCCTGGAGGTCAGTATCCAGAAGATCGAGGAGGGGCACGGACGCGAGTTCGGCGGCGACGATCGCTCCGGACAGGTGCTCACCCTCGAGCCGTCCGGGCCCGTGCCGGAAAAGGTCCAACGCGCCGATAAATTCGCCGGCAACGAGGATCGGGATCGCATAGACGCCGCGGATGTGGTGGGCAAGCAGTGCCGGACCGAATGCGGGCCAGCGACGATCGGCCGGATCGGCGAGATCGACGGCGAGAACCGGAATCCGCCCGCTGATGGAGTCGAGGCACGGGCCCTCACCGAGGGTGAACTGAAGCTCGTCGTACGTGCGAGCCAGTGCGCTGCTTGATCCGAGGGTCCCGGTGGGCGCGCCGTCAAAGATCAGCGAGATGGCAGCGGCATCCACCTCGAGCAGGACCGCGCAGGCCGCACACAGCCGGTCCGCGGCCGCTGCCCCGCGGTAACCGTCGACGGCCGTAATGAGCCGCTCCCGCATCGTCACATCAGCCAAAACGCGGGGAGTCGGGGTGGCCGAGCGGCGTCATGACCACAGCCTTCGCATTTGGAGAGGGTTGACGATGCCGGCCAGCCGGGTCTGTGCTTCGTGACATCGGCGAGGGTGTCGCCAACATGGTCCAATGGCTGCGTTTGTGCACACAGTAGTTCGACGGCGGCCAGCCTGGTGCTGACTGCTTAACACCACAGTTGCACCAACGGCCGTCTAGCGAGGGAAGCGGACTCGACTTGACTTGTCCAGAGGACGCAACCTGTCCCAATCCCGCGCTTGGCTCAAGGGTAGTCCCTTTTCCTGGGGTCAACGCAACCCCGGATCGTCAGGTCAGGTTGGCCGGCCCGGATGGAACGATCTGGGCCTCGTGCCACAATCTCAGCCGCCACGTCGACGACTCGCATATTCGAAGTCTGGGACACCTGCGTCATCAGCTCAAAGGCTCGCACCGGCCCTACGCCGAATCGTTCCATGATCATGCCTTTGGCGTGGCCGATGGCGTCTCGGCTGGCGAGCGCGGATTGAAACTGGAGCTCCTTGTTGTGGGCTATCAGCACCGTGGCCGCATGGGTGGCAAGTACTCCCGCTATCGCTTCGGCTTCCATCGTGAACGTGTTTGGTTCTCGCCCCAACAGATTCAGAGCCGCGCGGTCACCATTGTGCGTGTAGAGCTGGAAAGACAGGATGCTGCGGACTCCGGCGGCGGCCGCAGAGCTACCGAACCTGGCCCAGCGCTGATCGCTTTCGAGATCGTCACATCGCACCAACGGCTGTCCATCGGCGGCGTCCACGCAGGGCCCCTCCTGAAACTCGCGCTGGAAGGCGTCGATTCGCTCCGCCAAAGGTGACGTCGCGGCCAGCGACTCGAAGCCATCCGGGCGGGAGACCATCAAAACGTCTGCACTGTCGACGCCCGGAACCAGCCGCACCGCGGCTTTGGTGACTCCGGTCAACGTGGTACTCAAATCCGTTGGGTGAGAGTATCTTTCGGTGAGATCGATCATCGTTTGGCGAAGTGTGTTCGCAAACTCTTCATCGGTCATGGCGCGTGCCTTAATGTCCGCGGGCAAAGCGAGGCGGACCCAGACGGCCCTGATTTAGACCTCTCGAAGCTGATGAGCGCGACGCACGGTTGTCTACCGTTCCTCCCTAGAGGCTAGCCGGTTTCGGCCTGACGCGATATGTCTGGGGACGGGAAGCCCGACCGAATGGCAAAAGAAAGTCGACTGATCAACTTCACCGAAGCCGTATGCCCACATTGAGTCGAGCATTACCATCTTCCCTAACCGATGTGTTGAGGCCCGCGAGGAGAAATCCCATGGCGACACCGAACCTCCCGCCGGGCTTCGATTTCACCGACCCCGACATCTACGCCCACCGGCTTCCGGTGCAGGAATTCGCCGAATTGCGTGCCACGGAACCGATCTGGTGGAACGAGCAGCCGCTCGATCGCGGGGGCTTCGGCGACGGCGGCTACTGGGTGGTGACCAAGCACCGCGACGTCCGCGAGGTCTCGCTGCGCAGCGATATCTTTTCCTCGGCCACCAAGTCGATCGTGCCGCGTTACCCACAAGACCTGGCACAGGGCCAAATCGAGGCGGGTCGGGCCTCGATGATCATGATGGACGACCCCGAGCACAGCCGGCTGCGCAAAATCGTCTCGCGGGGTTTCACGCCCCGCGCGGTCGAGCGGTTGCGCGCCGAACTCGCCGAGCGTGCGCAATGCATCACCGCCGGCGCCGCCGCGCACGGGTCGGGCGACTTCGTGCGCCAGGTCGCGTGTGAACTTCCGCTGCAGGCCATTTCGGGACTGCTCGGCGTGCCGGCGGAAGACTACGCCAAGCTGTTCGACTGGACCAACAACATGATCGGCAGCGACGACCCCGAGTTCGCCGACCATGACGCGCTGACATCGGCGGGCGAATTGATGTGGTACGCCATGCAATTGGCGGCGCGCAAGGCCGCAGAGCCCGGTCCGAAAGATCGGGACATCGTCACGACGCTGATCGAGGCCGACTCCGAGGAACAGCGACTCTCCGACGCCGAGTTCGGCATGTTCGTGGTCACGCTGGCCGTGGCCGGTAACGAGACGACCCGAAACTCGATCACGCAAGGGATGATGGCCTTCACCGACCACCCGGACCAGTGGGAGTTGTTCAAGGCGCAACGGCCGAAGACGGCGGCCGACGAGATCATCCGCTGGGCCACTCCGATCACGGCGTTTCAGCGCACCGCCCTGGTGGACACCGAACTCGGCGGCGTCCGCATCAAGAAGGGCCAGCGGGTGGTGCTGTTCTATCGCTCGGCGAACTTCGACGACGAGGTCTTCGACGACCCTTTCACGTTCGACATCATGCGCAGCCCTAACCCGCACGTCGGATTCGGCGGCACCGGGGCGCATTACTGCATCGGCGCGAACCTGGCCCGCATGACGATCGACCTGATGTTCAATGCGATCGCCGACCAGATGCCCGATCTGCGCTCAGCCGGCGACCCCGAACGGCTGCGGTCGTCTTTCATCAACGGCATCAAGCACTGGCAGGTCGACTACCGGGGGACGTGCCCGGCGAGAGGCGCGGCGCGCTAACTCGGCTGGTAAGGCTGCTGACTCTCTGCATCGCGGCGCTCGCCCATCGCGATGAAGTCCTCGATCAGCTCTACCACCTGGTTGGGAGCCTCCACCTGCGCGAAGTGCCCCACATCGGGCAAGATCTCGAGCCTCGCGTCGGTGCGGGCGTCGTGCGCGGCATAGGCGTGAGCGACGGGAATGATGCCGTCGCGCTCCCCCCAGATCGCCATGACCGGCAGTTCCTCGCGCAGCCGCAGCCGGCTGAGCGCGCTGACCGCCTGTCCCCGGTAATCGACGACCGACCGCAGCGTCTTCAGGAACGACTGCCGCGTCTCGCCGTCGGACAGCGACGAGTAGGCGCTCCACAGCTCGGCACCGCGCGGCGACTGGATGCCCGCGCTTCTCAACCAGGACCGGAGCTTGTTGCCGACGGACAGCACGGGTTGCGGCGCGATGATCGGCAAGACCAGCTCCGCCCCGGGCGCCGAGAGCAGCCGCAGCACCCACCCGACGTCGGGGCCCAGGCCGCCGCTGCTGATCAGGATCAGCCGTTTGGCGTAGTCGGGGTGCTGATACACGAACTGCATCGCCACCCCCCCACCGAGGGAGTGACCCACGATGGTCGCCTGGCTGACGCCGAGCTCGTCGAGCAAATCACGAAGCCACACCGCGAATGCGCCCAGCGAGTAATCCGTGCGCGGCTTCGCCGACTCGCCGTGGCCGAGCAGGTCCGGGGCGATGACCCGGAACTTCTTCGACAGCGGCGGTATCACCGAGCGCCAGGTCTCTGCGCTGCCCGCCATCCCGTGGATGAGCAGGAGCGCCTCCCCCTCGCCCTCGTCGCGGTAGGCAATGCGGTCGCCGTGCAGTTCGAGAACCTTGACCTCACTCATGCAGGGCGGTGTACCCGCTTTCGTCCTGCTCATGACCGGTACCGGCAAAAAGTGACGGAAAACGCGTCCGCCCCGACCGGCCGCAGGCGCCTGAGCAATGATCTAGTGCATGACCGAACCGGTTGCGACCCGCGTTGCCGTCTACCTCGACTTCGACAACATCGTCATCTCCCGGTACGACCAGATCCACGGGCGTAATTCGTTTCAGAAGGACAAAGCCAAGGGCCTCGAGCAGCACTCCGAGCGGCTGAACCGGGCGACGGTCGACGTCGGCGCGATTCTGGACTTCGCGTCGTCCTTCGGGACCCTGGTGCTCACCCGCGCCTACGCGGACTGGTCGGCGGATATCAACGCCGGGTATCGCGGACAGCTGGTGGCGCGCGCGGTCGATCTGGTGCAGTTGTTCCCGGCTGCGGCCTACGGCAAGAACGGCGCCGACATCCGGTTGGCCGTCGACACGGTCGAGGACATGTTCCGGCTGCCCGACCTGACGCACGTGGTGATCGTGGCCGGTGACTCCGACTACATCCCGTTGGCCCAGCGCTGCAAGAGGCTTGGCCGGTACGTGGTGGGCATCGGGGTGGCCGGCGCGTCGAGCCGGGCGCTCGCGGCGGCCTGCGACGAGTTCGTCATCTACGACGCGCTGCCCGGGGTTCCCGTGCCCGAACCGGCTGAGGCGGACGGGGCCAAGCCGAAGAAGCGGGCCACCCGCGCCAAGTCGGCCAAGCAGGACGAGCCCGACGAGCCCGACGAGCAGCCCGACCCTCAGGCCGCCGCCACCGCGCTGCTGACGCGTGCCCTGCGGATCGGCCTGGAGAAGGACGACGTCGACTGGCTGCACAACTCCGCCGTCAAGGCGCAGATGAAGCGGATGGACCCGTCGTTCAGCGAAAGGTCTTTGGGATTCCGCTCATTCAGCGACTTCCTGCGCTCGCGCTCCGATGTCGTCGAGCTGGACGAGACGTCGACGACGCGGATGGTGCGGCTGCGAGCGCAGGATTGAGCGGCGCCGCGCGCCGCCGCGGCAATGCATTTTCTTTTGGGTGTATGGCGCTTGCGCCGAGCAGCGGCCGATAGCGTTGACACTCCCCTGGCGCGGCCATACATTGTTTGAAAGCCGTCCGCAGCGTTCTGCGGAACCAAGGAGACCGTCATGACCGTCGGTGCCGCTCCCCCAAGCGTTTTCGAGGCTGATCTGCCGACGCTGTATTACGACCCAGAAGAAACGCCGGCGCAGGTCTATCCACGGCTGCGGGAGGCGCAGCGCCAGGCTCCCGTCGCGCTGGGACCCCACGGGCCCGAGGTGCTCTCCTACCACCTGGTCCGTTCCGTCCTTCGGGATCACCGGTTCCACATCCCGCCCGGCATCAACCTGCTGGCCCAGGGCATCTCGTCGGGGCCGCTGTGGGACAAAGTGGCCAACAGCCTGCTGTGCATCGAGGGAGATGCGCACCATCGGTTGCGCAGCCTGTGCTCCAAGGCGTTTACCCCCCGAACGGTCGCGCGCCTACACGACACCATGGTCGGCGTGTTGAACGAGTTGATCGATCAGGTGGCGGACGCGGGCCACTGTGACGTCGTCACCGATATCGCGCGCCCGTATCCTGTGCCGATCATTTGCGCCCTGCTCGGCGCGCCCCGCGAGGATTGGCAACAGTTTTCGTTGTGGGCCGACGACGTGTTCAAGGCCTTCAGCTTCACCGTCGATCTTCGCGAGCTCGAGCCGGTCGTGATGCGCGCGTGGCGCCAGCTCGACGACTACGTCGACGCGATGGTCGGCCGCCGGCGACAGAGTCTGACCGATGACCTCCTTTCCGACCTGATCCGCGCCGAGGACGAGGGCGACCGCCTCGACGCCGCCGAGCTGCGCATGCTGGCGGGCGGGCTGCTGTTGGCGGGGACGGACACCACCCGCAACCAGGTGGCCGCCTCGGTGCAGGTCCTGTGCGAGCACCCCGAACAGTGGGAGCTGCTGCGGCAACGGCCCGAGCTGGCGATGCGTGCCGTCGAGGAGACCATGCGGCACTCGCCGATCGCCTGCGGCACCCTGCGCCTGGTGGTCGAGGATGCCGAGCTCGACGGCTACTCATTCCCCGCCGGCACGGCCGTATTGGTGAATACCTTTGCGGCAAACCGTGATCCGGCGGTGTACGACGATGCCGACCGAGTCGACATCACTCGCGATGCCGCGCCGCCCATCCTGACCTTCGGCGGGGGCGTGCACTACTGCCTGGGTGCCAACCTGGCCAGGCGTGAGATTGCCGAAGCGCTGAACGTGCTGGCGAACCGGCTGCGAAACCCGCGCACCGCCGGGCCCGCGCCATGGAAACCGATGGTGAGTCTGAGCGGGCCCAAGAGCTTGCCCATCGAGTTCGACCGATAGCTATCGCCGAGCCAGCAACGGCACAAGTCGCGGTCGCATCGGGACCCCTTTACGCTGCTTGGTTACACGAACGTAATGGGGGTTTTTGATGCGTGCAGCCCGGAGGCGTGCGACCCGGCGCTGCCTGGCGCGCTATGGGCGCGCCGCGGTGGCGTCGGGCGCTTGCCTGGCCATGGCGTCCTGTTCGGAAACCGCGGCACCGCCCCCACTCACCGCCACCACCTCGACATCCGTCTCGAAAACCAGCACCCGCGCGGCCGCCCCGCCCGCACCGATCACCGGGCCGCTGGAAAAGGACTGGAAAAGTTACGGCGGAACGGCGTATTTCGGCTGCCCGGAGAAATTCTCGGCCGGCAAATCGGCGCTCGAGGACATCCGGCCCAAGATCTTCGACCCGAAGTCCGGGCAATACGTCGCGCCCGCCATCCCCGCGGTTCCCGCCGGTGAGACCCTCACCGGCGGCATGTGCGCCCTGACCGGCACCGCGGACGACATGAAGGTCGTCTACGTCGTCACGACCGTCAAGCCGGCGCAGGCACCCGCACCCGAGACCACCAAAACCACCGCCTATGCCTACGACTCCAAGTCGGGCCAGCAGGTGGCCACCAAGGAATTGCAGCCGCCCACCGCCGGTCTCAAGCTGACCGCACCGAAGGATTGGGGACTGGCCTCGACCGCCTCGGGTGTGGCATGGCTGAACGCCTTCACCGACGGCCATGGCGCCGCATCGCCGCCCCGCACCGTCGTCCTGTCCGGCGGCGACCTGTCGACGATGTGGGACGATCCGCAGCCCGGGCATGTCTGGCCCGACGTGCTCGCGTTTGCCCGCAACACCGAGCCCGGCAAGACGACAGGCGCCGAGCTGCGCCGGCCGAGCGGGGAAGCGATCTACCAGGACAACGATGTGCAATCCGTGGACGCCGAATTGACCGACGGCCCAAACAAACTGGTGAAGCTCACGCACTGGGATTCGTACAACCCGCCGGCGCTGTCGACGATGTTCTACGACCTCAACGCCAAGTCCATCATCAAGATCGGCGATTCCGATCGGATCTCCGGCGGTGGGCTGACCGCGGCGCTGTCTGACGGGAAACTGTTCGTCGACGGCCACGGCTCCGACAACTCTCAATTCGGCTTCGGCGTGTGGAACCTGCGCAGCCAGCAGTGGGACTTCCAGAAGAATCGGGACGACGCCAAGAAGCTGTCGATCGCCAAGCTGGCGTTTTTCGAAGACCATCTCTACATCACCGGCACCGGCGGGACGTTTTCCGTAATCGCCTTGCCCGCAACCGATCCCGTGTCATCGAATTGGGCGCTGCGGCCTTTCGAGCGGATCTCCGGGTGGACGCTGGTGTGCCGCGGCGAGACGGCGCCGGCTTCCAATGGCGAGTGCAAGGAAATCGTCATGGTCCAAGACCAGGACGGCCACTACCCGGGGCCCTGGTTCTGACCCGAGCCTCGGCGCCCGCTCGCGCTCAGAAGAGGCCGAGGGCCTGCGGGACCATGTAGAGACCGAAGCCGATGGTCACGCAACACAGTGCGCGGGTGACGTATTTGTGCACCCCCCGCATGCGCCATTGCTCGGGCAGCGCCCTTGCTTCCAGCGCCAGCAGCAGGCCCAGCACGATGGGCAGCAGCAACGCGTTCATGACCTCGACGTCGACCGCCAGGTTGACCAGGTCGACGCTGGCCAGCACCAGCACCGCGCCCAGGATGTGGGCGAGCGCGTAGGTGACGTAGAACTTGGCGGTGGCGCGGTTGGGCCGCTCGTTGAGCGTGTGCTTCCAGCCGAACACCTCCGCCAGGCCCCACGCGCCGGCCAGCGAGGCGACGATGGCGGCCACGAGGGCCGCACCCAGCATGCCCAGCCCGAACACCACCGTCCCGCCGACGTGGCCCAGGTAGGGCGTCAGCGATTGGGCGATCTGACCGACGGTTTCCAGCTCCGCCCCGCCGCCGTGTTTGCCGATGGTCGACGCCATGGTGATCACGACCGCGATCATGATCAGCTGCGTGAGCACCGCGCCGAACGCGGTGTCGTACCGTGCCTGCCGAATGGTGCTCTCCGACAAGCGCTTATCGACCACCGCGCCCTGCTGGTAGAAGATCATCCAGGGCATGATCACGGCGCCCACGTTGGCGGCGATCAACAGCAGATACGACGAGTCGCCCAGCGGCATCGAGGACATGCCGTCGACGAGCGCCCGCGGGTCGGGCCGGGCCATGACCATAGCCACCAGAAACGCCAGTTCGGCCGCGCCGATGACGAGGCCGATCCGTTCGACGCGCCGGTAACTGCCGGTCAGCGCCAGCCCCAGCAGCGCGACCGTCGCGACCGGAACGCTCACCCACCGCGAGACGCCGAAAAGCTCGCCCACTCCGGCGACTCCGGCGAATTCCGTCAGCAACGCCCCGATCGCCGAGGCGAACAAGGTGAACGCCGAAAGCCACGCCCAGCCGCGGCCGAACCGCTCCCGGATCAGCGAGCCGTGGCCACGGCCGGTGACGATGCCCAGCCGCACCGTCATCTCCTGCACGACGTAGAGGACGGGCATCAAGATCAGCTGTGGCAGCACCATCCGGTAGCCCCACTGGGCTCCGGACTGCGACGCGGTGATCAGTGATCCCGCATCGGTGTCGGCCAGCATGACCACCAGGCCCGGGCCCCACACCGACAACAGTCCCCACCGCAGCCACCGGCCACGCGCCCGCATCGATACCGGCGGCCGATCGTGGCATTTGTCCGCCACCGACTGCGTGGTTGTTTCCGTCACCCTTGGCCCACTCCCCTAGCACTCAAGCTTCGCGCGACCCCACCCGCACGAGGATAACTAAGGGCAGCCTAACCGCAGGCGGTTTGCCGAGAGCGGCATTGGCGGAAATAGCACTGCACCCCGCCTAGCTGGGCCACGAATCCGGCTTGCCCACACCACTTCTCGCTCCGGCAACGATGAGCGCCGCGCAAACCACCAGCACTCCGGTGGCCGCGGTTTCGGCTATCAACGCGCCGGAGTTCAGCACTTGCCGATCGGGAACCAGAGAAATTCCCAGCTCGTTCTTGGCGTCGCCGGCCAGCACCGCTGGATACACCAAACACAAGACGGCGGCGACGAACGCGACGATAGCGCAGCCACACCCGACGATCCCCAGCCAGCGCACTCGCCCCGCGCCGAGCAGCGCACCGGCGGCCGCCAGCGACGCGATCAGCACGATCCATCCCGGCGTGCTGTCCACCATGTCGGTAAGCAGGGGGCCGTAGTTTTCGCCGTGCTCGCCGGTATAAATGCCAAGCCCATTCCACCGAATCGGTAATCCCAGATGGCTCACATCAATCCAGGGCAGCAGGGTCAGTGCGGCTGACGCGATGGCCGCCGCGACTGCCACTCCGGTGATTGCCTTGGTACGCACCACATTCCCTTTCGGTCGTGCTGATCAGGACGAGCTTGCGGCCGGCCAGCCGGGGAATGGCGGCAGGGTCGGAAATTCCGAGCGGGGGTGCACACCATTGACCAGATACAGGCGGCGGTCTACCGGGTCGCGCGCTTTGTCCACGCACGACTTCGCATCGGTCACTTCGGAAGGCCACTGCGCCGGGTCGGTGTTCGATTCTGGAATTCTGTCGGCAGTCATGTTGTGGCCGACGATGCGCCAACCGCCGAACACGTCGTCAACGGGTGCGGCGGCGGTCCCCCGCTGCGGCGGCAGGTGCGCTACCGGACCATCCTCCGGGGTGGTCATCACGATCTGATGCACCGCAATCCTGGCCGCGGGATCAGTGGCCGGCAATGTGCTTTTCCAGCCGTAGTTTCCGTCACCGAGATCCAGCGCGCTGGCGTATGCCCAATCGCATACCACGGCCGCCACCTGGCGGCCCGCGGTGTCGACCCGCAACACGTGGTAACGGTCGGTGCCGACGAGTCGATCGTGCAACGGATGCTCGGTGTCGGGCCAGCGATCGCGGGCGCTGTCCGGTTGGCCCTGCGGCGCGTTCGGAGCGACCGCATTTGTGAATCCGGGGTAGGCGTAACCGATGTCACCGGCATTGGCCGCGAGGAAGATCGATTCGATGTAGGCGCGCACCACGACGGCAGGCGTTGTGAGCAGATCGATCCCCGGCTCTGCACTCCACACCGCCCGAATGTCGGCCAGCGTTCCCGCCCAAGGGATCTTCGGCGCAGGTGCGGAATGTCGAACGGCACCGGCGCCGCAGCCGGCGACCACAGCACACAGCGCCAGAAGCATAGTCGGAGCGAGCAATCCGCGCCGCCGCCCGAGACTCATGAAACTTCCCTAGGGGTTAGGTATTTGGGTCACTTCGTCATACTGGTGCTGCATGTGCGGGATGATGCTCTCGTCGCCCAATATCCCTTGCACCGCACCCTTTAGCGTTTGATTGTATTTGTAGTTGTCCCACGTTCCGCCGTTTGCCTTGTATTCGTCATACGTGGCGATGTGCATCGGGCTGTGCGGGTTGCCGGGAAAGTCCGGGGCAAAGAATTGTTGCGTCAACCCGATAGGGACCTGGTTGGCGATCAAGCCGTCGAGCACCTGCGAATAGGCGGTGCTGTCTTGCATGTGCGGTATCTGAACGTCAGGCGGTCCGGCCGCCGGTGCGGCCCCAATGATGTCTTGCTTCAAAGCATCTCCACCCACGGTCAGCGCCGGGCCACCGAGCGTGCCGATCAGGTTGTATGGCGGAGGCAGCGCCTTGCCCGCCAAACCCGCCACCGTGCTGCCGTCCTTCACCAGGCTGTTGTACGCCGATGCCTTGCGGTTGTAGGCTTCGGTCGCCTGTTCGGCGCCATTGAGCCCTTGGGCGTGCACGGCATTGTTCACCCCGACGTCGACCAGACCCTTCAGCGTTGCCGCCTGCTGCAGATCGGCATCGTTGGCGACCGCACCCGGCACATGATGTGCGACCGCCTCGGCGTACCGGTTCTGGTCCTGCATGATCTGCTGCATCGCGGCGCCATTGAAGATGTTCGACGCGTCCTGGTCCGTGCTGAGCACGGAGAAAATCCCTTTGGCCACAGGCAGTCTCGACTCCACGTCTTGGTTCGAGTCGGGTGCGTGGAAGAACGGCGACAGGTCGTTGGTGCCGCCGGCGATGTTGGTGACGTAGGGCGACAGCCCGGTGGCGAAAGCTTGAGTCAGCTTCGGATCGACCTGGCCCAGCGTGTGATGGCCCGGCAGGTCGAGCAGCTCGTGCGAATGCTGGCCGAGATAGGCCGCATACGTCTGCGCTGTCTGCCCGGCGATCTGGGCTTCCGGCCCGGCCGCGTCCTTGGTCCAACTGAACAACGACCCGGCCGCGTCGCCGCCGTCAGACCAGGCGTGGTGGGTGATGTTCTGCAAAAAGTCCTGTGTCGACTGGTCGCAGAAGCCCTGCTGATTGACAATCCAGTTGACGGCCCCGTGGTCCCGGCCAGCCGCCCAGAACACCGACTCGACCGTTTGGTCGTAGGTGTTGCGCGCCCAATCCTGCGTCATGATCTGGGCACCCTTGTGCAGTAAGCCCTGATCCACCCCAGTGTTGCGCTGCAGCAACGGATTACCATCCTTGACGATGTCGGCGATCGTCCTGGTCTGGTCGGCATACACCCAGCCCGGCGCCTTCAGCACCTCCTGCACGCTGTCCGGCAACTGCGCGGTCCCGCCCTTCACGGTGTCGGTACCCTGCTTGGCGCCAACGGTTGTCGGCGTTTTCGGGAATGTGATGTTCGAGTTACTCATCAGCTGCCAGGAGTCGCCGATCATCCCCTTCTCGTCGCCGAGGCGTTGCTCGGCGGTTTTGAGCGCATCGATGCTCATGCCGTGCTCCTGGGCCTGCAACTGGCTCAAGACCGAAGCCTGTTCGGCGTTCAACGGAACCTTCCCGGCCACTTGGTCCGGGGTGATCGAGCCCAGCACTCCATTGACGCGGGCGGCCGCGCCCTTGTCGCCGCCGAGGGCCGCCTTCACATCCTGCTCGGCCGATTCCGGCGTCTCGGCGGCGTGCCCGTCGACACCTAGGACATGCGCCGGGTCATACCCGTCGTCAGCGAGATTCTTCTGCGCTCCGCGCAGCGACTTCGAGTAGTCGTCGCGGGTCGCACGCAGCTGGTCGAGCGCGTCTCGGGTGTCGTCGACCGCGTCGGCTTTCGCGTCCTTGATCAAGGTCTCCAGCGCGTGGCGGTCGTTCGCGTTGAGGTTGCGATCCTGGAGATCCTTGGTCGCCGCGCAGACGATTTTGTCGAGCAGCTGCAACTGACGTTCCAGGCCGGCGATTTGTTGGGCCCCGGCCTTTTGCGCATCGGCCAGGGCGGCGGCGATGTTCTCCAAATCAGCGCCGATCTTGGGCAGTTGCTGAGACTGCGCGCCCAGCGCCTGGGCGGTGCGCTGCACCTCGGCGGAGGCGTTGATCGGACTGTCACCGTTCTGGTGGTTCCAGGCCGCCTCGAAGCGTTTGCGGGCCTGCTCGAACGTTGCGTCGGCTTCAGCGGTGGATCGACCCGCTGCGTGAAACGCGTTGGCCAGATTGGAAATCTGGCCGGGCTGGCCCGCCTGCAGGGTCCGGTTTACCTCCCACGGGTCACCGCCGGCCCCCGCGACCAGCTCGGCGATGCTGAGGCAGTTCAGCTGCATCGCATCCCCGGATGGCCGCACCGGCCCTGGGCATCAAGCAACAATGCGAATCCTTTCCGAGTTCGCCGGAGCACCGACCCGTCAGTTGTCCATCTCGGACGGCCATTCGCTGGTCAAGCATATTCAGGCCTTCGTCAGCCCTGCCAGTCACCAGCCCTGTCGTGGCGCGGACCCCTCGACCCGGCCCACGCGACAGCACGAGTTAACGGCATGGAGGTCAGGGGTACCCCTCGGGGCATGGGGTGGGTAACCGTACACGCGGTCGCGATCTTCTCGGCATTGCTTTCCGCCTTCTGGGCGGCCGTGGGAATCGTCGTTCGGCAGCGCGCGACCCAGCGCGTTCCCGGTGATGAGGCCATGTCCGCGTCGATGGCGACGACGCTGGTTCGCCAACCGCTGTGGTGGGCGGGGACGTTTGCGGCCGTCGCCGGTTACGTGTTTCAGGCGGTCGCGCTGGCGCATGGATCCCTGCTGCTGGTCCAGCCGCTGTTGGTGTCGTCGCTGCTGTTCGCCCTGCCGTTGAGCGCGGCGCTGTGCCACCAACGCATCAGTCGGACCCAGTGGAGCTGGGCAATGTTGCTGACGGCCGCGCTGGCGGTGTTTCTGCTGGTGGGCCAGCCTCGCGAGGGCCACGGCCGTCCCCCGATTGCGGCGTGGACGCTGGCCCTGGTGATCACGATCCCCTCGGTGATCGCGTGTGTCATCGCCGCGCACCGCGCCGCGGGCCGGGTGCGAGCATCGCTGCTGGGCGTCGCGGTGGCGGTCCTGCTCGGCATGATCGCCGTCGTGACGAAGGTCTGCACCCACCGCTTCGCGGTCGGTGGTTGGCATGCGCTGTTGACCGTCCCGGCTCCGTACGTGCTGGTCGCGCTCGCGGTGACGGTGACCGTGGTGCAGAACTCGGCGTTTCATGCCGGTGCACTGCAGGCGTCGGTACCGATCATGTTGGTGGGTGAGCCGGTGGTCGCCGTCCTGCTCGGGGTTGTCGTCCTCGGCGAGCATCTGGCGGTGGGCGGGCTGGCGGCGCTAATTCTCGTCATCGCGGTGGTGGCGATGGCTGCGGCCACGGTCGCATTGGGCCGCAGCCAGGCGATCGAAATCGGCGACGCCCCGACAGAGGGACCCGGGCTACCGTCGGGCGTCGGCGAAGCCACGATGGCGGCCGTGGGGGCCGGTGGCGAGATTCCGAGCGTGCGCGCTCACCTCGAGTGAGATTCGACGCTTTTCGCTAAGCGGACTCAGGAAACGGACGCCATGGCCGCAGCCGCCCCGGTGCCCACTGGCTCTTTGGCCGGCGGTGCTTCTCGCGGCGGTTGTGCGCGGTGACCGGTGCGCTGTCGACGGCTCGCGATGACCCCCGCGACGATCAGCAGGACGGCATAGGCCATTAGGTGCAGATTCTCTAAGAGCCGCCAGTGCACCCATGTCGGCGCGAACAGGAACAGGCCGATTCGCGGCGTGCCTTCATGAGGCGCTGCAGATGGCCATGCACCCATTACCGCGAGCAATGTGGCTGCCCCGACCCACCACCACCGGTTGGTCAGTGCCCGATGGACGAGGTAGACCATCATCGGCACGAGCCAGACCCAGTGATGGTGCCAGGTGAATGGTGACACCGCGCAAGAGGTCAATCCGGCAACGGTGACCGCGAGCAGACGTTCCCCGCGGCGGTACAGGCGCACTGCAATCCACATGCTGATTGCCACCACGCAAGCATCGATCGGCAGCCACATCCAGGTGGGCGGCACCCGTCCCGAAAGCCGGGCAATCGCTCCGCGCAAGGACTGGTCGCCGACCAAGAAGAGGCCTTTGTTGAACGGGCTGGAGTCGACGACCTTTCCGCTCCAGTACTGCCCCGAGTCGTTGGGCAGCAGCAGCCACCCCAGCCCGGTCGACGCGACGATGGTGATCACCGCGACGGCGGCGGCTCGCCACTGGCGCAAGAGTAGGTAGTAGAGGACAAAGTAGGCGGACGTCAGCTTGATGCCGGCGGCGACGCCGATGCCGATGCCCTTGAGTCGGCTGCGCTGGCCAAGCGATGCGTCCCAGAGCACCAGCAGCATCAGCAGCAGATTGATCTGCCCGAAGAACAGCGTGGCGCGAACCGGCTCCAAAAACGCGCTCACAATCCCGAGCAACGTGGAGATGCAGACGAGATACGGGGTGATCCGGTAGCCGAGTATCCGAAAGGACACCATCACGCTGGCAATCAGTCCCACCACGTTGATCGCGAACCAGATGTCCGTGCTTGCGCCGTCGGGCAACCAGACCAAGGGCGCGAAGATAAGTGCGGCGAACGGCGGGTAGATGTACTCGAACTTGCAGTGGCCCGTGGACTTGGCGTAGAGCGGCAGGTCTTCGAGAACATGGCGACCGCCGTCGCGGTAAATGCAGAAATCCCAACCGCCAGCCAGCAGGCCGACGTCGCGAGCCCACAATGTCACGAGCGTGGTCAGCAGTACCACGGAGAGGGCCGCCGCCACCAGCATGATCACCAGCGTCGAGAGCCGGAAGCCGAGTTGTCGACGCGTGGAGCGAATCTGGCGCTCGGTTGACTGGGCGGCCTCGTCGGGGTCGCACATCGACGGAGAGTCCTCTCTGCGGCCGCACCGTGTTTCCATCGGCTTGACGTCTTGGAGAAGGCGAAGGTCGGGTCCTTGACCTGGCTAAGCTTTGGTGGCAGGTACAGGATTCGAACCTGTGAAGCTTTCGCGACGGATTTACAGTCCGCTCCCATTGGCCGCTCGGGCAACCTGCCGCCAGACAGGTTACAACGAGCGAGTAGACAAAGCACAAACGCCTATCACCGAGCGAAGGGACGGAATACATGGCGGACTCATCGTTCGACATCGTCAGCAAAGTGGATCGCCAGGAGGTCGACAACGCCCTCAACCAGGCCGCCAAGGAACTGGCCACCCGCTTCGACTTCCGCGGTACCGACACGTCAATCGCCTGGAAGGGCGACGAGGCCATCGAGCTGACGTCGTCCACCGAGGAACGCGTCAAGGCGGCCGTCGACGTCTTCAAAGAGAAACTGATCCGGCGGGACATCTCCATGAAGGCCTTCGACGCCGGCGAACCGCAGGCCTCCGGCAAGACCTACAAGATCAGCGGCACCCTCAAGCAGGGCATCAGCAGCGAGAACGCCAAGAAGATCACCAAGCTGATCCGTGACGACGGCCCCAAGAACGTCAAAACCCAGATCCAGGGCGACGAGATTCGGGTCACCAGCAAAAAGCGTGACGACCTTCAGGACGTGATCGCGATGCTCAAGCAGGCCGACCTGGACGTGGCGCTGCAGTTCGTCAACTACCGCTGACAGGCGACGCGCGCCCGCTACGCGTATCCGCCACTTCCTGGGCCGACCAACCGGTGGACTCTCTACGCTAGTGACCAGTCCCACAATACGAGCGAGGTTCACGATGACCGTGACGCCCCAGGAGGCCGCCGACAACGATGCAACCGAGGCCGGTTACTCCGACGTGATCATCGTCGGCGCCGGCATCTCGGGCATCGATGCGGCGTATCGGATCACCGAGCGCAATCCGCATCTGACGTACACCATCCTGGAGCGGCGCGCGCAGATCGGCGGGACGTGGGATTTGTTCCGCTATCCCGGGGTGCGCTCGGACAGCAGCATTTTCACGCTGTCCTTCCCGTTCGAGCCGTGGACCCGCAGAGAGGGCGTCGCCGACGGCGTGCACATCCGCGAATACCTGGCCGCCACCGCGCGCAAATACGGCATCGATCGGCACATCCGATTCAACAGCTACGTGCGCTCGGCCGACTGGGACTCCGCCACTGACACCTGGACGGTCACCGTCGAGCAGGACGGCGCGCGAAAGCTGTACCGCGGCCGCTTCCTGTTCTTCGGCAGCGGCTATTACAACTACGACGAGGGCTATACACCCGACTTCCCGGGCATCGAGCGATTCGAGGGCACCGTGGTGCACCCGCAGCACTGGCCCGAAGACCTCGACTACACGGGCAAGAAGATCGTGGTGATCGGCAGCGGGGCGACTGCGGTCACACTGCTGCCGTCGTTGTCGGACCGCGCCGCCAAGGTAACGATGCTGCAGCGCTCCCCGACCTATCTCATATCGGCGTCCAAGTACGGCGCCGTCGCCGCGCTATCCCGAAAGATGTTGCCGCGCAAGCCAGCTCATCTCGTCGTCCGCATGTACAGTGCCCTGACCGAGGCGGTGTTCTTCGCGTTGTCCCGCAAGGCGCCTGGGTTGGTGCGGTGGCTGTTGCGGCGCAAGGCGATCAACAGCCTGCCCCCCGGCTATGACGTCGACACCCACTTCAAGCCGCGCTACAACCCGTGGGACCAGCGCATGTGCCTGATTCCCGACGCCGATCTGTACAACGCCATCAGCGCCGGTTGCGCCGAAGTGGTCACCGACCACATCGACCATTTCGACGCGACGGGTATCGCGCTCAAATCCGGCGAACACCTCGACGCCGACATCATCGTCACCGCCACCGGCCTGCAGCTGCAGGCGCTGGGCGGCGCCGCGATCAGCCTGGACGGCAACGAGATCAAGACCAGCGACCGCTTCGTCTACAAAGCGCACATGCTCGAAGACGTCCCGAACCTGTTCTGGTGCGTGGGCTACACCAACGCGTCGTGGACGCTGCGGGCCGACATCACCGCGCGGGCAACGGCAAAACTGATGGAGCACATGGCTTCTCATGGCTACACGCACGCCGCCCCGCACCGAGGCAACGAGCCGATGACCGAGAAGCCGTCGTGGGACATCAACGCCGGCTACGTGCTGCGCTCGGTGCATGCGCTGCCGAAGTCGGGCACCAAGCGGCCGTGGAACGTGCGGCAGAACTATCTCGCCGACGCCCTCGACTACCGCTTCGATCGCATCGAAGAGGCCATGGTGTTCGGCCGCGTCGACGACCGGGCACCGCTGGCCGGCTAGCCGATCCGGTGTGCGTGAACTGCTACTAAATCGCAGGTGTCCGCAATACGCTGGTCGCCATGGCATCTGAGAAGCGCGAACCCAACGTCGTTGTCCTCGGTGGCGGTTCCTGGGGCACCACCGTGGCATCAATCTGCGCGCGCCGCGGGCCGACGCTGCAGTGGGTGCGCTCCGAAGCGACGGCCTCCGACATCAACGACAACCACCGCAACAGCCGCTATCTCGGCAACGACGTCGTGCTCAGCGACACCCTGCGCGCCACCACCGACTTCGCCGAGGCAGCGAACTCCGCCGACGTCGTCGT
Organism: uncultured Actinomycetota bacterium; assembly: GCA_963849935.1. Taxonomy (GTDB): domain Bacteria; phylum Actinomycetota; class Actinomycetes; order Mycobacteriales; family Mycobacteriaceae; genus Mycobacterium. The sequence goes on from CAWKJQ010000011.1 coordinate 67,011, forward strand.
GATGGGGGTTCCCTCGCACGGCTTTCGGGGGGTGCTGAGCGAGCTGGCCAAGGAGCTGCGGCCGTGGGTGCCGGTGGTCTCGCTGGTCAAGGGGCTCGAGCAGGGCACCAACATGCGGATGTCGCAAATCATCGAGGAGACGCTGCCCGGCCACCCCGCGGGCATCCTGGCCGGGCCGAACATCGCGCGCGAGGTCGGCGAGGGCTACGCCGCCGCGGCGGTGCTGGCGATGCCCGACCAGCATCTGGCGACTCGGCTGTCGGGCCTGTTTCGCACCCGGCGCTTCCGCGTGTACACCACCGACGACGTCATCGGGGTGGAGATGGCCGGGGCGCTGAAGAACGTCTACGCCATCTCCGTCGGGATGGGTTACTCGCTTGGCATCGGGGAGAACACCCGCGCCTTGGTGATTGCCCGCGCGCTGCGCGAGATGACCAAGCTGGGCGTCGCCCTGGGCGGCCATCCCGACACCTTCCCCGGCCTGGCCGGCCTGGGCGACCTGATCGTCACCTGCACCAGCCAGCGCAGCCGTAACCGGCACGTCGGTGAACAACTGGGGGCGGGCAAGCCCATCGACGAGATCATCGCCTCGATGAACCAGGTCGCCGAGGGCGTCAAGGCGGCCAGCGTGATCATGGAGTTCGCCAACGAATTCGGCCTGACCATGCCGATCGCCCGTGAGGTCGACGCAGTGATCAACCACGGCTCGACCGTCGAGGAGGCCTATCGGGGCCTGATCGCCGAAGTACCCGGCCACGAGGTGCACGGCTCCGGCTTCTGAACTGGCGCGTCAGCGTTAGGGAATTCAAATCTTTGCGTTCTCTATGGGCAGCGCCCGTCAGCTTGACCGACCTGTGCCAGCAAAATACCGTCGACCCAGGCAGCCAGCGGATCGCGGGCGCGATCCTGCGGGTCGCTCCGGCGTAATCGTCTGTACGCCAGCGCGTTACGAAGAGGTAATCAGCGCATGACGGGGCGGATATCGGAACATCCCCGCTAACACCTACCGAGGGACGCGACCGATGCACAACGTGGAACAGTCGGGTGAAAAGACCCGTGTAGATCACCGGACAGAACCGCGCACCAATCGGTTGCGCGGGGTCATCCGGCACGACTTGCCCTCATCGCTGGTGGTTTTCCTGGTCGCGCTGCCCTTGTCGCTGGGGATAGCGATCGCGTCGGGCGCCCCCGTGCTTGCCGGCCTGATCGCCGCGATCGTCGGTGGCATCATCGTCGGCTCGTTGGGCGGATCCCCGCTGCAGGTCAGTGGTCCCGCGGCCGGGCTGACGGTCGTCGTCGCCGATCTGGTTTCCGGTTTCGGTTGGGGCATAACGTGCTTGATCACCGTTGCCGCCGGAGCCGTACAGGTGCTGCTGGGCCTCAGCCGGGTCGCGCGCGCCGCGCTCGCGATCTCACCGGTGGTCGTGCACGCAATGCTGGCTGGCATCGGCATCACGATCGCCCTGCAGCAGGCGCACGTGTTGCTCGGCGGGAAATCCAAAAGCTCGGCCTGGCACAACCTCATCGGGCTGCCCGGCCAGATCATCGGTGCGCACCGGCCGGGGGTGATCCTGGGGGTGCTGGTGATCGTCATCCTGGTGGCCTGGCGATGGGTTCCCGCCAAAGTGCGCCGCATCCCGGGTCCCCTGGTCGCCATAGTGGCGGTGACGTTGCTCTCGGTGGTCCTGCCGTTCCACGTACGCCGGATCAACCTCGAGGGGTCACCCCTGGACGCGCTGCGGTTGCCCGATCTTCCCCACGGCAACTGGGGCGCGGTCGCGGTCGGGGTGATCACGGTGGCCCTCATCGCCAGCGTCGAAAGCCTGCTCTCGGCCGTGTCGGTCGATCGGATGCACAACGGGCCGCGCACCGATTTCAACCGCGAGCTGGTGGGGCAGGGCGCCGCCAACATCGTGTCGGGCGCCGTCGGCGGCCTGCCGGTGACTGGGGTCATCGTGCGTAGCTCCACAAATGTCAACGCGGGCGCCAAATCCCGCGCCTCGGCGATCATGCACGGTATCTGGATCCTGCTGTTCACCATCCCGTTCGCCGGGTTGGTCGAAGAGATCCCCACAGCGGCACTCGCCGGTCTGCTCATCGTCATCGGCATTCAGCTGCTGAAGCCCGCTCACATCGAAACCGCAACGAAGCAAGGCGATCTGGCGGTGTACGTCGTGACGGCCGTCAGCGTCATCTTCCTCAACCTGTTGCACGGGGTCATGATCGGGCTGGCGCTGGCCATCGCGCTGACCGGATGGCGAGTGATCCGGGCGAAGATCGAAGCCACGCCGGTGGACGACGAATGGCGGGTGAGCATCGAGGGAGCGGCCTGCACCTTCCTGGCGCTACCGAGGCTGACGCGGGTCCTGGCATCGGTTCCGCAAGGCGCGGCGGTGACGGTGGCCATAGCGGTCCATTACCTCGATCACGCTGCCCACCAGACGATTACCGATTGGCAGCAGCAGCATGAGGCCACGGGCGGGACGGTTCACCTTCAGGGCCTGATGGAGACGGGCCAGCGCGACGCGCACGAACCGCTGGTGGCCGCCGAAAGACCCGAAGCCGCAGCATAATTGGCAGACGCGTCCGGCCGGTCAGTCGACGTCGATGCGAATATGCAATCGCTTGCCGCACACCTGGGCCAACCGTTGCAGCACGTCGACGCGGGGCACGTCGGTCCCGTCCTCCCATGCGGCGACGGCTTCGCGGGTGGTGCCAAGCGCCTCAGCCAGCTGGGCCTGGTTCATCCCCGCACCGGCACGGGTCTCGAAAATCAAGTCGGGCAGGTCCAATGCCAGCCCGGCTTCGTGAATCTCCATAGAGTTAGGTTCAGTCATCGCCAATCACCGTCCAACTCCGATGGTACGTGCGGTCCGGGCCTACCGTCCGGCCATTTCCTCTAGCCGCCGGATCCGGTCCGCGATCGGCGGGTGCGTCGAAAACAGCGACCCGATCCGCTCGCCCGACCGGAACGGGTTGGCGATCATCAGGTGAGCCTGGCTGGCCAGCTGGGGCTCCGGTGGCAGCGGGGCGGCCTGAACCCCGCCGGAAATCTTGCGCAGAGCCGACGCCAGGGCCAACGGGTCACCGGTCAGCAACGCGCCCGATTCGTCCGCCTGGTATTCGCGTGACCGCGACACCGCCAGCCGCACCACCGTCGCGGCGATCGGCCCCAGCAACGAAACGAGAAGCAGCGCAAAGGGATTCTCGCCATCGCGGTCGTTACCGCCGAAGATGCCCGCGAACATGGCAATGTTGGCCAGAGCGGTGATCACCGACGCCAGCGCTCCGGCGATGCACGAAATCAAAATGTCGCGGTTGTAGACGTGCGAAAGCTCGTGTCCCAGTACGGCACGCAGCTCGCGCTCGCTGAGGATGCCCAAGATGCCCGTGGTACAGCAGACAGCCGCGTTGCGGGGGTTACGGCCGGTCGCGAATGCGTTGGGCGCGTTGGTGTCGCTGATGTAGAGCCGCGGCATCGGCTGGTGCGCGGCGGTGGCCAGCTCACGCACGATCCGGTACATCTCCGGCGCCTGCACTTCCGAGACCGGCTGCGCGTGCATCGCCCGCAGCGCCAGCTTGTCGCTGTTGTAGTACGTGTAGATGTTCATTCCGATGGCGAACAGCACCGCGAGGAACATCGCGGTCTTGCCGAACAGCGAGCCGACGAACACGATCAACGCGGACATGCCAACCAACAACGCGAACGTCTTGAACGTGTTGTGATGCGGATGCCAGGTCATCGGTGTCCTCCCTGCGAACACTCGGGCGCGCGTTAGTGCCGATTACAGCTCATTGAACGCCCGAGGTGGCCCTGTTGGTTCCGCGGGACGTTGAAGGCGGCGCTAGCCGTGCCGGCTGATGGTGTAGTCGACCAGCGTCTGCAACGCGTGCCGGCCCGGGACATCCGGCAGCAAGGCCAGCTCCTGGTGGGCCTGCGCCGCGTACTCCTGAAGCGAGCGCTTGGCCTTCGCCATGCCCGGCGACGCCCGCAGTAGCCCCAGCGCCTCGGCCACCGCCTCGTCGTCGTCGATGGGCCCGACCAGCAGCTCGCGCAGCCGCGCCGCTTCGGGACCGGGTTCGCGCAGCGCGTAGACCATCGGCAGGGTGTGCACACCCTCGCGCACGTCGGTGCCGGGCAGCTTGCCGGACTCGCGGGAGTCGCTGTCGATGTCGATGATGTCGTCGGAGATCTGGAACGCGGTGCCCACGATGCCGCCGAGACGGCTCAGCCGCTCGACCTGGTCGGCGTCCGCACCCGAGAACATCGCACCGAATCGGCCCGCCGCGGCGATCAGGCACGCGGTCTTCTCGTACACCACCTTCAGGTAGTGCTCGATAGGGTCGGATCCCTCGACGAATCCGCGGGTCTCGCGCATCTGCCCCGTCACCAACTGGGCGAACGTCTCGGCGATCAACCGCACGGCCTCCGGCCCCAGCCGCGACACCAACCGGGACGCCGTCGCGAACAGATAGTCCCCGGCCAGGATGGCGACGTTGTTACCCCAGCGCACGTTCGCGGTGGGGGTGCCGCGACGAACCTCCGCCTCGTCCATCACGTCGTCGTGATACAGCGTGGCCAGGTGCACCAGCTCAATGACGGCGCCGGCGACCGTCACGTCCGCGCTGTCCGGATTGGGCCCGATCTGCGCCGACAGCACGGCGAACAGCGGCCTGAACCGCTTGCCGCCTGCCTTGAACAGGTGCGTCAGCGACTCGGTCATGATGTCGTCGGCGCTGCGCAGTTCGGTGTCCATGAGCTGCTCGATCCGACCGACACCGTCGCGCACCGTCGCCGCGAAAGCGGGGTCGCCGAAGTCAACGCCCGCCACCACCGTCGCCGGAGTACTCACGCGACCAAACATACTGGTGTGCATGAAGACGGGAGCGACCCGAGCCCAAGTGGTGGTCGTGGGTGCAGGACCCGCCGGTTCGGCGGCGGCGGCCTGGGCCGCCCGTGCGGGCAACGAGGTGCTGGTCATCGATTCGGCGAGCTTTCCCCGCGACAAGGCCTGTGGCGACGGGCTGACCCCGCGCGCGGTCGCCGAGCTGGAACGCCTGGGGCTGCGCGATTGGCTGGACACCCGCATCCGGCATCGGGGATTGCGAATGAGCGGGTTCGGCGGCGAGCTCGAAGTCCGCTGGCCCGGTCCGTCGTTCCCGTCGACCAGCAGCGCCGTGGCCCGCTTCGAGCTGGACGATCGGATCCGCAAAGTCGCCGAGGACTCCGGGGCGCGGATGCTGCTCGGAACCAAAGCCGTCGCCGCACAACACGATTCGTCGGGCCGGGTGACAGCGGTGAAGTTGGCCGACGGCACCGAGGTGGGCTGCCGCCAGCTGATCGTGGCCGACGGTGCTCGTTCGTCGCTGGGCCGCAAGCTGGGCCGGCGCTGGCATCAGGAGACGGTGTACGGGGTCGCGGCCCGCGGGTATCTGGCCACCGCCCGCGCCGACGATCCCTGGCTGACGTCACATCTGGAACTGCGATCCCCCGACGGCGCGGTGCTGCCGGGCTACGGCTGGATCTTCCCCCTCGGCAACGGCGAGGTGAACATCGGCGTCGGAGCGCTGTCCACGTCCAAGCGGCCGGCCGACCTGGCGCTGCGGCCGCTGATCGACTACTACACCGATCTGCGCCGCGACGAGTGGGGTTTCACCGGGCGGCCGCGGGCGGTGGCCTCGACCCTGCTGCCGATGGGCGGCGCGGTGTCCGGGGTCGCCGGCGTCAACTGGATGCTCATCGGCGACGCCGCGGCCTGCGTCAACCCGCTCAACGGTGAAGGCATCGACTATGGGCTCGAAACCGGGCGGCTGGCGGCGGCGCTGCTGGACCGCCCCGATCTGTCGCAGGTATGGCCGTCGCTGCTGCAGGAGCACTACGGCCGCGGCTTCTCGGTGGCGCGCAGGCTGGCGCTGCTGCTGACGTTTCAGCGATTTCTACCGTCGACGGGACCCATCGCCATGCGCTCGACGACGCTGATGAACGTCGCGGTGCGGGTGATGGCCAATCTGGTCACCGACGACGACGCGGACTGGGTGGCCCGGGCCTGGCGGGGCGGCGGTCGGCTGTCGCGGCTGATTGATCGCCGAACGCCGTTCAGTTGACCGGGCGCGCGCATCGCCGCTGGTCGGCGGCCTGGCGGGGGGTGCGATGGGGCCCGACCGGCGTTTGTCTTTCCGCCGCGCGCCCAAACCGAGACGTGTATAGTCCCGCTAATGAAGGGAACGAGGCTGGCTACTATCGGAGCCGCTGCTGCTGCCGCTATCACCCTGGGCGCACTTGCCGCACCGGGCCTGGGCGCACTTGCCGTGCCGGCACTGGCCGACCCGCCGCCGACGGCGCCGTACCCGACGCCGCGCACACCGTCGCCCCCGAGCGACTACGACGCCCCGTTCAAGAACACCGTCAACGGCTTCGGCATCTACCAGCCGCAGGACCAGTTGGCGTGGCTGGGCAAGATCACCTGCGAACGCATTGGCAGGGGCATTGACGGCGACGCGTACAAGTCGGCCACTTTCATCCAGCGCAATCTGCCGCGCGGCACCACTGAGGGCCAGGCGTTCCAGTTCCTCGGTGCAGCGGTCGATCACTACTGCCCCGACCGGGTCGGCTTCGTGCAAGCCGCCGGCAATCACTAGAACCTTTTCAGCGCAACGGTTTGTATCCGGCGTGTAAGGCGACGATGCCGCCGGTCAGGTTGCGCCAGCGCACTCCCGACCATCCGGCCCGGGTGATCTGCTGCGCCAATCCGGCCTGATCCGGCCACGCCCGGATCGATTCCGCGAGGTACACGTACGCGTCGGGATTGCTGGACACCGCACGGGCCACCCGCGGCAGCGCCCGCATCAAATACTCCTTGTACACGGTGGCGAACGGCCCGTTGGTCGGCGTGGAGAATTCGCACACCACCAATCGACCGCCCGGACGCGTGACACGGGCCATCTCACGCAGCGCGGCCCCGGTGTCGACGACGTTGCGCAGCCCGAAACTGATTGTCACGGCGTCGAATACGTCGTCGCCGAACGGAAGTCTGGTGGCGTCGCCGGCGACCTTCGGAACGTTGCGCGCGGCACCGGCCGCCAGCATGCCGACCGAGAAATCCGCGGCCACACACCACGCCCCGGACTTCTTCAGCTCCACGGTGGACACCGCGGTGCCCGCGGCGAGGTCCAGCACCTGTTGGCCGGGCCCAATGCCGAGAGCCGCTCGGGTGGCCTTGCGCCAGTACCTGTCCTGGCCCATCGACAGCACCGTGTTGGTCAGGTCGTACCGGCGGGCGACGCCGTCGAACATCGAGGCGACATCCCGGGGGTCCTTGTCCAACTCCGCGCGACTCACCATAGAAACGCTACCTGTTGCGGGAATGAGGTCGCACCGTCGGCGTTGTAAGGGGGCGTGACTGAAAAAGTTTGGTTTATCACCGGTACATCGCGAGGTTTTGGACGGGCGTGGACGATCGCGGCGCTGGAACGCGGCGACAAGGTTGCCGCCACGGCGCGCAACACCGCCTCGTTGGACGACTTGGCGCAGAAGTACGGCGACGCGCTGCTGCCGATTCGCCTGGATGTGACCGATCGTGCGGCGGATTTCGCGGCGGTCAAGCAGGCACATGACCACTTCGGCCGGCTCGACATCGTGGTGAACAATGCCGGCTACGGCCAGTTCGGGTTCGTCGAGGAGCTCTCCGAGCAAGACGCACGCGATCAGATCGAGACCAATGTGTTTGGGGCACTGTGGATCACGCAGGCCGCGCTGCCGTATCTGCGCGAGCAGGGCAGCGGCCACATCATCCAGGTGTCTTCGATCGGTGGCATCACCGCATTCCCGTTGGTCGGCATCTACCACGCGTCGAAGTGGGCGCTGGAGGGCTTCTCGCAGGCGCTGGCCCAGGAGGTCGCGCCGTTCGGTGTGCACGTCACGCTGATCGAGCCGGGCGGTTTCGACACCGACTGGGCCGGCGACTCGGCCAAGCATGCCGATCCGCTGCCGGCCTACGACGACGTTCGCGCCGCCGTCCAGGCCGAGCGTAGCCGCCGGTGGGCCAGCCCGGGTGACCCGTCGGCGTCCGCGGCGGCCCTGCTCAAGGTCGTCGATGCCGAAAAGCCGCCGCTGCGCGTCTTTTTCGGCGCTTCCCCGCTGGAAACGGCCAAGGCCGACTACGAGAGCCGGTTGCGCAACTGGGAGGAATGGCAGCCCGTCGCGGAGCTCGCGCAGGGGTAGATTCGCGACTATTTCGAGACGGCGTTGAGTTCTGCTCGGGCCTGGTCGATTTGGTCGTAGGCGTAGGTCGCCATGGCGGCGGTAGTCATGGTTTCACCTTTGCGGGCGAGCGATTCGTAGGTTGGGTCGCCGAGGACATCGCGTAGGTGGGTGATCGCGGTGTTGATTCGGGGGTCACGACTGTGGTGAGAGGGTTGAGCGCGAAACCGGCGATGGTGGCCGCCGGCTCATGGCGTCCGAGGCGGTCGAAAAACGCGGCAAGGGCGGCAATGGAGTGGTGATGGTCGTGGTGTCACCCGAGTCGTGCATGTTGCGGATGGCCAGGCTGAGGTGATCGAACGCGGAAGCAATGTCGCCGTGTTGGGCTTCGAGGCGGCCGAGGTTGATCGCCAATTGAGTTTCGGTCAAGCGGTTGCCGCTGTCTTGAGCGATCACCAGACCTCGGCGAGCGCGTCAAGCGCACGGGCGGGTTTCGCCTCGCGGAAGGCGAAGCTGTGGCGTAGAGCGCAAACGAGAGCGCGAAAGGGTTTCGTTGCCTCAGCAACCTCGACGAGGCCTTCGTGGCGGCCATAGCCTCCTCACCGGAACCGCCAGCGTTGACCAGGCCGAAATCAGACTGGTTCGGTTGAGGACGTTGATGCCGGGGCCGTGTTGGAGCTGGGCGCGGCACCACTCGACGCACCGTTTCGGATGGCCGCTGGACATGTACGCGCCGCCGATCATGCCTTCGAAGTGGGATGGCAGCGTAGAACGACGCTCGATAGAACGTCCCGGGCGGCGTCGGTGTAGCGGACGCCTTCATCGATTCGTCCGGTCAGGTAGCACAGCGATGCGACCGCGAATATCTCCGCAAGCCGTGGGTGGTCGGCGGCGCGGGCGGGTTCGATGAGTTCTTCGGCCCAGGCGGATCGGCTCGTAGTTTTCGGTTAACAGGCCGAAGAAGCGCCGCGTAGCTGGCGATGGCGGCGGCGACATCGAGGTCGTCGATGGTCGGCGGCCCACCGGAACGCGGTGCGCAGGTTCGCCAACTCGGTTGCGAACCAGTCGTACGCCTCGCGTTGTCGGGGGCTGTCCCACAGGGCCAGGATGTCGGTTTCACGTCCGGCGAAGTAGCGGGCATGCGCGGACCGGACCTGCGGCCGCTTCGCCGCGGGCGACGAGTTGTTCCTCGGCGAACTGGCGGATGGTCTCCAGCATCGAAAACCGCGTTCGCCCCGATGACCGGTCGGCGATAAGCAGCGACTTGCGCACCAGCGCATCAAGAAGATCGAGGACGGCGTACTCACGCGATCGTCGGATCCCGCGACGGCGCAGGCACTTTGGAGATCGAACCCGCCGAGAACACCGAACACCGTGTCCAGAACATGACTTTTCGGCGTCATCGAGCAGGTCGTAAGACCACGCCACAGCGTGACGCAGCGTCTGGTGGCGTTCCAATCCGCGCCGTGACCCGACCAGCAGCTGAAATCGTTGATCGAGACGATCACGCACCTCGCTGGCCGTCATCGACGCCATCCGCGAGGCGGCCAATTCGATGGCCAAAGGGATCCCGTCCAGTTTGCGGCAGATGTCGACTGACAGCGTCGGTCTCGCCGGAGTGGGCTAGCGAGAAGTCCGGCTCGACGCTATGCGCGCGCTCAACGAAAAGGCTGACGGCGGCGGAGTCGTTCCCGCAGTTGAAGTCGAGCGACGGCACCGCGCCATAACTGTTCGTCGGCGACTCCGAGTCCTTCGCGGCTGGTGGCCAAGACTCGTAACAGTCGCAGAGTGCGGCGAGAATGGCCTCGATCAGATCGGCGGCGGAGTCGAGCACGTGCTCGCAATTGTCGATCACCAACAGCCGGACCCGGCCCTCCAACGCGGCGGCCACGCGACTCGACTCACGGTCTTGCCCGGTTGTTGGGTGATGCCCAGCACCGCCGCCACCGCATCGGGCACCGCCGCTGGATCGGTGACCGCGGCAAGCTCGAAAAACCAAACGCCGTCGGGGAACTCGTCGGTCAACCGTGCCGCGACCTCCAACGCAAGGCGGGTCTTACCGACACCACCCACCCCGGTCAGCGTCACCAGCCGATGCGCCTTGACCGCCGCTTCGATCTCGGCGACCTCGGACTCACGTCCGATCAAACTGGTTGTCACGGGCCGCAGATTTCCCGGACTCGTATCGAGCGCCCGCAGTGGCGGAAACTCGGTGCGTAATCCGGTTGCCCGTACTTGGAACACCCCGACCGGCATCGGCACATCCCGCAACCGGCGCGGCCCTAAATCCAGCAGGTCGACTCCGCTGAGCAGACTGGCTGTCGAATCGGCCAGCAGGATCTGACCACCGTGCCCGGCGGCCATCACCCGCGCCGCCCGGTTGAGCACCGCGCCGAAGTAGTCGCCCGTCGCGCAGCTCGGCCTCGCCGGTCGCCAACCCCATCCGCACCGGTAACTCAAGCTGCCGCTGCGCAGCAACTGCAGCATCTACGGCGGACCTGGGCGATGAGAATGCGGCACAAACCCCGTCACCGGTGTGCTTGAACATGAAACCGCCGTGCGACTCAATCGCAGAGCGCAACACCTCGTCGTGGGCAACCAGCGCCGCCCGCATGACATCGGCGTCGGCCTCCCACCGACGGGTCGAACCCTCGACGTCGGTGAACAGGAAAGTCACCACCCCAGAAGGCGGTCCCCCTGCGGACACCCGCACAGGATGTCACACCAAGCCCGCTACCACCCAGCAAACTGTGACGAACTTTTTAAGACTCGCGTAAGTCGTCATGGCATCGCCGGCGGCCCACGCGATGTGGCCGTCGTAAGCCATGGCGGTCCGCCATCGCGCGATACCGATCCCTGAAGTCGCGATACGAGACGTCCTCACCACGCGCTCGCGCCAGCAGCGCTCGCAGCCGCAACAGACCAGATGTCGCGCATCACCAGACCCTCATCGGCCGGCGTGATCACCAACCGGTCAATCGCGACCTCGGCTTCAGCCGCGTCACCGTCGGCCCCGCGATCAAGCAGTGCCTCCACCAGAACAGCCGTCGCCGGAATGCCCCACAGCAGAAGGTCTTTCCGGCGGAACAGATGGTCGACCGCGGCCCGTATCACCGGTATGGCGGCATCGCGATCTCCTTGCCTCGCCGTCTCGCGTGCCGCGTAGACCTCGACGATCGGTACATCGCTTAGGTTGTGTCCTCTGTTCAGGAACACTTCGCGGATCTCCGCCAATAACTTCTGGCCGCGATCGCGTTCCACAATCGTGTCGCGATGGACCAGCGCAACGCCCAACGTCGCCCTGATGAAGCCCACCACCACGTCATCACTGGATCGCTCGGCGATCCGTAGAGCATTCTGGATCTCGTGCAGCGCACCATCATCAGGCCTCAGCACGCCGAACGGTATACCCAGCAAGTAGATATAGCCGACAACCCCGGCGTAGGACGCGGGGTCAGCACGGCGGGCCATATCCAGGCCGTGCCGCAAGTCTTCTGGCCATCCGGGACGACCCAGAAAATAGCGAGCCATACCCCGCGACACAACGGCGAGCGCTAGCGGGCACCCGACAAGAAAGTTACCTTTCAACGGATCACCGTCGGCCAAGTCGATCACGGCCTGTGACCATCGCAGCACGTCACACCACTCGGCGCTTTCGATCTTGCCGTAGATCACCGGGAAGGACAGCCCCACTGACAAGGTCGCATCCGCGACCGACTCGGCGAGGGCCCAGGCTTCGGATGCAAGCTGCGACGCTTCGCGCACCCGGTCCTGATGTGCGTAGCCAACCACCATCCCTGCTGTCGCGATGCCAAGTGAGGCCTTGTCCCCCGCGGCGCTGCACAACTCCCGCAATTCATCAAAGCGGTCAGCGGCAACGCTGGCGTGGACTCGCCAGCCAGTCCCACACAACAAGGTGCGCGGAGCGATGCGCATGGCCGTCCGGTGTGGGTGATCGCCGGGCAGGGCGTCGGCGATCTCTACCGCTCGCTCCCAGCTCGCGCGTGCCGCGCTGATATCACGGTTGGTCGCCCAGGTGGCGGCGCGCATGTGCCAGTCGTAGGCGACGTGCAGGTCACCGGCGGCCTCCACATGTTCTGCGATCAACGCCGCGTTTTCGTCCCCCGATTCCGGATCGCGGGCTTCGATTGCGGCGGCCACCCGGCGGTGCAGCTCTGCACGATCCGATCTGAGTTGCGCGCCGTAAGCCACCGACATGAATGAGCGGATGGTGGAACACATACTCAGGTTGTCGGGTGAGGCCGACTAGGTCGATGAGCTGGGCCGCCACCAGTTCGTCAACGACGGGCTCGACACCCAGCGCCCTGAGTAGGTCGAGGTCGAACCGCGAGCCGATGACCGCCGCCGCGCTCAGCGTGCGCTTGGCCGCCGGATATAGCCGGTCGATGCGCGCGGCGATGGTCGCCTGCAAGGTCGCCGGCACGCTCACCTCGCTGAACTCCGCCGCCGACGTGTAGGCACCCGGCTCACCACGCAGCACACCGCGCTCGGCCAGATCGCGCACCAACTCCTCGGCGAAAAACGGATTACCGGCGGCTCGCTCGGCGACTCTTTGGCCCAGGGCATCGACTGACGGGTCGGGCCCGAGGAGATGAGCGACGAGCGCTTCGGTTTCCGAAACACTCAGCGGCGCAAGGGCTACGGTGTGGGCATCGGCCACTCGGGTCAATGCGCCGTGGTATTCCGGTCGGTGGGTGACCAGCACCAGCGCGGACGTCTGCGGGATCACCTCGAGGAAATCGGTCAGCATCAACTCGCTGGCCTCGTCGATCCAGTGCGCATCCTCGACGACGTAGACCGCCGGGCTTTGGCGAGACAATCTGGCGGCGTTCACCAGCGCGGCCAGCCGCCGCCGGCGAGCGTTGGGATCAATTACGGGTACAGCGGTGCTCGGGTCGATGATGCCGAGCAGGTCATCAAGCAGCATCACGTCCTCAGGGTCTGCATCTGGAAATCGGTCTCGCACCCGGGCGCGGGCCGCCTGCCCGTCAAGACCCTCGACGCCGGTCGCCGCCCGCAGCAGACGCGCCACGGCATGAAATGGGACCTGGCTGGTGTGTGACTCACAGAAGGCGGTCAAGACCTCCACGCTCCGGACCGCTGCCATCGCGGCCACCTCGCGCACCAGACGGCTCTTGCCGATGCCGGGTTCGCCCACCACCACTACCACAGAGCCATGACCACTGAGTGCGCGGTCCAATGAGCCCTCGACAGAAGCCATTTCGTGCCGTCGGCCAACCAGAGTTCGAGTCAGCGCGCTCAGTAACGCGATGCCGATCTCCGATGCCCAGCAGGCGGTAGGCGGTGACAGGTTCGGCAGCACCCTTGATGCGGACCATCTCCGGTTCGCTCAGCGCAGCCGCATTATCAACCAATCGCGCGGTGGAAACGCTGAGCATCACCCCACCCGGCGGTGCGACAGATTCCATCCGTTGAGCCAGGCCCACCTGATCACCCACTGCGGTGTAACCGAACGATTCAGAACCGAGCTCGCCGGCAATCACCTGACCCGAGTTAAGGCCTACGCGCACGAGTAGTTGCACGCCGTCTCGGCGCTCCGACCTCGGTGCCCAGAGCTTTCGACTTCTTCCTGAATGCTCAACGCCGAGAGACATGCGCGAAGGGCGTGGTCCTCCATCGCCGCCGGCGCACCGAACACCGCCATGATTCCGTCGCCGGTGAACTTGTCCACCGTCCCGCCGTATCGCCGGACAACGGCCGCGCAGCGGTTGGCCAGGCGTGACCATGATTTCGCGCAGCCGCTCCGTCCCGACGGTCGCGGCTATGTCCATCGAGTGCACCACGTCGGCGAACAAGACGGTGACTTGCTTATACTCGGCCGCTCGAATGGCCCGGTTGAGAGTTGCACCGCATTGGCTGCAGAACTTGGCCGCCGGACCGGACTTCGCGCCGCAGCTAGCACAGACCAACCCGTTCTCGGTCAGTGCACCCTCAAAATCCCCGCTGGGATCCACGTCAATATCGTGTCACTGCTTGGGCAACGATGTTCGCCAGATGCCAATTGTGACGACCGACACGAAGTTTCGAGACACACGCATCTCTGGCGGCCAACCGCTTATGTCGTCCCGACCGATCGCCGTCAGGGCATCGCCGCGGCCCACGCGATGTGGCCGTCGTAGCCATGGCTGTCGGCCATTGCGCGATACCGATCCCTGAAGTCCCGATAGGAGGCGTCCTCACCGCGCGCTCGCGCCAGCAGCGCCCGTAGTCGCAGCAACCAGACCTCACGTATCGCGAGCGCCTCCCGGGCGGGTTCGCCCGCCAGCCGCTCGATCGCCGCCTCGGCCGCGGTCACGTCATCGGCGGATGCGCGATCGAGCAGTGCCTCTACCGAGAGCACCCGTCGTTGGGAGGCCCCACCCGAGCCCCAATCCCTTGCCGAACAGCCGGTCGACCGTGGCAAGCATGAGCGGTATGGCGTAGGTGCCATCTCCCCGCCGAACCCTCTCGCGTGCCAAATACACCTCCGCGATCGATAACTGCGACAGAAGATATTTCCGGCGCACGGACCCGTCGTCGAGCTCGGCCAGGAGCTGCTGACCTCGGTCACGCTCCACACCTGTGTCCCGGTGCACCAGTGCGACACCCAACGTCATCCGGGCGATGGCAAGGCCAAATCGTGGCCGGATCGTTCGGCAATCATCAAGGAATTCTCGATCTCGCGTATTGCGTGATCGTCGGATCGCACTGCGCCAAAGGCGATTCCCGCAAAGTAGACGTATGCGGCAACCGTGACGTAGAACATGGGGTCGGTGCTACGGGCCATCGTCAGGCCCTGCTCCAGGCCTTCTCGCCATCCTTGGCGGCCGAGGGCATAACAAGCGATAGCCCGGTTCGTCAAGGACAGCGCTAAAGGACATCCGATGATGAAGTTGCCTTTGGTGGGGTCGCCGGCGGCGAGGTCGATGACTCTGTCGGACCACCGCAACACATCCGAATATTCGGCGTTCTCACCCTTGGCGAAGATGGGGGCGACGGATAGCCCCACCGTCAAGGTGGGGTCGTCGATGGATTCGATGAGGGCCATGGCCTCCGATGCCGCGTGCGAGGCCTCGCGCAGCCGGTCGTCAAGCGCATGATCCATCACCAGGCCCACCATGGCGATGGCAGTGAGGCCTTGTCGCCGGCGGCGGCGCACAATTCGCGAAACTCGTCGAAGCGCTCACCGGCCACGGTTCGTTGACTCGGAAGGCTATGCCGCACAACATGGTTCGGGGCGCGATGCGCATGGCCAATCGGTTGGGATCATCGGCGGGCAGGGCGTCGGCGATCGTTCGGGCACGTTCCCAGCTCAGCCATGCCGCGGCGATGTCACGGTTGGTCGCCCATGCGGCGGCCCGCATGTGCCAGCCGTATGCGTCGTGCCATCACCGGCGGCCTGAAGATGTTCGGCAATCAAGGCCGCATTTTAATCGGCCGTTGCCGGAGCACGTGATTCGATCGCGGCGGCAATGCGCCGGTGCAGCTCGGCGCGGTCCGATCTGAGCTGCGATTCGTAGGCCACCGTAGAATCAGCGGATGGTGGAACACATACTCGGGTTGCATGGCTTGACCTGATTGATGAGCTGGGCCGACACCAATTCCTCGAGCACGGGCTCGATGCCCAACGTTTTCAAGGAGATCCAGGTTGAAGCGCGAGCCGATGACCGCCGCGGCGCTCAGGGTGCGTTTCGCCTTCACGTCGAGCCGGTCGATGCGCGCGGCGATAGTGGCTTGCAGCGTGGCGGGCACTCGCACCGCGGCACCTTCTGCCGTCGAGATGTAAGCACCCGAATTGCCTTGCAACACACCGCGTTCAGCAAGCTCTCGCACCATTTCTTCGGCGAAGAACGGATTTCCGGCGGCCCGCTCGGTGATCATGGCGGCCAACTCGCCGACCGACGGGTGTGCTCCGAGCAGTGGGAGACCAGGCCTCCGGTCTCCGGATCACTCAGTGGCGACAGGGCAATGGTTCGGACACCGGCGATGCGGCTCAACTCACCTCATATTGGGGCGGTAGGTGATCAGTGCCAGAGGCGCGCGTTTCGGCAATACGGTGATGAAATCGACAAGCAGCGACTCGCTGACCTCATCGATCCAGTGAGCGTCTTCGATGACATAAAGCGCCGGGGTTTCGCGGGCCAGCGACGCGGCGTTGATCAGCGCGGTCAACCGCCACCTCCCACATCCGGATCGATCTTGGGCAGCTCCACCTCGGGATCGGCGATGCCCAGCAGGTCGTTCAAGAGCAGCAGGTCTTCCGGCTCCGCGTCGCGGGCCCGAGCCCCCATCAGCGCGCGGGCGGCGGGCAGGTCGAGGCCCTTGATGCCAGTGACCGCGCGCAGCAGCCACCCCACCGCGTGGAATGGGATCTGGCTGGTGTGTGATTCGCAGGAGGCGGCGAAGACGTCGATACCCCGAACGGCTGCCATCGCGGAGGCTCGCGCACCAGACGACTCTTTCCAACGCCCGGTGGTCCCACCACGCCGACCACCACGCCGTGACCATCGAGCGCGCGCTCCAGCAAGCTCTCGACCTCCGACATCTCCCCGCTCTCGACCAACGAGATTCGACTCGGCATGCCAGACGCCGCGCTGCTCGTCGTCATACCCAGCAGCCGACGAGCCGGCACCGGCGCTTGGAACCTTTGATCTGAACCAACTCGGATTCACCGAGATGCGCCGCGCTGTCGACGAGTCGCGCCGTCGATGCGCTGAGCATCACCCCGCCCGGCGGGGCGGCCGATTCCATTCGCTGAGCCATGCCGACTTGCTCACCCACGGCGGTGTATCCGAAAGGTCCCGAGCCGATTTCACCGGCGATCACCTGACCGGAGTTCGGCTCCACCCGCAACTGCAGGTTCACGCCGTCGCGGGCGTCGACGTCGGCGGCAGCCGCTTAATCTCCTCCTGAACCCCCAACGCCGCCAAGCAAGCCCGAAGAGCGTGATCCTCCAACGCCACGGGCGCACCGAACACGGGCCATGATGCCGTCGCCGGTGAACTTGTCCACCGTGCCGCCATACCGCTGCACCACCGCCGCACAGAGGTCGGCGACGTCGGCCATGATCTCTCGGAGCCGCTCCGAACCCACCGCCGCGGCGATGTCCATCGAATGCACCACATCGGCGAACAGAACCGTGACCTGCTTATACTCCGCGCGGGTATCGGGTGCTTTCACCCGGCGACACCACATTGGTGACAAAACCGCGCGTTCTCCAGCGGCTCAGTGCCAGCACGTTTGGCACGCCGCTATGGCCGTCATTCGACCCTCCGCCGATCGGGCCCCAATGTTTCCGGAGTCCTCAAAGGATAGGCGGTTGGTCACCCGATCGCGCACCGGGCGGCAAGTACCGGTAGCTCAAGACAGGTAGCCGGCTACGCATGTGCTCGAGGGCCAAGCCCCGGAGGCTGGGCATGAAGGTACTTCACCGGCGACTCTGGGGGCCATCATGACCATCACGGCTGACGCGCCGACCCGCGCGAGCGTGTTTGAAGTCGGTTTACCGACGATCGACTACGAGCACTGCCAGAGCCTCGAGGAGGCGCACGAAATCATCCGAGAGGCGCGGAACCAGGCGCCCATCGCCATCGGCCCGCACGGGCCGGAATTCCTGACCTATGAACTGGTTCGGACCGTGTTGCGCGACCCGCGATTTCGCGTGCCCCAGGGCATGTTCCTTGCCTCCCAAGGGATTACGAGCGGCCCACTGTGGGAGCGGGTCGCAACCAACCTGATCAGCCTGGACGGGCCGGCCCACCAGCGGTTGCGCCGCCTCGTGTCCAAGGCCTTCACACCGCGAGCCACCGCGCGGCTCAGCACGACGATCGTCGAGGTGATCAACGAACTCATCGACCACCACACCGAAACGCGGCGCTGCGACGTGGTCAGCGACATCGCCCGCCAATATCCGATCCCGATCATTTGTGCGCTCCTGGGTGCCCCGGCCGAGGATTGGAAGCTCTTCTCGGAATGGACAGACGACATCTTCAAGGCCTTCAGCTGGGAGGTCGCCGCGCATCAGCGGAACATCTTGGCAGCATGGGATGCGCTCGACGCCTACATCGACGAGATGGTCGCCCAGCGGCGGCTCACGCTGACCGACGACCTGATCTCCGACCTGATCCGGGCCGAGGACGACGGCGATCGCCTCAATGCCGACGAGCTGCGGATGCTGGCAGCCGGCCTGCTGATGGCCGGGACCGACACCACCCGGAACCAGCTGGCCGCCTCCGTGCACGTGCTGTGCGATCGCCCTGATCAATGGGCGCTGCTGGCCCAGCATCCCGAGCTCGCCGCAAACGCGGTCGAGGAGACGATGCGGCATTCACCGATCGCGGGCCTCACCCTGCGCATCGCCCTCGAGGACGTCGAGGTCGCCGGATTCATGATCCCGGCCGGCACACTGGTGATCGCCAACACCGCCGCCGCAAACCGGGACCCCGCCGTCTACGACGACCCCGACCGACTCGACATCACCCGCGTGGGGGCTGCGCCGATGCAGACCTTCGGCGCCGGCATGCACTACTGCCTCGGCGCCAACCTGGCCCGACTGGAGCTCAGCGAAGCCCTGACGGTCATGGCACGGCGCATGCCCAACGCCCGCCGCACCGGCCCCGCCCCATGGAAGCCCCTCACCGCCATAAGCGGACCGGCCACGCTGCCAATAGAATTCGACCCGGCATAGGACCGCTGGCTCATTCGCCCTGCGCGTACCGCCCGGCGACAATCTGCCGTCGAACGAACGGCGACAGCACCGCCTCGTAATGACCGAGGAGCTCGTCGCAGATCACCGGCCAGCTCCGGCCGACCACACTGCGCCGAGCGGCCAGGGCGTAGCGCGGCCGTTCGGCGATCAGGTGTGCAACCGCGTCGGGCAGCCGGGGCTCGAACTCGTTGACGGCCAACAACAGACCGGTACGCCACGGGGTGACGAGGTCACGTGGGCCGCCGGCGTCGGGGGCGATCACCGGCAGCCCCGACGCCAGCGCTTCTTGCACGACCTGACAAAACGTCTCGTGCTCACCGGGATGCACGAACACGTCCATGCTGGCGTACGCCGCGGCGAGTTCGTCGCCGTAAAGTGCGCCAGTGAAAATCGCTGTGGGCATTGCCGATTGCAGCTTGCTGCGGTCGACACCGTCGCCCACGATGACGAGCTGAACCGCGCCGTTCGCGGCCAGCCCGATGAGTCGCTCGACGTGCTTCTCGGGCGCGAGCCGACCCACAAAGCCGACGATGGGCTTGCCGAGCGGCGACCACTGCTGCCGGAGCGCCTCGCTGCGTGCGGACGGCGCGAACCGCAGCACGTCGACACCGCGTGCCCACCGATGCACCCGCGGAAAGCGATGAGCGACAAGCGCTTCCATTGTCACGCTGGATGGCGCCAGGGTACGGTCGGCAAGGCTGTGCAGATGCCGGAACCATGCCCACGCTGCCCGCGCGGTCATCGGAATGCCGTAGCTCGCCGCGAATCCGGGAACGTCGGTTTGATACACCGCGACCGTCGGCACCCCCAGCCACCGCGCCGCCCGCAACCCGCCGTAGCCCAACAGCGCGGGCGAAGCCAGATGCACCACGTGTGGATCGAAGCCACGCAACACCTGCACCAGCCGGGGCGTCGGCACCCCGAGCGGCAGGCTGGTCACCTTGGGGAACATCCGGGACGGCACCCGGTGGACGCGGATGCCGTCGTAGATGCGATCCGCCCGGGGCTGACCCGGAGGCGTGTCGGGAGCGATGACGAGGGCTTCGTGACCCGTCCGGCGCAGATGCTCGAGCACCCGGATCACCGAGTTGCTGACACCGTTGACTTCGGGGAGGAAGGATTCCGCGACGATGGCAACGCGCACATCACTACGGTGTCAGCGTCGGCTTTCCCAAAGGTTGCCTGCGGGCATACGTCATGCGAAATTTGCAGGTCGGACGCTTTCGGCGACCGTGGTTTCCGATTCGTCTCGAGGTGCGTCGCGGCGGTCCAACCACTTGTCCAGCAGCGCCAGCGCGATCAGGATCGCCGCCGCAACCAGCCAGCCCACCACCGCGATCGATCCCGCCGGGATGATCGCCAGGCCGGCATTGCGATGCTGCACGCGAACAAGATTCGGATCGTTCTTGTTGTACTCGACGTAAATCCGCATCCCGGTGGCCAAATGGGACGGATAGAGCACACCGAGCTCTGGACGATAGGTGACCCGCTCGGGGGTGACGAATTCGATGGTGGAGCGCCGCGGCCCGGCACTGAGCACCTCAGCCTGCGCCACGCCCATGTTGTGGGTGATCGCAATGTCATCGCGCCAGGCGCCCGCCACCAACAGCAGCGACTGCAAGGTGACCAGGCCGGCCACGATCAGCGCCGCAATCCGCGCCCATCGCAACACAATCCGGGCGGGTGTTCTCGGCGGTTCGTCACTGCGTCCATGAATCAGTATGCGCAGCAGAACTTTTGGAGATATCGCCATCTACATGCGCCTCAAAGCGCGGCCCTGATGGCGGCGTGCAGTTGCCGCAGTGACGACCGGTCGGCCTTGACCTCCAGCACCCGCATCCCGGCTCCGGGTTCGTCGAGGGCCGCCGGCAATTCGTCGACCTCGATCTGGCGGCTCTCGACGTGATAGGCGCGACACAGCGCGCCCACGTCGACATCGTGCGGTGTTCCGAAGATCCGTGACGACACGTCGGAGAACCTCGGGTCGCCCTGTTCGAGCAATTCGAAGATGCCGCCGCCGTTGTCGTTGGAAACCACGATCGTCAGGCGGCGCGGGGTCGGCTCGGTGGGGCCGATGAGCAACCCGGAGCTGTCGTGCACGAACGTCAGGTCGCCGATCAGCGCGACGGTGCGCGCCGGGGTGTCCGGGCCGCCCTCCCGTTCGTGCGCGAGAGCCGCCCCGATCGCTGTGGAGACCGTCCCGTCGATCCCGGCGACGCCGCGGTTGGATCGCACCCGGATGCCGCGGGTGTCCAGACCGACCAGCGCCGCGTCGCGGACCGGGTTGGACGCGCCGAGGACCAATTGGTCGCCGGGCGCCAGCGTGTCCGCGACGGCCGCGGCGACGTGCAGGCCGGTGGTAAGCGGGTGGGCCGCGAGCTGGCTGCGGACGGCGGCCAGCGCGTGCCGGTTGACTTCGGCGCAGCGGTGCAGCCACGCCTGGTCCGGTGCGCCGGTGGTGACCGCCCGCGTCCCGGTGGCCTGCGAATTGCCCGAGACGTCCGGCCAGCGCGGGCCGGTGGTCAGCGCGAACACCGGCACCTGCGGGTCGGCCAGCAGCGCCGACACCGGCCGATGCAGGGTGGGGCGGCCGAGCATGATCACCTGCTTGGGTCGCAGCAACGGCAGCGCCAGCGGGTGCAGCGGGTTGGCCGGGGCGGGCGCCGTCGGCTCCGCGACCGTGGGCAGCTGCGCCAAGTTGGGCTGCGCACCCGCGCCGTGCCCGGCGATGACGACCGTGTCGGGCGACAGGTCGATGTCCAGCGGCTGGTCGAAGGTGACCGGCGGGGTGTAGGTCCACGGCCGCCCGTCCGGGCGGCCCTGCGGCGCGACCGCTTCAGGTTCGTGATCGGGCACCAAGGGTTCACGCAGCGGGATGTCGAACTGCACGGGCCCGGCGTTGGCGGTGCGGGAACCGGTGGCGGCCGTCAGCACCCGGCAGGTGGCCGATCGCCAGGTGGCGTTGAGGGAATCCAGGCGCTCCGGGGCGTCCTCGGCCAGGCCCAGGCTGATGGTGGCCCGCACCTGAGTGCCGAAGTAGCCCAGCTGCTCCATGGTCTGGTTCGCCCCGGTGCCCAGCAACTCGTAGGGCCGGTTCGCCGACAGCACGATCAGCGGCACCCGGGCATAGTTGGCCTCGATCACGGCCGGTCCGAGGTTGGCGACCGCCGTGCCGGACGTCATGGCGACGCATACCGGCGCGCCCGCGGCGATGGCCAGACCGATGGCCAGGTAACCGGCGGTGCGCTCGTCGATGCGCACGTGCAGGCGGACCCGGCCGGACCGGTCGGCGTCCTGCAACGCGAAGGCCAGCGGGGCGTTCCGCGAACCCGGGCAGAGCACCACGTCGCGGACACCGCCGCGAATCAGCTCGTCAACGACGACGCGGGCCTGGGTCGTCGAGGGGTTCACTCCTACAGAGTGTCACAGCCCGCTGACGATGCCCGCCGGCCAGCGGCGGGAGCACTCAGCCGTTGGCCTCGCCGAAGAACTTGAGCATGGCGGCGTTGACGGCGTCCGGCCGCTCGAAGAAGCCGAGATGACCGGTGTCGGGGATCTGCACGTAACGGCCATTGGGCAGGGCGTCCGCGACCTCGCGGCCCAGATACGGCGGCGTCAGCACGTCGTCGGAGAACCCGATCACCAGCACCGGCGTCGCGATACTGCGGTAGGCGGCCAAGCGGTTGGTGTACGGCGCGATGTCCAGCTGGGCACGCATGCCGGGGGTGGGCTTGGCGGGCCAGGTGGAAAACATCGCGATCCAGTCGGCGACCGCGGTGTCGTCGTTGAGCGTCTTGCGGGAGAAGTTCTCCAACAAGCGGATTTTCGCGTCGTAGGCGTTGGGTAGCGCCACACCGGCGTCGGACAGCTCGGCCTCGGCGTCGCGGAAGAACTGCCTCGCCCGGTCCATGCGGCCCCGGGTCCCCATCAGCACCGCCGAGCTGACCAGCTCGGGCCGGGCGAGCATGAGCTCCTGGGCGATGAACGCGCCCATCGACATCCCGACGATGCGGGCCGGAGCGACGCCCAGGCCTTTGATCAGCGCCGCGGTGTCCGCGACCATGGTTTGCGTCGTGAAGCCCTCGGCGTTCTCGGTGGCGCCGATTCCGCGATTGTCGAAGGTGATGACGCGGTATCCGGCCGCCAGAAACGCGGGGAGTTGATACGGGTGCCAGGTTCGTCCGGCGCCGCCGTGGCCGGCGATAAAAACCACGGGCTCACCGGAGCCGCGGTCGTCGTAAGCCAGGTTGATCACGCAGACGACGGTACAAGCAGCGGATGGCAGGCCTTGACCCGGTCGATCCACCACTGGCGCCGCTCCGGTGCCGCCCGCAGCGCGTGCAGCCGGTCCGGATCCGGGGTGACCGGCCCCACCGGCAGGCAGCCGTCGACAGGCGCGGCGGTCTCGGCCACGTCGTCGACGAAGAGCCCGCCGGTGCCCAGCCCGCACGCGTGGCGAAGCTGCGGCAGGGCCGCCGCGGCGGTCAGGCCGGCGGCGATGCCCACCGCCGAATCCAGCGCGCTGGAGACCACGACCGGGATGTCGATCTGCGCGGCGATCGCGAGCATGGCCGAAATCCCGCCCAGCGGAGCGACTTTGAGCACCGCGATGTCGGCGGCATCGGCGCGGACCACGGCGAGCGGGTCATCTGCCTTGCGGATGCTTTCGTCGGCGGCGATCGGCACCTCGACGCGCCCGCGCAGCGCCGCGAGTTCGTCGACCGTCGCGC
Organism: uncultured Actinomycetota bacterium; assembly: GCA_963849935.1. Lineage (GTDB taxonomy): Bacteria > Actinomycetota > Actinomycetes > Mycobacteriales > Mycobacteriaceae > Mycobacterium. Next base: position 90,670 of record CAWKJQ010000011.1, read on the forward strand.
AGGGTTGCTCCAAGTACTCCAGCGGGCCGTCGGCGGTCAACGCGGCGGCCGCCGCGACCGCCTCTTCGACGCTCCAGCCCCCGTTGGCGTCCACCCGCACGGTCGGCACCAGTTCGCGCACGGCGTTGACCCGCGCGACGTCATCAGACAGCGTCTGGCCGGGCTCGGCGACCTTGACCTTGGCCGTCGAGGCCCCGGGGAAGCGGGCCAGCACGTCACCCACCTGTGCGGCCGGTACGGCCGGCACGGTCGCGTTGATGGGGACACGGTCGCGGCGGGTGGGCGGCGGGCGCCGGTAGGCGGCTTCTATCCCCGACGCGAGCCAGTGCGCTGCCTCCGGCGGTTCGTATTCGACGAACGCGCCGAATTCGCCCCAGCCCGCCGGGCCGTCGATCAGCGCAACTTCGCGGGTAGTGATGCCGCGAAACCGCACCCGCATCGGAAGCGCCACGACGTGGAGGCGGTCGAGCAGGTCCTCGAGCGTCGGCGTCACGCGCTGTAGACCTGGCGGCCCGCCAGATATGTCGCCCGCACCTCGAGGTCGGCGATCTGCTCGGGCGGGACGGATCGCGGGTCGGCCGAGAGCACGACCAAATCGGCGTACTTGCCGACCTCCAGCGAGCCGATCACGTCGTCGGAGAACAGCTGCCAGGCCGCGTCGATGGTTTGCGCGCGGATCGCCTGCTCGACCGTCAACCGTTCCTCGGGCGCCAGACACCCGGCCGCTCGGCGCCGTCCGGGTGACGGCCACGCTGATGTTGCGCAGCGGCTCCTCGGGTGTGACCGGGGGGTCGTTGTGCAGCGAGATGCGCATCCCGGTTGCCACCGCGGATCCGGCTGGCATCCAACGGGTTCCGCGTTCCGCACCGAACAGGCCGTCGACGATGACGTCGCCCCAGTAGTGGATCTGGTCGACGAAGATGCTGCAGGTGACGCCGAGGTCGTGGGCGCGCCGCAGTTGCTCGGGCCGGATGGCGCCGACGTGTTCGAGGCGCAGCCGGTGGTCGTCGCGGGGATGGCGGCGCAGCGCCTCTTCGTAGACATCGAGGATGGTGTCCACGCCGGCGTCGCCCTGCACATGGCAGGCCATGGGCCACCCCAGCGGGAAATACGCGCCGACGATCTCGTGGAGTTGCTCGGCGGTGTAGTTGGCACAGCCGCACGATCCCGGCACGACGCCGATGATCCGCGTGGCCTCGGTGTCCAGGTAGGGAAACGACAGGTCGATGTTGCCGATCCACGGCGAGCCGTCAACCCAGATCTTGATGCCGACCTGGCGCAGGATGTCGTCGCCCTGGCCGGGTGTGGCGGCCGTGGACATCTGCGGGTTGGAGATCTCGTAGGTCCGCAGCCGCACCGTCAGCTGCTCGCGCAGTTGCTCGACCAGCGGCCGGAAGTTCGGGTCGAACGCCATCTCCGAGCAGGTGGTCAGGCCGGCGCGGTTGAGCCGGGCGCACTCGGCGAGCAGCATCTGGGGGTAGTCGGCGAAGTCGATTGCTCCGCCGAGCAGCGGGAACACCGCGCCGGTCTCCTCGGCGGTGCCGTCGAGTTCACCGTCGGCGTCGCGACCGTACTTGGCGCCCTTGGGGTCCGGGGTGTCGCGGTTCAGCCCGTGCAGCTTGGCGGCCTGCGAATTGAAGTAGGCCTTGTGCCCGGAGTTGTGGATGATCACCAGCGGACTGTCGGGCGCGATGCCGTCGAGCCAGCTCAACGTCGGCTCCGGGAGGCCGTTCTGCAGCAGCGGATCCCAGCCGTTGAGGAAGGCGCCGTCGGATCCGCGCCGCGCGACCTCGGAGCGGACGGCGGCGACGACGTCGTCGGCGCTGCGCATGGTGACCGGCCGGATGTCGACGAGGCGGTCCGACAGCGCGACGGCCTCCATCAGCGGATGTCCATGTGCCTCAACGAATCCCGGCATGACGCAACCCTCGCCGACGTCGACGGTCTGCGTGTCGGGGCCGGTGAATTCGGCCACCTCGGCGCGGGTTCCGACGGCGATGATGCGACCGTCGGCGACGGCGAGCGCCTCGGCCGTGGGCCGCTCCTCGTCGACGGTCAGGATGGTTCCGGTAACGACGAGATCTGCCTGCGCCATGCGTAGCGAATCGTACTGATTGCGGGCGCTCGATCCAGGGTGCAGCTGACTCAAATTGCAACACGTTCTAGTCTTGCCACATGAGTGACGATCTGTTGCGCAACCCGACCCATAACGGCCACCTGCTGGTGGGCGCGCTCAAGCGCCACAAGACCAAGCCGGTGCTGTTCCTCGGCGACACAACGCTGACCGGTGGTCAGATGGCCGAGCGGATCAGCCAGTACATCCAGGCGTTCGAGGCGCTGGGCGCGGGCACCGGCGTCGCCGTCGGCCTGCTGTCGCTCAACCGCCCCGAGGTGTTGCTGATCATCGGCGCCGGCCAAACCCGGGGCTACCGGCGCACCGCACTGCATCCGCTGGGCTCGCTGGACGACCACGCCTACGTGCTGAACGACGCCGGCATCAGCTCGCTGATCATCGACCCGAACCCGATGTTCGTCGAGCGCGCGCTGGCGCTGCTGGACAAGGTGCCCGGCCTCAAGCAGATCCTCACCATCGGCCCGGTGCCCGAGAAGCTGAGCGGCCTGAAAGGCCAAGTGGTCGACCTGGCGGCCGAGGCGGCCAAGTACGAGCCGCAGCCCCTGATCGCCGCGGACCTGCCGCCGGATCAGGTCATCGGCCTGACCTACACCGGCGGCACCACCGGCAAGCCCAAGGGCGTGATGGGCACCGCGCAGTCGATCTCCTCGATGACCCAGATCCAGCTCTCGGAGTGGGAGTGGCCGGAGGAGCCGCGGTTCTTGATGATCACCCCGCTCTCGCACGCCGGGGCGGCGTATTTCCTGCCCACCCTGATCAAGGGCGGCGAGATGCATGTGCTGCCCAAGTTCGACCCCGCCGATGTGCTGAAAACCATTGAAGAGAAGCGCATTACGGCCACTTTCCTGGTGCCGTCGATGCTGTATGCGCTGATGGACCACCCGGATTCGCACACCCGCGACCTGTCGTCGCTGCAGACCGTCTATTACGGCGCGTCGGCGATCAACCCGGTGCGGCTGGCCGAGGCGATTCGCCGGTTCGGTCAGATCTTCGCCCAGAATTACGGGCAGTCCGAGGCGCCGATGGCCATCACCTACCTGGCCAAGGGCGAGCACGACGAGAAGCGGCTGACATCTTGCGGGCGCCCAACGCTTTTCGCGCGGGTAGCGCTGCTGGGCGAAGACGGCAAACCGGTGCCGCAGGGCGAGCCGGGCGAAATCTGTGTCAGCGGGCCGCTTTTGGCGGGCGGCTACTGGAACCTGCCCGAGGCGACGGCCGAGACCTTCAAGGACGGCTGGCTGCACACCGGCGACATGGCCCGCGAGGACGAGGACGGCTTCTACTTCATCGTCGACCGGGTCAAGGACATGATCGTCACCGGCGGCTTCAACGTGTTCCCGCGCGAGGTCGAGGACGTCGTCGCCGAGCATCCGGCCGTCGCGCAGGTGTGCGTGGTCGGCGCGCCGGACGAGAAGTGGGGCGAGGCCGTCACCGCGGTGGTGGTGTTGCGCTCCGACGCGGCCCGCGACGACGCGGCGATCGAGAAGATGACCGCCGAGATCCAGGCCGCGGTCAAGGACCGCAAGGGCTCGGTGCAGTCGCCCAAGCGCGTGGTGCTCGCCGACTCGCTGCCGTTGACCGGGCTGGGCAAGCCGGACAAGAAGGCCGTGCGCGCGCAGTTCTGGGAGGGCGCCGCCCGCTCGGTGGGCTGAGGTGTGTTCACTCGCGCCGCGCGTGAAGCTGGCTTCACGCGCGGGGGCGGATTCAGGGTTTGGTTGCAACAGTGTTTGTCGTCGGGTTTGACAGTAGTCGGTTGAGGACTTGGGCTGGTGCTGTCGAAGCCGAAGCGTTCGCGTGGTCGATTGTTGAGTTGCAGGGACGACGTAGTCGAGGTAGTCGCTGCGCATAGATCGGATAAGTCGGTGCCTTTGGGAAAGTATTGGCGCAACAGGCCGTTGGTGTTTTCGTTGCTGCCGCGCTGCCAGGGTGAGTGGGGATCGCAGAAATAGATGGGCATATCGGTGGCCATCGTGATCCGGGCATGATGAGCTAGCTCGAGGCCTTGGTCCCACGTCAGAGTGCGGCCGCAGGGTGGCCGGCAAGCGACGCATCGTGTCGATCATCGCGTCGGCGACCACGGCAGGGTGGCGGCTACTCGGGCAGGTGCAGCAGCATCACGAAACCGGTGGAGCGCTCGACAAGGGTGCCGATTTGGGAGTGTTGATTTTTGCCGAGGATGAGGTCGCCTTCCCAGTGCCCGGGTACCGCGCGGTCTTCGACTTCAGCGGGTCGCTCAGCGAGGGTGACCATGTCAGGAATACGGGTGCGCCGAGCCGACGCCGAGCGCTGTGGCTTACGCAGCGCGCGCCCGGTACGAAGACACCGTGTTAACTCGCGGCGCAGCTCGCCGCGTCCTTGCACGTAAAGGGCCCGGTAAATGGTTTCGTGGGACACCCGCATCTCCGGATCATCAGGAAAGGTCCGGGCCAGCACACCAGCGATCTGGCGCGGACTGTGTTTGTCGTTGAGCCGTTGTTCGACGAAAACACGCAACGGCTCACAGCGCCCAATCTTGCCCATTTTCGGTCGATGCGCCCGAGCCTGGCTGCCGGCCTGGGCGAGGTGGGCCTGATAGCGCACTGCGGCATCCGAGCCGCCGCGATTGGCACCGAACCGGTGCAGCCGCCGATATCGGCCCGTAGACCCCCGCCGCTCCACCATTGAGTGCGATTTCGCGCATCACTGTTGAGGGCTGTCGTCCTAACTCTTTGGCTATCGCCCGAATCGACTTCTTGGCCGCCACCCCGATCATGATGACTTCGCGTTCTGCGATCGTCAGGCGCGGCCGCAACCGTCCCGCCGGATCGGTTATCTGAGGGTTCACTCCGCCACGGTCTCGAAACCACTCCCGCGCGCAGGCTCCCGACACGCCCAGCAACGGCCCGGCATCTGTCGGCGTCATTCCCTGAACAACCAACCGCCAAAACTGGCGCTCAACCAAAACCGAGGGCCCATAAGTCGCCATCAACACTCCTCAAATCACGAAGTGTTGCAACCGACGCCCTAGAACTCAAGCGCCCGAGCGTGGAAGCTGGTTCACACTCGGCATCTGGGGCGCGGCAAACCTGAAGCTAACTGTGTCAGGCATGGGTACGCCCGACGTGGCGAAGCCGCCGCAAACCGCCGTGGTGGCTGAAGCCGGCGAACAAGGTCTTCATCCGGATGTCGCGGCTCGGCCTGAGCTTCGGCGGTGAGAGCCCGGTGGTGTTGACCGTGCCCGGGCGCAAGTCCGGGACACCCCGCTCGACACCGGTCACGCCGATGACGGTGGACGGCAAACGGTATGTGGTGGGCGGATTTCCGGGCGCGGACTGGATCCGCAACGTCCGCGCGGCCGGGTATGTGACGCTGGCCCGCGGCCGGCACTCCGAGCGGGTGCGCATGGTGGAGTTGTCCGCCGACGCGGCGCGGCCGTTCTTGCGGGCGTTTCCCACCGAGGTGCCCACGGGCGTCGGCTTCATGAAACGCTCCGGGTTGGTCAAGGACGGACGCCCCGAGGAGTTCGAGGCGCTGGCCGGCGTGTGTCCGGTATTCCGGCTGGACCCGGCATAGGAGTTCAAAAACCTTGAGTGACAACCCGTTTGATGCCGACCAGTGGCGTCCCGTCGACGGCTTCACCGACCTGACCGACATCACGTATCACCGGCACGTCGATGACGCCACGGTGCGGGTGGCGTTCGATCGGCCCGAGGTGCGAAATGCGTTTCGGCCGCACACCGTCGACGAGCTCTACCGGGTGCTCGACCACGCCCGGATGTCCCCCGACGTCGGCGTGGTGTTGCTGACCGGCAACGGGCCGTCGCCCAAGGACGGCGGCTGGGCGTTCTGCTCCGGCGGGGATCAACGCATCCGCGGGCGCAGCGGCTACCAGTACGCCAGCGGCGAGACCGCCGACACCGTCGACACCGCCCGCGCCGGCCGGCTGCACATCCTCGAGGTCCAACGGCTGATCCGCTTCATGCCCAAGGTGGTCATCTGCCTGGTCAACGGGTGGGCGGCCGGCGGCGGGCACAGCCTGCACGTGGTCTGCGACCTCACCCTGGCCAGCCGCGAACACGCCCGCTTCAAGCAGACCGACGCCGACGTCGGCAGCTTCGACGGCGGCTACGGCAGCGCGTACCTGGCCCGCCAGGTCGGCCAGAAGTTCGCCCGCGAGATCTTCTTCCTGGGCCGCGCCTACACCGCCGAGCAGATGCACCACATGGGCGCGGTCAACGAGGTCGTCGACCACGCCGAGCTGGAATCCGAGGCCATCGGATGGGCGCGCGAGATCAACGCCAAATCGCCGCAGGCGCAACGGATGCTGAAGTTCGCGTTCAACCTGCTCGACGACGGCCTGGTGGGACAGCAGCTGTTCGCGGGCGAGGCCACCCGGCTGGCGTACATGACCGACGAGGCCGTCGAGGGCCGCGACGCCTTCCTGGAAAAGCGGGACCCGGACTGGAGCCGGTTCCCCCGCTACTTCTAGCGGCGGGCGCGCCGGGGGCACCGCCTAGACTCCCCACGTGAGCAAGAGTCCCCTCGGCCGGTTCACCGACCAGCTCGTGCTGGCGACCATGCGACCACCCGCTGCGCCGCAAGTGCTGGTCAACCGCCCGCTGATCAAGCCGATCGACCTGGCCGGCAAGCGCATCCTGCTCACCGGGGCCTCGTCCGGGATCGGCGAGGCCGCGGCCGAACAGTTCGCCCGCCTCGGCGCCACGGTGGTCGTCGTCGCCCGCCGCCAGGATCTGCTGGACGCGCTGGCCGAGCGGATCACCACCGCGGGCGGTGACGCGCTGCCGCTGCCCTGCGACGTCTCGGACATGGACGCCGTCGACGCGCTGGTCGCCGACGTCGAAAAACGCCTCGGCGGCATCGACATCCTGATCAACAACGCCGGCCGGTCCATCCGCCGGCCGCTGGCCGAGTCGCTGGAACGCTGGCATGACGTCGAGCGGACCATGGTGCTCAACTACTACGCGCCGCTGCGGCTGATCCGCGGGCTGGCGCCGGGGATGATCGAGCGCGGCGACGGCCACATCATCAACGTCTCGACGTGGGGCGTGCTGTCGGAGGCCTCACCGCTGTTCGCGGTGTACAACGCCTCGAAGGCCGCGCTGTCGACGGTGAGCCGGGTCGTGGAAACCGAGTGGGGCGACAAGGGGGTGCACTCCACCACGCTGTACTACCCGTTGGTGGCCACCCCGATGATCGCGCCGACGAAGGCCTACCAGGGAATGCCGGCGCTGACGTCGGAGGAGGCCGGTGAGTGGATGATCACCGCCGCCCGCACCCGGCCGGTGCGCATCGCACCGCGTATGGCGATCGCCGCCAAGGCGCTGGACACCTTCGGCCCGCGGTGGGTCAATGCACTCATGCAGCGTCAACGCGTCCAGCCCAACCGCGAAAGCTGACCTGCGAGCCACTCGAGCTTCAGGAGTTGCCATGTCTGATCTGTGGGCCACCATCGCGGCCGAACGCGGCGCGCTCGCCGGCGACCTCGCCAACCTGACACCGGCGCAATGGGATACGCCGTCGCTGTGCCCCGGCTGGACGGTCCGCGACATCGTCGCGCACCTGTCGGCGACGGCGTCGCTGAACCCGGCCACGTTCTTGCTCAACATGGCCAAGGCCGGGTTCAACTTCGACAAGTTCGCCAACGGCCAGATCGACAAGCACCGCGGCGCCGACCCGGGCGCCACCCTGGCGGAATTCCGGGGCCTGCAGAATTCCACGTCCGCGCCGCCCGGCCCCAAGGCCTCTTGGCTCGGCGAGGTGGTGGTGCACGGGGAGGACGTGCGTCGTCCGCTGGGCATCCCGCACAGCTACCCGCCCGACGCCGTCCGCCAGGCGATCGACTTCTACAAGGGCTCCAACATGCTGATCGGCACCAAGAACCGCATCGCCGGGCTGGCACTGTACGCCACCGACCACGACTGGCAGCACGGGGAGGGGGAACCGGTCGAGGGTCCACTGCTGTCGTTGCTGCTCGCCATGACGGGCCGCGCCGCCGCCTGCGACGACCTCACCGGCCCGGGTGTGGCGACGCTGCGCCCGATGCCGCTGCACGTGATAGACACGACGCTATGGAGATCCTGGCCAGCCGGATGCTGCTCCGGCCGGCGGACTATCAGCAGTCGCTGACCTTCTACCGCGACCAGATCGGCCTGGCGATCGCCCGTGAATACGGCGCGGGCACAGTGTTTTTCGCGGGCCAGTCGCTGCTGGAACTCGCCGGTTACGGCTCCCCGGACCACTCGCGCGGGCCCGTTTCCGGGTGCGCTGTGGCTGCAGGTCCGCGACATCGAAGCAACCCAGGCCGAGCTCCGCGGCCGCGGGGTATCGATCGCGCGCGAGGCGCGCCGGGAACCGTGGGGCTTGAACGAGATGCATGTGATCGACCCGGACGGAATCACGCTGATATTCCTCGAGATACCCTCCGACCACCCGCTACGCGCGCGACACCCGAGGTGAACGACAGGGAAATTCCGGTTAACTGAGAGGTAACATCTGGCGACGAGTCAAGGTATACCTGCGTTTCGGCTCTCCCAGCATTCGACAATGGAATCCCCCTACTACCAGAATCAGGCGCTGTGAACATCCAATTGTTCCTCTTGATCATCGTCGTAATCACGGCATTGGCTTTCGATTTCACCAACGGCTTCCATGACACCGGCAACGCGATGGCGACCTCGATCGCCAGCGGTGCGCTCAAGCCCAAAGCGGCGGTCGCGCTGTCCGCGGTGCTGAACCTCGTGGGTGCGTTCATGTCCACCGCCGTCGCCGCGACGATCGCCAAAGGCTTGATCGACGGGCACATCGTGACGCTGGAACTGGTGTTCGCCGGCCTGGTCGGCGGCATCGTGTGGAACCTGCTGACCTGGCTGCTCGGTATCCCGTCGAGTTCGTCGCACGCCCTGATCGGCGGCATCGTCGGCGCCACCATCGCCGCCGTCGGCGGGCACGGGGTGATCTGGAAGGGCGTGGTGTCCAAGGCGATCATCCCGGCCGTCGTCGTCCGCGATCCTGGCCATCGTCGTCGGGGCGGTCGCGACCTGGCTGGTCTACCGGATCACCCGCGGTCTCCCGACCGAATCGCACCGAGGCCGGGTTCCGGCTACGGGCAGTGGGGCTCGGCGTCGCTGGTCTCGCTGGCGCACGGCACCGACGACGCGCAGAAGACGATGGGCATCATCTTCCTGGCGCTGATGTCCTACGGCTCGATCAGCAAGACGGCCGCCATGCCGCCGCTGTGGGTCATCGTCGGTTGCGCCGTCGTCGATGGCGCGCGGGCACCTACCTGGGCGGCTGGCGGATCATCCGCACCCTGGGCAAGGGACTGGTCGAGATCAAGTCGCCGCAGGGCATGGCCGCCGAATCGTCCTCGGCCGCAGTCATTCTGCTGTCCACCCACTTCGGCTACGCGCTGTCGACGACGCAGGTCTGCACCGGTTCGGTGCTGGGCAGCGGGCTGGGCAAGCCCGGCGGCGAGGTGCGCTGGGGCGTCGCCGGCCGCATGGCGTCGCGTGGCTGGTCACGCTGCCGCTGGCCGGGCTGGTCGGTGCGCTCACCTACTGGATCGTGCACCTCATCGGCGGCTACCCGGGCGCGATCGTCGGCTTCTGGCTGCTGGTCGCGGTCTCGGCCGCCATCTACATCCGGTCGCGCAGGGTCAAGGTCGACCACAACAACGTCAACGCCGAATGGGAAGGGCGACCTGACCGCCGGGCTCGAAGAGTCCGACGATCACCACCCGCCCTCTGACGCCGGCCCGACAGCCGGCGGCGGACGACTCCGCGGTACGGCTCCGACGACCACACTATTAAGGCGAGCGCGTAATGAGTCACTTCAGCGACTGGTTCAACTACCAGGCCTCCCTCAAGATCCTGCTCTTCGCCATGCTGGCCGGTGCCGCGCTGCCGGCGTTGTTCGCCCTCGGGCTCCGATTCCACGCGGTCGGCGCCGGACAGGTCGGCACCGACGGCAGCTCGCCACAGAAAAACCCGGCGCTGCTGGCGATCGCGCTGGGCGATCTATGCGGTGGTCCTCGTGGTGATCGCCTTCGCGCTGGCGTACATCTCCCGGGACTTCATCGCGCATCACACCGGCTATCCGTTCCTGGGAGCCAAAGCCAAGTAGCATCGGTCGATGCCCACCGAGTTACCGAACCGGCCACCGGGGGGAGCGGTAGCAGCGTGAACGGATTCCTCAATTCGATCGTCTCGTGGCTGCGCGCGGGATATCCCGAAGGCGTTCCGCCGACCGACACCTTCCCGGTGCTCGCTCTGCTGGCCCGCCGGTTGTCCAACGACGAAGTCAAGGCGGTGGCCTGTGAGCTGGTGCGGCGCGGCGAGTTCGACGATGTCGACATCGGCGTGCTGATCACCCAGATCACCGACGAGCTGCCGTCACCGAATGACGTCGAGCGGGTACGGGTCCGGTTGGCGGCCAAGGGCTGGCCGCTCGACGACGCCGACGAGGCCGGGGACCCGGCATAGCCGTACTGCGCGCGCTGCAGCGTCCCGCCGGGCTCGGCGGCCTCGTCGCTGTTGCCCGCCCTGGAACGGGTGCTGAGCGGGCGCGATCCCGCGCTTGTCGCCTTGCCCGCGGGAGACGATCGCGAGTCGACCGCGCTGCGCGCGGGGCTGCGCGTCGGGGAGACGATCGACGACGACGTGGCCCTGGTCGGCGACGACGTCGGGAACCACCGGAATTCCCAAGGGCGCCTTGCTGACCGCCGCCGCCCTGACCGCCAGCGCGACGGCCACCCATGACCGCCTCGGCGGCCCGGGCAGCTGGCTGCTGGCCTTGCCGCCGCATCACATCGCCGGTGTGCAGGTCTTGGTGCGCAGCGTGCTCGCCGGCTCGGCACCGGTCGAGATGGACGTGTCCGCGGGATTCGATGTCGCCGAATTACCCAGTGCCATAAGCAGATTGGGCCCAGGACGGCGATACACGTCGCTGGTCGCCGCTCAGTTGGCCAAGGCGCTCGACCGACCCGGCGGCCGCGGCCGCCCTCGCCGAACTGGACGCCGTGCTGCTCGGCGGCGGCCCGGCACCGCGACCGGTCCTCGACGCCGCCGCCGCGGCGGGCATCACGGTGGTCCGCACCTACGGGATGAGCGAGACCGCCGGAGGGCTGCGTCTACGACGGCGTCCCGCTGGACGGGGTGCGGCTGCGGCATCGGCCGACGGGCGCATCGTCGATCGGCGGCGCGACGCTGGCCAAGGGCTACCGCAACCCGGTCGATCCCGACCCGTTCGCCGAGCCGGGCTGGTTTCGCACCGACGATCTCGGCGCCATCGACGATGCGGGTGTGCTGACCGTTCTGGGTCGCGCCGACGACGCGATCAGCACCGGCGGGTTGACCGTACTGCCGCAGCCGGTCGAGGCGGCGCTGTGCACCCATCCCGCCGTGAGCGACTGTGCGGTGTTCGGCCTGGCCGACGACCGGCTGGGCCAGCGCGTGGTCGCCGCGATCGTGGTGCGCGACGGATCTGCGGCGCCGACGCTGGACGCCTGCGCGCACAGGTGACCCGCACCCTGGACGCCACCGCGGCGCCGCGCGAGCTGCACGTCGTTGACGCACTGCCGCGCCGCGGCATCGGCAAGGTCGACCGGGCGGCGCTTGGCGCGCCGGTTCGCCGGCACGAGCGATCAATAGGCTGGTCGTCCGTGAGGATCGCTCGACGGGAGGCAGTGCGCGAAGCGGCAGCGGTCACGGTCGGGGTGGTGCTGGTGGTGGCGGCGTTCGTGCTGCCGCGGCTGAACCTCGGGCGTGCGAGCCGCGACTCGACACGGCCCGGAGCGAGTTCGCCACGCACGCCGGCGCCGCACCGATCTTCGGCGAATGGGACTGATCCACGCCGGCTGGGGAACCGCGCCGGCCATTGCTGCATTGCCATCGCCGTCGTCGCGTGGGGACCGACTGTGGCGCAACGGCTTTCGTGGCGGGCGCTGACGCTGGGCAGCTGGGCCACCGCCTGCGGCGTGGGCGTTCGCGCTGGCGATGATCGACGGCTGGCAGCGCGGCTTCGCCGGCCGGCTGACCACCCGGGACGAATACCTGTCGCAGGTGCCGAGCATCACCGACATCCCGGCGACGCTGCGCACGTTCGCGGGCCGGATCGTCGACTTCCAGCCGAACTCGTGGACCACCCACGTGTCGGGGCATCCACCCGGTGCGCTGCTGACGTTCGTCTGGCTGGACCGGCTCGGCCTGCACGGCGGCGCCTGGGCCGGTCTGCTGTGCCTGCTGGCCGGCTCGAGCGCGGCGGCCGCGGTCGTGATCGCCGTGCGCGCGCTGGCCGACGAGTCGACCGCGCGCCGCGCCGCCCCGTTCGTCGCCCTGGCACCGACGGCGATCTGGGTGGCGGTCTCCGCCGACGGATACTTCGCCGGGGTCGGCGGCGTGGGGTATCGCGCTGTTGGCCGTCGCGGTGCACCGCCCGGTTCGGTTCCCGGCGCTGGCGGCCGCCGGGCGCGGGTCTGCTGCTGGGCTGGGGCGTGTTCTGCAACTACGGCCTGATGCTGATGGGGTTGCCGGCCCTGGCGGTGCTGGCCTCCGCCGTCGGCGGCCGCTGGGCGACTGGCGAGCGATTCTGCGGGCGCTGGGTCCGGCGGCGCTGGCCGCGATCGCGGTGGCGGTGGCCTTCGCCGTCGCCGGGTTCTTCTGGTTCGACGGCTATACGCTTGTGCAGCAGCGCTATTGGCAGGGCATCGCCAAATACCGGCCGTTCCAGTACTGGGGCTGGGCCAACCTGGCGTCGCGTGGTGTGCGCGATCGGCTTGGGCGGCGTCGCCGGAATCAGCAGGGTGTTCGACTGGGCCGCCATCCGTCGCCGGTCCGGTTTTCACCTGCTGCTGCTGGCATGCTGGCCGCCATCGTCTTCGCGGACCTGAGCATGCTGAGCAAGGCCGAGGTGGAACGCATCTGGCTGCCGTTCACCATCTGGCTCACCGCGGCGGGCGCACTGCTGCCGGTGCGCTCGCACCGGATCTGGTTGGCGCTCAACGCGATCGGTGCGCTGGCGCTCAACACGATCATCCTGACGAACTGGTAGCGCCTAGAAGTGGGACCTGGAGAGGACGTTGGTGAGCAACGGAGGCATGTCGGCTTGATGTGAGGACGAACCCCCGGGTGGGATCTGGCTTGTCGATGATCACACCACGCCGCGGGGGTTTTCGTGTCCCGCCGTAATGCCGGTGCGCCTGCTGATGGCCGTCTGGTGATGGTGCGGCGGTATCAGGCCGGCTCGGCGCAATGGCCGTATATCGCTACCGCTATGGGGGTGTCTCGTACATGCGTGAATACCTGGCTCAGTCGCTTTGAAACTGCCGGCGTGGCGGGGTTGGTTCGACCGGTCGTCGCGTCCGCACACCACACCCACTCGTACTGCACGGGCGCTGGAAAATCAGATCGTGTCCTGGTGTCGCCGCCATCGATGCGGACCAGATGAGATCAGCGCGAAGCTGGGAGTATGCCCCCGCACGGTCTCACGGGTATTGCGTCGCCGTGGGCTGCCCTATCTGCGCGATTGCGATCCGATGACCGGGGTGCTGATCCGGGCATCGAGGGTTAGTGCGGAGCGCTACGAACGAGCCCGTCCCGGCGAGCTGGTGCATATGGACGTCAAAAAGCTGGGCCGCATCCCAGACGGCGGCGGTTGGCGCGCCCACGGGCGCGGGTGCCAACCTGATCGCGAGCGTAGACGTGGCGACGGCTTTGACTTTATTCACTCTCTTGTCGCTGATCACTCTCGGTTGGCCTACAGCGTGATCCTGCCTGACGAGAAAGTGGCGACCTGCACCACAATCTCTACGCCGGCTGGCTGGCCGCTGTTCATCCGCGCTACCGGGTGCCGCATCACGCCGAGATGGCACTCACCGTGGTCGTCTGCACCTGGCGGCCCACGAAAGTGGACTCTGCGCGGGGTGATCGGCTTCTCGTCGTTCGGGGTGCTTGATCTACTACGCGATCGCCAACGCCTCGCTACACACTGCCCGCTTGCCGAACGGCAAGGTCGGACGCCGCAATTCTGAACGTCTGCGGACTCGATCGGCTGCCTGCTAGCTGAGTCGCCACCTTGCCAACGTGGCAATCGCGAGCAGCGCTTGCACCGATGGCTGGCGAGTGCTCGCAACATCGGGATCGCCGGGCGCTTCCTGGTGCGAGCTGAGCAGATCGCGAATGCCGCCTGATCAGCCGGACTGCGGGTGCATTTCGCTGACCGCGACACTGTCAGAGGCCGGCGGCGCGGGTGACGCGAGCGAACCGGCTGGTGGGGGCACACGCGTCGCGCACCACCGCTACGTCGTCGACGAAGTCCACGTCGGCCAGCGTCTGCACCGTCTCCACGTCAATCCCATTGTCGCGCAGGGCTTTCAATGTCAGCTCCCCGGTGTCGGGCACGGACATCGGGACGGTGCGCAGGCAGTCCGCCATCGCGGACTCTCGCACGCCCAGCACCCACCAGCCCCCGTCGCAAGCCAACCCGAGCACGGCCGGGACCTCGATCAGCCGGCGCGCACATCCGGTCAACAGCTCGGCGCTCACCTGAGGCGTGTCCATCCCGATCTGCAGCACCGGAAACCCGCGCGCGCCGGCGTCGGCGTGCGCATGGGCGAGCCGGGCCGCGAAATCCTCGCCGCGCTGGGCGATGACCGTGAAGGACGCCAGCCGCTGTCGGATTTCGGCGGCGTTCGCGGCGCCGTCCACGTCCCCGGTGAGCGCCACCACTCGCGCCGACACCGGGGTGGCGGCCACGGCGTCGAGCGTGTCGAGCAGTGCGGCGGCGGCGATCTCGGCGGCGACCGTGTCGCCGACGGTCGCCGCCAGCCGCGTCTTGGCCCGGCCCGGCTCAGGCGCCTTGGCGACCACCAGCAGAGTCACCGGCAGCACGCTCACGAAATCACCTTCCAGAAGTCGAGGATGGCGGTGATGCTGCCCCGCAGCGAGCCGCTGACCTTCGATTTGCCGCCCGTCCGTGGGCCGTAGCTGACGTCGAGCTCGACGACGCGCCAGCCGGCGGCCGCCGCGCGCACCAACAGCTCCAGCGGGTAACCCGATCGCCGGTCGACGACGCCCAGCTGCAGCAGGGGCTCGCGGCGGGCCACCCGCATCGGCGCGATGTCGTGCACCGGCAGGCCGTGCCGGGTGCGCAGTCGCCAGCTCATGACGACGGTGCCCACCCGGGCCACCCACGGCCAGTGCAGCCCGGGCACCGGGCGGCGACGGCCGGTCACCAGGTCGGCGCCGCGCTCGAGCTCGGCGACCAGCCGGGGCAGCTCGCGGCAATCCATCGAGCCGTCGGCGTCGATGACCGCCACGATCGGTGTGGTCGCCGCCAGTACGCCCGCGTGGACGGCCGAGCCGTATCCGGCTCGCGGTTCGGCGACGACGCGGGCGCCGTGCCGGCTCGCGACCGCGGCGGTGTCGTCGGTGCTGTTGTTGTCGACCACCAACGTTCGGTAGCCGGCGGGGATGCCGGCGAGCACGCCCGGCAGCGACTCCTCCTCGTTGAGGCAGGGCAGGACCACCGTGACCAGGCCGTCGGCGCCGGGCACGCTCAGAATCCGCGGTGGGTGCGGGGCTCCTGCGGGGACAGCGGCTGCGAGTGCGTTGGCGGCACGGTCTGCTGGGTGTGCGTGGGCGGGGGTGCCTGGGTGGTTTCCTTGGTGCTCGGCGGTGCGTACGTGGTCGTCGGCGCCTCGTGCGTGGTGGCCGGCGGCGAATACGTCGTCGTGGGAGGCGAATACGTCGTCGTCGGAGGCTCGTGCGTGGTTGTCGGCGGCGAATACGTCGTCGTCGGAGGCTCGTATGTGGTGGTCGGCGGCGAATACGTCGTCGTCGGAGGCGAATACGTCGTCGTCGGAGGCGTGTAGGGCGGGTTGTACGGCGGGTAGTTCGGTCCCCACCCCGGAATCGGGATCGGAATCGGAATAGGAATCGGCACAATGGGATTCGGGCGAGGCGCCCAGCCCGGATCCGGATTGGGGAGGACTCCGGGGTTGACCGGGGCCTCGGGAACGGGACCGGACGGCGCGAGCTGCTGCGGAACCGGGTTGTTCGGAGCCGGGACGACGCCGCCCTGGAAGCCGGCGTTGGGCGCATCGACTGGGGGCGGCGGCAGCGGCGCCTGCTGCTGGCTCGGCAGGATCGGCATGAACTTGCCCGGGGTGCCGTTCTGAACCCCCACCACCGGCTGTCGGCTGGCGGTGGGCTCAACGGCGACCGCGATCGCGGTGGCCAGCGACGCCAATCCGACGACCGCGAAGGCGACGACGGCGTTGCCGATCACCAACGATCGCCGCGACAACTTGGCCTCGGCCTCGTCGATGCCGTCGTCGGCGTATTCGTAGTCGTCGAGTTCGGGGTCGTACTCGTCGAATTCGCCCGGGTAGAGCTCGTCCTCATCCGCCATCGAATAGGCCAGCTGTTGGTCTCCCGCGTTCGGATCGGCGAACTCCGATGCCGGCGCGACGGCCGTCTCGTCCCCGGTGAGCCCCGCCGCCGGCGCCATGGCGGTGGCATCCCCGGCCGCCGGGGCCATCGCGGTGGCATCCCCCGCCGCCGGGGCCATCGCGGTGGCATCGCCGGTCAGCCCGACCGCCGGCGCCATGGCCGTCGCATCGCCCAGCGCCCCGGCCGCGAGTGCCGCCGCCGGCGCGGCGGCGATGGCGGCGCCCCGCGCGAGCGCAAAGGTTGGGTCATCGGCGACCTGCACCCGCATGGTCGACGCGTCGCGAAGCTCGTCAGCGACCCGATTCAGCTCGGGCGAAGCGCCGAGCAGGTAGACGTCCCGGGGGGCGTCCGCGTGGGCGCCCAGGTTCGCCATCATGGTGTGGAATGCCGACGTCGCATCGCCGCCCTGGGCGCTCGTCAGCGGCTGGCTGGCCAGCACGGTCGGCGGCGCGTCCGGATCGCCATCGGCGGAACCCACCATCGACAGCGTCGTGGTCTCGTCGTCCATCACCAGCGCCGCGCCGGGCCGGCCGGCGGCGCGCATCAGGGCGGCGACCGCCTGCGATTCCGAGAGCACCGCGACGTTGTGGACGCCGGAATCCTCCAGTGCCCGCCGCAGCCGGTCGGCGGCGGGATTGTCGGTCCAGCACACCCGGGTGCCGACGAGCCGGTGCCTTTCGTCGGCCAACAGACGATTCGTGCCCACCACGGTCTCGGTCAGTGTCCCGATCGGATTGTCGGCGAGGTCGACGACGGATTGGTCGATCACTTCCCCCTGCGCGCCCGACGCCCCGACAAGCGCCAAGCGGGCGACAGGGCCGGTGACCGCGACCCCCAAAACGACGTCCATCCCGCTTCTCCTTCACCCCGGCTACCCCGCGACCAGCAACGTCCCGGCATCACTACACTTGCGATACCGTTGGCAGTGTCAGTCATTCAGGCGACAAGCTTCACTGCGCAGCGTAACCAGCTTTTCGAACGACAGGACGGTCCCCGCGGATTCATCTCCGCCCCAGCAGCAAATCACAGCCACTGCCACGGCATCCGAACGGAGAATATGTTCGCAAATGAGCAGTGCGTGCGGCTCGGACGGGTAATGCCCGGCCGGACATCCGAAACTGCGCCGCAAGTATTCGTCCTTGAGTCTCGGGGGGCATGGTGAGCCAGAGCAGCGACGACACGCCTACCGGCCCCATCCGCGGTCACGACCAACAGGCACCGGCCACCCGCATCATCCGTCCGCACGCCACCGGCGCCGCCGGCCCGGACCCCGCTGGGACGAAGCGGCACCGGTACATCGCCGGCGACCTGGCCGCGGTGGCACTGCTGGTCCTCGCGGTGTTTCTGCCGTGGAACCTCTACTTCGGCGTCGGAATCCCGGGCAGTAGTTCGACCCTGACCGCGGTGCTGATCGCGGTGACCGTGCTGGCCGTCGCCGCCGTCGCCATCGCCGGTTCCTGGCGCTCGACCGGTGCACGGTTCAACCCCGCGCGGGCCGCTCGGCTCCGCCTGGCGCTCAACGTGCCCTACCTGCTGCTGGTGCTCGCCTTCGTAGTGTTCGACGCGTACGAGACCGTCCGTTTCGGCGGCACGGTCAACGTGCCCGGCGGCGTCGGCCCGGGAGCGTGGGCCGGGATCGCCGGCTCACTGTTGAGCGCCCAGGCGGTGCCGACGGGCGCGCTTGCCGGACCGGTTCCGGCGGGCGACGAGTCCACGGGCTGGCACAGGTCGGCGCGGGTCATCGGCTCCTTATCGATGCTTGCGGCGGTGCTCAGCTTCGGTTTCAACCTGTACTGGCGGGTCCGTTACGCGCTGCAAACGCCGGGCGGCGCCCAGGATTTCGGCAAGCAGAACATCGCCGTGATCGTGACCGCGGTGGTGTACGGCGTGGTGGCCTTAGTCGCGGTTCTGGTTGCCTCCCGGTGGCTGCTGCGCAGCGCCCGGGCGAGCCGGCTGACCATCATCGCGCTCGGCGCGTCGGCGGTGGCCGCGGGGATCCTGGTGTGGTTGTTGCCCGCCGGTCGTGACATCGACGCATTCCACGGCATCGCGCAGAACACGTCCACCGCAGGCGTCGGGTTCGAGGGCTACCTGGCGTGGGCGGCGGGCGCGGCGCTGTTCGCGCCGCGGGCCCTGTTCGGCCACCGCAACGCTTCGCCGACGGAGGAGTCCGCGTGGCGCGCGGCGGCCCGAAATGGGCTGCTGCTCATCGCGGCTTGGTGTTTGGGGTCGATGGCGATGCGGATCACCGACCTCATCGTCGGGGTGATTCTGAACTACCCGTTCTCCCGCTACGACAGCATCGTGCTGGCCGCGTTCGATCTGGTCACCGCCGTGCTGGCGATCTGGTTGCGCCGCAGGCTGGCCACCCTCTCGGCGAGAATGATCACGTCGCTGTGCGGACTTGTGGCCACCCTCAGCGTCGCGCGCGTCGTCGTCGGCGTCGAGCTGGCGCCTCGGTTCGCGGACTCGCCCAAATCGCCTGCGCTGCACCCGGTCTACGGCAACAACTTGGCCCAGCAGATCACCAGCACCTTCGACGTGACGCTGTGCGGCCTGGCACTGGGGATCCTGGCAGCGGCCATCGTCACCGGGCAGCTGAGTGGTCGACGCCGGGCGCGTCGCGCCGCCCGCAGGCGCGCCGCCGCAGCGAATGCGTCGGCAAGGACCACCCGCGTCCCGGCCGGCCAGGGCGCCGGGCCGTCGGCGGCGGCGACCACCCGCATCCCCGCCGGTGCCGCCGACGCGGACAGCGAGCCGCCGACCGCCGAGATACCCCCGCTGGCCAACGCGCCCCGCATCTTTCGCGGTGACGACTCCGGGACGGGGCAGGTAGCCGTGCAGAAGCCGCAGATCTACCGTCCGCCGCGGGGTTAGCGCTCAGCGAAGGGGCGCGAACGCGAATTCGCGCAGCCCGTCGCCGGGTGCGACGGCCGCCCGGAAACCCAGCACCTCGGCGGCCCGGGACGGGTCGGCGACGATGTGGCGCACGTCGCCGCTGCGGTACTGCCCGGTGACCACCGGGGACAGCGAACCGCCGCGTGCGCCGCACAGCGCGCCGGCCACCTCCAGGATCGAAATGGGTTGACCCGAGCAGACATTGACCGCGGTGAAACCTTCGAGTTGCTGGGTCGCCGCGACATTGGCGGCGGCCACGTCGTCGACATGAACGAAGTCCCGCATCTGTCCGCCGTCCTCGAAAACCCTTGGCGCATCGCCCTTTTCCAGCGCCGACCGGAAGATTGCCGCCACCCCGGAGTAGGGGGTGTCGCGCGGCATGCCGGGTCCGTAGACATTGTGGTAGCGCAGCGCCACCACCGAGCCACCCGTGGCCTCAGACCAGGCAAGCGCGTAATGCTCCTGCGCCGTCTTGCTGGCGGCGTACAGGCTTCGTGGCCGCAGGCAGGCGTCCTCGTCGACCAGGCGCCAGTGCAGTTCCTCTCCGCCGAGCGGGCAACGGTGCTCGAAGATTCCGGCGTCGAGGTCCGCGCGCCGCCGCGGCAGCGGATCCACCGGCCCGTGCTGCTCGCAGTGATACCTGCCCTGCCCGTACACCACCATCGATGAGGCCAGCACCAGGCGGCGCACCCCGGCGGCGAACATCTGCGCCAATAGGACCGTGGTGGCCAGGTCGTTGTGGCCGCCGTAGGCGGGGGCGTCGGCGGCGTCCACGCCCGCACCCACCATCGCCGCCTGGTGACACACCACATCCACGCCGGCCAACAGGGGCGCCAGCGCGTCGGCGTCGCGCACATCGACGCGGTGACATCCCAGCGGCAGCACCGGGTTTGGGCCGTGCGCGGCCGGCAGCAACGCATCCAGGGCGACCACCTCGTGTCCCGCCGCGCGCAGCGCGGCGTCCACCCGCGAACCGATGAAGCCGGCCGCCCCGGTCAGTAACACCCTCACGGCAGCTCGATGGGCAAGCGTGACGCCGGCGTGCGGCTGGCAGTGCGTACAGCTGCGCTCGGCGGCCACTCGGCCGATCGCCTGGCGCACCAACGTCTTGAACACCTCGACGTTCTTCTCGAACTGGGCGAACACGTCGACGGCCTTCACGCCCTCGCCGGCGCTCACACCGGCATCCAGATCGGTCACCAAAGCAATTGCGGCGTAACATAATTCGAGCTCA
This sequence comes from uncultured Actinomycetota bacterium, assembly GCA_963849935.1. GTDB lineage: Bacteria > Actinomycetota > Actinomycetes > Mycobacteriales > Mycobacteriaceae > Mycobacterium. The sequence goes on from CAWKJQ010000011.1 coordinate 111,383, forward strand.
CGCGCCAGCACCGCCTCCGGATAGCCGGTCATGTTGACCAGCGAGAAGCCGGCCGAGGCGAACCACTGGCTTTCGGCGCGGGTGGAAAAGCGCGGCCCCTGAATCACCACCATGGTGCCGCCGTCAACCACGTCGGGCAGGCCGGTCACCGCGTCGCGCAGCGCCGGGCAGTACGGGTCGGCGAAATCGACGTGGATGCCGCCGGAGTCGAAATAGGTGTCGGCGCGGCCCCTGGTGCGGTCGACGAGTTGGTCGGGCACCACGACGGCGCCCGGGCCGAGTTCGGGTTTCAGGCTGCCGACCGCGCACGGCGCGAGCACCCGCCGCACACCGAGCTTGCGCAGCGCCCACATGTTGGCCCGGTACGGCACCGTGTGGGCGGAGAATTCGTGCTTGGCGCCGTGGCGCGGCAGGAAAGCCACCTCGTGGTCGCCCGACGGCGCCGACGGTGACGGGGGCGCTGGGCGACCCGTAGGGAGTGTCGACGGTGACGTCGTGGGCGTCGGACCCGAAAAAGGTGTAGAAGCCGCTGCCGCCGATGACTCCAAGCATCCGACCATTGTGGTGCATGACGCCGGGTGCTCGCGGCTGCCGGGGCGCCGGGATCGGAGGCCCGCACCCTGGCAGGATGTTCGTGTGGCCAATCTTCGGGCAGTGGATTTCCGGTGCGCGGCCGCGGACGTTGCCCAACGCGGTGGCGCCGGTCGTCGCGGGCACCGGGGCGGCGGCTTGGCTGCACTCCGCGGTGTGGTGGAAGGCGCTGCTGGCGCTGGCCGTCGCGCTCGCGCTGACCATCGGCGTCAACTACGCCAACGACTACTCCGACGGCATCCGCGGCACCGACGACGACCGGGCCGGCCCGGTGCGCCTGGTCGGCTCCCGGCTGGCCGCGCCGCGAGCGGTGCTGGCCGCCGCGGTCGCCAGCCTGACCGTCGGCGCGCTCGCCGGGCTCGCGCTGGCACTGTTCAGCGCCCCGTGGCTGATCGCGGTGGGCGCGGCCTGCATCGCCGGGGCGTGGCTGTACACCGGCGGGTCGAAACCCTACGGCTACGCCGGATTTGGCGAAGCCGCGGTGTTCCTGTTCTTCGGACTCATCGCCGTGCTGGGCACCCAGTACACCCAGGCGCTGCGGGTGGACTGGGTGGGCCTGGTGCTGGCCGTCTCGATCGGGGCGTTGTCCTCGTCGGTGCTGGTGGCCAACAACCTGCGGGACATTCCCACCGACGCGCGGTCGGGAAAGGTCACCCTGGCGGTGCGGCTGGGCGATGCCCGCACCCGGATCCTCTATCAGGCGCTGCTGGGGACCGCCGGGGTGTTGACGCTGGTGCTCATGGTGGCGACGCCATGGTGCGCCGCGGGATTGGTGGCCACGCCGCTGGCCGTGCGCGCTGCGGCCCCGGTGCGATCCGGCCGCGGCGGACCTGACCTGATCCCGGTGCTGCGCGACACCGGGCTGGCGATGGTGGTGTGGGCGATCGCCGTGGCCGCGGCGCTGGCGCTGGGGACGTAGGGTCTATCTGGAGTGCGAGCAGACGCAGCGGGACCCCGGGAGCGGCCGCGTTGGCGTCCGTTCCGGCGATAGCGAAGGGACCGCAATGAAGCCGATTGCCGCGCCCGGCGGGCCCACGACCACCGGCTTGCTCAGCGTCGGGTCCTACCGCCCGGAGCGGGTGGTCACCAACGAGGAGCTCTGCGAGAACATCGACTCGTCCGACGAGTGGATCTATTCGCGAACCGGAATCAAGACGCGCCGATTCGCCCGACGCGACGAATCCGCTGCTTCCATGGCAACGGCGGCAGGGCAGGAGGCGATTGCCAAGGCGTCCCTCGAGCCGTCCGACGTCGATTGCGTCATCGTCGCCACCAGCACCCATTTCCTGCAGACCCCCGCCTGCGCGCCAGCGGTCGCCACTTCGCTGGGCGCCGCCGGGGTTCCCGCGTTCGACATCTCGGCCGGGTGCGCCGGCTTCGGTTACGCGCTCGGGGTGGCGGCCGACATGGTGCGCGGCGGGACCGCCGCCAAGGTGCTGGTGCTCGGCTCGGAGAAGCTGTCTCCCACCGTGGACATGAAGGATCGCAGCAACTGCTTCATCTTCGCCGACGGCGCGGCCGGAGTGGTGGTGGGCGAGACGCCCGACCAAGGCATCGGTCCGACCATCTGGGGCAGCGACGGCGCACAGGCCACCGCCATCCGCCAGGACATCGATTGGATCGACTACACCGAGAACCCGACGGGCGAGCGCCCGTACCTGCGGCTCGAAGGCAGCGCGGTGTTCCGGTGGGCGGCGTTCGAGATGGGCAAGGTAGGTCGCCAGGCCATGGACGCGGCGGGAATCCGGCCCGACGAGATCGACGTGTTCCTGCCGCATCAGGCCAACAGCCGGATCAACGAGGTCCTGGCCAAGAACCTCGAGCTGCGGCCGGACGCGGTGATCGCCAACGACATCGAGCACACCGGAAACACCTCGGCCGCGTCCATCCCCCTGGCGATGGCCGAACTGCTGGCGACCGGGGCGGCCAAGGCCGGCGACCTGGCGCTGCTACTCGGTTACGGCGCCGGCCTGAGCTATGCCGCGCAGGTCGTGCGGCTGCCGAACGGCTAACCGCGCCCTGATTCTTGGTCGTCGCCCTCGTCTGGTGTGGCCTCCCCGTGCAGTCGGGCCTGGAGGAGTTCACGCTCCCGGCGGCGTCGTTCCCCGGCGACCGCGAGTGCGGCCGTGGCGCGCCGGCGCAGCGGGGCGAACACCCAGATGCCCAGTGGCATCGCGATGATCAGGGCGAACAGCACCGCCACCACGATGGGGAATTGCGTGATTCCGACCAAGCGCGCGACACCGTAGATCACGCCGGTGAGCACGACCGCCAGCAGCAGCCGCGCCGCCATGTATGCCGCCACGTCGACGACGACACGGCTCCCGGCGCCTTGCGCCGTGCCGTCGATAGCGGCGTGGTTTCCCGCGCTCCCGGTGCTGTCGTCGCTCGCTTCTTGTGACACAGGTTGAGCCTACGGCGCGGGTATATTCGCCCCAAGGAGGTGTTGCGTGCTCTACCTGCTGCTCGTCGTGATTTTGGGGACGCTGATCTACGTTGGCTGGCGTGCGGCGCGGTCGCAGGCCCGCCGGCCGAAGACGCGCGTCATCGGGCCCGACGACGACCCGGATTTCTTGCGGCGGTTGGGTCACGGCGACAACTAACCCGCGCTAGCTCTGGCGGCGGCCCGCTGCTGGTTCTAGCCGAGCACTCCCGGGTTGTGCTGGTCGCCGGGGAACCCGTCGGCGACGATGGCCGCCAGCTCGGTGAGCGCCTCGCGCGTCTCGCGGCGTAACCGGTCCAGATCGATCTCGGCGCCCTCTTCGAGGTGCGGGTCGAACGGCACCAGCTGAACCGCGCGGCAGCGCCGGGAGAAGTGGTCGATCACCTTGTTCATGTCGACCTTGCCGGGGCGCGACTTCACCCCGTTGATGACCGCAATGGAATTGCGGACCAGGTGGTCATGCCCGTGCGCATCCAGCCAGTCCAGCGTCGCCGAGGCGCTGCGCGCGCCGTCGATGGACGCCGAACTGACCACGATGAGGGCGTCCGCCTTCTCCAGCACCGAGTTCATCACCGAGTGCAGCAGTCCGGGCCCGCAGTCGGTGAGCACCAAGCCGTAGAACCGTTCCAGGATGTCCAGGATCCGCTCGTAGTCCTGGGCGCTGAACGCATCCGATATGCCGGGATCCGTTTCGGACGCCAACACCTCGAGACCGCTGGGCCCCTTGGAGGTGTAGCGACGCACATCGCTGTAGCGCTCGATGGTTCCGGCGTCGTGCAGCAGCTGGCGCACCGTCGCCGCCGTCTCCAGCGGGATCTTCTGGCTCAGCGTGCCGCGGTCGGGATTGGCGTCCACGGCCACCACCCGGTCACCGCGGATGGAGGCGAAGGTGGCGCCCAGCGTCGCGGCGATCGTGGTCTTGCCGACCCCGCCCTTCAGCGACAGGAACGCCACCCGGTAGGAGCCCCGCAGCGGCCGGTTCACCTGGGCAACCAGGTTGTTGTGCCGGGTGGCCCGTGGGCTCTCGCCCAGGTTGATCAGCCCGCCCGACATCTTGAACAGCAGCAGGCGCCATCCGTCGGACGGCGGCGGGGCGACCGGCCGCAACAACATGCCGGTCGACAGCTCGGGATACGGCGTGTGCGGCAGGTGCTCCGGGCGCTGCGGCGCCCCCTTGACCTGGGTGGGCGGCGCGTCCGGGCCGGTGTAGTAGGCGCCGTAGGCGGTGGGGTCGACCCGGGGGATGCCGGTCACCGGCGTGGAGTCCCAGGGCGGCATTCCGCCCGGCCTGGGCGCCGTGGGGGCGCGGCGGGCTGGCGCTCGGGGCCGGGGTGCGCGGCGTTCGGTACGGAACCCGGCGAAGGCGCGGGTTGGGGCGTCGCCGCCGGACTCGGCCTGCGGTTGGGCGGTCTCCTGCTGGTCTGCCGCCGACGATGCCTGCGGCGGTATCTGCGTGGTGGGTTGTTCGGGCGACCCCACGCCCGTCCCTGGATGCTCGGTCACTGCACTCCCCTTGTTGTGCGTTTTCGGCGCATTCGCGCCCTATTCGGGCCGGTTGTCCACCCGTCACCCGACGCCCGCATAAGAATGCAGGCCTACCGTGACCAGGTTAACGAAGAACAGATTGAAGACCATGGCCACAAACCCCGCCACATTGATCCAGGCGGCCTTCCTGTCCCGCCACCCCGCGGTTGACCTGGCGTGCAGGTAGGCCGCATAGATCACCCAGGCGACAAAAGACACCGTCTCCTTGGGGTCCCAGCCCCAATATCTGCCCCACGCCTCCTCGGCCCAGATCGCTCCGAAAATCACGCCGAAACCGAACACCGGGAAAGCGAAAATGGTCGTGCGATAGGCGATGCGGTCCAGGGTCTGCGCGTCGGGGAACCGCTGCACCAGCCTGCTCAGCGCGCTGTGCGTGCCGCTTTCGGGGTCGCCGAGCGGCGACGTGCGCGCCAGGAACAGGATGCTGGCGATGCCCGCGACCAGGAACACCCCCGATCCCAGGCTGACCACCGACACATGGATGGGCAGCCAGTAGGACTGCAGCGCGGGCATCACCGGCGCGGCGTTGGTGTAGAGCCAGCGACCGGACACCGTGAGCAGGATCAGCACCGGCAGCAGCAGAAATACCCACAGCGGTCGGTATTGCGGGCGGCGCAGCACGACCGCCCCGGCGATCAACCCGCACAGGCACGTCAGGTTGATGAATTCGTACATGTTGCCCCAGGGCACCCGCAGGGTGGCCAGGCCGCGCAGCACCAGGCAGGTCAGTAACAGCCCGATGCCCAGGTACACCACCGCCAGGCCGGCCCGGCCGACACGTTCGTCGATCGGGCGCAGGGGTGCCTCTTCGACGACCCCGGGGGTGGCGGAGTCGGCGCTGACGGCGCCGGCCAGCACCCGCGGCGCGCTGATCGGCGCGGCGCCCGCCTGCGTAGGCCAGTTCGAAGGCCAACAACAGCAGGGCGATCACCAGCGCCACCACCGCCGACGTGAACGCCCAGTCGGAGTAGCGCGCCAGCTCGATGTTGACGTGCACGGTATTCATTTGACGTCCACCTCAGAACTCCTTTTGGACGCTGCGGGTGTCGCTTCACGGTCCGGCGCGGCGGGTGTCGCGGTGCGACCGGCGCCGGAGTCGCCGAACACCAGCCGCTCGGACAGTCGCTCGAATTCGTCGCCCCAACCGGAGTTGTCGGTGCGCGCCAGGCCACCCAGTTCGACGTTCACGGTACCGGGCGACCCACCGGCGCCGGGCGTCAGACGGATCCACACCCGTCGGCGGCGCACCAGCAGCGATACCACCAGACCGGCCATCATCGTGATGGCGAAGACAAGCACCCAGGTCTGGCCGGGGTCGTGCGAGACCTGCAGGTTGACGAACGGCACGGCGCCGTCGAAGCGAATCACCGTTCCCGCCGCCGGCCCCTGGTCGATCCGGACCGACTGGCCCGCACGCAGATTGACCCGCTTCTCCTTGGTCAGCCGGTGCTGCTCGATCAGGCGGGGATCCAGGGTGAACAGCGACTGGGGCCGGCCGGTGTCCAGCCCGGTGTCACCGCGATAGATGTCGACGGCCACCGCCGGGGCGTCCAGGGCCGGGAAGCGCGACGACAGCAGAGTGCCTTCCAGCTGCTCGGTCGGCGCCAGCAGACCCTGGATGGCGATCTCGTGGTTGCGGCGTTCCGCGGCCGTGGGATAGCTGCCGGCGGGCGGGTCGATGCGCACCACGCCCGAGGACAGCAGGGTCTGCGGATTGTCCGGTCGCCATTGCACCGTCGCCGTGCGGATCTGGCCGTCCGGGTAGGTCACGCTGAAGGTGGGCGCGTAACCGTGCCCCTGCAGGTACACCCGGTCGCCACCGAGCCGCAGCGGATGGTTGACCTCCAGCTGGTAAGGCCGCCACCGGTTGGCGCTCAGATCGTTGCCGGACTGGTAGTCGATGTTCGCCGCGAACGAGGTGGCCTGCCCCGACGGCAGATAGTGCGCCGTGAAGTCGTCGACCCGGATGCACAACGGGTGCAGCGAGGTGCCGTCGACGGTGTTGCCGGCCCGGAACGAGTCGAACGCGGCCGGCGAGGCCGAGCAGAAGCCGGGTCCGCCGTCGGCGATGACGATGACGTTGCCCTCGTAGCCGAACAGCTTGCCGACGGCCACCGCGACCAGCAGGCCCAGCAGCGAGAAGTGGAAGACGATGTTGCCGAACTCGCGCAGGTAGCCCTTCTCGGCGGACACCTCCACGACTTCGCCGCCCGCGGGCTCGACGCCGTCGCGGTGCCGGATGGCGGTGCGCCAGCCGCGCAGCCGCCCGGCGAAAGTGTTGGCCAGGCTGTTCAGCTCCTCGGCGCCGGCCTCGATCCGGTGACTGGTGTATTTGGGCAGCCGTGACAGGTTGCGCGGGGCGGCCACCGGGGTCGATCGCAGGCTGCGGACATGCTCGATCATCCGCGGGGTGAGGCAGCCGACCAGGGACACGAACAGCAGCACGTAGACGGCGGTGAACCAGAAGCTGGAGAAGACGTTGAACGCCTGCAGCCCGATCCAGCCACGGTCCGAGCACCGGGTGGGCCTTCAGGTAGTCGTCGACCTTGCCGGCGTTGAGGCTGCGTTGCGGCAACAGCGCGCCGGGTATCGCGCCCAATGCGAGCAGGAACAACAGCACCAGCGCGGTGCCCATCGAGGTCAGCGCGCGCCAGGTGTTGCGGCTCCAAGCGGAGAAGTTGCCTCAAATCGGCAACCTCACGTCGGACACGAACGCGTCGCGCAGCCAGGAGATGAAGTCGTTCCACACCCCGGTGACCAGCAGCGCACCGACGGCCATCAGCAGCGACGCCGCCGAAGATCTGGATGGCCCGGGTATGCCGGCGCAGCCAGCCCAGGCCGCCCACCGCACCCGCCGAACCGAACGCCAGCAGCACGAACGGGATGCCCAGGCCCAGGCAGTACGCGATCACCAGCACGATTCCGCGCGCCACGCTGGCGCCGTCGGTGGCCGAGGCGACGGTGATCACGCCGGCCAGCGTCGGCCCCAGGCACGGCGTCCAGCCCAGGGCGAACACCGCCCCCAGCACCGGCGCCCCGGCGACCGTCGTCAGCTGCCGCGGGCTGAACCGGGCCTGGCGCTGCAGGGCCGGGATGAGGCCCACGAACACCAGGCCCATGACGATGGTCAGCACTCCCCCGGCCCGTTGCAGCAGCAGTTGGTTGGTGATCAGCGTCGTCGTCATGCCGAGGACGGCGACGGTGCCGAGGACGAACACCGTGGTGAATCCGGCGACGAACAACGCGGCGGATCCCGCGACCCGCCACCGCGCGCCCGGCGGGGCTTTGATCGCACCCGCCGCCGGCTGTTCGTCCACCCCGACGACCGCGGCCAGGTACGACAGGTAGCCGGGCACCAGCGGCACGACGCACGGCGAGGCGAACGACACCAGTCCCGCCAGCAGGCACACCCCGAGGGCCACCAGAAGCGGTCCGGCGGCGGCGATCTGGGTGAATCCGGTCATTGCGGTGCCGGCCCTGCCTTGGCGGCCGGGGTGGGCGAGGCCTCGCCGGCCAGCCGCTGCACCACCGGCTGCAGGTCGGACGCCAGCAGTTCGCGCAGGAAGACCGCCGCGACGCGGTGCTGACGGTCCAGGACCAGCGTGGACGGGATCACGGTGGTGGGGTATTTGCCGCCGAACGCGATCAGGGTGCGCATCGCCGGGTCATAGATGGACGGGAACGTCACCTGCCGGTCGTTGACGAAGTCCAGCGCCGCCTGCCGGTTGTTGTCCCGGACGTCGATGCCCAGGAAAGACACCCCGGCACCGCGGGTGGCGTCATACACCCGCTGCAGCTGCGTGACCTCGGCGCGGCACGGTCCGCACCACTGCCCCCAGATGTTGATGACCACGACGCGGCCCGCGAAGATCGGGTCGTCCAGCGACAGCGTGTGCGCGGGGTCGGCCAGGTCGGGCCCGGCCAGCGGTCCTGGGCGGCCACGGCTGGACGGTGGGTCGTAGTAGATGTCGGTCTTGCCGCCGGGGGAAACGAATTCGAAGGTGCCGCCCTGGGCGACGGCGTCGTGCCCGGAGGAGCAGCCGGCGAGCAGGCCGGGCAGCAGCCCCGCCAGCACGACCCCCGCCATCGCCTGCCGTCGCGCGGTCAAGGCGCCGCCGGTTCGCTGTACTCGACGTCGACCAGCCGGTCGCCGTCGTAGACCAGGGTGGTCACCGACGCGAGCCCGCATTCCCGCCGCCGCGGGTCATGCCACAGCCGCCGGCCCGTCACGCGCAGCCGCAGCGTCCATACCGGCAGTTGATGGCTGACGCACACCACCTCGTGGCCGGCGCCGCGGGCCCGGGCCTTGTCCACCGCTGTCAGCATCCGGGCCGCGATCTCGGCGTACGGCTCACCCCAGGACGGCCGGAACGGGTTGCGCAGTTGCCACCACACCCGCGGGTCGCGCCAGGCGCCGTCCCCCGGGCTGACCCGTCGGCCCTCGAAGAAGTTGGCCGATTCGATCAGGTCCGGGTCGGTGTCGACGTCCAGTCCGTGCTTGGCGGCGATGGGCGCGGCGGTTTCCTGGGCCCGTTGCAGCGGCGAGGCGATCACCGCGACGATGTCGCGGTGAGCCAGCGCGTCGGCCACCGCGGCCGCTTGCGCGCGGCCGTTGTCGGAGAGATGGAACCCGGGCAGCCGCCCGTAGAGGATGCCGTTCGGGTTGTACACCTCGCCGTGCCGCACGACATGTACCCGGGTGTGCTCGGCCATCAAGACTTCCCCTCCTCGGCGCCGGCGGCGGCCCTGGCCGCGGCGGGTAGGGCGTCGGCGATCCGGTCGAACGCGCCGTCGTCGAGCGCGGTCGAGACGAACCACGCCTCGAAGGCGCTGCACGGCGGGTACACACCGGCGTTCAGCAGCGCATGGAAGAACGGCGGATAGCGCCACGTCTGAGTGGCCCGGGCGGACGCGAAATCTGTCACCGGCGTTTCGGAGAAGAACACGCTGAGCATGTTGCCGGCACGCGGAATCTGATGCGGGACACCGGCATTCGTGAGCGCGTCGGAGAACAGGCCGGCCAGGCGGTCGGCGTTGGCGTCCAGCGTCGCGTAGGCGTCGGCGTCCGCGTTGCGCAGGGTCGCCAGCCCGGCGGCCATCGCCACCGGGTTACCCGACAGCGTGCCGGCCTGATATACCGGGCCCAGCGGCGCCAGCCGCTCCATCACCTCGGCCCGCCCGCCGAATGCGGCGGCAGGCAGACCGCCGCTCATCACCTTGCCGAAGGTGAACAGGTCGGCCTCTACGGGATCGATTCCGTACCAACCACTTCGGCTGACCCGGAAGCCGGTCATCACCTCGTCGACGATCAACAGCGCACCGTGCTCGGCGGTGATCGCACGCAGCGCCGCGTTGTAACCGGGCGCGGGCGGGACCACTCCCATGTTGCCGGGACTGGCCTCGGTGATCACCGCCGCGATCTGGTCGCCGAACCGGGCGAAGGTCTGTTGCACCGCATCGATGTCGTTGTAGGGCAACACGATTGTGTCGGCCGCCGTCGCGCCGGTGACTCCGGGCGAGGACGGCAGCCCCAGCGTCGCCACCCCGGAGCCCGCGTCGGCGAGCAGCGCGTCGACATGGCCGTGGTAGCAGCCGGAGAACTTGACGACCTTGGCCCGGCCGGTGAAGCCGCGGGCGAGCCGCACCGCGCTCATGGTGGCCTCGGTGCCCGAGTTGACCAGCCGGATCCGTTCGACCGGCGCCACCCGCCCGATCATCTCGGCGGCCAGCTCGCTCTCGGCCGGCGTGGGCGCCCCGAACGACAGGCCCGACGCGGCGGCCTTGGTGACGGCCTCGACGACGGCCGGGTGCGCATGCCCCAGGATCATCGGCCCCCACGAGCAGACCAGGTCCACGTAGCGGTTGCCGTCGGCATCGGTAAGCAGGCACCCGCGCGCCTCGGTGATGAACGGCGGCGTCCCGCCCACCGCGTTGAACGCGCGGACCGGAGAGTTCACCCCACCGGGAATCACGGCGCAGGCGTCCTCGAACAGCCGGGCCGAAACCGCCGTGGCCCGCGGGGCCCCGGTGGCGTGCGCGGTCGCCTGATCACTGCTTGCCATGAGGACCAGTGTCCCAGCCCGCGCGGGCCATTCAACTACAGGGTGTAGCAGAAAGTGCTATGAGGAGCCGGCGCGGTACCGGTGGCCGTGTTAATCGGCGTCCTGCTTACCGGCTTCCTGCGCCGCGATGAGGCTGCGGCGCCCGGCGTCGTAATCCTTTTCCGCCGCGCGTCTGAGGGTGGGTTGTCCTGGCCGGGCGCCGCGAGTTGGATAGCGGTATGCAACTCCCACAAGGGCTGGCCCGGTTCAACCGTCACGTCACCAACCCGATTCAGCGGATGTGGGCCGGTTGGCTCCCGCCGTTCGGGATCGTCGAGCATGTCGGGCGGCGATCGGGCAAGCAGTACCGCACACCGGTCAACGTGTTCAACATCGAGGTCGAGGGCAAACCCGGCGTGGCCATCCTGCTGACCTATGGCCCCGACCGGGATTGGCTGAAGAACCTGAAGGCCGCAGGGGGCGGGCGGCTGCGCAGCAAGGGCAAGGAATTCGGCATCGCCGATCCGCGGGTGGTCAGCAAGGACGAGGCGGCGGCACACGTAACACGCAGGGTGCGACCGGTTTTCGCCAGGCTGCCGTTCGAGCAGGCGGTGTTGCTCACGCGGACCTCCTGACGACCGGGTGATGCGGATCACGGCGATCGTCGAACGGACGGTCGGACGCGGCGCGGTCACCGACATCGCCAGTGGGCCTGACCGGTGCCCGGCGTCACATCCGTCACACTGGCATCGGTCTGGCTGGTGCAGTGTGAGTCTCAAACTCGCTAGCGCATGTACTAGCGCGTTTGAGACGGACTCAGTCCCCCGACACGGCCGCGGGATCGCGCGAAGAAGTACAGGCCGATAACCACCGCCCAGGACAGCAGGCTGAGCCACAGCTGGCTGCGCGCCGTGCGGTCGAACGCCATTTGCACCAGCACGGCGGTGATTCCGGCCAGCGTGACGATGGACAGCACCGGGTAGAACCACATCTTCACCGTCAGGTTTTCCGCGGGCGTCCGGCGACGCAGGATGATCTGCGACAGGGCGATCAACCAATAGACGAACAGGATGATGGCGCCCGACGAGTTGAGCAGGAACAGGAACACCGTGTTGGGCGCGACCCGCGCCATGATGACGCATCCGAACCCGACCGCCGACGAACACAGGATCGCGAAGTGCGGAACGCCGCGCCTGCTCAGCTTGACCAATTTCATTGGGGCCTCGCGCCGTTCGGCCAGCACGAACAACATGCGCGAGGCGGTGTAAAGACCGGAGTTCAGGCAGGACAGCACCGCGGTCAGCACGACGGCGTTCATCACCTGGTCCGCCCCGGAAAGCCCCATGTGTTTGAGTGCGGCCACGTACGGGGAGGCACCGAGTTCCACGGAATCCCACGGCAACAGCACCACGAGCAAAAAGACCGACCCGACGAAGAAGATTGCGATGCGTGCCACCACCGATCGGGTCGCCTTCTGGACCGCGAGCTCGGGGTCCCGACTTTCCGCCGCGGCGACGGTGACGATCTCGGCGCCCACCATGGAAAAGATCACCACCACGATGGCGGCGAACACCGCGCCCACGCCGTGGGGAAAGAACCCGCCGTGTGCGTGCAGATTGGCCATACCTACGTGATGCCCCGGAACCAATCCGATGACGTACGCCGCGCCCACGACCAGAAAGATCACAATCGTCGCGACTTTGATTCCGGCGAACCAGAATTCGAATTCGCCGAAGGACGACACCGAGAACAAGTTGGTCGCCGTCATCAACACCATCAGGCACAGCGACAGCAGCCATAGCGGCGCATGGAACCAGTAGTTGAGCACCTTCCCGCCGGCCACAGCCTCGAAGCCCACCACGATCACCCAGAAATACCAATACAGCCAGGCGACCGAGAATCCCGCCCAGCCGCCCAGGGCCTTGGCCGCGTAGTCGGCGAACGATCCGGTCGACGGGTTGGCGGCCGCCATCTCACCCAGCATCCGCATCACCAGGACGATGAGCAGGCCGCACAGGGCGTAGGTGAGGAACGCTGCCGGGCCGGTGTCTTTGATCACCACGCCGGACCCGACGAACAGGCCGGCGCCGATCACGCCGCCGAGGGCGATCATGCTGAGCTGCCGCTGCGACAGCCCTTGGCGCAGTTGCGGATTGACGCCGCCGTCGGCCGCGCCGGGACCCTCCCCCGCAGAACCGGAACTCGCCTGGCGTTGCGTGCGCCGCATGTCCGGACGCTATCGGGCTTCGCGGCCGGCAGCAACAACGACCTACAGGTACAGGTCCCGATCGCGAATCAGCGCCGTGGCGATCACACTGATCACCGCGGTCGCGACCAGATACCCGCACGCCAGCCACGGCGCGCCGCCGAGTGCCGCGATCAGCGCGGTCAGGATCATCGGGGTGACCCCGGAGGCATAGATACCCGAGACCTGGTAGACGAACGACAATCCTGTGTAGCGCGTGTTGGTGGGATACAACGCGGAGTACAGCGTGCCCTGCGCGCCGTAGAACAGCGCATGCACCGCGCCGAACACGATGATCATCGCCAGCCCGAACCAGACCAGGTTTTTGGTGCCGAACAGGGCGAACGCCGGGAAGGCCGCCAGGCCGTAGCAGGCGATGCCGACCAGATACACCCGCCGCGGACCGAAGCGCTCGGTCAATCGCCCCGATATCGGCAGCAGCACCGCCATCACCAGGGCGGCAATGGTCACCACCACCAGGACCGGCACCCGACTCAATCCCAACGCGCCGGTGGCGTAGCTGATGGCGAAGACACCCCAGGTGTTGAAGGCGGAGCCTTCCGCCCACCGCGACAACAGGCCCAGCACGGTGTTGCGCCGGGAACGTGGCTCGCGGACGATGTCGCGGATCGGCACGGTGGATGCGGCCTGCAGGTCTTGCAATTCGCGGAACGCCGGTGTCTCGTCGACCCGCAACCGGACCACGATGCCGATCACGACCAGCAGCAGGCTCAGCAGGAACCCGATGCGCCAGCCGTAGGCGAGAAACCGCGCAGGCCCCAAGACGACTTGCAGGAAGGCGAATATGCCGGTGCCCAAGGCCAATCCGAGCGCCAAACCGATCTGCGGAACCGCCCCGAACCGGCCGCGCCGGTCACCGGGGCTGTGTTCGACGGCCAGCAACACCGCCCCGCCCCACTCACCGCCGAGCGCGAAACCCTGCAGCACGCGCAAGACCAGCAGCAGCACCGGCGCCCACACCCCGATCTGAGCGGCCGTCGGCAACGCCCCGATCAGTGCCGTCGCGCCGCCCATGATGAGCATGGTCAACGCGAGGCTGCGCTTACGGCCGATCCGGTCGCCGATGTGGCCGAACACCAGACCCCCGACGGGCCGCATGACGAACCCGACGGCGAAGGTCGCGAACGCCAATAGCGTTCCCACCAAAGAACTTTCGTTGGGAAAGAACAGCTTGTTGAACACCAGGCCGGCGGCGGTGGCGTACAGGAAGAAGTCGTACCACTCGACCGTCGTACCCAACAGGCTCGCCGCGACGACGATGCGCAGCCGCCGGCGCTGCTGGTCGGAGGATTCGTCCACCGCGTCCGGCCCCGGGCCGGCGATCCGGGCGTCGGCCGGCGACGCCGGCAAGGTTGCCGCCATGGCCGTCAGTGCGCCGAGGCGACGGCGAACGGCGTCGCCGCCGCCGGGTGCGATTGGCGATTGGGGTGGTGCCACAAGCCCATTCGCTCCAGAAGCGGCAGGACGCCCTCCCCGAACCAGTAGGCCTCTTCCAGATGCGGATATCCCGACAGGATGAAGTGGCTGATGCCCAGCTTGGCGTATTCGGCCAGGCGCTCGGCGACTTCGGCATGCGATCCGACCAGGGCGGTGCCCGCTCCACCGCGAACCAGGCCCACCCCGGCCCACAGGTTGGGCGCGACCAGCAATTTACTGCTGTTGCCGCCATGCAGGTCCAGCATGCGGCGCTGGCCTTCGGATTCGCTGCGCGCCAGGCTGGCCTGCACCCGTTCGACGTCCGCCGGGTCGATCGCGGCCAGCAACCGGTCGGCCTCGGCCCACGCCTCGGCGGCCGTGTCGCGGCTGATGACGTGAATGCGCAAGCCGTACTGCAGGATCCGGCCGGCGTCGACGGCCAGCCCGCGAATCCAGTCGAGCTTCTTGGCCACCGCACTCAGCGGCTCACCCCAGGTGAGGTACACATCGGAGTGCTTGGCCGCCACCGGCCCGGCGGATGCCGAGGATCCGCCGAAGAACACCGCCGGTATCGGATCGGGCGGGTTGTTCAGCTGGGCGCCCTCGACCTGAATGTGTTCTCCGGCAAACGTTACCGGCTCCTTGGAGGCCCACAGCTGGCGCACCACATGCAGGAACTCGGCGGTGCGCGCGTACCGCGCCTCCTTGTCCAGGAAATCCCCGTAGGCCCGTTGCTCGTGCGGTTCGCCGCCGGTGACGACGTTGAGCAGCAGCCGCCCCTCGGAGTGCCGCTGAAAGGTGCCCGCCATCTGCGCGGCCAGGGTCGGGCTCAGCAGGCCGGGACGGAACGCGACCAGAAATTTCAGGGTCTCGGTCGATTCGACCAGCATCGCCGTCGTCAGCCACGCGTCCTCACACCACAGTCCAGTGGGGGTGAGGACCGCTTCGAAACCGTTGTCCTCGGCGGCCGTGCAGATCTGGTGCAGGTACTTCAGCGTCGCCGGCCGGTCGCCGGACATCGCCGTGCCGTGCCCACCCGCGACCAGATTCCGCGAATCGCCGTATGTCGGCAGAAACCAATGAAACGCAAGACTCAATTCACAATCCTCTTCAGCTCGCTTTCGCCCCTGTGCACTGAAGGCTCCATCCTTCCGCGGGTCGGCGTCGGCGAGCGAGGGTTGAAACCTGCGAGATTGCATCCCCAGCGCAACACCGCCACCACCGCGGCAGCCGGCCGGCCGCGAGCGTCGATCCGCGGCTCGAGACAGCGGCTGGACGGCCGGCATGACCGCGTCTCCCGCTGTCCCGGAAGGCAATACGATCGCAATGATCTAGGCGTCGGCAACCGGCGGAATCGGCGCTACGATGACCACGATCTGCCGCGATGCCGCAACTCGACGCCGGCATCACGGGCTCGAAGGATCACCGGTCCGTGACCGAAAGGTCACGCCAGATCACACAATGCTTCCAATACGGCGTGGCTGGGCGGGTAATCCCCGCTCAGCGCGGCATTATTGCGATCATGCCTGACCTCACACGCCGAGCGGTGCTCCGGATGGGCGCCGGCGCCAGTCTCGGAGCCGCCGGCGTGCTCACCTTCGGCTCCCTGCTGGCTGCGCCCGCTTCGCGCGCGGCGACGTTGCCGCAGGCTCCCGCGCCGTTCGAGCCGCCGACGGCGGGCAAGAGTCTGCCGACCCGGCTCACCGGCTCGTTCGTGTCGGCCGCGCGTGGGGGAATCAAGACCAACTACGTGATCGCCATGCCGCCGGGCC
The DNA here is from genome assembly GCA_963849935.1 of uncultured Actinomycetota bacterium. GTDB lineage: Bacteria > Actinomycetota > Actinomycetes > Mycobacteriales > Mycobacteriaceae > Mycobacterium. Next base: position 127,457 of record CAWKJQ010000011.1, read on the forward strand.
AGACCGGCGCGCTGCGACCCGTGATCGCACTGCACGGGGTGGACGGCGACGCCAACCAGATGCTCGACATGGGAGTCCCGGACGGGCTGGCCCAACTGGCCAAGGAGGGCAAGCCGCCGTTCGCGGTCGTCGGCGTCGACGGCGGCAACACCTATTGGCACAAAAGGACTTCCGGCGAGGACTCCGGCGCCATGGTGCTGGACGAACTGCTGCCGATGCTGTCCAGCATGGGTTTCGACACCTCTCGGGTCGGTTTCATGGGGTGGTCGATGGGCGGATACGGGGCGCTTCGTCTGGGGGCCAAGCTGGGACCGGCACGGACGGCAGGCATCTGCGCGATCAGCCCGGCGCTGTACACCTCGTACCCGCTCAGCGCGCCCGGGGCGTTCGACAGCAACGACGACTTTGTGCAGAACAGCGTGCTGGGTCTGCCGGCGCTGAACTCGATTCCGCTGCGGGTGGACTGCGGCAACTTCGACCGCTTCTATTTCGCCACAAAGCAATTCGTCTACCAGCTGAAGACCCCGCCGGCCGGCAGTTTCTCGCTCGGCGGGCACGACGTCGCCTACTGGCGCAGCCAGCTGCCCGGTGAGCTTGCCTGGATGGCGACCTAGCCCCACACACACATGACACTTCGGAAGAAATCAGTCGCCAGCAGCCCACCCCGAGTGGGGCGGCGAACTGCCCGAAGCGGATTCCGGCCCGACATCGAGGGGCTGCGTGCCGTCGCGGTGATCGCGGTCGTGCTCTATCACGCGGGCATCCCGGGAATCACCGGCGGCTATATCGGGGTGGACGTCTTCTTCGTCATCTCCGGATTCCTGATCACCGGGCTGCTCTTTCGCGAGGCGAGCACGACGAATACCGTTGCGCTGGGCCGCTTTTACGGAGCACGCGCCCGGCGGCTCCTGCCGGCCGCGGCGACCGTGGGCACCATCACCGCGATCGTCGCGGCCGCGGTGCTGCCCCCGCTGCAGGCACGCAGCGTGTTTCTCGACGGCATCGCCAGCGCCCTGTATGTCGGCAATTATCGGTTCGCGGCGCGTGGCACCGACTACCTGGCATCCGACACCCCGTCACCCTTCCAGCACTACTGGTCATTGGGCGTTGAGGAGCAGTTCTACCTGGTGTGGCCGGTGGTGATCATCGCGGTCGCCTGGTCGGTCGGGCGCATTCCGCGGCTTCGTGGGGCCGCCGCGCGCGCCACACCGTATGCGGTGGTCCTCGCGGTAATCGCCGCGGCGTCGTTGACGGCGGGCGCGCTGTGGACCCGGACATCGCCGTCGTGGGCGTTCTTCTCGCTGCCAACCCGCGCCTGGGAGCTGGCTGCCGGCGGGCTGGTGGCCCTGTCGCTGCAGCAGTGGCGCCGGCTGTCGCCGCGGACCGCGTCGATCGCCGGGTGGGGCGGCCTGGGGCTGATCCTGCTGACCTGCACCCAACTCGACTCGCACACCCCGTATCCGGGCACCGAGGCGCTGCTGCCGGTGCTCGGCACGGCGCTGATCATCGGCGGTGGCGCCGTCACCGGTGGCCTGGGGCCCGGTCGCCTACTGTGTCGCCCGGCGATGCGCGCGATCGGCCGGATCTCCTACTCGTGGTACCTGTGGCACTGGCCGGTGCTGCTGCTGATGCCGGCGCTGGTCAGCGAGTCCGCGGGGCTGCCGACCAAGCTGAGCGCGACGGCCGTCTCCGCCGGGCTCGCCGTCATCACGCTGCATCTGGTGGAAAATCCCGGCCGCTTCGCCGCGGCGCTGCGCCGGTCGGCGAAAGTCAGCCTGGTGATGGCGGGCGGTGCGACGGCCGCGACCGCGTGCGCATGCATGCTGTTGCTCAACGCGATACCGGAACCAGCGGGCCACGGAGTGGCCGCTCCACGCGCCAACATCGTTGCTGCGTCCCCGATCAAAGACCCCGCCGTCAGTCCCCAGGAGGCAGCGGTTCGTCAGGCGTTCGATCAAGCCCGCGAGGCGCTCGCGTTGGCCGTCGGACTGCGAGCCGTTCCGTCGAACCTGGACCCGCCACTGGTCCAAGCGCCTGACGACAAGGCCGCGGTGTTCGTCAACGGCTGCGTGCGCTCGTGGCGCGACGTGGGACAAAGCGAGTGCGCGACGGGCGACACCGCCTCGCCGACGACCGTCGCCTTGATCGGCGACTCGCACGCCGCGATGTGGAACCCCGCCTTCGAGCAACTCGCCGAGCAGCGGCACTGGCGGCTGGAGACGCTGGCCAAGGTGACCTGCCCGCTGCAGGACCTGCACATCCTGAGCCCGTATCTGGGCCGCGAATACACCGAATGCGAACAGTGGCGCGCCCAGATCATGGACCGGATGAGCGCCGAACACCCACGCCTGATCGTGCTGGACATGAGCCGGCGCTACGGCGGCGACTTCGGCTTCACCTCCTACGACCCCGCATGGATCGACAGCCTGGGACGCACCGTGGCGCAGTTGCGCGGCACCGGCGCGACCGTCCTGGTGCTGGGGCCCGCACCCGACCCGCATTCGTCCGCACCGACGTGTCTGTCCGCCCACCTGGACGACGTAAGCGCTTGTACGCCAACGAAACCCGCAGCGCTGGACGGCGACGGGATCGCCGCCGAGCAGGCGGTGACCGCCCGCAGCGGCGGGCACTACGCCGATCTGACCGATATGTTCTGCACCCCCGACCGCTGCCCGATCATCGTCGGCAACACCCTGGTCTTCCGCGACGACAACCATGTGACAACCGAGTACGCGCAGTTGGTGGCCCCGCTGATGGGTGCGCTCGCGGACCGCGCGCTGGTTACCGGGTGAACGGAATGAACTTCTCATGCCTGACCGACGTCAGATCAGTGAAGGGTTTTGGAGGTTTTAGGTCATGTCTCAGTTGTTGCTGGTCTGCTTTGCAGTAGCCGCGCCCTTAGCCGGGATCGGCTTCGTGCACGTGCAGGACCGCTTGGAGCGCTGGGACTACGAGCGGCACGCGAACGACTGAGGCCGCGCGCGGCAAAGACTCTTTTAGCGTAAATCCGCATAGCCGCGGCCGGGGTGTACGCGATTGTGCTGATGTTTTCGCCTCGCCAGGCCCGCATGCTGGCTAACATGATCAGAATTGATCCGCCGGCGGACATGCCCCTGCTGACTTGGAGCGAGCAGAGCGTGAGCGAGCTGCCCACTGGGACCGTGACGTTGCTGCTCGCCGATGTCGAAGGCTCGACGCGGTTGTGGGAAACCCAGCCCGACATCATGGCTGCCGCGCTCGGACAGCTCAATCAAACCGTCAACGACCTGGTTGCCGGTCACGGCGGCGTGCGGCCCGTCGAACAGGGCGAGGGCGACAGCTTCGTGGCGGCATTCGCGCGGGCCAGCGATGCGGTCGCGTGCGCACTGCAGCTACAGCTGACCGTCCAGCCGCCGATCCGGATCCGCATCGGCCTGCACACCGGTGAGATCCAGTTGCGCGACGCCGGCAACTATGCCGGCAGCACGATCAACCGGACAGCGCGCCTGCGTGACCTCGCCCATGGCGGGCAGACCGTGTTATCCGGCGCGACGGAACCATTGGTGATCGACCGGTTGCCGGCCGATGCGTGGCTGACGGACCTCGGTGAGCATGCATTGCGGGACCTGCCGCGTCCGGAACGGGTCGTGCAACTCAATCATCGCGTCCTGCGCAGCGACTTCCCACCGCTGCGCACCGCGAAAGACATTGGGACTAAGCATCTTCCGCCCCAGTTGACGAGCTTCGTCGGCCGCAGCGCGCAGATCGGCGACGTGACACAGATATTGAAAGAGAACAGGTTGGTGACCCTGACCGGCGCGGGCGGCGTCGGAAAGACGCGGTTGGCGGTGCGGGTCGCCGCCCAATTGGCCGACGAGTTTCCCGGTGGCGCCTGGTTTGTCGACCTCGCGCCGGTCGCCAACCCCCTTCTGGTGCCGGTCGTGCTGGCACGCACGTTGGGTCTTGCCGACCAGCCTGGCCGCTCGACCATTGAGACGCTGTCGAAGTTCGTGCGGGACCGCACCTTGTTGTTGGTCCTCGACAATTGCGAGCACCTGCTGGACGCCTGCGCCGATCTGTTGATGGCGCTGTTAGACGCGGGCGCGGGTGTCACCGTGCTGGCGACCAGCCGCGAGCCGATCGGCATCGCCGGGGAGCAGACCTGGCGGGTGCCGTCGCTGTCGGTCTACGACGAGGCCGTCGAATTGTTCGTCGACCGTGCCCGCCGGACGAGGCCCGATTTCGGCCTCACGGAGGAGAATTCACCCCTGATCGCCGAGATCTGCCGGCGCCTGGACGGCATGCCGCTCGCGATC